>NZ_BAGC01000042.1 GCF_000308655.1 Nocardia niigatensis NBRC 100131 | reverse complement strand
AGGGCCCGCTCGCCGAAGACGGCCTCGGGCAGGATCGTGCGCTGCAATTCGGGATCGGACCAGGCCAGGAGCACTTTCGCGGCCGAGCCGGCGGTGAGCGGCAGGCGCGCTCCGATCGGCACGGTGTCGCGCAGGCCGGCGGCGGGTTCCATGGCGGCCACGCAGACGCGGGCATTGCCGTCGCGGCGGTAGAGCTGCACGCTCTCGCCGGTGATCTCGCGCAGGCGCGGCAGGATGGTGGCGGCGGCGTCGAGGAGCGGGTCGCTGGCGGTTGTCGCCAGCTCCGACAGGGCGGGGCCGGGCCGCCACAGACCCTGGCTGTCGCGGGCCAGCATGCGGTGCGTTTCCAGGCCCACGGCCAGGCGGTGCGCGGTGGCGCGGGGCAGGCCGGTGCGGGCGCAGAGCTCGTTGAGGCCGCAGGGTTGCTCGGCTACGGCGTGCAGGACGGCCATCGCTTTGTCCAGAACCCCGATACCGCTATGCTGTCTCATAGAACGATATTAGCGTCTCGCATGTTGGGAAATGCAAACCAGCCGCTCCCAAGTCCGGACGCAAGCCCCCGCGTCAACAGTCCGAGCGCGGGAATGTCAATCGAGAGGTGAGCAGTTATGGCCGACCGGCCACGCACTCTGGCGGAGAAGGTCTGGGACCAGCACGTCGTCGTCCGCGGGGCGGGCGAGGGCGCGAATCGCGAGCCCGACCTCATCTACATCGACCTGCATCTGGTGCACGAGGTGACCAGCCCGCAGGCGTTCGACGGCCTGCGCGCCGCGGGCCGTCCGGTGCGCCGGCCGGATCTCACCATCGCGACCGAGGATCACAACGTCCCGACCGTCGACATCGACAAGCCGATCGCGGATCCGGTGTCGCGCCTGCAGGTCGAGACGCTGCGCAAGAACTGCGAGGAATTCGGTGTGCGCCTGCACCCGATGGGCGATCTCGATCAGGGCATCGTCCACGTGGTGGGACCGCAGCTGGGCCTGACCCAGCCGGGAACCACGGTGGTGTGCGGTGATTCGCATACGTCGACCCACGGCGCGTTCGGCGCGCTGGCCATGGGCATCGGCACCTCGGAAGTGGAACATGTGCTGGCGACGCAGACTTTGTCGTTGCGCCCGTTCAAGACCATGGCCATCGATATCGACGGGCAGCTGCCCGCGGGCGTCACGTCCAAGGACGTGATCCTGGCGGTCATCGCGCAGATCGGCACCGGCGGCGGTCAGGGCTATGTGCTGGAGTACCGCGGCGAGGCGGTGCGCTCCATGTCCATGGAGGCCCGGATGACCATGTGCAACATGTCGATCGAGGCCGGCGCCCGCGCGGGCATGGTCGCGCCCGACGAGGTCACCTACGAGTTCCTGAAGGGCCGTCCGCACGCCCCCGAGGGCGCCGACTGGGACGCCGCCGTGGCGGCCTGGGACGCCCTGAAGACCGATGAGGGGGCGGTTTTCGACGCAGAGGTGCATATCGACGCCTCCACGCTGACCCCCTTCGTCACCTGGGGAACCAACCCGGGACAGGGTGCGCCGCTGGGCGACTCGGTGCCGGATCCGGAGCAGATCGTCGACGAGAACGAGCGCGCGGCGGCCGAGAAGGCGCTGCAGTACATGGACCTGACGCCGGGTACTCCGCTGCGGGATGTCGCCGTGGACACGGTTTTCGTGGGTTCGTGCACCAATGGCCGGATCGAGGATTTGCGCGCGGTCGCAGACATTCTGGACGGCCGCAAGGTCGCGGACGGTGTACGCATGCTGATCGTGCCGGGCTCGATGCGGGTGCGGCTGCAGGCGGAAAAGGAGGGTCTGGGCGAGATTTTCACCGCCGCGGGCGCGGAATGGCGGCAGCCGGGATGCTCGATGTGCCTGGGAATGAACCCGGATCAGCTTTCGCCCGGTCAGCGCTGCGCCGCCACCTCGAACCGGAACTTCGAAGGGCGACAGGGCAAGGGCGGTCGTACGCACCTGGTCTCGCCGCTGGTCGCCGCGGCCACCGCGGTGCGCGGAACCCTGTCCTCACCTGCGGATCTGAACTGATCGCATTCCGGTAGCGGCCCAGATGCCGCTGCCCCCACAGACTCAGGAGAATCACCGATGGAAGCTTTCAAGGTCCACAAGGGGATCGGCGTTCCGCTGCGCCGGTCCAATGTCGACACCGACCAGATCATCCCGGCGGTGTATCTGAAGCGCGTTACCCGAACGGGTTTCGAGGATGGCCTGTTCGCCGCATGGCGGACGGATCCGAACTTCATTCTGAACACCGAGCCCTACAACCGGGGTAGTGTGCTGGTCGCTGGTCCGGATTTCGGTACCGGATCGTCACGTGAGCACGCCGTTTGGGCCTTGAAGGACTACGGGTTCCGGGTCGTGATCTCGTCCCGCTTCGCCGACATCTTCCGCGGGAACGCCGGGAAGGACGGGCTTCTGACGGCCCGGATGGCGCAGAGCGATGTGGAATTGCTCTGGAAGTTGCTCGAGGAACAGCCGGGTTTGGAATTGGCGGTGGACCTCGAGGCGCGAACCGTGTCGGCCGGAACGGTCGTGTTGCCGTTCGATATTGACGACTACACCCGCTGGCGCCTGCTGGAAGGGCTGGACGACATCGGCCTCACTCTGCGGCACAACGATGAGATCGGCCGGTTCGAAAACGCAAGGCCGACTTGGAAACCCACCACCATTCCGGCCCGTATTTCGCAGACGTAATCATTGATGGGCGTTAGCTGAACCCCCTCAAACCAGGTAGCTGAGCGTGTGCCATGCGTCATGTATTTCCGCGTGGCACATAGACTCTTGCCCGGAAAGGGTTTACCGTGGTACCTAGTCGGTCCGACGACGGGCCATTAGTCTGCGGAGGATTCAATGAACAAGGCGGAACTGATCGATGTTCTGACCGAGAAGTTGGGTACTGACAGGCGCACCGCTACTGCTGCAGTCGAGCAGATGGTCGATACGATCGTGCGTGCTGTGAACAAAGGTCAGAGTGTCACCATCACCGGATTCGGTGTCTTCGAACAGCGGAAGCGGGCGGCCCGTGTTGCTCGTAACCCGCGCACCGGCGAAACCGTCAAGGTGAAGCCGACTTCGGTGCCGGCCTTCCGTCCCGGCGCTCAGTTCAAGGCGATCATTGCGGGCAAGCAGAAGATCGCTTCGAGCGGCCCGGCCGTGAAGCGCGGTGTGGCTGCCCCGGTTTCGGGTAAGGCGACTGCCAAGAAGACCACTGCCAAGAAGGCGGCCAAGAAGGCCGCCACCAAGGCTCCGGCGAAGACCACCGCCAAGAAGGCCGCGTCGAAGGCGCCCGCCAAGAAGGCCACGGCCAAGAAGACGGTGGCGAAGAAGACGGTCGCCAAGAAGACCCCGGCCAAGGCCACCGCTGCCAAGAAGACCACGGTCGCCAAGAAGGCCGCCAAGGCCACCGCTGCGAAGGCCACCGCCAAGAAGACGGCCAAGAAGGCTCCCGCCAAGAAGACCGCTGCCAAGCGCACCGCTCGCCGGTAGCGAGGCCACAACCCGTCGCTGACGGGGGTTTTCGAGCAGGACAGACGTGAAACGGCCCGGCATCGCCGGGCCGTTTCGCATGTCGTGGGGCGGATTGGGGGCTCGACCGGGGCTGGAATGGGTAGTGCGCCGGATGGATTCGGCCGGGCCCGTGCCGGTACACCGGCGTTCCAAGGGTTCTCGGTGGGCCGGGCCGCCGGCGAGCGGAGGTGAATCCGCTCGCTGACGGGCCGAACGGCCTCAGCGCCGGGGCAGATCGGCGGGGATGAGAACGCGGTCGAGATGGTCCGCGGCGACCAGGCGGCCGTCGTGGAAGGACAGCACCCAGACGCTGCCCTTGCGATTGCGGGCCGGTGGCAGGCTGATGCCGTCGGTGGCGGCCCACCACTCCAGCAGATCCGGAATCACCTTGCCCTGACTGGAGATCACCCGAACTGTGTCGTCGGAGACCAGGTCGCGGGCACGTTTGCGGGCGGCCTCGGGTGCTGCCGCGTAATCGGATTCGGAGAACAGCGGTTCGAGTTGCACGTCCACGCCCAGTTTTTCCGCCAGCGGGGTCACGGTTTGGACACAACGGGCCGGTGGGGCGGAGTAGATTTCGGCCGCGCCGAAGGCGAGCAGATTGGGCACCAGGGCGCGAGCCTGTGCGCGACCGGCCTTTTCGAGCGGCCGCAGATCGTCGTCACCGGCGAAACGGTCGCTGCGACCTGCCTTGGCGTGCCGCACCAGCAGCAGGGTGGAGGTCTCGACGGGCTGGCGCAGGAAGTTACGGACGATACTGCGATCCATCGGGTAGGACAGGGCGTCCATCACGGTGTCGAGACGACGCCAGTCCAGCGCGTCGACCTCGAGATTGGATTCGAACTTCCCGTCCACGACCCGTGCGGACCAGTAGTCCACCCGCTTGAGCTTGCGATGCCCGGTCACCGGGTAGGTCACGTGGCCCAGATAGCGGCCCAGGCGCGAATTCAGGCCCGTTTCCTCGGCCACCTCACGCACGGCCGTGATGACCGGTGTCTCACCGGGATCCAATTTCCCCTTGGGCAGTGACCAGTCGTCGTATTTGGGCCGGTGCACGAGGGCGATCTCGAGCGCCCCGTCGGCCGACTCCCGCCACAGCACCGCGCCCGCCGCCAGAATATTCGCGGCGACGGGGCGATCGGGGAAATCGGCGGCAGGATCGAACTGAGCGGGGCTCACTGGCGATCCGGACGTCGCAGCCGCATCAGGTGCTCCTGGTGGTCGCGGATCTGATCGCCGGGGACGTCGGGGCCCGGCTGGGCGGCCCAGCTGCCGTCGGCCTGCAGGCCCCAGCAGCGGGTGGCCGGGTGCAGCGCGGAATCGAAGACCCGGCCCAGCTGCTCGGTCAGCTTCGGATCCTTCACCTGCGCCAGCACTTCCACTCGCCGGTCCAGGTTGCGGTGCATCATGTCGGCGCTGCCGATCCAGTATTCGTTCTGCGCCCCGAAGTGCAGGACGCGCGAATGTTCCAGGAAGCGGCCGAGAATCGAGCGGACCCGGATGTTCTCGCTCATGCCCGGGACCCCGGGCCGCAGCCCGCAGATGCCACGCACCACGATGTCGACCGGCACCCCGGCCTGGGAGGCGCGGTAGAGGGCGTCGATGATCTGCTCGTCGACGATGGCGTTGGCCTTCAGCCGGATTCGCGCCGGTTCGCCCTGGGCGGCCAGCTCGACCTCGCGCTCGATGCGTTCCACGATGCCGGCCCGCACGCCGGTCGGGGCAACCAGCAGATTGCGGTAGTTGGCCTTTCGCGAGTACCCGGTGAGCGAGTTGAACAGGTCGGTGAGGTCCGCACCGATCTCCGGTGCGGCGGTGAGCAATCCGACGTCCTCGTATAGTCGCGCGGTCTTCGGGTTGTAATTCCCGGTGCCGATGTGGCAGTAGCGACGGATGGTGGCACCCTCGCGGCGCACCACCAGGCAGGTCTTGCAGTGGGTCTTGAGCCCGACCAGGCCGTAGACCACGTGCACGCCGGCCTGCTCCAGCGCCCGCGCCCACTTGATATTGGCCTGTTCGTCGAAGCGGGCCTTGATCTCGACCAGCGCGACCACCTGCTTGCCTGCCTCGGCGGCGTCGATGAGCGCGTTGACGATGGGGGAGTCGCCGGAGGTGCGGTACAGGGTCTGCTTGATGGCCAGCACCTGCGGGTCGGCGGCGGCCTGTTCGATGAACCGCTGCACGCTGGTGGAGAAGGAGTCGTAGGGGTGGTGCACGAGCACGTCGCTCTCGCGCAGGGCGGCGAAAACGTTTCGGGGCGTTTCGCGTTCGCCGAAGGCCGGTGGGGTGGCCGGGACGTAGGGAGCGTCCTTGAGGTTGGGGCGGTCGACGCCGTAGACCTGCCACAGGCAGGACAGGTCGAGCAGGCCGGGCACCTGGATGACGTCGGCCGGATCGACGTCGAGTTCGCGCAGCAGCAGATCGAGCATGTGCTCGGTCATGTCGTCGGAGACTTCCAGCCGCACCGGGGATCCGAAGCGGCGGCGGGCGAGTTCGCGCTCCAGGGCCTGCAGCAGGTCCTCGTCGCGGTCCTCCTCGACCTCCAGGTCGGCATTGCGGGTGATGCGGAACGAATGCTGTTCCACCACTTCCATTCCCGGGAACAGCTGATCGAGATGCGCGGCGATCAGCTCCTCCATGGGAAGGAAGGCGGCCGTGGAGGGGCCTTGTGCCACAGCGGAATCACGGCCGGAGGCGGCGCCGCCGCCCGTGGCGCGGCGGACCCGGACGAAGCGATCGACGTTGTCGGGCACCTTGACCCGGGCGAAGTGCTCGCCGCCGGTGACCGAATCCTTCACCGTCACGGCGAGATTCAAGCTCAGGCCGCTGATGTAGGGGAACGGGTGGGCCGGGTCGACCGCCAGCGGGGTCAGCACCGGGAAGACCTGATCCTGGAAATATCCGGACAGGCGCTGCTTTTCGGTGTCCTCGAGGTCGGCCCACCGGATGATGGCGATGCCCTCGGCGGTCATGGCGGGCAGCACCTGGTCCAGGAAGACGCGGGCGTGGCGCTCGGCGATCTCCTGGGTGCGCACGGCGATCATCTCGAGCTGCTCGGTGGGGGACAGGCCGTCCGCCGACCGCACCGACAGTCCGGTTTCCGCGCGGCGCTTCAGACCGGCCACCCGGACCATGTAGAACTCGTCCAGATTCGACGCGAAAATGGCGAGGAATTTGGCCCGTTCGAGCAGCGGCTGGGATTGGTCCTCGGCGAGGGCGAGGACGCGGGCGTTGAAATCGAGCCAGCTGAGTTCCCGGTTGACGTACCGGTCCGCCGGGAGGGGCGCTACAGCGGTGGGCGGTGGGGTTGCCGCGGGCGGTGCCGCCGGTAGTAGCGGCGATTGCTTGACGGTATCCGTATCGCTCACTCTCACGATCATTCCTTATGTCGTGGGCGGGGTGCCGAACTGACACCATCCATTGCAGCGCAGATCACGCCGCGTCAGCACAGTGAGGACCCGGCTCGGCGCAGATCTTCGGTTACTCGACAGGCCCGGGACACGCCGATTTCACGGAGTAGCGCGCCGGTGGCTTGCCCGACTCCGAGCGCGGCGGCGCGCTCGAGGTCCGCGGCGGTGTCGACGTCCTGTCGCAGCCCGGGCCAGTCGCCCAGCAGTTCCACCGCGCCACCGGCGATGTGGCGGCGGGCGGAATCCGGACCGAAAAGCGGGTTCAGCGCGGCGGATCCGCCGCGCACGAGCAGCGCGACGGTGCCGCTGCCCTCGTGATCGGCGACCACCGAGCGTCGATGCCCGGTACTCGCCAGCATGTCGCAGAGTTCGGCGGGGCGCAGCGCGGGCAGATCCGCTTGCAGGGCAAGCAGATCGACGGGGCCGTGCGCCTGCCGCACCGCGGCCGCGCCGGCGGCCAGGGCGGCATTGAGGCCGCTGGTGTGCGGCGGGATCGCCGCGGGTTCGGGATGGACGGTCGCGCCGAGCTCGCGAACCAGAGCGGAGACCTGCGGATCGGGCGTCACCACGGTCACCGAGGCCACCCCGCGGGTGGCCGTCGCGGCGGTCACCGTGTCCGACAGCATGGCCAGCACGAGGTGCGGCCGTCGATGCGCGGGCAGACCCTCGGACAGCCGGCTCTTGGCGAGCCCGAGACTCTTGACCGCGATGACAGCGTGGACGGCTGTGTTCACTGTGCCCTCCGCTTCGCTCCGGCCGCGCGCATGCCCGAATCCTCCCACTCCGAGATGACGGCCGTGTGAGCGGCGTCGAATTCCGGGGAAGCCACCACGGCATGGCTCCGATCACACGCGCATATATTTGTCTGATGGCAAGGGCAGCGGTGTTGGGCGCGGGGTCGTGGGGGACCGCGTTCGCGAAGGTGTTGGCGGAGGCGGGAACCGAGACCACCATGTGGGCTCGACGGCCGGAGGTGGCCAAAGTGCTTGCTACCGAGCATCGCAATCCCTGGTATCTGCCCGACGTGCCGCTGCCGCCCATGGCCGCCACCGACGACCCCGCGGTCGCGCTGGAGGGGGCCGACATCGTGGTGCTGGCGGTGCCGTCGCAGTCGCTGCGCGCCAATCTCGAGGCGTGGAAGGACCTGATTCCCGCCGACGCCACACTGCTGAGTCTGGCCAAGGGCATCGAGACCGGCAGCCTGCTGCGCATGAGCCAGGTCATCGCGGAGGTCACCGGCGCGGATCCGAGCCGGATCGCGGTGCTGTCGGGCCCGAACCTGTCGCACGAGATCGCGGCCGGCCAGCCCGCCGCGACCGTGGTGGCCTGTCCGGACGTGGCGCGGGCCGAGGCGGTCCAGCACGCCTGTGCCACCGGCTATTTCCGGCCGTACACCAATACCGATGTGATCGGCTGTGAGATCGGCGGCGCCTGTAAGAACGTCATCGCGCTGGCCTGCGGCATCGCCTCGGGAATGGGGCTGGGCGACAACTCGATCGCCACCCTCATCACCCGCGGGCTGGCCGAGATCATCCGGCTCGGCGTGGCCGTGGGCGCGGAGCCGGTCACGTTCGCGGGACTGGCGGGCGTCGGCGACCTGGTGGCCACCTGCACCTCGCCGCTGTCGCGCAATCGCTCCTTCGGGCACGCGCTGGGCGCGGGCGGCACCATGGAGACCGCGCTGGAGGCCACCCATGGCCAGGTCGTGGAGGGTGTGAAGTCCTGCACATCGGTGCGGGCGCTGGCCGCGGCGCACGGGGTGGAAATGCCGCTCACCAATGCCGTGCACCAGGTGTGCCACGAGGGACTGTCCGCCGCGGAGGCGGTCGGGCAGCTGCAGGGGCGCCGCCTGAAATCGGAATGACCGGCGGCGCGTCCGAGCCGTTGAGCACCGTCTCGGGACGACCGTGTAACACTGCCGCCATATTCGACCGGGTACGGTTCCGGGCATGACCAACAGGACCAGGGTGGCGGTGGTGTTCGGCGGCCGCAGCAACGAGCACGGGGTGTCGTGTGTATCGGCACGCACCGTGCTGGCGAGCCTCGATCCCGAACGGTACGAGGCGGTTCCGATCGGCATCACGCGGGACGGCACCTGGGTGCTCGGCGACGCGGATCCGCGGGCACTGTCCGCGCAGGATCGGGCGCTACCCACGGTCGACGAGCAGGGCACCGCGCTGGCGCTGACCGCCGATCCCTCGCGCGGCGGCGCCCTGGTTCCGCTGGACGGCGCGGACACCGTGCTGGGCGCGGTGGATGTCGTGTTCCCGGTGCTGCACGGCGCGTTCGGTGAGGACGGCACCCTGCAGGGTCTGCTGGAACTGGCCGAGCTGCCCTACGTGGGTCCGGGTGTACTGGCCAGCGCGGCCGGAATGGACAAGGAGTTCACCAAGAAACTCCTTGCAGCCGAAGGTCTTCCGGTCGGCGTGCAGGTGGTGCTGCGGCCCGGCGTGGCGACGGTGGCCGAGGCCGACCGGGCCCGCCTGGCGCTGCCGGTGTTCGTCAAGCCCGCCCGCGGCGGGTCGTCCATCGGCATCACCAAGGTCGACAGCTGGGACGAGCTCGACGCCGCCATCGAGACCGCGCGCCGCCACGACCCCAAGGTGATCGTGGAGGCCGGCATCGTGGGCCGCGAAGTCGAGTGCGGCGTCCTGGAATTCCCGGACGGCCGGGTGGAAGCCAGTGTGGTGGCCGAGATCCGGATGCCCGAGGACGACGCCGCGGCGCCCGACTTCTACGACTTCGACACCAAATACCTCGACGACGTCTGCGAGTTCGACGTCCCCGCCAAGCTGGACGACGATATGTCCCAGCAGATCCGGGAGCTCGCGGTGCAGGCGTTCCGGGCGCTGGACTGCCAGGGCCTGGCCCGCGTCGACTTCTTCGTCACCGCCGCCGGGCCGGTCATCAACGAGATCAACACCATGCCCGGCTTCACCGCCATCTCCATGTACCCGCGCATGTGGGAGGCCACCGGCATCGACAACCGGACCCTGGTGAGCACCCTCATCGAGACGGCTCGCGCCCGCGGCACCGGCCTGCGCTGACCCGCTGGGCCGGCGGCCCGGTTTCATCACTTCGGATGATGGACCGGGCCGTTCGCATGCGACCCACGGGTGACGGCAGCCGCACCGGGCCGCGCGTAGCCTCGATCAGGTGATCGTGGCTCTGACGATTCCCGGCCTGGCACTGCTGATCATCGCGGTGGCCTTCGCCGATGTGGGCTATCGCAAGGCAACGGGGCGCACGGCGCTGCCGTGGATGCGGACCCAGGGCGAGCGCAGCGCGTCGGCCATCGGCATGGAACAGTTCGACGCCGCGTTCAACTCGGCCAAGCGGCACGAGATGGAGCAGCGGCAGGCGGTGCTCATGCACCGGGAGAACCCGGGTGACGGGGACGAAGGCGTGGACGTCGATCTCACGGCCGGGAAGGTCAGACTCCGCAAGCTCTGACAGATATATCTGTCAGTTCGGGATCGGGTTCGGGTCCATCGGCTTCGGCGGGAGCTTCTCCTGGATGGCCGCCGAAACATCCTGTAGCGGACTGGGTCCGGCGTTGTCCGGCATGGTCAGCGCGATGTAGACCCCCCGGTCCACCGCCCAGTAGGTGCCGGAGGTGACACCGCTGGTCTGGTCGCGCACCTCGAACCAGTTGACTCCGTTGTCGCCGGCGGCCGCCTTGGGGGTCTGAATCTGATTCGTGCTCGAGGACTTCACGAATTCCATCGGCCGATCCAGGCCGCAGCGGACCACGATGGCGTCGCCGCCGTCCGGCAGCTGCCAGGCGTGCGTGGCGGGCGGCGCGGGCTGCACCAGTTCGGAGGTGGTGTAGTCGCCGATCTTGTCGGGCAGCGCGGGCATCAGCGCGGAGCATTCCGGGCCGGACGCGGTCGGCGCGGGCACGGCGCCCAGGACCAGCGGGTCGCGGCTGTGCTGGCGATTGGCCAGCACGCCCATGACGAGCAGGCCGACGACCAGGGCGACCGGGAGGGCGACAGCGGTGGCGATGAGCGCGGGCGAACGGCGGACCTCGTAGTCGTCGTCCGAGTCCTGGCTCGCCGCAGCCTCTTCGGCGGCGTCGGCGTCGGAATCCTTCGACTTCGCGGCGCCCGAGTCTTCCGGCTTCGCGTCGTCCGCGGGCGCCGCGGTGGCGTCCGTGGTCTCCGCGTCCTCGGCTGCGGTCGCGTCGGTGCGCTCCGGCGTGGTGTCCGGTTCGGTGCCGCGGGTGTCGTTGCTCATCCGGTCGTCGGTCCCCGATCGTGGCGTGCCGGGCACGCGTCCCGGCTGCTGGTCGTCGATTGCGTGTTCGAGGGTACCGTCGAGCCGTCAGGCGCCCGCATCACACTCGTCCCGAAGGAGACCGCCATCACCGCCAGCCGCAGGCCGCAGTCCGTTCCGGCCGCCCGCACCGTGGGCGAGCTCGGGGAGTTCGGGCTCATCGCGCTGGTGAACCAGGGGCGGACGCAGACGCCGGGGGTGCTGCTGGGCCCGGGTGACGACGCGGCGGTGATCGCCGCGCCCGAGGGGCGGTTCGTGGTGACCACCGACATGCTGGTGCAGGACCGGCACTTCCGGACCGACTGGTCGAGCCCGCACGATATCGGCCGCAAGGCCGTCGCCCAGAGCGCCGCGGACGTGGTCGCCATGGGCGCGGTGCCGAGCGCGTTCGTGGTGGGCCTGGGTTGCCCGTCGGACACCCCGGTCGAATTCGTGCGGGCGCTGGCGGACGGCATGTGGGCCGAGGCCGGGCGGGCCGGGGCCTCCATCGCGGGCGGCGACATGGTGCGCAGCCCGTTGCTGATCATCTCGGTGACGGCGTTCGGGGATCCGCGCCGCGCGCCCGTCGAACTGTCGGGCGCGCGGCCGGGGGACGTGGTCGCGGTGGCCGGGCGGCTGGGCTGGTCGGGCGCGGGGCTGGCGGTGCTGTCGGCCGGGGATGACGCCGCCGAGTTCGCGGACGTGGTTGCCGCACACCGGGTTCCGCGGCCGCCCTACGAGGCGGTGCTGGAGCTGCCGGACACCGTGGAGATCACCGCGCTCACCGATGTGTCGGACGGGCTGCTCGCCGATCTGGGGCATATCGCCGAATCCTCCGGTGTAGCCATCGATCTGGCGTCGGCGGCGCTGGCCGATCCCGGACTGGAGGCGGTGGGGAAGGCGCTGGGCGTCAGCCCCCTCGACTGGATTCTGGCGGGCGGCGAGGATCACGCTTTCGCAGCGACTTTCACCGATTCGAGCGATTTGCCGGAGGGCTGGGTGCGGGTCGGAGCGGTCCGCGCGGGCGCGGGCGTCACGGTCGACGGCGCCCGCAGATCCGGACCGTCCGGTTGGGAATCGTTCGCATAGCCGGGCCCGGTACCGCGATGAAACTCGACACGATAAGTTTTCCCGACATGGGCGCGAAACCACTGTCGGAAGTCATCGATACGGGCTGGGCCGAGGCCCTCGAGCCGGTGGCCGACCGCATTGCCGCGATGGGTGAATTCCTGCGAACCGAAAACGCCGAGGGGCGTGGCTATCTCCCGAAGGGAGAGAACGTGCTACGAGCCTTCCAGCGGCCGTTCGACAAGGTGCGGGTGCTCATCGTCGGCCAGGATCCGTATCCGACGCCGGGGCATCCGGTGGGGCTGAGTTTCTCGGTGGCCCCGGATGTTTCGCCGATCCCGCGCAGTCTGTCGAACATCTACTCGGAGTACTCCAAGGATCTCGGCTTCCCGACGCCGTCCAACGGCGATCTGTCGCCGTGGTGCGATCAGGGCGTGCTCATGCTGAACCGGGTGCTGACCGTGCAGCCGGGCCAGCCGGCCTCGCACCGCGGCAAGGGCTGGGAAGCGGTGACCGAGCAGGCAATTCGCGCGCTCGTGGCCCGTGACCAGCCGCTGGTGGCGATTCTGTGGGGCCGCGACGCCTCGACGCTGAAGCCCATGCTGGGCAGCACCCCGTACATCGAATCCGCCCATCCCTCACCGCTGTCGGCTTCACGAGGATTCTTCGGTTCTCGGCCTTTCTCACGAACCAACGAATTGCTGGGTACCCTAGGGGCCGCGCCGGTGGACTGGCGTCTGCCGTAGCGCTGATCCGTTACCTGATTCAGGAGCATGTGTATGCAGAAGAAGACTGCCCGTGGTGTTTTCGTCGCGCTGGCCGCGGGTGCGGCGCTGGCCGCGGTCCCGGCCGCCGCGAACGCCGAGCCGTTGACGCTGGACCCGTACGTCCCCGACACCACGAGCACCAAGGTCGCTCCGGTCGGCAGCCTGCTCGACACCAACAGCGTGAGCGGCCTGTCGTCCAATGTGACCTCGCGCCTGGCGTGCGTGGTGCAGTCGATCAGCCAGCAGGTGGACTGCATCAACGGCGCGGCGTGATTTCGGGCGTCGGGCGCCGGTCCTCGTCGCGCGGCGCCCGGCGCACCATCCGCACCTGCATTGCGGGAGTGAAGGCTTCGACTCGGCGTTCGCCGTCGAGTTCGAAGCCGTATTTCTTGTAGAAGGCCTGCGCGCGCGGGTTCTCCTCGAACACCCAGAGCGCGGTGTCGGCGTCGTCCGGCAGCACCGTGCGCATCAGATCGTGCGCGAGACCGGTGCCGTAGTAGGCGGCCCGCACGTACATGGCATTGAGTTCCCGTGGCGTGGGCGAGTTCTCCTCGGCCGCGGGGCCGGCGGCCGCGAATCCGACGACCGCGTCGTCGACGACGGCGACCCACACGTGCCCCGGATACCTGACCCGGACGCGGTCCCAGGCCGCGGCGCGCTGATCCACATCGAAGGCGTCCAGCACGTGCTGGGGGACCAGGCCCTGATACGCCTCACGCCAGCAGGCGACATGGCAGACCCCGAGCCCGTGGGCGTGCTCGGCCCCGAGCGGAACCACCCGCCATTCGCTCATGCGTCCTCCCATGGATGACAGAAGCCCCGGATCACCCAATTCTGGGTGCCGGGGCTTCTGCGGGAAAGCTGATTCAGCCGCGAACGACCTTGCCCGCCTTGAGGCAGGAGGTGCAGACGTTCATGCGGCGGGTGTTGCCGGGGGCAACCTGGGCGCGCACGGTCTGGATGTTCGGGTTCCAGCGACGGTTGGTGCGCCGGTGCGAGTGCGAAACCGACTTACCGAAGCCGGGGCCCTTGGCGCAGACGTCACAGACGGCAGCCATAGTCGCGAGCTCCTTCATGTCATAGTGGGACGCGCTGCACGGTGCACAGCGTGTCCGAAAGCCTAATGTCTTGGACGTACCTACCAGCGAATCGCTGGTGAACGCGGGCCGATACCTGAGAGAGCAGGACCGTGCCTGCGTGAGGCAACCGCACAAGAGTAGCCAACCCCGCCCGGGCGTGTCCAATCAGCCCCCCGTTCACGGCTTCGTATGCGGCGTACGAATGCCAGGTGACGGCGTGGTGTCGGTTGCCCCGACTAGGCTGGCTGCCGGGATTCCACGACGTGAGAGGACGGTGACGGTGCCCGGGGAAGCGGACGCGCTCGACGGAACTGCCCTGCTGCGCTGGGGCCGGCTCACCCTCTCCGCCCTGGAACGCCACCGGGACGAGATCAACGCCCTCAATGTCTTCCCCGTCGCCGACTCCGACACCGGCACCAATCTCCTCAGCACCATGCGGGCAGCCCTCCGCGGAGCGGAGGCCGCGGCGGGAACGTCGCAGGACGCGGAGCGCGATCCGGGGGCGCCGGCCGCGGACGCGGTATCGAGCGGGCCGAGTGCCCGGGAGGTCGGCGCCGCCATGGCGCGTGGCGCGACCATCGGGGCGCGCGGGAACTCGGGAATCATCCTGTCGCAGGTGTTGCGGGGGATCGCGGACGGGGTGACCGCAGGGCCGTTGACGGAGCAGACGCTGCGGGTCGCTCTGCGGCGGGCCGCGCGGCTGGTGCGCGAGGGGCTGAGTTCGCCGGTCGAGGGGACGATGCTGACCGTGCTGGATCGGGCTGCCGAGCGGGCGGTCGATTGCCCGGAGCGGGAACTGGTCTCGGTGGCGCTGGCGGCGGCCGATGGGGCGGCCAAAGCCTTGGGGGAGACGCCCACGCAATTGGGGGTGCTGCGGGACGCCGGGGTCGTGGACGCCGGGGCGCGCGGATTGCTGGTGCTACTGGACGAATTGGTGGCGGCGGCCGGGGGAAGCGCGCCGGCGCGACCGGCTTATCGGCGTGGTGCACCGGAGCGAACGACCATGGTGGCCGGGACACGCCGGGTGAGCGTCGGGGGCGGCACCGATGCACCAGCTCCGGAAGCCGTCGGCGCGCTAGGATCGAATCAGGTTGTGCCGGTGTCGAATTCGGTGATAGACGGCTCGCTGGGCAAGGCGGGCGCGCCGCATTACGAGGTCATGTTCCTGGTGCGCGGGACCGACGAGCAGCGGATCGCCGCCTTGCGGGATCGGCTCGGGGCACTGGGGGATTCGGTGGTCGTCGTGGGAGACGGCGCGCAGACCTGGTCCGCGCACGTGCACTGCGCCGATGCGGGGGCGGCGGTCGAGGCCGGGCTCGGCACCGGCACAGTGAGCGGGATCCACATCGAGACGCTGACCGTCTCCACGCACGCGCCCGGCGGCGCGGACCGGGCGATCCTGGCGGTGGCCACCGGGGCCGGCGCGGTGCGGCTGTTCGAGGACGCGGGAGCCGTGGTGCTCGAGGGTGACGTGACGGCGGACGTCCTCCTCGACGCGATCCGCGCGGTCCGGCAGCGAGAAGTGCTGGTACTGCCGAACGGGGCACTGCCCGCGCACGAGCTGGTGGCCGTCAGCGTGGCCGCGCGCGACGGACAGCGTGAAGTGCTGATGCTGCCGTGCGGGTCGATGGTGCAGGGGCTGGCGGCCCTGTCCATGCACGATGCCGGCCGGGCCGCGGCGGACGACGCGTTCGCCATGTCGGAGGCGGCGGCCGGAACCCGGTGGGGCGCTTTGCGGATGGCACCGGAGCGGGCGCTGACCATGGTGGGGATGTGCGAGGCGGGGGACGGGCTCGGTCTGGTCGGCCACGATGTGGTGGTCATCGATTCGGACGTGCGGGCGGCGGGGCGCACGCTGCTGGACCGGATGCTCGGGCTGGGCGGGGAATTGGTGACCATGCTCATCGGATGCGATGCGCCGGAAGGGCTTTCGGCCGATCTGGCCGGGCATGTGGCCGCGGGCTTCCCCGGTGTGGAAGTGGTGGTTTACCCGGGCGGGCAGTCCGGCGACCTGGTGCAGATCGGGGTGGAATAGATGGCGACACTGGCGGATCGGCTCGACCACGTGCTCGGGGTGAAGGCGGCCGAGGGGCTGCAGGAGCACTTCGATATGCAGACGGTGGAGGACCTGCTGCGGCACTATCCGCTGCGCTACGCCACCCAGGGGCAGCCGCTCACCGAGGAGGCGCCCGAGGAGGGCCAGCACATCACGGTGATGGGCCGGGTCACCAAGACCGAGCTGCGGCCCATGAAGAACCGGCGCGGCAGCCTGCTCAAGGTGAACCTGGACACCGGCGGCCCGCGCCCGGTGGAGATCACCTTCTTCAATGGCGACAAGGTGCGGTATCTGGTGAAAGAGGGTGTGCGGGCCATGATGTCGGGCACCGTGCACTGGTGGCGGCCCGACCGCTGGAATCTCTCGCACCCGGACTATCTGATCCTGCCCGAGCAGGGTGACGGGTCGATCGAGAATCTCACCACCGTGCGCGGCGGCGGCGCGCTGCGCGGGTTGGCGCAGACCGCGAAAGGCGCGGGGGGAGTGGACGTCTCGTTCTTCGAGCGCGAGTTCATCCCGGTGTACCCGTCGACCGCCAAGGTGCAGAGCTGGGATCTGCTGCGCTGTATCCGCCAGGTGCTCGACCAGCTCGACCCCATCGACGATCCGCTGCCGGAGGAGCTGCGCGCCGAGCATGCGCTGCTGCCGGTCTCCGACGCGCTGCGCCTGATCCACCTACCCGAGCACAAGGTCGACATCGAAGCCGCCCGTGGCCGTCTGCGTTTCGACGAGGCCATGGCCTTGCAGCTGGTGCTGGCCGAGCGTCGTCACCAGACCGAGGGCCGGGCCGCCAAGCCGTGCCCGCCGCGCACCGACGGCATCGCCGCCGCCTTCGACAAGCGGCTGCCGTTCGAGCTGACCGAGGGTCAGCGCACCGTCATCGACGAGATCTCCGCCGACCTGTCGCGCAGTCACCCCATGCACCGGCTGCTGCAGGGCGAGGTGGGTTCGGGCAAGACCATCGTGGCCCTGCACGCCATGCTTCAGGTGGTGGACAACGGCCAGCAGTGCGCGCTGCTTGCGCCGACGGAAGTCCTTGCGGCGCAACACTATCGGTCCTTGACCAAGATGCTCGGCGATCTCGGCAACGCCGGGGAGCTGGGTGCGGCCGACCAGGCCACCAAGGTGGTGCTGGTGACCGGCTCGATGTCGGCGGGCCAGAAGAAGGCGGCCCTGCTGGACGCGGTCACCGGCGACGCGGGCCTGGTGATCGGCACCCACGCCCTCATTCAGGACAATGTGGAGTTCTTCGATCTCGGCATGGTGGTGGTCGACGAGCAGCACCGCTTCGGTGTGGAGCAGCGGGATGCGTTGCGCGCCAAGGCCAAGAACGCCGCCAGCCCGCACCTGCTGGTCATGACGGCCACCCCGATTCCGCGCACGATCGCCATGACCACGCTGGGCGATCTGGAAACCTCGGTGCTGACCCAGCTTCCGCGTGGCCGCTCCCCGATCACCTCGAAAGTCGTTCCCGCCAAGATGAAACCGGCGTGGGTGGATCGCGCGTGGGAGCGGATCAGTGAGGAAGTCGCGCAGGGGCGGCAGGCCTACGTGGTGTGCTCGCGCATCGGCGACGAGGAGGAGAACGCAAAGGGCAAGGGCCGCAAGGCGAAAGCCGAGGAGGAGAAGGAAGGGCCCACCACCCATTCGGCGGTCGACATGTACGAGATGCTCGGCTCGGGTCCTTTCAAGGACCTGCGGGTGGGCCTGCTCCACGGTCGGCTGCCGGCGGACGAGAAGGACCGGGTCATGCGGGCCTTCAACGACGCCGAGATCGATGTGCTGGTGTGCACCACGGTCGTCGAGGTCGGTGTCGACGTCCCGAACGCCACGGTCATGGTGATCGTCGACGCGGACCGCTTCGGCGTGAGCCAGCTGCACCAGCTGCGCGGTCGTGTCGGCCGCGGTAAGCACGCGGGCCTGTGCCTGCTCATCACCGAGACCAATCCGATGGGCACGGCCATGGCCCGGCTGGAGGCGGTCGCGGGCACCACCGACGGTTTCGAACTGGCGGTGCTGGATCTGCGGCAGCGCCGCGAGGGCGATGTGCTGGGCTCCGCGCAGTCGGGCACGGCCCGCAGCCTGCGCCTGCTGTCGCTGCTCGACGACCTCGAAGTCATCACGGCCGCACAGCAGCTGGCGCGCGAGATCGTCGAGTCCGATCCGGGTCTGGTGCGTCATCCCGGCCTGGCGAGCATGATGCGCGCGGCCGTGGACGGTGAACGGCTGGAGTATCTGGCCAAGTCCTGACGGTTCACTCGTCGTCGGGTTCCTCCGGGCTCAGCCGCGCCAGTTCGCGCCAGCGCGCGAGTTCCTCGTCGTGCGAACCCTCGAGCGTCGCCTCGGTGACGTCGACGGCGGCCGCGTCGTCACTGTCGCCGTCGCGGGTGAGCAGCAGCAGCGGCCAGGTGGGTCCATCGGGTCCGGCGCCGTCGAACGGCTGCCAGGTCCAGGGTCCGCCGAAGCGCCACGCGCGTCCGCCGGCGTCGGCGATCTCGTCGCCGATCTCCAGGAAGGCGTATGGGCGGAACCGCAATTCGACGCGTCGTGGGATGTCGTCCTCGGGGTCGAACCACGCGCCCTGATCCTCCGCGCCCGGATCGACGGACTGCCCCGCGCGCAGGAAGACCACCTCTCGCCGCGGGCGGGGTAGCCATCCGGTGACGCGCGGCGGATCGAACCGCCGCACGGCGATGACGTGCACCACGGTCGGCGGAATCCCGATGCGGCACATCGTTTCGGTAGCGGGTTCACCGGAGTCGGCATCGAGTTCCGCGGCGGCGGGCTGGATCCGGAACACTTCCCGGTCCCATCCGGGTGTGTCCGGTCCGGCCGCCACCGCGACGACGCCGTTCCACCGCACCCCGTCGCTCGCCGGATCCACGGCCCACCACGGCCATTCGACGAGGACATCGTCAGCCGTCAGCCCGGTCACCCGTGCCTCGGTGTACGGACACGACAGCTCGAGGATGTCGCCAACCCGGTATTCGAACGCCACAGCCACCGAACCTAACCCGTCCCCACCTTCGCCGCCGCATTCCGCGGGACCGGTCGGTCACGAGTGTCATTGCCGGGCTGATCGGCCCGGGGTGCCCGGAATATCAGCCGGCGGCGGGGAATTCGTCGGCTTTCACGCCCTGGATGAAGGCTTCCCACTCCCGGACCGTGAAGAGCAGCACCGCACCGTTGCGGCCTTCTTTGCTGTGGGCGATGACCATGCCACGGCCGGGCCAGTAGCCGACCTGGACGCAGCTGCCATGGGGGCCACTGGCCGCGCTCGTCCGCAATTGAAGTCCTGCGGGCAGATCTGCCTGAGTGATCATGAGAGCGGTTCCTTTCGTCCTTTCACAGGTCGGGGCGGACGCGAGCCGAGGAAGAGCAGCCGGGGTCCACGATGCGGGACAGCGCCGTCTGGCATCGGCTGAACGAATGCGAACACTGGGAAACACGGGGCACGGAGACGGCCGGATGACCGATTGTTCGACGGTGTTCACACTACCGGGTAGCTGCTGGGCGCGTGCCCGATCGATTGCAAAACGGTGACCCGTCATGGGGATTCAAGATCGAAGGCTCGCTATGGGCACAGACACGTTCGCCCGTACGGATTTCGACGATGCCGTCCGTACGGGCGAACAGGGTGCTGCCGGGTGGGTTCTCACACCTCGAGGTCCTCCTCGATGCCCTTGAGGCGGTGGCGGGCCATGGCCAGGTTGGCGCGGCCGCGGTCGAGCGCGAGATAGAGGAACAGGCCCTTGGATTTACGGCCCGTCATGGGCCGGATGACGTGGTACTGGCCGCTGAGGGTGATGAGGATGTCCTCGATGTCCTCGTTGATGCCCAGCTGATCGATGGTGCGCATCTTGGCTCTGACCACCTCGGTATTGCCCGCGGCGGCGACCTGGAGATCCAGCGCCTTGGAGCTGCCGAGCATGCCGAGCGCCATGCCGCTGTTGTAGTCGACCACGGCCGCGCCGATGGCGCCGTCGATCACCATCATGTCCTTCAGTGCGATATCCATGTTGGACATGGGTTTTCCTTTCAATCGGTGTTATCACTTGGGGTTCAGGGTCTGAGTGGGGTCGGCCTCCCCGGTCACCGCCGCGAGGCGGTCGGCGATGGCGCGGGCCGCGGGCCGCGATTCCAGGTGCAGGCGGCCGATATTCGCGCCGGGTCCGGCGAGCACGGTGAGTGAGGCGGTCCAGCCGACCGCGTAGATCACCACGTCCCCGGTTTCGCCGTGCACGACCACCTCGTGGAAGCCGCCGCCGTGCGCGGTGGCGGCCAGCCGGTGGGAGAGTGAGAGCTGAGCGGCGGTGAGCGCGGCCATGCCCGCCGGTTCGATGTGGGTGGGCAGATCGTGTGCGATGAGCAGCCCGTCGGTGGACGCCACCAGCGTGCCCGTCAGCTGCGGCACCCGGTCCCGCAGCAACTTCAGTTCCTCGAGTACCTGCGTGTTCGGTTCTGGGCCGGACATCGCCACTTTGGTCAACCTTCTTCCTATCAATTCACCGAGCCGCCTTCTCCGCGCGGTCACGCGAGCTCCTCCAAGGCCGCCTCCCTATTCGTTCGCCGAGCGGTTGTGCCCGTTCTGTCCCACCGGGTGCACCGGCTGAGGTCATGCCAGCTCCTCGAGTGCTGCCCGCAGCCGGATGAGCACGTCCCGGTCGGGCGGCTCCCAGCGGTCGGGGACGGCGACGGGGGTGGCCTGCCGGACCCGGCGGCGCAGCGGTGGCATGGAATCCGTTGTCGCGGTGGCGCGCAGGGCCGGATCCGGGCCGGCCGGTCCGGGCCCGGCCAGTGGGTTCCCGATGCCGAGCGGGTCGGCCATATCGAGGGGGTCCGGGATAGCGATCGGGTCCGCGAGGGCGACCGGATCCGAGTAGGTGACCACCACGGGCGGTTCGAGGAGCCCGGCTGCGGTGAGCTCGCGCACCGCGAGCAGGCAGCCGTACGTGGTGCGGCCCAGTTCCCCGGCGAGGGCGGTGATGCTGTGCCGGGCGTCGACGGCGGCGAGCACTTCGGCTTGGCCGCCGGTGAGCACGACGCGCCGCCGCCGGACCCGCCGCACCGGCACCACGGCGACGCGGTCGACCAGCCGCACCGGCCACACGCCCGCGGCCGGATCACCGCGGCGGGCGCATTCGTGCAGGAGCGCGCCCGGGGTGATGCGGCAGACGCCGGCCAGCCAGTGCGGCGGCCCGTCCCGGAATTCCAGCGGCGCGGGCGCGGCCAGCAACATGTAGGCGGCGTCGAAGACCGACAGCAGCGCAAGGGTTTCCAGATGAGGGCTCGTGAGTAGCCCGTCGGCGGGCGGCCCGCCGCTCGCGCTCGCCCGGGCGCGCCGCCAGCCCTCGGCGTCGGTCAGCCCGGCCGCCATCGCCATGCGGTCGAGTCCGGTGGTTCGCCGGCATTCGGCGGCCACGATCGCGCCCTCGACGAGATGAAATGCGCCGTCGCCCACGGCGAGTGCGCCGGTGCCGCGTTGCTGCTCCAGCCGCCGTAGTTCGAGGACGAGTTCACTGTCCATGATCGTCCTCGGCAAATTCGGCGAGAATTGCCCGCAGCTGGTATCGAGCCATGGCGAGATTGCCGCTGTCACCGTCGAACAGGATGTGCACGAAAAGCCGCCCGTCGAAATCGCCGTCGATCATATTCAGCAGGTGAAATCCCTGGGTTCCGCAGACGATGATCTCGGTGATGTCGTCACCGGCGCGACCGGTCACGAGTGCCGGGGAGGTGAGCACCGAACGTACGACATCGGTTGCGGCAGCGGCATCTTCGTGTTGATCGACCACATCGTGCCGCCCCGCTGCGGCAATGGCCAGGCCGCTCGCGCCGTCTACCAGGGTTACGCTGCATGCACCGGGAATGTCCATGATGCGTTTGAGGCATCCGTCGATACCGAACACTACGCCACCATTTTTTGAGGAGAGACTTCGAGCAAATCCAGACGGTACACATGATCTGCTCGTGATGGGTGGCAAACGCTGGATTAATTCAGGTGACTCGTCATTCTCCCGGGTTGGAAATGAAGAATACTAGACAGTATTTAATACCATTCGGTATTTAATGCAATGAGGCAGGATGGATATCCAGAATGGGTGCAGGAGTTGCTGCGCAGCAACACGGCTTTCACCAGCGACAATGGGTGCGCAGCCGAGCGAGGCCCGCCGGGGACATCGGAAGGCGGTGCGGTGGAGTGGGACTCGCGGGGGCGCGCCGGGGCAACTCGGGGGTAGCCCGATCGACGATCGGTGGTGTATGCGCTGAATCTCAGCGGGGCATACGGGGATACGGCAGATCCGAACTGGTGTGCTCGCTGATCGCCAGCGGCCGCCCGATTTGCGGGAAGGCGCGCTGGGCGCAGTTGGGGCGCTCGCACACCTTGCAGCCCGCGCCGATGGGCGCCGCCGCGGCCGGATCGTCCAGCTCCAGGCCGCGCGAATACACCAGCCGGTCGGCGTATTCGATGTCGCAGCCCAGACCGATGGCGAATTCCTTTCCGGCCGTGCCGAACCCGGTCGGGGTGGGCGCGGTGGTGCGGGCCACCCACAGATAGCGCCGTCCGTCGGGCATGGACGCGACCTGCGACAGCATTCGGCCGGGATGGTTGAACGCCTCGTGCACCACCCACAGCGGACAGCTGCCGCCCACCCGGGAGAAGTGGAAGGCGGTGGCGGACTGGCGTTTCGAGATATTGCCGGCGCGATCGGTGCGGATCAGGAAGAACGGCACGCCGCGCTGGCCCTGCCGCTGCAGGGTGCTGAGCCGATGGCAGACGGTCTCGAAGCCGACCTCGAAGCGCAGGCTCAGCAGATCGATGTCGTAGTGCAGTTCGTCGGCCGAGCGCAGGAACTTGCCGTAGGGCAGGACGAGCGCGCCGGCGAAGTAGTTGGCCAGCCCGATCCGGGCCAGGGTGCGGGATTCGTCGGAGAGCGAGGGGCTTTCGTCGAGCACTTCGTCGAGCAGGCCGCCGTGCAGCAGGAACGCCAGGGTGGTGGCGATCTGGAAGGCGCGCTGCCCGGGCCGCAGCCGCCGGGCCAGGGTGAGGGTGCGGGTCTCGGGTTCGTAATGACGCTTGGGAATGTTCGGATCGGCGCCGTCGCCGCGGACCAGGACGGTGACGCCGGCGCGTTCCTCGGCGACCCGGGCCAGTTGGCGGTCGAGGGAGCCGATGGTGAGCCCGTTCTCCTCGAAGAGCCGCTCGGCGGCGAGATCCAGCTGGGCGATGTGATTGTGGTGGTCGTAGAAGAAGTCGCGCACGTCCTCGTAGGGCATGGGGACGCCGGGTGCGCCGGCGGGCGTGGCCACCTTGGAGGACAACAGATCCAACTGGTCGGTCGCGGCCCGTAGTCGGCGATGCATGGCCACAACGATTTTCGCGACTTCGGGCATGCGGGTGGCCAGGTCCTCGACCTCGGCCACCGGCGCGGCATTGCCTCCCGCCGCCTCCACCAGGATCTCGTGCAGGTCCGACACCAGCCGGGCGTCGGAGTCCGCGGCGAAGAACTGCACATCGAGGTCGAAGGTGGAATTCAGTTTCAGCAGCACGGGAATGGTGAGCGGCCGCTGATCACGCTCGAGCTGGTTGAGGTAGCTGGGCGACAGGTCCAGGGATTTGGCCAAGGCCGCCTGGGTCATCCGCCGTTCCTCGCGCAACCGCCGTAGTCGGGCGCCCGCATACATCTTGCGCACGTGCAGGATCGTACCGATTCGACTTCGCAAACATCGCAATTTGAGGAGACTCGCCGCAACTTCGCCGACCCTGCGTGGTACTTCACCATGGCGACTGCTGTGCGTAGCATGCGAATTCGGTGCTATGGGCGGTTTTCGCGCGAGTCCCCATCGTACGACCACCCCGGCGCCGCGGGGAAGGAACGGGATTCGGAATGTGTGCCGAAAAAGGCGGTCTCAGCCCAGAATCAGGTGAACCTGGAGTTCGCCGACCAGGAACCCGAGCACCGCGCCGATGGCGACGAGCTTCCATTCGTCCTGTTTGAACGCCGGGCGCAGCAGGCCCTCGTACTCGTCGTCGGTCAGTTGCTTCGTCTTCTCGATGACGAGGGTGCGGACATCCAGGGCCTCGATGGCGTGCTGATCGAAGCCGGAGTGGGCGGCGGCCTTCACATGATCGAGCACGAAGGTGACCGCGTCGCGTTCCAGGGCGGTGTAGCTGTCGCGAGCGACCATCAGCATGAGCGGGCGGGCGGGCCCGGTCTGGAGTTCGAGGAACTCGCTGACGTGCCGGCTCAGCAGGGATGCCAACCGGTCAGCACGTTCGCCGTTGAGGACGGCCTCGAGAATGCGTGCGGGGGTCAGGATCTCGGTGGCGATGAGATCGCCGTAGTCGGTGCAGACCTGCTCACGGCGCTTGTGGAAGAGGCCCTGCCACTTGAGGGGGCCGATACCGACCGGCCGGATCGGGCGGAAGATCATCTGCAGCGCCAGCCAATCGGTGATCAAACCGGTGAAACCGCCGAAAGCGGGCATGAGCAGCGGGGAATGGGTGAGCGCCCAGGTGAGCATCTGCACGAAGCCCAGCACGGTGCCGAAGATCAGACCCGAGCGCACGATGAAGCGCAGCTCGTTGCGGCCCACCCGGCGCACCATCTCCACCAGCAGCGACTTGTCGTCCACCAGCGCGCTGATGGCCATGCCGCGCAGATCCATCACCTGGTCGAGATTGGTGCGCAGGTCGTAGACGATGTCCTCGATCAGCCGCGGCAGATCCCGTTGCGCGCGTTCGATGATGGCGCGCTGAGCGGCGTCGGGCATGTTCACCCAGAGCCGGGGCTGATGCTTCATCATCATGGCGCGGACCATGTAATCGACACCGGCGTCGAGGGGTTCGCGCAGCCGCGTGGTCAGCTCGGCGACATCGATGCGGGCGATGATGTCCTGCGGATCGATGAGCTTGCCGAACATGAGGTCCACCGCGATGGTGGCCATCCGCGGCGCGGACCGGGGAATCACGCCCTGCCAGCCCAGCCACGGTGGGATGCCCTTGAATTCGAGCGGATACATGAGCATCTGCACGGCGACGATCTTGGTCACCCAGCCGATGAGTGCGGCGACGAGCGGGATGGAACAGTACAGCAGCCAGTGGTCGGCGAAATCCGCGATCAACCCTTCACCCCGGTGGTTGCCATGCCCAGCTCCTCGGTGCAATTATTCGTATTCAGCCGTACAGCTATTTGTGCCGCGGCTCAGGCTAGGAGACCCGCGTGCCCACTGGCAAGACCGAGAGCTCACCGCCCACTCAGCGTGTCATCGCCATCGTGGAACTGCTGGCCGCCCAGGATGACTCGCTCACCTCGGCCGAGATCGCCGACAGCCTGGATCTGAACCGATCCACCACCGGAGCGATCCTGGCCGCGCTCGCCCAAAGCGGCTGGGTGCGCCGGCGACCGGATCTGCGCTATGAACTCGGCGGGCGGCTCGCGGCGGTCGGGGCGCGCGCTGCCGTGGGACAGCGCGATCGCGCCTGGCTGGACCGGGAATTGGCGCGGCTGGCCGACCGTGTCGACTGCGGTGCGGCACTGACCGCGCTCAGCGGCGGTCACCTGAAGTTCGTCGCCGTCACCCGCGACCGCCTCACCGTGGGAATGGAATCCGGCGTACGGATTCCGCTGCTCGCCCCGGCGGGGGCCGCGATCATCGCCCACACCGGCGCGGCCCGCCAACGGGATTGGATCGACACCCGCGGGACCGAGCGGCGTGACGAATATCGCGCCGTCCTCGACACCCTCCGGACCGCCGGCTATTGCGCCTGGCGGCTCGAACGCGACAGCCTCCCCGGAGTCCGGGTGCTCTCCGAGGTCGCCGACCACCTCGCCGAACATCCGGGAAACACGGACCTGCAGGGCAAGGTGCTGGCCCAACTGGCGACCTTCGGCGGCAGCGCCTACGACCAGCAGACCTTCGACAGCGACGCGACCCTGCCGCTCAGCTATATGAGCGCCCCGGTTTTCGACGGCGCCGGCCACGCGGTCATGGAACTACAGATCGGCCCCCTGCGTGAGGACGTCACCCGCACTGAACGCCGCCGCTACCTGACGGAATTGTCCGCGGCCGCCCGCCGCATCGGCGACGGCCTCGAGCCCGTCAGTCCTCGCCCCACACCACCGCCTGCGCGGCGATGACCGAGGTGCCGTCGAAGGTCACCGCCGGTGACCCGTGCAATCGATACCCCTCGTCCAGCAGTGCGCTGATCCGCTCACAGAACGTCGCGTCGTCGGGCCCGGTGATCAGTCGATAGCGCAGTCGCGGTTGCTCGGTCATGACGCCAGCCTAGGGGTCGGCGGGTGCCGGAGCGGCGGGCGCTATTGCATCTCGCGGGTGGTCGCGATGAGGAATTGGATGGTGTCCTGGACCTTCTGGTCGGTCATCCTCAGTGGGACCGAGCTGGTCGCGGCGATCTTGTCGTCGATGGCGAGCATGCCCTCCCAGGTGCCGACCCGGGTCAGGTAGCTGTCGTCGGGGGTGCGCCAGACATCCTCACCGAAACCGTCCAGGCGCTGGTAGCGGGCGCCGATCGGGTCGGAGTGGTCCGTTTTGTGCATATTGCGGACCGTCAGCCACGCCACGTAGGGGGCGCGGCGCTGCAGGTTCAGATAGCAGGATCCGGTGGTGTCGATCGAAGCGTCGATCGTGCCCTGGCTGAGTTCGGCCACCTGCGCCTCGGGAACTCCGAGCGTGTTGTGGAAGAAATCGATCATCCGCGTGCACAGATCCCGGTTCGAGTGCGCGGAAGTTGTTGCGCCGGGGCTGATCTGGGTTGTCGGAGACGATCCGCATCCCGCCGGCGCCAGCACGGCCACCGCCAGCAGGCACCGGACCCCCCACTGCTTTCCGAGCACCTCGACCTCCTGTCCGGGGCGGAGCGTAACAGGACCGGTGTGTCCGGCCAACCACGGTGGCGCAACTGCGCCGGACTGCCCTTTCGCCCCTGTGGGAGAACCGGTTTCGGAACGGGTCGGCTCAGAGCACCTTCACGATCGCGGGCACGACCTTCTGGACCAGCACATCGGGGGAGCGGTCGGTCCAGGTCTGAAAGGCCCGGGCGGTCAAGGGATCGTCGACGATGACCAGCCGGGCATGGGTCAGGTTGGAGGAGACGAAACCGCTGGGCAGCCCGCGCAGACCGCCGTTGCCCGCCTGCTTGTCGGTACGCACCACGATCACGATATCGACGTCGGGGACCGCGACGTCGGAGGGCGACAGTGGGCGCGGTGACGCCTCGCCGGACTGGGCGCGGAATTCGGTGGTGTAGCGAAAGCCGATGTCCACCAGGAACTTCGCCTGGTCACTGGTGTCCAGGTCGGCGGAGAGGCTGCCGTCGCCGAAGTTGAACGCGGCGACGGTCTTGCCCTGGAAGGTGGGGTGGGCGGAGCGAACCTGCTCCAGCGCATCGGTGTGCACGGTGGTGGTCGCACCGGCCGAACCGCCGGAATCGTGGTTCGCGGCCAGAACGACGGCGACGCCCGACACACCCAGTAGCACCACCATCGCCACGATGGCCACGGCGAGCAACCGCCACTGGCTCGGCTGCGGCGGGTCGATCCGGACGGTAGGTTGCTCGTCCTCGGCAAGCGGCCGGACGGCGATCGGCGGCGTCGGGACAATCGGTGCGGCGGAAGGCATCCGGCCCTGCAACGCGAGCTCCGCGTCACGGGTGAAGTCGCGGCAGGTGGCGTAGCGGTGGTCCGGGTCCTTTGCCAGCACCCTGGCGATGACGGCGTCCAGCGCCGACGGCAGATCCGGGCGCCGCGGGCTCAGCGCGGGCGGCGGCTCCTGGAGGTGACCCAGGGTAGCCTGGGCCAGCGAGGTCACCGGGAACGGGGTGTGGCCGGTGAGCAGCTTCACGAAAGCGCAACCCAGACTGTAGATGTCGCCTCGATGGTCGAGCGGCCCGGCGACCAGTCGTTCGGGCGGCGCGTAGGCCAGGGTCGCCATCAGCGCGTCGGTGCCGGTGAGCTCGCGGCCGTCGGTAATCGATTTGGCCACACCGAAATCGGTGAGCAGCACCCGCTCCTCGTCACCCGGGTTCGCGTCCTGCTCACCCGGCGAGAGCAGGAAGTTCGCGGGCTTCACGTCACGGTGCAGCAGCCCGCGCCGATGCGCGTAATCGAGGGCCTTGCCGACCTCGGTGATGATGCGCAGCGCCCGCCGCGGCGTCATGCCGTCGGGGTGCTTCTTCAACTCCACGGCGGCGTCGGTACCGGGCACGTACTGCATGGCGATCCACAGCCGCCCGTCCTCCTCGCCGCGGGCGTACACCGTGACGATGTTCGGATGATCCAGTTCCGCAGCGAGATTCGCCTCGCGCTCGAACCGCGCGCGATAGACCTCGTCGTGGGACAGGTCGGCGCTGAGCACCTTCAGGGCGTCGAGTCGCCGCGGGAACATCGGATCCTGCACCAGATACACGGTGCCCATACCGCCGCTGCCGAGGACCCGGATCACCCGGTAGCCGCCCACGATCGTGCCGGGCCGCAACGGCATGGACATCCTCCCTCAGCACTGCCGGGATCCCGACCCTACGAATGTAGCAACGATCCCCGCACCCGGCCGGGCATCAGATGTGCCCGTAGGCGAGCAGGTAGTACTGGGCCGAAAGTCGTTGGCGCAGATCCTGGGACTGGTCGGCGTACACCTCGGCCACATAGTGGTTGTAGGGCAGGTAGCACATGAATTTCGCTCCGGCGGAGGTCTTCTCGTCCTTCAGTTGCAGGCACCGAGCGGTCGCGAGGCCGGGCGGCGGGTCGATGGGTTTGTACCGGTCGGCCAGCTCGTCGACGAAGGTGCCGGTGAGCCGCTGCGCGCCGACCGCGTCCCGGGTCCGGTAGACGCCGGTGAGCGCGTGCGCCACCAGGTCGACGCCGTTCTCGTCGAAGGCGCGCCGGGTGACCGCCGGCCGATCGTCGAGGGTGAGGGCGGCGTGCGGACCGTACAGTCCCTCGGTCGCCCAGATCTGGCCCTTGCCCGGCGGCAGAGTGCGCGAGAGCAGATCATCGGGATCGGCGAGCAACCCCGAGAGCTGATCCGGCGGGGTGGGCCGGTAGTCCTTCATGGACTCGATCGTCTTGTCCAGGAACACCTTCGCCGCGTCCAGCAGTACGCCGGGACCCTCGGGCACCGTGAGGTCGTCCTCGACGTGGAGCCAGTAGAGGTAGTTGTCCTGGGCGTAGGTGGCCTTCACCGATTCGAGGGAGTTCAGCGCGGCCTTCGCCGTGGGGTAGCCCGGAATCTGCACCGGGCCCTTGTCCGGATAATCCGGACTGGCAAGGCCCACAAGGAACTTCCCGGCGGCAGTGGCCTGTTCCGGCTTCGCGAACCGCAGCACCGTGATGTCCACGTTCAGCCCGAGCGTGGTGTCGGACCGGTGCCGCCCGCCCGACTCCCAGCCCGAGATCAGGCCCGGAGCCCGCTCATTGAAGTTGTCGATGCTCATCGGCGGATAGTCCGCCGTGATCGCGTGCGCGGAATTGTTGAACACCAGGCGGCCGTCGATGTCCAAGGCGAGCGGCACGTGCTCGGCCATCCGGATCGACTCCTGCACCAGGTCGCCCACCGTGATGTCGGGCCGATGGCCCTGGATGGTGCGCGGCACCACCGGGTAGTTGCCCGGATCCAGTTGGGCGGCATCGACGATCGCGGCCCTCGACGCGGGTGTGGCGGGCTCGTGGTGATCCGTGCCGCACCCGGCCGCGAGGGCGACGGCCAGCGCCAGCGCCGCCGGCCGGCCGGACCAGGTCGCGAGGCGGGCACGTGTCATGACTGCCCGCTCCTGGCCAGCATCGAGTACTGCGCCGAAACCCGTTGCGGGAACGAGGCCGGCGCGCCACCGCTGAAACGCGCCTCCGCCCCGATCACCGCGACATACCGGCCGTACACGACTGCGCAGAGGTAGGTGTAGCGGCGGATCGGCTCGGGTTCGTCCAGCTGGATGCAGTGCGCGTCGGTGATGCCGGGCGGAGTGGGAAACTCGTCGTCATCGCGGCCCAGCGTGGTGAGCGCGGCCTGTAAACCGAAGGCCGCCGCCAGATCCCGGGTGCGGTAGACGGTCGCGGCATTGCGAGCGACCAGATCCACTCCGGCCGCCGCGAACGCCTTGCGGGCGGCGGCGCCGTCGCGTTCGTAGTGCAGAGCGCCCGCCGGTGTGTAGACACCGCCGTGATTCCATCCGAACTGGTCGTTGTCGGAGGAGTCGTACTTGTTCGGCAGCGTCAGCCCCAGCATGTTGCCGGGGTTGATCGGCAGATCCGGGAGATCCTCCAGCGGTGTCGGTGTCAGCTCCGCCATCCGGACCAGCTGGGCCTGCGCCATCGCCTTCAGCCGCACCCCCAGCGCGGCCGGGTCGGCCTGGGGGATCACCGCGTGGCCGACGATCGCGTACACACCGCGCACCGCGAAGACCTGTCCCTTGGCATCGGTGATCGAGGAGGCCCGCGCGTCGACGCCGTCGAGCGGGATCGGGTGCAGCCCAGGGGCGGCCAATGCGCCGGCGAACCCGTCGATCGCGGCCTGGGCGGCCTGCGCGGTGGGGAACCGCATGATCGCGAGGGTGATGTGCTTACGCGCCCGAACGCTGTTGTTGTTGCGCGAGATATAGGCCCCCGCGATCATCCGGTTGGTCTGCGCGACCGCCTGCCAGGCCTTGGGGAAGGGTCCGTCGGTGTCGTCGAAGTTGGCGTCGGAGGCGTCCAGCACCCGCGCCCCGCCCAGATACGTGACGTCGGGATCGATTTCGTCCGGGCCGACCAGATAGGTCATCATGCGGCGCGACTCGATCTGATACGCGTCTCTCACGTCCGAGTAGGGCGGCGCGTAGTCGATCGGGGCCGAGGGATACGGCCCGACAATGAGTTTCGAGAGGTCGGCCGGGGTCATCCCGGGGTTCGGGTGACCCGGAACGGTCGACGACGCCACCGCGATGGCGAACGTCAGGACGGTGGTCACCGCAGACAAGACCACCAGAATCGTGCGCAGCCTGCGGGATTCGCGGATTCGCCTCATACCGTCACCTGCTCGTCACCAGCACGTACTCGGCCGCCGTCTTCTGATACAGCTCCGGCACATTGAGCGCGCCGACCTGCACCGTGTACCGGTCCACGTGGAAGGTGCACTGGTTGGCGACGACGCTCCCGTTCTCCAGGACCGCGAAACAGCCGATGTCACCGGGGAATCCCGGCGGCGCGGCGATGCTCCGGCGCTCGCCGGAGGTGTCCGTGGCCGGATTCCAGCGGTCCCACAGCGCGCGGGCCGCCGTCCCGGTCCGGCTGTGGAATACCAGCGCGTCGCCGTAGCCGACCAAATCGATATCGCCGACGGTGAGGAAATCGAGATCGGCGTCGCTCAGGCTCTGCAGCGCGCCGCGGCCGGTGTACGCCCCGTCCGGGTCGGGCCGCATGGGTTCCTCGGGATTCGTCGGCAGGGTGCGGGCGAGAATGCCGTCCGGGTCGAGCGGCATGTGCTCGAATTTGTCCGCGGGCGTCGGCTGGAAGGCGTCCAGCAGTGGCAGCGCGACATCCAGCATCCGCTCGGTGCGGGCGCTCAGGTCGGCCAGATTCGGCGCGGTCGCGAGCTCATCGACCACCTTGATGAACACGACGTAGCGATCGTGCACGGTCCAGGAGCCGATCGAGGCCACGTTCGGCCGCCAATGGGCCTTGCTGTCAGTGTATTTCGGCAGCGTGACGGGACGGTTGTCGACGTTGTAGGTGAAGTCGTCGTGCTCGAGCGCGGGACCGACGGCCGCGGCGCGCCCCGCGTCCGGCAACTCCAGCACCGCGATGCTCAGCCTGCGGTGCTTGTCGTCGGAATCGGATCCGGTGCACCAGGTATCGACCCAGCCGCCGCGCAGATCGTGGGCGATGTCGTCGAAGGTGTCATTGATGAGGATGTCGCCCAGGCCCTTGTGATTGGTGACGATGTGCGGGCGAACGTCATTGGAGCACTGGTAGGCGTACTCCTTGTCGGCCTCGAACGGCAGTGCCACGTAATCCGACAGTCGCTGCGACTCGCGGATGCGAGATTGCTTGTCCGTCTTGGCATTTCCCACCATGCGCGGGGTGATCTGATAGTTGCCGACCTCGAGGGCGGCCGGATCGGTCTGCTGCCGCACCGGTTGCCCGGGAACGTTGGCCGTGCAGCCGGTCACGGCGGCGAGCAGGACGGCGAGGCAGCACAGCAACGGTGCGCGCGTCGCGAACGATCTCAACCGACCCCTCCTCACGGCGGATTTTACCGTCGCGCAAGTGATCTCGCGCCGCTTTGGCCGGGCCGCCCGCGGCCTCCGGCGCGGCCGGGGTCCGGTCTCCCCGCTGCGTCGCCGATGGTCTCCCGGCTGCGCCGGCTGTGGTCTCGGACACGATCGCGCGGCAATCCGGGCACCGGGACGTCTCGGCGCGCGCCCGCGCGGCGGCGGGTCGCGAGGCCGCTGTTCTTAGCATGACGGCGAATTCAGTGGTAGGAGGGCCGCAACCCTCACCGGCAGGGATGTATCGCGGTGATTAACACAAATTCGCAAGCGAGAAGTCCGTCCTGTGAAGATTGCACCGAACGGGACTTCGATGCCCGATCCGTATCTCCGGGCAGGTACCTTCTACGCATGTTCTCCAAAGTCCTGGTCGCCAACCGCGGCGAGATCGCCATTCGCGCCTTCCGCGCGGCCTACGAACTCGGCATCGGTACCGTCGCGGTTTTTCCGTACGAGGACCGCAACTCCGTGCACCGGCTCAAGGCCGACGAGGCCTACCAAATCGGTGAGCCCGGACACCCGGTGCGGGCGTATCTCTCGATCGAGGAGATCATCAAGGCCGCCAAGAGCGCCGGGGCGGACGCCATCTACCCGGGCTACGGCTTCCTGTCGGAGAACCCGGACCTGGCCGCCGCCTGCGCCCGCGAGGGCATCACCTTCATCGGCCCTTCCTCGCAGGTGCTTGAACTGACCGGTAACAAGGCGCGGGCCATCGCCGCCGCCAAGGCCGCCGGACTGCCGGTGCTGCGGTCGAGCGAACCGTCCGCCGACGTCGACGCGCTCATGGCCGCGTCGGAGGCCATGGAATTCCCGCTGTTCGTCAAGGCCGTGGCCGGCGGCGGCGGGCGCGGCATGCGGCGGGTCACCGACCCGGCCCAGCTGCGCGAGTCCATCGAGGCCGCGGCGCGCGAGGCCGAATCCGCCTTCGGCGACGCGACCGTGTTCCTCGAGCAGGCGGTGGTCAACCCCCGCCACATCGAGGTCCAGATCCTGGCCGACCAACAGGGCAATGTCATCCACCTCTACGAGCGCGACTGCTCGCTGCAGCGCCGCCACCAGAAGGTGATCGAACTCGCGCCCGCCCCCAACCTGGATCCCGCACTGCGCGACCGCATTTGCGCCGACGCCGTGGCCTTCGCCAAGGAGATCGGCTACTCCTGCGCGGGCACCGTGGAATTCCTGCTCGACGAGCGCGGCAACCACGTGTTCATCGAGATGAACCCGCGAATCCAGGTGGAGCACACGGTGACCGAGGAGATCACCGATGTCGACCTGGTGCAGTCGCAGCTGCGTATCGCGGCCGGCGAGAGCCTGGCGGATCTGGGACTGAGCCAGGACGCCATCCACATTCGCGGCGCGGCCCTGCAGTGCCGCATCACCACCGAGGACCCGGCCAACGGCTTCCGGCCCGACACCGGCCGCATCACCGGCTACCGCTCGCCCGGTGGCGCGGGCGTGCGCCTGGACGGTGGCGCGAATGTCGGCGCGGAGGTCGGCGCCTACTTCGACTCCATGCTGGTCAAGCTGACCTGCCGCGGCCGTGACTTCGACACCGCCGTGGCGCGCGCCCGGCGCGCGGTCGCCGAATTCCGCATCCGCGGCGTGACGACCAACATCCCCTTCCTGATGGCGGTGCTGGACGATCCGGACTTCCGCGCGGGCAAGGTGACCACCTCGTTCATCGACGAGCGCCCGGAGCTGCTCACCCTGAAGAGCTCGGCCGACCGCGGCACCAAGATCCTGCAGTACCTGGCCGACGTCACCGTGAACAAGCCGCACGGTTCCCGGCCCACCAAGGTCTACCCGCACGACAAGCTGCCCGCCCTCGACATGACCGTGCCGCCCCCGGCCGGCTCCCGGCAGCGGCTGCTCGAGCTGGGACCGGAGGGCTTCGCGCAGTGGCTGCGCAACCGCGAGGGCGTGGCCGTCACCGACACCACCTTCCGCGACGCGCACCAGTCGCTGCTGGCCACCCGGGTCCGCACCAACGGCCTGCTCGACGTGGCCGGGCACGTGGCGCGCATGACGCCCGAGCTGCTGTCCATCGAATGCTGGGGCGGCGCAACCTATGACGTGGCGCTGCGCTTCCTCTACGAGGACCCGTGGGAGCGGCTCGCCGCGCTGCGCGAGGCCGTCCCGAACATCAACCTGCAGATGCTGCTGCGCGGCCGCAACACCGTCGGCTACACGCCGTACCCCGAAAAGGTCACGCGCGCATTCGTTTCCGAGGCGACCGCCACCGGTATCGACATCTTCCGCATCTTCGACGCGCTCAACAATGTCGACCAGATGCGCCCGGCCATCGACGCCGTCCGCGAAACCGGCACGGCCCTGGCCGAAGTCGCGCTGTCCTACACCGGCGACCTGTCGAGCCCGACCGAGGACCTCTACACCCTCGACTACTACCTCAAGCTCGCCGAGCAGATCGTGGAGGCCGGTGCGCACGTCATCGGCATCAAGGACATGGCCGGACTGCTGCGCGCACCCGCCGCGTCCACCCTGGTCACCGCCCTGCGGCGGGAGTTCGACCTGCCCGTGCACGTGCACACCCACGACACCCCGGGCGGCCAGCTGGCCACCTACCTGGCGGCCTGGCAGGCCGGCGCGGACGCCGTCGACGGCGCGTCGGCGCCCATGGCGGGCACCACCTCCCAGCCCGCGCTCTCGGCCATCGTCGCGGCCGCGGCGAACTCGCCCCACGACACCGGGCTGAACCTGCAGAACGTCTGCGACCTCGAGCCGTACTGGGAGGCGCTGCGAAAGGTGTACGCGCCCTTCGAATCCGGGCTGCCGGGCCCGACGGGCCGCGTCTACCACCACGAGATCCCGGGCGGTCAGCTGTCGAACCTGCGTCAGCAGGCCATCGCGCTCGGCCTGGGCGACCAGTTCGAGGAGGTCGAGGCCAAATACGCCGCGGCGGACCGGATGCTGGGCCGCCTGGTCAAGGTCACCCCGTCGTCCAAGGTGGTCGGCGACCTGGCGCTGTCGCTCGTCGGCAGCGGCGTCGACGTCGAGGACTTCGCCGCCGATCCGGGCCGATTCGACATCCCGGACTCCGTCATCGGCTTCCTGCGCGGCGAACTCGGCACCCCGGCCGGTGGCTGGCCCGAGCCGTTCCGCAGCCGGGCCCTGGCCGGTCGCGGTCCGGCCAAGCCGGAGACCCAGCTGACCGTGGCCGACGAGGCCGGGCTGAGCGGGACCTCGGCCGAGCGCCGGGCCACCCTCAACCGCCTGCTGTTCCCCGGACCCACCGCCGAATTCGTCGCCCACCGCGAGAAGTTCGGCGACACCACCGGGCTGTCGGCCAACCAGTTCTTCTACGGCCTGCGCCACGACGAGGAACACCACGTTCAGCTCGACAAGGGCGTCACCCTGCTCATCGGCCTGGAGGCCATCTCCGAGCCCGACGAGCGCGGCATGCGGACGGTCATGTGCATCCTCAACGGGCAGCTGCGCCCCATCACGGTGCGCGACCGCTCCATCGCCAGTGAGATCCCCACCGCCGAGAAGGCCGACAAGACCAATGCCGGTCACATCGCCGCGCCCTTCGCCGGCGTGGTGACCCTGGCCGTCTCCGAAGGCGATTCGGTCGCGGCGGGCGACACCATCGGCACCATCGAGGCCATGAAGATGGAGGCCGCCATCACCGCCCCGCGCGCCGGCGTGGTCCGCCGCGTGGCCATCGCCAAGGTGCAGCAGGTGGAGGGCGGAGACCTGCTCGTCGACGTGAGCCTCACCGAGGCCGCCGCCGAATGACCCGCATCGTGGCGGGTACCGCCGGGGGCCGACGCCTGCGCGTCCCCCCGGCGGGCACCCGCCCCACCTCCGACCGTGTGCGTGAGGCGCTGTTCAGCCTCCTGCACGCTCGCATGGATTTCGACGGCCTGCACGTCCTCGACCTCTACGCGGGCTCGGGGGCACTGGCCCTGGAGGCGCTGTCCCGCGGCGCCGCGCACGCGCTGCTCATCGAAGCGGACCGCAAGGCAGCCGCCATCATTCGCGGCAATATCGGCGACCTCGGGCTGCCGGGCGCGGAGCTACGCCAGAACTCGGTCACCAGCGTCCTGTCGGGTGCGCCGCCGGAACGCTACGACCTGGTCTTCTCCGACCCGCCCTACGACCTCGACGTCGCCGAGGTGCAGGCCGACCTCCGCGCCCTCGCCGCCAACGGCTGGCTCCACGACGACGCCCTCATCGTCGTCGAACGCTCCACCCGCTCGCCCGAGGTGTCCTGGCCCGACGGCTACGCGCCGCTGAAATCGCGCACCTACGGCGAAACCCGCATCGATCTGGCCGAATTCGAGGGCTGATACCCGACGGATTTCCCGGCTCCCGCCGGTCTGAATACCGACAGGAACAGACCGGAGTAGGGAGTACGTGATGTCGGATTCGATACGGACCGCCGTGGTCACCGGTGCGAGCCGGGGATTCGGGCGGGCGATCGGCGCCTCGCTCGTCGCCTCGGGTGCGCGGGTGATCGGCGTGGCGCGGGACGAGCAGGCCTTGCAGGACGTTCGCACGGAGCTCGGGGACCGGTTCGTGCCGGTGGCGGCCGACGCTACCGAGGAAGCCGTGGCGCAGAAGGTGATTCGCGGGTACCGGCCGGAATTACTGGTGCTCAATGCCGGGGCCACTCCGCCTCTGGCCCCCGTGCACGAGCAGACCTGGAAGACCTTCAGTCGCAACTGGGAGACCGATACCAAGCAGGCGTTCGTCTGGATCGGGGCCGCCCTGCGGGAGCCGCTGCCCTCGGGGAGCGCGGTGATCGCCATGTCGAGCGGGGCCGCGCTGGCGGGGTCGCCGCTCAGCGGCGGATACGCCGGAGCCAAGTCCACCATCCGATTCATCCGGACCTACGCCGCCGAGGAATCGGACCGCGCGGGGCTCGGCATTCGGTTCGTGGCCCTGCTGCCCCGGCTGACACCGGCCACCGGGCTCGGTGAGAAGGCGGTCGCGGGGTATGCCGCCCGGCAGGGTATCGACGTGGAGACCTATCTCGCCGAAATGGGGCCGGTGCTCACGCCCGAGCAGGTCGGCAAGGCGGTGGTCGAACTCGCCGATGATCTCGGCAGTGCCGCGGAATACTTGGTGAGCGGCGCCGGGCTGAAGCAGATCGGCTGAGGGTCGCGACCATGACGACCAGCGCACCTCCGGGAGTAGCGGCCATGCCCTCCGACACCGAACGGCCCGCGGTCACCGCAGCGCCCACCGAGCGCGAATTCGCCGCTCTCACACAGCGATTCCGGCCGGAGCTGCTCGCGCACTGCTATCGCATGCTGGGGTCGGTGCACGATGCCGAGGACCTGGTGCAGGAGACCTACCTGCGGGCCTGGCGGGGGTTCGGCGGGTTCGAGGGCCGGTCGTCGCTGCGGCACTGGCTGTACAAGATCGCCACCATGGCCTGCCTGACCGCGCTGGAAGGGCGTTCGCGTAGGCCGCTGCCGTCGGGGCTGGGCGCGCCGGAGGACGATCACCGGGTGGCGATGGCGGCCCGGGAACCCGGGGTGGCGTGGTTGCAGCCCGCGCCGGACTCGTTGTTCGGGTTCGACGATCCGGCCGCCATCGTGGCCGGGCGGACGGGGGTGCGGCTGGCCTTCATCGCGGCACTGCAACTTCTGCCCGCCCGGCAGCGCGCGGTGCTGACGCTACGCGACGTGCTGGCCTTCCGGACCGCGGAGGTCGCCGCCATGCTAAACACCACGCCGACCGCCGTGGACAGTGCGCTGCGGCGGGCGCGGAGCCGATTGGCGCAGGCCGGGCCGGTGGAGGCGGACCTGGCCGAGCCGGAGGAACTCGCGCAGCGGCGGCTGCTCGACGGCTATGTCGACGCGTTCACCCGCGCCGACCATGCCGCGCTGCTCGAACTCCTGCGTACCGACGTGGAGATGGAAATGCCGCCCACGCCAACGTGGTTCACCGGACGCGAGGCGGTCCTGGGATTCCTGCGCAGCCGTATCCTGCGGCCGGGCCTGTGGCGTTTCACGCCGACCCGCGCGAATGGCCAGCCCGCCTTCATCATTCACAAACGCGTCGACGACCACCACTACGAGGCCTACGGGATTCACGTCCTGACCCTGATCGGGGCCAGGATCGGGCGCATCACCGCGTTCAACGACCCGGCCCTGGTCCGCACCTTCGGCGCGGCGGCCGCGCTGGAACTCTGAGGCCCGGCCGGCCGTCGAGAGCCGAAGCGGGAGTGGAGGATACGGCGATGCCCGCCGTGCGCGAACACGGCGGGCATCGTCACAAAGGTCCGGGAGCGTCAGTTCTGGAACAGGTCTTTCACCGATTGCGGGGCCTTGTACTGGCAGGTGTTGGCCAGGCAGCCCAGATCCCACAGCTGCTCGATGGCCGACAGCACCGAGTAGTGGTCGGAGACCTCGGTCGAGACCTTGTGGTGCGGCTGGGGCTTGCCCTGCTCGCCCTGCTCCTTGTGCACCTTGTCGGAGTTGATCACCAGCAGTGGGGCGTCGCCGCCACCGAGGACGGTGCCGTTGGCGCCGACCGGGCTGCCCGGGCCGCCGGAGAAGCCGGAGTAGTCGTTCTCGTCCCAGGCGATCACGATGCTGGAGCGGGTCTTCTTCCAGACGTCCGAGTTCGTGATCTTGGTGACGGTGTCCTTCAGGTAGTCGTCACCCAGGTGGATCGGGCCGTGCGCCACACCGGAAGCCGGCTCTTCACAGGCCGGCTTGTTGATCAGCGCGGCGGCGACGTGCGAGATGCCGTGCATGTCCGAGCACTGGTCGGGGCTGATCCAGGTGAAGGCCGGCACATTGCCGCTCTTCAGATCGGCGTCGAAGTTGTTCTCGAACGGCACGACCTTCTGCAGGCGGGCATTGCCGGGGGAGTTGACGTCCGAGAAGTACATGAACGGATTGTGTTTCTGGGCGTACAGCTTGACCGTGGTGCCATTGACATTGCCCGGCGCGAACTCGCCCTGGAAACCGGCCGAGGGCATGCCGCCCATGTAGGCCTTCCAGGACTTGCCCTTGCCCTCGAGCTCGTCGACCAGGTTCTTGCCGGCGAACAGGTGCGGCTTGGCGGTCGCGCTGGCGATCTGTGCCGCGGTCAGCGCGGCGCCGGAGGTGCCGTCGCCGGAGTTGGGAACGAATTCCTCAGGGGCGCAGGTGGAGTCGGCGCCGGCCTTGCAGTCGTCCCAGATGCCCTGGAAGTCGCCGGAGAACATGGAGAGGTAGTTGGGCAGCGACGGGTGGGTCACGCCGTGGAAGCCGGTGGACACGCCATTGTCGTTCGCCAGCTGGTTGATGAAGGGCGCGTCGGCGGTATTGCCGAGGATGTCGGCGTCGCCCTGGTTCTCCATCATTATGTAGAAGATGTGCTCCGGGGCCGCCCCCTGGCCGTTACCCGGATCGGCGGATGCGGTCGCGCCCACCAAGCCGCTGAACGCGCTCACTGTCGCAGCCACGGTGACTGCGATCCTCCGACCCAACGATGCCCTTGCCATATGCGTGTACTACTTCCTCATCGTGCGTAATTGCCGATGCAGCTTCGCAATTGGCTGAGCAAACGATCAACGCGAGCAAACCGAACAGTACACAAACAGGGAAAGGCCAGATTCTGGGTTGTAAAACCATAGCTGACCAGGCATGACCGATTTGCGAAGTTTGGGGCGACACCGGTCGATACCCCGCCATGCGGTAGCGTTCGGCCATGGCTGGAGCACTGTGCCCCGGGTCGTTCGACCCCGTGACCAATGGACATCTCGATGTGATCGCGCGCGCCGCCGTGCAATTCGACGAGGTCGTCGTGACCGTCGTGGTGAACCCCAACAAGCAGGGCATGTTCACCGTCGAGGAGCGGATGGATCTCATCCGCGAGGTGACCGCCCACCTGCCCAATGTGCGGGTGGAATCCTGGCGCGGCCTGCTGGTCGATTTCGCCAAGCAGGAGGGCATCACCGCCATCGTCAAGGGCCTGCGCGATGCCACCGACTTCGGCTACGAGCTCCAGATGGCGCAGATGAACCGCAAGCTCACCGGCGTCGACACCTATTTCATCGCCACCAACCCGGCCTACGGCTTCGTCTCCAGCTCGCTGGTCAAGGAGGTCGCCGCCTACGGGGGCGACGTCGCTGACCTCCTGCCCCCGATCGTCCACAAGCAGCTGCTCGCCCGCATCGCCGAACGCAAGGCCTGACCGCCGCAGGGGCGCAACTCTCTCCGCCCCTGCGGAATCCGGGCCGGTGATCCGCCGCCGGACCGGTGGGGATCAGAGCGCGCGGACCGGCAGGCCGCGCGGCTCGGGCGACGGGGCCGGTTCGATCCGGCCGTCCGGGCGGCGCCGGCGGGTGGCCAGCGCGGACCGCAGCTGCCGGGCCGGGCGGCCCCGCACCAGGTCGTCCCAGGTCCAGCGCACCACATCGAAACCGAGGGCGCGCAGCGAGGTTTCACGGGTCTGCTCCCGCCGCACGGCCGCCGCCAGATCCTGACCCGGGCGCAACAGGCGGCCGTATTCGGTGGGCCCGTCGAATTCGCAGAGGATACCGGCGGATTCGTAATAGAAGTCGACCCGGCCGACGAACCGGCCATCGGGAGTCAGCACATCGCCCTGTGACCGGGGCAGCGGGAGCGCGTGCTGCTGGATCATGGTGCGGCTCAGCGACTCACCGATGCTCTGGCTGCGGCCGTCGAGCATGGCGATCACCTGTTTCGCCTGGCCGATGCCGTAGCGGCCCTTGGCCCGCGCGAGCTCCGCGCCGAGCTCGGCCGCGCCCAGCCCGAACATGCCCGCCAGCGCGTCGCCCGCCACCACGGCCGCCTCGAACGGCAGGGTCAGGGCCAGATCCACCACCGTCCGCGCCGGCGTGGTGACCAGCAGGCCGTCCAGCTCCGCGACCGAATCCACCGGCGAACCATGGACTTTGGTGAACGGCCGGGTCCGGCCGCCGCCCCGGCGGTTGCGGGTGACACACACCCGGTCCAGGGGAGCGCGCCACAGCGTGGTGCCGTAGAGCACGGCCGCCGACTGGTGGCTCACCACGGTGCCCGCCGCCATTTCCGGCAGCACGGTCCGGATCAACTGCCGATGCTGTTCCCGGCGACTCAGTGCCGGTGCGAGCCCGTGCCGTCCGTCCCTACGCCGCGGCCCGGGAGTCAGCTGCGGCCCGGGGCTCCGCTGTGCGCCGCACCCCTCGAGCGGCGCCCGCCGGGATCCGTCCGCTTCGCACCGCCGCACGGCGGCCATCGTCTCGGCGGCAGCCGTGGTCCGGGTGGTCATTCGCCCGCCCGCCGGGGTGGCCGCGGACGGCGATGCCGTACGCACGACCCGCGGACCCGCCCCGCCGGCCGCTGTGATCGCGGCCCGGCCGTATCCTGCCGTCCCCCAAGGCATCCGCGCCCACGGTCCATGTCGGAACCCCTTTCGTCGTCGATGCTGTCTTGGACGCCGACACGTCGAAAAGGGTTCCCGCGCATGCGGAGAACAGGAGAGGAAGGGCTCAGAAGACCCAGAGCCGCAGGGTCAGGAAGCGCATGGTGCCCACCGCGGCGGTAATGCCCAGCACCGCAATGGCTTCGGTGACACCGCCGATGCCCGGTTCGGTGACCTCGAGAATCGCCAGCCCACCCGAGGTGATGGCCAGTCCGGCCAGCGCGAGCGCGCCGCCCTCCAATTGCGCTGTGTGCCAGCGCACCCGGTCGGCCGCCTGGAAGGTGAGCCGCCGGTGCATCTCATTGGCCAGCGCCGTGCTCACGATGGAGCCGGCCAGATTGGCCAGCTGCGGGCCGCCGCCGTAGAGCGCGAGGAACAAGAGGATGTAGCCGACATTGCTGAGGCCGCCGACCAGGGCGAAGCGAATCAATTGCGCGAGGACCGCGTCCCCGCGCAGCCAGACGCCCAGCCGCCCCAGCCACCGGGCACTCGTCGCCTGCAGGGCCTCGGTCCCGTAGGCCAGGGCCTCGGTGCCATAGGTGTAGGTGTTCACCAGTCCGGCCACGGGCATCGTCGCCCGTTCCGGAATCTCGTGGACAGCCATCGTCTTCCCCATCCGAACACGTCGGTGCCGGCCCGGCGGTCCGGAGTCGTTCCGGGCCACGGTCATTGGCCGACACTTTCTTGCCCTTCAAAAATACCATCAAGTGGAGCAGTTTCCTCCACTTGTTTTTGTGGTCTGTGAAACAGGCCATCTGCCGGAAAACCCGCGACACGCCGTGTCGGACCTTGTTGACAGCGCTGAGATTGGCAGACTGGCTGAAGCGGAGAGTCTCGCCGTGAGTCCTGGCAGGAGAGTGGGGTAGCACATGTACCGGGTATTCGAAGCGCTCGACGAACTGGTGGCCATCATCGAAGAGGCCCGCGGCATCCCGCCGACCCGCAACTGCATCGTCCCGCGCGGTGAGGTCCTCGAACTCCTCGACGATGTCCGCGACGCGCTGCCCGGCGAACTCGACGACGCCCAGGACGTGCTCGATCACCGCGACAAGATCGTCACCGATGCCCGCACCGGCGCCGAGACCACGGTCAAGACCGCCAATGAGCAAGCGCACCACACCGTTACCTCCGCGCGCGACGAGGCCGACCGCATCCTCGCCGACGCCAAGGCGCACGCCGACCGCATGGTCGCCGAGGCCCGCGCCCACGCCGAACACCTCGTCGCCTCCGCGGAGGAGGAGGCCGAGCGCACCGTCACCGACGGTCAGAAGGAATACGACAGCCTCACCGGGCGCGCCCGCGCCGAGGCCGACCGCCTGGCCGCCGCGGGTCAGGCCTCCTATGACCGCTCGGTCGCCGAGGGCAAGGCCGAACAGGATCGGCTGGTTTCCCAGACCGAGGTGGTCCGTGCCGCCCACGTCGAATCCGCCCGGCTCATCGATACCGCCCAGGCCGACTCCGACCGCCTCCGCCAGGAATGCGACGACTACGTCGACGGCAAGCTCGCCGACTTCGAGGAAACCCTGCACAACGCCCTGCGCATCGTCGGCCGCGGCCGCCACCAGGTCCCTTCGGGCGCCTCGGTTCCGGACTACGCCTCCGAGTTCCGCCGCTGATCTCCGAACATCGCCCCGCTTCGTCCCAATTTGGGTCGCAAGCGGGGCTTTCGGTATCGTTGGGTGGTTGCCCATTCCACACCTAGCGTGAGTGAGTTCAGAGATGTCCGCCGATTCCGGTAAAAACTCGCGTCATCGTCATCCCAAGATGACCGACGCGGGTTTCGTGCTGGACGTACGCAGTCTCGGACGCGCCCCCGGATCCATGCGCGAGCTGCATCGCACCTTCACCACCGACGCGAAGATCGGTCTCGATCTGGTCGGTATCCCCGCGGGCGCGGAGCTGGAGATGGATCTCACGCTGCAGTCGGTCTCCGAGGGTGTGCTGGTCACCGGTACGGTGTCCGGTCCCATCGAGGGCGAATGCTCGCGCTGCCTCGAATCGTTCACCGACGAGATCGAGTTGCAGCTCACCGAACTGTTCGCCTACCCGGACAGCGCCACCGAGCAGACCACCGAGGAAGACGAGATCCCGCGCCTGGTCGACGATTTCATCGACCTCGAACCGGTGATCATCGACGCCGTCGGCCTGGAGCTGCCGCTGCAGCCGCTGTGCGAGCCGGACTGCGCCGGATTGTGCCCGGAATGCGGCGTCAAGATGGCGATTGCGGGTTCCGGCCACGGTCATGAGATACTTGACCCTCGCTGGGCCGGGCTCGCCAAGTTCTCTGACAAAGAACACAGCAGTGCTGAGTCCCCCGATACGGATTCCGTGTCGGACCCATCAACCGATTCCATCCTTGCGGGACACAACGGTGCCGCAAGTAAGAAGACAGAGGAGAGCTAGTCGTGGCCGTTCCGAAGCGCCGGATGTCCCGTGCCAACACCCACGCGCGTCGCAGCCAGTGGAAGGCCGCCGCGCCGACCCTGATCACCTGCCCGAACCGCGCCTGCGGCCAGAAGACCCTGCCGCACATCGCGTGCCCGAGCTGCGGCACCTACAAGGGCCGTCAGGTCACCTCCGCGATCTGATTCGCGCTCGAGCGACCGTGACCGCCAGCAAGGATGCGGCGGATGTTCCCGCCGTGGGTGACGCAGCCGACCATGCCAGTCTGCTCGGGGCACTCGGCGTGGACGTACAACCGGAGCTTTTGCGCCTAGCGTTGACGCACCGGTCGTACGCCTACGAGAACGGTGGCCTGCCGACCAACGAGCGCCTGGAGTTTCTGGGCGATTCGGTGCTCGGCCTGAGCATCACCGAGCGCCTCTATCTCGAGCACCCGGACAAGTCCGAGGGTGAGCTGGCGAAGCTGCGCGCGAGCGTGGTGAACATGCATGCACTGGCCGAGGTGGCCCGCTGCCTCGGCGAGGGCGGTCTCGGCCGCCATCTCCTGCTCGGTAAGGGCGAGGAGCTCACCGGCGGCCGTGACAAGCCGAGCATCCTCGCCGACGGCATGGAGTCGCTGCTGGGTGCGGTGCACCTGCAGCACGGCATCGATGTGGCACGCACCGTCGTGCTGCGGCTGTTCGCCGAACTGCTCGAGCGCGGTCCCCGCATGGGGGCCGGGCTCGACTGGAAGACCAGCCTGCAGGAGCTGACCGCCGAGCGCGGCATCGGCGTGCCCAGCTACGAGATCACCTCCACCGGACCCGATCACGACAAGGAGTTCACCGCCACCGCGGTGATCGGTGGTCAGGGCTACGGCCAGGGGGTGGGCCGCTCCAAGAAGGAAGCGGAGCAGAAGGCCGCGGGCGCGGCCTACAAGGCGTTGAACGCCGAGAACGCGTCCGAGGGTTCGGCGGACGGCTCGAAGAGCTAGATGCCCGAACTTCCCGAGGTCGAAGTCGTCCGGCGCGGGCTCACCGAGCATGTGGTGGGCCGCGTCCTGGACCGGGTGACGGTCAAGCACCCGCGTTCGGTGCGCCGGCACGCACTGGGCGGGGACGATCTCGCCGCCCGATTGACCGGTCTGCGCGTGGAGAACGCGCAGCGGCGGGGCAAATTCCTGTGGCTCACCTTCGATGAGCCCGATACCTCTCTGGTCGTGCATCTCGGCATGTCCGGGCAGATGCTGGTGCAGCCCGCGACCGCGCCGCTGGAGAAGCACGCGCACATCATCGCGACCCTCGACGACGGGAACGAACTGCGGTTCGTGGACCAGCGCACCTTCGGTGGCTGGCTGCTCTCGGATCTGGTCGAGGTGGACGGGACCTGGGTGCCCGAGTCTGCGGCGCACATCGCGCGCGACCCGCTGGATCCGCTGTTCGACGCCGACGCTGTGGTGAAGACGTTGCGCGGCAAGCACTCCGAGATCAAGCGGCTGCTGCTGGATCAGACCGTGGTGTCCGGGGTCGGCAATATCTACGCCGACGAGGCGTTGTGGCGGGCCAGGATTCACGGTGAGCGCCCGGCGGACAAGCTGACCAGGCCCGCGCTGCACACCCTGCTCGCCGAGACGCGGACCGTCATGAGCGAGGCGCTGCGGGCCGGGGGCACTTCCTTCGACGCCCTCTACGTGAACGTCAACGGACAGTCCGGGTACTTCGAGCGTTCGCTCAATGCCTACGGGCGCGAGGACGAGCCGTGCCGGCGCTGCGGTGCGGTCATGCGCCGGGAGAAGTTCATGAACCGTTCGTCTTTCTCCTGCCCCCGCTGTCAGCCCCGCCCGCGCGGCTGAGACCAGCAGGTTTTCTTCTTTCCAAGGTCATTCGAGTCTGCCCGAGCCGCACTATCGGGTGCGCCGAAGCGCTACCGTTTCCTTAGCGATGTGCCTTGTGCCGGCTGGAGGAAACAAATGCGCAAATTGACCTACTTCGTCGCGGCCACCATCGACGGCTTCATCGCCACCGATGCGGGCTCGGTCGACTTCTTCCCGGTCGGGGGTGACCACGGGCCGGCGATCATCGCGCAGTACCCCGAGACCCTCCCGACCAAGGTTCGTCAGGTGCTCGGCGTCGATAGACCCTGCCAGAACTTCGACACCGTGATCATGGGTCGCAAGACCCACGACTTCGGTGTCCGGACCGGCACGTCCAGCCCGTATGCGCATCTGCGGCAGTTCGTGGTGTCGACCACGCTGCCGGAGAATCCCGCCCCCGACGTGGAGTTGATCTCCGAGAACCCGATCGAGCGGGTGCGCGAGCTCAAGCGTGAGAAGGGGCTCGGCATCTGGCTGTGCGGCGGCGGTGAGCTCGCCCAGACCCTGATGCCCGAGATCGACCAGGTGTTCCTGAAGCTGTATCCGATTGTGCTGGGCCACGGCCGGCCGATGTTCGGCGCCGGCGGGCAACTGCCGGAGCCGACGAAGTTCCGGGTGCTGACCAGCCGCATGTTCGAGGACGGCGTCGCCTTCATCAAGTACAGCCGCGTGCGCTGACCCTCACGCGAGGCCGTGGTCGAGCGCGTAGATCGCGGCCTGGGTCCGGTCGCGGACGCCGAGGCGGGTCAGGATGTTCGAGATGTGGTTCTTCACGGTGCCCTCGCTGACGTAGTGACGTGCCTCGTCCTGTCGAGGTGGTGCGCAGTTTAGCGGGCGGCTCAGGTGGGTGCAGATCGTCCGGCGAGCACGGTGTGGTGGGCGTGGTCCGGCCGGCTGTCCGAGTGGGACGGCAGGTTCGCAGGTCCAGGGCGGCGAGGATGACGAGGGCGAAGGTGAGGATGGCGAGTCGGAGCGGTGTGGCAGAGGCGCTGCCTGTGAGGGTCGCGAACCAGCTTGCGCACAGGACCGTGGCGTAGGTGAAGCACGTTACCCAGGTCAGGGCTCGCGGCCGGGACATGGGGTTGAGCGTAGGGGTGTGGGGTGGGCGGGGCGAGGGGGCGGAGGGGAAATAGGCCGAAGGTCATGGTTTTGTCACCGGTCACCGTGCCGGGGGACATCGGCCGGGTGGCACTTTTCGGGCGGGGTCTGGGTTCGTAGCGTTCGGGAGGTATGAATTCGTCTGCCCCGGAAGGGAATTGGGTAATGAACGGTCAATCGTTGTGCCGGCTCGCGGCGGTCGCGGGTGTGGTGTGCGGTGTGGCGACCGCGCTCGCCGGTGTGCTGGAAACTGTTGCCGGGCAGAAGTTTCCGGTCACGGAGGTGCTCAATGGCGGGGCGGTGCCGTTCGGGATCGCGTTAGCGGCGGGGCTCTACCTGGCGCAGTACCAGCGGATGGGGAGGTTCGGCGGGTGGGCCTTCGCGGTGCACTTCCTGAGCTTCGGGTATTTCGCGGGCATCGCGTACACCATGAATTTCGTGCTGGTGCACTTGGATCCGGCGGTGGTGGACCGACTGCTCGCGGGGCCCGCGCGGGTCGTGCCGCCTGCCGCGGTCGGGTGCTATGTCCTCGGCTTGACCGTGCTGTCGCTGACGTTCCTGCTGCCCGCGCCGGTCGTGCGGGTGGGCCATGTGTTCGTGGGCGCCGGCATGATCTGGCTGGCCGGGTGGCTGTGGGCATCGGCCGGGCGGTCCGCCGACCGGCTGCCGCAGTACAGCTAACCGGCGTCAGAGGATGGCGACGGCCACCACCAGGCCGATGGCGAGGTGCGCGGCGGCCACCACCACGGACTCGGTGCTGAACTCCGGATTCTTCAGCACCTCACCGATATTGATGCCGAGCACGAATTCCAGGCTGCGGACCGCGATGATCTGGGCCACGATCCCGACCAGTCCGTACACCGTGGTGGCGATCAGGCCCTCGGCGAGCTTGCCGGCCTGCGCGTAGACGGCCAGCACCACGATGAACGCCGTGCTGAGCATGGCGGCCGAACTGACCACGACGGCGTTCGGGAGCCCGCGCGCCACCATGGCGCGCAGGCTGCCCGGTGTGGTCCAGTCCACGGTCTGGAAGCCGATGAGCAGCAGCGCCAAGCCCAGCAGGGCGTAGCACAGGATCGCGCCGACGCCCCGGCCCAGGGAGTTCCAGTACCCGGCTTCGAGTGCGAGAGCGGTGGTCAACGGGTCTCCTCCGGGTCGGGGTGATTCGTGCGGTGTCCACTGCGAAAATCCGGTGCGCGCTACTGCGGTATCCGGTGTGGGACGAAGGTCGAGCTGTCGTCGGTGATGAGGCCGACGGTCTCCCGGATACCCAGTCCCGCCGAGGTGTCGCCCACGATCCAAGCACCCAGCACCGGTCGCATGCCGTCGAATTCCGGTAGCGGGTCCAGCATCTGGTAGACGTACCCCTCGGCGCCGTAGACGCCGCCGGTGGCGGTTTCCATGCCCGCGCCGACGATGGTCATGTTCGCGCCCTCACGGCCCAGCTTCGGCTTGCGGATGTACTCGGTGAGCTCGTGCGGGTCGTCGAGGTAGGCGGGCAGCAGGTTGGGGTGGCCGGGGTACATCTCCCACAGCACCGCCAGGATCGCCTTGTTGGACAGCAGCGCCTTCCACAGCGGTTCGATCCACATGGCTTCCGGCAGGGACTCCACCACGCGGCGGCCGAAGTCGTCGTCGAGGGCCCATTCCCACGGATACAGCTTGAAGATGGCCTCGATGGGGGCCTCGGCCAGATCCACGAAACGGTGCAGCTCCGTGTCGAATCCGACGTCTTCGATGGGCAGGGCGACGGTGTCGAATCCGGCCTCGGCGGCGGTCTCCTGCATGTAGGCGGTGGTGACGTTGTCCTCACCGGAGGAGTCCGCGCTCGACCAGCTGAAGTGCAGTTGCGAGCCCGGCAGCGTCTCACGCAGCTCACCCCAGCGTTCGACCAGCTTCTCGTGCAGGGAGTTCCACTGGTCGTCGTCGGGGTGGGTGTCGGTGAGCCAGTGCCACTGCACGATCGCCGCCTCCAGCAGGGAGGTGGGCGTATCGGCGTTGTACTCCAGCAGTTTCGCCGGGCCGCGGCCGTCGTAGCGCATGTCGAAGCGGCCGTAGACGTGCGGGTCGGAGCGGTGCCAGGACTTGGTGATGGGCTCCCAGCTCCATTGCGGCAGACCGAAATCGGCGAACCGCTCGGTCAGCACCACCTGTTCGACGGCGTGCAGGCACATGGAGTGCAGCACCTCGACCTGTGCCTCCATGGCGAGGATCTCGTCCATGTCGAATTCGTAGTGCACCGACTCGTCCCAGTAGGGGCGCGGTTGACCGTTCGGGTACTGCCCCGGAGAGCCGTAGACCAGACCCTGACTCTCGATGATCCGCTGCCAGCCCGGCCGCGGAGTGCTGCGTACCCGCCGCACTAGGAACCTCCACCATGGATCTTCGCGCCGAGTCCGCCGCGTTGAATCGTGCTGCCGCTCTTGGTCTTCACCGTCGAGCCCGTCGGGGCCGTCGTGCTGCCGCCGGTCGGCGCGTGCCCGATGGTGCCGCTGCCGCCGTAGTAGTACCGGTAGGAGTGCCCGGCCAGGAGGAAGAACCCGGGGTGAACCCCGCTGTCCCCGTGATCCGTCGCGTCCGAGCAGTAGTTGTCGGGAACGACGATCTCTTGATTGTCCTGTGTCGCGGTGACGCTCTGGCCCGCCCCGGTGGGCACGGTCTCACCCTTGTTGGCGACCACCGTGCAGTACGCGGTCACCTCGGGCCCGTTCCACGCCGACGCCACCAGATACCCGCCGCCGACCAGCGCCGCGATGCCCACCACGGCCGCGCCGCCGATGAGTAGTCGTTTCTTCTTGCGCTGCTTGGCTTCCGCGGCCTCCGCCTCGGCCCGCTCCTGTGCTTCGGCCCGCCGCCGCGCCTTCTCCCGCGCTCGGGCCTCGGCCACCGTGGGCGGCCGCGGCTGCGTGATCCCGGCCTCCTGGTTGGTGATACTGCCGCGCCGCCGGGGCGCGTCCTCCACCGGAGCGGGCAACGCGGGCTCCGGTGGTTCCACCACCGGTCCCGGCAGGACGAACCCGGCCCCGCCCAGCAGCGGTGGCGGGGTGGCGCCCAGCGCGGCGGTCGGTGCGGCGTCTCCCGATCGCCCGAAAGCTCCGGACCCACCATGGAATTCGCCCGCGAGATGGTGCGGTGCGTGCGGCGTCGCGCCGTGCTCGGCCCCGAAGTCCGCGGGCAGCGGCAGCGTGGGCTGAGGCCCACTCTCCTGGGGCGCGAGGGACTGGCCGCCGGTACCCGCTGCGTCGGGGGCGGATTCGGTGGGCAGCGCGAGAGTCGGCTCGTGGCCGCGGGGTTGACCTGTTGCGGGGGGCTCGCTGGGCGTGCCCGGCTCGGCCGTCGTGAACCGGACGGTGGGGTCGTTGCGGCCGACGGGTGTGGCCGGCTCGGCGTCCGGATCGTCCGGGAGCGGGTAGTGCGCGTGGCCGGGGTGGGCGGGATCGGCTGGGGCGCTAGGGGATTCGGCGGGGTGTGCGGGGTCGGGTGTGGGGCGGTCCGGGTTGTCCGGACTACCGGGACGGTCTGTGGACATTGGTCGACTCCGTGGGCTCGCCGCTCGCTTAGCGTTCTTCGAATCCTGTCATGCCGCCCGCGGCGGCACTCCAGTCTTCCACCACCAGGTTTACCCGACCTGGTGTTGTACCGGAACGTAGCAGGTCGAGCAGGGTTTCGCAGCGATCGCGGGGGCCTTCGGCCACGACGTGCACGCGGCCGTCGCGGTGATTGCGGGCGTAACCGGTCAGGCCCAGTTCCAGGGCGCGCGAGCGGGTCCACCAACGGAACCCGACGCCCTGTACGAATCCGTGCACCCAGGCGCTGAGCCGGACCGGGTCACCGCTCATGCGTCGATGCGGAAGGTCAGGTTCACGGTGGTGCCCGCCTCGAGGGTGCGGCCGACCGTGCAGACCTTGTCCACGGCGCGCTGCGCGGCGACCAGCAGGCGCTCGCGGGTTTCGGCATCGAGCTCGCTGAGGTCGAGCTCGAACTCCTCGTTGAGCTCCGGGTACACCTCGTTCTCGCGGTCGGCGTCGCCGGAGACGTGCACGGTGGCGTCGAAGTTCTCGCCGAGCCGGCGCGCGAGGGTGAAGTCGGCGCTCAGGCCGGTGCAGCCCGCCAGCGCGATCTTCAGCAGCTCACCCGGGGTGAACGCGCCCGGCACGCCCGCAGACGCGATGGACACCTCGCCACCGCGGTTGTTGCGGCCGGTGTAGGCGCGGGTGCCGGTGCGTTCGGCCCACAGCTTGACCGGCTCGGCGGCCGGGTCGGTGGCGACGGTCTGCGGTGCGGCGGTCTGTTCGGACATGGTGAAGATCCTCCCATTGGGTCACCCGGGGCAACCATCTGGTTGCCGCTCGTTCGGAACGCCGAGGTGGTCAGCCGAATTCCGCCACCAGTTCCGGGGTGACCTCCCGCAGGCTCTCGGCGACGTACGACGTGAGCGCGAGAGCGTCCACCGCGGGCGGGTACCTGGGGTGCGGGACGGCGATGACCGTCATGCCCGCCGCGTGGGCGGCGCGCAGGCCGTTGCTGGAATCCTCGATCGCGATGCACAGGTCGGGGTCGACGCCGAGGCGGGCCGCGGCCTCGAGATAGCCGTCGGGTGCGGGCTTGCCGCGCGCCACCTCCTCGGTGGACACGGTCGCGGCGAACAGGTCGGTGACGCCCATGTGATCGAGCACCACATCGATGAGCCGGCGCGGGGAGGAACTGGCCAGTCCGAGGGGACAGGTCCGGGCCAGCAGCCGGACGGTGGCGGTCGCGTCGGGCATGAGCGGCAGGTGGCCGCCGTAGCGGGCGGCCATGCGGGAGATGACGTCCTCGGCGACCTCGTCGGGGGTGCGGCGGCCGTCGAGCAGATCCTCGCTGAGGTAGCGCGACCATTCGGCCGTGCTCATGCCCATGAAGCGGTCCTGGGTATCGGGCAGCCAGCGCCCGCGCATCTCCTCGACGTACTCGCGTCGCACCTCCTCCCAGATGGGCTCGGTGTCGATGAGCACACCGTCCATGTCGAACACGATCGCGGCAACAGACATGGCGTCCATGGTGGTTCATCACCGTCCGGGTACCCGGCATCGGGTGCCGCGCGCGGCGCGTCCACTGACTGGGATCGCGGTGCCGAACCGCGCCGCCCGCCGGGGCCCGGGGTTAGCGTCCGAAGCGAAAGACGTATACCCGCAAGCGAATACCGAGGTGGGCCGTGGGCACGGTCATGGACATCTACGATCCGGAGCTCTATGTGTCCGGGCCGATCCACGAGATCTTCGCCGAACTCCGCCGCGCGGACCCGGTGCACTGGCAGGAGATGCCGGGCGAACCCGGTTACTGGGCGATCCTCAAGCACGCGGATGTGGCGCACGTGGCTCGCAATCCGGAACTGTTCTCCGCCGAGCGCGAGGGCGTGATCCTGGAGAACCAGCCGCCCGAACGACTCGAACAGACCCGCAACATGCTGCTCATGATGGATCCGCCGCGGCACACCGAGTACCGCAGGCCGCTGGCCGAGCACTTCAAGGCGCGGGTCATCGGCGAGCTGGAGGACCGGATCCGGGAGCTGACCCGGAATCTGCTCGACAGCGTCGACGGCGAGGTCGAATTCGTGCACGACGTGGCGGGCGTGCTGCCCAGCCAGGTGGTGGGCGGCCTGTTCGGGATTCCGGTCGCGGACTGGCCGAGCATCCGGCGCTGGGCCGAACAGTCCACCAGCCAGCAGGATCCGGAGCTGGTCGGCGATTTCGACGTCACCGCCGAGCTGACGAATATGGCCATCTACGCCATCCAGTTCTCCATGGCGCGCCGGGCCGAACCGCCGCAGGCGGACCTGACCTCTCTCATCCTGGGCGGGGCCTACGGTGGAAAGCCCATGTCGGACCTGGAGTTCGGCAGCTTCTTCACCCAGCTGGTGACCGCGGGCAACGACACCACCAAGACCATGCTGTCCTCGGGCCTGGAACTGCTGCTGCGGCATCCCGAGCAGCTCGCGGCCCTGCGCGCGGATCCGGCGTTGATTCCCGGTGCGGTGGAGGAGATCCTGCGATACGCCAACCCGCTGCACTATTTCCGGCGCACGGCCACCGCCGACACCGAGATCCGCGGGGTCCCGATCAAGGCGGGGGACAAGGTGGCCATGTGGTACACCTCGGCGAATCGGGACGAGGACGTCTTCGGCGCCGCGCAGGACTTCGATATCCGTCGTAATCCCAACCCGCACCTGTCCTTCGGCCTGGCCCAGCACTTCTGCCTGGGCGTGCACCTGGCCCGGCTGGAGGGCCGGGTGTTCTTCGAGGAGCTGCTGGCCCGCTTCCCGAAGATGGAGCAGACCGGCGAATCCCGGCGTATCCGTTCGAATCTGAACAACGGACTCAAGTCGCTGCCCATCCGACTGACGCGGTAGTGGTCCGAATCGCTGTCCGGGGATTACGACTGGAAGCGGTAGCCCATGCCGGCCTCGGTGAGGAGGTGCTTGGGCTGGGAAGGGTCGTCCTCGAGTTTGCGGCGCAGCTGCGCGAGATAGACCCGCAGATAGTGGGTTTCGGTCGCGTACGAGGGACCCCAGACCTCGCGCAGGAGCTCACGGCGGCCGACGAGCTTGCCGCGATTGCGGACCAGCATCTCCAGCACACCCCATTCGGTCGGGGTCAGATGCACGTCGTGGCCGTGGCGGGTCACCTTCTTGGCCGCGAGATCGACGGTGAAGGAGGCGGTTTCGACGACCGGTTCGGCGGTGTCCGCGGTTTTGGCCGAGCGGCGGACGGCGGCGCGCAGGCGGGCCAGCAGCTCGTCCATGCCGAAGGGTTTGGTGACGTAGTCGTCGGCGCCGGCGTCGAGGGCCTCCACCTTGTCGGAGGAGTCGGTGCGGGCGGAGAGCACGATGACCGGGGCGGTGGACCAGCCGCGCAGGCCGGCGAGCACCTCGATGCCGTCCATATCGGGCAGGCCGAGGTCGAGAATGATGACGTCGGGGTGTTTCTCGGCGGCCGCGCGCAGGGCCGCGGCCCCGTGGGACGCGGTGGTCACGTCGTAGCCGCGCACCGACAGATTGATGCGCAGGGCACGCAGGATCTGGGGTTCGTCGTCGACCACCAGCACTTTGATCGGCGCCGCCGCCGCGTTCGTCACCCGTTCTCCTCTGCCGTGCCCGCGGGGTCGTCGCCCCCGGGCAGATCGATCACCATGGTCAAACCGCCGCCGGGGGTGGGCTCCGCGTGCACGGTGCCGCCCATGGCGTCCACGAAACCGCGCACCACCGACAGGCCCAGGCCCACGCCGGTGGAGGTGTCGCGATCGCCGAGCCGTTGGAACGGCTCGAACAGCTGATCCTCCAGGCCGGTCGGTACGCCAGGGCCGGTATCCATCACCGTAATCGCCACTCGCTGCCCGACCTGTTCCGCCGCGACGCGCACCATCGAATCCCTGGGGGAGTAGCGGGCGGCATTGTCGATCAGATTGGCCAGGACCCGTTCCAGCAGACCGGGATCGGCGAGCACCGAAACGGTGTCGACATCCACCTTCACCCGGTCCATGGTGGTGCGGCGCATGCCGCGGGTGCCCATGCCCATCAGCGCGTGGTGCACCACCTCGTCCAGATAGACCCGGCGCACCTGCGGCCTGATCACGCCGACCGCCAGGCGTGAGGAGTCCAGCAGATTGCCGACCAGCGCGGTCAGCTGATCCACGGATTCCTCGATGGTTTCCAGCAATTCGGCGGTGTCCTCGGGGGAGAACTCCACATCGTCGCTGCGCAGACTGGACACCGCCGCCTTGGCCGCGGCCAGCGGGGTGCGCAGATCGTGGCTGACCGCCGAGAGCAGGGCGCGGCGTAGCTTGTCGGCCTCCATGAGCGCCTGGGCGGCGCTGGCCTCCTCCTGCAACTGCTTCTGCTGTACCAGCCCGGCGGCCTGATTCGCGACCGCGCCCAGCACCAGGCGGTCCCCGGCGGTCACGGCACGTCCTCGCAGCAGCAGCCAGTGCATGTCATCGCCTGCCTCCAATGCGGTTTCGGCATCGCTGACCTGCGTCGGCGCGTGTTCGCCGACCGAGGCGATGACCTCGTTGTCGGTGACCAGGCTGACCGCGTCCTGACCGTAGGTCTCACGGGCGCGCTCGAGCAGGTCCGGCAGGTCCGCGCCGTGCAGCACCGAGCCCGCGAACAGCGTCAGCAGCTCGGCCTGACGAGAGGCCTTGCGCGCCTCGCGAGTTCGCTTGGCCGCCACATCCACCAGCGCCGCCACCGCGACCGCCACGAACAGCAGCACCACGATGGTGAGGAAGTTGTCCAGCTGGGCGATGGTGAGGCTGTAGCGCGGTTGGGTGAAGAACCAGTTCAGCAGGACGCCGGACAGGATCGCCGAGAGCGCCGCCGGGGCGATGCCGCCGAGCAGCGCGACCGCGATGACGCCGATGAAGAACAGGGCGCTCTCACCGCTGAGGTCCAGGAAGCGGTCGAGCCAGAAGTAGATGACGGCGCAGATCAGCGACGGCACGATCAGGGCCGCCGACCAGGAACCCACCTTTCGTTCGCGGCGGGTCAGTGCGGACCAGCGAAAGGCGCTGCCCCTGTTGGATTCCTCATGGGTCACCATATGGACATCGATTTTGCCGGACTCCTGCACCACCGTGGCGCCGATGCCCTCGTCCAGCATGCGCGCCCAGCGGGAGCGCCGGGAGGTGCCCAGCACCAGCTGGGTGGCGTTGACCTGGCGCGCGAAGTCCAGCAACGCCGTCGGCACGTCCTCACCGGTGACGGTGTGCAGGCTCGCGTCCAGACCGGTGGCCAGGTCGCGCAGGCGATTGAGCCGCTGCGTCGACACCCCGGCCAGCCCGTCACCGCGCACGATGTGCAGCACGATCAGCTCGGCGCTGGACTTGGCGGCGATCCGGCTGGCGCGCCGCACGATGGTCTCCGATTCCGGGCCGCCGGTCACCGCCACCACGACGCGTTCGCGCGCCTCCCAGGTGGTGGTGATCTTGTGGTCCGCACGGTATTTGGCGAGCGCGGCGTCGACCTGATCGGCCAGCCACAGCAGCGCCAGCTCGCGCAGCGCGGTCAGATTGCCCGGGCGGAAGTAGTTGCGCAGGGCCGCGTCGACCTTCTCGGCGGCGTAGACATTGCCGTGGGACATGCGGCGGCGCAGCGCTTCCGGCGTGATGTCCACCAGCTCGACCTGGTCGGCGGCGCGAACCACCCAGTCCGGCACGGTTTCCCGCTGCACGACGCCCGTGATCTGCTCGACCACGTCGTTGAGGCTCTCCAGGTGCTGCACATTGACCGTGGACACCACATCGATGCCGGCGTCCAGCAGTTCCTGCACGTCCTGCCAGCGCTTCTCGTGCTTGCTGCCCGGCACGTTGGTGTGTGCCAGCTCGTCGACCAGCACCACCGCCGGGTGCCGGCGCAGCACCGCCTCCGTATCCAGTTCGGGCAGGGTGGTGCCGCGGTACTCGATCATCCGGGCCGGGATGCGCTCGATTCCGGCCAGCAACTCGGCGGTCTTGCTGCGGCCGTAGGTCTCGACCACGGCGGCCACCACATCGCGTCCACGCTCCAGCCTCCGATGCGCTTCGGCGAGCATCGAGTAGGTCTTGCCCACGCCGGGGGCAGCGCCGAGGTAGATGCGTAGCTGACCGCGTTTCACTCGTCAATCATCGCGCGGGGTGCGCGGATGCCCTGCTGTGCCGTGCGGACGGGTTCGGGTGTGATCTCTGCGGTGGCCACGGTGTTTTCGGCGGCGGCCAGGACGCGCAGCACCAGTGCGCAACCGAGGAACCCGAAGATCACCATCAGGGTGACGGCGATGTGTGGCACGGCTTCTCCTTGGATCTCGACATGTGCGTCCGGCCGCGCGCGTGGCCGGGTTCCCACTTTTTACCTCCGATGCTGGTCAGGTCGGCGATCCTGACGGATTCTTTACGGCCGTGTCCCGTGTTGTTGACAGGATCCGAGCGGTCCCCGAGGCATTGTGAGCTGATCGCCTCGGATGGAACCCGGCTGGAAATGTACAGCGGCGCTTGGAGAGTTCCACGCAAATTAGCAACGAAGTGGCGAACTTCGCGGCTGGTATAGAACTCGGGCAACATCTGGATATTCAGCCTGTCATTGGCGGCTCGATGTAACCCGCGACGGCAAAATCCGAGATGAGCCATGCTCATCCGCGGGAAATAGCTACCGATCAGCTATCATTCGTGACGCACGTGTCCCATCACCAGCAGCCGGGGGAGCATTTCCAAGTCGAATCCAGCGAGAGGGTGGTCGAATGACTCGTCGGTATGGAGGATCCCGGACCAGCGCGTCGCGACGCGCCCTGTTGCCGATCGTCGGCGCGATACCACTGGCCGTCGCCGTGACCTGCTCCGTCGCCACTGCCGACGCCGCGGCGCAGCCCAGCGACCCGGCCGCTGTGTTCTTCGAGCAGCTGCAGACCGGCCCGGTGCAGCCCGGCGTGCCGACGATTCCCGCCGCCATCCTCGATCAGGCGAAGAACGCCGCAGCCGCCGCCCAGGCCGCTGTCGGCGACGGACTGCACACGGTCCCCGTCGACACTCGCTACTCGGACAACGCCACCAACCTGAACGTGGGCAGCGGCGCCGCCGGTCTCATCATCGGCGCGGTCGTGGGTGCGGTACCGGGCGCGGTGATCGGGGCCGTGCCGGGAGCGCTCATCGGGGCTGCGGTCGGTGCGGCCGTCGGCGGGGTCGCGGGCGGTCTCGCCATGGCCGTGCCGACCCTGGGAGTGGGCGCGCCCATCGGGGCCGTGGGTGGCGTCCTCGCGGGGGCCGGCATCGGTGCCGTGATAGGTGCTGTGCTCAGTGCGATCGTGTCCGGTATCACCATTGGCGTCATAGGCGCGGCTGTCGGTTACGAGCTCGGCGCGGCCACCGGGATCGGCAACGGATTGCAGGGCGGCTGAGGAGCGACTGCCATCGCCGATCCTGACGATCGCCTCTCGGTCGTGTGCCGCGTTGCCGGCGGGATCCGAGCGGGCCGGAAAAGACCGACCGGCACCAGATCTCGCGTAGGCAGTGTGGGAACCCTAAGCTGACGTCCGTGAATTCCGGGCGGTCAATGGTCGACGGGCGTTTCGAGTTGATCGAACCACTCGGCAGCGGCGGCATGGGCACGGTGTGGCGCGCCTACGACATCGCGCTGCACCGCGAGGTGGCGTTGAAAGAGGTGCGGGCCGAGAGCGACGCGCCCTCCGCCGAGGTGCAGCGGGAGCGGGTGCTGCGCGAGGCGCGGGCCCTGGCGCGCATCGCGCATCCGAATGTGGTGGCCATTCACCACATCGTGGACACCCCCGCCGAGAAGCATCCGTGGATCGTCATGGAACTGGTCTCCGGCGGATCGCTCGCCGATCGGCTCGACGAGGGCCCGATGCCTGCGGCCCAGGCCGCCTGGGTCGGGCGCGGCATTTTGGCGGGACTCCGCGCCGCGCACGCGGTGGGCGTCCTGCACCGCGACGTGAAACCCCCGAATGTGCTGCTGCGCACCGACGGTTCCCCCGTCCTCACCGACTTCGGTATCGCCGCCGTCAACGATCTCACCGGTCTCACCTCCACCGGTAGCGTCGTCGGCTCGCTCCCGTACGTAGCCCCCGAACGTCTCCAGGGCCATGAGGGTAACCCCGCCTCCGACCTCTGGTCGCTCGGCCTGGTCCTGTTCGCCGCCGTCGAGGGCTACCAGCCCATGCGCCGGGACACCGACGTCGCCACCCTCGCCGCCGTCCTGATGGGCTCGGTCCCGCCCCCGCGCCGAGCCGGTCCGCTGACCCCGGTCCTGCAAGCCCTGCTGGTCCCCAACCCCGGCCACCGCCCGCCCGCCGACCAGGTCGACCGCATGCTCGCCCAGGTCACCGCCACCGGCGCCCATCCGCTGGAATACCCTGCCTTCCAGCAGTCTTCGGACCCTCACCAGACGGCGACCTCACCCCAGGACGTCACGCCGCCGCAGTTCCAGGCCTTCTCGACGGTGTCCGGATCTCACGACGCGCCATCGCAGCCGTTCACGACGCCTTCGCAGGCCCTCCCGGCAACACCCCAGGGGTTTTCGGCCGCGCCGCAGCAGGCCTACCCGACCACGCCACCGGGATACCCGACTCTGCAGCAGCCGCGTGGATTCAGCGGCTCCCAGCCGTATCCACAGCTCGCTTCGAGCCCCGTCGGCACTGCGCCACAACGCAATTCGCTTCCCTGGATCCTCACCGGCGCGGCCGTCGTCGTGGCTGCCGCCGTCGTTGCCGCCATCGCCCTGTGGCCGTCTTCCGGTGGGGGCCAGGGCATGTCGGGTCAGCCGACCGGTCTCGTCCAGCCCACGGGGATTCCCCTGAGCGGCGTCATCCCGCCCACGGTCATCGCGCCCACCACCGCCAAGGGTGACGCCGCCACCGACCTGCTCACCCCGGACGGCGTCCGCAAGGCCATCGCCGCCCTCGAAAAGGTCGCCGGCGGTAAGCAATTCATCGAGACCGACATCTACCCGGAGCACATCAGTACCGGCGCCCCGGTCCAGAACCAGCCCAAGCTGTACGACCAGTTCTCCTACCGCAAGGGCGTCGCCCAACGCGATGGCGCGGGCTCCGAACTGAAAACGCCCACCATCGACCTGTCCGCCATCAACTGGGACCTGCTCCCCGGTCTCCTGGCCGCTGCCGCTCAGCAACTCAACGTCCCGACCCCCACCAGCCGGTACGTCAAGGTGGACCCTGCCTGGACGTTCAACAACAAGCAGCCCACCCTCCTGATCTACCTCATCGACGACTACGGTGGCGCCTACCTCGCCGCGGGCCTGGACGGCACGATCGTCACGAGCTACCCCCGCTAGTAGTCTCGCCATTCACGCCTCGGAGACGTTGCGCTCCGGGGCTTTTCCATGTCCATCTGCCGCGAAATACCAGGTCCTGACGGTTTCTTGATGGATATGTGCGGGATGTCGACAACTTCCGTGCGACGCGCGGCGCGACGCTGTAAGCGGAGCGTCAATGCGACCGGCTGGGACGCTAAGAAGGCGTAAAGGACCTCGAAGTTGGGCTTTCCCGGCGATTGACTCACTCCGGCGCGTCTCAGGACGCGCCCGTACGTAGAGAGGTTTCGAGACATGTCTGTCGTGGTGTTCACGGTGCTGACGGTGGCGATCTTCGCGCTGCTCGGTCTGATCCAACGCGGGGTGGAACGGCTGTGACGCAGAACATTATCGGTCTGGTCCTGGCCGTCGGTATCGCCATCTATCTGGTGGCGGCGCTGCTGTATCCGGAGAGGTTCTAAGTGAGCACCACAACCGCAGGGATCCTTTTCGTGGTATCCCTGGTCATCGCGCTGGCCGCGGTGCATGTGCCGCTGGGCGACTACATGTATCGGGTTTACAGCAGCGAGAAGAACTCCAAGGTCGAGAAGGGTCTCTACCGACTGATCGGCGTACAGCCGGGTGTCGAGATGACCTGGGCCGTCTACGCCCGTAGCGTGCTGGCCTTCTCGGCCGTCAGCGTGCTGTTCCTGTTCTTCCTGCAGCTGATTCAGGGCAAACTGCCGTTGCACCTGAATGATCCGGGTACCAAGATGACCGCGGACCTGGCGTGGAACACCGCCATCAGCTTCGTCACCAACACGAACTGGCAGAACTACGCCGGTGAGTCGACGATGGGGCACGTTGTGCAGGCTGTGGGCCTGGGTGTGCAGAACTTCGTCTCGGCTGCTGTCGGTATGGCCGTGGCGGTCGCGCTGGTGCGCGGCTTCGCCCGTCGTCACACCGGCGAACTCGGCAACTTCTGGGTGGATCTGGTGAGGGGAACCACCCGTATTCTGCTGCCGTTCGCCATCGTGTTCGCCATTGTGCTCGTCGCCGGTGGTGTGATCCAGAATCTGCACGTCTACGACCAGGTCGCACAAACTGTCGGCAACACCGGTTCACAAACCCTGCCGGGTGGACTCGTTGCCAGCCAGGAGACCATCAAGGAACTCGGCACCAATGGTGGCGGCTTCTACAACGTGAACTCCGCGCACCCGTTCGAGAACCCGACCGCCTGGACCAACTGGATCGAGATCTTCCTGCTGCTGGTGATCAGCTTCTCGCTGCCGCGGACCTTCGGGCGCATGGTCGGCTCCAAGAAGCAGGGCGCCGCCATCGCCGCCGTCATGGCGACCCTGGCTCTGCTCAGCGTCACCGCGATGAACCTCTTCCAATTGCAGCACCACGGAACGGTCCCGTCCGCCATCGGTGCGTCCATGGAAGGCGTGGAATCCCGCTTCGGCGTATCGAATTCGGCGGCCTTCGCCACCGCGACCACGCTCACCTCGACCGGTGCGGTGGACTCGGCGCACGACTCCTACACCAGTCTCGGCGGCATGATGACCATGTTCAACATGCAGCTCGGTGAGGTCGCGCCCGGTGGTACCGGTTCGGGTCTGTACGGCATGCTGATCCTCGCGGTCATCACCGTATTCGTGGCGGGCCTGATGGTCGGCCGCACGCCCGAGTATCTGGGCAAGAAGATCACCCCGAAGGAGATCAAGCTCGCCGCGTCGTACTTCCTGGTGACGCCACTGATCGTGCTGACCGGCACCGCCATCGCCATGGCCCTGCCGGGCGAGCGCGCGGGCATGGCCAACTCGGGTCCGCACGGGCTCTCGGAAGTGTTGTACGCCTTCACTTCCGCGGCCAACAACAATGGTTCGGCTTTCGCCGGTTTGTCCGGCAACACCGTCTGGTGGAACACCGCACTCGGCTTGGCCATGGTGTTCGGCCGCTTCATTCCCATGATCTTCGTGCTGGCCCTGGCCGGTTCGCTGGCGCAGCAGGGCTTCACGCCCGCTTCCGAGGGCACGCTGCCGACGCACCGGCCGCAGTTCGTGGGCATGGTCGCCGGTGTGACCGTCATTCTGGTCGCCCTGACCTTCCTGCCCATGCTGGCGCTCGGCCCGCTCGCTGAAGGAATCCACTCATGACCACTCCCACAGTCGATTCCGCGCCGGTGAAAGAGGCGCACGGCAAGCCGAAACGCGGTGTCTCGGCCGGGTTGTTCGATCCCAAGATGCTGGTGAGGTCCCTGCCGGACGCCGTCAAGAAGCTGGATCCGCGCGTCATGTGGCGCAATCCGGTGATGCTGATCGTCGAGATCGGCGCGGTCTGGAGCACCGTCCTCGCGGTCGCGAAGCCGACCTTCTTCTCCTGGGCGATCGTCGTATGGCTCTGGCTGACGGTGATTTTCGCCAACCTGGCCGAGGCGGTGGCCGAGGGCCGCGGCAAGGCGCAGGCCGACACCCTGCGAAAGGCCAAGACCGACACCATCGCTCGCCGGCTCGTGGACTGGTCCCCGGGCGCGCGGGTGGTCGAGGAAAAGGTCGCGGCTCCGGAGCTACGGCGTGGCGACTACGTCGTGGTCGAGGCGGGCCAGGTCATCCCGGGTGACGGCGATGTCATGGAAGGCATTGCCTCCGTGGACGAGTCGGCCATCACCGGTGAATCCGCGCCGGTGATCCGCGAATCCGGCGGCGACCGTTCCGCGGTCACCGGCGGCACCACGGTGCTGTCGGACCGGATCGTCGTCAAGATCACGCAGGAGCCGGGCGGCTCGTTCATCGACAAGATGATCGCGCTCGTCGAGGGCGCCTCGCGGCAGAAGACGCCGAACGAGATCGCGCTGAACATCCTGCTGGCCGCGTTGACCATCATCTTCGTGTTCGCGGTGGCGACCCTGCAGCCGCTGGCCATCTTCTCGAAGGTCGGCAACCCGGGTGTCGGGGACAATCAGGCGTTGGACATCAATGGTGTCACCGGCATCGTCATGGTCTCGCTGCTGGTGTGTCTCATCCCGACCACCATCGGCGCGCTGCTGTCGGCGATCGGCATCGCCGGCATGGACAGGTTGGTGCAGCGCAATGTGCTGGCCATGTCCGGCCGTGCCGTCGAGGCCGCGGGTGACGTGAACACGCTGCTGCTCGACAAGACCGGCACCATCACCCTGGGCAATCGTCAGGCTTCGGATTTCGTGCCGATGCCGGGCGTCACCGCCGACGAATTGGCCGACGCCGCACAGCTTTCCAGCCTCGCGGACGAGACCCCCGAGGGCCGCTCGATCGTGGTGTACGCCAAGCAGGCGTACAACAAGCGCGAGCGCACCCCGGGTGAGCTGACCGGCGCGCAGTGGGTGGAATTCACGGCCCAGACCCGCATGTCGGGCGTGGACCTGGCCGACGGCCACCAGCTGCGCAAGGGCGCGGCCAGTGCGGTCACCGAGTGGGTGCGCGCCAATGGCGGTGCGGTGCCGAGCGAGGTCGGCGTGACCGTCGACGGCATCTCGGCCTCCGGCGGCACCCCGCTGGTGGTGGCGGAGATCAAGAAGGGCACCGCCGCGCTGCTCGGGGTCATCCACCTCAAGGACGTGGTGAAGCAGGGCATGCGGGAGCGCTTCGACGAGATGCGCAGGATGGGCATCCGCACCGTCATGATCACAGGCGACAATCCGTTGACCGCCAAGGCGATCGCCGACGAGGCCGGTGTCGACGACTTCCTCGCGGAGGCCACGCCCGAGGACAAGCTGGAGCTGATCAAGAAGGAGCAGGCCGGTGGGCGCATGGTCGCCATGACCGGTGACGGCACCAATGACGCGCCCGCGCTCGCGCAGGCCGACGTGGGTGTCGCCATGAACACCGGCACGTCGGCGGCCAAGGAAGCCGGCAATATGGTCGACCTGGATTCCGACCCGACCAAGCTCATCGAGATCGTCGAGATCGGCAAGCAGTTGCTGATCACGCGTGGCGCGCTCACCACGTTCTCGATCGCGAACGACATCGCCAAGTACTTCGCGATCATTCCCGCGATGTTCGTGGTGCTGTTCCCGGGCCTGGATGTCCTGAACATCATGCGACTGCACTCGCCGCAGTCGGCGATCCTCTCGGCGGTCATCTTCAACGCGCTGGTCATCGTGGGCCTGATCCCGCTGGCGTTGCGCGGCGTGAACTACCGGCCGTCGAGTGCGTCGAAACTGTTGAGCCGCAACCTGTACATCTACGGCCTCGGCGGCATCGTCGCGCCGTTCGTCGGGATCAAGCTCATCGACCTTGTCATCCAATTCTTCCCGGGGATGTCCTGATATGCGTATGTCAACCTGGATCCGGCAGCACCTCGCGGCGCTGCGTGCGCTGCTGGTGCTCACGGTGATCACCGGAATCGTCTATCCCGCAGTAGTTCTCGGTGTCTCGCAGATCCCCGGGCTGAAGGACAAGGCCGACGGGTCGTTGCTCACCAGGGACGGAAAGCTGGTGGGCTCCAGCCTGATCGGGCAGGCGTTCACCGACGGCAAGGGCAACGCGCTGGTGCAGTACTTCCAGACGCGTCCGTCCAACTCGGCGCCTGCCGACGGCAGTATCCCGGACGGCTACGACCCGACGAACACCTCGTTCGGCAACATGGGTCCGGAGTCCGTGGTGGACACCCTGGATGCCACCGACCCGAAGAAGGACAAGCTGAGTCTGCTCAGCACGGTCTGCTCGCGCAGCCAGGCGGTCGGTCAGCTGGAGGGTGTCGACGGCAGCCGTCCGTACTGCACCTCCGGCGGCGTCGGCGCGGTGCTGGCGGTCATGGGCGATCGTGACTCCCACGGCCTGGTCACCCACCCGACCCAGGTGATCAGTGTCAACGAGACCTGCTCGACCGATGTGAAGAACCCCGCCAAGCCATTCCAGGACGCCTACGAGGGTGTGAAGGTGGAGTGCGCCAAGCGCGGCGAGGATTACTCGGCCGGTCAGATCGTGCCGATTCGCGGCGACGCCTCGTCCGATACCCCGGTGCCGACCGACGCGGTGACCGCCTCGGGCTCCGGCCTGGACCCGCAGATCTCCCCGGAGTACGCGGCCATCCAGGTGGCGCGGGTCGCCAGGGCGCGTAATGTTTCCACTGATCAGATCAGGGCGCTCGTGGACGCGCACCGGAGCGGCCGGGTGCTGGGCTTCATGGGTGAGCCCACGGTCGATGTCGTCGAGCTGAACTACGACTTGGACAGCAAGTACCCGTTCAAGGGCTGATCAGCCGATTCCTGGGGTCCGGTCGCTTCGCTCACGAAGGCGACCGGGCCCCTTGGCATTTCGGCTACTTGTCCGGCGAGCAGGTTGTCGGGTTGGGGAGTTCACCGCACGGCGTGTTCCCCTGCGAGCGCAGTACGTCCTTGCCGGTGCCGCCGGTGAGGAAGCGCAGGAACGCGGCGGCCAGCGAGTCGGCCGGGACTTCGCCGTTGCTGTAGGCGTATTCGACGCTCCAGAACGGATAGGTGTGATCGAGCACCTGGTCGCGGGCGGGGGAGTGGCCGTCGATCGTCACCGCCTTCACACCGGAAGCCTGTGCGGCGTCGAAGTATTCGCTGTAGCCGATCGAACCCGGCAGGTCGGCAATGGTTTTCAGCATGTCGGCGGTGACCGGCACCTCGCAGAAGGCCGGGCTCGGCGGGTTGGTGACCGCGACGGTGCGGCAGGACGTGGCGGCGGGCGTCGGCGGCTGGTCGTCGCCGAGCACATGCTTGCGGAATCCTTCGCGGGTGCCCGACCCCAGCACCCGATTCACCACGCGCACCGGCAGATCCGCGCCGCCGACCTGCTGCCAGTTCTGCACCCGGCCCGCGTAGATATCGCGGATCTGCTGCGTGGACAGGTCGTGCACGCCGACCGCCGGGTTGACGATCATGGCGAACAGCGACATGACCAGCGAGCGCGGGACCAGGTTCGGGTAGCCGACACCTTTCGGCCCGTCACTGATGGCGAGCAGCCCCGGATTGTTCTTGCCCTCCTCGTCCACCCTGCTCAATCCCCGGTCGCTGCTGTCGAATTCGAAGTCGAACTGCGCCTTGGAGCAGTGTTTGGCGTACGCGTCCGCGGCATTGCGCATCGCGGGCTCGAAAGCAGTAGAGCCCACCAGGGTCAGTTTCCCCGAAATGCAGTCCGCCGCATCGTTGTCCGGCTTGTTGTCGCCCAACCCCATCACGAACTGCACGGCGATCACCGCGACCAGGAAAACGATGAGCCCCAGCAGTCTCGGCGACACACCGACGCGACTGCGGGTCTCCGACACCCGTCCGCCCTTGAGCTTGGCCCGCATCACCGGCGCGGGATACTCACCCGCTCCTGCCGTCCGCTGCAGGATGGCCAGGATCTTGTAGTGGTCGCCCCGATCCATCGGCACCTTGGGCAGATCGATGATCCCGACCCGGTGCTGGACGTCCTCGCGGCTCCCGATCCCCGTCCCCGGCTTCAGGCTGTCGCCCATGGCGTCATCGGACAGCTCGGTCACCGCCATCCCGATGATCCGGCGATGCGCGAAATGCAGGTGCAGACCGACATTGTCGGTATCCGGGGAGGCGTAATCGCTGCTGTCGATGTCGGTGATGCCGTTGTTCTCGATCCGCACCAGCACCACCGACAGATCCTGCAGATCCGGCGCCGCCCCGTCCCCCTCGGGCCGCAACTGCGGCAGCACCCCCGGAAACACCGATTCGATCTCCCCGGTGACCGGCGTATCCATCTGCACCCGGTACCCCAGCCGCTTCCGGCCCACCAGGACGAACTCCCATACGAACGCCAGGATCGGCACCGTGATACCGATGACCGCCAGCACCGTGTCGAGCGCTATACCGCCCACCACGCCCCCGAATTCTGTTGTGTTACCGCGTCATCGGTAGAGCCTAGTGAGAACCGTATGGATTCGGTAAAGATGGCGGATCGCAGCGGAACAGGGTCGTCAAGATCGGGCGTCCAGCTCGCCCGGCCGTCCTAGTGTCGATGACGGCAGGGTTTCCGTTGTCGAAAGGCGAGGCGTCGGTTCGATGCACATCCCCGCGGATGAGCTGTCCGCACTGCGCGAACTGGTGAATCACCGCGGTGTGGTGGAGTTGCTCGACCTTCTGGCCCGCGAGCCGCGCACCGTGCGGCAACTGCGGGCCGAGCTCGGCCTGCGCCGGCCCGGCGCCTCGCGGGTCCTGCGGCTGCTGGCTGCCCGCGGGATCGTCACCGCCGATGCGGTCGGCAGTTGGGACGAGCCGCTGGGGATCACCGGTCCCATCCGGTTGACCGGGAGTGGCCGGCGCACTGTCGAATTGCTGTCCAGTTTCGCCGTGTGGGAAGCACTCTACGAGCAATCGGATGCGGCGCGCGACCGCTGAGCGGCCCGGAGCCGCCGCCGGCTGACGGCATGCCCTCCCGACCTGCGCGCGACCGACCGGTATCGTCCCGGTCGGTGCGTGGCTATCCGGTCGAAGCCACGCGGAGGAGGATGGCGTGGCAGCACCGGTTTCCGGCGGGCACACAGGATCTCGTCTCGCGTTGACGATCGGGGCACTCGGGGTGGTGTTCGGAGACATCGGCACCAGCCCGATCTACACCCTGCAGACCGTGTTCAATCCCGATGACCCGCATCCGGTTCCGGTGAGCCGGGACAACATCTTCGGCATCGTGTCCCTGGTGTTCTGGTCCGTCATGATCATCGTGACCGTCACCTATGTGCTGCTGGCCATGCGCGCCGACAATGACGGTGAGGGCGGCATCATGGCCCTCATCACCCTGCTGCGCCGCTGGACCCTGCCGGGCGGGCGGCGGACCGCCATGATGCTGGCTGCCCTGGGCATCTTCGGCGCCTCATTGTTCCTGGGCGACAGCATGATCACGCCCGCGATCTCGGTGCTGTCGGCGGTCGAGGGCCTGAAAACCGTCTCGTCCGGGATGGACGGGTTCATCGTGCCGATCACCGCGGTGATCATCGTGGTGCTGTTCCTCGTGCAGCGGCACGGCACTGCCGCCGTCGGGCGGGTCTTCGGACCGATCATGATCGGCTGGTTCCTGGTGATCGGCGCCTGCGGGATCCGGGGCATCGCCGGCCATCCGGAGATCCTGAAGGCGCTGTCGCCGGCCTATGCGCTCGGATTCCTGTTCGGGCACTTCGGAATCGCCTTCTTCGCGCTGGCCGCCATCGTGCTGGCGGTCACCGGCGCCGAGGCGCTCTACGCCGATATGGGCCATTTCGGCCGCAGCGCGATCACCCGCGCCTGGCTGGTGCTGGTCTTCCCCGCCTGCGTGCTGAGCTACATGGGGCAGGGTGCGCTGATCCTCGATGATCCCGCCAATATCGGCGCGCCGTTCTTTCTGCTCGCGCCGGGATGGGGGCGGCTGCCCATCGTGCTGCTGGCCACCGCGGCCACGGTCATCGCCTCCCAGGCGGTCATCACCGGGGCGTTCTCGGTGGCCGCGCAGGCCGCGCAGCTCGGTTACCTGCCCAGGCTGCGCATCGCGCACACCTCCGAATCCACCATCGGACAGATCTATGTGCCGTGGATCAACTGGCTGCTGCTGGTGTCGGTGCTGACGCTGGTGTTCGCGTTCCGCAGTTCCGCGGCCCTCGCCTACGCGTTCGGTATGGCCGTGACCGGCACGATCACCATCACCACGCTGCTGTTCTTCTATATCGCGCGGGCGAAATGGCGGACGCCGCTGTGGCTGGTCGCGCTCGGCGCGATCCCGCTGCTGATGGTGGATCTGCTGTTCTTCGGCGCGAACCTGACCAAGCTGGTCCACGGTGCGTGGCTGCCGCTGCTGATCGCCGTCATCGCGTTCACCATCATGACCACGTGGCAGCGCGGCCGCGAGATCGTCACCGCCGAGCGCGAGCGGCGGGAGGGCTCGCTGCGCGAGTTCGTGGACCGATTGCGCGCCGACGTGTCGACGGTGATCACCGTCCCCGGCACGGCCGTCTTCCTCAACCGCGGCAAGGAGACGGCGCCGCTGGCCATGCGCGCCAATGTCGAACACAATCACGTGCGCCACCGGCAGGTCGTCATTCTCTCCATCCATACCGAGCCGGTGCCGCGTATTCCTGTGTCGCAACGGATCTCACTGGACCACCTCGGCTACGCCGACGACGGCATCATCCACGTCACGGCCAACTACGGCTACATGGAGACCCCCGACGTCCCGGCGGCGATCCGCCTGCTCGATCCGGCGGACACCGAAGGCGTGCTCGACCTGGATCAGGCGTCGTACTTCCTCTCCAAGATCGAGCTGCGACGCGGCGACGACCCCACCATGGCCCCCTGGCGGAAACGCCTGTTCATCGCCACCTCTCACATCACCGCGGATGCCGCCGAATACTTCGCCCTGCCCCGCGACCGCACGGTCACCATGGGCTCCTGGATCGAGGTGTAGGCGTCTCAGGCCGCGGGCCGGCGGGACGAACGATCGTGCCGCCCCTGCTGTTCGATCATGTCCATCAGGCCGTCGACCGCGGCCAGCGACGACCATTCGTTGCGCGCGACCAGACCGGGATATCGGTCGGAGCGGGCGATGAACGCGGCGTCCTGGAGTGACCAGTACACGGTGATGGACGACAGGCAGACACCGCTGTCGATGATGCCCATGATGATTGCCTCTTCTCCCGGTCCTCGGCTCGGGCCTCTATTCAACCCTGGGGGTTCGGGCCGACCCGGGGCCTTTACGGATCCATAACCACTGCGCGCACCGGATTTCCGGTTCCTTTGCGAGCCCGGCCCGTCTCGAGGTCACCACCCGGACTCGCGGTAGGCGGCGCCCGGATCGCGGCGCTGGAAGTCCTCCGCACGTGGCTGCGGCGAATCCGGTTGGGGTGGAAGTTCTCCGGTCAGCGGAGGGATCATCGCGCGGATGTCGGGTGCGCCTTCGACGAGGTCGCTCAGGGTGGGCATCGCCATGCGCCGGCGCTGGAGCGGGGCCATGAGCTCTCGGACCTGCCGGGCGGCGTCCGCCGCGGCCGCGGCCGACGCCCGCACGAAGGCGTCGGCGATCTCGGGATAGCTGAGATCCGCTATCCCCGAACCGAATCGGACGTCGGTCACGGTGCCGTTGGCGTCGGTCGTGACGGTCACCCGCTTCCGCGTCGTCGCACGACCGGTGATCTGCGCCCGCGCGCGTTGAATCCGCGCGACTTCCCGCATCTGTCTGCGCATTTCGTCGAGCAACTCCACCATCTCCGTTTTCGCGTGTTCGTTCGACATGCACACTCCTTTCATCGGATCCGGCGCGCTCATCGTGCCGGACCATCGAACAGGCGCGACCTGCGCATCGGATCGGCCGGCACGTCGCGTACGAAACGTCCGATATCGCTGTCCGGCACCACACTCCGATAGGTCAGGTCGCACCAGATCTGCGCGTCCCGGCTCACGACGAGCCGGGCCCGCTCCTGCTCCACCGGTGACCACTCGACCCGCACGCCCGGGTCGTCCAGGTACACGACCGCGGCGGGGAGCCGCAGCGCCAAACCGAAGCGATCGTGATAGACCACGGCGGCCACCTCGTCCAGATAGCCGAACACGCCCCCCGGCCCGGTCGACGCGGACGGCACACCGCTCACCGCCCGCAACTCTCCGGTCTCCGGAACCAGCTCCGCGAACGACCCGAATTCGGCCAACGACCGAACCAGGACCGAACCTCGCGCCCCTTCCACCTCGGTTCCGCCGTGCACGGCCGCCCGCGGCCACAGGGCCGGACTCCGTCCCGCCCCGTGTATGCCGCCCGCCGACCCCGAACCTCCGGCCGCGAACGGCATACCGCCCAGAATCGGCGCACCCGAAATCGGCCCGAGCCCCGCCCCGGCCGGCGGCTTCCGCTTGCCGTCGTCCTCCTCCGCATCGGCGGCAACCGACATGGCGTGCAAACCAGGCCCACCCTCTCGATTCGCGAAACCACCTGCACCCGAACCGTATTCGCCGTCGTATCCCGCCCTCGGGGGAGCAGACGTCGAGGGGCCGGACGTAGGCGTCGGATCCGGCGTAGGTGTGGATGTTGGGTCCGGTGTTGGTGTCGGATCCGGTGTTGGCATGGGTGTCGGATCCTGTGTTGGTGTGGGTGAAGGCGTGGGCGTCGGGTCCGGCGTGGGCGTGGGTGTGGGATCCGGTGTTGGTGTCGGATCGGGCGTGGGCGTCGGATCCGGTGTGGGTATGGGATCCGGTGTGGGTGTTGGGTTCGATGGTGTCGGCGTGGGTTCGGGATCCGGGGTGGGCGTGGGTATTGGGTCAGGTATGGGTTGAGGCGTTGGGGTGGGCGTGGGTGGCGGGGTAGGTGTGGGCGCGGGCTCCCAAACCGAATCCGGCGGAGGGGTGGCGGCTTCGAACGGGGAGATCGGCGGCAGGGTGAAATACCGTGGCGTATAGGGAATCTTCGACGTGGTGTCGGGGAATTCCTCCTTCGGTTCTCGGGGCTCGGGGGACCGTTCGCCCTCGTTGGTCCGGGGCTGCTCACCTGTTACCGGATGCGCGGCGTCGCCCGTGCCCTCGCCGGCCTCGGCCTCAGGATCACCCTCTTCCCTGCGTGGCTGAGCCGGGTGCTGCGTTTGCTGTTCCTCCACGGTCGCTGGTTTTTCAGCGGCGCTGGGCTTTTCGGTGGCCGTCGGTTCCTCGGTGGCGGTCAGTTCCTCGGTGGGAATCGGCTCTGCGCCTTCGGCGATCGGGGCATCCGCCACGTCGCCCCGCAACTCTCGTCGCAAGCGGAGAAACTCGTCGATCTGCTTCTGCAACTCCATCCGCTGCACCCGGAACTCACCGGGCCGCAGCCCCGCCCCTTCGAGCGCGGCCGTCCGATCCGCGAACTCGTCGGCTTTCCGCGCGAACGCCTCCTCCGCGGCCTGCCGCAGTTGCGCGGGACTCATCCCGTCCGGGTCAACCCCCAGCCGCCGCAACTTCTCCCGAGCCGAATCGAGCCCATCCCCGCCCTCCGGCGTCGACTCACCCTGCGGCTTCGACCGGTCTTGCGGTTCGGGTCGGCCTTTGGGCTTCGACTCGTTCTGCGGTCCGGGCTCGGCCTTCGATGTGGCGGCCGAGTGCGATTGCACCTCGGTGGCCGGTTGATGGGCAGGAGCCAGGGATGGGGTCGGCGCGGGCGGGGTTGTGCCCGCACGGTGATGCTCGAACAGCGACCGCAGCTCGCCGCGCAGCGCCATGGTCTCGGAGATCTGCTGCTGAATGGCATCGCGTCGGGCGAAATACTCGGCCGGGCCCAGATTCTGGTTGGCGAGATCGTCGGCGGCCGCGGTGAGTTCGCCGACGCGCCGCATGACGGCGTCGACGGAGGCTCGCTCCAGCTCGTGCGGGCTCATGCCGTCGGGGTCGACGCCGAGCCGGCGCAGGGTATCGCGGACCTGGGCCAGCGGCTCCGGCGCCCGCACCGGGGACGATGAGCCATGCTGTCCCGTGCCCCGGGAACCCGCTTCACCGGCACCCTCCTGGCCGATGCCCGCCCGTGATTCGGTCTCGGACCGGCGGCCTTCGGATCCCGCACCCGCAGTCCCCGCCCGACGTCCGTCAGAGCCCGATCCCCGGCGAACCTCCGGAGCCGAAGTACCCGCGGTGCCGCCGACCGGCCCTTCCCGCCTGTCCGGTCCGGCTACGTGGGTGACCGGACCGGCGGCATGCTCTCCCGGACCCGTGCCCTGCCTGCTCACTTCCGTGGCGCCGCTTTCCGGACCCGCGGCCGTGCCCTCCGATCTGCCGGCCGCGCTCTGCGGATGCGGTGTGCTCCCGTCCGGTGCCCCCGCCTCGCGGAATGACTGCGGTGAGGAGTGGGCCTCGGCCGGAGCTTCGCCGCCGCGCATCGCCGGGTCTGCCGCGTGGAAGGGGTGCGTCTCGGGACCGTTCGTGGCGGGGGAGTGGCGGAATCCCTTGCTGCCGCCGACCAGTACGCCGTAGGCTCCGGCGCTGGTCAGGATGCGGGGGTCCCAGGTCCACCCGTTGGCGAAGCCGCCGATGCCCCAGGCCCCCAGGCCGCCCGCGATGCCGGAGCCCGCGCCGACGGCCGCGCCCTTGACGGCGTTGCCGAAGCTTCCACCGGGCAGGTGGATCTTGCCTGCCGCCTTGCCGAGCAGTGAGCCCGCCGGGCCGCCGGCGGCTCCGGCCGCGGCGGCCGTGTAGGCGGTGGTGCCGACCCGTTCCCAGTCGATGCCGTCACGGTGGCCGGCGCCGACCTGATAGGCCTGGATCACCAGATCCTGTCCGGCGCCGAGCACGGTACTGAAAACCACATGCTTGGCAGCGAATTTCACCAGTGCCGCGAGACCGGTCTTGGCCGCGAACCGCGCGATGGCGGCCACCGCTCGTTCACCGAGCAGTCGCACCGCCACACGGGTGGCCCCGATCGCCAGTGTCTCGGCGAGCGGTGCGGTGGGCGGAAACAGCCAGGCGGCGGCGATCTCCACGGCGAGCATGACCAGCGACGAGATGATGAGGATCTTGGTGTACTCGATCTCGGTGCCCAGCCCGTCGGCCGATTCCGCGACGGCTTCGAGGATTTCGGCGAGATGTTCCAGGGATTCCGGGCCGTGGTCGAGCTGGTCCAGTGCCTTGGTCATGGCGTCGAGGCCGTCACCCCACGGGTAGGCGTCGATCGTCGCCTGCTTCGCGGCCCGCAGTGCGGGCCGCAGGTCGCGGAGATCGGCTGCGGCGGTGCGCCAGTCGCCGCCGATATCCCACATCTTGTCTTCATCGCCGTCGGGCCAGTCCGAGCCGGCGATCCAGCCGAGCCATTCCAGCTCGCTGGGAATAGTGATGGACACCGAATTTCGCTACCGGAAGGAGTTCCCGTTCCGTTTGTCGGTGTGCGCCAGCAGATCCGCGGCCTGGTTCTGGCCCTCGGCATAGGAGTCGAGCGTCTCGGCGGTATTGCCGATGCCCTCGCTGAGGTTCTTGTGCGCGGCGAGGTAGCCCTGATCTCCATCGGCGAAGGCGCTGCCGTATCCATCACCGCCCCAAGCGGTTCCCTTGGCCGACAGCGACTTCTCCAGCCTGGCGAGAATTTCGTCCACCCGGTCCCGCAGGTCCGCCATCTGCCCGGCGGCCCCGCGTAGCTGTTCCGGCGTCACACCAACCTTGGGCGCCACCCGCGCTCCCTCCACTCCTCGAACGGATTTCGACAGTGGCATGCGAAACCGTCGCCGAGAACGCACCGGTGGCCGAATTAACGTGGTCCTGACGGGGAAAGCGTGAACTCTTGACGAATTCTTTTCGGCGGGAAGGCTTCTCACTCGGCGTCCCTCACGGCGAGTCGTTGTCCGTGCGCACCCTCAGCGCGATCCGTTCGCGCGCACCGGGTTCATCCCGACATGGTGCCCGAGCGGTTCGGCAGCATCGAGGGCTTGCCCGGAAATTTCTCGTCAATACGGGCCGGTGAACTTGCCTCGCAGTATCGGCGACGGTTCTGATGGAAGGCATGGCTGACATGCGCACGAATGCTCGTGTCTCGTGGACGGGCGCCGGTGTGACCGGGCTCCCCGGGTTGTCGCCTGTTCGCTCGGAGCCGCCGACCTCGTTGGAGCGCTTCGGCTTCGGCGGAGAGGACGAGCCGCCGTCGCGCGGTTTCCGCCTCGCCTGACGGTCGAATCCGATCATTCTCGGTTGTCCGGCCGAATTCTCTCTCGTGATGCGAGCTGTCGCTCGGCGTCACTTCCCATCGCCCGGTAGGGCATTCCGTACGCGCGAGTGCGCGAAACCCGGGGTCCTGCCGCGCATTCTACGAATGGATGGAAATGTCCGACTCTCCCTTCGCTTCCCGTACCGCGCTCGTCACCGGGGCCACCAGCGGTCTCGGATTGGAGCTGGCCCGCCGCCTGGTCGACGGCGGCGCCACCGTGATCGTGCATGCGCCCGACCCGTCCTCCGGTGACCTTGCGCTGGAGGAACTGATCAAGGCCGGCGCCGAACCCATGCGGTTGCGGATGTTGACGGCCGACTTCTCGCGCATGGACGAGGTGGCCGCCCTCGCGGGCGCGCTGACCCGCACGATCCCGTCCCTGGACCTGCTGGTGAACAATGCCGCGATCCGTGGGCCGGAACGCCGTTCACTCACCGGCGACGGCAACGAAATCACCTTCCAGGTCAACTATCTAGCGCCGTACGTGTTGACGAAGGCGCTCGTGCCCGCCCTCGGCGCCGCCGGCGGCCGGGTGGTGAACGTGTCCTCGGATCGGCACCGCGGCGGCACCATCGGCTGGGGCGATCTGGACCGGAAGAAGGGCTACTACCTGCCGCTGCCGGTCTATTCCCAGTCCAAGCTCGCGCTGACCATGTTCACCCGGACCTTCGCCGAGGAGCACGCCGGGCGGCTGACCGCCCTCAGCGTCGATCCGGGCAATATCCGGACCGGGATGCTCCCGCTCTACGGCCTGGTCGGCCGCTCTGCCGCTGAGGTCGCCGCCGAACTCGCCCAACTCTGCGAACCCGCACGTCGAGTCAGCACCGGCACCTACTACACCGGCCTCGAGCCCACCGTGCCCGCCGCGCTGGTCGGCAATGCGACGGCTCGCGCCCGCCTGGCCAAGCTCACCACCCAGCTCACCGAAATCAGCTGACGAGAGGAATAACAACGGCGGACTACTCCTTCGATGCCTGCGTGCGCGACGTCGGCGCCGTCCTCCGGCAGCGCTGAGCGGATCAATCCGGCAGACACTCACCGGGTTTCCGGACACGCCGCTCGGGTCACCACCAGTCGAGGATGGGCTGGAGTTCGCGGCCCAGTTCCGGGGCCAGGGAGCGGGCGTAGCTTGCGGTGAGGTGGTGTTCGTCGTGGTAGATGAGGATATTGCCCTCCACGACCGGGCAGACGTCGGGCTCGCACACCGCGTCGTTGGGGTCGATGAGGTGCATGTTCGGGAACGCGGCGGCGGGGGCCGCGGCCGGATTCTCCGCATTGAGGGCCTCGCTGCGGGGGAGGCCGCAGCTGAGGCGGTCGCCGCCGCCGGCCAGACAGTCGATGGCCCGGTAGCGAATGCCGTTGCGGCGCAACCACGGCGTGTCGCGGATGCCGATGAGCTGCAGGCCGCGGTCCGACAGCGCGGACCAGACGTCGAGGTAGTCCTGCGGTGTCTCGTCGCCGCCATTGTCGCTGGGGCGGGTCGCGGTGGTGAAGACGTAGTCGGGTCGCTCCACGCCGAGCCGGTCGATCACCTCGGCCGACCAGTCCCGGCAGTCCGGATTGTGCTGGCCCTTGTACATGGGCTCCTCGGCCACCGTCAGCGGGCAGCCCATCTTCAAATAGACGACGACCCGGAACCGGTACTGCTCGCCCAGGATCTGCAGGGCCGGAATCCAGTGCTCGGCATGCGAATTGCCGACCACCGCGAGGGTGCGGTGCGCGTCGCGGTCACCGTAGGCGCAGGTGGTGACCGCGCGGGTGTCGAAGTCGGAGATGCAGCCGTCCCGGGTCGGGTAGGCGATATCGGCGGGAGCTTCCTCGGTGGTGGGGCGCATCGGAGCGCGCGGCACCAGCGCGTGATCGGTGAGAGCCGCCGCGCCAGGGTACTTGGCGGGATCCAGTTCGCCGACCGCGTGCGCCTTCGCGCCCATGCTCCACTGCCAGGCCAGGGTCGACCCGAGCAGCAGCACCCCGACCGTCGACACCGCCACCCCGGCCAGCACGCGGCCGAGCGCGGGCGTCGTGGCCGGCCGTGAGCGCAGGCGTAGCGGCTCCTCGACGAGATGGTGGGTCACGAACGCCAGCACCAGCGAGATCAGGATGATGACCAGCCCGCCCAGCCACCCGGCCCGGCGCTGATGCTGTTCACCCAGATAGAAGATGAGCATCGGCCAGTGCCACAGGTACAGCGCGTACGCGAACCCGCCGAGCCGCACCACCGGCCCGGTCGCCAGCGCCCGATTCACCAGCGGCTGACCGGCGGTGTCGCGGCCCGCGCCCGCGAGAATCAGTGCGGTCGTGGCCAGCACCGGAATCAGCGCGGCCGGACCGGGGAAGACCAGTGACCCGTTCACCATCCAGCCGCAGCAGGCGATGGCCGCGATTCCGCTCCAGGCGAACACTTCCCGCGTCGGCCGGGGCAGCCGGATCAACGGCGCCGCGAGGGCGAGCAGACCGCCCGCGAGGGGTTCCCACGCACGGGCGAAGGTGTCGTAGTAGTTCCAGCCCTGCTGGGTCGAAACCCCTTCGGTCGCATAGCAGAACGAGACGATGGCGGCGACGCCGAAAATGATCGCGAGCGTCAGCCGCAGTACGCCGTCCTCGCCCGCCCGGCGCAGAAACGGGTACCCGGAGGCCAGTTTCCACGCCCCCGCCCGGATCGCGCGCCGCAGCGTCCAGGCCACGCCCGCGACCGTCAGCAGCAGAACGAGATACATCTGCCCCTGCACCGACATCGACCACAGATGCTGCAGCGGGCTCACCGAGGGATCCGCGGCCAGATAGTCCGACCACGACAACGCCAGATACCAGTTCTGGTAGTAGAACAGCGAGGCCAGCGTCTGGCCCGCGATATTCGACCAGCGGGTGTGGGGGAGCAGTACCACCGTCGCGGCCACCACCGCCGCCAGCACCACCACCATGGCGGGCAGCAGCCGGCGCAGCGTGCGCCGGATCGTGCTCAGGACGCCCACCGATCCGCTGTCGGCGCGGCGCACGAGCATGCCGGTGAAGAAGAAGCCGGAGAGCACCAGGAACACGTCCACGCCGCCGGAGACGCGTCCGGCCCAGATGTGGAAGGCGACCACCAGCGCGATAGCTACACCGCGCAGCCCGTCCAGATCGAGTCGGTAGGCCCCTGGCCTGGTCGGAGCAACCGGTGCGTCCTGTCGGTCGCTGCCCGGCGCGGTCGGGTGATCGGTGCTGGATATGGACATGGCGGCTGCCATTGTCGTTCAGGTGTCGAGCAAATTACCAATCGCCACACAGAAGATGTCTATCTTGTGGCCTTTCCGGCTGGTCAGGCGAATGCGAAATAGCGCAGCCACAGATAGGGCGCGGCCATCGCAATCGTGACCGCGGTCACCGGAATGCCCTTGCGGGTGAATTCCCAGAACGAGATCGGATGGTCCGACCGCCGCGCGATCCCGAGCATCACCACATTCGCACTGGCCCCGACTGCTGTGAGGTTGCCGCCGAAATCCGCGCCCAGCGCCAGCGCCCACCACAGGGCATTCGCCTGGACCGGATGATCGACGTGTGCCACCAGCTCGGCCACCAGCGGGCTCATGGTCGCCACGTACGGGATGTTGTCGATGACACCCGACAGCACCGCCGAGACCGCGAGTATCAGCATGGTTGCCACGAGCGCGTCACCGCCGGTGAGTTCGGTCGCGAATTTCGCCAAACGCGCGATCACCCCGGTTTTCACCAGCGCCCCGATCATCACGAACAGACCCGCGAAGAACAGCAGCGTCTCCCATTCCACCGCGGACAGGTAATCCCGTTGCGGCAGACCGGAAATCAGCACCAGCGCACCCGCGCCGAGCAATGCCACCAGCGCGGGCTCGAGATGGAAGACGGGGCGCCCGAAGAATCCCGCGAAGACCATGGCCAGCACGATTCCGCACTTGATCAGCAGCTTCGGATCGCGAATCGCCTCCCGCTCGTTCAACTGCATGATGTCGGCGGCCCGCTCGGGATGGACCTCGAAGGAGCCCTTGAACAGTCGCGGCAGCAGCAGTGTGAACACGGCCAGCGTGAGGAGCACGATCGGCGTCAGATTCAGGAAGAAGTCGTTGAACGACAACCCGCCCCGGCTGCCGATGATGATGTTGGGCGGGTCGCCGACGAGCGTGGCCGCGCCACCGATATTGGAGGCCAGCACCTCGGCGATGAGGAACGGCACCGGCGGCACCTCCAGGCGCTCGCACACCAGCAGCGTGACCGGTGCGATGAGCAGCACGGTGGTGACATTGTCCAGGAAGCCCGACGCGGTGGCGGTGATGAGCACCAGCAGGATCATCACCCGCAGCGCGGATCCCTTGGCGCGCTTGGCCGCCCAGATGGCGGCGTACTCGAAGACGCCGGTCTGCCGCAGTACGCCGACGATGATCATCATCCCGAGCAGCAGGTAGATGACATTCCAGTCGATGCCGGTCTCGTGCGAGTAGAAGACGTCGTCGGAGTCGACGATGCCGAGGGCGATGACCACGCCGCCACCGACGAGCGCGGCAATGGTCTTGTGCACCCGCTCGGAGGCGATCAGGACATACGCGACGGTGAAAACCGCGATGGCGATGGCGACGGTCACGGCGTCCGCCGCGCATGCCGCGAACGCCCCGGCGGGCTCAGTTCGCCAGCGCCACTTCCAGCAGCCGCGAGGACGTGATCACGCCGAGCAGCCGGTCGCCGTCCTGCACCGCGACCAGCGGTGACTTGTACTTCGCCATCAGCGCCGCGACCTCGACGATATTGTCGTCTGCCTTGGCCGCGGGAATCTTGGTGAGCCGCTCCGGAATCACATCCCGGACCTTCTTGCCCCGCAACCGTTTCACCACCTGCCCGCACATGGACTCGTTGAGCACCCCCGCCAGCGACGGATCGTCCTGCACATACGTCGGCACGATGAACAGCGCCACCTGCGAGGCCGGCAGCACCGAATGTGGCTTGCCGTTGGCGTCGGTCACCAGAATCCCGGGCAGTCGATGCTCCGCGAGCAACTTCGCCGCGTCGATCGCGTCGGAGTCCAAATCGATCACCGGATATTCCTCGGCCATCTGAGCGGCATGCATATGTGCAGGATACGACGGATAGCCGAGCATTCACGGCAGCAGAATACGTCAAGATCGAAAACAGATGCCGCATCGAAACTCCCAGGTCGGACCGTGCGGCCCGAGGTTTCGGACCGGCCGACCAGACTTCCCGGCACGCCGTGAGCACAGATTTCGTAAAGGGTACCGCGAACGGGTTCATCGCGAGTCCGGAGGTTTCAGCTCATACGTCCGGTACGCGGCCCGAATGACCGGGTAGGAGACATTGCGGACTTCGACGCCCGCCATGGTGCGGCCGAACTCGGTGCCACTGTGGGCATGGCCGTGGACGGCCAGCGAGGTACCGGCCGCGTCCACCGCCTCGGCGAGCTCGTGGCAGCCCAGGCCCGGGTAGATCTTCGGAGGCTCGCCGACCAGGGTGTCGACGACGGGGGAGAAGTGCATGAGGGCGACGCGGATGTCGGCGTCCAGTGATGCCAGGGCGGCGCGCAGGCGGGTGGCGTCGACGGGGCCGCGGCGGAAGCGGGCGCGGTGTTCGACACTGCCCTCGGACGGGTTGCCCGGGTGGCCGGGGAAGCCGCCGCTACCGCCCATGACCCCGGCGATGCCCAGGCGAATCCCGTTGACGGGCAGGGTGATCGCGGTGCCGTCGAGCATGTGGACGCCGATCTCGCTGAGCCGCACCGAGATCCGGAAGCCGAGCCGGCGATCGTGATCGTGATTGCCCAGCACGGCGACGACCGGGACAGGGAGATCGGCGATCTCCGCGCACAGGGCGTCGGTGTCGCGCAGGGTGCCGCCATTGGTCAGATCACCGGCCAGCAGCAGCACGTCCGCGCGGGCGCCCAGCTCCAGCAGGGCGGGGCGGAATCGGCCGCGCATGCTCTCGCGCATGTGCAGATCGCCCACCGCCGCGATCCGGACGTGCCCGGATTCGCCGTCCGGGTCCCGGATCTCTCCGTTCTTGCCATTGCCACGGCCCATACCGTCAGCCAGCCACAGAACCTTCTTGGCTGTCAACGCTATTCGGGCCGTGGCCGTCGGCTGTGCGGGCCGTCGGCGGCCACGCGCCTACTCGCCCAGGGGCTCCAGCCGCAGCGGGACGCCCAACCGGTTCCACAGGTTGATCTGCGCGGTCACCGCGACCAGACCCGCCCGCTGCCCCTCGTCGAAGTGCTTCTCCACGCCCGCCCAGATCTCGTCGCTCACCCCGTGCGGGCCGAGTTCCGTTGCGGCCTCGGCGTACTCCAGTGCGGCCTGCTCGGCCGGAGTGAACAGCGCGGACTCGCGCCAGGCGTTGAGGTGCCAGAGCCGCCGCTCGGTCTCGCCCTCCTTGCGGGCCTCGGTGGAGTGCATGTCGATGCAGAACAGGCAGCCGTTGATCTGCGAGACCCGTATCTTGACCAGTTCCCGCACGGTGGCGTCGAGGAGGCCGCGACGGATCGCGGTCTCGGCGGCGATCCAGGCCTGGTAGACCTCGGGGGCTGCCTCCTGCATGGCCAAACGCGACATGGTGTCGTCCTTTCCGCTGGTTTCGTATCCACACCGAGGACGAGACAGGTCCCGCGGACGTGACGGGCAGTGCGCTGTGTCCTTGATCACACCAGGATGGCGATGCCCGCGGCCACGGTTACCGGCGGGTACTCGAATCGCCTCACATCGGACCGGTCGGGTCGTTCGGTCCAGAGGGTGGTGTTTGCCGTAATTGTGCGAAATGCGGCGCGGCGGACAATAATCCGCACGTGGGAACAGTTCTACTGATCGCGCTGGGTCTGCTGTGTTTCGTCACCGGACCCGCATTGGCGCTGGTTATCGTGCTCGCGGTGCGAGGGTCGGCGCGTGGCGCCGCCGCCGCGCCCCGGTCCGGACGCCGTGATGCCGGACGGATACCCGCCGGTGTGGACCAGCGGTATCGGAGGTAGATCAGGGGATCAGCGGTCGCCGGACCGCCTGCGCGAAGACCGGGTTCCGGTGGATCCCCCAGGCGATCCACCGGAACCCGGCCCGACACCGGGACCACCCCTGGAGCCGGTGCGCGGGAACCGCTACGGCCGCGTCATTGCGGCATAGCGGGCGATGTGTCGGTCGGTCGTGCCGAACTCGTACTGCACGGCCGTCAGGCGCTTGAAGAAGTGGCCGATGGCCAGCTCCTCGGTCATACCCATGGCGCCGTGCAGCTGCACCGACTCCTGGCCGATCCGGCGGGCGGCGCGGCCGATGGTGGCCTTGGCGGCCGCGGCGGCGCGGGCCCGCTCGGGCGCGGGGGCGTCCAGCTTCAGCGTCACCAGATACGTTGCGGCCACGGCCTGTTCGAGCTCCAGCAGCATATCCACCATGCGGTGCTGCAGGGCCTGGAAGCTCGAGATCGGGACGCCGAACTGCTGGCGCTGCTTGGTGTAGGCGACGGTGTCGGCGAGCACCTTGCGCATCGCCCCGACCGCCTCCGCGCACACCGCGCCAATGCCCTCGTCCACGGCGGCGGCGACGGCCTCGCCCGCGTCCGCGAGCAGCAGGGCGTCGGCGGGCACCCGCAGGCCCTCGAAGGTCAGGTCGGCGGCCTGGCGCTCGTCGATGGTGCGGTACGAGCGCACGGTCAGCCCGGCGGGCGGGTCGGCGGCGTCGAAATCGACCACGAACAGCGCGGTTTCGTCCGCCAACCGCGCGGTCACCAGCAGGTGGGTGGCCAGCGGCGCGGCGGTCACCACCGACTTCTCACCGGTCAGCACCCAATCGTCGCCGTCCCGGACCGCGGTGGTCGCGACCGCGGCGTAGTCGTAGCCGGATCGCGGTTCCAGCGCGGCGAATCCGGTGACGACCTCGCCCGCGGCGATGCCCGCCAGCAGATCCTCGGCCCGCTTGCCGGTGCTGCGCCGCAGCAGGCCGCCGCCCACCACCACGGTGTCCACGTACGGTTCCAGCACCAGCGCGGCGCCCAGCGCCTCGGCGATGATCATGGTCTCGACCGGGCCGCCCCCGATGCCGCCCACCGACTCCGGCAGGCTCGCCCCGAGAATCCCGACCTCCTCGGCCAGTCCGCGCCAGACCTCCGGCTGCCAGCCGGCCCCGGTCCGCGCCGCCGCGCGGCTGGGTTCGAGCGGATAGCGCGCCGCGAGGAACTCGGTGACGGTGTCGCGGAGCAGTTCTTGTTCGGCGGTGAAAGAGAAGTCCATGGCTACAGTCCCAGGGTGGCTTTGGCGATGATGTTGCGCTGAATCTCGTTGCTGCCGGCGTAGATCGAGCCGGCGCGGTCGTTGAAGTACCGCAGCGGGGCGACCGCCTGCCAGTCCGCGCCGGCGACGAAACCGTCGGCGGGCGGGATGTAGTCGGCGATCGGGCCGCCGGGCATGGTGGCGTGCGGCTGATAGGCGCGACCGTGCGGACCGGCGGCCTCCAGCGCCAGTTCGGTGAGCGCCTGGCTCAGCTCGGTACCCAGGATCTTGAGGGTGGACGCGGCCGGGCCCGGGTCCTTGCCGCTGGAAACCAGTGCGAGGGTGCGGTATTCGAGGATCTCCAGCACGTCCGCGCGCAGGCGGGCATCGGCCAGTTTGGCGGCGAAGGCGGGATCGTCGATGAGCGCGCCGCCGTTCGGGCCGACCTGCTCGATCGCGGCCTGCGCCAGCTCCTCGGCCATGACCTGCAGCGCGGGGGCCACCGCGCCGCCGCCGCGCTCGAAGTTGAGCAGGAACTTGGCGACGGTCCAGCCGTCGTCGATCTGGCCCAGCACATTCGCCTGCGGTACCCGGACCTGGTCGAAGAAGACCTGGTTCTGCACCTGCTCGCCCGAGGTCATGACCAGCGGGCGGATCTCGATGCCCGGGGTGCGCATGTCGATGAGCACGAAGGTGATGCCCTGTTGCTTCTTGGCCTGCTTGGAGGTGCGGACCAGGGCGAAGATCCAGTTGGCCTCGGTGGCGTGGGTGGTCCAGATCTTGGAGCCGGTGACCACCAGGTCGGTGCCGTCGGGCACCGCGGCCATGGTCAGCGAGGCCAGGTCCGAGCCGGACTCGGGCTCCGAATAGCCCTGGCAGAAGAACACTTCGCCGGTGAGGATGCCGGGCAGGAAGAAGTCCTTCTGCTCCTGGGTGCCGAAGGCCATGATGGCGTGCGAGACCATGCGAATTCCCATGGGGGACAGGCTCGGTGCGCCGGCCAGGGTGCATTCGCGGCCGAAGATGTAGTGCTGGGTCAGGCTCCAGTCGCATCCGCCGTACTTGACCGGCCATGCCGGGGCGGCCCAGCCGCGCTCGTGCAGGATCGCCTGCCAGCGCATGCTGGCCTCGTGGTCCGGGTAGACGCTGGTCGCCAACCGTCCCGCGCGGCGAAGATCTTCGGTTAACTTTTCGTCGAGGAAGCTGCGCACTTCATCACGAAACGCCAGATCGGCAGGCGACCAGTCGAGGTCCACGATGACTCCTTGTCCGAGAACTGGCACTAACCATCTCATCGCATCACCCCTGCTGGCAAATGTGCTGGCACCTGCCTTCACTTGGATCCCTTGACATTCCAATGTGGAGGTTTATCCTTGATGCATATTCCACTGTGGAGCATGTGGCAGCGTCCGACCGAGAGGATCGACATGGACATCACCACCGGCACCCGCGCCTCCGACGCCGAACGCGCCCAGATTGCCGACCTCCTCGGCCGCCACCTCGCCGACGGGCGCCTCGACCTGGCCGAATACAACGAGCGGCTGACCCAGGTCTACTCGACGGCCACCCGCGAGCACCTTCACCTGGTCCTCCAGGACCTCCCCGACCTCCCCGAGACCGGTGCGGCCCAGACGATCTCTGGCACCCGCTTCCCCATCTGGCAGCGGATCGAAGGCAGCGCCTGGCTCGGCGTCAGCCTCCTCTGCCTCGTCATCTGGGCCGCAATCTCCCTCACCGCAGGCGAATTCACCTACCCCTGGCCCATCTGGGTCATCGCCCCCTGGGGAGCGGTCCTGGTCTTCCGCGTCGTCATGGGCTGGGAATCCGCCGCCTGGAACCGCTACCGCACCCGCTGACCCCGAGTGCTCGTCAGGGCGTGACTTCGCCGCGTGTCAAATGGCGAGTCGCCATGAAACCGATTGCCGGGGAGTGGATGCGGCGTAGGTTGCCTGAATATGGCTGACCCGCCGAATAATCCGCACGACGCCTACTTCCGGCACGTCCTGGCCAAGCCCGCGAACGCTGCCGGAGAGTTGCGGGCGGTACTCCCCCGGCCGTGTCCGTGCTCGTGGACTGGGACGCCTTGGAAAGGCAGCCCTGCAGCTTCGTCACCCCAGAGCTCCGTTCCCGCTTCAGCGACCTCCTGTTCCGCACCCGCCTGGCGTGCCACGACGCCTTCATCTACGTCCTGGTCGAGCACCAAAGCCAACCCCACCCACTGATGCCCTTCCGAATGCTGGAGTACATGGTCCGCATCTGGAACCACTACATCGACGACCACCCCAAGGCCGACACCCTGCCAGTGGTGATCCCCGTGGTTGTACACGCCAGCCCCAACGGACGCCGTTGGAACAAACCGACCGAGCTCGCCGACCTGATCAGCATCGACCCAGGCACTCGCACGGCGCTCGGCGATTACCTCCCGAGCCTCCGCTTCCTCCTCGACGATCTTGCCGCGGTAGACGTGCCCGCCCTCCTCGCGCGGAAGCTGACTCCCGAGGCCCGCGTGATGTTCGTGCTGTTGAAGAGGGCCCAGGGAAACCGTCATCTCGACAAGGATCTGACGCTCCTGCTCGATGACTTCGGTGCGATGCTGGCTGCGTCGGGCGGCAAGGCGCAATTGGTGTGCGCGCTGACGTACATTCTCATTGTCGGCGAAATCAGTGAATCCGATCTCGGATCCGTCATCGGACAACTCGGACCCCAGGCCAGGGAGGTCATCATGACGACAGCGGACCGACTCCGCGCCGAAGGCCGCGCGAAAGGCCGCGCGGAAGGTGAGGCGAGGGGCGAAGCGAAATGGCGCGCGCAGGCTCTGATCGAGCAGCTGTCGGAGAAGTTCGGGACGTTGACCGCCGAGACTGTCGCCACGGTCCGTTCCGCGACCCCGGAGCGGTTGCGGGTGTGGAGTGCGCGGGTTCTGACAGCGGGCAGTATCGACGCGGTGTTCGAGGATTAGTGTGCAGCACTTCCCATTTGGGATTCGCTGCACACTGAGCGGCTCGCGGAACGAGCTCTCGGTGCCTTGACTACAGGGCGAGTTGGGTGCGGAGCGCGGTGGCGAACCAGTCGAAGATTCGGGTCAGGTCGGGGAGCGCGGGCCAGGCGTTGATGGTGGCCACCAGGTGCCAATAGCGTTCTACGCGTGGGCCGTTGGCGATTTCCAGGCGGTTCAGGATCCATTCTCGGAGATTGCGGTCGTCCGGCTTGGTGAAGGTGTCATCCGATCCCCGGTTGGCCACCGCGCGCCGGAGCCGCAGTACGCGGATCTGTACGTCCACCGCCTCGACGTGCGCGGTCGCGACCTCGGTCAGGGAGGTTTCGCGGGACAGCACGCGCCGCACGGTCGCCAGGTCCATGCCCAGTTCGCGCAGGGTGCGTACCAGTTCCAGGCGCGCCACGTCCTCGATGTCGTACCGCCGGTAACCGCCGGGGCTGTACATGGTCGCCGGAACGATCCCTTTGTCGGAGTAGAAGCGAATGGTCGTGACCGTCAGGCCGGTGCGTTCGGCCAGCGCCCCGATCGTGTAGAGCGTTTCGTCGTCCATGCGTCAACCTTGGTGCTTCCCCTTGGTGGAGACTCCAGTCTTCGGGTCCGGCATACTCGGAGCAATCCTGGGGAACCGGGTAGTCTGGGCCGCTGTGCACCTGAAGAGTCTGACGCTGAAGGGGTTCAAGTCCTTCGCGTCCGCGACGACGTTGCGATTCGAACCGGGGATCACCTGTGTGGTCGGGCCCAATGGGTCGGGGAAATCGAACGTCGTCGACGCGCTCACCTGGGTGATGGGTGAGCAGGGCGCGAAGGCGCTGCGGGGCGGGAAGATGCAGGACGTCATCTTCGCCGGTACCGCGGGTCGCGCCCCGCTCGGTCGTGCCGAAGTCACGCTGACCATCGACAACTCCGACGGTGTCCTGCCCATCGACTACTCCGAGGTGTCGATCACCCGCCGCATGTTCCGCGATGGCGCGGGCGAGTACGAGATCAACGGAAACTCCTGCCGGCTCATGGATGTCCAGGAGCTGCTCTCCGACTCCGGCATCGGCCGGGAGATGCACGTCATCGTCGGTCAGGGCCAGTTGTCGGCGATCCTGGAGTCGCGGCCGGAGGATCGGCGGGCCTTCATCGAGGAGGCCGCGGGCGTGCTCAAGCACCGCCGGCGCAAGGAGAAGGCGGTCCGCAAGCTGGACGCCATGCAGGCGAATCTGGCCCGCCTCACCGACCTCACCACCGAATTGCGCAGACAGTTGAAGCCGCTGGGCCGGCAGGCCGAGGTGGCCCGCCGCGCCGCGACCGTCCAGTCCGAACTGCGGGACGCCCGATTGCGGCTGGCCGCCGACGATCTGGTGAGCCGCCGCCGCGAACTGGAGAGCCAGCAGAGCAAGGAGGCCTACGCGCGCGAGCGGCAGGTCAATATGCAGGCCGAGCTGGACGCCGCCAATGCCGCTCTGGCCCAGCAGGAATTCGAGCTGTCCAAGCTCACCCCCAGCGCCGAGGCGGCCGCCCAGACCTGGTTCCAGCTCTCCGCCCTCACCGAACGCGTCAATGCCACTATCCGCATTGCCCGCGACCGTGCCCGCAACCTCACCATCGAGCAACCCGCCGGCGCCGGCCGCGACCCCGAACAGCTGGAGCGCGAGGCGGATCGGGTCGAGGCCGAAGAGGCCGAACTGCGGGAAGCGGTCGAAATCGCCACCGAGACCCTGGAATCCGCCCGCGAACAACTCTACGAACGCGAACAGGCCGCCAAGGCGGCCGAACAGGCCCACCTCGCCGCCGTCCGCGCCATCGCCGACCGCCGCGAGGGCCTGGCCCGCCTGTCCGGCCAGGTCGACACGCTGCGCATTCGGGCCCAGTCGGTGGACGGCGAGATCGCCCGCATGTCCACCGGCATCGCCGAGGCCCGCCGCCGCGGTGAGGACGCCAATGCCGAATTCGAGGCCGTCCAGAGCGAACTGAGCGAACTCGACGCGGGTGAGGAGGGCCTCGATCACGCCTACGAGCATGCCGCCCAGGCCCTTGCCCTGGCCGACCAGCGCGTCACCGAACTGCGCGAGAAGGACCGCGAGGCCGGAAAGCGCGTCGCCTCGCTGACCGCCCGCATCGAGGCCCTCACCATGGGCCTGCGCCGCAAGGACGGCGCGGCCTGGCTGCTCGAGCACCGCACCGACGGCCTGCTCGGCCCGCTGTCCGGCCTGATCCGGGTGCACGGCGGATTCGAATCCGCGGTCGCCGCCGCCCTGGGCCCGCTGGCCGACGCCGTCGCCGCCGACACCGGCCCCGCCGCGCACGCCGCCGTGCGCGCCCTCAAGGAGTCCGACGGCGGCCGCGCCGCCCTCGTCTACGCCGCCGATCACCCGGTGGCACAGGCGGATTCGCGACTGCCGGCCGGCGCGCGCTGGCTCACCGAGGTGGTGGACTGCCCCGCCGATCTGCGCGGCGCCATCGCCGCCCTCACCGTCGGCATCGCGGTCACCGACGATCTCGCCACGGCCGCCCAGGTCGTCGCCGAGCGCCCGGAACTGCGCGTGGTCACCCGCGACGGCGACCTCACCGGCAGCGGCTGGCTGCTCGGCGGCTCCGACCGCGCCCCCAGTCAGCTCGAGGTACAGGCCGACATCGATTCCGCCCAGGACGAACTGGCGTCCTGGCAGCGTCAGGCCGAGGAACTCGAGGCGGCGCTCGCGGGCGCGCTGGCCGAACAGTCCGACCGCAAGGAAGCGGTCGACCACGCCCTGCTCGCCCTGCACGAATCCGATCAGGCCCTGGTCGCCATCTATGACCGCCTGGGCCGCCTCGGCCAGGCCGCCCGCACCGCCCAGCGCGAATGCGATCGCCTGCTGGCCCAGCGCGACGACGCCGAAACCGGCCGCGAGGACACGCTTTCCAAACTGGCCGAACTCGAGGACCGGCTGCGCAACGCCGAACTCGAACAGGCCGAGATGGATCCGGAGGCCGCCGGCACCGAGACCGCCGGCTACGCCCGCGAGGAGGCCGCCGCCGCCCTCGCCGAGGCTCGCACCATGGAGGTCGAGGCCCGCCTGGCCGTCCGCACCGCCGAGGAACGCGCGGAATCGGTTCGCGGCAAAGCAGATTCGCTGCGCCGCGCCGCCCGCGCCGAACGCGAGACCCGTGCCCGCGCCGAACGCGCCCAGGCCGCCCGCCGTCAGGCCGCCGGCGTCGCCGCCGTGGTCGCCGAATCCGCGGAGCGGGTGGCCGCCGAACTCGAACAGGTCGTCGCCCAGGCCTCCGCCCGCCGCGACGAATTGGTCCGCCGCCGTAGCGAATTCGCGGCTCAGGTGGAGCAGACCAAGGAGCGGTCCCGCGCCCTCACCACCCAGCTCGCCCAGCTCACCGACACCGTGCACCGTGACGAGGTCGCCCGCGCCCAGGCCGCGCTGCGCATCGAACAGGTCGAGACCACCATCTCCGAACAGTTCGGCATCAGTCTCGACGACCTGGTCGCCGAATACGGCCCGGACGTCCCCATGCCGCCCACCGCGCTGGAGATGATGGAGTACGAGCAGGCCCGCGACCGCGGCGAAGCGGTCAGCGAACCCCAGCCGATGCCCTACGACCGCGCTACCCAGGAGCGCCGCGCCAAGCGCGCCGAGAAGGACCTCACCACTCTCGGCAAGGTGAATCCCCTGGCGCTGGAGGAGTTCGCGGCCCTCGAGGAGCGCTACACCTTCCTCAATACCCAGCTCGAGGACGTCAAGAAGGCCCGCCAGGACCTGCTCGACGTGGTCGCCGAGGTGGACGAGCGCATCCTGCAGGTCTTCACCGAGGCCTACGAGGACGTCGAGCGCGAATTCACCGGCGTCTTCGGCCGCCTGTTCCCCGGCGGTGAGGGGCGGCTGCTGCTCACCGATCCCAGCGACATGCTGACCACCGGCGTCGAGGTCGAGGCCCGCCCGCCGGGCAAGAAGGTCAAGCGGCTCTCGCTGCTCTCCGGTGGCGAGAAGTCCCTGGCCGCAGTGGCTTTCCTGGTGTCGATCTTCCGGGCCCGCCCCTCCCCGTTCTATGTCATGGACGAGGTCGAGGCGGCGCTGGACGACACCAACCTGCGCCGGCTCATCGGCCTGTTCGAGCAGCTGCGCGAGAAGAGCCAGCTCATCGTCATCACCCACCAGAAGCCGACCATGGAGATCGCCGACGCGCTCTACGGCGTCAGCATGCGCGGTGACGGCATCACCCAGGTGATCTCACAGCGCATGCGCGGGGAGAATCTGGTCGGCACCGCGCCGTGACGCGGTGACGGCCGGGACGCCGCCGTCCCGGTGAGCGGGATCGCGGTGCGGGGCAAAGTGAAACGCCTGCGCGTCGCACGGGGGAGGCGCTAGCGTCCGGCCCCATGAGACGCTCCATCGCCGTACTGGCCGCCGGCATCGCCGTCGGCCTGGTCGCCCCGCTCCCGGTCGCCCTCGCCGACTCCGGCTCCTCCGCCCTCGGATCCGGCTCCGCCTCCGGCTCGGGTACCGGCTCGCTGTCCGGTTCGGGCACCGGCAACCTGCCGCCCTACAGCACCTGGATCAGCGACGTCACCACGGTCGCGAACGCCGCGCAGACCTACCTCACCACCGCGCTGCCCGGCGCCACCAAGCCCGCCATCGTCTTCGACATCGACAACACCGTGCTCGAGACGACCTACCATCCGGGCCCCATCGTCCCCGCCATCGCGCCGATCCTGACCCTGGCGAAGTGGGCGAAAAGCCAAGGCGCGTCCATCATCTTCGTGACCGGCCGGCCCGCGCTCATGAACCTCTATACCCAGATCAACCTGACCACCGTCGGCTACCCGGTGGACGGACTCTACGGCGGCGGCCTCACCACCGGCTCCAGCGGCGCGGGCGCCCTCGCCGACTACAAGACCGCCACCCGTGCGTCCATCGAGGCCCAGGGCTACACCATTGTCGCCGATATCGGCAACAGCGCCTCCGACCTGTCCGGCGGCCACGCCCAGCAGACCTTCAAACTGCCCGACTACAACGGCGCATTGCAGTGACCGGCCGGGGTCGGTGACCGGGGCGAGGAGACTCTCGTTTCCTCGCCCCGGTTCTCACGCCTCCAGCAGCGACTTCAACCGCGCCGCACCGGTTTCGGCCAGCCACATGTCGAAAGTCCGCAAGCCAGGATGGATTTCGCGCAGCGCCGGAATGTCGGCGTGCCAGCCCTGGCCCTCGCGCGACAACCGCCAGACCACCCCGACCTCGGTGCCCATGGCGTCGGCCTCCGCCGCGGTGGCCTCCAGATAGCGCACCGGGTGCCCGGTCGCGGCCGTGATCGCGGCGGCCGCCTCCGGCATGGACAGAGCATCACCCGCCAATTCCATTACCCGGCCGTGGAATCCGGCCGGATCCTCGAACGCCAGCTGCGCGAACACGGCGATATCGTCGAGCGCGATGGACTGCACCGGCCGGTCCGCCGGGAACAGATGCTTGTGCACGCCATCGTTGATGCCGTCCACCGGGAAGCCCCGCATGAAGTAGTTCTCCATGAAGCGGGCCGGGCGCAGGATCGTCCAGTGCAGGCCGCTGGACCGCAGCGCGTCCTCCACCCGCCGCTTGCCCTGCGCACCCCACTTGCCGTCCTCGGTATAGGAGGCGACCGTGGTGAACACGACGAACCCCACCCCCGCGGCGCGCGCAGCCTCGATGAAGCGGGTACCGCGCTCGACCTCCAGTTCGGTGTCCCACCCGTGCGGGCCGAACGTCGCCGGTGGCACCAGCAAGGCCGCGCCCACTCCGGACAGCGCCGGGGCGAGAGTCTCGGGAGCGTCGAAATCGCCGACGGCCAGCTCCGCGCCCGCCGCCGCGAGTTCCTGCGCCGCAGGCGATTCCGGATCACGCACCAGCGCCCGCACCGCGTGACCGGTGGCGAGCAACCGGCGGGCGGTGGCCCCGCCCTGCTTGCCGGTCGCACCCGTCACCAGCACCAGATCACTCCTGGAAGCATCATTACGAGAAGACATCGTCACCCGTTCGTTCGGTAGTATTCGGGTCGGTCGACCCGAATACGGACGCTAGAACCGCCCGTTTCCCTTGGCCACCACCGGAAAGGACCCGTGTAACGAAATGTCCGTGCCGAACCGTCCGCAGGAAGCGCCGATGCGGCCCCGCGACGTCCCCGGCGACCAGCCCGCCCCGAACACCCGCGCCGACGCGCGCCGCAATCGCGCCCTGGTGCTGGCCGCGGCGCAGCGCGTCATGGCCGAGGACGGCGTCTCGGTTTCACTGGCCGAGGTGGCGCGCCGCGCGGGCGTCGGCGCGGGCACCGTGTACCGGCATTTCCCCACCAAAGCCGCACTGCTGGAGGCGGTCATGCAGCAGCGCATCGACCGCCTCACCGGCCTCGCCCACCGCCTGCGCGAGGCGCCGGACCCCGGCCGGGCCTTCTTCGCCTTCTGCACCGAGGTCGTCACCTCCTCCCATCGCAACCAGGCCGTCTGCGACCTGGTCGGCAATGACGGCTGGCCGCGCGAACTGGTGCAGGACGCCGGGGCGCGCTTCCACACCGCCCTCGACGATCTCCTGGTCGCCGCGCAGCGATCCGGCGCGGTGCGGCCCGATCTCGCGCTCTCCGACGTGCTGGCCCTGTTCACCGGATGTGTTGCGATCCAACGGCTCACCCCCGGCCCCGAACTGTCCCGGCCCGCCGCCCTGGTCCTGGAAACCATGCGCGCCCGGTCCGTGCCCGGCACCGTAACGAAACTCCGGAACCCGCCCACGTCCCGTGACGAAACCACCACTCGTCACGAAACGCCCCACTGCCCGATCTGCGCCGGCCCGATCCGTCCGACCGGCACCGGCCGCCCCGCCCGCTACTGTTCACCCGCCTGCCGTCAGAAGGCCCACCGCCGGCGGCACGCCACCCCCGCATGAGCCCCTAACCGGCCCCTCCCGAAAGCCGTTGGGGCACTTCGTGACCTGGGTGTGTCCGAACGGATGCGAAGGTGTGACGAGGCGGCTTCCGGGGCGAAAAATACTGGTAGAAGGCCAAATCCGGCGTCTTCGTATGGACCCGCAACGGGCCGGTGGGGAAGTACGCTCCCTGCGTGGTTTGGGTGTCGGCCGCGACGTTCGGTGTCGCATGGTGGCTCGGTTTGTATCTTCTGGCGCGGGATCCGCGAAAGCCGTTGTTACGCAGAGCTGCCATCGGGCTGCTCGCGTTCGCCGCGGCCGTGGTCGCGGATCGGCTGGCCGGGGGGAGCGCCTGGTTCGACGGCCCGCGGATCGTGCTCGTGTGCGCGCCGGTGCTGGCCTTCAGTGGGGCCTTCGTGCGCCTGCTGCCGCTCGGCGCCGTCGAGCGGGTGGACCGCTGGTGGCGGGTCGGGCTGCTGCCGCTGTGCGCGCTGCTGGCAATGCCCGCCGCGGGCGGCTTCCTGCCCGCCGGATACCTGCTCGGCGCGCTCACCCTGCTGGCCCTGCTCGGCACCATGCTGGGGATGCTCGGTCAGCACGCCGAATGGTCCGAGGATTCGCGGCGGTCGGCGGGCGGCCTGCTCACCATCGGCGCGCTGCTGCTCGGGCTCAGCGCGGCCCTGATCCTGTTGGGGCTCAATGTCCTGCCGCGCACCGCCATGCTGTCGGTGATCGCGGCCGACCTGGTGGTGCTGGGCCTGGGCGTCGCGGTGGTGGACGCCTACGACGAGGGCGAGGGGCTGCGCGCCGACATGACGCACTCGCTGGTGCTGTCGGCCGCCACCGCGGCCGTCTTCGGCGGCCAGGCCGCGCTCGCCCTCGGCCTGGCCGGTGAGCGCCCCGCGCTGATCGCGCTGTTCTTCGGCGCCATCGCCGGTTCCATCACCCTGCAGGTGCTCAACGGCCCGCTGCACGCCGGCGCTGACCGGGTGGCCTTCGCCTCGGACCCACAGCTGTGCGCGGCCCGCATCGAATTGCGCAGCGCCACAGAGGCCTTACTGCGCAAGAACAGCGACAGCGGGTTGCACACCGGCGGCTGAGCGGTCAGCGCGGCCGCCGGTGGCCGGGTTCGTCAGAGCAGGTCGCTGACGTCGTCGGGGACGTCGACGGCGTACTTGCGCAGGGTCTCCATGGGCACCACCTCGAGGGCGTTCTCATGGGTCGCGGCCAGCACCACCGGCGCGGCCACCCCGTCCTCGTGAGCGTGTAGCCAGCGCACGGCCACCACACACCATCTGTCGCCCGGTTGCAGGCCCGGGAAGTTGTTCTCGGGCCGCGGAGTCATGAGGTCGTTGCCGATCGACTTCTGGTGCTCCAGGAATTCCGCTGTCACCACGGTGCAGACGGTGTGGCTACCCAAATCCTCGGGACCGGTGCTGCAGCATCCGTCCCGGTAGAAGCCGGTGAGAGGATCGGTGCCACACTCCTCCAGCGGTCCCCCAAGCACATTTCGATCGGTCACGTCGCCGATCCTATTGTCTCGGTGTCGCATTCGCCGCTCCTTCCGCACTGTGGCACGTTCTCGAGCAGACCGGTTGGTAGCTGCTGGCATTCTTCGAGCCCGACCCCGGCGTGTCTACGCACTGCGCGGCACAGCGGTGTGATACATGACACTGCCTTCCGACGCGTCGGTAGGTGTGTGAATCCGGTAATACCGGAGCCTCTGAAAGGATGGGGGTGTGACGACTGCTGAACTGTGGATTCTCATCGCCGCGATCGCGGCGGTGCTGCTCGTGGCGCTGGTCGCCGGCTACGCCCTGAACAAGCGCCGCCGGATCTCACTGACCGAGGAGGTCACCGAGACCAAGGAGGTGACCGACCGGTCGGGCGGATATCAGGCCTCGAGCGGATTCAACTTCAGCCAGGGCAGCGCCGCCGCCGAGCGCGAGAAGGCGCCCGAGGCCACACCCGAACCGGTGCCGCTCCCGCCCGAGCGCACCGACGACGAGGGCCAGCCGCACGTCGGCGACGACGCCGCGATCCCGCGCGACGCCGCCAAACGGAGCATCACCAATGTCCGCCTCCCCGAGCCGGTCCAGGGCCCCGAGCCCGCCCCGGCCACCGCGCCCGTCACGCCCGCTGAATCC
>NZ_BAGC01000043.1 GCF_000308655.1 Nocardia niigatensis NBRC 100131 | reverse complement strand
GGCCCCGACCACCTGGTCGGGGCCTTCGGCGTATCCAGGGGTATTTTGGTGTATCCAGGGTACATATCGACAGACATGGATACACAGGAAGCTCCCAGCGGACGAGCAGTTCCGATGAGGGCGGGAAGGCAATGATCGACAGCATGGTTCCCCAGCTCGCGCCCCAGCGGCCGGCCGTCAATGCCCGCCGATTCCGGTGGGCTGCTCTCTGGCTGCCCGCCACCTACAGCTACGTGGGTCTGCTGGTGCTGGTCGCCGGCGCCCTGACCATGGTCAGCGCCCCGCGGGAATCGCGAATCGTGTTGCATGCCAGCACGAATCTGAACAATCTGACCGAGGGGCGTCTCGGCACCCTGTTCTCGAGCGCGTTCCTGGTGGGGGAGGGCGCGGCGACGGTATTCCTGATCGTGCCGATGCTGGCCTGCCTGCTCGCCTTGGCGGAGCGGCGGTTCGGGACCCTGAAGCTCGTGCACACCTTCTTGGTCGGCCATGTGGGCGCGACGATCCTGGTGGCGGTGGGCCTGTGGGTGGCCGTGCAGTCGCAGCTCGTGCCCGGCAGTATCGCCATGGTCGAGGACGTGGGCGTCAGTTATGGCGCGATGGCCGTGGTGGGTGCGCTGGTGGCGGTGCTGCCGCCGCATCGCCGGTGGGTGTGGGCGAGTACCTGGCTGACGTTCGCGCTGGGCGGGGTGGTGCTCTGGCACACCTTCACCAATGTGGGTCACTTCCTGGCGCTGTGCCTGGGTCTGGGCATCGGGCGCTTGACGATTCGCCGGCAGGGCGGTGCGGTGCGGCCGCTGAATGTGCCGGAATACCTGTTGCTGGCGGGTGGTTCGGTTTTTGCCTGCCTGATGCTGCTGGGCTGATGCCCGGTCACTAGACTCGACCGGTGCGCCTTGTGATTGCTCGTTGCCAGGTCGATTACGTTGGCCGTCTGACCGCCCATCTGCCCATGGCCCGTCGTCTGCTCATGATGAAGGCCGACGGTTCGGTGCTGGTCCACTCCGATGGCGGCTCCTACAAGCCTCTCAACTGGATGAGCCCGCCGTGCTGGCTGGAGGAACGGGAAACCGATTCCGAGACAAGCCAATTGTGGGTGGTGGCCAACAAGGCCGGTGAGGAACTCCGCATCACCGTGGAGGACGTCGAGCTGGATTCCAAGCACGAACTCGGGGTGGATCCCGGTCTGGTGAAGGACGGTGTGGAGGCGCATCTGCAGGAGCTGCTGGCCGAGCACATCGAAACCCTGGGCGCCGGTTACACGTTGATCCGCCGCGAGTACATGACCGCCATCGGCCCGGTTGACATCCTGTGCCGGGATGCCGATGGTGCGACGGTGGCGGTGGAGATCAAGCGCCGCGGTGAGATCGACGGTGTCGAACAGCTGACCCGCTATCTCGAACTGCTCAACCGCGACCCGCTGCTGGCCCCGGTCGCCGGCGTCTTCGCCGCCCAGCAGATCAAGCCGCAGGCCAAGACACTGGCCACCGACCGCGGTATCCGTTGTGTCACGCTGGATTACGATGCTCTGCGCGGCACGGACTCCGACGAATTCCGGCTGTTCTAACCTTCGTACCATGCCCCGCCGGAAACCCCGCCCCAAGGACTCGGCGCGGTCCAATTCGGACCCGCGCCCCCTGGGTGACGTCTTCGGTCGCACCGAACACGGCCCCGGTACCGACGAGAGCTTCGTGGTCCGCACGGTCCCCGGCACCCGCGCCACCAAGCCCTATCGCTGCCCCGGCTGCGACCATGTGATCCCCCCGGGCACCCCGCACATCGTCGCCTGGGCGGCACACGGCGGCGAGGACGACCGCCGCCACTGGCACACCGGCTGCTGGAAGGGCCGCAACACCCGCACCATCACCCGCCGCTGGTCCTGACGACCACCGAGCCCCGCACGCTCCGCGCCGGTTCGGCCGTCACACGCACCGTGTGAGTGTGTTTCGTTCTAGCGGGCGCGCCGCTGGTGCTTCTGATGCGCCGCCGCGGTGGCGCTGGATATTCCGGAACGGCCTTGACCGCTGCTCCTGTTGCTCCGCCGGTGTATTCGACGGATAACGGGAGATCGCTGCGGGCCGGTCCCGTAGCGGCCTTGGCCGGTTGCTCCTGTTGCTCCGCTGGTCTATTTGACGGATAACGGGAGATCGCTGCGGGCCGGTCCCGTAGCGGCTGGTAGCGCGGATAGCGTGGAGCTGGGCCTCTAACGTGGTGGTATCTGCGACACCGGTGGTGGTGATACAGCATTCGCCGGGACCATTACGGCGACGACTCTCGGCGTGCCCTACATCGTCGCGCTGCAGTTCAAACCGGACGGGTCGGTCCTGAGCATGATGCCGCAGGGATGTGAACGTCACCGTGCTGCCCTGTCTGATGGGCCAGATCCTTCCCACGCGCGACATCCTCTGCACCTTGACCTGTGGTTCCGCGCTCTGATCGCCGATAGGCGCATATAAGGAAGGCCGCTTCCCCGGTGGGGAAGCGGCCCTCATACGGATGCGGGTTGTCGCCCGGTCGGTGAATTAGCTGGAGACGTCGGCGTTCTCGCGCTCGTCGACGATTTCGTCGTCTTCACGGGCGTCGGCGATGGCCTTGCGGCCACCCTTGCTGAGAGAGCGCTGTTCCGGGGCGCCGTCGAGCAGTTCGCTCTCGCGGTTGACGGCGGCGAGCATGGCCGGGACCGAGTCGAGCTGGCCGCGGATGCCGAGCAGCTGGGCCAGGACGCGGCCACGGAGGACACGCATCTCCTCGGCAAGTTCCTTGGCGTGCGCGATCTTCCGATCCGCGGTGTTGGTCGCCGAGGTGATGAGGCGGTTGGCCTCGTCGGTGGCGTCCTTGATGCGCTGGGCGGCCTCGGCGCGCGAGGTGGCCTCCAGCTCCTCCATGGCGCGGGTCAGCTTGGTGCGACGCTCCGCCATGGTGACCTCGAAGTCCTGCTGCGTGGCCTTGCGCTTGGCCTCGGACTCCTTGGTGAGGCGGTCGGCCTCGGCATTGGCGGCTTCGACGATCTTGGCGGACTCGGAGCGGGCGTTCGCGAGAGTCTGCTCGAATTCGATCTCGAGCGCTTCGCGCTTCTCCTTGGTCTCGGAGAGGAGCGATTCGTACTTCCCACGCATTTCGGTGGCCTGCTGCTCGGCGATCGAGATCATCTCGGCGGCCTCGGCCTGCGCCTGCGCGCGGACCTCGGAGGCCTCATCCGAGGCCAGACGCAGCATGCGGGAGATGCGATCGGACATGCCTTCGGCGGTGGTCGGCGGCACGGAGAGCCGGTCGACCTCCTTACGGAGCTCGTCGATCTCGTCCCGGGCATCCTCGAGCTGGGCCGCCAGGTTGCGGGCCTGGGCTGCGGCGGCATCGCGGTCGGTGGCGGTGACCCTCAGCTCGGCATCGAAACGGTCGAAGTAGTTACGCACCTCGTCACGGTCATAGCCCTTCCGCACAACGGTAAAGGGCAGCGCGACGAAGCGATTACGATCGGGCTCAGTGGACGACATGCCCCACAAACTACAGCCTGACTGGCACGGATGGTGAGTCGACCGCGAATGTTGTTACGCCCTCTTTAGGAGGGCGGAACACGGTACTAGTGGGTAGTTTTCGCCGCTGGTTCGACGAGTTCGACCAGCACACCGCCAGCATCCTTCGGGTGGATGAAATTGATGCGGGAACCGGCGGTGCCGCCGCGCGGCTCTGGGTACAGCAAACGCAAGCCCCGTTCACGCAGTTGCGCGGAAACCGCCTCGACATCCGTGACGCGGTACGCGAGCTGCTGCAGGCCAGGCCCGTTTCGGTCGATGAACTTCGCGATCGTCGACTCCTCGTTCAGCGGAGCCAGCAACTGCAGAGCGACCGAGCCTGCCGGGGTGCCGGGCACGGACAGCATGGCCTCGTGGACGCCCTGCGACTCGTTGATCTCGCGATGCGTCTCGATCATGCCGAGGTTGTCGCGGTACCAGGCGACCGCCGAATCGAGATCCGGCACAGCGATTCCGACGTGATCGACGGCGGTGATGTATTCCGAAGGGATGAATTCGGTGTTCTCGGTTGTGCTCACACCAGTGACGGTAGCGCGCCCCTCGGAAGGCTGCCGGAGTCCCGCACGTTACCTTTGAGTACGGCTCCGATGGTTGGCGGAGCAGTCACCATACGACGTAAGCGAGGCTCATCGTGACCACCACCTCCGTCATCGTCTCCGGCGCGCGCACCCCGGTGGGCCGGCTGCTGGGATCGCTGAAGGGCTTCAGCGGCTCCGACCTCGGCGGGTTCGCCATCAAGGCGGCGCTGGAGAAGGGCGGAGTCGCGCCCGAGCAGGTCGACTACGTGATCATGGGCCAGGTGCTCACCGCGGGCGCGGGCCAGATCCCGGCCCGGCAGGCCGCGGTCGCGGCCGGCATCCCGATGGACGTCCCGGCGCTCACCATCAACAAGGTCTGCCTGTCCGGTATCAACGCAATCGCCCTGGCGGATCAGCTGATTCGGGCCGGCGAGTACGAGATCGTGGTGGCCGGCGGCCAGGAGTCCATGACCAACGCCCCGCACCTGCTGGAGAAGAGCCGCGAGGGCTTCAAGTACGGCGACGTCAACCTGCGCGACAGCATGGCCTACGACGGCCTGCACGACATCTTCACCGACCAGGCCATGGGCGCGCTCACCGAGCAGCGCAACGACACCGAAACCATCACCCGCGAGGAGCAGGACGCCTTCGCCGCCGCCTCGCACCAGAAGGCCGCGGCCGCCTGGAAGAACGGCGTCTTCACCGACGAGGTCACCCCGGTCTCGATCCCGCAGCGCAAGGGCGACCCGATCGTGTTCGCCGAGGACGAGGGCATCCGCGCCGACACCACCGCGGAGTCGCTGGGCAAGCTGCGCCCCGCTTTCCGCAAGGACGGCACCATCACCGCCGGTTCCGCCTCGCAGATCTCCGACGGCGCGGCCGCGGTGGTCGTGATGTCGAAGGCCAAGGCCGAGGAGCTGGGCCTGAGCTGGATCGCCGAGATCGGCGCGGCCGGCGTCGTGGCCGGTCCGGACTCCACCCTGCAGGACCAGCCCGCCAACGCGATCGCCAAAGCCTGTGCCAAGGAAGGCATTTCGCCCGCCGATCTGGATGTGGTCGAGATCAACGAGGCCTTCGCGGCGGTCGGCATCGCCTCCACCCGCAAGCTGGGCATCGACCCGGAGAAGGTCAATGTCAACGGTGGCGCGATCGCCATCGGCCACCCGCTGGGCATGTCGGGCGCCCGCATCGTGCTGCACCTGGCCCTCGAGCTGCAGCGCCGTGGCGGCGGGATCGGCGCGGCCGCCCTGTGTGGTGGCGGCGGCCAGGGCGACGCCCTCATCGTCCGCGTGAAGTAGGACAGCCCGGTTTATCAGGAACAGCCCTGGCTCGTGAGCCGGGGCTGTTCGCTTTCCGGGGGGCTCTCATACCAGGCGATCTTGTGCGAGCGTGCTAGATGTGACCAGGTCCACTACAGGGTGTCGTAGGAGTCGGGCAGAATGGTTGCCATGGGTGACTTCTTCGACCTGTCCACGGTCGCCAAGCGCGTGCGTTTCTTCGGCCTGCTCGAGGTGCCCTCGTGGGTGCTGCTGTTCATCGGCTCGGCCCTGAAGCGCGCGGACGCACTGGGGATCGCCGATCAGCCGATCAAGTGGCCGGTCATGGTCTTCGGCATGCTGCACGGCGTCGTGTTCCTGGCCTACGCCATCAATGTCCTGCTGGCCTCGCGCGAGTTCGAATGGCCGGGTAAGACCACGGGTCTCGGGCTGCTGTCGACGGTGGTCCCGTTCACCTCCCTGTTCTTCGAGCGGTGGGCGATCAACTCCGGTCAGCTGGGGGACCTGAGCCGAGCCGCGACACCCGCCGCCGTACGTTCGTGACAAACTGGAGGGCGTGACTCGACCTGCACGCCGTCCTTCCGCCGCCGCAGCCGCCGCCATGTCGGGCGCGGTGGACCTGTCCGCTCTCAAGCAGCCGGCCGCCGCCGCGGCGGATGTCCCGGGTGACCATGCTGTCACCGAGGCCAATTTCGAGGATCGAGTGCTGCGGCGCTCCACCCAGGTGCCCGTGGTGGTGGCGCTGTACTCGCAGCGCAGCCCCGGCAGCATCGAACTGGTGAAGCTGCTCGAGCAGCTGGTCGGCCAGGGCGGTGGCGACTGGGATCTGGCCACCGTGGAGGCCGAGGCCAATATGCGCATCGCGCAGGCCTTCGGGGTGCAGGGCATTCCGACCGTGGTCGCCGTGGCCGCGGGCCAGCCGCTCGCCGACTTCACCGGCAATCAGCCGGAGGAGCAGGTGACCCAGTGGATCGCCGCCGTGGTGGACGCCGTGCGCGGCAAGCTCCCCGGCGTCGGCCCGGAGTCCGGCGCCGCCGAGCCCGAGGCCCCCGAGGACCCCCGTTTCATCGCGGCCGAAGAGGCTTTGGAGCGCGGCGAATTCGCGCAGGCCATCGCCGCCTACCAGGACATCCTGACCGCCGAGCCGAACAATGCCGACGCCAAGGCCGCCCTGCGTCAGGTCCAGTTCCTCTCGCGCGTCCAGGATCTCGACCCGGCAGCTCTCGCCAAGGCCGAGGCCGACCCGGCCGATCTGGACGCCGCCCTCGCCGCCGCCGACCTGGAGGTGTTCAACCAGCAGCCGGAGGCCGCGTTCGACCGGCTGGTCGCCCAGGTCAAGCGCACTGCCGGGGACGACCGCACCAAGGTCCGCACCCACCTGCTCGAGCTGTTCGAACTCTTCGATCCGGCCGAGCCGATCGTGGTCGCCGCCCGCCGCAAGCTCGCCGCCGCGCTGTACTGACCGTCGTTCGAGGTTATCGACACGTGGAATCAGGGAGTTCTCACTCCGGGACGGCATCCCGGGGCGGGAGCTCCCTGATCCGCGTTCAGACCCGGGGCAGGCTGTCGAGGGCGGCGTCGATGCGGGTCTGGGGGAGTTCGAAGTCGGGGATCTTGCCCGCGAGATAGCGCTCGTAGGCGGTCATGTCGAAGTGGCCGTGGCCGCACAGCGCGGTCAGCAGGACCTTCTCCTCACCGGATTCGGTGCAGCGCCTGGCCTCCTCGATGACGGCCGCCAGCGCGTGCGAGGGTTCGGGTGCGGGGAGGATGCCCTCGGCCTTGGCGAAAGTGACCGCCGCGGCGAAGCATTCGCGCTGCTGCTTGGCGACCGCCTCGAAGAGTCCGAGCTCGTACATGTGCGACAGCAGCGGTGACATGCCGTGGTACCGCAGCCCGCCCGCGTGCACCGGGTCGGGGATGAAGTCGTGGCCCAGGGTGTGCATCTTCATCAGCGGGGTGAATCCCGCGGTGTCGCCGAAGTCGTAGGCGTAGATGCCGCGCGTGAACGACGGGCACGCGGCGGGCTCGACGGCGCGGATGACAGGATCGGCGCGGCCCGCGAGCTTTTCGCGCAGGAACGGCAGGAACAGTCCCGCGAAGTTGGAGCCGCCGCCGGTGCAGCCGATGATGACATCGGGCGGCCGCTCACCCGCCGCGGCGAACTGCTTCAGCGCTTCCTCGCCGATGACGGTCTGGTGCAGCAGCACATGATTGAGCACGCTGCCCAGCGCGTACCGGGTGGCGGGGTCGGCGGCGGCCACCTCCACCGCCTCGCTGATGGCGATGCCCAGGCTGCCGGGTGAATCCGGGTGGTCGGCAAGGATTTTCGCGCCCGCCGCGGTGATCGGCGAGGGGCTGGCGTGCACGGTCGCGCCCCAGATCTGCATGAGCGTGCGCCGGTGCGGTTTCTGGTCGTAGGAGGCGCGCACCATCCACACCTCGCAGTCGATGCCGTACTGCGCGCAGGCGAAGGCGAGCGCGCTGCCCCACTGGCCCGCCCCGGTCTCGGTGGTGAGCCGCCGGGTGCCCTCGGCGGCGTTGTAGAACGCCTGCGGCACGGCGGTATTCGGTTTGTGCGAGCCGGCGGGGGAGACGCCCTCGTACTTGTAGTAGATGTGTGCCGGGGTGCCGAGCGCCTTCTCCAGTCGCCGCGCCCGGAACAGCGGTGTCGGCCGCCAGAGCCGGTAGACGTCGATGACCTCGTCGGGAATGTCGAGGTAGCGGTCGCCGCTCACCTCCTGGCGGATGAGTTCCATCGGGAACAGCGGGGCCAGGTCCTCGGGCCCGACCGGCTGCCCGGTGCCGGGATGCAGTGGGGGCGGTGGCGGCGCGGGCAGGTCCGGGATGACGTTGTACCAACGCCTCGGGATCTCGGATTCGTCCAGCGTGATCTTGGTGCGCTCGTCCACGAAACCCTCCTGGCTCGACACGGTTGTCTGACCAGACTGCTCTCGCAGCGGGTCCGTTGGTGTGGAATCGGCCGGATTTTCACTGTTCACGCCGAACCGAAATTAGTAAGCTAGTGCTTATGATAAGCACGTACGAAGAATTGCTGGCCTCCGGAGCCGAACTGCTCGCCCTCGACGCCCGCGCGGTGCGCGCGAGCATCGACGTGGTCGCGGGCCTGACCTCCGCCGACCTGGACGCACCCACGCCCTGCGCGGGCTGGACGTTGCGAGACCTGTTGGAGCACATGATCGTTCAGCACCGGGGCTTCGCGGCCGCCGCCCACGGTGAGAGCGATCTCGCGTTGTGGAAGCCGCAGCCGCTCGGCGGCGATCCGGTCGGTGAATACCGCGCGGCGGCCGAGCATGTGCTGGCAGCCTTCGCCGAACCGGGCGTCCTGGAACGGCAGTTCCCCCTGCCGGAGATCCGCGACGGCATCGTCATCGCCGCGCCCCTGGCGATCAGCTTTCACTTCATCGACTACATCGTTCACACCTGGGACGTCGCGCGGGCGCTCGGGCAGCCCGTGGAATTCGACGCGGACCTGATCAGCGCCGGGCTGCCGGTGGCCGAGGCGGTGCCGCGCGGTCCGGAGCGGGAGCGGCCGGGCGCCTCGTTCGCGCCCGAGGTGAGCGCGCCGGAGGCGTCCGGGCTGGATCGGATCCTGGCCGTGCTGGGCCGCGCGCCCGGCCGGCCGGAGTGACCGGGTTCGTCACCCGGCAGGCGGCGTCCTCGCCAGCCAGACGGCGCTGTGGGGCGGCAGTCTCAGGATCGCCGAGACCGGACGGCCGTGCCACGGCACGGCCTCCTGGGCGATCGGCCCGGCATTGCCCGCCCCGCTGCCCCCGTAGGCGAGAGCGTCGGTATTCAACACCTCGGTCCACGAATCCGGTTCGGGCCCGGGCAATCCGATGCGATAGCCGTCGAGCAGCCGGCCGGAGAAGTTGTAGACGCAGACCAGCATGCTGCCGTCGGCGCCGTAGCGCAGGAACGAAAGCACATTGTTGTCACGGTCGTCGGCATCGATCCAGGAGTAGCCGCCCGGCGACGTATCCTGGCTCCACAGTGCGGGATTCGCGGTATAGAGCTGGTTGAGGTCGCCGACCAGACGCTGAATGCCCTGGTGCAGTGGATTTTCCAGCTCATGCCAATCCAGCCCGCGATCGTGGTCCCACTCCCGGAACTGACCGAACTCCTGCCCCATGAACAGCAGCTGCTTGCCCGGATGCGCCCACAAGTAGGCCAACAGCGCGCGGACCCCGCTCGCCCGGGTGAAATCGTCGCCGGGCATGCGGGTCCACAGTGTCCCCTTGCCGTGGACCACCTCGTCATGGCTGATGGGCAGCAGATAGTTCTCGCTCCAGGCGTAGGTCAGGGAGAAGGTGATCTCGTTGTGGTGCCAGGTCCGGTACACCGGGTCGTGGGCCAGATAGCCGAGCGTGTCGTGCATCCAGCCCATATTCCATTTCATGGTGAAGCCCAGGCCGCCGACCTCGGTGGCGCGGGTGACGCCGGGCCAGGTGGTGGACTCCTCGGCCACGGTCAGCACCCCCGGATGCTGCTTGTGCACGGTCGCGTTCATCTCCTGCAGGAACGCGACCGCCTCCAGGTTCTCGCGGCCGCCGTGGATGTTCGGCTCCCAGTCGGGGCGGGAGTAGTCGAGGTAGAGCATCGAGGCCACGGCATCCACGCGCAGGCCGTCGATGTGGAACTCCTCGATCCAGTACAGCGCGTTGGCGACCAGGAAGTTGCGGACCTCATGGCGGCCGAAGTTGAAAACGTAGGTGCCCCAGTCGAGTTGCTCGCCGCGGCGCGGGTCGGCGTGCTCGTAGAGGGCGGTGCCGTCGAATCTGGCCAGCGCCCACTCGTCGCGCGGGAAGTGCGCGGGCACCCAGTCGAGGATGACGCCGATGCCCTTGCGGTGCAGGTGATTCACCAGGAATCGGAAGTCGTCGGGGGAGCCGAAGCGGGCGGTCGGCGCGTAATAGGAGGTGACCTGGTATCCCCAGGAGCCGCCGAAGGGATGCTCGGCCACCGGCAGCAGCTCGACATGCGTGAAGCCCTGGGCGAGCACGTATTCCGCCAGCTGCGCACCGATCTCGCGATAGCCGAGCCCCGGCCGCCACGAACCCAGATGCACCTCGTAGATGCTGACCGGCGCGCGCAGCGGATCGGTGCGCGCTCGCGCCCGCAGCCATTCGGTGTCGCCCCAGGTGAAGTCGCTCGCGGTGACGACCGACGCGGTCGCGGGCGGCGTCTCGGTGGCGTAGGCCATCGGATCGGCGTGGTCGACGGTGCGGCCGTCCGCCCCGTGCACCCGGTACTTGTACAGGGCCCCCGCCTCGATGCCGGGCAGGAACAGCTCCCACACCCCGGAATCGCCGAGTTTCCGCATGGGCGCGGTGTTTCCGCTCCACCCGTCGAAATCCCCGATCACCGCCACGCCCCGCGCATTGGGGGCCCACACCGCGAAGGCCGTGCCGGACACCGTGCCGTCGAGGGTGGGGTAGTGCTTCGGGTGCGCGCCCAGCACCTCCCAGAGCCGTTCGTGCCGGCCCTCGCCGAGCAGGTGCAGGTCGACGTCGCCGAGGGTGGGCAGGAAGCGGTACCCGTCGGCGTCCACCACCGTGCGGCCACCCGGATAGGTGGTGACCAGGCGGTAGTCCCACAGCTCCGGGAAGGGCACCACGGTCTCGAACACGCCGTGTTCGCGGTGTGCCAGTGGATGATCCACGTCGCCGATCCTGGCCGCGACCGTCTCCGCGTGCGGCCGCAGCACCCGGATGACGGTGCCGTCGGGATGCGGATGCGCCCCCAGCACCGTGTGCGGATCGGGGTGCGTGCCCGCCGCCAGCAGCAGAAGGTCGCGCCGATTCATCGGAACGATCGGCGCTGGGCGAGCTCGGTGCGCGCGGCGGCCGGCACCGGCGGCAGCGCGAGAATGTGGGCCGCCGCCCGGGCCGGGTCCAGGCGCACGTAATTGCTCTGGCCCCAGTGGTATTCCTCGCCGGTGATCTCGTCGGTCACCACCGGGCGGTCGTGCCATTCCCGGCCGAGGGCGGGCAGGTCGAGCGACACCATGCCCTGCTCGGCGCCGAACGGGTTCAGGTTCACCACCACCAGCACGGCGTCGCCGGTGGTCGGATCGAACTTCGAGAACGCCAGCAGCGCATCATTGTCCACGTGATGGAAGTGGATGCAGCGCACCTGCTGCAGCGCGGGATGCGCGCGCCGGATCTCGTTGAGCCGGGTCAGCCACGGTTCCAGGGACTCCCCGCGCGCGGCCGCCTCGGCGAAATGCCGTGGCCGCAGCTGGTATTTCTCGGAATCCAGGTATTCCTCGCTGCCCGGCCGCACCGCCTGGTGCTCGTAGAGTTCGAAGCCCGAGTACACACCCCAGGTGGCCCCGAGCGTCGCCGCCAGCACCGCGCGGATCGCGAACATGCCCGGTCCGCCGTGCTGCAGGCTCTCGTGCAGGATGTCGGGGGTGTTCACGAACAGGTTGGCCCGCGCCTCATCGGCCTTGGCGGCCAATTCCCAGCCGAATTCCTCGATCTCGTGCTTGTGGGTGCGCCAGGTGAAATACGTGTAGGACTGGCTGAATCCGCGCCGCGCCAGACCGTACATGCGGGCCGGGCGGGTGAAGGCCTCGGACAGGAAGATGATCTCCGGATGCTTCCGGTGCACCTCGGCGATCAGCCATTCCCAGAAATCCGCGGGTTTGGTGTGCGGATTGTCGACCCGGAAAATGGTGACGCCCAGGCCGATCCAATGCCGCACCACCCGCAGCACCTCGGCGTAGAGCCCGTCGGGATCGTCGTCGAAATTGAGCGGATAGATGTCCTGATACTTCTTCGGCGGATTCTCCGCGTACGCGATGGTGCCGTCGGGCAGCGTGATGAACCATTCCGGATGCGCCGTCACCCACGGATGGTCGGGCGCGCACTGCAGCGCCAGGTCGAGCGCCACCTCCATGCCCAATTCCCGTGCGGCCGCGACGAAGTCGAGGAAGTCGGCCTCGGTGCCCAGCTGCGGGTGGATGGCGTCGTGCCCGCCCTCGGCCGACCCGATGGCCCACGGCGAGCCCACATCGTCGGGCCCGGCGGTCAGGGAATTGTTGGGCCCCTTGCGATTCACCGTGCCGATGGGGTGGATCGGCGGCAGGTACACCACGTCGAAGCCCATGGCGGCGATTCGGGGCAGGTCCTTGGCGGCGGTGGCGAAGGTGCCGTGCACGGGCCGGCCCGCGGCGTCCCAGCCGCCGGTCGACCGCGGGAAGAATTCGTACCAGGAGCCGACCAGCGCCCGCTGCCGCTCCACCTGCACGGCGTGCAGCGGACCGTGGGTCACCGACTCCCGCAACGGCGTTGCCCGCAGGATCTCGCCGACCTCGGCACTGAAGGCCGCGGCGACCCGCGCGGGCAACTGCGCGTCACTGCGCAGCGCGGCGGCCGCGGCGCGCAGGATCTCCCACTGTCGCTTGGGGACCGCGAGCGCGGCCCGCTCCAGCAGCCTGGCCCCGAGCTCCAGATCATTGGCCAGATCGACGGCGCTCTGCCCGACCGCGAGCTTGGCCTCGACCCCGGACCGCCAGGTGGCGATCGGATCGCCCCAGCCTTCGATCCGAAAGGTCCAGCGCCCGGGCATGGTCGGGGTGAACAGGGCGTTGAACACATCCGGCTCGTACTCCGGATTCATGCGAATGCGCTGTGTGCGCGTCGAACCCGGGCCCCGCACCGCCAGCGTGGCGGCCACCGCCTCGTGGCCCTCGCGCCAGACCACCGCCCGCACCGGGACGACCTCGCCGACGACGGCCTTGGCCGGCCGGCCGCCGGGAATCACGGGGGCGGTGTCATCGATGGCGATGCGGCCGGTCACGCCCTCGAACTTACCGGAGTGGCTACTGCTGGCCGGGCTTGAGGAGTACGAAAAGGCCGTGTGCCTCGGCACAGAGCCGGTCGCCGTCGTGCAGGGTGGCGCGCAGGAACACCTTGCGGCCCTCCTGCCGCTCCACCCAGCCGCGCAGCACCAGTTCGGTATTCAGCGGCGTGATGGACCGGTAGTCGACGTGCAGGAAAGCGGTGCGGGTGGCCTGCTTGGTGTACACCGCGGCCGTCATGCCGAGCAGGTCGTCGAAGCCGAGCGCGATGTGGCCGCCGTGGGCCGCGCTGTTGCCGCCCAGGTGGAAGGTGCGGAAGGTGATGCGGGCCTGGACCCCGTCCTTGCCCGCGGAGTCGATCTCGAACGGCGGCAGCGTGATGTTGCCGCGCGCGGGCAGGTCATTGCGATGCCAGGTCGGCGCGTCCCACTCGTCGACGACCGCCGCGTCGAGCTTGTCGTTCAGCTCCTTCAGGGTGGCGATCACGTCCAGCGCCAGCGCATCGGACGGGTCGGCCAGCCGCACCCGGTCCATCAACCCGCGCACCTGGTCGATGAACTCCCCGTAGTGCGGTCCACCCCGGGTGTTGTCGCGGCCCAGTTCTCGGATCGGCCGGAACCCGCCCTCATGATGCTCCTGGGTGGGCTGTCCCTCGACCGCCTCGATCTGCTGCTCGCTCATGTGAAACACGTTATCGGCTGCCGACTGGATGCTCCGCGCGGGGGATGCTCTGACCAGCATCAGATGCACGCAAAGGTTCGCGGCCGTCTCGATTCTGGACTGCGCTCCGCCTCCCCGCGCTTGGAGCGGGGGAGCGAAGCGGAGGAGGGAAGAATCGAGACCTCGGGGCCGCGATCCCGCCCGGAGCGAAGCGGAGGGCAGAATAAGCACCGTGAAGGCACTCAGGCGTTTCACCGTCCGCGCACACCTGCCCGAGCGGTTGTCCGCGCTGACCGAGCTGGCGACCAATCTGCGCTGGTCATGGCATGAGCCGACACAGGACCTCTTCAACGAGCTGGACCCCCGGCTGTGGGTCGAGGTCGGGCGCGACCCGGTGCGGATGCTCGGGGAGGTGCCCGCCGACCGGCTCGACGAGCTGGCCCGGGACGAGGCCTACCTGCGCCGGGTCGACGCCGCGGCCGCCGATCTGCAGGACTACCTGGACCGCCCCCGCTGGTTCCAGAAGCAGCAGCGCGGGCCGCGCGGAATCGCCTACTTCTCCATGGAGTTCGGTGTCACCGAGGTACTGCCCAACTATTCGGGCGGGCTCGGGATTCTGGCGGGCGACCATCTCAAGTCCGCCTCGGATCTGGGACTGCCGCTCATCGGCGTCGGATTGCTGTACCGCTCCGGCTATTTCCGGCAGTCGCTGACCGCAGACGGCTGGCAGGCCGAGCACTACCCGGCGCTGGATCCGATGGGACTGCCGCTGCGGCTACTCACCGAGGGCGGTGCGCCGGTGCTCATCCACGTGGCCATGCCCGAGGGCCGGGTGCTGCGGGCCCGGGTGTGGATCGCGCAGGTGGGCCGGATTCCGCTGCTGCTCCTGGACTCCGACATCGCCGACAACGACCCGGAACTGCGGGCCGTCACCGACCGGCTCTACGGCGGCGACCAGGACCACCGCATCAAACAGGAGATCCTGGCCGGGATCGGCGGCGTCCGCGCGGTACGCGCCTACACCCGCGCCAACGGCCTGCCCGACCCCGACGTCTTCCACATGAACGAGGGCCACGCCGGCTTCCTCGGCATCGAGCGCATCCGCGAATTCATGGCCGCCGGAATGGATTTCGACTCGGCGCTGACCGCGGTCCGGGCCGGCACCGTTTTCACCACCCACACCCCGGTCCCCGCCGGCATCGACCGCTTCGCGAGCGCCCTGGTGCGCCGGTACTTCGGCGGCGCGCACGGCGAGCGGGAATCGCCTGTGCTGCCAGGCGTTTCGGTGGACCGCATCCTGGCCATGGGCCGGGAGGCCGATCCTTCGGTGTTCAACATGGCCCACCTGGGCCTGCGACTCGCCCAGCGCGCCAACGGCGTATCGCGACTGCACGGTGAGGTCAGCCGGGAGATGTTCGCCCCGCTGTGGCCCGGCTTCGACGCCGCCGAGGTGCCCATCGGCTCGGTCACCAATGGCGTGCACGCCCCCACCTGGGCGGCGCGCGAATGGATCGACAAGGCCCGCGAGCTCATCGGCGCCGAACTGGTCGAGGAGGCCCGCGGCTGGGAGCGGCTCTGCGATGTGGACCTGCGGGAACTCTGGTCCACCCGGAACGCGCTGCGCGTCGTCCTGGTCGACGAGGTGCGCCGTCGGCTGCGCAACTCGTGGCTGGAACGCGGCGCCGCCGGCGCCGAACTCGGCTGGATCGACCAGGTTTTCGACCCGGGCGTGCTGACTGTCGGCTTCGCCCGCCGCGTCCCGACCTACAAGCGTCTCACCCTCATGCTGCGCGACCCGGAACGCCTGCGCGCCATGCTGCTCGACCCGGAGCATCCGGTGCAGCTGGTGGTGGCCGGCAAATCCCATCCGGCCGATGAGGGCGGCAAGGCGCTCATCCAGCAGGTGGTCCGCTTCGCCGACGACCCGGCCGTGCGCCACCGCATCGTTTTCCTGCCCGACTACGACATGTCCATGGCCCGCTACCTGTACTGGGGCTGCGACGTCTGGCTCAACAACCCGCTGCGCCCGCTCGAGGCGTGCGGCACCTCCGGCATGAAGTCGGCCCTCAACGGCGGCCTCAACCTGTCCGTCCGCGACGGCTGGTGGGACGAGATGTACGACGGCGAGAACGGCTGGTCCATCCCGACCGCCGACGGCGTCCGCGACGAGCACCGCCGCGACGACCTGGAGGCCTCGGCCCTCTACGAGCTGCTGGAACGCGCTGTGCTGCCGCGCTTCTACGACCGCGACCACGACGGCGTGCCCGTGCGCTGGATGGAGATGGTCCGCCACACCCTGCGCACGCTGGGCCCGAAGGTGCTGGCCTCCCGCATGGTCCGCGACTACGCCGTCGACTACTACGCCCCCGCCGCCGCGGCCTACGCGGCGGTCTCCGCCGACGACTTCAAGGGCGCGCAGGACCTGTCGGTGTACCGCCGCCGCGTCGAATCCGCCTGGCCCACCGTGAAAGTCCTGCAGGTGGACAGCTCCGGCCTGCCCGACACCCCGGTCATCGGCGCGGATCTGGACCTGCGCGCCCGCATCGACCTCGGCGGCCTCACCGCCGCCGACGTCAGCGTGCAGGCTGTCCTGGGCCGGGTCTCGCCCACCGACGACCTGACCGACGCCCACACCTTCCCCATGCGGCACGCCGGAACCGATTCCGGCGCCGATATTTTCACCATCCGGACGCCGGTCCCGATCTCGGGCGCGGTCGGATACACCATCCGCGTGCTCCCGCACCACCCGCTGCTGGCCAGCGACGCCGAACTGGGGCTGATCGCCACACCCAGCCCCTAGGGTCAGGTCGGCGCGATCAGCGTCCGCTTGAGGATCTTCCCGGTCGGGTTGCGCGGCAACGACTCCAGGAAGGTGACGTCGCGCGGCACCGAGAACCGGCTGACCCGATGCCGGATGTAGTTGCGCACCATGTCCGAATCCAGCCCGGAGCCCGGCCGCTTCACCACGAAAGCGGCCAGGCGCTGGCCGAATTCGTGATCCGGGACGCCCACCACCGCGACCTCGCTGACCTGCGGCAGGTGCGAGAGGGCCTCCTCGACGGCGCGGGGGAAGACGTTCTCGCCGCCGGAGATGATCATCTCGTCGTCCCGGCCCGCGACGAACAGCTTGCCGGTGGCGTCCAGGTAGCCGATATCGCCGGTGTCGAGCATGCCGTCGGCCTCGTCGGGCGGGGTGGCGTCGGTATAGCCGTCGAACAGCATGTGATTGCCGACGAAGATGCGACCGGTCGCACCCACCGGCACCGGACGCCGATCCGGGCCCAGCACAGCCAGTTTCGTGCCCAGCGGCGGCCGGCCCGCGGTGGTGGGGGAGATGCGCAGATCGGCCGGATCGGCGATGGAGGCCCACGACACCTCGGTGGAGCCGTACACGTTGTAGAGGATCTCGCCGAACGCGTCGAGGAACTTCAGCACCGTCGCACCGGCGAGCGGCGCCCCGCAACTCGCCACCACCCGCAGGCTCGACAGGTCGTAGCGGGCGCGCACCTGCGTGGGCAGGTCCAGGATCCGGTTCACCATGATCGGCACCACGATCAGCGCCGTCACCTTGTGCTCGGCGATACGGCGCAGGCAGTCCTCGGCGTCGAAACGGTCGCTCAGCAGCACCGTCGCCCGCACCGCCGTGGAGATCTGCAGGGCGCCCAGCCCCCAGGTGTGGAACAGCGGGGCCGGAATGAGCATGGTCTCGTTGGTGCCGAACGGGATTCGGGACAGCAGCGCCGCCACCGTCCCGAAACCCTTGGGATGCGGCCGCCGCGCGCCCTTCGGCGTCCCGCTGGTTCCCGAGGTGAGCACCACCAGCCGGCCCGGGCGCGGCGGCTTGCGCGGCGGCTCCTGCCGCATGGCGATGAGTTCCTCGATGGTGGTGCGCCCGGGATCGAGTGGGACGTCGTCACTTGTGAAGCGCGGCAGCCCCGCGGGCAGATACCGCACCAGATCGTCGAATTCGCTGTCCACGAACACCGCTGCCAGCTGATGCCGCCCGACGATCTCCTCGACCTGGCAGGCGGGCAGTCCGGTATTGAGCAGCACCGCGTCCGCGCCCGACTTGCCCGCCGCCACCATGCACTCGACCATGCCGGTGTGATTGCGGCACAACAGCCCGATCGCGGTGCCCGGCCCGAACCCCAGCGCGCCGAAGGCGCCCGCGAGAGCGCTGGTGCGCGCGTGCAATTGGTCGAAGGTGCTGGAGTACCGGTCGTCGATCACGGCCGCCCGCTGCGGCGAGTGCGCGGCCGCCGCCGCGTAGCCGCCGGCCAGGCTGAAACCCCACTTGGCCAGCCCGCCGATCTGCCGCAGGCCCACATCCGGCCGGTAGGTGCGCACCACGCCGGAGCTCACCATCCGCTTGACCACGCCGGCCTGCAGCCGCATCCGCGAATCCTCGCCATTGACGATGAGCGAGGACGGCGTACCCAGGATCAGGTCGCTCACCCGCCGCAGCCCGGCCAGCGTCCAGGCCACCACCGCCGAGTTCGGCAGCTGCGCCGGCACCGGATGCACCAGCCCGGCCTTGAAGTAGGTGACGTAGACCCGGGTGTGCTGTTCGTCGCCGCGCAGGCGCACGGTCGCGAAGCTGCCGCGGTCGGGGCAGTGCAGTTCGAAGCTCTCACCGGTGCGGGTGATGTGCAGTTGCACGCGCAGCACCCGGATATCGACGCCATTGCCGCCGACACGCATATTCAGCGTCGGGTGGACATCGACGGTGTCGAGTTGTTCGCACGCGCCGATACCAGGAAATAGCCTTGGATAGGTCTGGGGGTCGACCAGGACGTCCCAGATCGCTTGGCGATCGATCGCGAACTCCGCGACCGCATCGATGACATCGGTTACCACTGGCGCACTACTTCTGCCTGGCCGGTTCCGCTGAGCAACCCCGGGCTGAATACGTATTTGTAACGTCCCAGACAATAGGGGTCAAGGCTCATGGATTACCGGCCGGTAGTTATTTAATTTGCCGATCAATTGCGCTGGTGGCACCCGGAAAACAATGCTCTGGCAGGTGGGATTGCCCACAATTCGCGAGGTCAGTGACAGATCGTGCCATCCGGACCAGTACGGTGCCCACGGCAGCCTTCTACCCTCCCGCCGACTGGAGACACCCCACATGACCACCGACGTCCTCACGCGTACCAAGGGGCGCGTCGACGCGTACTTCGGCATCAGCGAGCACGGTTCCACCTTCAAGCGCGAGATCATGGCGGGGACCATCACCTTCCTGGCCATGTCCTATGTGCTCGCCGTGAACCCGCGCATCCTGGGCGATCATGGGGACCTCGGCGACAAGGGCATGCCGTTCCAGGCCGTTTTCACCGCGACCGCCATCGCGGCCATCTTCGGCACCCTGGTCATGGGCCTGTGGGCCCGGTACCCGGTCGCGCTCGCACCCGGCATGGGACTCAACGCCTTCTTCGCCTACACCGTCGTCCTGCACATGGGAATCCCTTGGCAGCAGGCACTTTCGGGCACCCTGATCTCCGGCGTCGTCTTCTTCGTCCTCGCCGTCACCAAGGTGCGCGAGAAGATCATCGAAGCCATCCCCATGCAGATGAAGCTCGCGGTCGGCGCGGGCATCGGCCTGTTCGTGGCCTTCCTCGGCCTCAAGAGCGCGGGCATCGTCACCGCCGATCCGGCAACCCTGGTGCACCTGGGCAACTTTCACCACGGCACCACCCTGCTGGCGCTGTTCGGCCTGGTCGTGACCGTCGTCTTCCTGGTGCTCGGCTGGCACGGCGCGGTGCTCTACGGCATCCTCTGCACCACCGTGCTCGGCATGGTCACCGGTTTGGTGCAACTGCCGAACTCGGTGGCCGCCATGCCGCACGGACTGGATCAGACCTTCGGCCAGGCCATCATCCACCTGCCCGACGCCTTCACCGGGAAAATGGTGGTCGTCGTGCTGACCATGCTGTTCGTCGACTTCTTCGACGCCTCCGGCACGCTGATCGGCGTCGCCAACCAGGCCGGGCTGCTGACCAGGGACGGCAAGCTGGACCGCGCGGGCCAGGCGCTGGCCGCCGACTCGGTCGGCACCGCCGCGGGCGCGATCATCGGCACCTCGTCGACCACCGCGTATGTCGAATCCACCGCGGGCGTCTCGGCGGGCGGGCGCACCGGTCTGACGGCGGTCACCACGGCCGGCTGGTTCCTGGTCGCGCTGTTCTTCTTCCCGATCTTCGCCACCTTCGCCGACGTGTCGGCTGTGACCGCGCCCGCGCTCATCGTGGTCGGCGTGCTCATGTCCCGGGCGCTGGGCGAAATCGAGTGGAACAGGCTGGAATACGCGGTTCCGGCGTTCATCACCGTGGTCATGATGCCGCTGACCTACTCGATCGCGAACGGCATCGCCATGGGCCTGCTGTTCTACCCGATCGTCATGGTGGCCAAGAAGCGCGGCCGCGAGGTGCATCCGGTCATGTGGGTGCTGATGGCCGTGTTCCTCTACTACTTCTGGTATCTGGCCAAGTAGCCGGCCGACAGGGTCGGTCCTGAATTTCCCTTACCGGGCGCGAGGCGGAATAGCCTCGCGCCCGGTCTCGTTGGGGGCCTGCTGTACGCTACGAAGCGGACCACGGTCCGGATAGTACGCCGTAGCGCCGAACAGACCCGAGAGACGAGGACCCCGACATGACCGCAACCGTGAACGCCGCCACCCCCGCCACCGCATCGAGCGGCCTCGGCGGCACCGACGTCGGCCTGCTGGTCGCCCGGGTGGGATTCGGCGGCGGACTGGCAGTGCACGGCGCTCAGAAGCTGTTCGGCTGGTTCAACGGCTACGGCCTGGACGCGACCGCGCAGGCATTCCAGGGAATGGGCTACGACCCGGGCAAGTTCTTCGCCGGCCTGGCCGGCCTCAGCGAGCTCGCCGGCGGCCTGCTGCTCCTGCTGGGCCTGCTGACGCCGCTCGCTGCCGCCATCGCACTGGGCACCATGATCAATGCCGTGCACGTCAGCTGGAGTGGCGGATTCGCGATGTGGGAGCTGCCGGCCGTGTACGCCCTGGCGGCCGTTGCCATCGCGTTCGCGGGCCCGGGCCGGCTGTCGCTGGACTCCGGTCGCCGGTGGCAGCGTCAGGGTCTGGTCTGGGGCGCCGGGGCGGTCGCGCTGGGCGTGGTCGCCGCGCTCATCACCCTCGCTGTGAAGTAGGGCGAGAAGAAAGTTTCGGTGTCCCCGCGCCGCGTGCAGGGCTTGGCGCGGGGACGACGGACACGTCCGATGTGGGAATTGGGGGGTTCACCGGAGTATCGAAAGCTAATTTACTTCTGATCGGAAGTAGGAACCACCCCTGTGACAGTTCTCACAAGGTCATTTCATTTTCGCGACACTATTTGTCAGTCTTTCGAGAGCTTTTGTCACAACTTGGGGATCGGATGTTTCCCAATAGGGTGGTAATGACGCTCGGAGATAACCGCCATAGCGTGCCGTCGCCAGTCGCGAATCCAGAATTGCGATAACGCCGCGATCATCCACACTGCGCAGCAAACGCCCCGTTCCCTGCGCCAGCAGCAGTGCCGCGTGATTGGCCGCGACGGACAGGAACCCATTGCCGCCGCGCGATTCCACCGCGCGCTGCCGGGCCACCAGCAGCGGGTCGTCCGGACGCGGGAACGGAATCCGGTCCAGGATCACCAGACTCAGCGACGGACCCGGAACGTCCACGCCCTGCCACAGCGACAGCGTGCCGAAGAGCGAGATTTCCGGGTCGTCGGCGAATTTCCGGACCAGGGCGCCGGTGGCGTCGTCGCCCTGGCACAGGATGGGAGTGTCGAGCCGCTCCCGCAGAATCTCGGTGGCGGCCTTGGCCGCTCGCATGGACGAGAACAGCCCGAGGGTGCGCCCGCCGGCCGCGCGGATGAGGCGTTCGATCTCGTCCAGGTACGACTGCGGCAGCCCGTCCCGTCCCGGCGCGGGCAGATGCTTTGCCACATACAGGATTCCGGACTTGGCATGGTCGAACGGCGACCCCACGTCGACCGAATTCCAGCGCAGTGTCTTCTCGTCCGACGGGGCCTCGGTGCCGGTGGCCAGGGCGGGATCCACGGTCGCCGAGGACTGCGGCGGCAGGCCCCAGGTCACCGCGAGATTGTCGAACGAGCCACCGATCTGCAGCGTCGCCGAGGTGAGAACCACGGTGGCCGTACCGAACAGGCGGCTGCGCAGCAGCCCGCCCACCGACAGCGGGGCCATGTGCAGTGTGCGGCGCGCGACTCCGCGCACATCCTCCGATGCCAGCCAGATGACATCACGGTGCGCGGCGGGATCGGACTCCTCGAAGGTGGTGAGCACCCGCACCGCCGCGTCGTGCACCTCCTCGATGGCCGCCAGCGCCTGATTGCGCGCTGCCGCGGACTCCGGGTCGCCGCCGGCCGAGGTGCCGCCCTGCGGGGCCAGTGCGGTGCGCGCGTTCCAGGCGGCGTCGCGGATGAGGGCGAGCACGGGGGCCGCGCCGTCCGGCATCCGGTCCCAGCGGCCCGGCTGCAGGTCGTCGAGCAGTTCGTGCCATGCCTCGGCCGCGCTCTCGACCCGGTCCACCTCCTGCTCGTCGATGAGCTTCGAGCAGCGTTTGGCCGCGGCGCTGATGGCCGAGGTGGACAGTTCGGCGGTGGCCACGCCGGTCACCCGGTCGACCAGCTCGTGCGCCTCGTCGACGACCACCACGTCGTGTTCGGGCAGCACCTGGATGCCGCTGATGGCGTCGATGGCGAGCAGCGCGTGATTGGTGACCACCACGTCGGCCTGCCCGGATTCGGCGCGCGCCCTCTCGGCGAAGCAGTCCTGCCCGAACGGGCAGCGTGACTTGCCCAGGCATTCCCGGGAGCTCACGCTCACCTGCCGCCAGGCCCGGTCGCTGACGCCGGGGGAGAGCTCGTCGCGGTCGCCGGTCTCGGTGTCGGACACCCACTCGTTCAGCCGCTGCACCTCGCGGCCCAGTTTGGAGATGGCGAAGGCGTCGAAGAGTTCGGCCTCGGGCTCCTCCGGAATCGCGCTGTTGATCTTGTTGAGGCACAGATAGTTGTTGCGCCCCTTGAGAATCGCGAACTGCGGCACCCGGCCCAGCGGAGTGGCCAGCGCGTCGGCCAGCCGCGGCAGATCCCGGTCCACCAGCTGCCGCTGCAGCGCGATGGTCGCGGTCGACACCACCACGGTCCGCCCGGTCCGCACCGCGTGCCGCAGACTCGGCACCAGATAGGCGAGGGATTTGCCCGTGCCGGTCCCGGCCTGCACCGCGAGGTGTTCCCCGGTGTCGATGGCGTGCGCGACGGCGGCCGACATGATCTGCTGCCCCTTGCGCTCCTTCCCTCCCAGCGCCTGCACAGCGTCGGCCAACAGCTTCGGAACGGGAGGCAGTTCAGGCACGGCGGCCAGATTACTGCGCGGCCCCGACAGTGTTCGATTTGCGGCGGCTTCGCCGCCGCGGGTTCGCGGCCCTGAGGGTCTCGTGCTTCCTTCCGCTCCTCCGCTTCGCTCCCCCGCTCCAAGCGCGGGGAGGCGGAGCGCAGTCCTGAACGAGACGGGCTGCGAACCTCTGAGCGGATCAACCACGAGTTGCGGATCAACCTCGAGTTGAGATCAGTTCTCCATTGCCCCGGCCAGTTCGACGCCCGAGGCGCGGAGTTGGTCCAGGGCGGTGGTCAGGGTGCCGGGCGAGACAGCGGCGGTGAGGCCGAGCAGGACGCGGGTGTCGAAGCCCTCCGCGCGGGCGTCCAGTGCGGTGGCGCGGACGCAGTGGTCGGTGGCGATGCCGCAGACGTCGACGGCGTCGATGGCGTGCGCGCGCAGCCAGTCGGCGAGGGTGGTCGAACCGTCCTCGGCAGTGCCCTCGAAGCCCGAATAGGCCGCGGTGTAGGCGCCTTTGGAGAAGACCTCCTGGATCGGCGCGGTGTTCAGGCCGGGGTGGAAGTCGGCGCCGGGGGTGCCGGCGCGGCAGTGCGGGGGCCAGCTGTCGACGTAGTCCGGCTCCGCGGAGAAGTGGGCGCCCGGGTCGATGTGGAAGTCGCGAGTGGCGACGATGGCGGTGTAGTCGGAGACGCCCAGGTATTCGGTGATGCGTTCGGCCACGGCCGCGCCGCCCGCTACGGCCAGCGATCCGCCTTCACAGAAATCGTTCTGCACGTCGACGACGATCAGGGCTCGGCTCATGGGCGGACCTCCCGGGAATCGGCGGCTGAACCACGACGGCGCGCCGCTCGTATTGCATTGTGCCGCCCGGCGCCCGGCCGGTCCACGGCGGCACAGGTCTGTAGATCCTGACGAAGACGAGCGATTTCACCGGGGGAAAGATGAAAAGTGCCGCGCTCATGGCCTTGCGGTTCTTCGTGGCGTTCGAGATCGCCAGTGCGGTGTCGAATCTGATGTGGCATGAGATCTCGTTCGAGGCAGGTGATCTGCTGGACGCACTGGTGCGCACGGTTCCGTTCGCCGCGCCCGCCGCGGTGCTCGCGGCGGGGCTGTGGTGGTGGTTCAGCGCAGGAACGTCGTCGGAATCGCGGGTTCGCCCGCCGACAGCTTCAGTCCCTCCCAGGGAAGACTGATCAGGCTCTCGGCCACCAGTTCCCGGCTCTGTGCCAGGGTGGGCAGGCCGGTCAGGGCCTGGCCGTCGCGGACGAGCGGGACCTGCAGGTCGCGGATGTCGAAGCCACCCGGATCCGGGCGGGCCGCGGCCGCGGGGTAGATGATCTCCTCGACGATGGTGCCGGTGCGCCGCGCGAGCCGGACGGCGCGCTTGGTGCCGCCGCGAGACTCCTTGTGGGAGCTGCGTTTCGCCACCGGTACGCCCTCCACCTCGACCAGCTTGTAGACCATCCCCGCGGTCGGCGCGCCGGAGCCGGTGACCAGCGAGGTGCCGACGCCGTAGACGTCCACCGGTTCGGCGCGCAGCGCGGCGATGGCGTATTCGTCCAGGTCGCCGGACACCACGATGCGGGTGCGGACCGCGCCGAGCGTGTCGAGCTGGTCGCGCACCTGCCGGGCCAGCACGCCCAGATCGCCGGAATCGATGCGTACGCCGCCCAATTCGGGCCCGGCCACCTCGATGGCGAGGGCCACGCCGCGGGTGATGTCGAAGGTGTCCACGAGCAGTGTGGTGCCGACGCCCAGCGCCTCGACCTGGCTGCGGAAGGCGGCCGCCTCGTGGGCGCCGTCCGCGCCGCTGTGCAGCAGGGTGAAGGCGTGCGCGCTGGTCCCGGCGCTGGGGACGCCGAAGCTGCGGGCGGCTTCCAGATTGGAGGTGGCGTCGAAGCCGGCCAGGTAGGCGGCGCGGGCGCTGGCGGGCGCGGCGAGTTCGTGCGTTCGGCGCGAACCCATTTCGATCATGCGGCGGCCGCCGGCGGCGCTCACCATGCGGGCGGCCGCGGCGGCGATGGCGCTGTCGTGGTTGTAGATCGACAGGATGAGGGTTTCCAGCAGCACGCATTCGGCGAAGGTGCCGCGCACGGTGACGATGGGGGAGCCGGGGAAGAAGAGCTCGCCCTCGCGGTAGCCGTCGATCTCGCCGCGGAAGCGGTAGTCGCGCAGCCACTCCAGGGTGCGGGCATCGAGGAAGCGTTCGGCGAGCGCGAGTTCGGGTTCGCCGAAGCGGAATTCGTCCAGGGCGGTCAGCAACCGCCCGGTCCCCGCGACCACGCCGTACCGGCGGCCGTTCGGCAACCTTCGGGCGAACACTTCGAAGGTGCACTGCCGCTGGGCCGAACCGTCGGCCAGCGCCGCCGCCAGCATGGTCAGCTCGTACTGGTCGGTCAGCAGCGCCGTACTGGTCAGTCCGTCCGCGATCGTCACGGGAACCACTCTAAGCACACCGGGGACCTCGGCGCCGACCCTGCGCAACGCCCGGGCGGCGCGCACACTTCCACGTCGGGACGGCGTGTCGGGCAGACTGTTGTTTCTGTGATGTCAGGTCGTACCCTGGTTGATATGGGTCTGTGTAATCACGACGTAGTCCGGGTCGCCGCCGGTCCGGGCGGCGCGAACGTGACACTGTCGGCGGCACAGGCGACACCGGAGGCCGTGGAATACACCGAGATTCTGGAGGCCGAGGATCGGCCGTGGGTCACCGTCGTTTGGGACGATCCGGTCAACCTCATGCACTACGTGACCTACATCTTCCAGAAGCTTTTCGGATACAGCAAAGGCAAGGCAACCGAGCTCATGCTGAAGGTCCACAACGAGGGCAAGGCCGTGGTGTCCGCCGGCTCGCGCGACAAGATGGAGCACGACGTCCAACGGCTGCACGCGGCCGGGCTGTGGGCCACCATGCAACGTGACGAGTGATCAGGGCGACTACGGTAGGCCCGTGCGGAAGTGGAGCAGGAAGAACTCCCTGGGCGGGCTGAAACTGCGTTCGGAAATGGACGCCCACGAGGCGGAGGTATTGCGTTCGCTGGTCGGGGCGGTCACCGGACTGCTCACCGATCGCGCCCGCTCGGCCCCCGAGGACGACCTCGCGGCGCTGACGGGGCTACAGACGGGCAACACCACCCCGCCCGACGATCCGCGCCTGGCCCGGCTGCTCCCGGATTTCCACAAGCCCGAACCCGGTTCCCCCGACGCCGAGCGCGCCGACCTCAACAGTGCCCTGCGCAGCCTGCACGAGCCGGAGATCATCGAATCCAAGGTCGCCGCCGGGCTGGTCATCCTGGAAACGCTGCCGCCGCAGGGCGGCAAGATCGCCATCAGCCAGGAGCAGGCCCATGCCTGGCTCACCGCGCTCAATGACGTGCGGCTGGCCCTGGGCACGGCCCTCGACATCACCGCCGACACGCCCGACCATTTCGCGGACGACGATCCGCGCGGCCCGAGCCTCGAGGTCTACCACTGGCTCACCTGGATGCAGGACTCGCTGATCCAGGCGCTCATGCCCTAGCGCTCCGGACCGGACGCGGGCAGCGCACCGGACGTGGCCACCGAGGAGGAACTGCCGTGAACAGTGTTGCGGGACCACGTAATTCGATCACCGACGTCGGCGGTGTCCTGGTCGGCCAGCATCAGGTGCTGGACCCGGACGCCACCCTCGGCGCCGGCGCGGCCACCGGCTGCACGGTGGTGCGGGTGCCGGGCGGGGCCGTGGCCGCGGTGGACGTGCGCGGCGGTGGCCCGGGCACCCGCGAGACCGACCTGCTGGATCCGGGAAACACTGTGCGGCAGGTGAATGCGATCCTGCTCACCGGCGGCAGCGCCTACGGGCTGGCCGCCGCGGACGGCGTCATGCGCTGGCTCGAGGAGCACCGCGAGGGGATCCCGATGGATCCCGCCGACCCCGCCCGGGTGGTGCCGATCGTGCCCGGGGCGGTCATCTTCGATCTTCCGGTGGGGGCGTGGAACATTCGGCCCGACGCCGATTTCGGGTTCCTCGCGGCGGACGCCGCGGGCCCGGAGTTCGAGCGCGGCTCGGCGGGTGCGGGCGTGGGCGCGCGGGCGGGCTCGCTCAAGGGCGGAATCGGCACGGCCAGTGTGCGTTTCACCGACGGTCCGGCGGCCGGGATCACCCTCGGCGCGGTGATCGTGGCCAACCCGGTCGGCTCGGTCTTCGACCCGCGCACCGGATTCCCGTGGGGCGCGGGCACCGACGGCCCCGAGCATTTCGGCCTGCGGCCGGTCACCGCCGAGCAGTTGGCCGCCGCGAACGCGCTCGCGGTGAAGGGCACTGTGCTCAACACCACCATCGGCGTGGTCGCGACCGATGCGGCGCTGGATCCGGCGGCCTGCAAGCGGCTGGCCGCGACCGCGCACGACGGGCTGGCCCGGGCCATCCGGCCCGCGCACTCGCCGCTGGACGGCGACACCCTGTTCGCGCTGGCCACCGGTACCGCCGAGCAGCCGCCGGCCGTCCCGATGCCGCCCGCTTTCCCCGCGGATCTGCTGGTCCTGGACCAGTTGTGCACGGCCGCGGCGGTATGCGTGGAGCGCGCGATCGTGGACGCGATCCTGTCGGCGACCTCGGTGGCGGGCATCCCCGCCTACCGCGACCTGTTCGGGCCGCTGCCGTGACCGGGTCCGGCCGCAGGGGTGTGACCGGGTGCATCGGGAATAGCCGCCTAGTCTCACCTGTTGACGACAGCGTTTCGGCCGTCCGGCCGGGGCCGTCGAGCGGAAGGATGCGACTGTGCTGGTGATCAGGGCCGACCTCGTGGAGGCGATGGTCGCGCACGCGCGCGCCGACCACCCCGACGAGGCCTGCGGTGTCATCGCCGGCCCCGAGGGCTCCGATCGACCCGAGCGGTTCATTCCCATGATCAATGCCGCCCGCTCGCCCACCTTCTACGAGTTCGACTCGGGGGAGCAGCTGCGGCTGTGGCGGGAGATGGAGGCCGCGGACGAGGAGCCGGTGGTCATCTACCACTCGCACACCGCCACCGAGGCGTACCCGAGCCGCACCGACATCTCCTTCGCGTCCGAGCCGAACGCCCACTACGTGCTGATCTCCACCCGCGATCCGGAAACGCACGACCTGCGCAGCTATCGGATCCTCGAGGGCGAGGTCACCGAGGAACCCGTCGAGATCGTCGCTGCCCGCAGCGAATCCGCCGACGCCTGAACGACTTTCACCGCCCCCGCCCGCCGGAACAACACAAGGAGTCCCCCCTCATGCCGGTCACCGTGTCCATCCCGACCATCATGCGCCCGATCACCAAGGGCGAGAAGCGGGTTCAGGCCCAGGGCGCGAGCCTGGCCGCCGTCATCGCCGACCTGGAGGCCAACTACCCGGGTCTGGAGGCGAAGCTGCTCAAGGACGGCAAGCTCAACCGCTACGTCAACATCTACGTCGACGACGAGGATGTGCGTTTCAACGGCGGGCTCGAGGCCGAGGTGCCCGCGGACGGCACCGTCACCATCCTTCCGGCGGTCGCCGGCGGCGCGCGCTAGCCGTGGCACGCTACGAGTCGCTGATCGCGACACTGGGCAACACCCCGCTGGTCGGGCTGAAGAACCTGTCCCCGCGGTGGGAGGGTGACGAGCACGTGCGGCTGTGGGCCAAGCTCGAGGACCGCAACCCGACCGGATCCATCAAGGACCGCCCGGCGCTGCGCATGATCGAGCAGGCCGAGGCCGACGGACGGCTCACGCCCGGCTGCACGATTCTCGAACCCACCAGCGGCAATACCGGCATCTCGCTGGCCATGGCGGCCAAGCTCAAGGGGTACCGCCTGGTGTGCGTGATGCCGGAGAACACCTCGGTGGAGCGGCGGCAGCTGCTCACCATGTTCGGCGCCGAGATCATCGACTCGCCGGCCGCGGGCGGCTCCAATCAGGCTGTGGCGCTGGCCAAGCAGATCGCTGCGGAGAATCCGGACTGGGTGATGCTCTACCAGTACGGCAATCCGGCCAACGCGCTGGCGCACTACGAGACCACCGGCCCGGAGATCCTGGCCGACCTGCCCGAGATCACGCATTTCGTGGCGGGTCTGGGCACCACCGGCACGCTCATGGGCACCGGCCGCTTCCTGCGTGAGAAGGTGCCGGGCATCGACATCGTCGCCGCCGAGCCGCGCTACGGCGAACTGGTCTACGGGTTGCGCAATCTCGACGAGGGTTTCGTCCCCGAGCTCTACGACGAGTCCGTGCTGACCTCCCGCTTCTCGGTCGGCCCCTACGACGCCGTCCGCCGCACCCGCGAATTGGTTCTCGAAGAGGGCATTTTCGCGGGCATCTCGACCGGCGCCATCCTGCACGCCGCCCTCGGTATCGCCAAGAAGGCCCAGCGGGCGGGCACCCGCGCCGACATCGCCTTCGTCGTCGCCGACGGCGGCTGGAAGTACCTGTCCACCGGCGCCTACGACGGCACCCTCGAAGAGGCCGAGGAGAAGCTCGACGGCCAGCTCTGGGCCTGACCCGAGCACCGCTGACCGCGCCCGCTGCGAAGCCGCAGCGGGCGCGTCGCGTTCGCGGCCTCGACCGGGCGCCCGGCTGCGGGGCCCGGCCGCCGGAGGATCGGCGATTCGGGGATCTTCCCGAGGCGGCCGGGCATATCGCGGCGGTACGCTCGGGGCAGGGGCGGCTAGGAGGAGTTGCTATGAGCGGCGGGAGCGGCATGGGCGCGTCGTTCGATCCGGATCGGATCGCACGATTGCGGGGGCAGCCGGCGAAGCCGGCCGCCGGGCCGGGCGGAAACGGCGCTCTGAAGTTGCTGTGGCAGCGAGCCATTGCGCTGACCCTCGGTTTCACGACGTTGCTGTACGTCGTGGAGGGCATCAACAGCGTCACGAACAACGAGCTCGATCAGGCGGGGGTGAAGCCGCGCAGCGAGTCGGGGCTGCTGGGCATTCTGTTCGCGCCTGTGCTGCATGCCAATTGGGGGCATCTGTTCGGGAACACGCTGCCGGTGATCGTGCTCGGGCTGCTCACCCTGCTGACCGGGATCGGGCGCGGGCTGACGGCGACGGCCATCATCTGGGTGATCGCGGGCGTGGGCCAATGGTTCACCGCGCCGCCGCACAGTGTGTCGGTCGGCGCCTCGGTGCTGGTGTTCGGCTGGCTCACATATCTGATCTGCTGGGGCTGGTTCGCTCGAAATGTGTTGCAGATCGCGGTCGGCGTGGTGGTGGCCGTGCTCTACGGCTCGATTCTCTGGGGCGTCCTGCCCGGCAACCCGGAAATCTCTTGGCAAGGACATCTTTTCGGGGCGATGGGTGGAGTGGTTGCCGGATGGGTACTCTCTGGGAATGAACGTCGTCACCGTCGTGGGGCTGACGCCGGCCGTCTCGCGTCGCAGGGGTGACGCTGGACGCGGTCGGCGATTTGGGGGATCCCTCCTTGAGTGAGAATGCAGCGTGGCAGCATGGGGGAATGCGCCTCACCGTCCTCGGGTGCTCGGGCAGCGTGTCCGGCCCGGATTCCCCGGCGTCGGGTTACCTGCTGACCGGCCCGGATATGACACCGACCGTCATCGATTTCGGTCCCGGGGTGCTCGGCGCCCTGCAGCGCCACCTGGATCCGGGTGAGGTCGACATCTTCCTCACCCACCTGCACGCCGATCACTGCCTGGATTTGCCGGGCCTGCTGGTGTGGCGTCGCTACCACCCGAATCCGCCCTCGGGGAAGGCCGTCGTCTACGGCCCCACCGACACCTCGCTGCGAATCGGCAACGCCTCCGCGGAGATCGGCGGCGAGACCGACGACTGGTCCGACGTGATCGACATGCGGGTCTGGCAGGCGGACGTCCCCACCGCCTTCGGCCCCGGCCACACCGTCGAGGCCCGCCGCATGTACCACCCGCCGGAGTCCTACGGCCTGCGCATCTCCACCGCCGCGGGCCGCACCCTCGTCTATACCGGCGACACCGCCCTGTGCGACGAGGTCTTCGAGTTGGCCAGCGGCGCAGACGTTCTGCTCGCCGAGGCCTCCTGGACTCACGACCCGGCCAACCGCCCGCCCGGCATCCACCTCTCGGGTCACGAGGCGGGCCTGATCGCCGCCCGGGCCGATGTCGGTGAACTCCTGCTCACCCACATCCCGCCGTGGACCTCCCGCGAGGACGTCATCGCCGAAGCCAAGGCGGTTTTCAGCGGTCCCGTGCACGCGGTGTCGCCGGGCGAGGTTTTCGATATCTGAGGCGCTCCCCGCCTCCCCGGGACTTCGGTGGGCGGCTGATTTCCGTCGCCGGTCGCACCTCCGTGCCGGCGGTCGAGTGCCGAATTCAGGACGCACCCGAGGAGTTACCCCGATCGCCACGAAATCAGTTCCGCCTGATTCCGGAGCGCCGGGGAGTCCATCGACAACGTCGCAGCCAGGGCTACTAGGCTGTGCGCGTGTCGAAACGAGCCGATGGCAGGGCGGATGACGAACTCCGCGACGTACGGATCACCCGCGGTTTCACCACGCACCCAGCCGGGTCCGTGCTGGTGGAGTTCGGGCAGACGCGGGTGATGTGCACCGCGAGCGTCACCGACGGGGTGCCGCCGTGGCGGCGCGAGTCCGGATTGGGCTGGCTGACGGCCGAATACGCGATGCTGCCCGCGGCGACGCACACCCGCTCGGGGCGAGAGTCGGTGAAGGGCAAGGTCGGTGGCCGCACCCAGGAGATCTCGCGGCTGATCGGCCGTTCGCTGCGCGCCTGCATCGACCTGTCGACCATCGGCGAGAACACCATCGCCGTGGACTGCGATGTGCTGCAGGCCGACGGCGGCACCCGCACCGCCGCCATCACCGGCGCGTACGTCGCGCTCTCGGACGCCATCACCTACCTGGGCGCGGCCGGTAAACTGACCGACCCGCAACCGATTTCCTGCGCCATCGCCGCGGTCAGCGTCGGCGTGGTCGACGGCCGGGTGCGCCTCGACCTGCCGTACGAGGAGGATTCCCGCGCCGAGGTCGATATGAACGTGGTCGCCACCGATACCGGCACCCTGGTGGAGATCCAGGGCACCGGCGAGGGCGCGACCTTCCCCCGCTCGACCCTCGACAAGCTGCTCGACTCCGCCCTGGCGGGCTGTGAGCAGCTGTTCGTGGTGCAGAAAGAGGCGCTCGCACTGCCGTATCCGGGCGTGCTGCCGGAGCCCGGGGAGTCCAAGAAGCGATGACCCGCCGCCTCCTGGTCGCCAGCCGCAATGCCAAGAAGCTGAACGAGCTGCGCCGCATCCTGGATGAGGCCGGTATCGAGGGCATCGAGCTCGTCGGGCTGAACGACGTGCCGCCCTACGACGAGGCCCCCGAGACCGCCCCCACCTTCGAGGGCAATGCCGTCGCCAAGGCTCGCGACGGTTTCGCCGCTACCGGATTGCCCTGTGTCGCAGACGATTCCGGACTAGAGGTGGATGCCCTCAACGGCATGCCCGGCGTGCTCTCGGCCCGCTGGTCCGGCGCCCACGGCAATGACGGGGCCAACAACACGCTGCTGCTGGCCCAGCTCGGCGACGTCCCCGACGAGCGCCGCGGCGCCCGCTTCGTCTCCGCCTGCGCCCTGGTCGCCGACGGCGTCGAGGAGGTCGTGCGCGGCGAATGGCCGGGCGTGATCGGCCGAAAGCCGGTGGGCGACGGCGGTTTCGGCTACGATCCGCTGTTCTTCCCGGACGGCGGCGACGTCTCCTCCGCCCAGCTCACCCCCGCCGAGAAGGACGCCGCCTCGCACCGCGGCCGCGCCCTGCGTCAGCTCCTCCCGGCGCTGGCGGCGCTGGCCGGCAACTGAATTCCCAAAGACGCGAAAGGGGTTCGGGGACCTGGTCCCCGAACCCCTTTCGGCCGTTCGTATCCGGCGGTTGACGTAGCTCGATCGAGAGGCCGGCAACTGATCTCGTGCCGTTCGGGGTAACTCACCGGGTACGCCCAAGATAGTTATGGCACCCGACCGCCGGCACGGGTGCGCGACGGCCGACGGCTCCCGAGCCGCCCGCCAGCGTCCCGGAGAGGCGGTTCAGCGTCCCGGAGAGGCGGTGAGAGCCTTGACCTCGCGGGTGCGGTAGTGCTCGAAGACGAAGGACAGGAAGGGAATCGTGCCCGCGATGCAGGTCAGCGCCGTGGTGGCGGGCTTCCAGCGGGCCTTGATGCCGAGGTCGATGGTGAAGACCAGGTAGATCATGTAGAAGATGCCGTGCACCTGGCCGATGTAGAACAGCCAGTGCGGGGCGGTGCTGCTGTCGTCGAGGATCAGGTATTTGTAGACCATCTCGCCGCACAGCACCAGCAGCCAGACACCGGTGATGTAGGCGAGGGCGCGGTATCGGATCAGCGCGCCACGGATCTTGGCGGGCGCGGCGGCGCCGAGCGGGCGGGGCGCCAGCGTGGTCTCACCGGCGACGGGGGATGGTGCGGAGTTGTCGCGGGTGCTCAACCGGCGCTCCTCTCGGTGTGGTGCAGACCGGCGCCACGGACCTTGTCGTCCATGTCCCGGGCATGCAGATCGGCCAGGTATCTGTTGTATTCGGCGAGCTCGGGGTCCTCGTCCCGCGCTGCCCGGGGACGCTCCGGCAGCAGTCCCGCCGGAATCTCGCGCGGCGGCGCGGACTTCGGCCGCCGCGGGCGGGCGGCGGGGGCGCTGGTCGGCAGCGATTCGACGGCCGGCTCGGACACCGGAGCGTCATCCTGCTCCGCCTCCTGTTCCAGACGAACGAATCGGACATAGGCCCACACCACGAATCCCGCGAACAGCGGCCATTGCAGGGCGTAGCCGAGATTCTGATAGGTGCCGCCACCGGACTCGAACCGGGTCCACTGCCAGTAGCCCAGCCCCAGGCAGGCCGCGAACGCCACGACCACGAACACGATCAGGGCCGGGCGGCGATGGGGAGCGGACACGCACTCCACGGTACCTGGGGACTACGCACTGCGTAGTAGGAGGTGGGTAACAGCAGGGACCCGCCGCACCGGACGTTGCGACGGGCCCCGGCGCACGCTCAGAACTTGTAGGTGACCCCGGTCAGGCGCTCGGATTCGGTCCAGAGCCGGCGCTGCAGTTCGGGATCCTGCGAGATCTTGCTGGACGGCGAGGCCTCGACCGGGCCCTGGCTGCCGAACCAGCGGGTGGGACCCCAGTAGACGGTCGGGTCGGCGTCGGTCTCGGTCGCGGCGAACAGCGAGGAGTAGGCCGCGTGGAACGGGGACTGGCCCACGATCCGGATGAACGGCTTCGAGACCTTGTCGAGGAGGGTTTCGGTGTGGGCGAAGAGGTCGGTCGCCGAGACGCCGGGGTGCACCGCGTAGGAGCGCTTGGCCGAACCGGCCTCGGTCAGCCGCCGCTGCAGTTCGCGCGCGAACATCAGGTTCGACAGCTTGGCCTGCGCGTAGGCGAGATTGCGCTGGTAGCGGCGGTTCTCGTAGTTGAGGTCGTCGATCCACAGCTTGGGGGTCTGCTTGTGGGCGATGGAGGCGAGGGTGACGACCCGGTCGCCGATCCGGTCCAGCAGCAGCCCGGTCAGCGCGAAGTGGCCGAGATGGTTGACGCCCCACTGGGTTTCGAAGCCGTCCTGGGTCCGCGAGAACGGGATGTTCATCAGGCCGGCGTTGTTGATCAGCACGTCGAATTCGCCCTGGCTCTCGGCGAATCGCCGCACGGAGTCGAGGCTGGCCAGGTCGAGGCTCGCGACCCGCACATCACCGTCGATGCGGTCGGCCACCTCCTGGGCCTTGGCGGCATTGCGGCAGGCCATGATGACGGTGGCGCCCTTGCTCGCGAGCACCTTGGTGGTCTGTTCGCCGATTCCGCCATTGGCGCCGGTGATCACGAAGGTGCGCCCGGTCTGGTCCGGGATTTCGCTGGGCTTCCATGCCATGGCTTTGACCTCACAGTTCGAGTCGTTTCGTGCGACCTTACTCCAGAGTAAGTTCCGACGGTACCCCTCGCCGGCTCAGCCTAACTTGTGACAGTCCTAAAATGAGAACGATAATGAATTCATGACGTCCACCGGCGCGCCCCTGGGCCTGCGCGAGCGCAAGAAGCTGCAGACCCGCCAGAATATCTCGAACACCGCCACCCGGCTGTTCCTGGACCGCGGGTACGACAATGTCACGATCGCCGAGATCGCGGAGGCGGCCGAGGTCGCCAAGATGACGGTGACCAACTACTTCCCGCGCAAGGAAGACCTGGTGCTGGATATTCACGACGCCTTCGTCGCCGGTCCGGCGGTCACGGTGCGGGAGCGGCAGGCGGGTGAGTCGGCGCTGGCGGCGCTGTGGCGGGTGTATCTGGCGGCGGTCGCCGAGCGGGATGCCGTGCTCGCCGGATTCTCCGGGCCGGACTTCGCCGCCCTGATCACCGGCAGCCCCGCTCTGGTGGCTCGGCTGCGGGAGTTCCACGAGGATCGGGAGCGGCGGCTGGCCGAGGTTCTCGCTGCGGAAACCGGTTGCGCCGCCGATGATTTCACGGCCCGGATCGCGGCCGCGCTACTGGGCGGCGTGCATCGGACGCTGTTCGAGGAGGTGCTGCGCCGCACGGTCGCGGGGGAGTCGAACGACGTCATCGCCGAGGCGCTGGGCGACCGGGTGGCCGCGGCCTTCGGCACCCTCGAGCCCGCGCTCGGCGGGTACGCGGTGCGGGCGGACCGACCTGCGCCGTACACGAACTGATCGGTCGCTCTGCTGGGCTGGCCCGGCCCCCGTGTCGTTGCCAAAGGTTCGCTGGTGACCGGCACATACTGGGCCGATGACCGGTGCCAGCGCCACCGCCGACAAGCCCGCCTCGCCGCATCCGCTGAGCCGGGCCCGCCGAAACGTCATCTTCGGAACCGTCGCGCTCGGCATGCTCATGGCCGCGCTGGATTCCACCATCGTCTCCACCGCCCTGCCGACCATCGTGGCGGACCTGGGCGGGGCCGGGCACATGGCCTGGGTGGTCACCTCCTACCTGGTGGCCGAGGCCATCGCGACCGCGCTGTCCGGCAAGTTCGGCGACCTGTTCGGCCGCAAACTGGTGTTCCAGATCAGCGGCGCCGTCTTCATCATCGGCTCGATGGTGGCCGGGCTCGCGAACGGCATGACGCTGCTCATCGTGGCGCGGGCCGTCCAGGGGCTGGGCGCGGGCGGGCTCATGGTCACCGCCATGGCCCTCATCGCCGACGTGATCCCGCTGCGCGAACGCGGCAAGTACCAGGGCGCCCTGGGCGCGGTCTTCGGCATCACCACGGTCATCGGGCCGACCCTGGGCGGGCTGTTCACCGACCATCTGAGCTGGCGCTGGTGCTTCTATGTCAATGTCCCGCTCGCCATCGTCATGATCGCGCTGGCGGCCCGCACCATCCCGATGACGAAGGCGGTCGTCAAACCGATCGTGGACTATCTCGGCATCGCGGTGATCGCGGTCGGCGTCACCTGCCTGATCCTCGGATTGGAATGGGGCGGACAGGAATACGCGTGGAGCTCGCCCACCATCATCGGCCTGTTCGGGGCCGCGGTGGTGCTGATGGGGACGTTCGTGGCCGCGGAGTTCCGAGCCCCCGAACCCATGCTGCCCATGCACCTGTTCCGCAGCAATGTGTTCACGGTGTGCTCGATCCTGAGCTTCATCGTCGGCTTCGCGCTGCTGGGCGCAATGACCTACCTGCCCGCGTATCTGCAGTACGTGCAGGGTGTTTCGGCGACCGCGTCCGGGGTGCGGACGCTGCCGCTGGTGGTCGGGTTGTTCTTCACCTCGATCCTGTCGGGCAATATCGTCGGAAAGACGGGGCACTACAAGGCTTTTCCGATCATCGGCTGCGCGGTGATGGCGCTGGGCCTGTATCTCATGTCGACCATGGGGGCGCACACCGGCTTCTGGATCATGTCGCTGTACATGCTGATCCTGGGTCTGGGCGTCGGTCTGGCCATGCAGGTGCTGACCATCGCCGTGCAGAGCAGCGTCCCCTACTCGGATCTGGGGACCGCCACCTCCGGCGTGACCTTCTTCCGGACCATCGGCAGCGCGTTCGGCACCACCGTGTTCGGCACCCTGTACTCGAACAAGCTGCGCCCGAGTCTGGAGACGGCCCTGATCGAGGCGCGGGTCCCGCCGGCGGCGGCGCAGAATCCGGCGGCGCTGCGCGAGCTGCCGAAACAGCAGTCGGCACCCATCATTCAGGCCTATGCGGACGCGATCGATTTCGTCTTCCGCTGGGTGGCGCCGGTGGCGCTGCTCGGCTTCGTGGTGGCCTTCTTCCTGAAGCAGGTGACGCTGCGTGACAGTGCCCGGGCCGAGGCCACCGATGTGGGGGAACAGTTCTCCGTGCCGGACTCCGGCGATCGGCTGGTGCAGCTGGAGCGGTGCGTCGCCCAGGTGCTGAGCAAGCAGCACGACAATGCCGTGCCGGATCCGGGAATCCTGGCGGCGGCCGGCAGCTCGCTGGGCCGCGACGAAGCCTGGGCGCTGGGGCAGGTGCGCATGTACAACCGCCTGCGCGGGACGGCGACCATCGGCGACATCGCCCGAACCCATTGGATCCCGGCCGAATTGATCGGCGCCGTGTACGACAAGGCCGAAAGCGAGGGCCTGCTGCGCCGCGACGGTGACGCGCTCGTACTCACCGACAAGGGGGTGGAGGAGGTGGACCGGGTGCGCGGCGCGTGGAAGCGCTGGCTCGAAACCCAGCTCACCGGTTGGGATTGCGCCGATGCCGCCGATCGGGCCCTGCTCGATCAGGCCCTCGACAATATCGCCACCAAGCTGCTCGACGAGGCCGACCGCCCGGACGTGCTGCCGGTGCGCTGACCGCCCGAGCCGACGCCCCGCTGCGGAATTCGCAACGGGGCGTCGGCTTTTCGAAGGTCAGGCGTTCACGGTGGCGGGCCGCACGGTGGCGTCCCAGTCGATCCGGAAGCGCTGCTCGCCGCCCAGCATCTTCTCCGGATCCATCCGCTTGAACATGAGCGGCATGATCAGCTGCATGGCCTTGCGGGCGATGGGCCCGGCGGCCTTGGTCTGGTTCGTCCGGGCGACCCGGGCCGCGACCCCCTCCACCCGTGGCCGCCGCAGCGCCTCGTAGGTGGCGAAAGCCTGTGCCGGATCATCGATGTCGCGCAGGCACCGGGCCAGCTCGATCCCGCTCTCGAGGGCCAGCGAGGCCCCCTGCCCGGAGGTGTTGCTGGGCGCGTGGATGGCGTCGCCGGTGAGCACCAGCCGGCCCCGGTGCCAGTGCGGCACCCGCGGCATGATGGTCAGCGCGCCGATCACCGCCAGCTGCGCCGGGGTGGTGCTGCGGGCCAGCTGCTCGCCCGGATCCTCGCCGGCGTAGGTCTCGCGCAGGGTGCGCAGCCACCGGTCGGCGGGCACGGCCCGGGCCTCGGTCAGCGAGTAGTACTGCTCGCTGGGCAGATTCGCGCCCCACGCGACGCGGCCGTCGGGCATGGGCCAGTACAGGTAGTAGGCGCGCCGGCCGAAGGCGAAGGTCATCATGCCCGGTTCCAGGTCGATCGGGCAGTCGGTGTAGGCGCCGAAGCCGAGCATGCGCAGATAGGTCGGCCCGGGGGCCTTCGGATCGACCAGGGTACGCACGGTGGAGCGGATGCCGTCCGCGCCGATGAGGACATCCGCGGTGGCGCTGCTGCCGTCGGCGAAGACGGCGGTCACCCCGCCCGCGTGCTCCTCCACCTCGATCAGCCGCTTGTCGTACTCGAAGCGCACTCCGGCGGCGACGGCATTGTCGTGCAGCACCTGGTGCAGGTCGGCGCGGTCGATCACCCGCAGCGGCTCGATGTCGGTCATAACCGGCAGCTCGAATCGCCTGCCGTTCACCGACATCGAGGACCGGCTGATCGGGACGGCGTGGGCGCGCACCGCGTCGCCGGCCCCGACGATGTCGAGGGCGGCCACGCCATTGGGGGCGAGCGCGAGATTCGCGCCGATGCCGTAGGCCGGGCCCGGATAGGCCTCGAAGACGGTGACGTCGATGCCGGACATGCGCAGTGCGGTGGCGGTGACCGGGCCGGAGATGCCGCCGCCGATGACGAGTGCGGAACGAATGGACATGGTTCTCTCCCGAGAAGTGTTCGTGGTTTGTCGGAAACCCCGAACCGTCCCGCGCGTGGAGAACCCAGTTATCCTGTAGTTGCCAAACTCGGTGCCGGGTTCGCCTGCACGGACGCGGTTCGAGACGGTGTGTTCCCGGGCTTCGGCGGCGGTGTTGCAGCACCCTCGCCGGGGCCCGGTCCAATGGATCAGTCGTGCTGGGACTGCGGTGTGTTCGCTCCCCCTTCCGTCAGCTCGGCCATATCGGCGGGCATGACCCCGTCGCGATGCCAGGCGCGCCAGCCCTCCACATCCGGGAAGCTGCCGTCGGCGAGCGAATCACGCAGCGCGCGTGCCCATTCGGACTCCGCCGCCAGCATGGCCAGCGCGTAGTCCTCTTCGATCAGGAACAGGTGCGGCACGGTGCCCTCGACGGCGGCCAATTGGGCGCGGGATGCGGCGATGGTGGTGTCCAGCTTGGTGATTCGCTGGGTGAGCAGGTCGATGACCTCGTCGGGCGGCAGCACCGAGGCGACCGACAGCCCGGCCATGAAGCGGCGCTTCTCGGGCTCGGGGTCGGCGATGAGTTCCCTTGTCCAGTCGGTGAGTTCGGCGCGCCCGGCGTCGGTGATCCGGTAGATGGTGCGTTCCGGCCGGGCGCCGTCGCGTTCGCTGCCGGCGATCTCGAGGAAGCCGTGCTTGGTGAGGTTGTCGACGACCGTGTAGAGCGAACCCCACTTGACGCTCATGTCGTTGTCCTTGCCCCATGCCCGCAATCGCGCGGCGATCTCGTATCGGTGCATGGGCTGGAGGACGACGGCGGACAGCACCGCCAGCCCCATCAGATTGGCGACCTTGCGCTTGCGGGCCATCCGGCACCTCCTCACTCGTCTACGAATATACGTCTACGAGTATTCGGCGACAAGCATTCGGCCCGGATCGGGATCCGATCTGCGTCTAGGCGCGGGTGAAGCGGGCGCGCAGGTGGTCGGAGGTGGCCTGGTCAGCGGGCAGGAACGCCTCGAGATGCAGCTCGGACAGGGTGATGTCGGTGGCCGTCGCGAACGAGGTGATCGTCGTGATGAGCCGCAGTTCGCCCACCTCGGACCGCAGCCGCAGCGGTACCGCGAAACCCAGATGTCCCGGCCCCGGCTCGACCGGCGGCAGATAGCCGTCGAGTTCGGCGATGAGGGCGTCCAGCGCGGCATCCGGGCTGCGGCCCGCGCGATTGCGGAGGCTGTCGGTGACATGCCGCCCCCACTCCGCCAGGTTCTCCACCCGCCGGGCCAGCCCGTCGGGATGCAGGGCCAGCCGCAGCACGTTGACCGGGGGCTCGAGCAGTTCCGGCGCACAGCCCTCGGTGAGCAGCTCGAATCCGGGATTGGCCGCCACCAGCACCCCGAACGGCCGGGTCACCACGGCCGGATACGGCAGATGCCCCTGCAGGATGGTGTCGAGCGCGTGCCGGACCGCGTCGAGTTCCGGTGCGTCCAGCGAGGATTCGGGAAAGATCGGTGCGTAGCCCGCGGCCAGCAGCAGCGCGTTGCGTTCCCGCAGCGACAACTCCAGCACCTCGGCCAGCCGGACCACCATCACCCGCCCCGGCTGTGAGCGTCCCTGCTCCAGGAAGCTCAGATACCGCTGGCTGGTCTCCGCGGCGATCGCCAGGTCGAGCTGACTCAACCGCCGCCGGGTCCGCCAGCCGCGCAACTGCTGTGCGAACGGTGTGGTCGTCGCCGGGGCCATGGTCGTCATTCCTCCACTGTGCTCGAGGCGGTGTCGCGTCGCGATTCCCTCCGGGGAATCGTCACACGGACGCGGGGCCCGGCTTGCATCATTCCCTGGAGGGAATCGCGGTGGCATCCGCCGCGGAACAGACTCGATGCCATGAGCGATGGACACGAGCAGAACGCGAATGGTGTTGCCTACCAACTGGAACCGCTGCGCGGCACGGCCGGGCTGAGCACCGCGGTGCAGGCGCCGCCGATCCCGGGACCGCATCAGGTGCTGGTGCGGGTGCGCGCCGCCTCCCTCAACCGGCGCGACATCATGCTGATGGAGGGCACCTACCCGGTGCCGGCCCGGCCGGGCGTGGTGCCGCTGGTGGACGGCGTCGGCGAGGTGATCGGCCTGGGCTCGGGCGTGACCCGCGCGGCGCTGGGCGACCGGGTGATGGGCACCTACTTCGTCGGCTGGAACGACGGCCCGCAGACCCAGGCGCTGACCCGGCTGCAGTACGGCGCGACCCACGACGGCTGGCTCGCGACCTATGTGCTGCTGGAGGAGGAGTCGGTGGTGCAGGTGCCGCCGTATCTCACCGATGCCGAGGCCGCGGCCCTCACCTGCGCGGGTCTGGTGGCGTGGGCCGCGGTGACCAAGCCGGTGCCGGTCGGTCCCGCCGACACAGTGCTGACGGTCGGGTCCGGTCCGGTCGGGATCTTCGCGGTGCAGCACGCGAAAATGCTGGGCGCGCGGGTCATCTCCCTCACCTCGTCGCCGGAGAAGGCCGAGCGGCTGCGCAAGCTGGGCGCCGACGAGGTGGTGGACCGCGCCGAGGCTCCGGAGTGGGAGCGGGCGGTGCTGGAGCTCACCGGTGGTCTGGGCGTACAGCTCGTCGTGGAAGCGGTCGGGAAGCGGACGCTCGCGAAATCCCTTGCGGCGACGGCCTACAACGGTCAGGTCGTGCTGATCGGCGCGTTCCCGGCCGAGCCGGGGCAGCGGGCCGCCGATCCGCTGGGCGGCAAGTATGTGGGTCTGCGCCGCATCGCGGTGGGCAGCCGGGCGGATCTGGAGTACATGAACCGCACCATGGCCGAGTACGGCGTGCGGCCGGTGATCGATCGGGTATATCCGTTCGAGCGCGCGGTCGAGGCCTTCGAATACTTCGAGACCGGTGACCCATTCGGCAAGGTGGTGCTCGTTCTGGATTGACCGCAACTAACCGGCAATCGGTTCGAATAGATATCCACCTGGAACTATTTCCTTACCGAGTAGCCGGTTTCGGTAATCAGCAAATCTGTGTAGCGTGCCTTGAAGGAGAGGCTTTTCGGATCCACGGCGTGTGCTTCGAACCGAAGGAGGCCCCGGGTGGCGGTGGGCGCGGTACGCGAGAGACCCGACGCGGCGGGGGAGGGCCCCGTCGTCGCATCGAGTGACGGCGTACCCGGCCTGAGCGCGACAGGGGAGATGCCGCCGAAGGTGCTCGCCGGCTTGCTGATCCTCTCGCTGAGCGTGATCGTCGCCCTCATCGGCGGCACCCTGTGGGCCGGGCTCGACAGACCCGGCGGGGCCGACACTCCGGATACTCCACCGGCTTCCACCTCCGCCGTGCCGGAATCCGTCAACGCGCAGCCTCAGAAGCCCTCCTCCTCCGCCCCTTCCCCAGCCGCGCCCGCGCCTCCGCCGCCCGCCCCGGCCGCTGCGCAGAATCCCTCGCCCGCCGCGCCTGCCCCCGCGCCGCAGACCCAGCAATACGTGCCCCCGCCCGCGCCGGTCGAGGTGGCTCCCGATCCGCCCGCTCCGGCCCCGGCCCCCGCTCCCGCGGCTCCGCCGCCGGCGCCGGCGCTGCCGGACATCCTCGCCCCGATCCTTCCGTTCCTGGTGCCACCCCCGCCCCCGCCGCCCGCTCCCTGAATGTCGCGGCCCGGAATCCGAAGGAGGACAGCCATGCTCGGCACGGCAGACGAGATCGGGCACGACCACGGCGATATCGACGCGCGGCGGGTGGGCCGGGTGGTTCTGGCCGCCGTTCTGATGGCGGTGGGTGTCGGGGCGGGGATCTGGCTCACCTCGTCCGGTGATCGGCCCATCGCCGATACCCCGATCGTCAATGTCCCACGGTTACGACATGACCGGTCCGCGCCCGTCCCGCATCCGCCCGCTGTGGCGCCCGCCCAGCAGGTTCCGCCCGCCACCGCGCCGACTCCGAAACCGGCACCGACGGTAGTGATTCCGGCGCCGGTAGCACCGCATCCGGTGCAGATTCCGGCCCCGGTGGGCCCGGGTGCTCCGCCGGTCGGCGCTGCGGTGAATCCGCCTGTGCCACCCGATGATTGGGCCCGGCCGTCGGACTAGAGTCCGGAAACTCCTGCCAGCTGGCCTATTCCGTAGGTGACGGCCATGGCCAGGGCGCCGCCGAGGACCACCCGGACCACCGCGCGGCGCGCATTGGCGCCACCGAGCCGGGCGCTCACCGAGCCGGTCAAGGCCAGCGCCACCAGCACGGCGGCGAAACAGACGGGGATGCGCCACTGGGTCGGGGGCAGCAGGATGGCCAGGACCGGCAGGATCGCGCCGATGGTGAAGGAGACGGCCGAGGACAGCGCGGCGTGCCAGGGATTGGTGAGCTCGTGCGGGTTCAAACCCAATTCGGCCTCGGCGTGGGCGGCGAAGGCGTCGTGTGCGGTGAGTTCCGCGGCCACCTGGCGGGCGGTCTCGGGGGTGAGGCCCTTGTCCCGGTAGATCTGGGTCAGTTCGGCCAGTTCGTAGTCCGGCTCCTCGGCCAGTTCGCGCTTCTCCTTGGACAGCAGGGCGCGCTCGCTGTCGCGCTGGGTGCTGACGGATACGTATTCGCCGACCGCCATGGAGAGGGCGCCGGCGGCGAGGCCCGCGATGCCCGCGGTGAGGATGGCGTTCGTGTCGGTGGAGGCGGCGGCGACGCCGACCACCAGACCGGCGGTGGAGACGATGCCGTCATTGGCGCCGAGGACGCCGGCGCGTAGCCAATTGAGACGGGAGGCGAGGCCCTCGTCGTGCGGTTCGTGCGGGTGCGGTAGCGCCGCGTCAGCCGTTCCGGCTCCATTGTCGTCCACGTAGGCAGCCTAATTCACCGGGGCGCACTCATGCGGTATCGGGATCGGGGGAGGCATCGCTCGCATTTGCGGGGGATGCGGACGGTTTGCTGCAACCATGGGGTCATGGTGGGTGTGTGCAGGCGGTACTGGTCGGTGGTTCTCCCGGTGCTGAGCGCCGCGGTACTCGCCGTGACCTGGGGGCACGAGCTGGGGCCGATCCCGGCGGTGCTGGTGGGGGCGGTCCTGATCGGTGCGGTGCTGGCGGCCGTGCACCACGCGGAGACGGTCGCGCACCGGGTGGGCGAGCCGTTCGGATCGCTCATCCTCGCCGTGGCGGTGACCATCATCGAGGTCGGGCTGATCGTCACGCTCATGCTGTCCAATCCGGAGAAGTCCGCCGCACTGGCCCGTGACACCGTCTTCGCGGCCGTAATGATCACGTGCAACGGAATTTTCGGCCTCTCACTGCTGGTGGGCGCGCTGCGGCGGCGGGTGGCGGTCTTCAATGCCGAGGGCACGGGAGCGGCGCTGGCCACGGTCGCGACGCTCGCGACGCTGAGCCTGGTGCTGCCGACCTTTACCACCAGCGAGCCCGGTCCGGTGTTCTCGGACACGCAGCTGACCTTCGCGGCCGTGGCGTCGCTGGTCCTCTACGGCGTCTTCGTCATGGTGCAGACGGTCCGGCATCCGGGCGACTTCCTACCCGTCGAGAGGGTCACGACGGTCGACGACGAGCACGAGGACCCGCCCACGCCCCGGCAGGCGCTGCGCAGTCTGGGTTTGCTGCTGATTGCCTTGGCCGGCGTGGTCGGTCTGGCGAAGGTGGACACGCCGAATATCGAATCCGGTGTCGCCGCAGCGGGTCTGCCGCAGTCCGCGGTCGGCGTGGTGATCGCGATGCTGGTGCTGCTGCCGGAAACCATTGCGGCCGTGCGGGCCGCGCGCGGCGACCGGGTACAGATCTCGCTGAATCTGGCGCTGGGTTCGGCCATGGCCAGTATCGGCCTGACCATTCCGGCCATCGCGGTGGCCTCGATCTGGATCTCGGGCCCGCTCATGCTCGGCCTGGGCGCGACCCAGATGGTGCTGCTGGCGCTGACCGTGGTGGTCGGCGCGCTCACCGTGGTGCCCGGACGCGCGACGCTGCTCCAGGGCTGTGTGCACCTGGTGTTGTTCTCCGCCTTCGTTTTTTTGGCGGTAAGCCCGTAATCAAGAGTTCCAGCGATAGACCTGGCCGTCGCGTAGTTCGTAGGACGTCGCGGGTTCGGTGGCATCGTGCCGGGACAGCAGTGCCATCACGCGGGTTCGCCCGCGGGTGGTGACGCCGTGCTCGGTCCAATGCACATAGGGATGCACCAGTTTCGCGAATTCCGCCCAGTCGCCGGCTTCGATCGTGCGCAGGATCGCCGACACCGTGTTGTCCACAGCGACAGTGAACACGCACCGTCCGGTTTACGCGCGGGTTCACGAGGAAATCGAGGGTTGCTGCGAGATCACTCAATTCGGCTTTGGGTATGGCCGAGGGGCTCGAAACGGCCTCGGGGGAGCTTCGCCCGGGTCGTGCCCGAGGTCATAGTGATAGCCGATCGGCTCTGATAACACGTTCTAGAACTGCAGGTCACCTGCCTGTTCGTCCCGCTGACCGGGACCGAATTCGGATGTACCTGCAGGTAACTTAGAGGTTCCGGTCACACCTCGAGCCGATTTGTTGTAACTCCGCGTAACCATTAGCTTTGATGGCAGGCAGTGTTGCCGATCACGGAGAAGAAATTTGAAGCTCGCCACCACACGTCGGTTCCGGCGTCACGAAGAAGCAGTGCCACGATGACCCGGGCCGTCCAGAGCCGGTCCGCCGTGCGCATCGTGCGCGACAACTTCTCCAGCACCTCGGTGGCGTCGCTGCGCACCTTCGGCCGCGCGGTCGGAATTGCCGAGGAAGCGGTGATCGGTACCGTCACCGATATCGCGCGCCGCCAATTCCAATGGAAAGAAGCCATTCTCCAGGCTTGGCGGCTCATTACCGTGACCGCGATTCCGGCGGTGCTCATCGCGATTCCGTTCGGCGTCATCGTTTCGGTCCAGGTGGGCAATCTGATTCACACCCTGGGCGCGGATTCGCTGCTCGGCGCGACCGGCGGTCTGGGCGTCATCAAACAGGGTGCGCCGCTGGCCACCGGCTTCCTGCTCGGCGGCGCGGGCGCCGCGGCGCTGGCGGCGGATCTGGGGGCGCGCACCATCCGTGAGGAGATCGACGCGCTGAACACCATGGGCATCAGCCCGATTCACCGGCTGGTGATCCCGCGCCTGGTGGCCATGGTCTTCGTCGCGCCGCTGCTCAACGTGCTCATCATCTTCGTGGGCGTGCTCGCCGGCTACGGCGTCGCCATCGGCGGGCAGGGTGTGACACCGGGCTCGTACTGGTCCACGTTCGGATCTTTCACCACCACCGCCGATGTGTGGGTGTCGCTGTTGAAGGCCGTGATCTTCGGCTTCCTCGTGGTGATCATCGCCTGCCAGCGCGGGCTCGAAGCGAAGGGCGGCCCGCGGGGTGTCGCCGACGCCGTGAACGCCGCGGTGGTGCTGTCGGTGGTGTCGATCGTGACGGTGAACCTGGTCGCCACCCAGATCACCGATCTGTTCCTGCCCACGAGGCTGGCCTGATGTCGGCAACCTATGTGCCCAAGGGGATGGGCTGGGCCGCGCGCGCCTATCGACGCCGGGGGCTCATCTTCCGCCGGGTGGAGAACCTGGGCTTCGTGCTCGCGTTCGTCTGGCAGGTGCTGTCGTCGATTCCGTTGACGCTCAGGCGGTATCGCGCAGAGACCATGCGCGCGATCTCCGATATGACCTGGGGCCGTGGCTCGGTCATCGTGGGCGGCGGGACCGTGCCGATGATGATCGTGCTCGGCCTGGTCATGGGCGCCTCGGTGGCGGTGGAGTCGTTCACCACGCTGGACATGCTCGGCATGGGCCCGGTATCGGGCCTGGTGTCGGCCTACGCGACCACCCGTGAGCTGGCGCCGATCGTGGCCGCCATCGGGTTCGCCGCGCAGGCGGGCTGCCGGATGACCGCCGAGATCGGGTCGATGCGCATCTCCGAGGAGATCGACGCCATCGAATCCCTGGGCCTGCGTTCGGTTCCCTTCGTGGTGACCACCCGCGTGCTGGCGGGCGCGGTCGCCATCGTGCCGACCTTCCTCATCGCGCTGATCCTGTCCTACGCGGCTTGCCGCGGGCTGATCACGCTGGTGCACGGGGCCTCGGCCGGTGTGTACGACCACTACTTCTTCCAGTTCGTGTCCGGGTTCGACGTGATCGCCGCGGTGGTCAAGGTGGCCGTGTTCGCGGTGGTGGTCATCCTGATCCACTGCTACTTCGGCTTTTTCGCGACCGGCGGGCCGGAGGGTGTTGGTATCGCCTCGGGCAAGGCGGTGCGCGCGAGTTCGGTGGCCATCGTGGCCATGGACATGGTGCTGTCGCTGTCCCTGTGGGGCTTCAACTCGGCGATTACGTTCACGGGGTAGGGGATGCCGAATTACGGAATGCCGGGTGTGGCGGTCGATCGCAAACGGGCGATGACGGTCGGCACCGTCGCGCTGGCGCTGGTGGTGGCCGTGATGGCGGGCTGGGCGGTGTACCGCTCACAGAAAACCGAGGCCGGACTGCCGATCGCACTGCGCACCGAGCAGATCGGTGACGGGGTGCTGGTCGGCACCGACGTGCGCGCCAATGGCGTGGTGATCGGCAAGGTCACCGATATCACGCCGGATCAGCACGGGACACAACAGATTTCGCTGCGACTGGACGACGCCGAGCTGTTCGGGCTCGACGACAGCCTGCAGGTGGACTACGCGCCCGCCAACCTCTTCGGCATCAGCGAGATCGAATTGCGCAAGGGCGCGGGCGGTTCCCCGCTGCGCTCGGGCACGGTGCTGGATTTCACCGGCGCGCGTGCCGCCGCGGTCTACGACGCCACCATGGGCTCGATTCTGCGCAGCGCCTCGCAGGTGGGCGGTTCGGTGCTGACGCCGCAGATGGCGTCGGTGATCGCGCAGGCCGCGGCCGACACCCAGGCGTTCACGCCGCTGGCGCAGGCGCTCATCACCGCGCAGCGCACCATCTCCGAAAACCAGAAGATGCCGATGTCGGAGCTGGTCGGCAACCTCGGCCCGGCCTTCGACGGCGGCGGCCGGTTCGCGGGCGCGACCGTGCAGGTGGTGGATCTGATCCGCAGCATGCAGCGGTTGCAGACCGACCGCGGCGCCTACGACAAGAGTGTCGCGACGGTCACCGGCCAGCTGCTGCCCGCCCTCGCGACCACCTTCACCCAGGCCGGGAATCAGCTCTCCGGCACCACCGACATGCTGGTGCCGGTGTTGACCGCGCTGGCCCGGATGGTGCCGCAGCCGCAGCAGTCGTCGGCCGAATTGCGCCTGCTGCTGGAGCGTTTGCGCGCGGCCATGCCGGATAGCGGGCAGGGCCCCGTGCTGAATGTGGAGGTCGACCTGAAGGGTGTGCCGGCCATCGCGGTGCCGCTGCTGGGGGGTGCCAAATGAGGCGTGCATCGCGCAGCGATTCCCAGAGGGGCCGCGGTGGGGCGACGGGTGGGCAGGTGAAATCGGCGGCCTGGCGGCTGGCCCTGTTCTCGGGCGTCATCGTGGTGGTGCTCATGTTGGTGCTCACCGCGATTCAGCGGCCGGTGTCCGGCCGGACCGAGACCCACGACGCGATCTTCACCGACGCCAACGGCCTCGAGGTCGGCGACGACGTGCGGATGTTCGGCGTGCAGGTCGGCAAGGTCAAGGCGGTCACCCTCGAGGGCGCGAAGGCGCGGGTGCAGGTATCGGTGAAAACCGATGCGCCCGTGTATGACAACTCGAAGCTGGCCATCCGCTACCAGAATCTGACCGGGCAGCGGTACATCGATCTGCAGCAGCAGCCGCAGCCGGGCACCCGGATCGCGGCGGGCGCGCGCATCGGCGAGGACCACACGGTGCCGTCGTTCGATGTGACGCAGCTGTTCAACGGCCTGAAGCCGGTGCTGCAGACCATCTCTCCGGAGGCCATCAACCAGTTCAGCGCCAGCATGGTGGCGCTGATCGAGGGTGACGGCAGCGGGATCGGACCGGCCATGGACGCGATCGGGAAACTGGCGTCGTACGTGGACAACCGGCAGCAGGTGATCTGGACGCTGATCAAGAACATGTCGGATCTGTCGGACCGGCTCGGCGGACGGGTGCACTATCTGGTGCCGCTGCTGAAACAGCTCTCCGACATCTTCGAGGCCCTGCGGCAGAACATCGGCGGGCTGGCGCAATTCGCGGTCACCGCGCCGTCGGTGCTGCGGCCCATCGACACTCTGCTGCGTTCGCTGGGGATCGACAGCGGCTCCGATGTGGACGCGCTGATCCGCGAGATCTTCCCCGACGCCAAGGAGGCGGTGGACGTCTTCGGCCGGCTGCCCGCGGTGCTGGGCGCGGCCGACGCCGCGTTGCCGACCGGACCCGGCGGCTGGAAGCCGGTGTGCAGCAAGGGAAGCGCGGACGTGCCGCAGGTGGTCAAGGTGCTCATCTCGGGACAGCAGGTGGCGATATGCAACGGATGAGTCTGGCGCGGTTCACGAGGCGCGACGACCGCGTCGTCGACGACGCGACCAAGCAGCAGCGGCATCTGCGCCAGGGCGTCATCGGCGCGGTGCTGGTGGTGCTGGGCCTGACGGCCGCGGGCGCGCTGTACGTGATCCCCTTCGGCAAGCACACCTACACCGCGGAACTGTCCGAGGCGCAGTCGGTGAAGGCCGGCGACGACGTGCGCATCGCCGGCATCTCGGTCGGCGAGGTGAAGTCCCTCGAGCTGAAGCCGGACAAGGTCGTCATGCGCTTCACCGTGAAATCCGATGTGTTCCTGGGCGATCAGACCTCCCTCGACATTCGCATGCTGACGATCGTCGGCGGCCACTACGTCGCGGTGTTCCCGGCCGGAAGCAAGCCGCTGGGCTCGGCGCCCATTCCGGCGGATCGGGTGCGCCTGCCCTACAGCCTGATCGAGACCTTCCAGGACGCGGCCACCCCGCTGTCCGAGATCGACGGCTTGACCCTCAACAAGAACCTTGCGGCGCTGGGCAATTCGATCGACGGCTCGCCCGACACCCTGCGCACCACGCTGGCCACGGTCGGCACCTATGTGGACGCGCTGGACAAGCAGCGCAGCCAGGTGTCGAACGCGGTGGCCGTGGCCGACGAGTACGTGCGCATGTACGACGGCGCCAAGACCGATCTCGGCCGGCTCATGGACAATGCCAACCTGCTGGTCACCGTGCTCGACGACAAGCACGCGGAGATGGCCGAGGCCATCCGCCTGCTCAGCGACGTACTCGGCCGGCTGGGCGGCGTGGAACCGACCTGGTCGGATCTGAAGCCCAAGCTGACCGACGCCATCACCGAGCTGGAACAGCTCGGCCAGAAGTTCGCTCCGACCCTGACGGCCGCGCAGGACCTGCAGAAGAAGCTGTCGGACCTGGTGATTCCGGACGGCGGCGCGCAGGTGGACCAGTCGCAGCAGACCGTGACGCTGCCGCAGCCGGTCGCGCAGCCGCAGGTGTGCGTTCCGGTGCCCGGGAAGGACTGCTGATGTTCAAGCGGACGCTCGGATCGCAGGCGTTCATGTCGGTGGCCGGCGCGGTGCTGGTGGTGCTGCTGGCCGTGGGCGGCTACCTGCTCTGGTTCGATCCGATGAAGAAGATCGTGTCCTACTGCGCCGTCATGCCCGACGCGGTCGGCCTGTACACGGGCAACAAGGTGACCATGCGCGGAATCCCGGTCGGCACGGTGGATTCCATCGATTCCGACGGCGCCAAGGTCAAGGTGAAGTTCTCCGTCGACGCGAAGTACCCCGTGTACGCGGACGCCGCCGCCACCACGGTATCGGATTCCATTGTGGCCGATCGCAATCTGGCGGTCCTCAATGGCGGTAAGAACCTGGCGCACTGGGATTCGTCGCAATGCATCACCAAAACCCTGACGCCCAAGAGCATCACCGAGACCCTGACCGCGCTGGCCGACCTGTCCGCGCAGCTGCAGCGGGCGCAGGCCCCGGATGCGCTGGCGCACGGCCTGTCCGCGCTGGACTCGGCCACCCAGGGCGCGGGCCCGGAGATCAACGCGATCGTGAAGAAACTGGGCTCGGCACTGGCGCAACCGGATGCGGACATCGGGCACCTGGCGGGCATCTTCGACGCCTTCGCCTCGGTCGGTGAGAAGGTCGAGCAGCACTGGGGCGATCTGCGCGCCATGCTGCTGCGGCTGGGACCCGCTCTGAACAATGCCGGCACCGAATTGCTCGGTCCCGGTGCGCAACTCATCGACCGGCTCGGTGCGGTGCTGCCCATGCTCAACGATCTGGTCACGATCGCGGGCGACCCGATCATGCGCGGGCTCGACGACACGCTGCCGCTGGTGCGGCTGCTGCGCGCCAATGTCGGCTCGCTGTCGGAGATCATGCTGAAACTCCCGGTGCTGACCGACGCCGCCCAGAACATCATGAGCAACGGCATCACCTACGGCTCTCCGCGCGCGGCCCTGCCGGCTCCGCAGGCCGAGCAGGTCTGCGCCGCTGTCGATGCCGTCACCCCGGGCAGCTGCGCCGACGCCGCCGACGGCATGGTGAACGTCCCGCTGGTTCCCCTGGTGCTCGGAATGGCAGGTGCGCGATGAGAATCGGACGCTGGGACATCGTGCTGGCGACAAGAGCTCCTGGTAGTCCGGCGGCCGCGACGAGGGCGGCCGCCGGACACCGGGTCCGGCGCGCCGGGACCGCGGCACTGGCCGCGGCCCTGCTGGCCGGAGCCGGCGGCTGCGCCTTCGATCCGTCGTCGGTGCCGGTGCCCGGGACCACCCTCTCCGGTCCGGCCTACCGGATCCACATCGAGTTCGGCAATGTGCTGAACCTGCCCGCCAAGGCCAAGGTCATCGCCAATGGCGCGCGGGTCGGCTCGGTGAGCGGTGTGCGCGTGGTGGATTCGGCGCACGCCGGCGGCCGCGGCGGCTATGTCGTGGTGGACGCCGACATCTCGTCCACGGTGCAGCTGCCGACCACCACGGTCGCCGAGTTGCGCCAGAACACGGTGCTGGGCGATATCCACCTGGCGCTGACCACGCCGCCGGACGGGTTCGGGTCGCTGCTGAAGGACGGCGGCACCATCACCCAGGACCACACCCGCCCGCCGGTGCAGCTCGAGGACACCATGGCCGCGCTGGCCGCCTTCACCCAGGGCGGGGCCGTGAATCAGTTGCAGGACATCATCAACCACTTCAATGCGGTGCTGCCCCGCGATCCCGAGGAGACCAAGCGGATCGCGCAGAACGCGGCCGGGAACGCGGTGGATCTGGCCGCCAATCTGGACCAGGTCGACAAGCTGCTCAACGGCTTGGGCGTGAACGCCCAGGTGCTGCACGACCGCGCGGACTTCCTCGACCACCAGCTCAGCCAGGAGTCGGTGGACGCCATGACCGGGATCACCGGGTCGATCAAGGGCGTCACCCAGATCTTCGCGGTGCTCGGCCAACTCGGGCAGTCGCTGGTGTGGCTGGCCCCGCTCGCCTCCGCGCTGGATCCGGTGACGCAATCCTTTGCGCCGCTGGCGCTTTCGGGCCGGCCGCTGGACCTGTCGGTGCCCTCGAACCTGTCGCTGCTGACCGCGCTGCTGCGGGACAAGCTGATTCCGTTCGTCGAGAACGGGCCGAAGGTGAACATCACCGGCGTCCAGACGGATTCGGTGTCCCGCGACGACCAGGTCGCCAATATCCTGGCCGGGCTGCGCATGATCGGAGCGGTGCGATGAAGTGGGGTTCGCTGGCGTCGCTGGGCGGCATCGCGGCCGTCACCGTGGTGGGCGCGAGCTATCTGACCTTCGGCGTGGTGCGGGCGGATCCGTTCGCGCACTATACCGAGGGCTCCATGGTGATGGCGAATTCCGGTGGGCTGAGCGTGGGTTCGCCGATTCTGCTCACCGGCATGAGGGTCGGCAAGATCACCTCGGTGGCCTCCACCGCGCACGGCGTCGAGGTGGGCTTCCGCATCGACGGTGACCGCCGGCTGCCCACCGACAGCGACGTCACCATCGAGCAATTGTCCGCGCTGGGCGAGCCGTTCGTGGAATTCCGGCCGCGCACCGCGGGCGGGCCGTACCTGAAGGACGGCCAGCGTCTCGACGCGGCCGTCGTGAAGTCGCCGCTCGCCATCCCCGAGGTGTCGCGGCTGGTCAACAAGATCATGAACCAGCTCGACCCGAAGGTGGCGGCCTCGCTGGCGAGCACGCTGGGGGCGGCTTTCCACGACACGGATTCGGCCATGCCGAACCTGACCCGCGCCGGCGATCTACTGGCCGCGGCCATTATGAGCCGCGAGCCCAAGATTGCCCAGCTACTCAACAGCTTCCAGGCGGCGGCCTCGAACATCGACGGCATGGGCGAGGCCACCACGGCCGCTGCACCGGCATTCGTGCAGTTCGAGCAGTCGCTCGAGGAGCTCATCAATGCCGTCGGTAGACTGGTCGACCGTGCCCCCCGGCCGCAGGCCTATGTCTCCGGCAATGGACTGGCGCCCTTCCTGGCGAAGCTGACCGAATGGCTGCAGCAGGCCGGACCCGAATTGAAGACCCTCGCGCCCCAGCTGCAGCCGCTCGCCGACGCGGCACGCACCGCCGGGCCCCAGCTCAATATCAGCAGCTTGATCTCGCAGGCGCTCGCGGCCACCGGTGACGGTGCCGTGCGCGTGCAGGTCGGCGTGAAGTAGCAGTACCAGCAAGGAGGAGACCCCATGTCTCAGGACACCGAATCGACGCAGCCGGTCGATCAGCATCCGGCGCCCGCCGTGGGCAAGACGGTGCAGCTGAAGGTCTCGACCCTGGTGACCGCGGTCGCCGCGGTGCTGCTCATCGGCGCGCTGGTCGCGGTCACCGTGCTGTGGCAGTCCGCCCGCGGCGACCTGAAGGACCGTGACGCCCAGGCCGCGAACGACAAGCACGCCGAGCAGGTGGCCTCCGAGTACGCCATGGGCGCGGCCAACCTCAACTTCGCCGACTTCAACGCCTGGACCGCGCGCCTGAAGTCCAACACCACCCCGGCGCTGGCGAGCAAGTTCGACGCCACCTCCTCGAAGCTGCAGGAGATCCTGGTCCCGCTGAAGTGGACCTCGAGCCCGACCCTGCTCAGCTCGCAGGTCACCAATCGCGACAACGGCGCCTACAAGGTGAATGTCTATCTGAACGTCGACTCCACCAACGCGCAGAACCCGGACGGCGTTCTCACCACCATCTACTACACGGTGAGCGTCGACCCGAAGAGCGACTGGAAGGTCACCGACGTCGGCGGCATCGACCTCCCGCTGCCCAAGCAGTAACCGCCGGAAAACCTTGGCCCGCCGTGGATTTCGAGCGCGGCGGGCCTTCGCGACCCGTCAGGCCGCGGCGCTGCGCAGGTTGTCGGCCAGCCGCACGGCCAGCGCGACGATGGTCAGCGTGGGATTGGCGTGGCCGTTGGTCGGGAAGACCGAACTGCCGGCGATATAGAGATTGGTCATCCCGTGCACCCGGCAGTCGGCGTCCACCACCCCGATGCGCGGGTCCGCCGACATGCGGGTCGCGCCGGTGGGATGCGCCCAGTCGGTGAGCCGGGCCGGGAGATCGCTGGTCTCGCGGACCCATTCGTCCAGCGCGGGCGGGGGATAGCCGAGGCGGGCGAACTCGCCCGCGACCAGGGCGGCGGCTCGGCGGACCGTGGCGTCCTCCTGGGCGCTGACCTGCCAGTCGATGCGCGGGCGCGGCATGCCGAGGTGATCCACGGTGTCGCCCAGGGTGATCCGGCTACGCGGGTCCGGGGTCTGCTCCACCATGCAGCGCAGTTCCACGTGTTCGAGTTTGCGCGGCAGGCCGGTGTGGTCGATGAGCCGGCGTTTGGCGCCGGCGAGCAGCAGGCCGGGATGGCCGGCGACGGTGCGCGCGTCGTGCAGGTTCATATGGCCGCGCAGCAGGTTCTTGACCGATTCCCAGGGGTCGTCCTCGGCGGGCACCTCCTGAATCCACAGGGCGCAGTTGAGGAGTCCCTCGTCGGCCTGGATTTCCGGTGACAGCGCCAGCCCGTGCAGGAAGGTGTGCTTACCGCCGCGGGTTTTCACCACATATTTGCCGAATCGGTCACGGGCGGCCGCCGAGGCGTGCGGATCGAGCGCGCCCACCACGCCGCAGCGATGATCCAGCAGATACCGGCCGACCACATCGTGGCGATTGCCGATACCGCCCGGCACAATGCGATTCGACGCGAGCAGCAGGCGCGCGTTTTCGATTCCACCGGCGGCCAGCACAATTCGCGTTGCGCGCACGATGCGGGTATTTCCGTCGGAATCCATCACCTGTAATGCCTCGACCCGCGCACCATCCGGATCGGTATCGATTTGGGAAACGGTGGCATTCAGCAGAATTCGAACATTGTCCGCGGCGATGTGGTCGGTGTGGACGCCGAATCGCTTGGAGTCGAACGGATCCGCCGGGTCCTTGCTGATCTGCCAGAAGTAGGGCCGCAGCCAGCGCCGGTCCACGTCCGGCTGGGCCGGAATCCGGTCGGCCAGCTCCCAGAACCGGTCACCGGTGTACCCGGCCCCGTACCCCAGTCCGAGGTGTCCGGCCGCCCGATCGAGATACGGCTCGACCTCGGTGAATCCGATCGGCCAGCCGGAGAACGGGACCCAGGCGCGGGTCGCGAAATCCAGTTCGTCCAACGGTGCGCAGCGTCCGCTCCAGGTGTGCGAGCTGCCGCCCAGAATGCGATTGCGGGCATTGCGATAGGGCTGCGCCCGGGCGGCGCCCACATTCTCGATGTCATTGAGCGCATCGGAGCCGGGAGTGAGTTCGCGCCCGCCGCTCTCCAGCACCAGCACCCGCAGCGAACTTCCCGCGAGTTCGGTAGCCAGGGTCAGACCTGCCGGTCCGGACCCGATAATGCACAGGTCGGCGGTCAGCTCACTGTCCCGCACGGTACGAAGGTCGTCGATACGCACCGGAAATCCTCCCGCACCCGCATCCACCCCCGAGACGGACGCGCTTTCCTTTGCCCGGACCTCATCGTAACCGCTCAATTGCGCGGCTGTGGCGCATCTTTCGGCCCGATGGCAGCGAGCCTTTCGGCTCAGCATCCGCCCTGTAGAAACGCGCGCACATATCCCGCCGACTGCCGTACATACATCCACGACCAGAACAACAGCCCCGAATCACTGGGACTCGCGACCATGGTGATCTGACCGGAAAAACACTTTTCCACGATGTATCGCGCGCGCGAGACATGCGGGGTATAGGTCACCACGATGATGTGCTGCCAGTGCCCGGCTCGCGCCCGGCGGCGGATCTCCTCGGCCTCGCCCTGGGTGGTCCATGGGTCCGGCACGAAGCAGGAGACCGTGAACGTGAAGCCGCCGTCGCAGTAGCGGTCCATCACCGAATCGTTCTGGCCGGTGGATCGCGAGATCAGCAACTCGGGTGCGTAGCCTTCCTCCGCCAGCTTCAGTCCCACGTCGTAGCGCGCGTACGCGGTACCGCCGAGCACCACGATGGCGTCGGCCGGGCGCAGCGGATCCACCTGCGGGTGCACGAACACCGGCAGACCCGCGAACGCGAGAGCGACGATCAGCGCCGTCGCCGTCGCGACCGCGGCGATGACCCTCCGGAGCGCAGGCACGCCACCGACGGTACCGATCCCGCCGCCGCTTTTCCGGGCGTGACCGTGGGGCAGACTTCCCGACCGCCTTCGGGAATGCCGGGGTTTCGGTATCATCGCGCGCGCTTGCCAACACCTGGAGGACACCGTGCCCGCGAATCCCACCGCCGCCGAACTAGTGGCGACCGTCGAAGCTTCACCGCGGGCGGTCGGCGCACACGACAAAGCCGCCTGGGTCGGCCTTTTCGCCGATGACGGCAGTGTCGAGGATCCGGTCGGCTCGCGCCCGCATGTCGGCCGCGCGGCCATCGAGCGCTTCTACGACACCTTCATCGCGCCCAACGGCATCGTCTTCGACGTGACCGCCGACGTGGTGTGCGGCATGACGGTCTTCCGCGATCTCACCATCGCCACCACCATGTCCACCGGCGTCACCCTGCACGTGCCCATGCATCTCCGCTATGACCTGGCCCAGGTGGACGGGACGCTGAAAATCCGTGCCCTGCGCGCACATTGGGAACTGGCGGGCATGATCGGCCAGCTGCTCGGATCCGGCGTGCAGGGCCTGCTGGCCGGGGCCAAGCTCGGCCCGCAGCTGATCGGCAATCAGGGCATCGGCGGTGCGATGGGCTTCATGTCCGGTCTGCGCGGCGTCGGCGCGGCGGGGAAGCAGGCCGCCGGGCGGCTGCTGGATGCCGTGGCCGCCGGTGATTCATCCAGTGCCCGTGCGGTTCTGGCGCCGGTCCCGCGCCTGGAGTGGGGTGTGGACGGCGCGATGTCCCTCGAGGACTTCGCCACCCGCGTGAAGGGCCTACGCTGGGGCAAGGCCATCGCCGCCGGGCACGCCGTGACGGTGTCGGTGGAGACCCGTGAGGGCCGCGGCATCGCCGAACTGGACTTCGCCGACCGCGGGCTACGCATCGAATCGGCGCGAATCTTCGTGCCGGCGAGCTAATCCCGGAATCCGGCGATCTCCGCCAGCGGGTTGTTCCCGCTGAACGTGGTGCCCCCGGCCGCGCCGACCACCTTCCCGTGCACGCTGATCAACCACTGGCCGCACACACAGCGCAGATACTGCACCCCGCGGTGGGAGGCGACAGCGGGGGAGGGCCAAGCGCAGGACGGGCATTCCGCGATCATCAGGACATCCTGAGGGTGGCGGCGCCGAATGACCATGATCGACACGCGGCGACCCGCAAATCGAGTGCGTGTTTCGAGCGACTCGCCGTGCTTGATTTGCCAATGGGCCCATCGGAACTCGAGCGCGCCGCGCCGACATACCGTGTGGTCAGCCCGCTTTGCCCTTGCGCACGGCGGTCGGCGTTGCATCCCACCAGCGCTGACAGCAACGGGTGAAAACCGACTGCTCGGAAAGTCCGATGAGTGAGGCCACCTGACTCATCGGCATATCCGTGGTGGTCAGATAGCGGCGCGCTTCCACACGCCGTACCTCGTCCAGAATCGCCGCGAAGGTGGTGCCCTCGGCCGCCAGCCGCCGCTGCAGGGTGCGCGGATGCAGGGTGAGCAGCCGTGCCACCGCATCGATTTCGGGGGCGGTGGTGCCCAGCAACTTCTGCAGCGTGGTCCGCACCCGGGGCGTGACCGCGGTGGCCGCGTCGCCGGCCTGTTCGGCCAGGAAGGCCATCGCCAGCCGGTGCAGGTTCTCGTCGCCGCCCGAGAGCGGCCGATTGCCCAGGGCGGCCGGTATCCGCAGCAGCGCCGCCGGGCGCTCGATTCGCACTGGCGCGCCGAAGAATTCCTCGTACGCCTGGATCGGGGCGGCGGGGCGGTAGGGGACCTCCACCGAGCGCAGCCCGTAGCGGTCCTCGGCCAGGCGCTGAATCGTCCTGTGCACGAACGCCAATCCGAGATCGGTGCCCTGTACAGGGGTGGGCAGACCGGGCATGGTGACGCCGTAGCGCAGGGCGAGGACGCCGCGATCGCCGTACGGGTCGGGTTCCAAGGTCAGGCTCAATGAACGGGCGTGCACGAACAGGTACCGCGAGGTGCAGTCCAGCACCGCGGCCAGGGTGGTGGCATTACGGATGGCCAGCGCCAGCGGGCCGAGCATGTCGAGGTCCTGCCGCGACGCCATGCGCAGTCCCAGATCCGGGCAGTCCAGCCGGTGCGCGGCCAGCTCCAGCACCGCCCCGACCGCGTGATCCGGGACCAGCAGATCGTCGGCGTCCAGGGCGGCGAGGGGCAGTCCGCAGGCGGCGGCCAGTTCCTCGGCGTCCCCGCCGAGCTCGGCTACGGTGGCACGGAAACCCCGCAAGCCCGCGGATCTGATCACCGACATGTCGTCCAGCATCAAATACTTGTCGCACAGAGTCAAGAAACCGGATGGCAGGCCCCACAGACTGGAAGTCATGAACGCCGCGCAACCTCACGCCGAACACCTCGACGTCGTCATCGTCGGAGCCGGGCTCTCCGGCATCGGTGCGGCGTACCGCCTGCAGGCCGAACACCCCGGCCGCAGCTACGCCATCCTCGAGGCCCGCGACGCGCTCGGGGGCACCTGGGACCTGTTCCGCTACCCGGGCATCCGCTCCGACAGCGACATGTTCACCCTCGGCTACCCGTTCAAGCCGTGGCGGGACGCCAAGTCCATCGCCGACGGGCCGTCCATCCTGCGCTACATCGCCGATACGGCCACCGAGAACGGCATCGACAAGCACATCCGATTCGGCACCAAAGTCGTTGGCGCCGAATGGGACAGCGGCGAGTCGCGGTGGACCCTGACGCTCGAGCACCGCACCGCCGGGGCCGTCGAGCGCAGCACGCTCACCTGCGGCTTCCTCTACTCCTGCTCCGGCTACTACAACTACGACCAGGGCCACTCGCCCGAGTTCCCCGGCATCGCCGACTTCGCCGGCACCGTGGTCCACCCCCAGTTCTGGCCCGAGGACTTCGACTACACCGGCAAGCGGGTGGTGGTCATCGGCAGCGGCGCGACCGCGGTCACCCTGGTCCCGGCCATGGCCGAGCAGGCCGAGCACGTCACCATGCTGCAGCGCAGCCCCACCTGGATCTCCGCGGTCCCCGGCCGTGACAAGGTCGCCGACCGGATGCGCGAACTGCTGCCGCCGAACCTGGCGCACCGGCTCATCCGCACCAAGAACATCCTGTTCAGCATCGGCTTCTACCAGTACTGCCGGCGTCGGCCCGAGGCCGCCCGCAAGCTGCTCACCGGGCTCACCACGCGAATCCTGAAGGACGAGAAGCTGGTCGCCGACCACTTCACGCCCGAGTACAACCCGTGGGATCAGCGCCTGTGCGCGGTGCCCAACGCCGACTTCTTCAAGGCCATGCGCAAGGGCAAGGCCGAGGTGGTCACCGATCACATCGAAACCTTTGTGCCCGAGGGCATCCGGCTGAAGTCCGGCCAGGTTGTCGAGGCGGATGTGGTGGTCACCGCCACCGGCCTGCAGCTGCTCGCCTTCGGCGGTATCGACCTGGTGGTCGACGGTGCGCCGGTGGAGCTGTCCGAGCAGTTCGTCTGGCAGGGCACCATGCTGACCGGGGTGCCCAACTTCGCGGTGTGCATCGGCTACACCAATGCCTCCTGGACGCTGCGCGCCGACCTCACCTCGCGGCTGGTCTGCAAGGTGCTCGGGTACATGGACCGCAACGGCTACCGCGCGGTGGTTCCGCAGCCGCAGCGCACCCTGCAGGAGCGTCCGCTGCTGGATCTGGCCTCCGGCTATGTCCAGCGCTCGATCGGCGACTTCCCGCGCCAGGGCGATCGGCATCCGTGGCAGGTGCGCCAGAACTACCTGCTGGACACCGCGATGGTCATGCGCACCGACCTGAGCAAGACGCTGCAGCCGGTGGCCGCGGCCGAGGTGCTCGAGCCCGCCCGCTGAGCGGTAGCCCGCCGATCAGCATGGCGGGCATGACAATCCAGGCGGTTCAGCGGTCCGATGCGGCCGGCGCGGGTGGCGGTGACGGTGGTCTCCGCGGCGGCGTCGGCCGCGGCCGGCGGGCTCGGCGCCCAGGCCGCCGCCGCGCCTCGCGCTGCTGAAGCAGGTCGAGGGGTGCGAACCCGGTTTTCGTGCCGCCCGGGCCCGGCTGGGGTGTCATGCTCTCGCGCCATGGGAGCAGTCGAAGCGCGAGCGGTGCGGGCGGCGGGCGGATTCCTGCTGCCCACACCGCAGTTCGAGCCGTCACTGGAGCAGTGCCGGCGTAAACCGGCGCCCGCTCGGGCGCCGTCCGGCACCGCGGGCCCTCCGCCCGGATGCCGGAATCGAGTCGACCGCGGATCGGCGTCCTCGTCGTCCGGATCCGCCGGCCTGCACCGGGTGCTGCGTTCTTCGCACGCTGTGAAAGTCCGGGGTGGTGACGAATGCAACACTGCGGCAAGACAATTCGCCGGAGCGACGCTGCGGCTGGCGCTGGAGGTGCTGGACGGCCGTCGTCCGGCGGGGCAGTTGGGCCCGCTCGCGGAGCCCGCGGTGGTGGCCGCGGTGCGCACCCTGGCCGGTGCGGGCCGGCTGCCCGGACGGGACCTCGGCACCGCCACCCTCACCAGGGTGGATGTGATCATGGCCGGGCCGGGGCAGGCGGAAGTTTGCGCGGGTTACGACCGCGGCAGGCGGCGTTTCGCGCTCGCCGCCCGCATTGTCCACGGTCGTTCCGGGTGGCGGTTGGCCGCATTCCGGGTGTGCTGAAGGCCGGCCGGTCTCAGCGGTAATAGCAGAATAGTCTGGTCGCCCCTAATTCGATTCGCGCCTGGTTTGAATCCTGCATCGCGCGGCATTAGCATTTCGGCGAATAGCGGCACCTCACACGTGGAAGGGCAGTCCATGGCGAAGAAAGTCACCGTAACTCTGGTTGACGACTACGACGGCGAATCGAAGGCCGACGAGACCGTCTTTTTCTCGATCGACGGCAACGACTTCGAGATCGACCTGTCGAACAAGAACGCCGGGAAGCTGCGGGAGGCCCTGGAACCGTGGACCGATAAGGCCCGCAAGGTCGGTCGCTCCAAGCGCACCGGCAAGGTGGCCGCCGGTGGCCGCACCCGTCCGGCGGTGGACCGCGAGGAGAGCACCGCGATCCGTGAATGGGCGCGCGCTCAGGGACACCAGGTTTCCTCGCGCGGTCGTATCCCGGCCGAGATCGTCGACGCTTACCAGCGCGCCAAGAATTAACCAGCGCAAATCCCGGTGCTGAAAATTCGCTGGGAGCCGATGGCCGTCCGGCATCCGCTACCGGACATACGGGCCGCGGCTTCTGACATTTCAGGCCGATGACTCGATCCGGATTTCTCGTACATCAGGCCGCGCGCAGTAGCGCGGCACCGCACGCGGGAAGTTCGGCTCGAATCCTTTCGAGCAGGCGTTCTGCGTGGTCGCGATGCGCCGCGGCCGCCTCGTCGTCGCCCCGGGCGACGGCCAGCGCCGCGAGGATCGAGTCCATCGGGCCGAACTCGGTCATCCCGGTCTCGAGTCCGATGAGGGTGCCGCTGTGCGGCGCCAGGTATTCGTAGAGCCGCTCAATTGCTGGAGTGTCGCCGAGCTCGATGGCAGCGACCGCCCTCAATGCCGACATGAGGACCGGATAGAAGCCCGCCGCAATCGGATCCGAGTTCTCGTACACGCCGCGTGCGCGCTCGCGCTGTCCGCTCTGTAACAGCGCGAGCGTGTAGGCCGGGGCCGCGGCCGCGGGCAGTGCCGCATACGCGTTCGCGAGCCGATCCGACAGCCCGCCCAGTTCGCCCCGCGCCCAGCCGATCGCGAGCGCGCAGAACAACTCCGCCTCCGCATGGTTGGCCACCCCGGAAAGCCGGGTGCGGGTGGTGAACCGCAGGTACAGCTCATCGGCCGCGTCGATGTTCCCGCGCAGTAGTTCCACGGTCCCGGCGAAACAGCTGACCATATCCAGCAGCGGCTGCAACTGGCCCTCGTCGGCGAACTCCACCGCGGCCGTCGCCCGCCGTCCCGCCTCCACCAGATCCGCCCGGGCCACCGCGGCCCGATATTCCAGATAATGCGCCAGCGCCCGGTACTCGGCCAGACCGGCGGTGGTGGCCAGCTGTTCCAGCTCGGTGACCAGCGCCGAGAACTCCGCGTCGTACTCGAATGCGAGATAGGTCACCGCATTGATGGCGGCACACAGCAATTCGGGATCGCCGATCAGCCGCGCCGTCTCGAGGGCCAGCCGGGCCAGCCGCCGCCCGGCCGCGGACTCCACCAGTCCGGTCTCGAAGGTCGCCGTGACCAGCAGGCGCACCAGATCGCGGTCTCGCCCGTTCGAATCCGCTTTCTCCGCACCGGCATTCGCGTCGTCACGCATGGGCGCCAGGGGACTGGGGACCTCGCTCCCCAGCAGGGCCAGCGTGGCCGCGCCGACGCCGTGCCGGGCCAGGGCGCGCGCCAGGGCCCGCCGCATGTGGTGATCGGGCCTACGCCAGTTGCGAATTGCCCAGATGATCGGGGCGCGCCAGCAGGTCAGCGCCCGGTCCACCAGATCCGGATCGCCCAGCTGCTCGGCGAGGCTGAGGGCCCGGTCGCGTTCGACGCGGGCCTCCCGATGCCGATTGTCGTAGGCCAGCGCGGTCACCAGCGCGCAGCGGGTGCGCAGCAGCGCGATGCGGTCGCCGGCGGGCGCGTGGTCGGCGTCGTGGCGGGCCAGCCGGTGCAGTTCCACCGCCGAGCGCAGCAGCCGTACACCGGCGCTGCGCATGCCGCGGCTGGTGCGTAGTTCGGCCGCCCGCTCCACGTATTCGATGGCGTGCGAGGCGGTTTCGGCTGTCGCCCCGGCGAGGGCGTGCCGGGCCAGCACGTCCGGGTCTCGTGCCACCGCCGGATAGCTTTCGGCCTGTTCTTCCAGCAGTTCCAGTGCGGCCCAGTGCATCCGGCCGCGCCGCAGCGGAGGGATGCCCAGATACACCGCATCGCGGATCAGCCCGTGCTCGAAGCGGATGCTGCCGCCGCTGCCGGATCCCACCAGGCCCGCCGCCTCGGCCGCCGCCACCAGGTCGATCACCGTGTCCTCGGCCAGGCCCGCCGCGGCGCTGAGAATCGCCAGATCGACGCTCTCGCCCCAGATGGACAGCCGGCGCAGCACCTCGGCGACACCGTCGGGCAGCTGCGCCACCCGATCCTCGATCAGCTCCCGGATCGAGTCCGGCACCTCGTCCAAACTCCCCTGTGCGGCGGCCGCTTTCGCCACCTCCCGCACGAACAGGGGGTTCCCGCCGGTGCGCCGGTGCAGCTGTTCCAGCGCCTCGGTCTCGATCCCCGTCAGCCCCACCGCCGCAGCGGCCCGCCGCGTCCCCTCGACATCCAGCCCGTTGAGCTCCACCCAGGCTCCGGTGTACTGCGCCAGCGCCGCGACCGTGTTGTGGGCGCCCTGTCCCGCCTCCGACCGCCGCATGGTGATCAGTACGAAGACCGGCTCGTCCCGCAGCCAGCTCACCACCTGTCGCAGGATCTGCAGCGTCTCCGGATCGGCGCGTTGCACGTCCTCCAGCAGCAACGCCACCGGTGCGGAACCGGTCGCGCGCCTGCACTTCTCGGCGATGGCCCGGGCCCGGCTGAAGGTGTCGTCGGCCCGGGACGATGACCGTCCCGCTGTCGTGACCAGACTCGGTTCGGAATCGTCGAGGGCGGTGAGCATCTCGGTCCAGGCCCACGCGCTGGGTGCGCCATCGATCTCGGGGCAGGCGCCGGTGGCGACCGTCCAGCCCGCGGTCGTCAGCGTGGCGAGGGTGGCCTCCGCCAGCACAGACTTGCCGATCCCGGCCTCCCCGGCGATCCACGCGACCCGCAGTCGCCCGGCCCGCGCCGCCTCGGCGGCGGTCAGCAACTCGGATAGCTCGGTGAGATAGCCGGTGGCGCACTGGGATTCGGTGTTGTGGAACTCCGTGGCGGCGGCGCTCGCCGTGGCGGGGGCGGGAACAGGGGCGGCGCTGCCGGTGGGGAGCCCGAGGGGCGCGGGCTGTTCGGAATCGGCCGGAGGGCGGTGTGCGGGAAGCGGCGGGGTCCGGTTGAGAGTCGCCGAGTGATTGAGGATGGCTGTCTCGAGCTGACGCAGGGCGGGGGCGGGGTCCACTCCGAATTGGCCACCCAGGAATTCGCGCGAGCGGCGGATGGTGGTGAGCGCCTCGAGCTGCTGGCCGAGCTGGTACTGCGCCAGCGCGAGCAGGCGCACGATTTCCTCGCGGCCGGGATTGTCCTCGAAGTGCTGGCGGAGTTCGCGGACCACTTCGCCGGAGCGGCCCAGCTCCAGTTCGGTGCGGGCATTGAGTTCGACGGCGGTGAGGTAGAGGTCGGTGAGCCGGTTGGCCTCGGCGGTGGCCCAGTCGGCCTCGGCGAACGCTTCCAGGGCGGGGCCGTGCCAGAGCGAGAGAGCGGTCTCCAGCAGGGCATTGCGCTCGGTGGGGTCGGTGTGGATCTCGGGATTGCTGACCAGTTCCTGATAGGTCCGCAGCTGCTGCTCGAAATGCCATGCGTCCACGGCGTTCTCGGGGATCTTCAGGGCATACCCGGACGACTCGGACACGATGAAGCGGGAGGGCGCACGCCGCGGTCGCTGGGGTTCGAACAGCCGCCGCAGATTGTGGATGTGTACCTGCAGTACCGCGGCGGCCTTGGGCGGCGGATGCCCGGACCACAGGTCGTAGATCAGCCGCTCGGTGCTCACGACCTGGCCGTGCGCCACGATGAGGCGGCCGAGGACGGCGCGTTGCATGGGGGTGCCGAGGGGGGTGTCGCGACCGTCGACGGACAGCTGCAGGGAGCCGAGCACTCTCAGCTCCGCGCCTGCCATCGGTGTCCTCCTGCGACCGGAAGCGAACCGAGCGTTCGCCGCAAGAAGAGCACTATCCCTCAAAAACCTGAAGATGCCAAAAGTTAGCCGAATGGTTGTCCGATAGTTACGGCGGCCCGCCGCCATAAAGAAGACCGTGTGGTACGGAAATTGATTTCCAACGCTAGTGGGGCGAATCCGTCACACAACCCGGCCGGAAGTGAATCGCAAGAGGCGGGGACAATACTTCTGACTGGAAGCAACCTTGAAGTTAAGGGGTGGTTGGTGTGATGAAGCCAGTGGATTTCCCCGGAGGGCTGGGAGAAACCGGCATCGAGCCCGAGAGCACCGGCATATATGTGGACCGTGACGGCGATATCTGGGAGAAGCAGGACGACGGCTGGCGCCTGATCCTGCAGCGCGGCGTATCCGTGGACCCCAAGTCCCTCTGGGACTGGACCGAGGGTCACGTCCGCGACTACGCACCGTTCATGCCGGTCGTCGCCGGCCGCTGACCGGTCCTACCGCGAGTGTGATTGCGGCACAATCTAATTCGGTACCAGCGCGCCGCTGAGATGGTCGTAGGCCACCTGGGCGTGCAACCGCACGCCGGTGACAAGGGTGTCGTCGTCGGCGTAGAAGTGCGGGTTGTGGTTCATGAAGAGCCCGCGTCCGCCGGGCAGCGGCGTCGGCAGGCCCGCCGCGTCGAGCTGCGCGTCCTGCACGCCCAGCGTCACGTACAGGCCGCCGTACCGATTGACGAACTCCGAGACGTCGTCGTACCCGAGCGTGGCCCCGGTCGGCACCACCCGGTCGTCCCCGGCCACCCGCCGGAAGGTGGGCAGTCCGGCGTCCATCCAGGCCTGCTCGTTGTGCACCGCGGGCACATCCTGCAGGAAATCCACTGCGGCCGAACAGTTATAGGCCGCCGCGGTATTGGTGGCGAGGGTTCGCAGCCGCGTCTGCACCTCGCCCATGTCCTGTTCCATCGCGCAGCGGATGGTGCCCCACAGCGTCACGGTCTGTCCGATGATGTTGAACCGCCCCACATCCTCGACGTGCCCGATGCTCACGGTCACCGGGTCGAAGGCGCTGACCTGCCGGTAGAGCTGCCCGATCCCGGTCAGGACCGCCCCGGCCGCCGGCATCGGGTCGATGCCCATCCACGGCGTGGACCCGTGCACCTGCTGTCCGGTGATGGTGATCCGGGCCAGGCAGGACGCGCCGAACTGGTTCCCGACCCGATAGCCGATGCAGCCCTTGGGATATGGCGTGACGTGGAATCCGAACGCCATGGTCGGCACGGGATCGTCGAGCGCACCCTCGGCGAGCATCTCGCGCGCGCCGCCCCGCTCCGCCACCGGCGGCCCCTCCTCGGCGGGCTGGAACACGAAAAGCACGGTGCCCGGCAGTTTTTCGCGGACCCCGGCCAGGACCGTGGCCGCGCCCATCAGCATGGCGGTGTGACAGTCGTGCCCGCAGGCATGCGACACCGGGAACGGTCCGCCGGGGTACCGCTGGTCGACCACGTGGGAGGCGAACGGCACCCCGCACAGGTCCGGCACCGGCAGCGCGTCGATGTCCGCCCGCAGCGCCACCACCCGTTCGCCCGCCGATCCACCGCGCAGGACGCCGATCACACCGTGGCCGGCGATGCCGGTGCGAACCTCGTCCAGGCTCAACGACTTCAGATGATCGCTGATCAGCGCCGCGGTGTTGACCTCGCGATTGGAGAGTTCCGGATGCTCGTGCAGGTACCGCCGCCAGCGCACCACCTGTCCGGCCACCGCTGCCGCGCGGGCGTCGAGATCGTCGTGGATCGCGCTCATCAGGACTCCGTTCGATCGGGCGGAACTCCGAGGGCGGGCAAGGGCCGAATCGATCCAAAACAAAGTCGTTACGGCCATTTGCCGTCCGCGCCGAGGCTACTACTGTGGACCTCGAGTTCGCCATCTGTTAGCTGACGCGTCGGCAGGCTCGCTGCGAACCCGAGTCCTGTCGAGCGTCACCCGAAGCCGCGAGGTGACCATGACCCAGGGGTGGCCCAGTTCGATGGGTTCCTTCGATTCCTTCGACGACATCTTCAACCGATTCTTCGGCTCCGGAATGTCCCGCCAGCCACCGGTGCAGCGTATCGACCTGAGTCGCTTGCTGAGCGAGAGCGCCAAGCAGGTGGTGAACTCCGCCCGCCAGGCCGCCCACGACTGGGGCAGCGCCGAGATCACCCCCGAGCATCTGCTGTACGCGGCCGCCGCCGTCGAACCGTCACAGAGCATCATCGCCGAAATCGGCAGGGACACCGAACAACTGCGCAAGCAGATGCGGACCGCCGCGGGCAGCGGCGTCGGCGCGCACGGCGCCGGCCACGCGCTGGCGCTGAGCCCGGCCGCCAAGCTGGCCCTGCGCAATGCGCAGCGCGGCGCCGCCGAGGCGGGCAGCAGCTACATCGGGCCGGAACACATTCTGCTCGGCATCGCGAGCCTGCCCGACAGCCCGGCCGCCCAGGCCCTCGCGGGCGCGAAGATGCCCGCCGCCCAGACCGCCAAGGAACCCTCCGACACCCCGACCCTCGACGAGTACGGCCGCGACCTCACCGCGGAGGCCCGCGCGGGCAAGGTCGATCCGGTGGTCGGGCGGGCCGCGGAGATCGAGCAGACCGTGGAGATCCTGTCCCGGCGGCGCAAGAACAATCCGGTGCTCATCGGGGACCCGGGCGTCGGCAAGACCGCGATCGTGGAGGGCCTGGCCCAGCGCATCGTCAACGGAGATGTGCCCGCGACCCTGACCGACCGCCGCGTCGTCGCCCTGGACGTGAGTTCGATGGTGGCGGGCAGCAAGTACCGTGGCGAATTCGAGGAGCGGCTCACCAAGGTGCTCGACGAGGTGCGCGCGCACTCCGACGAACTGGTGGTCTTCATCGACGAGCTGCACACCATCGTGGGCGCGGGCAGCGGTGGCGAGGGATCCATGGACGCGAGCAATATGCTCAAGCCCGCCCTGGCCCGCGGCGAACTGCACGCCATCGGCGCCACCACCATCGACGAGTACCGCAAGCACATCGAGAAGGACGCCGCCCTGGAGCGCCGCTTCCAGCCGGTCATGGTGTCCGAGCCGTCGGTGACCGACACCATCGAGATCCTGCGCGGGCTCTCGGACGTGTACGAGGAGCACCATCAGGTGCGCTATCTGGACGAGGCACTGATCGCGGCGGCCGAACTGTCCGACCGCTACATCACCGACCGCTTCATGCCGGACAAGGCCATCGACCTGGTGGACCAGGCGGGTGCGCGCGTTCGATTGCGCACGCGCACACCGGATCCCAAGGTGCGGGAGCTGGAAGAGAAACTGGCGCACCTTAATCGGGAGAAGGATGCCGCGGTGGCCGGCGAGGACTACGAGCGAGCCAACAAGATCAAGGCCGAGATCTCCAAGCTGGAGAAGAAGACCGCCTACGAGGTGGACCGCACCGAGATCCCGACCGTCGAGATCACCGATATCGCCGAGGTGGTCTCGCGCCAGACCGGCATCCCGGTCGCCGACCTCACCACCGAGGAGCGGGCGAAACTGCTGAAGCTGGAACATGATCTGCATCAGCGGGTGGTCGGCCAGGACGAGGCCATCGTCGCGGTGGCCGAGGCGGTGCGCCGAGCCCGGGCCGGGTTGAAGGACCCCAACCGGCCCATCGGCTCGTTCCTGTTCCTGGGACCCACCGGCGTCGGCAAGACCGAACTCGCGAAAGCCTTGGCGGAGGCCGTCTTCGGCGACGAGGACCGGCTCATCCGCTTCGACATGAGCGAGTTCCAGGAGAAGCACACGGTCTCTCGTCTGGTGGGCGCGCCGCCCGGATACGTGGGCTACGACGACGCCGCCCAGCTCACCGACAAGGTGCGCCGGCAGCCCTATTCGGTGATCCTGTTCGACGAGGTCGAGAAGGCGCACCCGGATGTGTTCAATGTGCTGCTGCAGCTGCTCGACGACGGCCGGGTCACCGACTCCAAGGGCCGCACGGTGGATTTCAAGAACACTATCGTCATCTTGACCAGCAATATCGGTTCCGACCTGATCCTGTCCGCCAAGGACGGCGACCTGGACTCCATCACGCCGCAGCTGGAAGAGCGGCTGCGCAGGCAGTTCCGGCCGGAGTTCCTCAACCGGCTCGACGAGCAGATCATCTTCCACCGGCTCGACAAGTCGCAGCTGCGTAATATCGTCGGCCTGGTGCTCGACGGCACCCGGCGGCGGCTGCACGCCCAGGACATCGCCCTGGATGTTTCGGACAAGGCGATGGATTGGCTGGCGGACAACGGCTATCAGCCCGAGTTCGGCGCCCGGCCGCTGCGCCGGACCGTGCAGAAGCAACTGGACAACGCGCTGTCGAAGAAGCTGCTCGAGGGTGCGCTGGCACCCGGGGACACGGTGCGCATCGATGCCGACGACAGCGGTCTGCAGATCGAGGGCGTCCACCACAGCGGCGGCAAGAAGACCGACGCCAAGACCACCGAGGAATCGGTCCTGACCGTCGGCAAGGGCGGTAAGGCCAAGGCGGCCGGCGGGAACGGCCGCAGCAAGAGCGGCGCCAAGGCGGCGAGTGGCAAGGCGTCTCCGGCAGAGGACTGAGCACCGTGGCACCGGAGAGCGCCGCGGCGGGTGGGTTGCGCGACAAATTTGAATCTGCGTTAATTTTCAGGCATGGAGCCTGATCGCGACGCCGTGCCACTGCCCCTGGGTGACCTGCTCGCCGAGGGGCCCTTCCCGCCGCATCACCCCGGCTGTTTCGGGTGCGGCCCGGCCAACCCGGCCTCGCCCCGAATCGCCTTCGAACGCCGAGGTGACACAGTGCGCGGCACCTTCACCATGGACGAACGGCACCAGGGCGCGCCCGGTGTGGCACACGGCGGCATCGTCGCCGCGGCGCTGGACGAGGCGTCGGGCTCGGTCCTGATGCCCCTGCGGCTGCCCGCCGTCACCGTAAAACTCGACGTAGATTTCGCGGCTCCTGCGCGGCTGAATCGCGAATTGGTGGTCACCTCGGTGCTCACCGGCCGCAAGGGCCGCAAGCTCTACATCGACACCACGCTCACCGATGGCGACACCGTCCTCGCCACCGGCCGTGCGATCTTCGTCGAGGTGACCGCCGAGCACTTCACCCGCCTGGGCGCGACGCCGGGCGAATTGTCCAGCGTCGGAGCCTGATCCGGTCCATCGCCGCGCGGTGATCCACTCGCGCGGCGTCGGACCGCCATGGGGTGATGCTCAGCCGACGGCGATCATGCGGGCCGCATTGGCCGACTCGTCGTCCTTCTCCTCGTTGGCCGCCAGCTCCGCGTGCACCCGGTCGAAATAGCGGTTGATCTCCGCATTGGTGCGTTCGTCGTCCCAGCCCAGGTGGGGGGCGATGAGGCGGGCGATCTCCGGCGCGGCCCGCAGGCCGCGGTCGGGCACCTCGATGGAGATGCGGGTGCGGCGGGTGAGCAGATCGTCCAGGTGCAGCGCGCCCTCGTGGGTGGCGGCGTAGACGGCCTCGGCGGCCAAGTACTCCGCGGCGCCCGGAATCGGTTCGCCCAGTGCGGGAACCGCGGCGACGAGGTCGAAGATCTCCGCGGCCAGCGAGCCGTAGCGGCCCAGCAGATGCGCCACGGTGTCGACCGGCAGCCCGGCCCGATCCGCGACCGCGGCGATGTCGTCGAGCATGTCCTGGTAGCCGACCGCGCCCAGGATGGGCAGGTTGGCGGTGACCGACGGCGCGACGTCGCTGCCCAGGCGCTCCGCGGCGGCGTCCACCACGTCGGCGGCCATCACCCGGTAGGTGGTGTACTTGCCGCCCGCGATGACGAACAGGCCGGGGGCCGGTTCGGCGACCGCGTGCTCGCGCGAGAGCTTGGAGGTCTCCTTGGACGCGCCGGTCATGAGCGGCCGCAGACCGGCGTAGGTGCCGACGATGTCGGCGCGCGTGAGCGGTTCGCGCAGTAGCGAATTGACGTGGTCGAGGATGTACTGCACATCCGCGGCGGTGGCGGTCGGGTGGTTCTTGTCCAGCGACCAATCGGTGTCGGTGGTGCCGATGATCCAGTGCTCGGCCCACGGGATGACGAACAGCACGGACTTTTCGGTCTTCATGGCGATGCCGGTGTCCATGTCCAGCTTCTCGCGCGGGACCATGATGTGCACGCCCTTGGACATGCGCACGTGGAACGGGAAGTCCACGCCGGTCATCTTGATCATGTCATCGGTCCACACGCCGGTCGCCGAGATCACGGTCCGGGCCCGGATGCTGTGCTCCAGACCGGTTTCCAGATCCACGACCTTCGCGCCCACGACCTTCTCGCCGTCGCGCAACAGCCCGGTGACCTTCGTGCGGGTCAGCACGGTCGCGCCGTGCTGGGCGGCGGTGCGGGCGATCGTCATGGTGTGGCGGGCATCGTCGACCTGGGCGTCGTAGTAGCGGATGGCGCCGGTCATGGCGTCCGCGCGCAGCGCCGGCGCCAATTCCAGTGCGCTGGAACGGCTCAGGTGCTTGTGCATGGGCACCGAGCGTGCGCCGCCCATGGTGTCGTAGAGGGCGATGCCGGCGCCGATGTAGAAGCGCTCGTAGTGCTTCTGCAGCGGGAACAGGAACGAGACCGGGTGCACCAGGTGCGGGGCCAGCTTGTTCAGCAGCAGACCCCGTTCCTTCAAAGCCTCACGGACCAGGGCGAAGTCGTACTGTTCCAGGTAGCGCAGGCCGCCGTGGATGAGTTTGGAGGACCGGCTCGAGGTGCCGGCGGCGAAATCGCGCGCCTCGACCAGGGTGACGGACAGGCCACGCGACGCGGCGTCCAGTGCGGCACCCGCTCCCGTCACTCCACCACCGATCACGAGAACGTCGATTTCGGTGTCGCCGAGCGAATCAATCGCCCGGTCGCGGTAGGCGGGATCCAGTTGTGCGGACACGAAATACTCCTTGTTATCGGTGTTTTCAGGCTTGTGGGGCAGTGCGCTCACCGGTGGTCAGTCCTCGTCCTCGAGGTCGACCCAGTCGAGGGTGCGGGAGACCGCTTTGCGCCAGCGGGTGTAGCCGCGCCGCCGCTGCTCCTCGGTCATGGCGGGCTGCCAGTTCCGGTCCTCGCGCCAATTGGCGACGAGTTCGTCTGTGCTGCGCCAGAATCCGACCGCGAGACCGGCGGCGTAGGCGGCGCCGAGCGCGGTGGTCTCCGCGACCACCGGCCGGGAGACCGGCACGCCGAGGAAGTCGGCCTGGATCTGCATGGCGAGTTCATTGGCGGTGACGCCGCCGTCGACGCGCAGGGTGCCGAGCCGCACCCCGGAGTCCTGCTGCATGGCCTCGACCACGTCGCGGGTCTGGTAGCAGATGGATTCCAGTGTGGCCCGGGCGATATGGGCATTGTTGCTGAAGCGGGACAGGCCCACGATCACGCCGCGGGCGTCCGCGCGCCAGTAGGGCGCGAACAGGCCGGAGAAGGCGGGCACGAAGTAGATGCCGCCATTGTCGGGGACCTGCCGGGCCAGGGTCTCGACCCCTGCCGCACCCGAGATGATGCCGAGCTGGTCGCGCAGCCACTGCACGGCCGAGCCGGTCACGGCGATCGAGCCCTCGAGCGCGTACACCGGCTTCTCGTCGCCGAACTGGTAGGCGACGGTGGTCAGCAGGCCGTGCTCGGAGCGCACGATCTCGGTGCCGGTGTTCAGCATCAGGAAATTGCCTGTGCCGTAAGTGTTCTTGGCCTCGCCCGGCTGGAAGCAGACCTGGCCGACCGTGGCGGCCTGCTGGTCGCCGAGCACGCCCGCGAGCGGTACCGAGCCCTTGAACGGGCCGCCCGGATAGGTGGTGCCGAAGCCCGCGGGATTCGACGAGGGCGCAATGCGCGGCAGCATGGCGCGCGGCACCCCGAACACGGCGAGCAATTCGTCGTCCCAGTCCAGGGTTTCGAGATCCATGAGCATGGTGCGCGAGGCATTGGTCGGGTCGGTCACGTGCACGCCGCCGTGGACGCCGCCGGTGATGTTCCAGATGATCCAGCTGTCGGGGGTGCCGAAGAGGGCGTCGCCGCGCTCCGCGTCCGCCCGCACGCCGGGGACATTGTCGAGGATCCACTTCAGCTTGCCGCCCGAGAAATACGGTGCGGGCGGCAGTCCGGCGCGTTCGCGAATGAGATCGCCGCGGCCGGCCTTCTCCACCTCGGCCACGATGCGGTCGGTGCGGGTGTCCTGCCAGACGATGGCGTTGTAGTAGGGGCGTCCGGTGCGGCGGTTCCACACGATGGTGGTCTCGCGCTGATTGGTGACGCCGACGGCGGCCAGATCGCTCGCCGTGAGTCCGGCTCCGGCCAGGGCGCTCTTGATGACGGTGCGGGTGCGCTCCCAGATCTCGTCCGGGTTGTGTTCCACCCAGCCGGCCTGCGGGAGGATCTGCTCGTGTTCGAGTTGATGGCGGGCAACCACGTTGCCGCCATGGTCGAACACCATGAATCGCGTGGAGGTCGTGCCTTGATCGATGGCTCCGACGTACTGCGTCATCGCGGTCCTTCCGGGAAGCTCGTCATTGAGTCCGTCTGCCTGGGTCCCCGGAGAGGCGGCGGGAGGTGAGGCTGCTGCCGGCCGGGCCCGAGGTCAACGTTACGAAGTGGAGCGTGGCCATGGCAGAGGGTGCGTTCGACAATGCCGAACGATTTGCTGGTAGATTACGAACGTGCCGGGTCCGATTCAGTCGATCGAGCGCGCTGCGGCGATGCTGCGGCTGCTCGCGCGCGGGTCCGGCCGCATGGCGGTGGGGGAGATCGCCTCGGCGCTCGGGCTGGCCAAACCGACCGCGCACGGCATTCTGCGAACGCTGCAGGGCGTCGGGTTCGTCGATCAGGATCCGGTGAGCGGCAGATATCACCTGAGCCCCGCGCTGCACGATCTCGGTTCGGGCCACCTGGACGCCAACGAATTACGGTCGCGGGCCATCAACCGGGCCGACGCACTGGCCGCGCGCAGCGGGGAATCGGTGCGGATCGCCGCGCCGGTGGACGGCGCGGTGGTGGTGATCCACCATGTCTTCCGGCCCGACAACACCGAGCAGGCGCTGGCGGTCGGCGAGGAACTGCCGCCGCACGCAACGGCTCTGGGCAAGGTACTGCTCGCTTACGACGGCCATCTCGCCGAGTCGATGCGCGACGGCGCGCTGCCCGCGCTCACCCATCGCACCCTCACCGATCCGGCGGCGCTGCGGCGGGCGATCTCCGAGGTGCGGCGCACCGGCTGGGCCGGGGATGTCGGCGAATACCGGTCCGGTGAGGCGAGCCTCGCCGCGCCGATACGCTCCCGGGGTGGTTTGGTGGTCGGTGCCATCGGCATCACCGGCCCGGTCGACCGGCTCTGCGACGGGCAGTTGAGGTTCCGGCCCGCGCCCATCACCCAGGTGTGCGACGCGGCCGCCGCCGTGTCCCGGGATCTCGGTGGCGCGCAATGACTTTCCCGGAGGGGAGCAGGTTCGGATGACGCAACGCTACGTGCTCGCCATCGACCAGGGCACCACCTCCACCCGGGCCATCCTGTTCGATCAGCGGGCCCGGCTCACCGGGGTGGCGCAGCGCGAGCACAAGCAGCACTACCCGCGGCCGGGCTGGATGGAGCAGGACGCGCTGGAGATCTGGCGCAATGTCGAGCGCGTCGTGCCCGCGGCACTGCGAGATTCGGGAATCACCCTGGACCAGGTCGCCGCGGTGGGGATCGCCAATCAGCGCGAGACCACGGTGGTGTGGGATCGGAACACCGGGACGCCGATCGGGCGAGCCATCGTGTGGCAGGACGTGCGTACCGAGCAGCTCGTCGAGCGCCTGCGGGAATCGGCTGGGGCGGAACGGATCCGGGAGCTGTGCGGCCTGCCGCTGGCCACCTACTTCGCCGCGCCCAGGCTGCGGTGGCTGCTGGATCGCACGCCGGGACTGCGGGAGCGGGCCGCACGCGGCGAGGTGCTGTTCGGGACCATGGAGACCTGGCTGGTCTGGAACCTCACCGGCGGAGCCGATCACGGCGGGCACGTCACCGACGTCACCAATGCAGGCCGGACGCTGCTGATGAACCTGTCCACGCTGGAATGGGACGAAGAACTGTTGCGGTTCTTCGATATTCCGCGGGCCATGCTGCCGGAGATCCAGCCCTCGACCGGTGAATTCGGCACCGCGCGCCGGGTGCTGCCGGGGGTGCGGATCGCGGCGGCGCTCGGTGATCAGCACGCGGCGTTGTTCGGGCAGACGTGTTTCGCGCCCGGTGAGACCGAATGCACTTACGGCACAGGCGGATTCCTGCTCATGAACACCGGGCGGGAACTGGTGCGGTCCGAGCACGGGCTGCTCACCACCATTGGCTACCAGGTCGGGCCGGAGCCGGTGTACGCGCTGGAGGGGCCGATCGCGGTGACCGGTTCGCTGGTGCAGTGGCTGCGGGACAACATCGGGCTCATCACGAGTGCGCCGGAGATCGAAACCCTCGCGGGCACAGTCGGAGACAATGGCGGCTGCTACCTGGTGCCCGCCTTCTCGGGGCTGTACGCCCCGCACTGGCGCAGTGACGCGCGCGGGCTGCTCATCGGGCTCACCTCGTATATCACCAAGGGGCACATCGCCCGAGCGGTGCTCGAGGCCACGGCTTGGCAGACCCGCGATGTGGTGGAGGCCATGAACGCCGACTCCGGACTCCAGGCCGGGGCACTACGGGTCGCCGGCGGGATGACCTCGGACAACCTGCTCATGCAGATCATCGCCGATGTGCTCGACATACCGGTCATGCGTCCGATCGTGGCGGAGACGGTATCGCTGGGCGCGGCCTACGCGGCGGGCCTGGCGGTCGGTTATTGGCCGGATCTCGAGGGCCTGCGCCACAATTGGCGCGTCGCGGCGCAGTGGCTGCCGCGCATGGACCCGGACCTGCGCGCCGAGGAGTACGACAACTGGAAGCGAGCGGTGGAGCTCACCTTCGGTTGGCTGCGCCCCGGCAAGTCGGTGACCTAACGTGGCAGGTATGCGGCTCTATGTCGGTTGCGCAATGTGGACACATCCGGATTGGCAGGAGAAGCCGCTACCGCCGGCCGAACGCCTGCGCACCTACTCCTCCTGGTGCAATGCGGTGGAGGGCAACACCACCTTCTACGCGGTCCCGCAGCGGCGCACCGTCGAATCCTGGGCCCGCCAAACCGATCCCGACTTCCGCTTCGTGATCAAGCTGCCCCGTACCGTCACCCACGACCGCCGCCTCACCGGCATCGACGACGAGATGGCGGCGTTCCTGGACGCCGTCGAACCGCTGGGCCGCCGCCTGCACTCGCTGTGGGTGCAGCTGCCGGGCTCCTTCACCGATCTGCGCGCCCTCGCCAACCTGCTCGACGGCCTGCCGTCCCACTACCGCTGCGCCGTCGAGGTGCGCCATCCCGCCTTCTTCGAAAACCCCCGCGCCACGGCGCAACTCGAACAGGTGTTGAGCGCCGCGGGCGCGGAGTGGATCCCGTTCGACACCACCGTCCTGTTCGAGGGCCCGCCGGGCAGCCCGGCCGAGTTCGAGGCCCGGTCCAAAAAGCCCAGCAATCCGCGACGCACCCGGGCCCTCACCGAATTCCCCATCGTGCGGTATCACGGTCGCGACGATGTGGCGACGACGGTCGCGGGCTGGCAGCCCTGGATCGACACCACCGTCGCCTGGCTGCGCGAGGGCCGCTCCCCGACGGTGTTCATCCACACCCCCGACAATGCCTCGGCTCGGACCCTCGCCCGTCGCTTCCATGCCGAGGTCCGCGCCCGGCTCCCCGGCCTGGAACCCCTTCCGGACCCCATCACCACCGATCCCATGACCCTGTTCTGAATCTTTCCGCAGGCCGGGGCCTCCCGGCCGGACGCTTCGGCGCGGGCCGAAGCATGGCGGCGGGACACTGGACCCATGGAACCGATCAGAGACGGCGATGTGGACATCTCCGGAGCGGCCCGCCTGCTGGCCGACCCGGCCCGGGCCCGCATGCTCACCGTCCTGGCCGACGGCCGCGCCCAACCGGCCGGTGAGCTGGCCCGGGCGGCGGGCGTCACGGCCGCCACCGCCAGCGAGCACCTGGGAAAGCTGGTCGAGCATGGCTGGCTGGCCGTCGAGAAGACGGGCCGCCACCGCTACTACCGGATCGCTCTCCCCGAAGTGGTCCAGGTCCTGGAATCGATGGCCCTGCTCTCCCCGATCCAACCGGTCCGTTCGCTGCGCGGCGCCCGCGCCAACCGCGACCTGAAGATCGCCCGCACCTGCTACGACCACCTCGCCGGAGCCGTCGGCGTCGCGGTCTTCGACGCCCTCCACGACGCCGCCCTGCTGAACGTCATCGGCGGCCACTGGACCGCCGCCGACCGCACCCACCCCCTCCTCGACGAATTGGCCATCACCCCAACCGATCTCCGCCACTTCGTCCGCCGCCCACTCGTCAAGGTCTGCCTCGACTGGTCCGAACGCCGCCACCACCTGGCCGGCGGCCTCGGCGCCCTGATCCTCCGCCGCATGCGGGACCACCACTGGTGCGCCCCCGGAACCACCCCGCGCGCAATGATATTCACCCCCAGCGGCTGGCAAGCCCTCCACCGCACGATCGGCATCGACAAATCCGCGCTCACCGCCGAACTCGCCGCGACTACCCCGCGAACCCCCACCGCGGTCGCCCGGCGCGGCGCATGAAGAACGGGCCTCGCTCCTGAACGACGTGGCAATTTCGGCATGGCCTACTCCATGCCCGCGGCCACCAATGTCACCGACTCCGCCGCGGGCGCCGCGAATGCCGGTCTGGCTGCCGCCGCGTTCAATGCCGCCCGGCAGCTGGATTCGGCGCTCGGCGTGGCAGTGCTGGGCGCGCTGATTCCGATCGCCCCGGGATCACTTGCCCTTCCCCTGGCGACCGCCGCCGCCGTCTATCTGCTCGCCGCTGTCCCGGCCCGGTCGTTCCTGCCGGCGCCGGGTCGTCTCTGAATCGGGTACTCGAAGGCGAATGGCACACGGTGGAGGCGGGACTCGCCCCGTCTCACCGTGTGCCACAGGCTGATTCAGCTGATCAGGACGGGAGGCTCGCCCGTGCGCTCGGCCTCGCGGGCGAGGGAGCGATCGCGCTGTTCCTCGAAACGCACCACATCCTTGCGGAGCTTGTCGAGGAATTCGCCGACCTCGTTGCGGCGCCGGTCGCCCGCGGGCCCGAAGTCGGTGCGCTCGAAGATGTTCCACTTCTTGAGGTTCGGAACCAGGACCTCGTCCAGGTGCTGGCGCAGGTCGTAGATGCCGTGCTTGGCCATCAGCACGCCGTTGCGGCGGAAATTGGGCATGCCCAGGCCGGGCATCTGGAAGGCGAGCACGACATTGGCGATGGCGTCCATGGCCTGGTCGGGCGAGAGGTCCAGGGCCGCAGCGCACATGTTGCGGTAGAAGATCATGTGCAGGTTCTCGTCGGCGGCGATGCGCTGCAGCATGCGGTCCGCGACAGGGTCGTCGCACACTTTGCCGGTATTGCGGTGGGACACCCGGGTCGCCAATTCCTGGAACGTCACATAGGCGACCGAATGCATGAATCCGGCATCGGCAGGGACGAACTCGGTGTCCGAGTGCTCCTTGATCAGCTTCGCGGGATTGTACCCGTTGGTCATGTGAATCATCCGCGCCTGCTCCAGCGCCACCGGATCCACACCCCGGGTGACCACCAGATAGTCGCGAATCACGATGCCGTGCCGGTTCTCCTCGGCCGTCCAGCGGCCCACCCAGGTGCCCCAGGGGCCGTCCTGGGAGAAATTCTCGGCGATCTCCCGGTGATAGCTGGGCAGATTGTCCTCAGTGAGAAGATTGGTGACCATGGCCGCTTTGGCGACCTCACTGAGTGCCGACTGTGCCGGGTCCCAGTCCACGCCGTCCATTGCTGCGAAGTTGCGACCGAGATTCCAAGGCACGTAGTCATGCGGGTGCCAGTCCTTGGCCATCGACAGATGGCGGTTCACGTTCTGCTCGGCAACGGGCTCCAGCTCGATGAGCAGTTCCAACTGCGTGAGACTCCTGACCACGATCCTGTGCCCTCCCTAGAAATCGCTCGGCGCTGGGGAAATGATGTAGGACAGAACGCTGGTGATCCGGCGATCGCCGCGGCGGCGAGGATTGTCCCGGAGATTGAACCGGGTTGCCCGCGTGTCACCTATTGAGCGTGGTCGGCTTCGCCTCGGATAATCTAGCCCAGTTCGCCGAAGATTGGCTTCATCCCCCGCCGATGCGTTGATGGCCGGGCTCGCTCGCTGGTTCCACCTCAGTCCCTGTCAGCCCACGCGGATCGCACGTGATTCGCCGAAGCATTGCTACGGAGCGTGAACATGCAGACGCCCAACCGGCGGCAGTACCCCAGTGTCGTTGTCACCGCCCTCGCGGCGACCACCTCGATCGCGGGAGACGTCGACTCGACGTGGAAGGGACTACTCAACGGGGAGAGCGGGATCGACGTCCTCGAGGACAGCTTCCTCGACGACTTCGGCCTGCCGGTCCGCATCGGCGGGCACCTGAAGGTCTCGCCCGCCACGCATCTCGGCAAGGCCGAGGCGCGCCGCCTGTCCTACATCGAGCAGATGGCGTTGGTGCTGGGTCGCGAGGTCTGGGCCAATGCCGGTAGCCCGAAGGTGGATCAGGATCGCCTCGGCGTCTCCATCGGCACCGGACTCGGTGGCGCGGAAATGCTGATGTCCGCGCGCGACAAGCTGGTCAACGGCGGTTACCGCAAGGTGGTCCCGCACACCGTGCAGGCCGTGATGCCCAATGGCGCGGCCGCCTGCGTCGGTGTCGAATTGGGCGCGAGGGCCGGTGTGTCGACGCCTGTTTCGGCTTGTTCGTCCGGTTCCGAGGCGATCGCCAATGCCTGGCGCATGGTCGTCATGGGTGATGCCGACATGGTGGTCACCGGCGGCGTGGAGGGGTCCATCCAGGCGCTGCCCATCGCCGGGTTCTCCATGATGCGCGCCATGAGCACGCGCAACCACGACCCCAAGGGCGCCTCCCGGCCCTTCGACATGGACCGTGACGGTTTCGTTTTCGGTGAGGCGGGCGCGCTCATGGTCATCGAGACCGAGGAGCACGCCAGGGCCCGCGGCGCCACCATCCACGCCCGCATCATGGGCGCGGGCGTCACCTCCGACGGCTTCCACCTGGTCGCCCCCGATCCGGAGGGCACCGGCGCGGCCCGCGCCATGTCCCGCGCCATGGAGCACGCGGGCCTGGCCAAATCCGATATCTCGCATATCAATGCGCACGCCACCGCCACGCCGATCGGCGACACCGCGGAGGCGAACGCCATCGAGCAAGCTGTCGGCAATCACGCCGCGGTGTACGCGCCGAAGTCCGCCCTCGGGCATTCCATCGGTGCGGTCGGTGCGCTGGAGTCGGTCATCACCGTCCTCAGCGTGCGGGACGGAATCGTGCCGCCCACACTGAATTTGGAGAACCAGGATCCCGAGATCGACCTCGACGTGGTGAAAGGCCAGGCCAGGCCCGGCAACTACGAATACGCCCTGAACAACTCCTTCGGCTTCGGCGGGCACAACGTGGCCATCGCCTTCGGCCGCTACTGATCGCTTCGCCTTACGCAGTACATCCATCGGTCGTGGGCAGTGACGCGGTATTCCGGCACCTGCTAGAGTTCCCCAGCCCCCAGCTACATTCGGGCTTTCGTGTCGATCTTTGTTCGGTGTCACTGCACGGTTCTGGCGACTGTGAGTTGAAAAAGGATAGGGAATGATCGGCGAGACCTTCGATGACTATCTGGACGAGCACGGCAACATCACGATCCCTGACAACCAGACCATGGTCGACCTGGTCGACAAGCACGCGGCGGCCAACGGGGACGAGCTCGCCTACCGCTTTATCGACTATTCACGGGAACGTGACGGCGAGTACCACGACATCACGTGGAATCGCTTCGGCGTCCGCCTGCGCGCGGTAGCCGCTCGGCTGCAGCAGGTCACGCAGCCGGGCGACCGCGTCGCCATCCTCGCCCCGCAGGGCCTCGAGTACATCGTGGCGATGTACGCCTCGGTGTACGCGGGCAATATCGCGGTGCCGCTGTTCGATCCGGACGAGCAGGGCCACACCGACCGGCTCTACGCCGTGCTCGAGGACTGCAAGCCTGCGGCCGTCCTGACCGTCGGCTCGGCCGCCTCCGGGGTGCGCGAGATCTTCAAGCACCTACCCGCGACGCAGCGTCCGCGCATCATCGCGGTCGAGGCGATCCCGGACGGTGTGGGGGAGAGCTGGGTGCGGCCGAACCTGCGGATGGACGATGTCGCCTACCTGCAGTACACCTCCGGTTCCACCCGCACCCCGGCGGGTGTGGAGATCACGCACCGGGCCGTCGGCACCAACCTGCTGCAGATGATCGATGCCATCGGCATCACCGAGAAGGCCCGCGGCGTCACGTGGCTGCCGCTGTTCCACGACATGGGCCTGCTCACGGTCATCCTGCCCACCATCGGCGGCAAGTACATCACCATCATGTCGCCGAGCGCCTTCGTGCGCCGGCCCTACCGCTGGATCAAGGAGCTGGCCGCCCAGGAGGACGGCGCCGAGATCTTCGCGGCCGCACCGAATTTCGCCTTCGAGCACGCGGCGGCGCGCGGATTGCCCAAGCCCGGTGAGGAATTGGACCTGTCCAATGTCATCGGCCTGATCAACGGCAGCGAGCCGGTGTCGGTGACCTCGATGCAGAAGTTCAACGACGCCTTCTCCCCGTACGGCCTGCCCAAGACCGCCATCAAGCCCTGCTACGGCATGGCCGAGGCCACGCTGTTCGTCTCCGCCACCAAGCGCGAGGACGAGGCCCGTACGGTCTGGGTGGATCGCACCCAGCTCAATGCCGGCCGCATGGTCGAGGTGGACGAGCACGCGGAAAACGCCGTGGCCCAGGTGTCCTGCGGCTACGTCGCACTGTCCCAGTGGGCGGCCATCGTGGACCCCGAGACCGGCGCGGAACGCGCCGAAGGCGAGGTCGGTGAGATCTGGCTGCACGGGGCGAACATCGGCCGCGGCTACTGGGGCCACCCGGAGGAGAGCCTCGCCACCTTCCACAATCGCATCACCGCCCGGCAGCCCGCGAGCCGCGCGGACGGCACCCCGGAGGACGCGAAGTGGATGCGCACCGGTGATTACGGCGCGTACTACGACGGCGAACTGTTCATCACCGGCCGCGTCAAGGACCTGGTGATCGTGGACGGCCGCAACCACTACCCGCAGGATCTCGAGTACTCCGCCCAGGAGTCCAGCACCGCCCTGCGCCCGGGTTTCGTTGCGGCCTTCTCGGTCGCGGGAGATCAGCTCCCGGCCGAGCTGGACACGGTCACCGCCACCGAGCCCGCCTCCGGCGCGGAGCAGTTGGTGATCGTGGCCGAACGCGGTACCGGCGCGGCCAAACTCGACCCGGAGCCGATCGCCGAGACCGTGCGGGCGGCCATCGCCAAGCGCCACGGTGTCACCGTGCGGGATCTGCTGCTGGTTCCGGCCGGGTCGATTCCGCGCACGTCCAGCGGCAAGATCGCCCGCCGCGCCTGCAAGGCGGCCTATCTGGAGGGCACCCTCCGCGGTGGCCACCGCCAGCAGGCGTTCCCGGACGAGACGGACTGACCGGGTCTCTCGAACCGATCCGGTTCATCGAGTGGCACATCATCGAGGCTGCCTCGGAGATGTGCCACTCGGCGTTTCCGGACCGGCGGCGATGCGGGGAGGGACAGCGCGCTGGGCCCCGCCGATGCGTCAGTTGTCGAGCCTCACCGAGGTGAGGGGCTCCACGGGGTGGGCGGCATGCGCGGCCAGGGCGCGCGCGGCGGCGCTCAAGCGCGCGCGGGCATCCGTGTCGGCGACCAGGCCATCCGGTCCGATACCGCTCTGGAGCACGGTGATCCGCTCGCAGGCCGGCTCCACGATCTCGGCGCCGACATATCCGAGCACGGTGCGCAGGGTGGCGACCGCGGCCTCGCCGCGACCCTCGTAGGCGACGTTCACATATGCGACCGGTTTGTCGCTGAGATCGGCATTGCCGACCGTCCACTCGAGAAGGTTCTTGAGGCTGCCGGGGATCATGCCCGCGTATTCGGGGGTGCAGAACAGTACGGCGTCGGCCTCGGCGAGCTGCCGGTGCAGGGCCTCGACCACGGGCGGCTCGGGGTCGGTGCCCGGGACGAAGGCGGGCAGGTCGAGCAGGCCCTGGTAGCGAACGGCCTCGAACTCCGGCCCGGCGTCGGCGGCGATGGAGCGCAGCGCGGCGGTGTTCGTAGAGCCCTCACGGGTGCTGCCCGAAATCAGCAGGATGCGGGGAATGGTCACAACTGCGCCAACCGGGCTGGGCCCGGGAGTATTTCGAGGTCCCGGGGCCGTTGTCTCGTATGCGCCGTCCCACCGAGTGGGAGTTGTCGTGACAAGAGGTGTCTCCAACTTCCATAGTGGGTATGGTTTCGTTCAGCCGGACTGTCCGGGACAGCTGACGCCCGCCCCTGCGGATCCGGTTGCGTGACAACTGCATAACGCGAGTATGTGCAAGAAGGGCAGGCAACGATGACTGCGAACACCAACCGCTTCGACGAGGCGGCGGTCGGTGCCGGACATCCCGGTGTGTTCGAACCCGGCAGGCTGCTGGCCGCCGAACCGATGACCGCGCGCATGCTGCCCGGGGTGCGACTGCCTGCTCGCGCCTGGCGCGTCAAATACACCTCGACCACCGCCACCGGGGCTCCGACGCACGTCACCGGCACCGTGCTGGTGCCGAACACGCCGTGGCGCGGACCCGGTTCGCGGCCGCTGGTCGGCTACGCGGTCGGCACCCAGGGCCTGGCGGGCACGGTCGCCGCCGCGTCCTGGCAGCTGCGGTTCGGACTGGAATACGAATCGATCTTCCTCCACGCCGCCCTGCGCCGCGGCTGGGCGCTCGCGATCACCGACTATCCGGGGCTCGGCAATCCGGGCCTGCACCCCTACGTCATGGGGCGCGCCCTGGGCCCGGCTGTCCTGGACAGTATGCGGGCCGCGCGCCGGCTGCCCGGCGCGGAGCTGGATCCCGATGGCCCGCTGGGTATCTACGGCTACTCCGAGGGCGGCAATGCCGCGGGCTGGGCTCTGCAGTCGCAGCCCACCTACGCGCCCGACCTGCCGCTGACGGGTGGCGTGGTCGGGTCGGCCCCGGCCGACATGGTCGACATGGTGAAGTTCCTGGACGGCACGCCGTGGGCGTTCCTGCTCTTCTACGGTGTGCTGGGCATCGAGGCCGCCTACCCGGAACTGAATGTGCTGCAACACCTCAAGCCGCACGGCCGCGCCCTGGCCGCCATGTTCCGCCGCACCCACATCGCCGCCGCGGCGGTGCTCGGGATCGGTGCGGGCCTGGTCGTGCCCACCAAGGTCTCGACCTTCTGCCGCCGGCCGCCGTTCGAGGTGCCCGAGGTGAAAGCGCGGCTGCTGGAGAACCGGCTGGGCGGGATCGCGCCCGCCGCGCCGGTTCTGGTCGCGGGCGGCACCAGTGAGCAGGTCATCCCGTATCCGCAGGCCGTGCGCCTCGCGGAGGACTGGCAGGCCCTCGGCACCGACGTCACCATGCGCACCCTGCACGGGCGCGAACACATCGGCGGCGCCATGGCCTTCGCGGGACCGGCCATGCGGTTCCTTGGCGAGCGCTTCACCGAGCAGGCCGACGCCCCCATGCTGCGCCGCGGCGCGTAATCCGCGCCGGCTGATTCCAGTCCGGCCGTGCCGATTCCGGTTCAGACGCGGCGGTGTGCCCGCCGATGGGCCGCCGGTGTGGTGCCGGTCCAGCGTTTGAACGCGTGGATGAACGGGGTGGCCTCGGCGTAACCGAGCCGAATGGCGATGTCGTCCACCGACAGCGGCGTGGCGGTCAGCATCTCCTCGGCCAGGGTGCGGCGCACCTCGTCGAGCAGGGCGCGGTAGGAGGTGCCGGCGGCTTCGAGGTGGCGGCGCAGCGTGCGGGCGCTGACATTGAGATCGCGTGCGACCCCGTCGAGGGTGGGCGGGGCGGCGAAACCCGTTGTGCCGGAACCGGGCAGCAGCCGGTCGCGGACCTCGGCGGCGATACCGGTGCGGGCGCTGCGGTGGTGCAGGAGGTCGCGGCACTGTGCCACGCAGATGGCCCAGGTGGGCTGATTGGCCTGGGGGAGCGGCCGGGCCAGCAGATCGGGGTCGATGCCGAAGACGGTGTGCGGGCGATCGAACTGCGGCCGGACGCCGAACAGCCGTTCCAGGTGCTGCCCGGTATCGGTTGCCGGATAGCCGAATTCGGCGCGGGTGAAGTCGACGCGCGCGCCCAGCAGGTCGCTCATCACCCGGTGCATGGCCACGATGTCCCGCTCTACCAGGAAGCCCTGCACGTCGGCGGGCACGGTGTCGTGGTGGATCCAGGTCACCACCTCGTGCGCGTGCGACTCCACGATCGGTGTGCAGAAGGCGAATCCGAGCCGGTAGTAGCGCAGCGCCAGCGAAATGGCCTCGCGCAGTGTGGGACTGGTGACACAGGCGTAGCCGAAGATGCCGAAGGTGCTGATCCGGTAGCGGCGGCCCACCTCGACGCCGAGGGCGGGGATGTCACCGAGCTCGCGGACGAGAGTGCGCACCACGGCCAGTTCGGTCTCGGCGGGGATCTGGGTCTCGGCATCGGTGAGCTGCCGCTCGGTGAGGCCGGTGCCCGCCAGCACGCGCGCGGCCGGGACGCCGCGCTCACCGGCGAACTCGGTCATGACCGCGACGCTGGCCGTGCCGCGTGGGAAGTTCCAGGTCCGGACTTCCGGCTCCTCGACCGTGCTCATGCACCGATTATGGCCGAAAGTATGGATTTTGTGGCCGTCGCTCTTTCATGACCGGATATGCGCAGGTCGTAGCGTCGAGGACAGCACAACGAGGTGGAAGAGAGGGACGCATGACCACCAGCCCGTCGATCGTCATCATCGGCACCGGCTTCGGCGGCATCGGCATGGCGCTGGAGCTGACCCGCGCCGGGATCGACGATTTCATCCTCCTCGAGCGCGGCGGCGACGTCGGCGGGGTGTGGCGCGAGAACACCTATCCGGGCGCCGAGTGCGATGTGCCGTCCCCGCTGTACTCGTACTCCTTCGAGCCGAATCCGTCCTGGTCCAAGCGGTGCGCGCCGCAGGCGGAGATCCAGCGGTACCTGCGCGGGCTGGCCGGGAAGTACGGGCTGCTCGGCCGGATCCGGTTCGAATCCGAGGTGACCGCGGCCGAATTCGACGATGCGACCGGGACCTGGACGGTGCGGCTGGCCGACGGCGACGTGCTGCGTGCCGGCATCGTGGTCTCGGCGGTCGGCCAGCTCTCCCGCCCTGCCCTGCCCGAGCTGCCCGGCCTCGAGACCTTCACCGGCGCCGCCTTCCACTCCGCGGAGTGGGACCACGCCGTCGACCTGCGCGGCAAGAAGGTGGCCGTCATCGGAACCGGCGCCAGCGCAGTCCAATTCGTGCCCGCCATCCAGCCCGACGTGGCGGCGCTGACCGTGTTCCAGCGCTCGGCCACCTGGATCCTGCCCAAGCCCGACACCGACTACGGCCCGGTGCGCCGGGCCCTGTTCGAGCGGGTGCCGCCGGTGCTGCTCGCGGAGCGGCTGGCCTGGTGGACGCTGTGCGAGACGGTGTCGCTGAGCATCGTCGACATTCCGGCCATCCGCCCGATCGTCAGCCGGATCAGCACCCGGCATCTGGAGCGGCAGGTCGCCGATCCGGTGCTGCGCGCCAAGCTGACTCCCGACGCGCCGCCCGGGTGCAAGCGCGGCCTGTTCTCCAACGACTACTTCCCGGCGCTCGCCCGGCCCAATGTGCACCTGGAGACCACCGGCATCGCCGAGATCACCCCGACCGGCGTGCGCACCGCCGACGGCACGCTGCACGAGGCGGACGTGATCATCTACGGCACGGGGTTCAAGGGCACCGAATTCCTGTGGCCGATGAGCGTCACCGGCAGCGGCGGCCGCAAACTGCACGACGAATGGGCCGGTGGCGCCCGGGCTTTCAAGGGCATCACGGTCCCGGGCTTCCCGAATCTGTTTCTGTTGTACGGCCCCAACACCAATCTGGGCGCGGGGTCGATCGTGCACATCATCGAGTCGCAGACCCGTTACATCCGCCAGGCCGTCGAACTGCTGCGGCGCTGCCCCGGCCACGTGCTCGACGCCCGTCCCGAGGTCGAAGCCGCCTACGACGCGGAAATCCAAGGGCGCCTGGATCGTTCGGTGTGGAACTTCTGCACCAGCTGGTACCGCAATGCCGCCGGGCGCATCACCAACAACTGGCCGGGCACCGTCACCGGATACCGCCGGGTGACCCGCCGCCTGAACCTCGCCGACTACCGGCTCGCCCCCGCCGCCCGCGCAGAATCCCAGGAGTAGCAATGCGATTCGACTACGACGTCCTCGTCATCGGTTCCGGTTTCGGCGGCAGCGTGAGCGCCCTGCGACTGACCGAGAAGGGATACCGCGTCGGCGTGCTGGAGGCGGGCCGCCGCTTCGAGGACCACGAGTTCGCGAAGACCTCATGGCGGTTGCGCCAGTACCTGTGGGCACCGGCCCTGGGCTGCTTCGGCATTCAGCGGCTGGCACTGCTCAATGACACCTTCGTGATGGCGGGCGCAGGGGTCGGCGGCGGCTCGCTCGTCTACGCCAACACTCTTTACGAGCCGCCGGACAAGTTCTACGCCGATCGCCAGTGGGGTCACATCACGGACTGGAAGGACGAACTCGCCCCGCACTACGACCAGGCCAAGCGCATGCTGGGTGTGACGTCCAACCCGGCCACGACCCCCGCGGACCGCGTGCTGCGAACGGTAGCCGACACCATGGGAATCGGCGACACCTACCGGCCGACCCCGGTCGGCGTGTTCTTCGGCGGGCCCGGCCGCCGCCCGGGCGAGGACGTGCCGGACCCGTTCTTCGGCGGCGCCGGCCCGGATCGCCGCACCTGCACCCACTGCGGTGAATGCATGACCGGCTGCCGTCACAATGCCAAGAACACCCTGGTCAAGAACTACCTGTACCTGGCCGAGAAGGCCGGTGCCGCAGTGCATCCGCTCACCACGGTCACCGATGTGCGACCGCTCAGCGGCGGCGGCTACGCGGTGGAGACGGTCCGCACCGGGCGCGTGCTCCGGAAGCAGCGTCGCGAATTCACCGCTGAGCAGGTCATTTTCGCCGCCGCCTCGCTCGGGACCCAGCGCCTGCTGCACCGGCTGCGGGACCGGGGCTCGCTCACCGGGATCTCCGACCGCCTCGGCTATCTGTCCCGCACCAATTCCGAGGAGCTGCTCGGCGTCCGCAGCCGTGACGAGCACGCGGACTACACCAAGGGCGTGGCGATCACGTCGTCGATCCACCCCGATCACGACACCCATGTCGAGCCGGTCCGGTACGGCAAGGGCAGCAACGCGTTCGGCGTGATGAGCACGCTCATGGTCGACGACGAGGGCGACACCCCGCGCTGGCGGCTCTGGGCTCGAACGGCCCGCCGCCGGCCCCGTGACGCCGTCCGGGTGCACAATGCGCGGCACTGGTCCGAGCGCACCATCGGCCTGCTGGTCATGCAGTCGGTGGACAACTCCATCACCACCTACACCAAACGCGGACTGTTCGGCCGCCGCATGACCACCAAACAGGGTGAGGGCCAACCCAATCCGACCTGGGTGCCCGCCGGGCACGAGGTCGCCCGCCGGGTCGCCGACGCCGTCGACGGCATCCCGATCGGAGCCTCTTCCAGCATCTTGAAGATCCCCATGACCGGCCATTTCCTGGGCGGCTGCGCCATCGGGGACTCACCCGCGACGGGTGTGGTCGACGCCTACCACCGCCTCTACGGTCACCCCGGCCTGCACGTCATCGACGGCTCGACCATCTCCGCCAACCTCGGCGTCAACCCGTCGCTCACCATCACCGCCCAGGCCGAACGCGCGGTCTCGTTGTGGCCGAACAAGGGTGAGCCCGACCCGCGTCCGGAGCTGGGCGCGGCATACCGGCGCATCCAGCCCATCGCCCCCGGCAATCCGGTCGTGCCCGCCACCGCCCCCGCGGCCCTGCGGCTGCCGATCGTCGGCATCAACGAATCCCGCACCGAACCCGCGGGCAGGTAGCTCCGGATCGCGAGAGGATCCGGAAACTCGCAGGGCGGCGGCCACCCCGCCGCCCTGCGAGCGCATCAGAGCGCCAGCAGGCGCGCCTTGGCCTCGTCGTATTCGCGGATCAGGCGTTCGACGACATCACCGGCCGGGCGGATGGCGTCGATGGCGCCGATGCCCTGGCCCGAGCCCCAGATGTCCTTCCACGGCTTGGCACCGGGCGTATCCGATTCGCCGGTGCCGAAATCCATGGCGGACGGGTCGGATTCGGCCAGGTTGTCGGGGTCCATACCGGCGGCGGTGATGCTGCCGCGCAGGTAGTTGCCGTGCACGCCGGTGAAGAGGTTGGAGTAGACGATGTCGCCCGCGCCGGAGTCGACGATCATCTGCTTGTAGCCGGGCACCGCGTTGGCCTCGTCGGTGGCGATGAAGGCCGAGCCGATGTAGGCCAGGTCCGCGCCCGCGGCCTGCGCGGCCAGGATGGAGCGGCCGTGCGCGATCGAGCCCGACAGCAGCAGCGGGCCGTCGAACCAGGTCCGGATCTCCTGGACGAGAGCGAACGGGGACTGGGGTCCGGCGTGACCGCCCGCGCCCGCCGCCACCGCGATCAGACCGTCCGCGCCGCGCTCGACGGCCTTGTGCGCGAACACATTGTTGATGATGTCGTGCAGCACGATGCCACCGTAGGAGTGCACGGCCTCGTTCACGTCCGGCCGCGCGCCCAGCGAGGTGATGACGATCGGCACCCGGTGCTCGACGACCGTGGCCAGGTCCTCCTCGAGCCGGTCATTGCTCTTGTGCACGATCAGGTTCACGGCGTACGGCGCGGACAGCTGGTCCGGATTGTCGGCGTCGTGCTTGGCCAGCTCCTCGTTGATCCGCACCAGCCACTCTTTGAACAGCGACTGCGGCCGCGCGTTCAGCGACGGGAAGGAGCCCACGACGCCCGCCTTGGACTGGGCGATCACCAGCTCGGGCCCGGACACGATGAACATGGGGGAGGCGACCACGGGCAGGCGCAGGCGCTCGGACAGGATGGGCGGCAGGCTCATTGACGCAATTCCTTCATGCAGGGGTTACGCGGCGCGCGTTACTCATCGGTAAGAGTCTCAGGCCGCGCGGGTTCCGGCCAATCGATCGTGGCGTGCGTAACTCCGGTCCGGACTGTTCACCAGGGCCGCCCGGCGCATCATGCGCACGGTGGCCCGGCGGCCCAGCCGCTCGCTCAGCCCGGTCGCGCCCGGTATGAACCGCCGCGGCACCTCGAGCACGCCGTTGACGGCCGCGGTGGCCAGCACCGCCGCCAGGAAGACGCGGCTGCGGGGCATCTCCAGGAAGTCGGAGTTGCTCTTGCCCAGCAGGATTCGGCTGTAGGAGACCGAGTACATGGTGAAGGCCCAGCGTAGGGCGCGGTCGCGCGGGCCGGGTCCGTCGAAGCCGTAGATCGGGCCCAGCGCGGACACCAGCGCCTTGGACAGCCGCCGCGAGTCCTCGTCGGGCAGGAACTCGTAGTCCGCCTGCAGCCACAGCAGCCGCCAGGTGTCGGTCTCGTCGGCGGGCAGGATCTCGGGATCGAGTCCGATCAGGTGACCGACATACCGCCACAGGTGATAGACCGCCGCTTTCTCCTTGCGGGAGAACCGCAGCCCGACGGCATTGCACCCGGCAATCGTGGCCAGCGAGAACAACATCAGCGTGCCCGCGGTCAGGGACTGGTTGACCGGATGATCCCACTGCTCGTAGTCCCAGTCCGGCCGCCGGTTCATGCCCGCCCGCACCTGCGCGTGCATGATCCGCACCCGGACGGTGTTCTTGAATCCCGCGGCGAATCGCTCCATACCGCCCGGCGCGGTCACGTCGATCCACCAGGTCGCGGTTTCGACGACTCGGCGCGGCGCCATGCTCTCGGCCGACAGCCCGCCGGTGCCGACCAGCACCTTGCCCGCCCGCGAGGCCAGGTAGCCGCCATTGAGCGCGAACATGGACAGGGCCAGATTGGTCGCCCACGGCCCGACCCGGCCGCTGACCCGCGCGGCCCGGTCCATCTTGTCCCGGTCGAGCCAGAACGGCACCGAATCGAGATGCGCGAAAAAGGCTTTCAGCTCGGCCGGCGCGTCGGGCACGGCGTCGATGCCGTGTTCCAGGGCCGTCTCGAACAGGGCCCGGCCCTGCCCGGTGGGCAGGCGCCGGAACATCTCGACCACGGCGTCGGCCAGTGGGTCGCCCATCTCGGTGAACTTGCGGTAGGCCGCCTGCTGTTCGCGGGTCGGGCGGATATCGCCGGGGGCGAGGATCTTGACCCCGATATTGAAGGGGAACTCCCGGAAGATCACCGGATCGGACAGCTCGGAACGCGTCATTGCGTGCCTCCTGGATGCGCTCAGCTTCTGGTGAAGGACGTCACCAGAACTTTGGTGATAGTCTTCACCAAACCTTGCGGCATGGCAACAGACAGGGCGGAACCGTGGAATCACCCCGTGGCCGGTACGCCGGACTCAGCGCCGACGAGCGCCGCGCCCAGCGCCGCCAACGGCTGCGCGAGGTCGCGCTCGAAGTGATCGCCGAGGAGGGTGTCGCCGGGCTGAAAGTGCGCGCGCTGTGCGCCCGTGCCGGGCTCAACGACCGCTACTTCTACGAGGCCTACAGCCACACCGACCGGCTGCTGTACGAACTGGTCGACGAGCAGCTGGCCGCGGTCGTCGCCGCGGTCATGGGCGTCATCGCCGCCGAGCCCGCCGACACCCGGGTCCGGCTGCGGGCCGTGATCGAGGCCGGTGTCACCGTCATCGCCGATCACCCCGCCCGCCGCCGGCTGGCCATCGAAATGCAGACCACCGACGAATTGCGCCGCCGCCGAAAGGCACTCGTCGACGTGGTCGCCCAGGTCATGCTCGATCAGGGTCGCGAACTGCTCGGCGACGCGGCTGTCACCGGCGTGCACGCCGAGCTCGCCGCCCGCACGGTCGCCCACGGCGGGCTGGAGATCCTCATCGAATGGCTGCGCGGCGAGCTGGACATCGACCGGGCTCAGCTCGTCGACTTCCTGGTGGCGATGATCCTGACCGCGTCGCAGATCACCACCACCGTGCAGCGCGAAATGGCCGCTGGCTGAGGCCCCGCTCGGCTGCCTGGATCTTGCGATAGACGCGCCGGTCGTAGCGCAGCCGCCGGGGTACCAGCGGCCAGGTGGTGCGGATCGCGCCGGCGAGGATCCGGAAACCGATCTCGTCTCGGTGTTTCCAGTCGATGCCGAGGATCTCTCGTCCGCGCTCGGGCATCATCGCCGAGAGCAGCCAGACATTGAATTCCATGAACGGCCGCCGGATCACCGCCCACGCCCACGCGGGAACCCCGGGCACCGGCGGAATCGGGATGCCGGCCGACCGCAGCGCGAAGTCGGTGGTCGCGTTGGCCTCCAGCTCTTCGGCGAGCATGCGCGCCCAATACACCTGGAACTCTTCGTAAGTCCCGAACACCGGCTGCATGGACAGCCCGTAGCGCTCCCACCAGGTGACGCCCTCGGCCCACAGCTGCTGCTTCTGGGCCTCGGTGAGCGGCGTGCCGAAGTGCTCGTTCATGGTCATGACGGCTTCGACGAAGGTGACGTGCGTCCACCAGAAGATGTCGGGATTCAGCGCGTGATAGCGCTGTCCGTGGTGGTCGACGCCCTTGATGTCGCGGTGGTAGTCCCGTACCCGCACGGCCGCGGTCGATTCGGGCGGGTCGTAGACCGAGTCCTCGATCCGCGGCACCGAGCGCAGGAGGCGATCCCACGGATCGTCGAAGAAGTTCGAATGCTGTTGCAGCGCCGCGGAAACGGCCGGGTGCATGTTCTGCAGGGTGCCCGAACGCCCGAAGAACAGTTTGAGCCGGCGGTCGCCGAAGTACTCCCACAGCAGTGAGCCGGGGCCCAGGGGCGCGCCCTTCGGATCGGTCGTCGGCTGTTCGGTCTCTGCTGCGCTGGTCATGGCACGGCCTCCACGTCATTGGGAACTCCTGCCGTTGAGTGCAACACATGATCTCTCTTTGTCGCAAGACGGTGCGACAAATTTTGTCGTCCTGTCGCATTCGGCTAGACTCCCGGTCAGGAGGTGCGCCCGGTGGAATCACCCTTGTCGCTGCAGGCCCTGCTCACGGCCGTCGAACCCGACGACGCCGTGGACACGCGCATCAAAGAGGCCGCGCTGGAACAGTTCTCGCTGGTCGGCATTCGCCGGACCAGTGCCGACGACATCGCCAAGCGGGCGGGGGTGAACCGGGCCACGCTCTATCGCCGGATGGGCGGGCGCGAGGAGATCACCCGCGCCGCGCTGTCCCACGAGGTGCGCCGGACGCTGGCCGAGATCGAGCGGGGCATCGGGGATATCGCCGATCCGCTCGAACGGCACACCCGCGGCTTCATCATCACCGTCACGACATTGCGCGATCATCCGCTGCTGCGCCGGCTCTTCGCGGTGGACCGCGACGAGGTGCTGGGCTGGCTCACCCTGGAGGCCGGGGAGATCCTGCGCATCGCGACCGCGTTCGTGACCGCGCAGGTGAACGAGGGGCGCGCCCAGCTCGGGCTGGCCGGGAACGAGCAGGCGGAGTTCTACGCCACCACGGTCGTGCGGCTGATCCACTCCCTGGTGCTGACGCCGGACGCGCCGCCGCTGCTGGAATCCGAAGCGCAGCTGCGTGATTACGCGATCCGGTATCTCCAGCCCCTGATGACGGCGCCCTGACGAACCGTCATGGCTCGGCCAATTGCTTTCGCCGCCAGATGATCACCACACTGACGACCAGGGACCAGCTCGGCAGGATCCAGGCGATATGGATCGACACCGTCACCGCGAACAGCATGAAGAGCGCCGCCGCCGTGGACAGGATCGTCAGCCACTTGGGGAACGCTCCGGTGACCCGGGCCAGATTCGCCAGCGAGAGCATGAACACCGCCGAGACACGCGGCGCGATGACGGTCACCAGGTTCATCCCCAGGCCATAGCTGACCGGGTACACGTCGGCCGCGGCCTGCGGGCCCACCTGCTGCGCGAGGGTGGCCGGGATCGCGAAGGCGGCGATCGAGGTCAGCAGCACGGTGATGAGAACCAGTCCGCTGCCGAGGAATACGGTGGCGAACAGCTTGTCCTCGCTACTGCCGATACGGCGGCGGATGGTGCCGATGAACCACAGCAGCGCGATCGAGGCCACGATCATGATCAGGACGACGACCGCCATCCGATTGCGGTTGCCGGACACCCCGAACCACTGTGCCACGAGCTGGTGATCGGCACGCCAGCCCGGCAGTTCGCGCAGCATCTCCACCGCGATGAAGGCGAGCAGCGCGAAAACGATGCCGGTCAGGCCCATGGCCTCGATGGAGGTCGCAGGGCCCGGCCCGGGCGTTCTCTTCATGGTGAAGTTCATGCTCTCGCTCCCTCGTTCGGCTGTGGTGGATTCGGCTGTGATCGAGAGATGTCCGCCGGACCGCCCCGGTGTGCATCGAGGCGACGCGGCGAGATAGCGAGCGTCAGGGGGTGACGATCGTGAAGTTCGGGTCGGCCTTGTCGAGCAGACCGGTGAGCCGCCTCCAGACCTCGGTGTCGCCCTTGGTCCGCAGGCCGTCGAACGAGCCGGTGGCCATCAGTTGCAGCAGGCCGACTTTGGTGAGGGTGATATCGAGATCGGCGTCCCGCTTGCGAATGGCCGGGTGGTGGATGAGCGCGCCGTGACTCAGCTCCATGTGATAGGTCTCGTCGCTGTCGGTGAAATGCCAAGCGATGCTGAGCTTCTCCGACCAAGCCCGGGCGCCGACGATATTCAGCGACAGGGTGTCGAAGAGCTGGGTGATGCTCATTGCCATGGCCACCGCCGGGCTCGCCGACATCGGCGTCGGCTTCACGTCGTTCTGCAGCTCGTGGGCGCCGGTGAGGAAGCAGTTGCGCCAGGTCGCGTTCTCGGAGCCGAAGCCGAGCTGTTCCAGCACGGCTGCGAGGGCCTGCTTGGCCCCGGTGTGCGACGGGTCGGCGAAGACCGCGTGGCTGCCCAGTTCGGCGGCGAACCGCAGATCACCCTTGTCGGCGAACTCCTGCACCTTGGCGACCGTCGCGTCAACGCCGCCGAGCAGCTCGACGTAGCGGGTGGCCTGCGCCTGCGGCGGATGCTGCCACAGGTGCGAGGGATTGGCGTCGTACCAGCCGAGATAGCGCTGGTAGACGGCCTTCACGTCGTGGCTGATCGAGCCGTAGTAGCCGCGGTTGTTCCACTGTGTCGCCAATTCCGGTGCCAGCGGGAAGTTCTCGGCGATCTCGCTGCCGATCTCGCCCTGGTTCATCCGCCGCACGGTCTGATCGTGCAGGTAAGCGTAGGTGTCGCGCTGCTGCGTGAGGAACTCGAGGATATTGTCCCGGCCCCAGGTGGGCCAGTGGTGCGAGGCGAACACGACATCGGTTTCGTCGATGAACAATTCGATCGCCTCGGCGATGTAGCGCGACCACATGCGGGCGTCGCGGACCTGGGCGCCGCGCAGGGTGAGGATGTTGTGCAGTGTGTGGCAGGCGTTCTCGGCCATGCACAGCGCCTTGTGGTCGGGCAGTAGGAAGTTCATCTCGGCGGGCGCCTCGGTACCGGGCGTCATCTGGAAGATGAACCGCACGCCGTCGATCATTTCCTCCTGACCGGTGGCGGTGATCTCGTGGGTCGGTGCCAGCAGTCCGAATTCACCGGTGGAGGCGTTGGGACCCAGGCCGATTCCGGTCACGCCGCGCGGGTTGCGCGGCAGGTTGGCGCCGGCGTAGTAGCCGCCGCGCCGCAACATGGCGGTGCCCGCGTACACGTTCTCGGAGATGGCGTGTTCCATGAAGTGCTCGGGCGCGATGATCGGCACGGTGGTGTCCTGGGCGACCACGCCGAGGACACCGCCGAAGTGGTCGGCGTGCGGGTGGGTGTAGATCACCGCGGTGACCGCGCGGTCACCGCGCTGCCCGCGGTAGAGGGCCAGCCCGGCGGCCGCGACTTCCGCGCTCATCAGCGGGTCCACCGCGATCACGCCGTTGTCGGATTCGATCAGCGTCATGTTCGAGATGTCCATACCGCGAATCTGATACACGCCTTCGCAGACCTCGAAGAGACCGTTGATCCGGCACAGCTGGGATTGCCGCCACAGGCTCGGGTCGACGGTGTCCGCGCCCTCGGCTTCGAGGAACTTGAAGTCTTCGGCGCTGAAGACCTCACGGCCGTCCTGCGCCTTGATGACGCAGGGGTCGAGCCGGGCGACCAGACCCCGCTCGGCATTGTCGAAATCGGTGCGATCCACGGGCGCTGCTGTCATGACCACCTCACTGTTGGGTTTCCGACTCTCGATCCAGTTGGTTCCGAGATCGACGGCCTTCGCGACCGGCCCGAAGATTTCCGGCTCGGTCCCGACGATGTCGACGCCGAACTCGCCGGTGAGCCCGGTGTGCTTCATGACTCTGCGCCGGCTCGGGTTGCACGCCCGCCGGCACGAGTCGTCCTCCGGCGGTGAGCCGAGGGTGGACGGCGCCACGCGCGCGTAGAGGCCGCCGACCGGGTTGAATCCGGCGATCGAGGCGTAGACCATGTCCTCGAGCACACTGTCCAATCCGCGGTCTTCCGCCAGCCTCACACAGAACAGGTGAACTTCCAGCAATTTGAGACAGGTCTGTTGCAGACGGGTATCCAACGTTGTCCTGGGTGTTTGCGCGGATGCGGCTATCTGATGGATACCTCGACCTGGCCTGGCGCGGCCGCATCGACCCTGGACGAATCCCGGCTCACATCTCAGGATGAGACCTGATCTTCAGCGACGAGGAGTGGGATGGTGACCGAGCAGCGGGTGGACTGGCTGGCGGGTGGCGTGCGGCGGTCGGTCGCCGCGGAGCGGATTGTCGGGGTCGCGTCGGAGTTGTTCCAGGCCCGCGGGTTCGACCGTGTGGGGATGGACGAGGTGGCCAACACGGTCGGGTGTTCGCGGGCCACGCTGTACCGGCACTTTCCCGGCAAGGCCGCGCTTTTCGACGCGGTGATGGCCAAATCGGCGCTGGGAGTGGCCGAACGGGTGACCGCGGCGGTACGGCGCTACGAGGGCTCGCGGCGAATCGTGGAGGCGATCCTGGCGTCGGTGGCGGCGGTGCGTGCGGATCCGGTGCTGGCCAAGGGATTCGCGGGCAGCCGGGCGGGCGGTAGCGACCGGGCCTTCGCCGGCTCCCCGGAGCTGGGGCGGATCGCCACCCTGCTCGTCGGGATCGCGCCGGATGACGAAGCGGCGCAATGGATCGTCCGCATGGTGCTCTCGCTGCTGACCTGGCCGCTGGCCGATGCCGCCAGTGAGCGGCGGATGGTGGAACGCTTCATTCGCTGAGCTGCGGCAACCTGCGCCCGGCCGGGGGCAGCAGCGGCGCGTCGGGGTCGAGGGTGAGGCCGCGGGCGGCGGCGGTGGCCGCGAGCGCGCCCCAGGCGAAGGCGGTCAGTTCCTCCGCGAGTTCCTTTGCGGTGATGGATGGTTCGTTGAGCCAGCGCAGCACCCCCAGGCCGATCGCGCCGAGCAGGGCGTCCACCGCGAACTGGGTGTGATCGCCGTTGGCGCCGCGCAGGCGCAGCACGCCGGAGAAGAAGGCCGCGACTGTATCGGACAGTGGGCGTCCGTCCTCGACCAGCCGAGTCGCGCCGAAGGCCGCGACCACCTGTGAGCTGACAATGAAGCGAAACAGATTGGGGCGCTCGGACACCAGGTCGATATAGGCGGTCAGGGCGGTGCGCAGGGCGTCGCGGACCGGGCCGGCGGGGTTCAGATGCGGAGTGACCCGCTCGACGATGAGCTGCTGGACGCGCCCGCTCACCGCGGCCAGCAGTTCCACCTTGTCGCCGAAGAAGCGATACAGCTTGGGGCGCGGTATACCAGCGGTTTTCACCACATTGTCGATGGACAGGTCGGGTCCGTGGGCGTCGATCGCGCGGATGGTGGCCTCGATGAGCTCGGCCCGGACCGTGGTGCGATGCGAGTGCCAGCGGTCGTAGCGCGCGTCGCCCTTCCGCTCGCCCGGGCGGTCGCGAGGCGGGTGGGAGACCATGCGGCAGATTGTAATTCGATCCGTTACGACGCACCCCTTGTGCACTGTCTGGGACAATTCTACACTGGGCATCACATCGAACACGCGGTACTAGGTACTTCGTGTTGCATCAAGGATGGTCCAGATGGCGAATGCCCTTCCGGCGCAGCCCTATCCCAAGGCCCGCCGCATCAGGTTCCGATTCGATCAGCGCGTTGCCGATGACAAGTACTTCGTCGAAAACGACATGGTCTACAGCCATTTCGTCGCCGGGATGTCCGGTGGCTTCCCGGCGGGGGAGGAGTCCTTCATCCGCTCGGTGCGCCGGGTGGCCGACCGCGTCACCGATCCCCTGCTGAAGAAGCGGGTGACCGGTTTCGTCGGACAGGAGGCCATGCACGGACAGGAGCACCGCAAACTCAATGAAAAGCTGGTCGAGCTGGGCTATCCCATCACCTGGCTGGATTCCGACCGGGCCAAGGAGCGCATGCTCTGGATCGAGGAGCGGGTGCCGCCCGAGATCCACCTGGCCATGACCGCGGCGGCCGAGCACTACACCGCGGTCCTCGCGCAGCGGGTGCTCTCCAGCGACGAGATCCAGGCCATTCCCGGTGATCCGGAAGTGTGGAATCTGCTGAATTGGCATGCGCTGGAAGAACTCGAGCACAAGTCGGTGGCCTTCGACGTGTTCCGCGCGGTCGGCGGCACCGAACGCACCCGCATCGGGGTCATGCTCGCCATGTACTCGCTGACGCTGCCGCTGACCTATCTGAGCCTCGCGCTCGCCGTCGGGCGCGACCCGGCCGCGCGGCGGCAGCCGATCCGGGTGGCGCGCGAGGCGTACCGGCTGTTCACCGGACCGGTCTTCCGCGGGCTCATGCCGGAGCTCGGCAAGTACCTGCGGCCCGGCTTCCATCCCGACCACATCGACACCACGGCGCTGCTGTCCCGTTGGCAGCAGGAGCTTTTCGGGAACGACGGCCAGCTCGTCGACCACTTGAAGTAGTCACCACTCCATTGCCAGAAAGGACCGGCCAATGTCGATCGGTCGGCAGGACAGCACGTCCCTCATGCCCTATCCGAAGGTGCGGCGCCTGCGATTCCGGTTCGGTGAGCCCGAACCGATGGCGCACCAATTCGTCCGGGGCGACATCCCTTTGACGCATTTGATCGCCGTGCTCTCGGGCGCCTTTCCGCCGGGCGAGGAATCGTTCATCCGCTCGGTGCGCAAGTTCTCCGGCGAGGTCACCGATCCAGTGCTCAAGAAGCGGGTGGCCGGATTCATCGGGCAGGAGGCGGTGCACGGGCAACAGCATCGGCGATTGAACGAGCTGCTCATCGAGAACGGCTTCCCCATCGTCCGGCTCTTCACCTTCGCCCCCGGCGCGCTGCGGGAGCGGGGTGTCATCGCGATCGAGAACGCGGTGACGCCCCAGGTGCACCTGGCGTTCACCGCGGCGGCCGAGCACTACACGGCCACCCTGGCCAAACGCATTCTGAGCAGCCAGGAGATCCAGGACATTCCGGGAGACCCGGAGGTGTGGCAGCTGCTGAACTGGCACGCCTTCGAGGAACTCGAGCACAAGTCCGTGGCCTTCGACGTCTTCCGGGCCACCGGGGGGACCGAGGCCGCCCGCATCGGAGTGATGGCGGGGCTGTACGTGGTCACCATTCCGCTGGTCTCGCTCGGCGTATTCGCCTCGATCCTCAGTGATCCGCGCAGCTGGCGGCCGTTCGAGGTGGTGCGACAGACGGTCCGGCTGGCTCGGGGGCCCATTGTCAAGGGGCTGCTGAAGGAGATGCGGCCCTACATGCGCCCCGGTTTCCACCCCGACCACATCGACACCGACGGACTGCTCGCGCAGTGGCAGCGGGAGCTGTTCGGCGCGGACGGCGAACTGTCCGACCGTGTCGGCTGAGCCGGAGGAGACGGACATGGCAACACAACGTGGTGGCAGGGGTGCGCCGGCCGCGATCCGGCCCGATCACGAGGTCATCGTGGTCGGGGCCGGGTTCGGTGGCATCGGCACCGGTATCGCATTGCAGCGCAAAGGTATCCATGATTTCGTCATCGTGGACAAGTGGGATCGGGTGGGCGGGACCTGGCACGCCAATACCTATCCCGGGGTGGCAGTGGACATTCCGTCGTTCATCTACAGCTTCTCCTGTGAGCAGCGCGGGGACTGGTCGCGAATCTTCGCCCCTGGAAACGAGCTGCGGGACTACGCCGAGAGCATGGTCGACAAGTACGGGCTGCGGGACAAGCTGCGGCTGAACACGACCATCGTGGCGGCCGAGTTCGACGACCGGAACAGTCTGTGGCGCTTGACCGCCGACGGTGGAGCACAACTCACCGCGCGGTACATGGTGCTGGCCATCGGCGGGCTGGAGCGGCCGAAGATGCCCGATATCGAGGGGTTGGACACCTTCGGCGGGACGCTCGTGCACACGGCCCTGTGGGATCACGACGTCTCGTTGGCCGGCAAGCGGGTGGCGGTGATCGGCACGGGAGCCACCGCGCTGCAGCTGATTCCGGCGATCGTCGACCAGACCGCGCATCTGACGGTGTTCCAGCGGACGCCCATCTGGGTATTCCCGAAGAACGACGCCGCGATGGGCCGGCTCGGACGCGCCATGCTCGGCGACCCGCGGCTGCGTTCGGTCCTGCGGCTGGCCGGCAACCTCGGCACCGAGGTGGCCATGAGCGGCATGGTGGCCGGGCCGGCCTGGCTCACCGGCGCCGGGCGGCGAATCGCGGAGGCGCCGATCCGGCGGTGGATGCGGTCGCAGGTCCGAGATCCCGAGCTGCGCGAAAAGCTCACGCCGCGTTACGGATTGGGCTGCAAGCGGCCGTCCATGTCGAACGACTACCTGAAGACGTTCAACCGGTCCGACGTCAGCCTGGTCACCGAATCCATCGAGCGGGTCAACGAACACGGTGTGGTCACCGCGGACGGGAGCGAGCACGAGATCGACGTGCTCGTGTGCGCCACCGGCTTCAAGCTCTGGGACAAGGGCGCGATCCCGCCCTTCCCGGTGCGCGGGCGCGGCGGCCGGGATCTCGAACAGTTCTGGGACGAGCAGCGATACCAGTCCTACCAGGGAGTTTCGGTACCGCGATTCCCGAACTCGTTCACCATCACCGGGCCTTACGGGTTCGTGCTGGGCTCCGATATCTGGATGATCGAGGCCACCTCGGCGCATCTGGCGCGGGTTATCGCGGAGGCGAAGGCGCGCGGCGCCAACGAGGTGGAGATCCGGCAGGACGTGCACGACGAGTACTTCCAGCGTTGTCTGCGCCGGCAGGAGAAGAACTTCCTGTTCACCTCGGTCTGCGCGGGCTCCAACACCTACTACATCGACAATCACGGCGATTCGCCGTTCCGTCCGTCCACGCACGGCGAGATGTATTGGCAGAACCGTCATTTCGATCTCGACGTGTACCGCTACAGCCTGGGCGCTCGGGCGGCGTCCGCGGCGGTGGCGCTCGCCGAGGAGGTCTCGTGAAACTCAGTGCCGTCGATCCGCAACTGGTGGTCGTCACCGGGGCGGGCAGCGGGATCGGGCGGGCCACGGCCCTGCGATTCGCGCGCATGGGCTCCGAGGTGATCGTGTCCGACATCGACAAGGACGCGGCGCTGTCCACGGTGGCGCTCGTCCACTCCCGGGGGCAGCGGGCGGTCGCGGCACAGCTCGATGTCTCCGATCCGCACGCCTGGGCCGCCTTCGCGCGGGACGTGCACGCCGATCACGGCGTGCCGGACGTCCTGGTCAACAATGCCGGAATCCTGGTCAGCGGAGCGTTTCTGGATCTCGAACCCGAGGACTGGGAGCGGCAGCTGAGCGTCAATCTGCTCGGGGTGGTGCACGGCTGCCGGGCGTTCGGGCGGCTCATGATCGACGAGGGCAAGCGCGGGCACATCGTGAACATCGCCTCCGCGGCCGCGTTCACGCCGACGCCGGTCATGTCGGCGTACTCGGTGTCCAAGGCCGGGTTGAAGATGCTCACCGAATGCCTGCGGCTGGAACTCGCGCCCAAAGGTGTCGGGGTGAGCGCGATCTGCCCCGGCGTGATCAATACGAATATCGCGCGGCACGCGGTGGCGGTCGGCGTCGATCCGCGGCTGGTAAAGCGCGGGCAGCGGCTCACCGAGCAGATCCAGGAACTGGCCGAACGGCTGCCGTTCTCGCCGATGAGCCCGGATCTGGTGGCGCGGGCCGTGGTGCGGGCCATGCGCTATGACCTGGCGGTGGTGCCGGTGCGCACCGAGGCGTGGCTGGGCTACTTCATGCTGCGGATCGCTCCGGGCGTGAATCGCCGGATGACGCAGCCGCTTTCGATGGATCGCATCCAGTCTTCGGGGGAGCTGGCGTTCGGCAGGGGAGGGCTCCGTTGAACGCACGCGCCCACCAGTTGAAGGTGCGCGAAGTCATCAGCGAGACCGCCGACGCGGTCTCGCTGATCTTCGATATCCCCACCGACCTGACCGACCGCTTCACCTACGCGCCGGGCCAGTACCTCACCGTGCGCGTCCCCAGCGACCGCTCCGGCTCGGTGGCCCGCTGCTACTCGCTGTCCAGCAGCCCGCACTGCGACGATCGGCCCGCCGTCACCGTCAAACGCACGCCGGGCGGCTATGGCTCCAACTGGTTGTGCGACAACGTCTCCGCAGGCGACATCCTCACCGTCCTCGAACCGGCGGGCAACTTCGCGCCCCGCACCTGGGACCGGGATCTGCTGCTGTGCGCAGCGGGCAGCGGGATCACGCCGGTGATCTCCATCCTCAAATCGGCGCTCGTGCTCGGGCGCGGCAATGTCACGCTCTTCTTTGCCAACCGGGACCGGGAATCGATCATCTTCGCGAGCCGGCTGCAGCAGCTCGTCCGCAGGTACCCGCGCCGCCTGACGGTGACCCACTGGCTCGAATCCGAACGTGGTCTGCCGACCGCGCGCGTGCTGGCGCTCTGGGCGCGGCCGTACCGGAGCTATGACGTATACCTCTGTGGCCCGGCGGGTTTCGCTTCCTCGGTCGAGCAGGGGCTCGGTCAGCTCCGCGTCTCGGGCCGGGCCATTCACAAGGAGAACTACCGCTCGCTCGCCGACAACCCGTTCGACCACCACATCCCGGTGGCCTCCGAACCGGGGGCGGTAGTGGAAGCCACGCCGGGTACGACTGCGGATGCGGCGACCGTTCGGGTCGACATCGACGGGGAAACCCACACCCTGCCGTGGCCCAGATCCAAGAAGCTGCTGGACGTGTTGCTGGACCACGGCATCGACGCCCCCTACGTCTGCCGCGAATCGGCCTGCGCCACTTGCGTCTGCAGCGTCAAACAGGGTCGCACCCGGATGCTCATGAACGAGTCGCTGATCGAAGAGGAACTGGCGCAAGGCCTGACCCTGGCGTGCCAGACCCTGCCGGAATCGAACGAACTCCACATCGCCTTCGACCAGTAAAGGGTTCGGTCAGTGGTGGATGACCTCGCCGAGGCGGGGGAGGAGCCGGCGTTTCCAGGTGCGTTCCACGGCGTTGCGGGTCATTCTCTGGCGGCGGTCCTCGATGTCGAAACCTGTTTGGGTGAACAGGAGCCGGGTGCCGTGGCCTTGCGGATGGAGGGTCCAGTCGACGATCCAGCGGGCGGGGTGTTCGGCTCGGGGGTAGAGCCAGGTGTAGGTGAGTCGCTCGCGGGGGCGGGCGGCCAGGACCTCGCAGCGGATTTCGTCCATCGAGGAGTCCGGGGTGGTGAATCGGAAGCAGGTTCCGACCGCGGGGGCGAAACCGGTTGGCCGGAGCAGCCATCGCTCCAGGAGATCCGGGTCCGTCAAGGCCCGCCACACGGCGTCCGGGCGCTGCGGGAAGAAGCGACCGAGTTCGATCGCGGCGGGATTCAACCGGGTATCAGCGATCATTCGCCTGGCCTTCCTTGTACTTCGCCTCCATTTCCGCGGCGAGTTGCGGCTTTTCGGCCTCCATCTTCTGGACGTAGGTGACCGCGTCGCCGATGGTTCGCAGGCTCGCCAGGTCCTCGTCGGGAACCTTCACGCTGTATTTGTCCTCGAGCTGCACGGCGATTTCCACCAGCGACAGCGAATCGATGTCCAGGTCGTCGAAGAAGGACTTCTCGAACGTCACCTCGACCGCATCGATACCCGTCACCTCCTCGACGATCTCCGCGATGCCGGCGACGATTTCTTCCTGCGTGGTAGCCACGAATCACCCTTTCCTCGGTGCGTTCTGATGTCGCAGTACGCTAAAAGCTCCACCGGGGTGGAGGTTCAAGAGGTTGTGACGGACGACACACGCTCCGATGCGCTGGTGAGCATCGGAGAATTGGCGCGCAGCACCGGACTCGCGGTGCGCACGATCCGGTTCTACTGCGACGAAGGCATTCTCGAATCCCGCCGCAGCCCGGGCGGCCACCGCATGTTCGACGCCGCCCGCGCCACCGAACGACTGCTGCTGGTCCGGCGCTTGCGCGCACTCGGCCTCGGGCTGGACGCGATTACCGAGGTGCTGCGTGAAGAACGGTCGATGGCAGACGCCATCGCGGCCGAAAGCGCTCGTCTCGATATCGAATTCAGATCACTGGCCTGGCGTCGGGCCTCACTGCGGGCCCTCGAGGCGGGTGCCCCGGCGCAACGAGCCGAGCGCCTCGCCTTGCTGGCCGCCGCGCAGGACGCCGACGCGGTCCACGATTGCCTCACGCGGTTCTGGCGACGCATTCTCACGACGATTCCCCGGCGCGACACCGATGCGTGGGTCTGCTGGAATGTCCCGGAACCACCCGCCGACCCGTCCGTAGACGAGGTCGTCGCCTACGCCGAATTGGCCGCTCTCGCCACCGACGCCACCATGAAAACCGCTGTCCGACAGCAATTCTGGCGAACCAGTCCCGACCTGATCCGCAACCCTCGCGACCTGTACGCAGCCGTCGGCGACGTAATGGCCGACGTCGCAAACCTGGTCTCGAATGGCGCGCACCCCCAGCCCGGCAACGAACTGGACCGCTTCGTCACCGCCCACGCCACCGCCCGCGGCACCCAAGATTCCTCACGCTTCCGCGAACAACTGCTGATGAACGCCACCGACACCGACCCCAGAATCCAGCGCTACTGGTCGCTGACCGGACGCTTCCTCGGACCCCGCATCACCATCGGCCGAGCCCACAACTGGGTGTACGAGGCGCTGATCCACTCGACACGCTCATAGCAGGCGGGACACTCAGATTGCGTGCCGCGATGCGGCCGTTCGAATCTCGTATCCGTGCGGGCAGAGCTGTCGCAGCAGTGCGGGATACGCTCCGTCGCCCCCAAACCACAGCCCGATTCTCTGAATGCGAAGGGCAGAAGCTGATTTCGTTGCCCATTCGGTGACAGATCCAGAGCCGGGCGGACCGCCCTCATGCTCCGTATGCTGCCCAAAAGTGTTTCTGGCACAAGGAATGAGGACGACGCGAGCATGCGCAAGATCGGGGTAGCGGCGCTGGCGGCCGTGGCAGCAGCCGGTGTGGCAGGAACGGCAGGACCCGCTGCGGCCCGGAGCTCAAATGAGCTGGCTACCGCCGACTGCGTCACCCAGTGGACCGGCACGGTGATCTCCGGCGCCGAACCGGGTGCGACGGACAGCGGCCCGAATGTCATCTTCGCCTTCGAATACGCCTACTACGTCCAACGGTCCGGCGCCGCCGCCCGCGCCGTGGTATCTCCCGATGCCACCAATATCGGCAGTATCGAGATGATTCAGAATGGCATCGACGCCCAGCCCGTGGGCAGCCGCTACTGCGTATTGATCGTCCCCGACGGAAGTTCCGGTGGGGACGACGCCTGGGATGTTCATGTGACTCAGCAATACCCGGACGGGCAACGGACTCGGTATGAGGAAGAAGTCACCACCCGGGCCACCGCCACCGGCAGCCTGATCTCCGGGATCTACGCCAGATAGCCAACGCCCGGAGCATCAGTCACCCAATACCGAAGGGCCGACGCTCAATTAGCGTCGGCCCTTCGGCGCAGATGCCTCAGTTGATTTGTCAGTCAGTGCATTTGGTGACGATGATCCGGTCCTGGCCCGGGGATCCGCCGGTGCTGCCGGAGGGCAGGGGGGACTGGGCGGAACGGGCGTAGAGGGCGTTCAGTGCGTTCTGTTCGGCAGCCTGGCGGCTCTCGCCGCCGGCCCAGGCTCGCCACCCGCTGCTGGGGTTCTCGGCGATGGAGCCGCAGCCGCCATCCGAGAATTCCACGGCCACAATGCATCCGGCACCGCACTGGGCGACGGCGGCACGGTCCGCAGCTGCCTGGCTCGGATAGTTTACCGCTGAGCCCCAATACATCTGGCTGTTGACCGGTGCGATCGCCAGCGCGCCGTAGAGCGAGCCGTCGGGCCCGCGTTCGGCATGCGCTGCCGTCGTACCGAACGACGACACCAGTGCGGCCGACACGATCGACGTCACCGCGGCCTTGGCCACAACAGATTTCACGAGAACCTCCCCTGCACTATCAGCTTCCCCTCGAAGCCCTCATGATCTTGGACAACCAGCGGTCCGATTGTCCAATCGCTGAGCGGCCGCGGTGGCTCGGCCCGCACTGGTTCAGGGCTGCCCCGGAACGACTCTCAGACGCGGGCGAGTTCGGCTCGGGTGGCGGTGAGCAGGGTGGTGATGGCGGCGGGGAGGGCTTGGGCGGGGTCGGGGGCGAAGCGGGGGGAGTGGTTGGAGGGGAAGCGGGGTGGAAGTGCGCCTTCGGTGAGCATGTAGGTCTGGTCTTCCTCGGTGAAGCGGGCGGGGTCGATGCCGCCGATGTGCCAGAAGACGGAGGGGGCGTGGGCGGCGGTGCCGAAGGCGCCGAAGTCCTCGCTGCCGGTGATGGGGTTGTTCATGGGCAGGACGGGGAGGCCGGCGGCGGTCAGGCTGGCCAGGACGCGTTCGGTGTCGCCGGGGGTGTTCTCGGTGACGGGGAAGTGGTCGTAGAACTCGACTTTCGGTTCCTGGGGTGCGCCCGCGGCGGCCGCCTCGGCCTCGGCCATGCGCTGGATGCCCTCGATCATGTGGTCACGCGAGCTGTCGGTGAAGGTACGCAGGCTGAGCAGGACCTCGGAGGTGTCGGCGATGATATTGGGGCGGGTGCCCGCGTGCAGGGCGCCGGCGGTGAGGACCGGGGTGGCGGCGGTGGCGGTCTGGCGGGCGGTCAGCGACTGCAGGCGCACCACCAGGGAAGCCGCCATGAGCAGCGGGTCGATGGCGGTGTGCGGCTGGGAGGCGTGACCGCCCTTGCCCAGGAAGGTGATCCGGACCGAGTCGGAGGCCGCCATCAGGGTTCCGGGCCGGCTCAGGACGATGCCGGCGGGCAGTGGGCTCACATGCTGGCCGAACACGATGCGCGGTTGCGGAAAGCGTTCCAGCAGGCCGTCGTTGATCATCCCCTGTGCGCCCGAACCGGTCTCCTCGGCGGGCTGGAACAGCGCGACCACGGTGCCGGGCAACGGATTCGCCGACAGCTCCGCGCAGGTGCCGAGCAGCGCGGTGACGTGCACGTCGTGCCCGCAGGCGTGCATGACGCCGGCGACCGTGGAGGCGTAGTCGAGGCCCGTCTCCTCCTGCACCGGCAGCGCGTCCATATCCGCGCGCAGCCACACCACCGGCCCGGGACCGTTCCGCAGCACGCCGACAACGCCTGTGCCACCGACCTCTTCGGTCACCTCCCAGCCGGGCAGGGCGCGCAGCTCATCGGCGACCAGGCGGGCGGTGTCGTGCTCCAGGCCCGACAGCTCCGGGTGGGCGTGCAGATGGCGGTAGACCTGCTGCCAGTGCTCGGTCATGTGCGACTCTCCTTCGTCGGGACGGTCGCCGAGGTGCGCCGGGCCAGCGCGGCCCGGAACGCGTCGGCGGTTTGCGGGACCACGGCCGCCGCCAGCAGCGCCAGCAGCGGTCCGACGGCCATGGCTTCGAAAGCCGTTGTGTACGAGACATGATCGGTGATGATCCCGAAAGCGAGGGGGCTCGCCACGCCCGCCAGCTGACCGCCGAAGATGATCACCCCGGTGGCCGCGCCGATGTACACGCTCGGCAGCGACCGCAACGGCACCGAGAACGCCGGCATGTACGCCATTCCGGCGACCAGGCTCATCATGGTGCCCAGCAGCACGAACAGCGGGAAGGACGCGGCCCGTGGCAGCGCGAACAGCATGGCGGCGGTGAACGCCATGGCCGGGACCACGATCACCCGCGGCCGCCCGCCGATCCGGTCCGAGAGCCGCGCGCCCAGCACCACTCCGGCGGCCGCGGCCAGCGTCGTCGGCACCGCGGCGATGGCGATGCCGCCCATGGAGATTCCGCGCTGCTCGTGCAGGAAGGTCGGCGTCCACGCGGTGACACCCCACACCAGCACGTCGTAACCGAAGAAGATGACCGCGAAACCGAGCAGCGCCGGCGAGAACAGCACGGCCCGGCGTTCGGCCGCCGGACCGGCCTGCGCGATCGGAATCTCGTCCTGCACCAGCGGTTCCGGCATCCACCGCCGCCACGCCAGAATGACCGCCACCCCCAGCACCGAGATGACTCCGAACATCACCCGCCACCCCACCGTGGGCAGCATGACCCCCGCGATCGCCGCCGCCAGCAGCAGACCGGCCGCGTTCGAGGAGTTCGTCCAGCCCGCCGCGGTCGTCCGCTGGTCGGGCCGACTGCGTTCGGCCAGCGCCTTGATGGCGGCCGCCGGGAACACGCCCTGCACCAGACCGAACAGGAAGCGGATGGCCAGCAGCACCGCGAAAGACCAGGCGACCGCGGTCAATCCGGTGAAGATCGACCAGGCCGTGAGACCCACGATGCCGACCTTCAAGGCCCCGAATCGATCCGACAGCAAACCTCCGGGAACCTGGATGAGCGCGTATGCGACGAAGAACACCGACACCAGCAGACCCTGTTGCGTGTGATCGAGACCCAGGTCGTCACGGATCGAGGGGAGCGCGAAATTGATCACCGTCCGATCGATGTAGTCGACAACCCATGCCGCGAACAGCAGCATGACGGTTATCCGGGTGGTGCGTGGCATCCAAGTCCCTTAACAACGGCGGGAGTGGCCGATTGCCACACTGGGCCCCATGCCCGAGGATACGGCCGAATCGCCGGATGCCGCCATGTGAAGCGCCGGGGTGCCGGAATCTGGTGAACGCTCCGCAAATCACTCCGCAGGACTCCGGAACGATCGTTTCGTCAGAGGCGCTGACGGTTCCGGACCTGGGCATGGCCGAGGATTTCGTGCGCCCCGAGATCATGGGCTCGGTTTCGCCGATCCGGAAACCGGGCTTTCGTTCGCCTGTGTTCCCAACGGCCGCGGGCTCACCGCCAACGGCGATCGCCGGTGCCTCTGCTCGGCGCGCGCGGTCTTCGGAGAGTCGACACGCCGATCGGGCGCTCGCGCTGAACCGCGGCAGGCCGCCGATCGTTGATCTGGGTAGACCGGCCCCACGCCGGTTGCCGTCCAGATGCGGTCCGGTACCCCCCTACGTCCGGACCGGGCCTCGCCGAGGCATCCCCGGCGGGGTCTTCGCGTGGCTAATTGTGCTGCGTAACAAGGGTTTCCGTACTTCGGTGTGATTTGAGACACGTTGATCAAGCCCGATTCGGATGGATACCTTGTGTGCGATGTATCGCGGACAAGGCAATGTGAAACGGGGGATCGTGTCCCAGAGCGAGCCCGAATTCCGAACCGTGGCCGACCTCATCGCCGAGCGGATCGCGGTCCACACCGACCACGTCTTCGGCGTGGGCGGCGCCAATATCGAGGACCTCTACGACGCCCTCCACCGCCGCCCCGCCCTCACCGGCATCATCGCCAAACACGAATTCGGCGCGGCCACCATGGCGGACGGCTACGCCCGCGCCACCACCCGCCTCGGCGTGGTCGCGGCCACCTCCGGCGGCGGCGCCATGAACCTGCTCGCCGCCCTCACCGAATCCTTCGACTCCCGGGTCCCCGTCCTGGCCCTGGTCGGTCAACCCCCGACCACCCTCGAAGGCCGCGGCGCCTTCCAGGACACCAGCGGCCACCCCGGCCGCCTCGACGCCGAACGGCTCTTCACCGCGGTCTCCCGTCACTGCGTCAAAGTCACTCGCCCCGAGGACATCTCTGCGGCCCTCGACAGCGCCATCGAGGCGGCACTGTCCGGCGGCCCCGCAGTCCTGTTGCTCCCCAAGGACGTTCAAGCAGCCTCGGTACCGAGCCCTGCCACCCCGGCAGCGAGTCCGCGATTCGAACCGGCCGCTGAGCCGGCGTTGCCGGCGGAGATGGCGGCGTTGATCGCCGGTACTCCCGCCCGGAGTCGGGTGGTTGTCATCGCCGGACCCGAGGTCGGCGCGGCCGATGCGCGTGCCGAACTGGCGGAGGTGGTGCGGGCGCTGGATGCCACCGTGCTGGTGACGCCGGATGCCAAGGACGCCTTCCCGAATCGGGAGGCCCGCTTCGCCGGAGTCGTCGGGGTGATGGGGCATCCGCACGCGCCCCGGCTCGTCGCGGAGGCGGAGCTGTGCGTGCTGGTGGGCGCGCCGCTGTCCATGACCGCGCGGTCGGGATTGGATGCGGCCCTCGCCGCCTGCCCACGCGTGGCGTACCTCGGCGCGGAGCAGCCGTTCGTGCCGGTCCATGCCGAGGCGCGTGGGCCACTGTCCGCTGCCCTGCGGGGTCTGGCCGCCCTTGCGATCGGCGCGAAATACACAGGCGCGCAACTGAATCCTGGTGCAATCGCGGAGCTGGTCGTGCCGGTCGCGTCCGGGCCGGGAGTCCGGTACCGGCCGGCGGTCGCTGCCCTCGAGGCGGCGTTGGAGCCGGGCACCGATGTGATCGCGGACGCCGGGAACACCGGGGCCGCGGTCGTGCACCATCTGCGCGTCCCCGAGGACGGGCGGTTTCTCATCGCGCTCGGCATGGGCGGGATGGGGTATTCGTTCGGGGCGGGGATCGGGTGCGCGCTGGGACGGGGGCGACGAACCGTCGTGATCGCCGGGGACGGCGCGTATTTCATGCACGGCCACGAGGTGCACACGGCTGTCGAGTACTCGGTGCCGGTGACCTTCGTGGTGTTCAACAACAACGCGCACGCCATGTGCGTGACGCGGGAGCAGGTCTTCTACTCCGGCGAGTACAGCTTCAATCGGTTCCGGGCGGCGGAGATCGGGGCCGGCGTCGCGGCCATGTTCCCGGAGCTGCCGGCCTGGACGGCCCGCACGCTATCGGAATTCGAGAACGCCCTGGACAAGTCGCGGGCGATAGCGGGGCCCGCGTTCATCGAACTGCATTGCGACCCAGACGAAATCCCACCCTTCGCCCCCTTCCTGAAGGAGTCCCTCGCATGACCGAGACCGTCCACGACGAGCCGATCGAAGTCCCGGATCTGGATATCCCGGGCGTGTACCGCATCGAGACCATGGCCCTCAAGGAGGGCATGCCACTGGTGCTCGACATGACCCGTGCCGTGTACCCGCACGACGAGATCTATGGCGACTACTGCACCGTCACCGAATTCATCGCAGCCCCACCGGACGAGGTGTACGGCTATCTGGCCGACACCCGCAGCCTGTGCGAATGGACCTACAGCATGCGGGGTTTCGAGCGCACCGAGGATCCCGAGGTCTGGGTGTCGGACGACCGCATCGGCTCGCACACCCGCATCTACACCCGCACGGTCGCCAACCCAGACGCCCGCACCGTGGACTACCACTGCGCCTGGGACCAGGCCGACCACCTGTGGATGATCTACCTGATGCGGGTCGTGGACGCGCAACTGGTGCTGAACAAGCCGGGTTCCGTTGTCACCTGGACCAATTGCCGTCACCCGTTCTACGAGGACAACGGCTACCCCGAGACCGAGCCGCCCGGCCGCCCGGTCTGGGTGGGCGACTTCTGGCACCTCTTCGCCGCCGGGCACCTGCTGGAACTGCGCAATCTCAAAGCGATCTGCGAACATCGGCACGCCGCCGGGCAGCCGATCAAGCCGGAATGGATGGCCTGAGCATGAGCACCGTCAGCCTGATCGACGTCGCCGGATACCTGCCCGAGAACATCGTCCCCGCAGATTATTTCGCGCAATACGCGGATCCGGACGAGGTCACCTCGAACTTCATGTTCAAGGCCCCCAAGTTCCGTCATCACATCGCTCCCGGTGAAACGCCCGCCGATATGGCCGAGCGGGCCGTGGCCCCGATCCTGGCCCGGCAGGGCCGGGATGCGTTGCGCGACATCGATGTTCTCATCGTGCACACCCAGCTCCCCGACATCGGCATCGTCGGCAGCGGCGGCGATGTGGCCGCCCGCCTGGGCATCGCGCCCGAGTGGCTGATCGACCTGCACAACGGCGGCTGCGCGTCCTTCGTCTACGGCATGAAACTGGCCCGCCAGATCCTGCTCTCCTCCGACGCCCGCTCCGCGCTGGTGGTGACCATCCAGAATGTCGCCGGCCAGGTCTTCACCCAGGAGCAGGTCCGCGGCAAGGCACAGGCCGCCATCCCGGGCGACGGCGCGGGCGCGGGACTGCTGGTGAAGTCCGGTGATTCGCCGATCCTCGATATCGAGACCCGGCATCTGCCCGAGTTCTCCGGGCAGATGACCGTCATCGCCGACCCCCCGCGCCGCTACTGGGAGGCCGGATCCGGCCAGATGCACGTGGGTTTCACCGAATCCAAGATCGCCAAGGTGCTGCAGCGCGGCAACCGCCTGGTGCCCGAGGTCGCGAACGCGGTGTGCGGGCGCCTCGGCGTGTCCTCCCGGGAGCTGGATCTGCTGGTCACCAATCAGCCCAACCGCGCCTTCCTGCGCAACTGGCGCGACGCCCTGCAACTGCCCGCCGAACGCCACCCGGACACCTTCGACGACTGCGGAAACCTTTTCGGTGCGGGCATTCCCGTCACCTTCGACCGGGCGGTGGACGAGGGCCGGGTGCCGGCCGGTTCGCTGGTGATGCTCGCGGGCTTCGCGCACGCGGGCGATTTCGCCGGGGCCGCCGCCGTCCGCTGGGGCGGGCGTTGAGGGGCCGGCCGCGATGAGTCCGCTGATCACGGCCGGACATCGGCTGCAGCTCAACGAGATTCCGTACGGGCCACCCCCCTCGGTGCAACGGGCGCTCAGTGCCGCCCTGGCCTCGGCCAATCGCTATCCGGAATTCCTGCCGCAGCGACTGCCGCGGCTGATCGCCGCCCGACTCGGCTGCGAGCCCGATCGCATCGTGGTGGGCGCGGGCGCGACCGGCGTGATCATGCACATCGTCCAGGAATTCGGTTCCGGCGCTGCCGAAGTCGTGATGGCGACGCCCACCTTCGACGGATTCCCGATCCTGACGAGCATGGCGGGCGGGCTGCCGGTCACCGTGCCGCTCACCGGCGCGGGCCGTCAGGATCTGGCGGCGCTGGCCGCCGCGGTGACCGAACGGACCCGGCTCCTGGTGGTGTGCAGCCCGCACAATCCCACCGGAACCCTGGTTCCCGCCAATGATTTCGAGGCATTCCTGCATGAGATCCCGGCGGAGATCACCGTCGTCCTGGACGAGGCGTATGTGGATTTCGTCGCCGCGACGGACCGCATCGATGTCTTCGCCCTGCTGGACCGGCACCCGAATCTGCTCGTCCTGCGCACCTTTTCGAAGGCGTACGGCCTGGCGGCGCTGCGCGTCGGCTACGCGCTGGGCGCACCGGAACTCATCGACCGCATTGCCCGCTGGCAGTTGCCGTTCGGCATGACCACGCTGGCCGAGGTGGCCGTGCGGGCCTGCTACGAGGCGGAGGCCGAGATCGAGGCGCGGGTGGCGGCGCTGGGCGAGCAGCGCGACCATCTCACCGCCGGACTGCGCGAACTCGGCCTGTGCGTGCCCGACAGCTACGCCAATTTCTCCTATCTCACGCTGTCCGGCGGCGAGGCCGATCGGGTGGCAACCGCGCTGGCGGGCGCGGACATCCACGTCAAGGCATATCCCACCGGTATCCGCATCACGGTCGGCGATCGCGCGGCCACCGACGCCGTGCTGGACACGGTCCGCAGTACAGTGCAGTAATGCAAGAACATCCGCCTTCCGCACCCGATGGGCAACGGGCCGGAGCGGACGAGGAGATCGACTACGCACTGCTGTCGCTCAACGCCCAGTTGTGCTTCGCGCTGTACTCCACGTCGCGATCCATGACCGCCGCCTACCGGCCGTTCCTGGACGACATGAACCTGACCTACCCGCAGTACCTGGTGCTGCTGGCGCTGTGGGAACGGCCCGGCATCACCATGAAGGACCTCGGTGAACAGGTGCATCTCGACTACGGCACGCTCTCCCCTCTGGTTCAGCGATTACAGTCGCGCGGCCTGGTCGAGAGTGTCCGCAGCGCCACCGACGGCCGCGCGGTGGTGCTGCACGCCACCGACGCCAGTCGCCAACTCCAACACGGCGCACAGGAGATGATCCGCACCGTGGTGGATCTCGTCGGGGTCCCGATCGAGGACATCGAGACACTGCGCGACCAGGTCAAGGCCCTGGGCGCGCGCCTCGATGCCGCCGCGGCGGCCGCCCGCGCGCGCTAGGCCCGCAGCGGACCGCCGCCCGCGCGCGTATGGCGTTCGACGCTGAAGTACGTCCTGTCGTAGGGCGGCAGCCGGTCCGGGCCGACGAAGAACTGCTTCGCGGCCGGGCGGGCTCGATGGCCGGCACACCCGCGACATGCAGGGCGGGATCGATCAGTCCCGCGACCGGGGGCAGCACCGAGCCGATCTGCTGCGCGGCGGCTCCGCTCGCGGAGTGCCCGGCGAAGATGGTGCGGACAGATCGACCTTGCCGAAGAGCGGCGAGTTCACATTCGGGTTCTGCCAGCTCGCCAGGGCCGGGCCGGCGCGGCCGGCACGCAGGCCGGTGAGTTGAACCACTCCGAGGGGATCGTCACCGCGAAGCCCTGACCGGCCCGCTGCGCGAGCCGGTTGTACATGCCGGGATTGGCGTCGATGCCGCTGGTCAGCGGGGTTTCTCCGTTCCCGACACCGGGCAGCTCGTGAGACTGGCTGGTCACAGTGAGTGTGATGAGAGTCGCGCAGCACACGATCGGCGCGCCGAATCAGGCGAATTTGGCCAATGCGTCCGCGACGATGGCGTCCAGCCGGGCATGATGCGCGCCCTTCCAGTAGGTCTGGCCACAGTCGACGCACTGGGCGAAGGAGTCGTAGCTCTCACCCGTGTTGTCCGGCAGGCGGTCGCGGATCGCCTCGCGATCGGCGGGGCGCAGCGCGCCGTTGCAGGAGGTGCAGCGGGTCCACGGCGCCAGGCGCGGGGCGAAGCGGGACAGTACGTCGTCCAGCTGCTCGGCCGGATGATGGCTGTAAACGTAGGCGCCGGAGTAGATTTCGCGACGGCGCAGCAGGCCGCGATCGCGGGACAGCAGGACCCGGCGTTCGGCGGCGGAACGGGCCGCGAGCGCGGCGTCGCCGATATCCGGGTTCTCGTATGCCGCGTCGATGCCCAGCAGGCGCAGGCGCCGGGCCAGCGTGCCGAGATGGATGTCCAGCAGGAAGCGCAGCGGTTCGGGGCTGGGCTGGGGGCGGGTCACGGCGGCTACGGTGACCGTCTCGCCGTCGCGTGGAATGTGTCCGGCCGCAACCGGTTCCGCGTTGACCAGCAGCGTGCCCACCTCGGTGAGCGGCACGCCCAACGACTCCACCACATGCCCCAGCGTCGACGTGCCGTCCACCCGGACCGGCGCGCCGTTGCGCTGACCGACGAACACCCGCAGCTCCGGCGCGAACTCGACGGTGATTTCCCCAGCGTTCACCAGCTCAGGATCTCAGAAACCGGGCACCCGCGAGCAACTCGTTTTCGATCCCGCCGGCCCCGTGGCCTCCGGGAAAAGTGAAGTGGAGGCCAATTTCAGTGGTGTAGTGGCCTGAAGCACAGTCGAATGGTGTGAGAACAGTTCGTTAACCAATTGTTTGCACTTAGGCATGTTGCGCAATCAGAATGTTGATGTTTTTCTTGTTACGCAGGTCGTATCGACCACCGATGGATGAAGAGGGATTCGCCCCCGTCGGGTGCCGTTCTCGGCAGTGTCGCCGCCGCACCGTCGGCCTGCCCACAAGTCGCCGTTCTCGGCGCTTGCCTTGATGAAGGTGAAAGGAATCAGGCAATTGAACGCACTCCGATCGGCTCGTGCGGCCACCGGGCTCGTCCTCGTGGACATCGCCGTGCCGCTTCTCGCGCCTGCCCTGGCTACCGCCGCACCGGCGGGCGGCGATTCTCCCGCCCCCGCCGGTGCTACCGGACCGGCCCCTGAGACCTCGATATTGCCGCAGCTGGGCGCCGGTAGCGCCGCCGCTGGAACCGGCAGTTCCGCCGCCGCCGGACTGGCCGGGGCGCTCGGCACCGGCAGCTCCGCCGTGGGCGGCCTGGCCGGATTGCCTCCCGGACCCGGTTCGGAGCTGGGACTGCTCGGCACCGGATCCGGTGCGGCCAGTGGTTCGGCGCAGGCGGGCGGAACCGCCGCGCAGGCACTGGGATCCGGCAGCGCCGCGGCCGGGGCGGGATCCTCCGGCAAGTAATGCCCGCTCGCACAGCGGGCGGGGTCTTGCGCGTGCTGCACTGCCGAACGGGGGCAGCGTGCGCTTCAGAACAATAGCTTCCAATTCGCCGGTCGGCCTATAAACCGTTTAGAGCGTGATGTTTTCGCGCACCGTGAGTTATTTACGGAAATCTGACGGCCGTACCGATACCGGCGGAATTCGATGAGGGAGACGGTCATGGATTACACCCACCTGTCCGAATTCGCCGTGCGCCCCGGCGCACTCACGCTGTGGCGGGCCGAACTGGTCGCCGGGTCCGAGTGGGCCGCCGACCAGCGGCCCCTGGCCAGCGTGCACGTCCAGCACTGCCGCGACACCGACTCCGCCGACCCGCGCCCGGGCCGGGGCCGCTGGATCGGAACCATTTTCGAAATGGACGCGCCCTTCGACGCCGGGCACTGGCGCGAGACCGCGCGGCAGTGGCACGCCCGCCACGAGGGCCTGCGCACCACCCTGGCGGGTCACGACGCGCCCGAGCCGGAGCGCCTGATCATCGCCGCCGCCGATATCGCCGTCACCGGCGAGCCGGTGCCCGGGATCACCGGATCGCGGGAGATCAACGAATACCTAACCAGCGCACTGGAATTCCAGCTCTCGCCGCTGCAGTGGCCGCACTGCCTGCTGGCCACCGTGGAGCACGCCGACACCGGCGACTTCACCGTGCTGGTCGCCGCCGACCACTCCGTGATGGACGCCTACTCGCAGGCCATCGTCATCCTGGAACTGCGCACTCTGTACCGCGCGGTCGCCGGAGGCGAGCCGGTACGCGAATCGCCTACCTTCGGCAGCTCCGCGGACTTCGCGCAGTGGGAGCGCAGCACCGCGGCCGCGCTCACCACCGAGTGCGAGCCGGTGCGTTACTGGCGGCGGTTCCTGGACGGCTCCGGCGGCCTGCTGCCGCGCTTCGAGCCCGCCATCACCGCGGGCGGCGACGCGGATGGTGACCGGGTGCAGACCAGCGTGTCACGAAAACTGATGTCGCTCAGCGATCTCGAACACGTCGAGCGGGCCGTCACCGAGCGCGGGCACCGGCTTTCGGTCGCCGTCTTCACCGCGCTGGCCATCGCCTACCGCCGAACCTTCGGCTACATCTCGCTGCGCGCCATCATGCCCATCGCCACCCGGACCGACCTGCGTTGGCTGGAATCCATGGGCTGGTTCGTGAACGTCGTCCCCATCGACATCACCCTCGCCCCCGACCTGGACCCCGACAGCGCCCTGGAATCCACCCGCACCGTCCTGCGCCGCTCGCGAATCGCCAATGACGCCACCTGGACCCGCGTCCTGGAACTCCTCGACTGCACCGACCGCCCCCGCTTCGGCATCTCCTTCCTCGACATCCGCGTCCTGCCCGACTACGAACTCGTCCAATCCCTGCGCGGCCACACCCTCCGCGCCGAGTCCTATTCCGCCGACGAAGTCTTCTTCTGGATCGTCCGAGCCGCCGACGGCCTCCGCCTCTCCACCCGCTTCCCCGCCTCCTTCCCCGCCGTGGAGATGGACCGCTTCCTCGCCGAATTCACCCGCGCCATGCGTGAATTCGCTGTGGAAACAACGGCGACGCCCGCACCGGACCCCGCCACGACGCATCCGGCTGTCCCCTCGGCGTCGGCGGTGCTGCACGGCGGGATCAGACCCGGCCGGACCGCCGGTGGAGGTCCGTGCCGAACCGCCACCGCACGAGAGCCTTTCGCCCTCCCCTCGGCATCCGGACCTGCCGCTACCGACCCGGTTCGGGCACCCCGCATCCCGGCCCCGGCCCCGGCGCAGGTGTGAGTCATGCGTTCGCTGGGCGTTTCGGACGTACGGATCGGAGATAGGCGATGAAGGTACTGCTCGCCTTCGCGGGTAGCCGTGGTGACGCGCAGCCCGGGGTGCTGCTCGGCCGGGAGCTGACCGGCCGGGGGCACGCCGTGACGCTCGCCGTGTCGCCGAATCTTGTCGGATTCGCTGAGCGGCACGGTGTTTCGGCCGTTCCGTGCGGGCTCGACAGTGACGAGTCGTTGCGGGCTCAGCGGGATGATCGGCGGTTTCGGCATCCGAATCCGGTGCAGCGGGTTCGGGCGGTGCTGGACCTGCAGCGCCGGGGATTCGCCGAGGCCGCGCGTGATCTGCTGGCTCTGGCCGGAGACAACGAGGTGCTGGTCACCGGAATGGCCTGCGAGGAGGTCGCCGCTGAAGCCGCGGGGCGGCATGGTCTTCCGCTCGCGGCGATGCACTTCTTCCCGATCCGGCCGAATCGGTCGGTCGCGGTGCTTCCGACCGCCCAGGGCGGTCGCCTGCCCGGTCCGGTCAACCGTCTCGGATGGAAGGCTCTGACGGCGGCCCGCGCCTGGGCGCTCGCGCCCCAGATCGCGGCCTTGCGTGCCGAGTTCGCAGGACCGGCTACCCCGCGGTTGCCGGGGGTCCCTGCGTATACCGCCATTCAGGCCTACGATCCGGCGCTCTTTCCCGGTCTGGCCGAGGACCTCGGGGCCGTACCCTTCACCGGCTTTCCGGTCGTGACCGAGCGCGGTGCCGGGATCAGTGAGGAACTGGGGGAGTGGCTGATCTCGGGGGCCGCGCCGGTGTATGCCGGATTCGGCTCCATGCCGGTGACCGATCCCGTCGCCACGGAGGCGATGGTGCGGGAGGCGTGCCGACGGCTCGGGCTGCGAATGCTGTTGGTGGGGCCGCAGTTCCGGGGCCGGATCGCGGGCGAGCTCGCGGTGGTCGACCAGGTCGATCATCGGGCGGTGTTGCCGCTGTGCGCCGCGGCCGTGCATCACGGTGGGGCGGGTACCACCGCCGCCGTGTTGCGGGCGGGCGTGCCGTCGGTGATCTGTTCGGTGCAGGCGGATCAGCCGTACTGGGGCCGGCAGGTCGAGTCGCTCGGGCTGGGTGCTACCGCGCCGTTCACGGGGTTGAACGCGAATCGACTGGAACGGTTGCTGATTCGGGCAACCGAGCCGTCGGTCGTGTTGCGTGCGGCCGCCCATGGGGCGCGGTTCCGGGACAACGGTGTCCAGAGCGCCGCAGATGTCATCGAATCCCTTGCACCGGAGCCGGAATCATTTCCCGCCGGTGCCCTGGACAGTGTTTCGACAATGATCGGAGGTGTGCGATGAGTTCGGAGATCGCCATCGAAACCCGGTGTCTGGGTAGGAGTTTCGGGTCGATGACCGCGGTGGACGCGGTCGACCTGAGCGTCACCGCGGGAACAGTGTTCGCGCTCCTCGGTCCCAACGGGGCGGGAAAGACGACCACCGTCCGCATGCTGGCCACCCTGCTGCGCCCGACACGCGGCACCGCAACGGTTTTCGGCCACGACGTGGTCGGCCAGGCCACGGCTGTGCGGTCGATGATCGGTCTCACCGGGCAGTACGCGGCCGTCGACGAGAACCTCACCGCCTGGGAGAACCTCCGGCTGTTCGGCCGGCTGCTCGGACTGAGCCGCCGCGCGGCCCAGGACCGGGCGGCGGAACTGCTCGAGGAGTTCGAACTGACCGAGGCCGCGCAGCGGCGGGTCGGCTCCTTCTCCGGCGGTATGCGGCGGCGGCTGGACCTGGCCGCGACGCTGATCACGGTGCCGCCCTTGATCTTCCTGGACGAGCCCACCACCGGACTCGATCCGCACACCCGCGAGCGCATGTGGTCGGTGGTGCGGGGCCTGGTCGGGCGGGGCGCGACGATCCTGCTCACCACCCAGTACCTGGAGGAAGCCGACGCCCTGGCCGACCGGATCGCCGTCATCGATCACGGCACCGTGGTCGCCGAGGGCACGACCGGCGAGCTGAAATCCTCCATCGGCGAGGAGATGTTGCGGCTCGACCTGGCCGATCCCGGGCAGCGCCCGCTGGCGGACGCGGCCGTCGAAAGACTCATCGGCGCCACACCCCTGCACGGCGACAATCCCGCCACCCTGACCGTGCCGCTCAGCGATATCGGCACCGCCGCCGACGTCATCACCGCCTGCCGCGACAGCGGAATCCGCCTGCGCGGCTTCGGGGTCGAGCGCCCCGACCTGAACTCGGTGTTCCTGGCACTCACCCAGCGCCCGGCCCGCCCCTCGCCTCCGGCCGAAAGGCAGACCGCATGACCGTCCTCTCCGATACTCCGGTGCTGCTGCACCCCACCGCGCGCATCGCCCGGCAGCCGCGCATCACCCATGTCGGGGTGCGGGCCGCGCTGGTCCAATCGCTGGTCATGGCGCAGCGCGGTCTGCTCACCTTCCGGCACAGCCCCCAGCTGCTCTACGACGCGGTGCTGCTGCCGATCGTCGGACCGCTGCTGTTCGGCAGCGTTTTCGGCAAGGCCATCGCGGGCAGCCTGGACGCCTACCTGCCCACGCTGATTCCCGGTGTGCTGGTGCAGATCGTGCTCACCTCCTCGGTGGCCATGGGCGTGCAGCTGTCCGAGGACATCCGTTCCGGCGTCTTCGACCGCTTCGTCTCCATGCCCATCGCTCGCTTCGCGCCGGTGGCCGGGGGACTGCTGGCGGGCGCGACCCGCTACGTGATCGCCGCGCTCATGGTGCTGCTGGTCGGCTTCGGCATGGGCTACCGGCCCGACCATCCGCTGGGCCTGATCCTGGGCGCGGTCCTGGTGGTGTTCGCGACCACCGCCATGAGCTGGCTGTTCGCCTTCATCGGCGTGACGGTGGCCAAACCGGCTGCGGTGCAGGGCATGTCGATGCTGGTGCTGACCTTCGCCAGCTTCGCCTCCAACGCCCTGGTTCCGGTGGCGGCCATGCCGGGCTGGCTGCGCCACGTCTCCGACTACAACCCCGTCTCGCATCTGGTGGCGGCCGTGCGCACCCTCGCCGACTCCGGCTCGGTCGGCTCCGATTTCGCCTGGTCGGTGGGCGCCGCGCTGGTCGTCGCGATCGTCTTCGCGCCCTTGACCGTTCGCACCCTGCGTGCCCGTTGATCCGGAGACTCGCCATGACCGCCGTCCTGAACCGGCTCACCGCCGACGACGACCTGTTCCTGAAACTGCACGACCTCTACGGCACCGCCCTGGTCAACCAGCTGGCGTGGCGCTTCGACGAGGCGCTGGATCCGGCTGTGCTGGAACGGTTGCACGCCCACCTCGCGCACGGGTTCCTGGCCCGGCGGGTGATGACCACCTCGGTGCCCTTCGCCCGGCCCTGGTGGGTGTCCGCGGCCACCGCGGAACCGCTGGCGGTGCAGGAGGATCGAGTTCACGAATCGGGCGTCCTGGACTGGTTCTTCGCACAGAGCCGGGTCGAGTTCGATCCGGCCGCCGGGCGGGTGTGGCGGCTGTCGGCCGCGCCCACGACCACCGGCGGCACCCTGCTGTCACTGGTCACCTCGCACGTGGGCGCGGACGGCGGCGCGGTGCTCTACGCGGTGGGCGACGCGCTCGCCCGGCTCGACGCCGCGGAGACACCGGATATCGCCACCAGTTCGGGGCGCTTGGTGGGATCGATCCCGTCGACCGGCCTGCTCCGCTCCCACCTCGCCGACGCGTTCGGTCAGCTGCGTGCGGCCGCCCACGGCATCCGCGCCGCCGTCAAGTCACGCGATGTCCTCGAGCCCGAACGCAATCCGCGTCCGGCCGAGCCGCTGCTCCCGCTGCCGGACCGCTACTGCGCCGCCGACCTGGTCGTGGAAGTCGATGCGGCCGAATGGGATTCCGTCGCCGCCGCCCACGACGGCACCGCCAACGGCCTGATGGTCGGGGTGGCGGTCGGCATTCTCGGCCGCAGCGGCAGGATCGCCGACGGCTCGGAGGTTCGCGTCGACATTCCGCACTCTCTGCGCGGCATCGACGATCCGCGCGGCAATGCCACCACCGGCCTTCCGATCGCGGTGCCCTACCGCAAGGGCGAGCGCACAGACCTGCGCGGCGTGCGGGCAGCCATCAAGCAGGCGGCTCGCGCCTACGCCGATCCGGCCACCACCCCCGCCCTGCAACACCTGCAACCGGTCCAGATGATGCTGCCGAGATTCCTCCTCGGTTACTTCTCCCGCACGGCCAAAGCCCCGGAATGCCTGTGCACCAATCTGGGGGAAACCGGTCAGGGCGTCGCGACCATCGCCGGAGTTCGCGCACGCTCGGTTCTGATGCGACCGGTCGTCTGCACGGCCGACACCGATCTCTTCCGCCGTGTCGAGGTGGGTCTCAATCTCGCCTGGTCCAGTGACGGCGACACCGTCACGCTCGCCATCACGGGCGCCGATCCGGACCGCTTCCCGACCCGGGAAGCCTTGCGCGACCTGGTTACCGACGAGTTCGAGAACTGGGGGCTGCGCCCGCGCTGGTGGTCGTAGACGATCTCTTGTTGAAGATCGCCATCGGGCTGTGGCGGCAGGCCAATATCGCCAAGGTGGGGCTGCAGTTCGAGACCCTGCTCATCGGCGGCATGGTGCAGCACACCTTCAAACTGCCCAATGGCTCACCGGAGTTCCGGTACTGCACCCACGAGGTCATCGAGGAGTGCAACCACACCCTGATGTTCCAGGAGATGGTGAACCGCATCGGGATCGACGTGCCGGGCATGAGCACGCTCCTCGAGCAGCTCACCTATCTGGTGCCGCCGCTGGCCTCGGTCTTCCCGAATCTGTTCTTCATGGCGGTGCTTTCCGGCGAGGAGCCGATCGACCACATCCAGAAGGCGATCCTGCGCGCGGACGAGGACATTCATCCGATCATGCGCGGTGTCATGGCGATTCACATCGCCGAGGAGGCCCGGCACATCTCCTTCGCCCATGAGTTCCTGGAACACCATGTGCCGCAGGCGAACCCGATCGACAAGTTCGTGCTGTCGCTGGCCTTCCCGATCGTCATGTGGATCGGCGGCCGGGCCATCCTGATTCCGCCGCGCACGTTCTTCCGGGAGGTCGGGATTCCGCGCTCGGTCCGCAAGGACGTCTTCTTCGGACTGCCCGAATCCAAGGAGGCGTTCGCGGGCTTCTTCGGTGACGTGCGGTCGCTGGCCAAGAGGATCGGGCTCATGAATCCGGTGTCCAAGCAGGTGTGGAAGGCGCTCGGCATCGCCGGGCCGACGACCCGCTACCGCTCGGAGCCGGATCGCCCGGGTCGGGTCCGCGCGGCCTGACCGGGCGTCGGGCCTGGACTGGGGACTTTGGTCCCCTGATCACAGCACATATAGACGTTACCGGAAATAACATGTAATACTCGATGCGTCCGGACGCCGGTGTCCGGGCGCGACGAGAAGCGAGAACCTCAATGACGCGGCATGTCGACGTACTGATCATCGGGGCCGGCCTGTCCGGAATCGGCATGGCCTGCCATCTCACCCGCGAGCAGACCGGGCGCAGCTACCTGATCCTGGAGCGCCGGACCGCCATCGGCGGCACCTGGGACCTGTTCAAATACCCCGGCATCCGCTCCGATTCCGACATGTACACCTTCGGCTACGGCTTCCGGCCCTGGCACGGCACCAAGGTGCTCGCCGACGGACCGCACATCCGCCAGTACATCGAGGACACCGCCGCCGAATACGGCGTCACCGACCACATTCGCTTCGGCCGCAAGGTCACCAAGGCCTCCTGGTCCACCGACAAAGGCATGTGGACCGTCGAGGTGCTCGACGAGCGCAGCGGCAAGACCGAGAGCTACACCAGCGACTTCCTGATCGGCTGCACCGGCTACTACGACTACGACAACGGCTACCGGCCGAAGTTCCCCGGCGAGGAGAACTTCGGCGGGCAGATCGTGCACCCGCAGCACTGGCCCGCGGACCTCGACTACCAGGGCAAGCGGGTCGTCGTGATCGGCAGTGGCGCGACCGCCATCACCCTCATCCCGGCCATGAGCAAGGACGCCGCGCACGTCACCATGCTGCAGCGCTCGCCCACCTACATCGCCGCGCTGCCCGCCGACGACCCGGTCGCGGTCGGCTTCAAGTTCGCCCGTGTCCCCGCGGCCATCGCCTACAAGGCGGGCCGGGCGCGCAATATCGCGCTGCAGCGGGCCAGCTACCAGCTCTCGCGCACCAACCCGAAGCTGTCGGCCAAGCTCATGCTGGCCGCGGTGCGCGCGCAGGTCGGGCCGGACATCGACATGAAGCACTTCACCCCCAGCTACAACCCGTGGGACCAGCGCCTGTGCGTGGTGCCCAACGGCGACCTGTTCAAGGTGCTGCGCAAGGGTGAGGCATCCATCGTCACCGACACCATCGAGACCTTCACCGAGAAGGGCATCCGCCTGTCCTCGGGCGAGGAGCTCGAGGCCGACATCATCGTCAGCGCAACGGGTCTCACCGTGCAGATGCTCGGCGGCGCGGAACTCGAGGTCGACGGGGAGACGCGCGCCACCCGGGACCTGGTGGCCTACAAGGGCGCACTGCTCGGCACCGTTCCCAACATGATGGTGATCCTCGGCTACACCAACGCCTCCTGGACCCTCAAGGCCGACGTGGCCGCCGAATACTTCTGCCGCCTGCTGAACCACATGCGCGACAACGGATTCACCGAGGTCGTCGCCATTCCCGAGGAAGGCGATCGCTCCGAGGCGTCCCTCATGGGCGGCGCGCTGACCTCCGGCTACATCCAGCGCGGCGACGGCGTCATGCCCCGCCAGGGCACCCGCGGCCCCTGGCTGGTCATCAACAACTACTTCCGCGACCGTGCCATGCTCCGCAAGGCCCCGCTGGAAGACGGTGTCCTGCGCTTCCGTCGCACCACCCGCAACGCCACCCCCGCCACCACCGAATCCCGCTCCGCCTGAACCCCTTCCGCCGCTGGAGATCGAGCCGGTAATCCGGCGATTGGCCGGCGTCGTTGCAACATGGGTGGCAGCGGGCGCGCAGCTCATAACTGGTCGGAGTGATGATGCTCGCCTGTCGGCCCAGTCATCTATCTGTTGCTCGAGGATCGGCGCGAAGTCCATATCCTCCTGGTGCAGTGGCTCGGATGAGCTGGCCGGCGCGCCGGTAGAGATCCGATTCGGGCCGGTGTGGCCGGCCTGGATCGGGCAGCGGTGCAGCCTGGAACTGCTCGAACAGCTCGGAATCGACGCCATTCGCCGGCACGATGTGGCGCTGGCGGATCGGCTGGGCAAGGGACTGGGCCTGCCGGAAGGCAATTCGGCGATCGTGTCGATCGAGGTGCCGGAGCGGACCCTGGAACGGGTGCGCGCGGCGCGGATCGTCGGCGCCCTGCGAGCCGGGCGACTACGGCTGGCCTGCCACCTCTACAACACCGAGGCGGATATCGACCGCGCCCTGGATGTGCTCGCCGGACAGGCCGCAGTCAGAACGGCTGGAAACCGCTGCCGACGCCCTTGCCGGCGTCGACGGCGGCGCGGACGGTATCGAAGGCTACGGCGATGACCGGGGTGTGGAACGGGTTGCTGGGGTCGGTGCAGCTGAAGCGGATGGTGCGGGTGTCGCTGATCAGTGGGGCGGAGACCATGCCTACCAGTTGATCGCCGTCGGTGACGGGGGCGCCGGAGTCGCCGTAGCTCGAGCAGGCCTGTTCGAGGAAACCGACCGGGCTGGAGGCCCACACGACCCCGCAGGCGTGTCCGCTGGTGCGGCCGTTCTGGCAGACGATGCTCAGGGGCGGTGGGGCGGGGGCCACGGCGGTGATGGTGCTGCCGTTGAGGGAACGCAGGGGAGTGACGACGGACGGGTCGAATTCGATTACGGCGTAATCGAGTTGCTCGTCGGCGTCGCGGACCACGCCGACAACGCCGGCGTCCGGGAACCGCTCGCCGCGTACCGGGGTGCCCGCTGCGGCGCAGTGGCCGGCGGTGAAGCCGACCAGTCGTCCGGCGCCGTCGTAGCCGATGGTGGTGAGGCTGCATTTGGTGGTGCGGCCCAGGACCAGGCCGGAGCCGCCGCCGAGCGCGGCCTGAGTGTCACCGGGATCGGCGTGGGCGGCGGGCGCTGCGGACAATCCGCAGGCGACGGCCACCGCGGCCGGTGCGATCCAGCGGTTCACCTGCATGCCCAACCACCCATCCGACTCGACGCATACCGTTTCCGGCTTCAGCTACACGGTAGCCTTCCGGCATCAGCGTGCCTGGAGTCTTCCGGCATCAGCGCAGCCAGATCGGAGGCTGTGCGGCGAAGGGATCGGGCTGGACGTGCGGTGCGTCGGACCAGATCATGGTCTCGCGCCGGTCGAGATTGTCGCGGGGCAAGCCGTTGCCCGGGCCTTTCCGACCCCGCCGCCGTGCCGCCGCTCACTGCGGCGGACCGCACGACGGTCTGATCGACGGCCGGGTAACGAGCAGGGCGGTGACGGCACCCCTCCGGCCGTCACCGCCATCGCCGCCCGCTCAGCGGGAGCCTCTCCTCCAGGGGTCTCGAAAGGTGCTGCCGGTCAGCGGATTCGCTGATCAGCTGTGCACCGGAGTCGCGGGTCGGTGGTGCGGCATCGGTGTGGCGTCGGGTCGCGGGTCGCGCTGCGCGGACCGGACCCACAGCAGCACAACGACTTCGCGCAGGGTGAGGTCGAGTTCGGCGGCCAGCAGTTCGGCCACCGCCAGCGCCTGCTCGGGATCCTCGGGATTCGGGTCGCTCAGGATTTCGTCGAGCGCGAGGCCGTGGCAGGCCGCTTCCTGGGTGAGCAACCGGTCCGGAAGCCAGCTCAGCACCCAGCTGTCGGCGGAAAGAGTTGTGCGAACGGCCATCTCGGGCGTTTTGTCGCTGCGGACGGTCCAGGTCGTGAATTCGAGGGCCATGAGGTCGGGCACCTCCTCGAAGAGTGGTTGTAGCACCAAGGATACTGGAGTGCTTCCATGGCACATAGCCAGAAGAATTGCCCAAGAGAGATACTCGGAAGACGAATGCTGCTCAAAAGTAAGCGGGTAGGCATACATGTATCTCAAATATTGCAGATATCAGGCATTTTGGCGTCCGTTGCAGCGCCGTTGGCCGGTTTCAGGTCTCAGATTCGAGGTGCACCTGATATTCGCCATGACCATTTCGTCCGTTCAGCCTGACCTGCAAAAGAATCAACAGACTCGTGCTAGGTCTGCGATGGCGCAGATGACACATCCTGCTTAGGATGGGCATCGCATGACACGTCTGAGCAATGCGGATCATGATGGGAGACGGGCATGTCTGGCTCGGCCTCGGACGGCGAGCGGATCGGCGCGGTGATCAAGCGACTCCGCCGGCAACGCAATCTCACCCAGGAGGCACTGGCCGAGCGGGTCGGGTGCTCGCGCAGCCTGATTCAGCAGATCGAGAACGGCAAACGCACGCCGCCGCGTCCACAGCGAGAGAAGCTGAGCGCGGTCCTCGGCGAACGCCTGCCCGGCCTGGGTGACGAGACCCCGGCCGAGGCGGCCAGTAGCGACCTGCGCATCCGCTTCGACATCCTGCTGGATCGCCGGCCGGAGATCGCGGCCCGGGTGCTCTCCCTGGCGCAGAGCCTCGCCGCGCTCGACGACACGAGCGAGGAACTCGTCCCGCTGCGGGAGATCGCCGAGCGGCAGCTGGCCCGGGCAGAGGAGGTGCTGATCCAGATCCCGTCGGGCAGTGTCGTTGTGCGCGAATGGAATACGGTCAACGACTGGCTTTCCGTACTGGTGCGCGCGCGGGAACGGATCTGCGCGATCCACACCGCCGACCTGGGCGCGATCGGCGGCGATGTCGGCGACGAGTATCACCGGGCGATCCTGGCCCGGGCCCGATCTGGTGTGTCGGTGCAGCGTGTCTATGTCCTCGACGACGTTTCGGGCGTGATCCCCTATGAGGACAAACTCTGGCAGCAGGTCAAGGCGAAGGTGGAAACCACACTGGTGAAGCGGGACTTCGCTCCCAACGCGCAGGGCATGCTCATCGTCGACGACAGCTACGTCCTGGCCGGGGATTATGATTTCCGCCGCCGCGAGCGGGACTCCAGCCGGTTCTCCTCGCTGTGGCACGACGTGCAGACTGCACACCGCAAGTTCACCCACCTTCGTGAACTCAGGAGCGACGGAATGGCGCTTGGCGTCAACGATCTCGTGGAGCGAACGGGACTGGCCCGCTTCCAGCGCCTGGACGAGGAGGACTGCCGCGACCGTTTCCGCGCGGCCCTGCGTCAGGCGTGGAACAACGAGCAGTCCGGATTCGAAAGCGCGCCCAGATGAGCCGAGGGTTCGCGGTGTCGCCACCGCCGGACCCGGTCGACGTGGCGGACCGTTCCGACCAGCGCAAGCAGATCGCGCGGAGGTACCTCGACAGCGAGAGCCGGTTTCCCGGCACGAACGGCCGGAACTACCGCGGGATCATCGACGCGTACCACGGTGAGACCGGGCTGCCCCGGGACGAGAACGCCACGGCGGCCCTGAATTCGGCGTGGGCGGAGGTGATGGGCGGTCCGGACCTGGCGGGCGGCGGGAATCTCGTCGACCTGGATGGGGCGCCCTATGCGAAGAAACAGCCGGCGATCCTGCGCCGGCTGGCCGCCGAGCGGCTCTTCGCGCGGATCGCGCACCCGATCGCCGGAATGCCCGGTGTCGATATCGATCCCGCCGAGGTGATCGTCAGTCCGTACTCGAGCACCGTGCTGCTGGAGGAGGCGATCGCCACGCTGGCTCGCCCCGAGGGGGTCCTGGTCTGCCCGGAGGGCTACTACAAGAGCGTGGCCGGCCACATCGCCAAGTTCGGTATGCGCATGGCGACCAGCGAGGTGACCGCCGACGACGATTTCCGCATCGACCCGGTATCGCTCGAACTGACCCTGAAACATCATGCGGCAGAAGGTGATCTGTGCGGTGTGCTGCTGACGCTGCCCGGCAATCCGGTGGTGGCCGACTACACCCCGGAGCAGCTGGTCGAGATCGGCCGGGTGCTCGTCGCCGCCGAGGTTCCGGTGATCTGCGACATGTCCTTCGACCTGCTGGTGCAGGGGCATATCCCGATAGCGTCGATCGTCGTTCCCACCGACAGCGGGCCGGTGCGGCTCTATGACCGGGTCCTCAGCATCACCGGCAATTCCAAGGCGTTCAATGCCGTCGGTCCGTCCAAGTTCGGTGCGGCGTGTTCGGGAGACCAGCAGTGGCTGGCCAGGATTCGGGAGCGCCTGCGCGTCGCGTTCCAGCGGGAGACCACGCATCTGGCCCGGGCCACGATCGAGGGCACCTCGGAGGACTACCTGGTCCGCAACCGTGTCCTGCTCCGGGAACGGATGGATACCGCGCGGCGGCTGGTGGCCGGGATCAATGCCGGATTCGGCACCGAGCTGCTGCGGCCGCTGGGCAGCCGGGACGGCATGTTCCTCACCATCGAGTTCGATGCCGAGGTGATGTCGGCGGCGGCGGTGCGCTCCAGTGCGGATCTGGAGGACCTGCTGCTCATGGCGGCCGGTATCGACTGCGTGGCGCTCGACCGCACCGGATCGGATCGAATGGGCGTGCGGCTCAATGTGACAACGCCCCGGCGCGCCACCGGAGAGGCGGGGCCCGGCCTGGTCGCCGAGGTGTTCGACCGCATCGAACGGCTGCTGCAGCGGATCGACGACGGCATGACGTATTCCGGCGCCCTGCTGGAACGACGGATTCCCGCACGGTCCCCGCGTGTCTCCACCGTCGGAGTCCTGCGCGAAACGGCCGCGCACGAATTGCGCGTCGCCTCCACCCCGGACGACGTGACGGCGCTGGTCCGCAGCGGGCTGAAGGTGGTGGTCGAGCAGGACGCCGGCCGGTGGGCCCGATTCGACGACGCCGACTATCGGGCCGCCGGCGCCTCGGTGGTGCCCGGCCCGGAGGGTGTCTTCGCCGTCGCCGACCTGGTCGCGTGGGTGAAACCGCCTGCCTACGATCTGGATACGATGCCGACCCGGACCGGGCAGCTACTGCTGGGTTTCCAGGATCCGGTGCAGCGCCGCCGGCACATTCGCCGCCTGCGTCAGTACGGAGTGGAGTCGGTGGCCTTCGAGCACATGCCGCCGGACCTCGAAACCGCTCACCTCGATCCGCTGAGCGCCATGAGCCGGATCGCGGGTGAGGTGGCATATCGGGAAGGGCGTGAACTCCGGCAAGAGCGGAGTCCGGGTGATCCGGTGCGTGCCCTCATCATCGGCTGCGGGCAGGCCGGGCTCGCGGCGGTGGATGCCGCGGTGCGCAGTGCGGACGAACCTCCCGCCGTCATCGGCAGCCGTGCCGAGCAGCGTGCCGCGGCGTCGGCGCGGGGTGTGCGGAACTTTCTCCTCGATCCGGACCCGGGCCCGGACCTGGTCGCGGAGTACATCCGTGCGGTCCGGCCGAATCTGGTGGTGTGCGCGGCAGGTCGGCGCGGGATGCCCGCACCGGTGCTCCTCGACCGGTCGGGTCTGGCGGCCTTGCCGATCGGTGCGGTGGTGGTCGATCTGACGGCCAAGGCAGGCGGCAACTGCGTGGTGACCCGTGTGGACGGCACGGTGACGCTCGCCAACAACGTGACGGTGATGCATCGCTCGAATTTCCCGTCCGTGCGCCCGGATATCGCGAGCCGGGCGTACGGCGCGGCCGCGGCCACCGCGATCCTGGGGTACAGCGCGGCCACCGGTTCAGGTGGAGGATGTTCGCGCTGATCTGCGTGTTCCTCGCGATCGCGGCGTGGATCGGTTAGGCGCCGGGGAACGCCATCCCGGTGAACTGGGCCCAGCACTGCTGGAGGTAGAACTCCATGTCGATGGTCGGGTCGATGAGCCAGCGCGATTGCAGGCCGTCGGAGAGCGCCATGAACACGGTGGCCATCACCTGGGTGTCGACGGCCTCGGGGATGTTGCCCGCCCGCTGCATGCCGCGCAGGATCTCGGCGAAGCCGGCGGTACCCAGGTCGTAGCGCTCGCGCATGTAGTCGTGGGCGGGGTGGCGCGGATCGGCGGCGGCCGCCTGCATGTGGGTGAACAGCTCGATGAGGCCGGGCACCTGGGTGTTCCGGCGAATGATCTGGATCAGCGCGTCGGGCGTGGGCTCGCCCATGGCGGCCGCGTCGATCTCGTCCCGCTTGCGCAGGACCGCGATGAACAGCTCCTCCTTGGAACCGAAGTAGTGCAGCAGCCCGCTCTGGCTCAGGCCGACCGCCTCCGCGAGCTCGGCCACCGAAGTCGCCAGGAATCCGCGCTCGGCGATGGTCTGCAGCGCGGCCTCCAGGATCTGCTCTCGTCGTTCGATGCCCTTCCCGTACGGTCCTCGTTTCGCCACCGGTCGAGTCTAAGGGGACTCGGAGAGCTTCTTGTCCGCCAAAACAGAGCATTGTGTGGTTTTCGGCATGCGCTTCCGCCGCCACAATCTGGCACCAGGCGTCCTGGCCGCCTCCGACGCCCCCACCGCGAGCGCCACTCCGCCCTTCGCCCGGCCCCAGCCACCCGAGCAGATCGCCCCGCTCGGACCCGATTTCCTCTGGGGTGTGGCGACTTCTGGCTTCCAGTCCGAAGGGCACGCGCCCGACAGCAATTGGTCGCGGTACGCCGCCTCCGGCGCTGCACCGTAGACCGCCCGCCGACCCCGGACGTGCTGCCGGCGGGCGGTTTCCGGATTCAGCGCAGGGCCGGGACGACCTCGCGCTCGAAGAGCTCCAGGCCGGAGGTGTCGTAGGCGGTCTCGGGGAAGTAGTGGATGGAGTAGCCCAGCCCGAGATCCTTGACGCGCGAGAGCTGTTCGACGATCTGCTCCGGGGTGCCGACGGCGGGGGAGTTGCGGAACAGATCCTTCACGTGCTGGGCCGCGCCCTCGGCGCCCACGAACGGGGTCAGCCGGGTTTCCAGCTGGGACAGGCGATCCTGCACCTCGGCCTCGGTCGCGCCGATCAGGGTGTTGAAGTTGGAACTGCGGGTGATGGCGTCGAATTCCGTTCCGACCGCGGCGCAGTGGGCGCGCAGCAGATCCGACTTCTGGGTGAAGGTCTCCGGGTCGCCCGCGAAATTGGTGTACTGCGCGTACTTCGCCGCGATCCGCAGCGTCACCTTCTCGCCGCCGCCCGCGACCCAGATCGGAATGCCGCCCTCCTGCAGCGGGAGCGGTCGCACGATCGCGCCGTCGACCTGGTAGTGCTTGCCGTCGAGGGTGGCCTTCCCGGTGGTCCAGGCCTGCTCGAAGATCTGCACGCCCTCGTCCAGCCTCCCCAATCGCTCACCGGCGGAAGGGAATCCGTACCCGTAGGCCCGCCACTCGTGCTCGTACCACCCGCCCCCGATACCCATCTCCACTCGCCCACCCGAGATGAGATCCACGGTGGCCGCGACCTTGGCCAGATAGGCCGGATTCCGATAGCTCATCGCGGTACACATCTGCCCCAGCCGAATCCGCGAGGTGCTCGCCGCCAGCGCCGACATCAATGACCACGCCTCGTGCGTGGCCTCCTCGGTCGGTACCGGAACGGTATGAAAATGGTCGTAGACCCACAGCGATTCCCACACCTCCCCGGAATCCGCGCGCTGCGCCAGATCCCGCATCACCCCCCACTGCGCGGCGGGATCGATACCGACCAGGTCGAGCCGCCACCCCTGCGGAATGAAGATGCCGAAACGCACGAGATGTCTCCTCTGTTCGAATCAGTTCCGATCGAATCCGGTGGGACCGATCCCGCTCCCCACCCTTCCCGCCGCCCGGCGGCCCGGCAACCGTTCGGCCCAACCCGCGTCGAATTCCGCCGCGTCCCACACTGCGCGCTACGGCGTGCCGACCTCGGGTGGCGGGATGTCGGCGGGCGCGAGCACCTTGCGCAACGCTCCCGCGACGGTCTCCAGCTCGGCCGTGTCCAGCTTGCCGCCGAAGCGTCGCTCGATTCCGGCCAGATAGTGCGGCGCGGCCTCCCGGAAGCGGCGGCGGCCGGCGTCGGTGATGCTCACGAACGCCGAACGCCCATCGTCCGGATTGGATTCTCGCCGGACCAGTCCGTCCGACTCCATCTCGGTGATCAGCCGGCTCACCCTGGTCCGGCTCAGCACCACCCGCTCGCCGAGGTCGCTCATCCGGAGCCGGTGTGGTCCATCGAGTTCCAGCAGTACGTCGTACCAGCTCAGCGGTAGCCCGGTGGTGCGGCGCAGTTCGGCGTCGAGTTCGGGGACGAGTTTGGCGTGGACTTGCAGCAGCGCGGCCCAGGCATGGACGGCCGGATGGGATCGGGAGGCGGACACCGGCTCATCATAACCAGTTGCGTGCGCCCGCACATAAGTAGTAGCGTGCACACGCACATAATTTCGGGAAAGGAACTTCCATGACCGCACTCATCACGCGCGACGAGCTCGTTCGAGAGATCGAGGCCGGTTCGGTCATCGTGCTCGACGCCCTCGGTGGCGAGTACTACGCCAAGGCGCACCTTCCCGGGGCGCTCGCCCTGGTCGAGTCCGAGGTGGAAACGCTTGCGCCGCAGCTACTTCCGGATCGCGACGCGGCCATCGTCACCTATTGCTCCAATGCCGCCTGCCCCAACAGTCAGAACGTGGCCGCGAAACTGGAGCGTCTGGGCTACACGAATGTCCGCAAATACCGTGACGGCATTCAGGATTGGACCGAGGCGGGCCTGCCAATCGAGGGCTGATTGTCCCAGACACGTTAGGATGCGGTGGTCAGCTCGATCCCCGACGGAGAGGCTCGCCGATGAGCACGATCCAACTGACCACCCCGAACGGTGTCATCGATGCCTACGTCGCCACCCCGGCGGGGACCGGACCCTGGCCGGGTGTGGTGGTCCTGCACGACATGGTGGGCGTCAACCATGACATGCGGACCACGGCCCGCCGACTGGCGGAGAACGGGTATCTCGCCATCGTTCCGAATCTGTTCGCGCGCGGCCGGGTTCGCTGCGTACCCAGCATGATGCGGGAGCTGTTGTCCAATGGGAACGGGACGACAGTGCACGACATCCTCAGCGCCCGCGCCCATCTCATCGCCGATCCGGACTGCACCGGCCGGGTGGCCGTGGTCGGCTTCTGCCTCGGTGGCGGGTTCGCGCTCCTGGCCGCCACCAAGGGTTTCGACGCCGCGGCGCCCTTCTATCCCTCGGGTCGCGGCAACTACAAGGACATCCTGCGTGGTTCCTGTCCCATCGTCGCCAGCTACGGCGCTCTCGACCCGGCCAACCCCGGTCGCGGCGCGAAACTCGAACGCGTGCTGACCGATTACGGCATCGACCACGACGTCAAGACCTACCCAGGCGTCACCCATGCCTTCGCCAACCTCACCCCCGCCGAATCGGTCATCCGGGTGACCGGCCTCGGCTACAACGAGGAAGCCACCGAGGACGCCTGGAAGCGGATCTTCAGCTTCTTCGAGACCCACCTGCGCTGAGCTCGGTCGAACGCCGTGCAAAGGTCATTCCAGGCTCGCGTTCTCATCCAGGACGTCGATGATTTCGTGCGTCTCGACCTCGCCGGCCCGCACCGCGGCAATGGATTCCCTAAGCCGTCGGGCCATCTTCGGTGAGGACATCCTGTAGTCGGTTTCCGTCACCACGCCGCCCGCGTCGGGCCTCGCTGCTCAGTCCCGCACGGTGATCGAGAGGCGGGGGCGGGTGGGATTGTCGGGGGAGACGCGTTCCCAGACGGCATCGAGCATGGGAGCCAGGAGGAGTTCGCCGAATTGGCGGAGCAGGACCGCGACGATCTGGGCGGATTCGGGTTTGTCGGTGGAGGCCAGCCCCGCCTCGCGGAGGCCGGCGACCTCGCTGCGGGTGAGGTCGACGACCGCGTCCAGCAGGTGGATGCGGGTTTCGGAGGGCTCCAGCAGGGAGCGGCGGATGTAGTTCACGACCGCCGGATTGTCGTGCAGCATCCGGCGGACCGCTTCGTCGCGGGCGGACGCGACCTCGGCGTGCGTGCCGGTCGGGGGAATCGAGGCGACCGTCTGGGCGAAGTAGTCGACGACCAGTTTGTCGACGGCGTCACGCAGGCCGTCCTTTGTCTTGAAATGGTGCTGGACGAGCCCGAGGGTGACGCCGGCCTCGGCGGCCACCGCGCGCAGCGAGACCCGCGAATCGCCGTACTGGGCGAACAGATCCATCGCGGCATTGCGGATTCGCGCCTTCGCGGTCAGGTCGTCATTGGTGGCCCGTGGATTCAGCATCGCCCCTCAACTCGTCGATTGCGTCCGCCGATTTTACGTCTCGTAGTAGCGGTTCCCGCTCAGGCGCCGGGCGCGCCTTGCCATTGACCCGTTTACGATACAACTGTATCGTTCGCTGCATGCGGGAGCCCGAGTGCCGGGTCGTCGCGCGGAAACCGCTGCGGGACAGCCGTATCGGGCGGCTCTGGAGGAGGCGGCCGCCCGGGCGCGATGGCGACCTTCGAGGCCGACGGCACCGACGAGGCCTTCCGGAAGGCGTTCGCCGACAAGACCATTGCCGAGCTCGAAGCCATCGCGGCTCGGGACGACCTGCCGCTCAACGGCATCCGACGCAATAGACGGCATCCGAAGCAACAACGGAGAGTGACACCGATGTCCGAACTGTTCCCCGACTATCGCCCCTCCTGGGAGACCGAACAGCACCGCGAGCTGCGCAAGCACGCGGCCGAATTCTTGCGCAAGGAGTCCGCGCCCAACCGGGAGCGCTGGACCAAGCAGCACATGGTCGACCGCGAGTTCTGGAACAAGGCCGGCGACGCCGGGCTGCTCGGCCTGGACCTGCCGGAGGAATTCGGCGGCGCGGGCGGCGATTTCGGCCTGCAGGCCGTGGTCCAGGAGGAACTGGTCTACGCCCACGACAACGGCTTCGGCTTCTCGGTGCACTCGCCGATCGTGTCGCACTACGTCTACAACTACGGCAACGAGGAGCAGCGCCGGCGCTGGCTGCCGGGCATCATCAGCGGCGAGCTGGTACTGGCCATCGCCATGACCGAGCCGGGCACCGGTTCGGACCTGCAGTCGGTGCGCACCACCGCCATCCGCGAGGGCGACCACTACGTCGTCAACGGCTCGAAGACGTTCATCTCCAACGGCACCCACTGCGATCTGCTGGTGATCGTGGCCAAGACCGACCCGTCCAAGGGCGCGGCCGGCGTCTCGCTCATCGTGGCCGAGACCAAGGATCTGCCGGGCTTCGAACGCGGCCGGGTGCTGGAGAAGATGGGCCAGCACGCGCAGGACACGCGTGAGCTGTTCTTCTCCGACATGCGCGTCCCGGTCGCGAATCTCCTCGGCGCGCAAGAGGGTCTGGGCTTCTACCAGCTCATGGAGCAGCTGGCCCGCGAGCGCCTGATCATCGCCAGCCTGTGCTCGGCGCTGGCCGAGGCCGCCGTGCTGGAGGCGCTGCGCTACTCCAAGGAGCGCGAGGCGTTCGGCCGCCCGATCGGCAAGTTCCAGCACAACGCCTTCACCCTGGCCGAGGTCAAGACCGAGGCGCTGGCCATCAAGACCCTGGTGGACTACGCGATCCAGCAGTACATCGATGGCAAGAACGACCCGGCTACGGCCTCCATGGCCAAACTGTTCGCCGCCGAGACCGCCGACAAGGTGGTCGACAAGTGCCTGCAGCTGTTCGGCGGCTACGGCTACATGATGGAGTATCCGATCGCCAATATGTACACGGGTTCTCGCGTCAACCGCATCTACGGCGGCACCAGCGAGATCATGAAGGAGATCATCTCGCGCTCACTGTGACGCGGCCGGTTGCTCAGGCCGGGCGGGAGCGACCCACGATGGCCAGGCATACCGCGCAGGCCGCGGCGAGGACGCCGAACATGGCCGGATATCCGATCCCGGTCCCGTCGTGGCACACCGCCATGACGGCCGGGACGCCGAAGCCGAGGTAGCTGACCGCGTAGAACACCGCGGTCAGCCCCGCCAGGTCGTCGGGCCGGGCCATGCGCTCGATCTCGAGCAGGCCCGCGACCAGGCCGCTGCCGAAGCCCATGCCCAGCGCGACGGCGGTCAGCACGGTCAGCCACATGGTGAGGGTGGCGGAAGCCGCTGCGGCCAGCAGCATTCCGGTGATCACCAGGCTCAGCGCCAGGATCGGCAGCCGGAGCGAACCGGGCCGGTCGATGCGGCGCGCGACGGACTGGATGCCGAACCCGCAACCCAGCGTGATGACCGTGATCAGGGCCGAGAACGCGATGGGCGCGCCGTGCACCTTGGGCATCATGAGCGTCGGCATGATGGCGTAGGCCGCCGCCGACGAGGTGAACAGCCACAGACACACCGGCAGTGCCACGGTCCGGAAGCGGTGGTGCGCCGCGGCCGGAACCTTCAGGTCGTCCAGCAACCGGCCCGGATTCTCCTGCGGCACGGTGGTTTCCGGCGCGCGGAACAGCAGGACCGCCGCCAGCCCGCAGAGCATCACATTGATCAGGTACGCCAGGGTGTCGGGCCACGGACCCCACTGCGCCAGCACCCCGGCCACGCCCGCGCCCACACCGAAGCCGCCGGTCAGGCTCATGGCCGAGCGGCGCGCCCCGGTCCCCGAGACGGTGTCGGCGGTGAACGGCGCCTGCGAGAGCTCCTTGAGCCAGCTGCTGCCCACCGCCATGGCCAGGCCCAGCGCGATGCCGCACAGCACGCGACCGGCGGAAAGCATGGGGACGGAGGCGGATCCGAAAGCCAGCAGCGTGGAGCCGGTGGCCGCGATGAAGGGCGCGGGTCGCATGAGCAAGCGGCGGCCGTAGCGGTCGGAGAGCGGGCCGCCGATGAGCAGGGCGGGGATGATGCCGAGCACGTATTCGAACAGCAGCAGATCCACGGTGGTGACGGGGAGTCCGTCCCGCTTGTACATGACCAGCAGCGGGGTGAATTCGTTTCCGCCCCAGGCGATCGCGAAGATCGCCGTGGCCACGCCGAGCCACGCCCTGGGATGGGTGCCGATGCCGGTGGTGCGGGCGCCGACGGCTGTCAGCGTTGCCATCACAGTCCTCTCAGGGTCACGCCGTGCACGTCCGTGAGGTGCTCGGCGAGTGCTTCGGCGAATCCGGCGGCGTCGGCGGCTTCGATCAGGTCGGCGATCCGGTTGTGCTGCTCGATGATCCGGTGCGGATGGGTCTCGCCCCGGTGCAGCGCAACGCTGTTCATGCGGCGCTGGCGCTCCCGCAGTGAGTCGTAGAAGCCGATGAGCAGCGGATTGTCGGCCGCCACCACGTACTCGCGGTGGAAATCGGCGTCCACGATGGCGAATTCGTCGAGGTTGCCGGCGTCCGCGAGTTCGCGCTGGCGGTCCAGGGATTCGCGCAGTCGGGGGATCAGCCCCGCGCGCGCGATGCGGGTGAGCGCGTCGACCGCGCCGGTTTCCACGATGTAGCGGGCATGGATCACATGCTCGGCCTCGTGCGAGGGCACCGGCACCACCAGGGCGCCGCGCTTGGGGTAGAGCCGCATCCAGCCCTCGGTCTCGAGCCGCAGGAAGGCCTCGCGGACCGGGGTGCGGGAGGTGCCCAGCTCGCCGGCCATCTCGTTCTCGCTGACCAATTCGCCACCCGGCAGGTCGCCGCTCAGGATGCGTTCCTTGATCTCGCGGTAGGCCCGCTCGGCGGCGGAGAAAGTCTTGGACACGACTTGCATACTAGAGGCGACATGGGATGATTTGCTGGGATGTGGCGGGTTTCACGCGGGGCTGAAAGAGTTGCGCCGCAACCCTCTCACCCATAATGATTCACGCTGTTGGCAATACGTCAGTAAGTTGCCCCATTTCCGGGACGAGGAGGTCCGCATGGCGAACGATGCCCCGCCGCTGAACGAGGTCGTGAACGGTGGTCTGGAGTTCACGATTCCGATCGCGCACAAGATGGGGGTGCGGGCCGAGGAGGTGCGCCCCGGCTTCGCCGCCACCACGGTGCCGGTCGAGGGCAATGGCAATCACTTCGGCGTCATGTACGCCGGCGTGCTGTTCACCGTGGCGGAGATCCTGGGCGGCGCGATCGCCATCGCCAGCTTCGACACCGCCAAGTACTTCCCCCTGGTGAAGGATCTGCAGATCTTCTTCCGCAAGCCCGCCGCCACCGATGTGCGTGCCGAGGCCACACTGTCGGACTCGGAGATCGCGCGGATCACCGAGGAAGCCGCGGCCAAGGGCAAGGCCGACTTCACCCTCGAGGCCGTGGTGACCGACGCCAATGGCGTGGTGGTGGCCGAGACCCGGGGTCTGTACCAGCTGCGCGCCCACGGCAAGTGAGCCACGCTCGGTGAGCTGAAACGGCCGGGCCCCGAGGAAAACCCCCGGGGCTCAGCCGTTCTCGCGGCGGGTCAGGCGACGATGATCCAGCCCTTGCAGCCGGTGCCGATGCTGCCGGGCCACTCCGAGCCGGACACCTCGAAGGGGATGGCCCCGGGCATCGGGGTGCCCAGGTCGATCTGGGTGGTCTGGACGGCGTAGGTGTCGGGCAGCGGGGTGCGCTGCCCGTTGATGTCGATCTTGGCGTCGTCGGTGAAGTTGCTGGAGGTGGTGATCTCCAATGTGGTCGGCGTGAACGAGTGCGCCAGCAGGGTGGTCTGGGCGCACCGGCCCTTGGAGTAGTCGAGCGTGATCCGCTGCGGGGCCGCGTCGGCGGACGCGGGTGCGGCGAGGGCGCCGGAGACGGCGCAGGCGAGCGTGGCCAGGGCGATGCGGCGGAGGTACACGGTCTTCACGAACAGAACCCCTTTCCTGTGGTCACGACAGTGAATCCCCCCTCGAACGACGACGATCATGCCGTGACCGAGCCTCCGGCACGCGGCGGACGCGCGGAGGAATCCGCGCGGGTTGCCCGGATCAGCGCACGCTGCGCCGGTCCAGGCACGTCGGGTGCGGTCCGGGTCATGGGATCCGCGTTTCCCGGACCCTGAACCGACTGTCAACGGCCGTCTCGCGGTGAGACGGCGGACGCGCGGTGACTCACCCGTACGCTGGGGGTTTTGATCGCCGCTCGAGACTATGGGCCCCCGTCCCGGACGGTCGACTAGTATCGGACGATTACGCGATAACGCTGCTGGCCCAGGAGGCTCGGGTGATCGTGCGTGACCGGGAGTGGATGGGGTGGGGAGCCGGGGCGGTGCTCTCGGTGGTGGCCCTGCTGGTGACGGTCTTCGCGGTGCACGGACCGGTGGCGCGCGCCCTACCGGCCGCCCCCGGCATCGTCGCCGTCGACAGTGGCAGCCTGCGCGGCGTGGTCGCCCCGGACTACCGGCTCTTCAATGGAATCCCTTACGCCGCACCACCGGTCGGCGCGCTGCGCTGGCAACCGCCCGCACCGGTGCCGCCGTGGCCGGGCCTCCGCGAGGCCCGCGACGCCGGGCCGAAATGCGCGCAGGACACGGGCGTGGGCGGACTGCGCTCGACCGATGAGGACTGCCTCTACCTGAACGTGTGGACCCCGCCCACGCTCCCGGCCGATGGCCACGGCCTGCCGGTCATGGTGTGGCTGCACGGCGGCGGCCTGCAAACCGGCACCGGAAGCATGTACGGCGCAGCGCCTTTGGTGTCGCAGCCGGACGGTGACGCCATCGTGGTCACCATCAACTACCGGCTCGGCACCTTCGGCTTCCTGGCTGCCTCGGGCCTGGACGAGGGCGCTGGCTCCGGGGATTACGGGCTGATGGATCAGCAGGCCGCGCTGCGCTGGGTGCAGCGCAATATCGCGGCCTTCGGCGGCGACCCGAAGCGGGTGACGGTGGATGGTGAATCGGCGGGCGGGATCTCGATCTGCGCGCAGCTGGCCACGCCCTCGTCGGCCGGACTCTTCCAGGCGGCCATGATGCAGAGCGGCCCGTGCGCCGGGCAGGCGCTCTCGGCCGCCGAGGCGGAGGGCGATGCCTGGGCGGCCGGCGTCGGTTGCCCGGGAGCCGATGCGGCGTGCCTGCGCGGCCTGCCCGCGGATGTCCTCGTCGATCGCGCGCCGGAGTCGGTGAATGTGGTGTACGGCAACGACTTTCTCCCTCGCGATCCGGTCGCCGTGCTGAAAGCCGGTGGGATGGCGCATGTTCCCACCTTCATCGGCTCCAACCACGACGAGATGGCGCTGTGGGTGTGGATGGATTACGGCAACCCGCTCGGCGCGAGGATGACCGCCGCGGATTACCCCGCCCAGCTCACGGCGAAGCTGAGCGGGGTGGATCGGGCGCAGGTCGATCGAATCGTGGCGGAGTATCCGCTGAGCGACTACGCGCAGCCCACGCTCGCGCTCACCCGGGCCTGGACCGACAAGTTCGTCTGCAACCTGGCCGACCAGGTCGGCGACTTCGGCCGCCAGAATCCCACCTACGTCTACGAATTCGACGACAGGTCGGCCCTGGCCCCGCCCAGCACCTTCCCCATGGGCGCGTACCACGCCGCGGAACTCCCCTTCCTCTTCGATCTGGTGCAGGCCGGTCCGCTCCTGCACGCCGTCATGAACCCCGCCCAGCAGCGCCTGCAGGACGAGATGCGCCGCTACTGGACCCGCTTCATCACCGCCGGCACCGCCGACCCGCAGGGCCTGCCCGCCATGCCGCGATACACCACGGCCGCACCGTCGTTCCTGTCCTTCCGCCCCGGCGGCAGCCAGTTCTCCGACACCTTCGCCGCCGACCACCGCTGCGCGTTCTGGAGCGACCTGCTGCAATAGCCACCATCGGGTCGCGTGGCGCGACAACTCGTTCATGGGTCCCGACTCGCTGACGCGAGCACTCCCGCCCGCTCGTTCAGCTCCGGCTCGTCGAGTCGACGCGGTACCCGCTCAGCCCTGGAATCGCGGGGCTTCGCCGTCAACCCGGTCCAGCGGATGCCGGTGCTGTGGGTGGAGGCCGGCTGACCCGAGACCGCTCGATTGGCCTGCCGTGCAGGTACATTCGAGGTGTGACGCTCGGTAAGGGGGAACCGTGGGCGGGGCTGGGGCCGGTGGACCCCGAGCCGGCGACGCCGCGTGCGGGCCTGGCCGCGCGCCTGCGGGCGGCGGTGCAGGACGCGCATGCCGAGGCGGTGGACGCCGCGGTCTCGCCGGACGGCATCGGGGAGGCGATGCCCCGGGATCTGATCGAACTGCTCGCCCTGCAACGCCGGATCGCCGTGATCGCCGATCAGCTCGATACGAATCCCGCTGACCCGGACGTTGATTCGGTGATCTCCGCGTCGCGGCGCGAGGACGACCGGGCCGGGCGGTTCCGATCCGGGAGGGACCGTCACGCGATGAGTGTCCGGGTGGCCAAGGGCGGCAATGTCTCGCTGTCGAGGCAGGCGCCGAACCTGACGAAGGTGGCCGTCGCCCTGGGCTGGGACGTGCGCGACACCGTCGGAGCCGATTTCGATCTCGATGCCAGCGCGCTCGCGTGCGGATCGAACCAGCGTGTCGTCTCCGACCGGCATTTCGTGTTCTACAACAACCTGCGTTCCCCCGAGGGCGCCATCGAGCACACCGGCGACAACCTCACCGGCGCGGGCGACGGCGAGGCGATCACCGTGGATCTGGCGGCGATGCCGCCGGGCATCACGAATATCGTCTTCCCCGTATCGATCTACGAGGCCGAGACCCGACGGCAGGCCTTCGGCCAGGTCCGCAATGCCTACATCCGGGTCGTGGACGCCGTCACCGGATCGGAGCTGACCCGCTTCGACCTCACCGAGGACGCCTGCACCGAGACCGCAATGGTGTTCGGCGAGCTCTACCGGTCCGGCGCCGAGTGGAAGTTCCGGGCCATCGGACAGGGCTACGCCTCCGGATTGGGCGGTATCGCAGGGGATTACGGGGTCGACGTCTGACTACGCGGGGGCGACCCCGCTGCCGGGCATCGTGACCGGATCGCTCAGCTGGACCGGGAGCGGCACCGGGCGCTTGGGCACCCGTCGGTCCCCGGAGGAGATGCCGCGCAGCCGGCGCATCACCCACGGACCCAGTGCGGTTGCCGCCCAATGGAATTCGGCTGCGATCGAGCGCAGCGCCCCGTTCTCGGGCAGGGCCGGAAGCAGCGGCCGGGTCCAGGCGTCGTTCGCGCCGGGCAGCCGCAGCGCCTCGGCCACCGCGTCGGCGATGCGCTGATGCCCGAGCGGGCTGGCGTGCAGCCGGTCGGCGTCCCACAGGCGGGGATCGGTCACCACGGGGTGATGGCCGGTCTCGGCGACCAGTACGCCGTGCCGATGGGCGGCCGCCCGCAGCCGGTCGTTGATCGCCGCGATCCGGCCGCGAATGGGCCGGGCCATCGGAATGGTCTCGGCCACATCGGGGAAGGTCAGTGTCGCCACTACCGCGCCGGTGGCGGTGAGCGCGGCGAACATGGCCTCCACGTGCCCGGCGATCTCGTCCGGATCGAAGTTCGGGCGCAGCAGATCGTTCATGCCCGCCAGCACGGTGGCCAGGTCCGGGCGCAGCGCCAGCGCCGCGTCCAATTGGTCGTCGCGGATCTGGTGCGCCAGCTTGCCGCGGACCGCCAGATTGGCGTAGCGCAGTTCGGGATTGGTAACGGCGAGTCGCTCGGCCAGCCGGTCCGCCCACCCACGCAGGCCGGTCAGGTCGTCGCCGTCGCCCACGCCCTCGGTCTGACTGTCGCCCAGGGCGACGTATCGGGTGTAGCTGCCCTCGGTCATGGCGGATCGGCCTTTCGGTGACTGTTCGTGGATCATCCCAGGAAATCGGCCGCCACGGGAGCCGGGCCGGACTCGTTCACGAGCCCGCCGCTTGGCGTTCGGCCGCTGCTGCCTCCCGTTCGATTTGCGCCACGGCCTCGGCCTGGATCCGCTCGAACTGCGCGGCCATCGCCTCCGCGAGGACCTGCGCGCCGGAGAGCGGGCGCACCATCACCGTGAACTCGTCGATCAAGCCGTCGGCGTCGACGTGCAGGAAGTCGCATCCGGTGATGCGCTTGCCCGCGACCGTGGTCTCGAAGACCAGGGCGTGATCGCTGCTGTCCGCCGCACCGATCTCCTTGATGTAGCGGAAGTCCTCGAACACCCGCATGACTCCGCGCAGGATGGCGGCGGTGATGGCCTTGCCCCGATAGGGCTTGAAGGCGACCGGGCTGGTGAAGATGACATCGTCGGCGAGCAGGGCCTCGATGGCCGCCGCGTCACGGGCTTCGACGGCCTTCCGGAACGGGTGCATGATCCCTCGATTTCAATAATCAAATCATTGTCTACCGACTTCGAACAGTAGCGCGCGGCTGACCGGAGTGTCCAGGTCATCGCTAGTCAAAAAATTGAGTATTTAGGTAGCGGTCGACGAAGCTGGCTACCGCGGCAATGCGGTGCCGGGTCAATAGACTCGCCGGGTGCGACACAAGCAGGCTGACGGCTCGATGGATCTCGCGCAGTTGCGGACCTTCCTGGCCGTCTACCGAGCCGGGTCGATCACCGCGGCCGCCGGGCAGGTCGGTCTCTCACAGCCGACCGCCACCACCCAGTTGCAGGCGCTGGAACGTCAGCTCGGCCGCCCGCTCTTCGAGCGGCTGCCGCGCGGTGTGGCACCCACCGCCGCCGCCCACGATCTGGCCGCCCGGGTCTCGGCCCCGCTCGATGCTCTGGAGTCGGTGATCGGCAACGGTTCCCCCGACACCGTCGCCGCCGTGGAACCGCCCGTGTTGCTCGGCGGCCCGGCCGAATTGCTGTCCACCCTGGCCCTGCCCGCGCTCGCGCCACTGGTGTTCGACGGCGTCCGGCTCGCGGTCAGCATCGGTCTGGCCGACGATCTGCTCGCGGATCTCCGGGTCGGCAAACTGGACCTTGTTCTCTCGACCGTCCGGCCGCGCGGCCGCGCCGTGCTCGCCGAACCCCTCGCCGACGAGGAGTTCATCCTGGTGGCCGCGCCCGAGGTGGCCGCCCGCACCGATCTGGATCGATTGCGCGCCAACGACTTCGGCGTGGCACCGCTGGTCGCCTACGCATCCGACTTCCCGATCGTGCGGCGCTACTGGCGGCATGTCTTCGGGACCCGCCTGGAAGCGGATCCGGGCCTGGTGATTCCCGACCTGCGTGCCGTGCTCGCCGCGGTCGTGGCGGGTGCCGGCATCTCGGTGCTGCCGAGTTACCTGTGCGCCGGCGAATTGGCCTCGGGCGCAATCCGGAAGCTCCACGACCCGGAGGACGCACCGATCAACACGGTCTTCCTGGCCCGCCGTGTCGGCGGCCCCGACCGCCCTCACGCGGATCGCGTCCGCGCCCGGCTGCTGGCGGCCGCCCGCGCCTGGAGCGACTGCGACCGCTGACGACAATGGCCCGGTCCCAGCGGAACCGGGCCACCGTGGCCGGGATTACTGGCCGATGATGCCGTACTGGGTGAGCAGTTCGCCGATCTCGTTGTTGCCGAGGCGCTTTGCCAGCCCGCGCCACAGCAGATCCGGGCCGGGGAGATCGATGGGATCGCCGTCGCGGAGGCGGGTCATGGCGGCCAGCAGGGCGCGGACGTCGTAGGTGGAGTTGAAGACCTCCGGGACGCCGCGTTCGATGTCGAGCAGCCGGTACGCCGCCTCCATACCGGTGCGCACCGAGTACTCGGTGGTGAAGATGCAGTCGCGGCTGGTCTCGGCGAACTGGCCGATGAAGGCGAAGTTGACCGCACCCTTCGGCACCACGTCCGGACGGTCACCGGCCTTGCGGGGCATGAAGAACGCGGTCACGTACGGCATCATGACCGGGACGCACTTGGCGGCGTTCGCGGCCAGCTCCGGGATGTCGGCTTCGGGAACGCCCAGGTGGTACAGCCACTCCTGGGTGATCTCCTCGCCGGTGCACTCCTGCATGGTCTTCTGCACGTAGTCGCCCGGCTTGTCGACGAACAACGAGTACACCCACACCACGATCTGGTCCTTGGGCTGCTGCTTGAAGTGCGGCTGCCGGTTGACCGTCCAGCTCATCAGCCAGCTGGAGTCCTTCACGGTGACGATGCCGCCGGTGACGACCTTGCCGCTGAAGGGATCCCGCTTGCAGATCTTCTGAATGTATTCGGGGATGCGCCCGTCCAGGGTGGTGACGGTGGCCGACTCCCACTTGGTCTCGGGGATGTGCGATCCGAACACGTCCGGATGGCCGAAAGCCTTGTCCTTGGCCGCGATCCGGCGCCATAGATCCCAGGCGGGAGCCGGGCCGTCGTTGACCTTGGCGGGGGTGTGGTGGTCGCCCTCGTCGGAGTTCTCGGTCAGCGAGCCGATGGTCATCAGCACCATATCGTCGGGCCCCAGGTCGACGCCGCCCTCGACGCCCTCCGAGATCCAGTGAATCCTGGTGGCCTGCTTGCGATCCGCGGCGAGGTCGAAGTCGACGTCGGTGACCGTGGTGTCGAACTTGAAGGTGACGCCCTGGTCGAGCAGCCAGCGGTACAGCGGCAGCACCAGTGACTCGTACTGGTTGTACTTGGTGAACTTCAGCGCCGAGAAGTCCGGCAGGCCGCCGATATGGTGGATGAAGCGATGCAGGTAGAGCTTCATCTCGAGCGCGCTGTGCCAGTCCTCGAAGGCGAACATGGTGCGCCAGTACATCCAGAAGTTGCTCTCGAAGAAGTCCGGCGAGAACACCTCGTTGATGCGCTTGCCCTCCATCTCCTCACGGGTGGCGAGGAAGATCTTGGTGATGTCCTGCTGTGCCTTGGCGTTCAGCGTGAAGAGGTTCTTGGTCTGGGCGCTCTGCCCGCGATTGACGGTGGCGCGCTCGAGGGAGAAGTTCGGGTCGTCCTTGTTGAGCCAGTAGAACTCGTCGAGCACGCTCGCGCCCTCGATCTCCATGGACGGGATGGTCCGGTAGAGGTCCCACAGACATTCGAAGTGGTTCTCCATCTCGCGGCCGCCGCGAATGACGAAGCCCTTCTTCGGTTCCCTGATGCCGTCGAGCGCGCCGCCGGGCAGCTTCAGCTCTTCCAGAATGGTGATCTTGCTCCCGGGCAGTTGACCGTCGCGGATCAGGAAGGCGGCGCCGGACAGCGACGCCAGACCGGATCCCACGAACCAGGCCGTCTTCCCGTCCACTCCCGCGGGCTTGCGCGGGCGGGCGAAGGCCTCGTAATTGCCACTGCTGTAGAACATGCGAATTCCTATCCCTGAAGGTGATCTGGAAGTGCTCAGCTGTCGTGGATCTCGGCTCAGTACTTGTAGAAGCCCTCCCCGCTGGCGATGCCGAGCTTGCCCTGGTCGATGTAGTTGTCCTTGAGCCACTTGGCGATTCGCTGCGCGGTCTCGTCGCTGTTGTTGATCATGATGTTGTAGGGCGTGGTCAGGCCGATGATGTCGAGGATCTGGAACGGCCCCGCCGGGGCGCCGGTGCCGATGCGCCAGGTCTTGTCCACGGCGTCGGGCTCGGCGTAGCCACCCTCGGCCAGCGTCATGGCCGCGTTCAGCAGCGGCACCAGCAGCGAGTTGAGGACGTAGCCGGCCTTCTCCTTGTGCAGCTCGATCGGCACCATGCCGATGGCGGTGGCGAAGTCCACGACGGCCTGGTAGACGGCCGGATCGGTGTCGGCGGTGCCCATGATCTCGGCGGTGTTGAAGTGCCACACCTGATTCGCGAAGTGCAGCGCCAGGAACCGGTCCGGGCGACCGGTGAAGTCCTTCATGGCGCTCGGCAGCAGCGTGGAGGAGTTGGTGGCGAAGATGGTGCGCTCGGGCGCGAGCTTGCCCAGCTTCTCGTAGGTGTCCTGCTTGATGGTGAGCACCTCGGGGATCGCCTCGATCACCAGGTCGGCGTCGGCGACGGCCGCGCCGAGATCGGAGGTCAGCGCGATGCCCGCCGCGGTCGACTCGGCCTTCCCGTCGGCGCCGCCCGGTACCGCCTGCCGGTAGACGGCGGCCAGCTTGTCGAAGCGGCCGCGCGCCGCGGTCAGGGCCGCGTCGTCGATGTCGTACGCGGTGACGTCGAATCCGCGGAACGCGGTCTGGAATGCGATCTGGGAACCGAGAACTCCGGTGCCGAGCACGGTGACCTTGCGGATCTCGATGGTCATTGTCATTGCCTCCCTGGGGATGTGAGGAATCCAGCGATTATCTGTGCGATCTGCGCCCGCAGATCCGCCATGGCGTCGTGGCCGGGATGCGCCCCGGTGGACGGTTGCACCAGTGCCAGGTGCAGGACCGCGAAGATGCTGCGTCCCGCCAGCCGGGCCTGCTCTTCCCCACGCGCCGAGGGGTTTTCGAGCAGCCGCGCGGCGATCATGGACTCCAGCCGGGCCACCAGTGCCAGGCCCTCGGAGCGGTATTTGTCGGTGGGTGAGCCGAAAAGCAGTTCACGCTGATAGGCGATGGTGTTCTCGGGCCTCCGCTCGGCCGCGCGCAGCAGCGGATCGAGCATGGCCGACACCGCTTCCGCCGGGTCGGTCCGGGTCCGGGACGCGGCAGCGCCGTCGTCCAGCGCGGTCCGCAGTTCCTCGTTGTAGACCATCAGCAGCAGTTCGCCCTTCGTGGCGGCGTACCGGAACAGGGTGCCCGCGGCGATGTCCGCGCGGTCCGAAATCTGCTGGGTGGTCACCTGATCGAAACCGTATTCAGCAAACAGCGTGGCGGCGGCTTCGAAGATCCGGGACTGCTTATCGTGCATCTTCCGTTGCCGACGTCCGACGTGTGTCGACCGTGCCTGAACGGTCATCGGGCACCTCCAACCCCGCCTTCAGAACTGAGTGGACTCAGAAATGAGCGTACTCCCGGTTATTGAAAGCGCAACCCGGGACGGTCTTGGCCGCGCGTATCTTGGTCGAATGGCGACGCATCTCACCCACTGGGGCGTTTTCGAGGCGAGCAGCGACGGGGAGCGGCTCACCGCGGTGCGACCCTGGAGCCGTGATCCCGAGCCCTCTCCGCTGATCGGGAATGTGGCCTCCGCCCAGCATCATCCGGCGCGCATCGCGCAGCCCCATGTGCGAAAAGGCTGGCTGGAGAACGGTCCCGGTCCCGCGGACCGCGGCGCGGACGAATTCGTGCCGGTGTCGTGGGAGACCGCGCTGGACCTGCTGGCCGGCGAATTGGCCAGGGTGTACCGCGATTTCGGCGCGTCGGCGGTGTACGGCGGGTCCTACGGCTGGGCCAGTGCCGGCCGATTCCATCACGCGCAGAGCCAGATTCACCGTTTCCTGAACTGCCTCGGCGGTTACGTCTCACACCGCAACAGCTACAGCCTGGGCGCGTCGACGGTGCTGCTGCCGCACATCCTCGCGGACATGGGCACGATCATGACGCGCGCCACCACGAAATCGGTGCTGGCCGAACATTCGAAGCTGGTGGTCTCGTTCGGGGGACTGTCGCCGAAGAACGCGGCGGTGGCACCGGGCGGGGTGTCCCGGCACAACGGGCGCGGCTGGATCGAGACGGCGCGCGAGAACGGCTGCCGGTTCGTCACCGTCTCTCCGCTGCGCGACGATATCCCGGCCGGCGCGGCGGCCGAGTGGATCGCGGCCCGGCCCGGCAGCGATGCCGCCCTCATGCTCGCGCTCGCCCAGGTGCTGGACGCGGAAGGATTGGCGGACAACGCTTTCCTGGACCGCTACACCGTCGGTTACGAGCGTTTCGCCGGCTACCTGCGCGGTGTGGACGACGGCATCGTCAAGGATCCGGAGTGGGCGGAGCCGATCACCGGCATTGCCGCGGAACGGATTCGGGCGCTGGCTCGGGAGATGGCGGGCACGCGCACGCTGGTCACGGTGAGCTGGTCGCTGCAACGCGCCCGATACGGGGAGCAGCCGCTGTGGCTCGGCGTGGTCCTCGCCGCCATGCTCGGCCAGATCGGCCTGCCCGGTGGCGGATTCGGACACGGCTATGGTTCGGCCGCGAATGTCGGTCTGGCCGTGCGGCTCACGTCGCCGCCGCGCCTGTCGCAGGGCGTCAACGGCGTCCACGATTTCATCCCGGTCGCGCGGATCGCGGACATGCTGCTGAATCCCGGCGCGCCCTACGAATACAACGGCGAACACCGTACGTATCCGAATATCCGGCTGGTCTATTGGGCGGGTGGCAATCCCTTCCACCACCACCAGAATCTGGCCCGGCTGCGCACCGCGTTCGGCCGCCCGGACACCGTGGTGGTGCACGATCCGTTCTGGTCGGCCACGGCCCGGCACGCGGACATCGTGCTGCCCTCGACCATGACGATCGAACGCGACGACTACGGCTCCGGGGAGGGCGACCGCTTCCTGTTCCCGATGCCCGCCCTGACCCGCCCGCACGGCGAGGCCCGCGACGACTACTGGATGTTCGGTGAGCTCGCCGAAAAACTGGGCGTCGGAAAGGAATTCACCGAGGGCCGGACGGCGCGGGAGTGGCTGCGCCACCTCTACGGCGAGTGGCGGGAGCGATTGGCCGGCCGAGGCCACGAGGTGCCCGACTACGACGAGTTCTGGGCGGGCGAATCGCTCGAGCTGCCCCTCGAGGCCGAGGAGCACATCGCGTTCGCGGATTTCCGGGCCGACCCGGCAGCGCATCCACTCCGCACCCCGAGCGGCCGGATCGAGATCTTCTCCGAGACCATCGCGGGCTTCGGCTACGGCGATTGCCCGGGGCACCCGGTCTGGCTCGAGCCCGACGAGTGGCTGGGCAGTCCGCTGGCGGCGCGGTTCCCTCTGCAGTTGGTGGCCAACCAGCCCCGAACCAAGCTGCACAGTCAGCTGGATATCGGCGCGCACAGCCAGTCCACGAAAATCTGCGGCCGCGAACCGGTCCGGCTGCATCCGGAGGACGCCGCCGCGCGCGGCCTCGGCTCGGGTGACATCGTCCGGATCTTCAATGACCGCGGCAGCTGTCTGGCCGGACTGGAAATCAGTGAAGCCGTACGGCCCGCGGTCGCGCAGCTGTCGACCGGAGCCTGGTACGACCCCGACCCCGACGACCCGACATTCTGCCGCCACGGAAACCCGAACGCGCTGACCGCCGATCGCGGCACCTCCCGCCTGAGCCAGGGCTGCACCGGCCAGCTGTCCCTGGTGGAGATCGAGCGCTACACCGGCCCGGTCCCGCCGCTGACCGTCACCGGCCCGCCCGCGATCGCCGATTGCTGAGCTCGCCGATGACTCCGGGTGGGTCGTGGTGTGGTGACCGCTGACTTCCGGGGCAGGGATGAGAAGCCGGATGTTGCATTCCGCTCCGAACCCGGCCGCCGCAGCCGACTGGCGAGTGCGCGAGCTGCCCAATGGGTTAGCTTTCGGACCCGGCGCCCGTCAGGACCATGTCGACCAGGCGCTCGACGTAAGCGTCGTCGGGGCATGGTGGCCTGGCCGCTCTGTGGGAAAAGAGGATATGGCTCAAGGCGGCGCCGGTCACCATCTCCAAAAGCGTGGTGATGTTCGTGGTGGCGGGCAGTTCGCCACGGTTGATCCCACGTCTCACGATTTCGCGGGTCGCCGCCAAACGGCTGGCACTGATCGTCAGCGTGAGTGGTTCGAGAAGCTCGGGAAACACCCGAGCGTCGAGCGCGACCCGGAGTGCAACCAATCCGGACCGAGATTGATAGCCAGCGAGCAGGTGCCGTGTCAACTCTTTCAAATCGCCACGCGTTGTTCCCGTGTCGATCGGATCGTGCAGTGGAGAGACCTGCTCGAGTGCGGCGATCAGCAGTCGGATCTTGGTCGGCCACCGGCGGTAGATCGCCGGGCGGCCGACGCCGGCCGTCTTGGCGACTGCGTCGATGGTGAAGCCTGACCAACCGGTCTCCCAGTAGACGGTCTGCACTGCGGCGAAAACCCGGGCCTCGATGCCCGGGTCTCGCGGACGACCGCGGGCAGGCGAGGCGTCCTGTGGTCGCGTCTGGGAACTCACGGACTCAATCTTGCCCGAGGATCCCCATCATCAACCGCCCTTGACTAACGGACACAAAATGTCTGTAATCAGCTCACGCGACATTCCCATGTGTCCTGCATCACTGGTCACGAGCTGTCGCGGGGGTCAATGGATGGAGTCAACCTCGATGCAAACAAGTGTCCGGGCCTGTTCGGCGGCGCTGGCGGTGGTCTGCGGTGTGCTGTTCACCGGAGTCGGTACGCCACCGGCGTCGGCAAGTCCTCCCGATGTACTGGCGCCGGCGGGTCCGTGGGGGTCGTTCTATGAACCGCCCGCTGAGTTGCCCGGTGCGGCCGGAGATGTGATCCGCGAACAACCGTTCACGCCGGTCCTGTCGGTTCCCTCGGCCACGGGAGCTTTCCCTGGCACGGCTCGGCGCATCATGTACCGCAGTGTCGACGACGCCGGTCGCGCGATCGCTGTGACCGGCACCTACTTCGAGCCCAGCACTCCATGGCCGGGCCTGAGCCGGCCCCTGGTGTCACTGGCATCGGGAACGATCGGCGAGGGGCGTCAATGCGCGCCTTCGATCGCGATGCAATCCCTGGTGCGTTACAGCCCGCCCTTCGACTTGTCGATCGCCTACGAACAGCTGGCTGTCGATTACCTGCTGGGGCAGGGGATCTCGGTCGTCTTCACCGATTACGTCGGACTCGGGACCCCGGGTCCCCACCCCTACGGCAATCGCGCCGCCTCCGCGCGGGCGGTGATAGACGCGGCACGAGCCGCGCAGCGCCTTCCCGGAACCTCGCTGAGTCCAGATGGGCCGGTGGGTTTCTGGGGCTACTCCCAGGGTGGCCATGCCGCGGCGGCCGCTGCGGAATTGCAGCCGACATACGCTCCGGAGCTGAACATGAAGGGCACCTACGCGGGAGCCCCGCCGGTGAAGCTGGACGACACGCTGGCCCTGGCGGAAGGGAGCACCCTCATCGGAGCCGTTGGCTACTTCCTCGACGGAGCGGTACGCACCGATCCGGAAATCGGTCCCGTACTCGACCGCATACTCAACGACCAGGGTCGAGCCATGATGAGCAACACCGCCGACCAATGCGTCGGTGAAACGCTGCTGAACTATTCGTTCCAGCACACCACGCAATGGACCAACACCGGCGAATCACTGGGCGCTGCGGTCACCGGCGACCCGATCGGGCGTCGCATAGTCGAGGAACAGGCCATCGGAAACCTGACCCCCGCCGCACCAGTTCTGCTCGCCTCCAACGTCAATGACGACGCGGTCCCCTACAACCGTGTTCACGACCTCGCGCAGACCTGGTGTGAGCGAGGCGTCCCGGTCACGCTCAGCACCATCGAGCTGCCGCCGATCATTCCAGGGACCGCCGTCGGTCACGGTGTCCCCGAATTCGCCAACGTCCCGGCTGCCGCCGCATGGATGATCGATCGATTCAACGACGTCGGAATCCTTGATCAGGTGAATTGCGAACAGAAGTAGTGATCGCAGAGGTAGCAATGGATTGTGACGTATCGCCTGATGAGGATTGACTCGCTGAGTTTGCCTGCGGTACAGGGTGGCCGGCTTGGCGGCCGGCCACTTCGCGTTCCCGACGCCCTGCTCCGACTGCGGCTACGCGAGGCGGACATCGGGCGGTGGCGAGGCCGAAAACCTTACGTCCAGCCGACTTCGCGACGACGACCGTGTGTCCCGCTCGCGGTGAGGGCCTCGATGACGGTGCGGGCCGCGTTGGACGGTGTGCGCTCGGCGGCATGGCCGACGCACAGCTTCCAGGGCAGCGGCCGGGGTGCGAAGTCGCAATAGGGCACACCGGGGGAGAGCCTCGCGACGGACTTCGGGATGAGCGCCACCCCGAAGTCCTTGGCGGCCAGTTCCAATGCGAAGGCCTGGTCGGCCACCTCGATGACGGGATGGCGGCCGGAGAAGAGGTCGTCGGCGATGGTGCGGATGCCCCAGCCCGGCGGGAAGTCGATGAAGCGAACGCCATCCAGGTCGGCGGCCCGGAAGGAGCGGCTCGCCAGCGGATGACCGGGCGCGGTGCACAGCACGAGGGTTTCCTCGACGATGAGATGGGTGGTGATGCCGGGGAATTCGCTGCTCATGCCCGCGAGCAGCGCCAGTTCCAGCGAATTGTCGCGCAGCCCGGCCACATTGCCCGCCATGCCGGAGATGCTCTGCCGCATTTGCAGGGTGACCGCCGGAAACCGCTGGTGCAGTTCGGCGATGATGCCCGCCAGGTCGAAATTGTGAACGTTCATGAGGTTGCCGATGACCACCTCGCCGCGGATCTCGCCGCGCGCCGCGTCGATGGCGTCCACGATGTCGCGGCGGGCGCGCAGCAGGGTGCGGGCGGGGGCGACCATGGCCCGTCCCGCCTCGGTCAGCTCCAGGGTGCGCGGGGTGCGGTCGAACAGGCGCACGCCGAGTTCGTGCTCGAGCTTGGCGACGCTGGTGGAGACGGCCGATTGCACCAGGTTCAGTGTCCGCGCCGCGGCGGTGAAGGACCGGTGGTCACAGCAGGCCAGGAAGCATTCGATCTGGCGCAACTCCATGGACAGAGCCTACCCATGGCATCTAGTTCATAGATGGCAGTATCTAAAACCATCGCTTTTGTTGATCCGTTCGCGCGCCCCACCATGAACTGGTGATCGATTCGATGACCGCCGCGCCCGCGCGGCCTGTGCGCGAGACCGCGCTGACCCGCACGACCGTGTTGGTGTTCGCCGTGACGGCGGGCTCGTCGGCGGCGGGCAACTACTATCTGCAACCCCTGCTGCACGAGGTCGCCGGGGATCTGAACATCTCCACCGCCACCGCGGCCCTGCTGGTCAGCGCGGCCCAGATCGGCTACCTGTGCGGCCTGGCCCTGCTGGTGCCGCTGGGCGATTTCCTGCACCGCCACCGCATGGTCCCGGTACTGCTGCTGGCCTCGGTTGCGGCCCTGCTGGTTTCGGCGTTGGCGCCGAACTTCGGCGTCCTGTTCGCGGGGGTGGTGGCCACGGGTGTCGCGGCCTCGGCCGCGCAGGTGGTGGTGCCGTGGGCCTCGGCGCTGGCCGATCCGGCCCGGCGCGGGCAGGTGGTCGGCACGGTGATGAGCGGGCTGCTGCTCGGAATCCTGTTGTCGCGGGTGCTGTCCGGGGCGGTGGCGCAGCTGGGCGGCTGGCGCGCGGTGCTGCTGGTGGCGGCCGGACTCCAGGTGGTGATGGCGGTGAGCGTCTATCTGCTCGCGCCCGCCACGCCGCGGGCGGCCGCGGGGGAGAGCTACCCGCAGGTGCTGGCCTCGATCCTGGGCCTGGTCCGCCGGCACGCGGTGCTGCGGCAGCGCATGACGCTGGGCTTCATCCTCATGGCCTGCTTCTCGGCGGTCTGGACGGCCATCGCCTTCCTGCTGTCCGGCGCGCACGGAAGCGATTACCACTACGGGGAATTCGCCATCGGCCTGTTCGGCCTGGCGGGCGTGGTCGGGGCGCTGGGCGCGCCGGTGGTCGGCCGGCTGGCCGATCGGGGGCACCTGCGCCGCGTCACCACGCTGACCTGGCTGGTGCTGCTGGCGAGCTGGGCGCTGATGGCCTGGGGCGGGTACAGCGTGCTCGCGCTGATCGCCGCACTGGTGATCTTCGACTTCGGTATCCAGGGCGCGCATCTGACCAATCAGAGCGCCATCTACGCCCTCGATCCGGCCGCGCGCAGCCGCCTGACGACCGCCTACATGGTCACCTACTTCCTGGGCGGCGTCGCGGGTTCGGTGACCGCCGGGGTGGCCTACGAGGCGGGCGGCTGGGCAATGGTGTGCGGAATCGGCGTCGCCGCAACGGTGTTGGGCCTGCTGCTGTGGGCGGTGTTCGCACTTCGCCCACAGCGGGCGGGCCTGGGTCAGCCCGCCATGTCGGCGGGCAGCTGACCGGACATGGTGATGGCCTCGGCGAGCAGGTCGGCCGTCGAGATCAGTTGCCGCTCGGTGTGTTCGGAGGTAAGGAAGAAGCGCAGCCGTTCCTTGCCCGCCGGAACCGCCGGGGCCGAGATGGCCCCGGCATACACGCCGCGCTGCAGCAGGTGGGCCGAGACGAATCCGGCCCGGATCTCGCCCGGCACGATGACCGGCAGGATCGGGGTGCCCTGGGAGTCACCGAGATTGAGCTCCCGTTCCCGTAGCGCCGTATCGAAGAGTCGCGCGTTGTCCCACAGCCGGGTGACCCGCTCCGGTTCGGCCTCGAGCACATCGAGCGCGGCCATGGCGGCGGCGATGCCCGAGGGCGCGGGCCCGCCGGTCAGCATGGACACGCCGGGTGCGCTGGACTTCATCGCCCCGATCAGGTCGGCGTCGGCGGCGATGAACCCGCCGACGCTGCCCAGCGCCTTGGACAGGGTGCCCATCCAGATGTCCACGTCCGCCCCGGCCATGCCGTAGTGCTCGCGGATGCCGTGCCCGGTGGGTCCGAAGACGCCGAGCGAATGGGCCTCGTCCACCATGACCGCGCAGTCGAATTCGCGTGCGACGGCGGCGAGTTCGGCGACGCGGCCGACGGTGCCGTCCATCGAGTAGTGGCCCTCGACCACCACCAGCGCCCGGTCGAACCCGGAGCGCGACATCTTCAGCACCGACCGCAGCGAGTCCGGGTCGTTGTGCCGGAAGTTGATCCGGCGGCACCCCGCCCACTGGGTGCCCGACACCACGCTGCCGTGAATCAGGCTGTCGCAGAAGGCCACATCGCCCTCGCGCAGCAGGAAGCCGATGACGCCGGCATTGGTGAGGTAGCCGCTGGTGGTCACCATGGCGTCGCCCACGTCGTAGATGCCGGCCAGCCGCTGTTCGAGCTCGCCGTAGAGCGCGATCTCGCCGGAGACGATCCGGCTGGCCGACGCGGAGGCGCCGTACTGGTCGAGCGCGTCCTGGGCGGCCCGGACCACCCGGGGATGGCTGGACAATCCCAGGTAGTTGTAGGCGCTGAAGTTCACCAGCTCGGTGTCCAGCGCCCGGATCACGGTGTCGTTCGGGCTGGTTCGCGGCAGGAAGACCGGGTTCGGCATCCCCGACCGGCCGTAGAGGGCGTCGATGGCAACCCGCTTCACCACGGCCGCGGCGACGTCGGGGTGATCGGCGAACTGGCGGCCGGGGCCGCGCGGGGTACGCGCGCCGGACCGGCCGGCCGGCGGCGCGAAGCCGGTGGACACGGCGCGCTTCACCGCGGGCGCGGTGCCCGTGGTCTCCTTGATCCCATTGCCCGCCAGGAGTTTCCGGGCAAGATCGCGTGCGGACTCGCTCATGCCGGCACCACCTCGGTCACTGCCGCCGGCTGTCCGGCTTCGGTCGCGCCGACCAGGAGTTCGGCCGCACGGGCGCCGGCCTGCTGGAGGGTGAAGGATCGCCCGACCTTCATGGCCATCAGGTCCACACCGAGCGTCTTGCTCACCAGCGCACCGAATTCCACCGCCATCAGTGAGTCCAGACCCAGTTCCGGCACCGGCACGGACAGATCGATGGAGTCGGCGTCGACGCCCATCACCACCGCCAGCTGTTCGGCGAGCATGTGCGCCACCACGTCCGCACGCTTCTGCTCGTCGAGCTCACGCAGGGCCGCCACCAGGTGGGAGGCGGCCGAATTGTCCTCGACCGCGGCGGCGATGCGTTCGGCGGTGCGCCCGGTCATGGCGTACCAGGACACCGTCGAGGCCACCCGGGACCAGTCGATGGGAATGATGGACGCCTGGTGGTGGATGCCGAGTTCCAGTGCCTTCTCCAGGTATTCGGCGCCCTCCTCCATGCTGATCGGGTCGAATCCGGCGGTGCGCAAATAGCGGGACACGTATTCGTCCTCGGCCATGCCGCCGCCGGACATGTGACCCCAGCCGACCGACAGCACCTTGCCGCCCTCGCGCGCCACCACGTCGGCGGTGGCGTCGAGCGCGAGATTTGCTGCGGTGTAGGCGAATTGGCCGATGCTGCCGAAGATGGCGCTGCCGGAGGAGAACAGTACGAACATGTCGAGTTCCGCCCCGGCGGCCTCGATGCCGTGCCGCAGCGCGATCACGCCCTCGGCCTTGGGCCGGTACACGGTGGCGAGGCTGTCCCGGCTCATGTCGGGGACCCGCTTGTCGTCGATCGTGCCCGCGGTGTGGAAGACACCGCGCAGCGGATGTCCGGCGCTGTGCGCCCGCGCGATCACCGCGGTCATGGCGTAGGTGTCGGTGACGTCCACCCGCTCCTCGACCACCTCGACGCCCTGCTCCTGCCAGATCGCGAGCTGGGTCCGGGCGGCCTCGGTGCGCGGACCGCCGCGCCCGACCAGGGTGAGCCGCCGTGCGCCCAGCCCCACCAGCCAGCGGCCCATGGCGAGGCCGAAGGCGCCGAAGCCGCCGGTGATCAGGTACCGCGCCGCCGGGTCAACGATGACCGCCGGAATCATCGGACGCACCTGCGGCGCCGCGGACTCCAGGCTCACCGCGATGCGGCCGAAGTGCGCCGACCGGGCCACGTCCTCGAACGCCTTGGCCACGTCGGCCGTGTCGTACAGCTCGTAGGGCAGGTACCGGTAGGTCCCGGCCGCCAGCTTCTCGTGCACGCCCTGGACCAGTTCGCCGGTGGCCCGCCGCTTCAGGGCGAGCATGCGATCCAGGTCGAAGGAGTGGTAGGAGAGGTTCTTGTCGAAGTACCCCAGATCGAGGACGCCGCCGCCGTAGATGTCGGCCTTGCCGATCTCCACGATGCGCCCGAACTCGGCCACCGCCTTGAAGTTCCGGCGCAGGATCTCCCCGGGCGCGGTGCTGATCACCACGTCCACGCCGCGACCGTCGGTGAGGCCGAGGACGTCGTCGGCGAAGTTCAGCGAGCGGGAGTCGAGCGCGTGGTCCGCGCCCTGCGACAGCACATAGGCTCGCCGCTCGTCGCTGCCCGCGGTGCCGATCACGGTGGCCCCGTGCAGTTTCGCGATCTGCACGGCCGCCGAGCCGACGCCGCCGGCCGCGCCGTGCACCAGCACCACGTCGCCGGCCCGCACCCGAGCCAGTTCCAGCAGCGAGTACTCGGCGGTGGCGAAGGCGACCGTGCTGGTGCACTGTCCGATCTCGGTGTGCTCGGAGACCCGGGTGACCAGGTCGGCGTCGGTGGTGTGGAAGCGGGAGATCATGGCCTTGGAGGTCAGGAACACCCGATCGCCGACGGCCAGATTGTCGACCTCGGCGCCGATCCGGACGACGACGGCGTCGGCCTCCATCCCGGGTTCGGTGCCGTAGAAGGTGCCCGCCATCTCGCGCTCGCCGAGCACGCCGATGACCTTGAGCGGGTCCTTGTAGCCCAGGCCGATGGCCTGGATCCGCACCTCTACCTCGGTGGCGCCCGGGGCGCGCCGGTCGCAGCGCCGCCACGCCAGCCGGGACAGCACTCGCGACTTCGGCAGCTCCAGGCGGAAATTCGCCTCCGGATCGGTGAGCGGTTCCGCCCGGTCCAGGGCCTCGAGCCGGTCGGGCAGGGTGGCCGCGACCACCGTTACCCACCGCAGGCCGTTGCGCAGTACCACCTCGTCGGCGTGGTCGTAGGTGAAGGCGCCCGCGATGGCGAGCTCGGCCATCAGATCCGCATCGGCCACATCGGGATCCACGTCGACCAACCGCCAGCGCAGCCGCGACTGCTCGTTGAGCAGGACCCGGCGGGCGCCCGCCAGGGCGGCGTGGGCCGGGTCGGGTGCGGCATCCTCGTCCGGGTGCGCGAAGGCGCGCTCGGTGACGAGGGTGGCGTGCAGGGTGCCGTCGCCGGTCATGGGGATCTCGACGGCCCGCTGTTGCAGCCAGTCCTCGAGGAAGCCCTCGACGGTCACCGCGATCCGGCGCAGCGTCCAGAGCGCGTCCAGGTCGGTGTATTCCGAGCCCGCGACCAGCACGACGTGTGTGCGCTCGACACCGGTCAGCGCCACGATCTGCTGCAGGCGTTCGCGCACCACGGCTTCCAGGTCGGCGCGGGTCGGATCGCCGACCGCGAGCACCTCACCGTGGGCGGTGGCGCCCGCGATGACACCGGCGCGCGGTCCGGCCTCGGTGGCGAGGTCGATGGCCAGGGTGTACGCGGTCTCGGGGGACGGCAGCGTGCTGACGTCCACGGGTTCCCGCATGTCCCAGCGGTTTTCGTAGAAGTAGTCCGTGAGCCGTTGCAGCGCACCGCGATCCGGGTTGATGGCTCCCAGCCGCAGTCCGATGATTCGCATGACCACGTTCTGCTCGGCGTCGAGCAGGTCGTAGTCGCAGGTCAGGTCGGCGCCACTGTGCAGCCGCGCCACCACCGTCACCTGATCGGGGATGGGCGCGAAGACTCGCACCCCGTCCACCGCGACCGGAACCAGCGCGCCCCGTTCGGCATTCGGCGCGGCGGCGAGGACCGCGCCGAAGCACTGCACGGCGGCGTCGACCACGGCCGGGTGGGCGAGGTGGCCGCTGTCGCGGGCGATGGCGCCGTCCAGGGTGGCGACCACGGTATTGCCGGACACCCGCAGCTCGGTGGCGCGGCGGAAGGCCGGCCCGTAGTCGAGGCCGCGCGCGGCGAAGGCGGTGTAATAGGCGTCCGGGTCGATGACGAGCATCTCCTCGAGCACCGGCAGATCGGCCTTGGCGGGCTCGTAGACGCCCTCGACCAGGCGGCCGGTGGCATTGACGGTCCAGTTGACGCTCGCGGGTTCGCGGGAGCGGATCGTGAAGCGCCGCGTGGATTCCTCCACGTGCAGTTCCACCACCGGCGCCATGCCCTCGTCCACCACCAGCGGCGCGAGGAAGCGGACCTCCTCGACGGCGACCCGCGTGGACTCGGTGCGCACCGCGGCCGCGCTCAGCGCCGCGTCCAGATAGGCCGCGCCGGGCAGGATCCGGGAGCCGCCCACCACGTGGTCGGCCAGCCACGGCAGGTCGCCCACGCTGAGCTGAATACGCCAGGCCGTGGTCGGGTCCTCGAGCGTCGGATCGCCGAGCATGCGGTAGCCGCCGGGGGTGCCGTACTTGAGCTGCTGCAGGCCGAGTAGTTCGACACGCAGCCGGGTGCGCTGCCACGGGTAGCGCGGCAGGTCCACGTGCGGGGTGACGGCCGTGCCGAAGAGGGCGTCGATGTCGAGCACGCCCGCGGCGTAGAGTCCCGCGACGGTCTGGCGGATGCTCTCGTCGTCCTCCTGCTTGCGGTTCAGCGTGGCGACGGTGGTGCCGGTCTCGCCCGCGCCGATGAGGATCTCGCGAATGTTGGCGCCCAGCACCGGATGCGGGCCGACCTCGAGGAATACCCGGCTGCCCGCGCCGACCAGCTCGGTGACGGCGTCGGCGAAGCGCACCGGCTGCCGCACATTGGCGCACCAGTACTCGGCGTCCCAGTCGCCGGCCGTGACGCGGGCGCCGGTCACGGTGGACCACAGGGGAATTCGCGGATCGGCCAGCTCGAGCCCGGCCAGCGCGGTGCGCAGCTCGTCGAGGATCGGATCCATCAGGTAGCTGTGGTAGGGCACCTCGACCTGTAGTCGGCGTGCGAAAACGCCCTGCTCGGTGAGGGATTCGGCGATCTCGTCGAGACGCTGCTCCTGCCCGGCCAGGGTGACCGCGCTCGGGCTGTTGACGGCCGCGATGCTGACCAGCTCGTCGCCCTCGATCAGTTCCAGGGCCGCGGCCGGGGGCAGGCCGATGGCGAGCATGCCGCCCGAACCGGCCGTGGTGGCCTGCAAACGCGCCCGGTGATAGCTGACCAGCAGCGCGTCGCGCAGCGAGAGCATGCCCGTGACATAGGCGGCCGACACCTCGCCGACGCTGTGGCCGACCACGGCGGCGGGCCGGATGCCCAGCTCGTCGAGCAGCGCGACCAGCGCCACCTGGATCAGGAAGTTGGCGGGCTGGGCGACCGCGGTCGAGGTGACCCGCGACTCCTCCTCGGGCCGCAGCAGTTCCTCGACGATGGACCAGCCCGAGATCTCCCGGAACACCGCGTCGATCCGCTCGGCCTCGGCGGCGAAAACGCCACCGGCGGTGAGTAGTTGGCGGCCCATGGCCCACCACTGCGGTCCCATGCCGGTGAAGACGCAGACCGGTTCGGGTGTCTTGCGGGTGATCACCTTGGCGGTGCGGCCCTCGCCGGCGGCGAAGTCCACCAGGGCCCGCACCAGGCCGGCGTCGTCGCCGAAGGTCAGGCCCGCGCGCACGATGTGGTGGTGGCGGCGCGTCCACGCCGCCTCGGCCAGCCGCGCGGGCTCGGCGCCGGCCGCGATGAGTTCGGCGTAGCCGCGCGCCAATTCGCGCGCGGCGGTGTCGGTACGGGCCGAGATGGGGAGCACGCCGAGGTGCCGGGGCTCGCGTGCCGGCGTCGCCACCGGGGCGTATTCCTGCAGGATCACGTGCGCGTTGGTGCCGCCGTATCCGAAGCCGTTGACCGCCACTGTCATTCGCGTATCGGGCGCGACCGGCTCCGCGTCCAGCTGCAGGGTCAGCCCCAGCTCGTCGAACGGGATGTCCGGGTTGGGCTCGTGCAGCCAGCCCTGCGGCGCGATGGTCCGGTGGGTGATGGCCAGTGCCGACTTGATGACACTGGCGATGCCCGAGGCCGCCTCGGTGTGCCCGAGCTGACCCTTCACCGAGCCCACGCCCAGCGGCGCGGTGCGCCCGTCGACCCGCCCGTAGGCCCGCCCGATGGCCCGCAGTTCCAGCGGGTCGCCCACCGGTGTGCCGGTGCCGTGCGCCTCCACGTAGGTGACCTCGTGCGGTGCGATGCCGGCCCGCTGGGTCACCGTCCTGGCCAGTTCCTCCTGCATATCGGCATTGGGGACGGTGATGGCCGTGGTGCGCCCGTCCTGATTGGAGCCGGTGGCCTTGACCACCGCGTAGATCCGGTCCCCGTCGCGTTCGGCGTCGGCGAGCCGCTTCAGCACGACCATGCCGGAGCCCTCGCCGCGCCCGTAGCCGTCGGCGGCGGCGTCGAAGGGCTTGCTGCGGCCGTCGGCGGCCAGGAAGCCGCCCTTGCACATGGACACGAAGGTCTCGGGCTGCAGCAGCAGGGTGACGCCGCCGGCCAGCGCCATGGTGCAGTCGCCGTTCTCCAGCGCCTGGCAGGCCAGGTGGAAGGCCACCAGCGACGACGAGCACGCGGTATCGACGGTCAGCGCGGGACCGATCATATTGAGCGCGTACGCGATCCGGTTGGAGAGCATGGTGTAGGACGCGCCCGCCGCGGTGTGCATGTCCACCCACGGCAGTGTCGCGGTGGAGCAGGACATGCCCAGTTGGTCGAGGGTGAAGGCCCCGACGTACACGCCGATCGGCGCGCCCGAGACGCGCCCGGCGATGCCGGCGTCGTCCAGGGCCTCCCACGCCACCTCGAGGATCAGCCGCTGCTGCGGGTCCATGGCGGCGGCCTCGCGCGGCGAGATGCCGAAGAACTCGGGGTCGAAGGCCCACGGATCGCCGGTCATGAAAGCGGCCCGCTTGGTGTACATGCGCCCCGGAGTGCGCTTGTCGGGGTCGTAGTACCGGCGGTAGTCCCACCGATCCGGCGGGATCTCCACGACCCCGTCGCCCTTGTTGATGATGAAGTCCCAGAACGATTCCGGTGAATCGATACCACCGGCGTAGCGGCACCCGATTCCGACAATGGCAATGTCAGACACTACGTCTCCTCGGCAAAACAGCAACGAACCTGGTAATCCCCCCGCGAACTGCGGAAATGCGAAGTGGCCCGGACCGTGTCGGCGATCCGAGCTCGCACCCCCGATGCGGTCAGCCGGCGTTGGCCCGCACCGCCGGACGCACGAGGAAGTTCAACTCCGGACCCTTGCTCCCGATTCGGATCCGGCTGACCGGCTCGGCGTCGAATGCCCCGTAGTAGATGATGTTGTCGTCCTTGCAGATTCCGCACAGTGCCCGCCCGTGCGCATCGGTCTCGGCGATGAGCCAGGCCATCAGCGCACGGCCCACCCCGGCCCGCTGCGCCTCCGGTTCCGCGCCCAGATAGACGATGTAGTTGTGCGGTTGCCCGGGCGCGGTCCGGGCGATGGCGGTATCGATCTCGATGCCGCGCCTGGTCGCGCCGGCGCCCATGGCCCACAGCAGCTGCGGACCCGAAATCGCTTCCCGCCATACCGGATTGCGGTATCCGTCGGGAATCCAGAGCAGGGCGCCCACGACCCGGCCGTCGACCTCGGCCACGATGGCGGCCTCGGCGGGCAGGTAGCGGTGCTTGATGAGAACGCGAATCATGCCGGGCGCGCGCCGGCGGCGGGCCTCGGGATCGGGGAAGACGTAGTCCTCGATCGGATCGTCGGTCTCGAAGGCCAGGGCGAGTACCCGGACCATGTCCTCGATGTCGGCTTCGGTGGCGCGGCGAACGGCCGGTGCACCCGACTGAACCAAAACTGTCCCTTACGTTTTCATGCCCGTTAGCGCCCGACCTCGATGACGGACAGTGTGACCACGCCCAGTTTGTCTGGTTGTCCTCACTGGACGGCAGCCTTCCAAGCTACTGCCGAGTAGGGTACCCGTAAGTTACTGATCATGCGACCGATTCGTGTTGTGGCATAAAACGATTCGCCGGAGGGTGGTCTGGCGTCGTGATATGTCATAAGGTGCGCGCGCGTGAAAGCGATATCTCATCGTTTCGTCCAGGTTGCCCGAGGTTCCCATAGAGTGGGAGCGTGGCCGCACTTCTCACCCAAGGACAAACCGGTGAACTGGGCGTCGCGGACATCACCGTGACGGTGCACTTCAGCGCGGGTATCGACCTCGCCGCACTGCTTCTCACCGATCGGGGCGCCGTCCGCAGCGACGGTGATCTGATCTTCTACAACCAGCCCGCGGGCCCCGGCGTCCAGCTGGTGCCCGGGCAGAACGCCGTCGCCGTCGACCTGCGCTCGGTACCGCAGGGCGTGGCGCACATCCGCATCGTCGTCAGCCTGGACGACCGCGACGGCCGCCTCGGCGACTATCCCGCCCCGCACATCGGCATTGCCGACGATCGTGGAAACCCGCTGTACGAGTACGTGATCGACGGTCTCGGCAACGAGTCGACGGTCGCGGCGGTCGATCTCGACCGCGGCGAGGACGGCTGGTACGCCCGCGCGGTCGGCTTCGGTCATCCCGGTGGCTTTCCGGCGCTGCTCGCCGAGCACGGCGTGTCCGTCAGCAGCTCGCCGCAGGCCGCGGCGCGCCCGGCCGCGCCGGCCATCTCTCCGGTATTGAAGGCCGGTGACACCGTCGCGCTGCGGCGGCAGGGCGCCGACCTGAGCTTCGTCAAGATGGGGCTGGGCTGGGATCCCGTGCACGTGCAGCACAAGTGGGGCTCGCGCCCGGTCGAGATCGATCTGGACGCCTCGGCCCTGGTGTACGCCGGGCACGATCTGGTGGACGCCGCCTACTACGGCCAGCTGGTGACAAAGGACGGCGCCATCCGGCACTCCGGCGACAACCTCACCGGTGAGGGCAAGGGCGACGACGAGGTCATCACCGTCGACCTGACCCGGGTGGGCCCGCATGTCACCGCCATCGTCTTCGTGATCACCTCCTACGCGGGCCACACCTTCGAGCGCGTGCGGAATGCCTTCTGGCGCTTGATCGACGGCACCAACAACGCCGAGCTCACCCGATCCAACCTGAGCTCGGGCGGCCCGCATACGGGCATGGTGGTGGCCAAGGTGCACCGTGAGGACGGGATCTGGAAGGTGCTGGCCCTCGGCCATCCGATCCAGGCCGGCCACCCGGTCGAGGCCGCCACGCAGGTCACCGAGTTCCTCTGAGCGCCGGGCCTTCCGGCGGGTCGCCGGTGTGCCGTGGGTGAGCAGGTCCGGCCGACTGCGGATTCCGTCCCGCGCCCCACGGTTCGTCAGGAGACGGTGATGAACCGGCCCAGCTGCGGGACGGCCTCACCGGGATGCTTGGCCTGGAAGCCCTCGCCCATGGCCTGCAGGCTCCATTCCCCGTTCGTGCGGAATACCTTTGCCATGGCGATGGCCGTGAACGGCATGCCGCCCGCCAGCGCGTAGCGGGCCAGCTCCGCCTGCGTGGTGTCGTCCACCAGCCGGCAGTAGGCATTGCTGACCTGCTCGAAGGTATGGCCCTGGTACGAGGTGACGATGAACAGCAGCGTGGTCACGTGGCGCGGCACCCGGCTCAGGTCGACCAGGATCACCTCGTCGTCCCCGGCGGCGCCCTCACCGGTCAGGTTGTCGCCCGAATGCCGGATGGAGCCGTCCTTGGATGTGAGCTGTCCGTAGTAGGCCACGTCCACCAGATGCCGGTCGGCGAACATGGCCACCCAGGCGTCCAGGTCGATGTTCACCGCTCGCCGCCCGAACAGTCCGCCCTGCCGGGCCGGGTCCCACCCGAGTCCCATCCGGATCCGGGTGAGCGCGACGCCGCCGTCCTTGCGCAGGGTGACGCGCTGGCCCTTGGACAGATTCACCGGCCGTCCGCGTGAGAGCCCGCCGTCGCCGGCCGGCTGGGTGGGGCCAGGGGGCGGGGCCTGATAGGGCGAATTCGGCTGCGGCTGAGCCGGATACGGGGAAGTCGGCTGCGGTGGCGCGGGATACGGCGAGTTCGGGGGCGGTTGTGTCGGATACGGCGAGTTCGGCGTGACGTAGGTCGGCTCGACCGGCGGCGGGTAGGCCGTGGGGGCCGGTGGCGGCGGGGGCGGGGGAGCAGCGCGGGTATCGGCGGGCGCCGCCGCGTCGTCGACGGTGACCCCGTGATCGGTGACCAGGGCCGCGAAGCCGCCCGCGTAGCCCTGGCCGACCGCGCGCACCTTCCAGTTCCCGTAGCGCCGGTACAGCTCCACCGCGATCACGATCGATTCGCTCTGCAGGTCCTCGATCTTGTACTCGTACAGCGGGTTACCCTGCTGATCGGACACCACCGCGCTGGGCGGCGCGATCCGGCCGAAGGTGGCACCCGCCTCCTCGAGCGTGATCACCGCCCGGATCTCGGTGATGTCGGCCGGCACCTGGGCCAATGCCACCGACAGTTCGGCGGGCTGCCCCGCCGCTCCGTTCCGGAGCCGCACCCCGGGCCCGGAGGGCTGGTTGTAGAACACGAAATCCGCGTCCGAGCGCACTTTCCCGTGCTCGGTCACCAGTAGCGCGGACAGCCCGGCGGCCGCCGCGACCCGGACGGAGACCACCACCTCCGGCGTGGTGAGCGGTCCGTTCTGACCCTTCACAAGCGTTGTGGACAAGGCCGATCCTCCCGTATCGAGACGTCCACTTGCCACTGTAGGAGACCGGGGTGTCCTCAGCAGCCGAGCTGGTCGGCCAGGTCGAGGAAATCCACGGCATTGATATCGAATTCGTCCGAGAACTCCGCATCGCCGAGTTCCGGATCGCCGTATTCGAGCGGCCGTGCGATGAACGCCGTCCGGAACCCGAGTGCGCCGGCCGCCCGGATGTCGTACTTGTGGCTGGCCACCATCATGATCTCCGCCGGTTCCAGGCCCAGATATCCCGCCGCGAGACGATAGGTCCGCGGGTCGGGCTTGAACACCCCGGCCATCTCGGCCGCGAAAACGGCATGCCACGGCAGGTCCCCGTGCCGCGAAATCGCCACCACGGCACTGACATCCGCATTGGACAGCGTCGCCAGCGTGAACCGCGTCCGCAACCGCCGCAGCCCCGCCACCGTGTCCGGCCACGGATCCAGCCGGGCCCACGCCCGGGCCAGCTCGTCTCGCGCCGCCACCCCGGCCGAGATCCCACGCGCGTCCAGCAGGGGATCCAGCGTCTTCCGGTACACCGAGGCCACGCTCATCCACGGCCCTTGCTCCGGCTGCTGTGACGTCTCCGCGAAATACGCGGCCCGCCACTCGTTCACGAACGCGCTCCAATCCTCGCCCGGCCGTTCACCGCCGAGCGCGTCCGCGGCCGCCCGCCGAATGGTCGAATGGAAATCGGTCGCCGTCCCCTGTACGTCGAACAGCAGCGCCTGCACGCTCAACACGCTCACAGCCGAAGACTAGGCCCCGGCCCCCATGTCCGGCGGTCCGTGGCACCGAGCGGAACTCGAGGGGTTTGTCATAGTTCCGGCGGTCGGTGGCGGTTCTAGGCTGTGGGGATGGAGACCGGTAGGGCGAGTAGGACTGCTCTGGCCACCGCGTATGCGCGGGCCTATCACCAGCTTTCGGGAGAGCCGCGGGTGTTCACCGATCCGCTGGCGGCACGGATTCTGGGTGTGACCTCGGATCGGATCCGGGAACTGGATACGGCGACGCTGGATCGGCCGGGCGGGAACGATCCGCGGAAGCGGGTGCGGCGGTACTTCCTGGGTGCGCGGGCCCGGTTCGCCGAAGAGGTGGTGGCGGCCGCCGTCGCAGACGGGACCACACAGGTGGTGATTCTGGGGGCCGGCCTGGACACGTTCGGCTACCGGAATCCGCACCCCGGCCTGCGAGTATTCGAGGTCGATCACCCGGACACCCAGGAGTGGAAGCGGGAGATGCTCGCGCAGGCCGCGATCGGGATTCCGGAGTCGCTCACCTTCGTGCCGGTGGATTTCGAAACCGACACGCTGGCAGCGAGATTGGCGGACGTCGGGTTCGACCGGGACCGGTCGGCGGTGTTCGTCTGGCTCGGCGTCGTCATGTATCTGACCCGGGCGGCCATCGAGGAGACCCTGCGGTTCATCGTGGGGCAGGGGCAGCCGGTCCACGTCGTGCTCGACTACCTGAGCGCGGGAAACACCGAGGAGGAGCGGGCGGAGGTGCGGGCACGGGCCGAGCGGATCGCGGCGATGAACGAACCGTGGCTCAGCTTCTTCGAACCCGAGGAGATCGAGAACCTGCTCCGCGCAGTGGGTTTCGATACGGTCGAGCTGCGGTCGCTGTCGGAGCTGTTCGACGAGTACCTCGGTGCACCGCTGCCGGATCTGCTGGTCAGGAACGGCCGGGCACCGCTGCTGCACGCGGTCCGCGGGCCGGTCGGGGACTGAAGATTGCCTGAAACTCCGCGCGTGACCCCCTGAGCAGGCGTGCGAGCGCTCGATACTCGGGACATGGGCAGGTCTGCGGAGTGGATGGCAACCGCACGGGTGCTGCGCCGCACCGGGTTCGGCGCGACCGGGCCCGAGATCGACGCGGTCTCCGATGTCGCGGGGTACCTGCGCACCGCGCTGACCACCGACCCCGAGGCCGATCCGGGCGCTCGCGCCACTCCTATGCCGGAGCTGGTCCCACCCGCCCCGCTCGGCAAGGACGCGCCCGCCGACGCGCGCAAGCAGTACCAGGCGCGGATCACCGGGCAGCTGGACGCGCTGACCTGGTGGTGGCTGCGGCGCATGGCCGCCGTCCGGGTCCCGGTCCGGGAGAAGCTGACCCTGCTGTGGCACAACCACTTCGCCACCTCGGCCGGCAAGGTCCGCAATGCCGCCGAGATGGCCGCGCAGAACCGGACATTGCGGACCGGTGGCACGGGTGACTTCAGTGCGCTCGCCTACGCCATGCTCACCGATCCGGCCATGCTGCGCTGGCTGGACGGCGTCGCCAATACCGCGAAGGCGCCCAACGAGAACCTGTCCCGGGAATTCATGGAGCTCTTCGCCCTCGGCCACGGCAACGGCTACACCGAGACCGATGTCCGGGAGGGCGCCCGGGCCCTCACCGGCTGGACCATCACCGGCGGTACGGCCGCCTTCGACGCCAGGCGGCACGACCCGGGCGCGAAAACCGTGCTGGGCATGACGGGTGCGCTCGACGCCCGGTCGTTCTGCGATGCCGTGCTCGCTCGCCCGGAGTCCGCGCGCTTCGTGGCGGGGCGGCTGTGGCAGCAGCTGGCCTCCGACGAACCACCCTCCGACGCCGCCCTGAACCGCCTCACCGCGGCCTACGGTCCGGGCCGGGACCTGTCCGCGCTGGTGACCGCCGTCTGCACCGACCCGGAATTCACCACCGCCCGCGACACCGTCGTGCACGGACCGGTCGAATGGCTGATCGCCGCCGTGCGAGCATTCAAGATCCCGCTCACCCAGGACGCCGAGGCCCGCGCTCTCGCCGGGACGCTGCGCACCCTCGGCCAGCTGCCCTTCTACCCGCCCTCGGTCGGCGGCTGGCCGCGCGGGCAGGGCTGGATGTCGAGCGCGGCCGCGCAGATACGGCTCACGGCGGCCATGGATCTGATGAAGAAGGCCGACCTGTCGCCGATCACGCAGGCGGGCAGGCCGGATCGCCTGGACGCGACGGCCTATCTGCTCGGCCTCGGCTCCTGGTCGGACCGCAGCGCCGAGGTGCTCGCGACCGCTGTCGATCAGCCGTCCCGGCTGGCCGCGCTCGCCATCAATACGCCCGAATACCTCACCAGCTGAAAGCCACACCACCATGCCGCAATTCAGTCGCAGACAGTTCCTGGTCGGCACCGGCGTGCTGGGCGCGCTCGGGGTGGCCGGCGCCTCCGTGATCACCTGGGACGAGCTGCAGCAGCGGGCGGTCACCACCCCGCTGGCCGCCGGGTCCGGAATCCTGGTAGTGCTCACGCTCTACGGCGGCAACGACGGCCTCGGTACGGTGATTCCCTACGCGGACAACGCCTATCACGATGCGCGACCCGAAATGTCCTACCGTCCTGAGGAAGTCCTGCACCTCGACGACCAGCTGGGCCTCAACCCGGCGCTGAAGGGCCTGGCCGGCCTGTGGAGTGACCACACCCTCGCCATCGTGCGCGGCGTCGGCTATCCGAAGCCCGACCACAGTCACTTCCGCTCCATGGACATCTGGCAGACCGCCTCACCCGATGAACCGGTACAGACCGGCTGGATCGGCCGCTGGCTGGACACGACCGGCGACGATCCGGTGCGCGCGGTCAATATCGGACCGGTCCTGCCGCAGCTCGCCCTGGGTGCGAAACACACTGCGGCGGCGCTGGATCCGTCGTCCGCACCCCTGTCCGCCGAGCTGGCCGCGGCGCTGTCCGGTCTGGCCGCGACCGATCCCGGCGACAGCCCGGCGCGAGCCCGGGTCTGCACCGGATATCAGGCCGAACAGACTGCCCGGCAGACCTTCTCGGCCCTGAAGCAGTCCGGGAAGACGGGCGCGAACCCGCTCACCGCCCAGCTGGACCTGGTCGCCCAGTGCGTCAAGGCCGGTGTCCCCACCCGCGTCTACTCGGTCGGCCTGGGCGGGTTCGACACCCACGCCGACGAGCGGCACACCCAGGAACAGCTGCTGGGCCGCCTGGACGACGCGGTCACCGCCTTCCTGAAGGACCTCTCCACCCATCCACGCGGTCGTGACGTGGTGCTGATGGCCTACAGCGAATTCGGCCGCCGGGTCGCCGCCAATGCGTCGCAGGGCACCGACCACGGCACCGCCGGACCGGTCTTCCTGGCCGGGGCGTCGGTGGCGGGCGGCTTCCACGGCGACGAGCCCGGCCTCACCGACCTCGACAACGGCGACCTGAAGGTGACCGTCGACTTCCGCGACGTCTACCACGAACTGGTGCACCGGGTCCTCGCCGCCGACCCGGTCCCGGTGGTCGGTTCCGGCCGCCGCGACCTGGGCCTGCTGTCCGCCTGACCACGGCCCGCGCGGAATGTCGGCCCGGTGACACGCCTACGTGTTGCCGACCCGCCCGGAACGCGGTATTCAGTTCGCCGTGTGGGAAGGCGAATCGAGGCTGAGAGTAGGAACCGGTGCGCGCCGATGTTTCTGCGGCGGGCCGGGCGAGAAACACGCATGGCCGCCGCGACCCACGGATCCGACTGCTGCCCCAGCTGCTGGCCGCGGCGGCGGAGGGTAATCCGTCCGGTATCGCAGTGCGCGCGGGTGCGCTGTCACTGACCTATGCCGAGCTCGACGATCGATCCACCCGCCTGGCACGGGTTCTGGTGGCCCGGGGTATCGGACCCGGCGACCGCGTCGTGCTGGCTCTGCCGCGCTCGCCCGAGGCGGTGATCGCGGTCTGGGCGGTGGCGAAATCCGGGGCGGCCTTCGTGCCCGTCGATCCCGGCTATCCGCCGGATCGGGTGTCGCACATGCTCGCCGACGCGGGCGCGTGCTTCGGGCTCACCCGCACCGCGCTCCGCGACCGGCTCGGCGACGCCGTCGAGTGGTTCGAACTCGACACGCCGCACTGCGCCGAACTCCTGGCGGACGGCTCGGCCGAGGCGCTGCACTTCACCGAACGCACCCGCCGCCTGCACGGCCGGGACATCGCCTACGTCATCTACACCTCCGGCTCGACCGGCGCGCCGAAGGGCGTGGCCGTCACGCATGCCGGGCTCGCCGGACTCTGCGCCGAACTGACCCGCCGCTTCGCCGTCACCCCCGAGGCCCGCATTCTGCACTTCGCCTCCCCGAGTTTCGACGCCGCCGTGCTGGAGCTGCTGCTGGCCGTGGGGGCGGGCGCGACCATGGTTCTCGCGCCCGCGGACTGCTACGGTGGCGGCGACCTGGCGGTCCTGCTGCGCGCCGAGCGAGTGACGCACGCGTTCCTGACCCCGGCCGTGCTGGCCGGACTGGACGCGACCGGGCTGCCCGATCTGGCGGTGGTGGTCGCGGGCGGTGAGGAGTGCCCGGCGGATCTGGTCGCGCGCTGGTCGCCGGGACGGTCCTTCTTCAACCTCTACGGTCCGACCGAGACCACGGTCGCCGCGACCATCGGCACCGCGCTGACCGCCGTCGGCACCGTCGATATCGGCGGACCGATCGCCGGAGTGACCGCACTCGTCCTGGACGCCCGGCTCCGGCCGGTGCCGACGTCGGTGGCCGGTGAGCTGTACCTGGCCGGGCCGGGCCTGGCGCGCGGATATCACCACCGTCCCGGGCTGACCGCCACCCGCTTCGTCGCGCACCCGAATGGCATGGGGGAGCGCATCTATCGGACCGGGGACGTGGTGCGGTGGATCCTCGGCCCGGCCGGGGCCCCGGTGCTGCAGTACCTGGGCCGCAATGATTCGCAGGTGCAGATCCGGGGCATCCGGGTGGAGCTCGAGGAGATCGACGCCGTCCTGTCCGCACACGAATCCGTGTCCTACGCGACCAGTCTCGTGCGGCGGCTGCGCAGCGGGGCCGACGGCGTCGTCTCGTACGTGGTGCCCGCGACGGGCACTGCCGCGGATGCCGCCGTCCTGGCCGCGTATGCGCGGCAACAACTTCCGCGCCATGCCGTCCCGGCCGCCATCACCCTGATCGACCGCATTCCGCTGACCCCGTCCGGCAAGCTGGATCGAGCCGCCCTGCCCGAACCGGCCCTCGCCGCGCGACCGTACCGTCGGACGCTGACCGACACCGAGCGGGCCGTGGCCGCCGCCTTCGAAGAACTGCTGGGCGTGCGCCGGATCGGCGCGGACGACGATTTCTTCGACCTGGGCGGAAACTCCATCCTGGCCACCCGATTGGCCGGACGTCTGGGCGCGGATCGGGCGACCCGGGTGCCCGTGCCCGTGGTCTTCGAGCATTCGAGCGTGGCCGCGCTGGCGGCGGCCGTCGACGGGCTCGGCAGTGGTGGCCGGCCTCCGCTGACCGCGCGGCCGCGATCCGTGACCCGGGCGCCGCTGTCGCCGGCCCAGCAGCGCCTGTGGTTCCTGGCGCGCCTGGACCCGGAATCGGCGACCTACAACATTCCGTTCGCACTGCGGCTGTCCGGGGAACTCGACACGGCCGCAGTCGAACTCGCCGTGCGCGATCTGCTCGACCGGCACGAGGCGCTGCGGACGAGATATCCCGAGCACCACGGCACCGGATACCAGGACATCCGGCCTGCCGTCGCAGTCCAGTGGGACCCGGCGACGGTCGAGATCGCGGAGTCTCGGCTGTGGCCCGAGCTGATCGCACTGGCGGGCAAGGGATTCGACGTCACCGCCGAGGTCCCGGTGCGCCTGCGGCTGTACCGGACCGCCGAGCGTGAGCACGTGCTGGCCGTCGTGATCCACCACCTGGCCGCGGACGGCTTCTCCATGGTCCCGCTGACCCGCGACCTCATGACCGCCTACACCGCCCGCACACGTGGCGCGGCCCCCGATTGGCCGCCGCCGGCGGTGCAGTACGCCGACTACGCGATCTGGCAGCGCGAATTGCTCGGTACGGCAGAAGACTCCGGCTCACTGCTGGCCGACCAGCTCCGGCACTGGCGCCTGGCGTTGGCCGGACTGCCTCCGCTCCTGGACCTGCCCACCGACCGTCCACGCCCGCCCGTGGCCTCGCATCGCGGTGCGGCCCAGCACTTCCGGGTGGACGCCGCCCTGCACCGGGCGCTGGAGGAACTGGCCCAGTCGCGCGGCGTCTCGGTGTTCATGCTGCTGCACGCGGCCCTCGCGGTCCTGCTGGCCAGGCTGGCCGGGACCACGGACGTGGCGGTGGGCGCACCGGTCGCGGGCCGTGGCGAACCCGCACTCGACGAGGTCGTCGGCATGTTCGTCAACACCCTGGTTCTGCGCGCCCGCATCGATCCGTCCGAGAGCTTCACGCGCCTGCTGAACCGGGTGCGCGACAACGACATTGCCGCCTTCGCCCATGCCGAGCTGCCCTTCGAGCAGCTGGTGGCCGACCTGGACCCGCCGCGTACCCGGGCACACCATCCGCTGTTCCAGGTAGCCCTGTCCTTCCAGGAATTCGGTGACCAGGTGCTGCGGCTGCCCGGGCTGACGGTCACCGCGGCCGATCTCGGGGAGAGCTTCTCGCCGGTCGATCTGCAACTGACCGTCGTCCCGCAGCGCGACGCCGAAGGGGCGGCGGGACTGCACTGCTCGTGGCGGTACGCCATCGATCTGTTCGACGAGTCGACCATCGCCCGGCTCGGACAGCGGCTGACCGCGCTGCTCGCCGCGGTCGTCGCCGAACCGGGGCGAGCGGTGGGGGACCTGCCCTTGACCGACGCCGCCGAGCTGGCGACCTTCCCGACGCACGGGCCGAATCATGCGGTGCCGCAGAGGTTCATGTTCGACGCGTTCCTCGACCAGGCCCGTCTCACCCCCGATGCCGACGCCGTGACCGGAGACGGGGTCACCCTGACCTACCGCGAGCTCGCCGAACGATCCAATCGCCTGACGCGCAAACTGATCGGACTGGGCGTCGGCCCGGGCACTACGGTCGGCGCGGCGCTGGACCCCGGTCCCGATCTGATCGTCACCCTCTACGCCATCGTGCAGGCCGGTGGCGCGTTCATGCCGATCGACCCCGGCCAGCCAGCCGACCGCATCGAGGCCATGCTGGCCACCGCCGCACCCGTGTGCACGGTGACCGCCGACCTCGTGAATCCCACTGAGCTGTACGGCTTCTCGCCCGAACCGGTGACCGACGCCGACCGGCTCCGGCCACTGCGTGCACAGGATCTCGCCTATGTGATCTTCACATCGGGCTCCACCGGGCGTCCGAAGGGCGTCGGAATCCCGCACAGCGCACTGGCCGGCTACATCGCGTTCTTCACCGCCGAATATCAACTGACCGAACGCGATACCTACCTCCAGCTGGTCCCCGCCACCTTCGACGCCTCCCTCATCGGCGCGACGGTCCCGCTGGCCGTGGGCGGGCATCTGGTGGTCCCCTCGGGTGCGAGCCGCACCGATCCGGAGCACCTGGCCGATCTCATGGCCCGCCACCGGGTGTCGGCCTTCCTCGCCGTGCCGTCTCTCCTGCGCGCGCTGCTGGACCACGCTCCAGCCGGTGCCTTCGACACACTGCGGGTGGTGTGGGCCGGCGGTGAAGCACTGCCCACCGAACTGATCGCGCGCTTCGCCGCCGCCGGCCCGGCCCGGCTGCACAATCTGTACGGACCCACCGAAGCGACCATCTCCGTGACCGGAACCGAGGTGACCCGGTTCGGCGACGAGCCGGTGTCCATCGGCGCCCCACACTGGAATTCGCGCGCCTATGTGCTCGATGCCCGCCTGCACCCCGTGCCCGCGGGCACACCCGGTGAGCTGTACGTCGCGGGCGCGCAGCTCGCCCGCGGTTACCTCGGACAGGCCGGGGTCACGGCCGATCATTTCGTCGCCGATCCCTTTGCCGGCGGGGGCGAGCGTATGTACCGCACCGGCGATCTGGTCCGGCGCACCCGCGACGGCGGCCTGGAATATTTGGGACGCAGTGATTTCCAGCTGAAGCTGCGCGGTCTGCGCATCGAGCCCGGCGAGGTCGAGGCCGCACTGCGCGCGCACCCGGCGGTCGCCGAGGCGGTGGTCGCGATTCGCCGAGAGCGACTGGTGGGATACCTGCGCGTCACCGGCACAACCCTGGTGCTCTCCGATGTGCTGGCAGTCGCTCGAAAGCGATTGCCCGGCTATATGGTTCCTGGTCAGCTGACCATCGTCGACGCCTTCCCCCTGGGGCCGACCGGAAAGCTGGACCGGGGCGCGCTGCCCGACCCCGAACCTCGGACGCGGGAATACCGAGCCCCGGAGACGGCCGAGGAACTGGCCATCGCCGAGGTGCTCGGCGCGGAACTCGGTATCGAACGAGTCGGCCGCGAGGACGACTTCTTCGCGCTCGGGGGAAACTCGCTGTCCGCCATCCGGATTCGTGCCGCGCTGTCCGATCGACTCGGCCTGCCGGTACCGCTCGCGTATCTCTTCGCCCATCCCCAGGTGTGGGAGCTCGCCGCCGCGCTGCGGGCGGAACCGGCCACGATCGGCCACGAACTCGACCCCGTGGCCGACATGGCACTTGCCCCGGAGATCACCGCCGCAGATCTCGCGGCGCAGCGGCCGGGCGCGCCCGCCACCATTCTGCTCACCGGCGCAACGGGATTCCTCGGCGTTTTTCTGCTCCGGGAACTGCTCGAACACACCTCCGCCACCGTTTACTGCCTGATCCGCGCCTGCGATGAATTCGCAGCGCGCGAACGGATTTCCGCGAACGCCGGCCGATACGGCATCGACCTCTCGGCACACGCCCACCGAATCGTCGCTGTCGCAGGTGATCTCGCCCAGCAGTGGCTCGGCCTGGCCCCGGCGGACTTCGCCGACCTGGCCCGGCAGATCGACGCGATCTACCACAACGCCGCCCTCGTCAATCACCTCGAGCCCTATGCCCGCATGCGCGCCGCCAATGTCTCGGGCACGGTGGAGGTACTGCGGCTGGCCGCCACGACCCGAGCCAAACCGATCCACTACATCTCGACCGCCTCGGTCTGCGACGGTCCGCTCCCGCACGGCCTGCCGGGCTACGTCGCCACGAAATGGGTTGCCGAACATCTCGTCCGGACCGCCGCCGACCGCGGCCTGCCCGCCCGTATCTACCGTCCCGGACTGATCACCGGCGATTCCCGCACGGGTGTGGCCGGCACCGACGACGCTTGGTGGACCATGCTGCGCGCCATGCTGATCCTCGGCCTCGCTCCCGAGCTGCCGGACGCCGAGGTCGCCATGCTGCCCGTCGACCAGGCGGCCACGGCCGTCGTGGCCGCCGCCGAGTGCTCCGGACCCCGCATCGTCGGCCTGCTGCCCGCAAGAACCCTGTCTCTCAAGGCCATCCGCGACGAGCTTCTGGGCCGGGGTTATCGGCTCGACCTCGTCGACCCGGCGGACTTCGCGACCGCGCTGCTGACTGCTGCCGAACAACCCGGCGCCGACGATCTGCTGGTGCGGGCGGCCGCCCTCACCGTCAACTATTCGGCCGAGGTCACCGGCGCCCCGAGCGACCCCGACTCGCCCTGCCCGGGCGCCGGCCGTGCCACCTTGCTCCGCTACCTCGACTACTACGTCGCCGCCGGTTTCCTCCCCGCGCCGCCACTGTGACCCGGATCGCGCGCCCGGAATCAACGCCCGCCGCTCGCGTCGGCACCGACCATGACTCCGGCGCTGCGGGTGATCGCTGCTCCATCCTGGACCGCTCCCGGGTGCGCTTGGACCAGCCGCACCCGGAGGCCCTGCGCGAGAGCCCGCCTCGAGTCCCACCGCAGGCTCGCCGATGCGGTCGGACTGCGCGCGTCAGTGTGAGCCGTGCCAGACGCCGTGATGCTCGCGGTGGGTGGACAGGCAGGCGGTGTCGGTCAGCAAGGTGTCGTAGAAATCCAGGTCGATGTGCTGGGCCTGGAGGTAGTTCATGATCCAGACCGAGGGGACCGTGCCCGGGAACTTCCCGAACGTGTCGTCTATATAGGCGGCTTGGAGGCTGACCAGTTCGCGGAAGCGGCGGTCCCACGGCGCGGCCGCGCCACGCACCCCGGGGGTGTCGGCGAATGGGCCCGGGGTCTGCGGGTGGTACGGGCCGCCCGGTCCGAACTTGCGCTCGGCCAGCGCCTCGACCGCCGCGGCCATGGTCTCGTGGTGCGGGCGGCAGCTGGCCTCGAACACCCCGGGCAAACCGGTCGGATTGGGGATGGGCCACGCCGGATCGGTGTCATAGCGGAAGCCCAGGCCAGGAACCTCTGGATCGCCGGAGGCGCCCAGCACGGTGAGCCGGTCGATGCCGTCGAAAGTCCATCCGCCCAAACCCATCGCGCCCAGCAGCAGATGACCGTTCACCACGGACGCCATGAGTTCGGCGGTGGCCTCGGTCAGCGAGTACTGCTCGACGAAGCTGAGCGGGATCGGATCGGTGAAACGCAAACGGTCCCGGTACTTCTCGACGCCAGGGATCTCGCGGCCGTGGATGTCGTCGTAGAGCGCGAACCCGTTCTGCACGAAGAACGCGATATTGGCCAGCAGCTGCTGGGCCACATCCGCGACCGGGATCACCAGCAGCGATCCGGGGTGATTCGCGATCCAGGTGTTGTGGCCCTCCAGGTAGGGTTCCTCGCACGGAATGTGAATGCGCTTGTCCGACAACCGGATCACCCGCGCCAGCAGCGCGTTCAGCTGGGCTTCGGCGGCGCCGTCGCCCTCGGCGTAGACCGTCTCGGGCGGGGCGTCGCGGGTCGGCAGGAAGTAGGTGCCGGAGTCGTCGGTGAAGAAGAACTCGCTGGTGTGGAATCCGGCCGCCGAGGCGAAGGTGCGCCCGGTCGCCGATCCGCTGTAGTTCGGCCACGCGGGCGCGTATCCGGGGTGGTGGCTGATCCCGAAATGCCATCCCGTCCAGCCCGCGACGGTATTGAGCACCACCGCGCGCTCCAAGTCGCTCAGCGGGCGTGGCGCGTGTTTGCTGGTGAAGGCGAGCGGCCCCGCCGGAATGCTCCCGCCCAGTGGAAAGCGCCGGGAGCGCCGCCCGTAGATGGCATCCAGGAGCGGGTATCGCGCCAGTCCACGCAGCGCTTCCCGTTCGCCCTCGGTGAGGGTCAGGGGCGGCACGCCCACATCGATCGAGTCCGGCACAGTTCTCCTAAGGTGAACAGAAGGTGAACATAACTTGACCAGAAGGTCGCGGGTGGCTAATAATGGCTGGTCTGTGCCTCGCAACCAGCGAGGTTTTGCACTCGGTATTACGCCGGCGCAACTCCGGAAGGAGGGCTGTCATGGCTTTCATCAACTTCTCTCGTCACCCGCTGACCGTGCTCTCGGTCCTCGCAGAGCGTTCGCGCTCGGCGCTCACCGCTCAGGAACGGGCCAATCTGCGGTCCACCCGGGCTCGCGCCGCGATCTTCAGCGCCTCGCTCGGCGTCCACAGCACACGCTGAGTCGACCGACGCAGAGTCACGAATCACGCCCGCTGTCCCGAATCATTCGGGGCGGCGGGCGTTTTGGCTCTTCGGCGGGTGGGTGCGGACGGGTGTGGGGCCCGCCGCCCCGTCGACGCCCAATCGACCGTCATAGCCGAAAAGTATCAGGCCGCTCCTGGGGTTTGTGATCGGGCTCACGCTTGAAACCGACGTAACGTCAGGTTTTAGCGTGGGTGGAGCACACCGAAAGGGAGGCTGATGGGCGATCGGACCTGGCGGGTCGGCGAGTTGGCCCGGGAGACCGGGGTGACCGTGCGGACATTGCATCACTACGACCGGCTCGGGCTGGTGACGGCGTCCTCGCGGACCTCCGGCGGGCATCGCTGCTACGCCGCCGCGGATGTGCGCCGGCTGCATCGCGTGATCGCGTTGCGGGACTTCGGTTTCACGCTCGAGGAGATCGCGGGCGTGCTCGCCGACACCCCGGATCAGGACCCCCGGGAGCTGGTCCGGCAGCAGCTCGAGGTGCTCGACGCCCGGATCGCGCAGGCCCTGCGCCTGCGTGGCCGCCTGCTCGGTGTGCGCGACGGCCTCGACCGGGTGGCCGAGCCGTCGGCACTGGAGTTCCTGCGATTGATCGAGGAGATGGTGGCCATGAATCAGCCCATGACGCTGGAGGAATTCACCCGGCTGGCCGAACAGCGCGAGGCCCGCATGCGCGAGCTCACCGAGGAGCAGCGTGCCGATTTGTTCGAGCGTCGCGAGGCCGCGTTCGCCGCGCTGAGCGCCGCTGATGTCGAGCGCATGCGGCAGGAGCGTCGTCGCTACCTGCCACCGTGCTTCGAACTCGGTGGCGCGCAAGGGTAATCACGGCGGCGGTGTCGGTCCGCCGCTAGGTCGTTATGAATGTGCCATTGACAACTGGCACATTGGTTGGCGATGCTGAGCCCATGAGGACGAGGTCAACGGTGACCTTCCCCGCACAGGCGGCGGTCCCCACCCGGCCGACGCCGCGGACGCGATTCGCGGCCGCGGCGTCGGTGGTGGGATTGCGGCAGGTCAATGGGTTGTTGCCGAACAATCGGATCGGGATCGAGGCCGGTCGCGGGCTCATCGCCGGAATCATGGCGGCCGGCGGGCCCACCCTGCCGGGCACCTCGGCCATGTCGGTGCGGTCCGGCGGCGTGCGCGGCGAATGGGTGCGCGCGGCCGGGGTGCGGCACGGCGATCGGGCCATCTACTACATCCACGGCAGCGGGTACGTGGTGTGCTCGGCCCGCACCCACCGGGGACTGGCCTCGCGACTGTCGAAGCTCACCGGGCTGCCGGTCTTCGTGCTGGACTACCGGCTGGCGCCCGAGCATCCGTTCCCGGCGGCCGCGCTGGATGTCGCGGCGGGCTACCGGTGGCTGCTCGAACACGGCTACCGGGCAGCGGATCTGGTGATCGGCGGGGATTCCGCGGGCGGCCACCTGGCCCTGGATCTGCTGCTGCAGAACGCGATCGCCGGAATCGACCAGCCCGCGGGAACGTTCATGTTCTCGCCGCTGATGGATCCTACCCTCGCCCTGGCGGAGCGGCGCGATCGGGCCCTGCCCGATCCCATGGCCCCGGCCCGGGTCGGCCGGCGGCTCATCGAGCTGTATACCGCCACCGCACCGGCGAATTCGCCTCGGCTGCGGCTCACCATTCCGGCCGGTGCGGCGCTACCGCCGCTCTACGTGCAGGCCAGCGCGGGCGAGATGCTCGCCGATGACGCCCGCCACCTGCGGGACATGGCGGCCGCGGCCGGAGTGCCGTGCGAGCTGGAGCTGTGGCCGGGACGGATCCACGTCTTCCAGGCGCTGCCGCTGCTGGTCCCCGAGGCCGTGCCCGCGCTGCGGCGCACCGCCGCGTTCGTGGCCTCGGCACTGACGCAATCGAATTCGATCTCCCGGAAGCAGGCGGGCTGACCATGTGGCCGATCGACGATCCGATGTTCGCCCTCGGCGGCAGGCGCCGCTCCCAGCATGCCCTTACGCCCAAGCTCTGGGCGTCCTGAATAGCGTCCTGCCGCAGCATGATTCGGCGGCGACCGGAACCGATCTCCAGAAGACGGGAGTCTGATATGTCCTCGAAGAACTCGACCTTCGATTTCGACGCCATGCTGGCCAAGATCAAGTCCAGGCAATGGGCGCTGGCCGATATCGACTGGGACGCACCGGGAGCCGAGCTCATCGACCCGGCCCTGCACGCCAAGCTGAAGCCGTTCATCGCCGATCTGATGTGGATCGAGAATGTCGGCGCACGCGGTTTCGCGGCCATGGCCAAGAAGGCGCCGACCCCGACGCTGGCCGAGATCTACCGCTACTTCCACGCCGAGGAGCAGCGGCACGCCAATGCCGAACTGGCCCTCATGCGGCGGTGGGGCATGCTCGAGGACGACGAGATCCCCGAGCCCAATGTCAATGTCAAGCTGGTCATCGACTTCCTCGACAAGTACTCCGATGGCATGTCGCTGTCGTTCCTGGGCACCGTCATCCCCATGCTCGAGGTGGCCCTCGACGGCGCGCTGATCAAATTCGTCACCGACGAGATCGCCGACCCGGTGGCGCAGGAGGTCTTCAAGAAGATCAACAATGACGAATCCCGGCACCTGGCCACCGATTACGCGGTCATGGAGCTGCTCGGGCACGCCAGCGCGCGCAAGCTGGCCATCGATCTGGTGGGCGGCTGGATCAAGCCGTCGCTGTTCATCGGGCTGCTCAGCTATATCCCTCTGCTGAACAAGATGCGCGACAACATCGTCGAGATGGGCGTGAGCGAGGAGAAGCTCTACGCCGCCATGGCCCGATTCAAGCAGGTCGGCGAACGCGCCCCGATCGTGAACCGGCTGCCCATGTACCGGTTCGTCAAGATGCACTCCGACTGGGTCGTCAACCGCGACCACCCGTATCACCTGCTCGCGGACGCCATGGTCAAGGTGACCGGCGCCATTCCGGACCGCCTGCTGCCCGCCCAGCCGACCTGGTCCAAGGAACTCACCTACGAGCCGGTCGCATGAGCGCCGTGAGCAAGCCACTGGACGTGGCCATCGTCGGAGCCGGATTCGCGGGCATCGGGGCGGCCATCCGGCTGCGGCAGAAGGGGATCGGCGACTTCGCCATCTTCGAGCGCGGCGACCGGGTGGGCGGCACCTGGCGTGACAACACCTACCCCGGCGCGGCCTGTGACATTCCGTCGCGGCTCTACTCCTACAGCTTCGCGCCGAATCCGGACTGGTCGCGCACCTACTCCGGCGGTTCGGAGATCCTCGGCTACATCGATTCCATGGTGGCGGAGTTCGGCATCGCGCCGCACCTCCGCTTCGGCCACGACGTCACCGGGATCGTGTTCGACGAAGCGGCCGGGCTGTGGACGCTGTCGTTCACCGGCGGACGGCGAAACGTGCGGGCGCGCACCGTGATTCTCGCCTCGGGCCCGCTGTCCAATGCCGGGTTCCCCGACATCGCGGGCATCGACGCCTATGAGGGCCACAAGATCCACAGCGCCCGCTGGGATCACGACTACGACTTCACCGGCAAGCAGGTCGCGGTGGTCGGCACCGGAGCCAGTGCCGTGCAGATCATTCCGGAACTGGTGCGGCAGGCCGCCTCGGTGAAGGTCTTCCAGCGCACGCCCGGCTGGGTGCTGCCCCGGGTGAACCGGCGCACCAACGGCCTGACCAAGCAGGTGTACCGGCAGTTGCCGGTCGCCCAGACGCTGGCGCGGGAGGCCTGGTTCTGGGGGCACGAGTCGGTGGCGCTGGGGGTGGTGTGGAATACGCCGCTCACCCGGGTCGTGGAATCGGTCGCGCTCGCGCATCTGCGCGCCCAGGTGCGCGATCCGTGGCTGCGGCGGCAGCTCACCCCGGATTTCCGGGCGGGCTGCAAGCGGCTGCTGATGAGCAGCGACTACTACCCCGCGCTGCAACGCGACAACTGCAAGCTCATCACGTGGCCGATCGCGGAGATCTCGCCGCACGGGATCCGCACGGCCGAGGGCATCGAGCACCGGTTCGACTGCATCGTGTTCGCCACCGGGTTCGAGGTGTCCAAGCAGGGCTCGCCGATTCCGGTGACCGGCCGGGACGGCCGGATGCTGGCCGACGAATGGCGCGGCGGCGCTTACGCGTTCAAGAGTGTCACGGTGGCCGGGTACCCCAATCTGTTCCTCACCTTCGGGCCGAACTCGGGACCGGGCCACAATTCGGCGCTGGTCTACATGGAGGCGCAGATCGACTACCTCACCGACGCCATCAAGATAATGCTCGACCGCGGGCTGCGCACGCTGGAGGCCCGGCAGGATCGGCAGGATCGCTACAACCGCGACCTGCAGCGCCGGCTGACCGCCACCACCTGGAACTCCGGCTGTCGCAGCTGGTATCTCACCGAGGACGGGTTCAACGCCACCATGTACCCGGGCTTCGGCACGCAGTACGCGCGGCAGCTGGCCAGGGTGGATCTGGCGGATTTCCACCTGCGCTAAGGTCGTGACCGGACTCGGGTGGCCGGCGGCAGGGACGGGAGCGATACGGATGGCGGAGTACCGCATCGACGATCTCGCCCAGGCCGCCGGCACCACCACCCGCAATGTGCGGGCGTATCAGGAGAAGGGGCTGCTGCCCACGCCCACCCGCCGCAGCGGGCGGGCGCTCATCTACGACGAGACCCATCTGGCCCGGCTGCGCATCATCGACGCGCTGCTGCAGCGCGGGTTCACCATCGCGCACATCGCCGACTTCATCACCAGCTGGGAGACCGGCAAGGATCTGACCGAGATCCTCGGCCTGCAGAGCGCGGTCACCGCCACCTGGGGCAAATCCGAAGAGCCGATGGAGATTCCGCGGGAACTGGTGGACACCTTCTTCGGCGACGCCGGCGCACAGCAGGTCGACGAGGACCAGCTGGCCCGCCTGGAGCAGCTCGGGCTGGTCCGGTTGCACGGCGACACCGTCGAACTGACCCGGCCCCAGGTGCTCGAGATCTTCGCCGGTCTCAGCGCCTACGGCTTCGGCCTGCCGGGACTCATCGACCTGCATGGCGCGCTGCTCGAACGGCTCGAGGAGATCGCCCGCCTGATGGTGGTGGCCGCCAAGGATCACATCGTCGCGCAGCACGGACCCGGCTGGCTGCCCGAGTCCGACGCCGAGATCGCCGAAACCACCGAGATGCTCAACAACTTCCGCGAACTCGGCACCCGCTCGGTGCACGACGCCCTCGACCAGGCGCTGGACAAGGCCCTGCAGGCCGAACTCGGCGCGTACCTGGAGACCGCCGCCCGCCGGCATGCCCCGGACGGACCGCAGCACCCCGCGGCCGCCCGCGGGGGCTCGGAGACGGCGTGAAGTGCCTCAGCGCAGGGCGGCTCTCGCGCCGGCTGCCTCGAGTTTGATGCGGGCCGCTTCGGCGGAGCCCTTGTCGACCTTCTCCAGGATGGCCTTGGGGGCCGCCTCGACCAGATCCTTGGCCTCCTTGAGGCCGAGGCCGGGAATGATCTCCCGCATGGCCTTGATGACCTGAATCTTCTTGTCCCCGAAGGATTCCAGCACGAGATCGAACTCGTCCTGCTCGTCGGCGGCTTCGGCCGGGGGCGCGTCGGCGACAGCCTGGACGGCCACCGGGGGCGCGGCGGTGACACCGAACTCTTCCTCGAACGCCTTCAGGAACTCCGAAAGTTCCAGCAGCGTCATACCTTTGAAGACGTCGAGCAACTCGACAATGGTCATCTTGGCCATGATGTACCCCTTGCAACGCTGACCAGGCGATACAAGTAATTCTAAGCGCGCGGGACCGCCAAGGTCATCAGATATTCGCGTTCCCCGTGTGTCAGCGGGCGTGGCGCGCCGTCCTCGATGGCGACCAGCGTGGAAGTGGCGGAGAGATACAGGTATTCGGCGTCGCGGACCTCGTGGACGAGGGTGAACGAGGTGGTGCCGATTCGTTCCACGGCCGAGGTGACGGTGACCGGCGCGGCCCGGAACAGCAGCGGCATGCGGTAGGTCAGCCGCTGGCCCGCGACGACCACCCGCCACGGCGTCGCGTCGTCGGTCCGCGGAGATCCGTCGTCGGTCCGCGGAGAGGTGTAGCGGCCCAGCAGATCCGAGCGGGCTTCGTCGAGGTACTGGGCGAACACCACATTGTTGAGGTGCTGCTGTGCGTCGATGTCGGTGCGCCGCAGCTGGATATCGTAGGTGTGCATCAGGCTTCCAGATCCTTCAGCATCCGGCGCTGCTCCTCGGGCAGCGCACGCGACTTCTGGGTGGCCTGATCGAAGGCGACCATGGTGCACACGGCCGCCGAGTACACCACGTCCTCGTCCCGGATCTCCTGCGTCAGCGCGAACGACGAGGTGCCGATCTCGCTCACCCAGGTCTCCACCCGCACCGGCTCCATCCGGTAGCGCAGCGGCGCCAGATAGTCGATGTCCATCTGCGCGACCACATTGGCGCCGCCGAAACCCCGCGTCCAGAACAGGTCGATGCGGGATTCCTCCAGGTAGCGCAGGTGCGCCGCATTGTGCACGTGCCCGTCGGCGTCCATGTCGGACCACCTCAGGGGGCACAGGAAAAGGTGTCGGGCCACCGCGCATTCATATCAAGTGAGCTGGTGTGATCCACGTCCCGCCGGGTGGCGGCAACCGCCCGGCCATTGCTCGATGGCCGAATCTGACAGAGTCGCGTCATTGACGCCATCGCGCGCGCACCGCAGGCTGAACGCATGCGGGTGGTGCTGATCGTGGTCTTCGACGGGTTCCAGCTGACCGATCTGGCCGGGCCCGCCGACGTGTTCACCGGGGCGGCCCTGCTCGGCCCGAACGCGGAGTACCGGGTCGAGCTGGCCGCGGCGCAGGCCGGGCCGGTGCGCTCCTCGTGCGGCATCGAGGTGACCGCGCGCCACGGCCTCGACACCTGGGACGAACCGCTGGACACCCTGCTCGTGGTGGGCGGGGTCAGCTTCTGGGCCGCGGCCGGGGACGACGATCTGGTGACCGGCGTCCGGCGGGTGGCGGCGGGCTCGGAGCGGGTGGGCTCGGTCTGCTCGGGCACCTTCCTGCTGGCCCGGGCCGGACTGCTGGACGGCCGCCGGGCCACCACCCATTGGGCGGGCGGCGAGCTGCTGGCCGCCCAGTTCCCGGCCATCACCACCGAACCCGACCGCATCTATGTGCGCGACGGGCCCATGTGGACCTCGGCGGGGGTGACCGCGGGCATCGATCTGGCGCTGGCCATCGTGGCCGCCGACCACGGTCCGGAGCTGGCCCGGGAGGTGGCCCGCTGGATGGTGGTGTATCTGCACCGGCCCGGCGGGCAGAGCCAGTTCAGCGCGCCGCTGACCGCCAATCCGCCGAAGCGGAATTCGCTGCGGGCCCTGCAGGTCTGGATCGAGGAGAACCCGGAGGCCGATCTGTCGCTGCCCGCGCTGGCCGAGCGGGTCGGCATGAGCATCCGGCACTTCTCCCGGGTCTTCGCCGGCGAGACCGGGACCACGCCTGCCCGCTATGTCGAGCAGGTACGGGTCGCCGCGGCCCGGCGGCTGCTGGAGAACACCGATCAGCCCATGGACCGGGTCGCCGCCGCCGTCGGGCTCGGGAGCCCCGAGACCCTGTACCGAATCTTCCACCGCCAGCTGGGCATACCGCCGGGCGAGTACCGCGCCCGGTTCACCGATTTCTGAAAGGGGGAGTGTCCCATGACATTCCAGATCGCCATCGTGCTCTATCCGGGGATGACCGTGCTGGACGCGGTCGGGCCGTACGAGGTGCTGCGGATGATTCCGGACAGCGAAGTGCGGTTCATCTCCAATGAAGTGGGCCCGATCGTGTCCGACAGCGGGGTGCTGGCGCTGGGCGCGACCCACACCTTCGCCGAGACACCCGCACCGGATCTGGTACTGGTCGGCGGATCGGAGGCCGCGACCACCGCGGCCATGGCTGATAAGGAGCTCATCGACTGGCTGCGAGCCGTGCACCCGAACACTACGTGGACCACGTCGGTCTGTTCCGGCGCGCTGATCCTGGCCGCCGCCGACATCCTGCGCGGCCACCCCGCCACCACGCACTGGGCCGCCCAGCCGGCGCTGGCGGCCTTCGGGGCCGAGTCGCGCCCGCACGACCGCATCGTGCACAGCGGCAAGATCGTCACCGCCGCGGGGGTTTCGGCCGGCATCGATCTGGGGCTGTGGCTGGTCGGCCGGATCGCGGGGGAGCAGATCGCCCAGATGACCCAGCTCTATATCGAATACGACCCGCACCCGCCGTTCGACACCGGCCACCCGGACAAGGCGCCCGCCGAGATCATGCGCATGGCGCGCCTGGAGATGACCAAACGCTCCGCCAAACCACGCATTCCGGTGGACCTGGCCACCACCTTCTGGCGGCTGACCCTCAATCGCATGCGGGAGCGCGCCGCCGCCAAGCGCTGAATTCCCGTACCGCCGAAAGGGTGACCGAGCTGCTCGGCGAGCACTTCTTCGCCAATCCGCATGCGTACTACCGGCTTTGGCGCGAGAACGGCCCGGTCCACCGGGTGCATTTCGGCGACGGCGTGGACCGCTGGATCATCATCGGCTACGAGGAGGCCCGCGCGGCGCTGGCGGATCCGCGGCTGTGCAAGGACATCGACCGGCTGGAAGCGGTCATCGAGCGCAAGTACTCCGGGGAGTGGCGGGGCCCACGCACCCACGATGGCCTGCGGCACATGCTCAATGCCGATCCGCCCACCCACACCCGGCTGCGCAAGGCGGTGTCCCAGGCGTTCACCGCGCGCCGGGTGGCCGCCCTGCGGCCGATCATCGAGCGGACCGCGAACGACCTGCTCGACGCCATGGCCGGGCACGATCAGGTGGATCTACTGCAGGCCTTCGCGGTGCCGCTACCGGTGGCGGTGATCTGCCACCTGCTGGATGTGGACATCGACGATCACGGCACCTTCCGGGAATGGACCAAGGCGCTCGTCGGCACCCTGGAACCGGATGTGGACCGGGCCCGGGCGCACGACGAGATGGTGGCGTTCCTGCGGAAGATGCTGCGGCGCAAGCGGGCCGAGCCCGGCGAGGACGTGCTCTCGGCCCTGGTCGGCGATGACGACGCCGAGCTCGACGAGGGCGAGCTGATCGGCATGGCGCTGCTGCTCCTGGTCGCCGGGCACGAGACCACGGTGAATCTGGTCGGCAACGGCATGCTCGCGCTGCTGCGCGACCGCCCGTGGCTGGAACGCCTGCGCGAGAATCCGGACCTGGTCCCCGCGGCCGTCGAGGAGTTCCTGCGCTTCGACGGGCCGGTCGACATGGCCACTCTGCGCTTCACCAGTGAGCCGATCACCGTGGGCGGCAACGTCATTCCCGAGGGCGAGCTGGTGCTGGTGGCGCTGGCCGCGGCCAATCGCGACCCGCGCACGTTCGCCGACCCGCACCGCCTCGACCCCGCCGCCGAGCGTGCCGCTCACCTCGGCCTCGGCTACGGCGTCCACTACTGCGTCGGAGCGCCGCTGGCCCGCCTCGAGGGCCGGGTGGCCTTCACGGCGCTGCTGCAACGCTTCCCGGACATCGAGCTGGCCGTCGACGACTCCGAGCTGCGCTGGTACCCGAATGCCGTCATCCACGGCCTGAAGCGACTGTCGGTGCGCCTGCGTTCATGATCGAATTCCGGGGCCGCGGAACCGGATTCGAAATTTCCCGGCGACGAGCGATGAGTTTCCGCCGGCGCGGCGGTCTATATACGAGAACAGACGTTCGAATTGCCCGTCGAGTCAAAAGAGTTGATCTTCATGACCGTATTCGCCATCTATGGGGCCACCGGTCACACCGGTCGCCTGGTCGCCGCCGATCTGATCGCACGGGGGAAGGAAGTCGTCGTGTCCGGGCGGGATCCGGATGCTCTCGCCGCCCTGGGCGCTTCGCGGGTGCTGACCGCCGCACTGGACGATCCGGCCGCGCTGCGGGCGCTGGCCGAGGCCGCCGACGTGATCGTCCACTGCGCGGGGCCCTTCGCCACCACGGGGCTGCCGGTCGCCACGGCCGCCGTCGAGGGTGGTTGTCACTATGTCGATCACGCGGTGGAGGTCCATCACGTGAAGCGGCTGTTCGACGACTTCACCGAGCCCGCCCAGCGGGCCGGGATCACCATGCTGCCGAGCGTGAGTTTCTATGGGGGACTGGGCGATCTGCTGGCCGGCGCCGTCGCGCGCGGGATCTCCGACATCGACCGGATCACCGTGGCCTACAACGTCACCAACTGGATGATGACGCACGGCGCGGTGGAGACGGCGCGCCTGCTGTTCGCCGACACCGATCGCATCGGCTACGAAAACGGGGAGCCTCGGTACGGATTCGTGGAACCGCGGCAGGCGATCTTCGCCTTCCCGCCGCCGGTCGGGCCCCGGCCCATGATCGCGCCGGTGCCGTTCCCGGAGGCGGTCACGGTGCCTCGCCACACCCGCGCCAGAGCCGTCGAGGCACAGCTCACCTCGCGCACCTTCGAGGAGGAACAGGCCTTCGCCAGCGAGGATGTCGAGCCGGCGGCCCGGGCCGCCAGCGAGTTCATGATCGCCGCACAGGTTCTCGCGCCCGCCGGCTCCGCGGCCGGGACACTGACCGGCCGGGACCTCTGGTCGGCGGCCGCGCTGGCGTCGGTGGAGGCGGCGGTGCGGCTCGCCGAGGGCGGCGCCAAGAGCGGAGTCGCCAGTCCCGGTGAGGCTTTCGACGCCGTGGACTTCCTGACCACCGTCGCCGCGCGCGGGGTATTCGACCTTCGGTTGCCGGCGACGGCGTGAGGAGCAGAACAATGGAACCGATTCTCGTCACCGGCGCGGCCGGTGGCAGCCAGGGCGGCACCGGCCGGCTGGTCACCGAGACCCTGCTGCGCGCGGGCCTGCCGGTGCGTGCCTTCGTGCACAGCGACGACGGCCGCGCGGCCGAGCTGAAGGATCTCGGCGCCGAGGTCGTCGTCGGCGATCTGCGCGAGATCACCGCCGTGACGCCCGCGCTGGAGGGCGTGTGCCGGGCCTACTTCATCTATCCGGTGACCGCCGGAATGCTGGACGCCACCGCGGTTCTCGCGGCCGTCGGCCGTCGGTCGGGTCTGCGACGCGTGGTCGCCACCTCGCAGCTCGGCTCCGATCCGCAGGCGGGCACTCCGCACATGCGGCGGCACTGGGTGGCCGAACAGGTGCTCGACAACGCGGACGTCGGGGCGGTGCACCTCCGTGCGGCCGTGTTCTACGAGAACCTGCGGGTGGCCATCGGCGACCGCGGCGAGCTGGCGCTGCCGCTCGGTTCCCCGGACACCGTGCTGCCGCTCATCGCGGGCGCGGATGTGGCCGGGGTCGGGGCGGGCGTGCTGCGCACCGAGGGCTCGGTGGATCCGGTGCTGTGGCTGGCGGGCGAGATCATGACCGTCGGCGAGGCCGCCGAATTGTTCGGCGTCCCCTACCGGAACGTGGATCCGGGCGAGTGGTCCGAGTGGGCCATGACGGTCTACCGCGACGCGGTCGCCGTGGAGCACCTGACCCATCTGTGGACCATGTTCGCCGCCATCGGATCCGGTCACGAGCTCTTCCGCGTGACCGAGTCCATCGAGCGGTTCACCGGCCACCCGCCGATCACCCTGCGCGAGTTCGTCACTTCGGCGTGAGGAAGTCCTCCAGGAAGTTGCCCAGGCGCTCGGCCCGTGCGGCGATGCTGCGAGTGGATTGCGCATCGTCGTCGATGCCCTGCTCCTGGGCGTTCTTCAGGCAGCGGCGCGAGGTCCACGCTGAAGGTGAGTTGCGTTCGGGCGCTGGTGGAATCGGCGCCGGCCGTGCACACAGCGGTACCCGTACCGCCTCGTCGCAGGCGCCGCCGCCCTTGCCGCGCAGCCCGTGCGATCCGGCGTAGGACACTTACGCGGGCCGGTCGTCACGCTCGAGCGGGACCCGGCGTTTCCCCTCCGGAGGACAGAACGCGGAGGTAGTGCTCGACCTCGCGCTGGATGGCGGTTCGCCCGGGGCCCAGGTAGCGGCGTGGGTCGGAGAGGTCCGGGTGCGCGGCCAGGGTGGCTCGAACCGATTCGGCCAGGGCGATATTCAAACGGGTCGCGATATTGACCTTCGCCATCCCGTGCCGGACAGCCGCGCGCAGGCCGGTGTCGGAGACACCCGACGATCCGTGCAGCACCAGGGGGACGGGCAGTTTCGCGGCCAGGGCGGCGATGAGCCGGGTGTCCAGCACGGCGTCGCGGGTGCGCATGGCGTGGGCCGAGCCGACGGCCGCGGCCAGCGCGTCCACGCCGGTGGCCGCGACGAACGCGACGGCCTCGTCCGGATCGGTGCGCACGCCCGGGGTGTGCGCACCGTCCTTGCCGCCGATCGCGCCCAGCTCGGCCTCGACATGCACGCCCCGGTCCTGGCACCAGCGGGTGACGGTCGCGGTCGCTTCGACATTGGCGGCGTAGTCGAGGGCGGAGCCGTCGTACATGACCGACGTGATGCCGAGTTCCACTGCCTGCGTGATCAATTCGCGGGAGGTGGCGTGGTCCAGATGGACCGCGAGCGCGGCGCCGCTGTCGGCGGCCAGGTGCAGGCAGGCGTGGGCGAGCGGCTTCAGGCCCCGGTGATAGCGAACGGTGTTCTCCGAAATCTGTAGTACCGCAGGCCGATTCGCGGACTCGGCCGCGGCGGCGATGGCCTGCGCGTGCTCGAGGGTGATGACATTGAACGCGCCCAGCCCGCCTGGACGGGCGGCGGCGAGCAGCTCGGGGAGCGGGACCAGCGTCACGGGCGGGACTCCGGGTCGAGCGCGGTGACGTGGACGGCGGGGGTGAGGCGGTCGCGCAGCGTCAGATCGATCTCGCCCGCCACCGGAATCACCACGGCCGCCGCGGAAGTCGCGACGGCATCGGTGAGCAGGGCCGGCCAGTCCGGTTCACCGGGCGCGGCCAGCGCGCGGATGACGGCGGCCGCGGCGGCATCGCCCGCGCCGGTCGGATTGCCCGGCAATGGTTCCGGCAGGGTCGCGGACCAGGCCCCGGACGCGGTCACCGCGACCATGCCCGCCGCGCCGCGCGTGGCCACCACGGCGCGGACACCGGCCGCCAGCAGTGGACGGGTGGCGGCCGCCACGGCACCCGGGGTCTCGGCGATGATGCCGGTGAGCCGTTCCAGCTCATCCTGATTGGGCATGAGGACGATGCCGGGGACGGTGGCCGCCAGCTTCAGGGCCGGGCCGTCGACATCGCACACCGCCGGCACGCCCGCCGCGACGGCCGCGCGCGCCAGCTCGGCGGGCACCCCGTCGTCCACGCCGCCGGGCAGCGAACCGGACACCACCAGTCCGCGCAGCTCGGGCAGCAGGAACGCGACCCGATCCAGCAGCCGGTCCACGGCATGAGGTTCGTGCACGTAGGCCCCCGGCTCCCACAGGCCCGTGGCGGTGCCGTCGCGGGATTCGCTGACCACCACGGTGCGCCGCACCCATGGCAGGGCGGGCACGAAGTCGGCGGGGAATTCGGCGCCGGCCGCCGCCGCGAACAGGTGATCGGCGAATCCCGTTGCGCGGACGGAACTGCCGAGCTGGCACAGGACGCGGGTGACGTTGATGCCCTTGCCGCCCAGCCGCTGCTCGACCGCCAGCACCCGCTGGGCGCGCCCGCGTTCCAGGCGCTCGAGCCGGTAGGTCAGGTCGTAGGCGGGATTCATGGTGACGGTGAGGATCACGCCAGCCACCGGCCCCGGCGCAGCACTCGCCGCAGGTGCAGGTCGTCGTCGAGGACCACGGCGTCCGCGTACAGGCCCGGCCGCAGGTCGCCGACCTGGTCCAGCCCGGCCGCGTCCGCGGGGGTCGAGGTGACGGCCGCGACCGCGTCGTACAGCGGGATGCCGCACTCCCGCACCGCCCAGCGCAGGCAGCGCAGCAGGGTCGCCGTGCCGCCCGCCAGCGAGCCGCCCGGCACCCGGGCCACGCCGTCGGCCACGGTGACCGGCCGCGGTCCCAGTCGGTACTGCCCATCCGGCATGCCCGCGGCCTGCATGGCGTCGGTGACCAGCACCACGCGGTCCGGCGCCGTGGCGAAGACCAGTGCGCCGAAGCCGGAATCGACGTGCACGCCGTCCCCGATGACCTCCACGAAGGCCTGCCGCTGGGCCGCCGCGATCAGGCCCGCCGCCACCGGCCCGGACGCGCGATGATGCAGCGGCGGCATGCCGTTGGCCAGATGGGTGACCAGGGTGGCGGACCCCTCCGGGCTCAGCGCCGCCCGGAAGCGGGCGAAGGTCGAATCACTGTGGCCCACGGCTACTACCACGCCGCTGTCGACCAATTGCTTGGCTGCGGTGTCGAATCCGGCCCGTTCGGGGGCCAGGGTCATGACCCGCAGCGTGCCGTCGGCGGCCCGGAGCAGGCGATCGATGAGCGCCGGGTCCGGATCGATCAGGTATCCGAGATCATGGGCGCCACAGCGGGTCCGGGACAGGAACGGGCCCTCGACATGAATACCGGCGATGGATCCGTCGGCGGCGAGTGCCCGCAGCACCGCGGCCTGGGCGACCATGGTGTCGGGCGCCGCGGTCACCAGGCTGGCGAGCACGCTGGTCGAGCCGCGCCGGTGATGGAAGGCGGCCGCCGCGCGCGCCTCCGCTGGATCCTCGGTGTCGAAGCGGTGGCCGAAACCGCCGTGAGTGTGGATGTCCACCAGGCCCGGGACGATCGTGCCCGCGTATTCGGGCGGCAGTTCGCGGTGGGTGGTGGCCCATTCCGTGGCGGGTCGCACCGCGGCCACCCGCTCGCCCCGGATCGTGACGACACCGTCCTCCAGCACCCCCGCGCGGGTCACCACCCGGCCGCGTAGTTCGAGTCCGCGCCGCGCGGTCATCGCAGCGCCCCTGTCCGGGCCAGGTGGGCCGCGCCGATCAGTCCGGCGCGAATCCCGAACTCGCCCTGTGCGACCCGAGGGACCGGCACCACCCGCAGCAGGGCGGTGAGCCGGGCGTGCAGACCGTCGGTGAGGACGGCGCCCGCGCGGGCCAGACCCCCGCCGAGCACGATCAGCTCGGGGCAGCCGGCGTGTACGACGCCCAGCAGGGCCTCGGCCAGCGCGTCGATGGCATCGTCCACCACCGCCCGCGCCGCCGGATCGGTGTCGATGGCAGCGAAAACCGTTTCCGCACCGGTGATTTCGCGACCGGTGCGGGCCGCGTAGGCTCGCGCGATGGCGGGTCCCGACGCGACCGTCTCGACGCAGCCGGTATTGCCGCACGGGCAGGGCAGGCCGTCGCGGTGGCGTACCGGGATATGGCCGTATTCTCCAGCCTGCGCCGGACCGGACTGCCCGGCGGGCGCGCGCACCAGCCGGCCGCCCACCGACAGCGTGCCGCTGATACCGGTGCCGAGGATCAGCACACAGACGTCGTCGAGGCCGCGGCCCGCACCGAACCGCCATTCGGCCCAGCCCGCCACGGTCACATCGTGATCGATCAGCACCGGAAGGCCCCAGCCGTCGGCGAAACGATTGCCCACCTTGGCATTCCGCCAGCCGAGATTGCTGCTGAAGACCGCGATGCCGCGTTCCGCGTCGACCAGCCCGGGCAGTACGACGGCCGCCCGGGTCACCCGCCGCCGGTGGTCCGGCGGGAGGGCCGCCAGCAGCTCGCCGCCGAGCCGTTCGATGGTCTCGAAGGCGGCCTCGCCGCGCGGTGTCCCGACGGTCGCCGCGCCCCGGACGGCGCCGCCCGCGTCGGTGATCTCGGCCTTGGTGGTGCCGCCCCCGACGTCCACGGCGAGCACCAGATCCGTTGCTGCGACAGCCATCACGGCACACCCATCAGCCCAGGATGACCGATCGGGTCAGGTTGCGCGGGTGATCGGGATCCAAACCCAGGTCGGCGGCCCGCAGCAGGCACAGCCGGTGCACGCGCACCAGCTCGGCGATGGGGTCGAGGCCGCGATGCTCGACATGCGCTCCGGCGGCGCGGATGTCGTCGGCCAAGCCGGGCGGCTGCGCGCCCAATGCCCACACGGCGCGACCCGGCCCGGCAATGCTGATCGGGCCGTGCCGGTACTCGGTGGACAGATACGACTCGGTCCAGCAGCGGCAGGACTCCCGCAACTTCAGGGCGGCCTCGTCGGCGAGCGCGGCCGCGAAACCCATTCCCACGAAACTGATCTGCTCGGCCCGCCGGACACCGAACAGCGCATCGGCGTCATCCTCGGCCAGCACGGCGCGGGCCTGCGCGATCACCGGGCCCAGATCCTCGCCGAGGTGCCAGCGCAGCAGGGCCAGTGTCGTGGTGGCGAACCGGGTCTGGACCACCGAACGCTCGTCCACCTCGTCGATGAGGATCGAGTCGGCCATGTCCAGGACCGGCGTCGCGGGGCTGGAGGTGATGACCGTGCGCGGAATCTCCTCGGGCAGTGCGGAGATGGCGTCCAGGACCTCGGTGGTGGTGCCGGAGCGGCAGATCACCAGATAGCGGTCGTAGGCGCGGGCGCGCGGTTCCCCGGCCGGCCACGCGTCGGTGAGCCCCTGCCCGGCGGATTCCCGCAGCGTCGCGAAGGCGCGGGCCATGAACAGCGAGGTGCCGCAGCCCAGTACGGCCACCCGCTCACCCGAGACGGGCAGCAGGTGGCGGCCGGCGGCGGCGGTGGCTTCGGCGCGCGCCCAGTCGTCGGGCTGGGTGGCCACTTCGGCGGCCAGATGGCTTGCCGGGATGGAGATTCGATTCGCCTCGGGCAGCACGTACCCAGGATCGGCCCCGTGATCGTTCATGTCAATTTTCCCGGTCAAACGATCACATTCAAGCAGACTTCGCGTTAGATTCGGACATACCGAATCGTTCGCTTCATCATCCGCGATTCGTGTCGCGGGGTGTGCACATTGAGGAGCCCTTGTCGTGAAATGTCCACTGCGCGGCGCACTTTCCTCGGTGGCGCTGCTGACCGGCCTGGTGCTGACGGTGTCCTCCTGCGGTTTCGGCGGGAGCAAATCCGATGACTCGGACCCCAATACGCTCAGCTTCCTCGCACCCACCTACAGCGACGGGACGAAGGCCGAGTGGGACGCCATCATCGCGGATTTCCAGCAGGCCAATCCCGATGTCAAGGTCAAACTCTCGATGGAATCCTGGGATTCGATCAATGACGTGGTGCGCACCAAGCTGCAGTCCAAGGGCACCACACCCGACATCCTGAACATCGACGCCTATTCCACCTACGCCACCGACGGCCAGCTCTATCCGGCCACCGATATCGCCGACGCGGTGGTGATCGCCGATATCCAGCCCGGCTTCGCCCGCAATGCCTCCATCGACGGAACCCAGTGGGCGCTACCGCTTTTCGCCTCCACCCGCACCCTGTTCTACAACACCGAGCTGTTCGCCAAGGCCGGCATCGGCACAGCGCCCCGGACGTGGACCGAGCTCACCGAGGACGCCAGGAAGGTCCAGGCCCTCGGCGGCGTCTCCGGCTACGGGCTGCCGCTGGGCAGCGAGGAGGCCCAGGGCGAGACCTCGATCTGGACCTTCGGCGCGGGCGGCAACTGGTCCGACGGCGGCCGGGTCACCGTCGACACCCCGCAGAACCTCGAGGGTGTGCGGGCCATGAAGGCCATCGCGGATGCCGGTGTGACCGAACCGAATCCGGGCGCCACCAACCGGCTCGACGTCATCAACGCGTTCATCCAGGGCAAGATCGGCATGATCGAGGGGCTGCCGCCGACCATCAGCCAGATCGCCGCCAAGAATCCGAGCCTGCGGTACGCCACCGCGCCCTCGCCGACCAAGACCGGCGACCCGTCCACCCTCGGTGTGGCCGACCATCTGATGGCCTTCAAGAAGGACGGCACCAAGGCGCGGGCCATCAAGAAGTTCCTCAGCTACTTCTACTCCCCGGCCGTCTACGCCAAGTTCGTCCGTGGCGAGCACTTCATCCCCATCACCACCAGCGGCGCGGCCGCGCTCACCGACGATCCCGTCACCAAGGCGTTCGCCACCACCTTGCCGGCCGCCAAGTTCTACCCGAGCAACAACCCGAAATGGGGTGCCGCACAGGGCGCCATCCGGCAGCAGATGGGCACGATCGCGCAGGGCAGCGATCCGGCCTCGGTGCTGCAGAAGATTCAGCAGGCGGCGAATTGAGGGGCGTCGCCTCCCATCGATCCACGGCCACGCTGCGCGCGTTGCCGTGGATCGGCCCTGTGCTGATCCTGATCGCGGCGGTGGTGGCCTACCCCGCCGGGTACATGATCTGGACCTCGACCCGCGACCTGGGCGCCTACGGAACCGACCGCGGCCCCGCCGGATTCGCCAATTTCCGCAAGCTGTTCGCCATCGACGTGCTGCCCGCGATCCTGGCGCACACCGTGGTGTGGGTGGTGGCGGTCGTGGTGATCACGCTCGTGCTCTCGGCGGGGCTGGCGCAATTCTTGAACAAGGACTTCCCGGGGCGGACCGCCGTGCGGCTGGCCATCCTGGTGCCGTGGGCGGCGTCGGTGGTCATGACGACCACCATCTTCGACTACATGCTGGATCCGAATGTGGGGATCGCCAATCGGTTCCTGGTCGATCTCGGCGTGCTGGACCGGGGATTCGGGTTCACCAAGGAGCCGGGGTCCGCGTTCCTGGTGGCCATCGGGGTAGCGGTGTTCGTGTCCGTGCCGTTCACGACATACACGATTCTGGCGGGGCTGCAATCAGTTCCGGCCGATATCGACGAGGCGGGACGGGTGGACGGGGCGAGCTCGTGGCAGCGCTACCTGTATCTGACACTGCCGCAACTGCGTCCGGCCATGGCGGTGGCGACGGTCATCAACATCATCAACTCGTTCAACTCGCTGCCCATCCTGCAGGTGCTGACCGGCAGCATCGCGGGCTTCTCCGCCGATACCACGACCACCTTGACCTTCAAGCTGATTCGGCAGAACCAGCAGGTCGCCACGGCGGCGGCCATGAGCGTGCTGAACTTCGTGCTGATCCTGGTGATCATCGCGATCTACCTGAAACTCATCCGGCCCGCCGGTGAGGAGGCGCGGTGAGAACGCGGCGACGGTGGGGGCTCACGGCCGCCGGCGTCGTGCTGGCGGCGGTGTTCCTGCTGCCGTACCTGGTGATGGTGCTCGGATCGCTGAAGCCGCGCTCCGAGATCCTGCGCATCCCGCCGACCTACCTGCCGCAGCAGTGGCGGCCGGACAACTACGCCACCATGTGGCACACGCCGGAGACGCCGTTGCCGTTCAATCTGGTGAGCACCCTGGTGATCTCGGTGTTCGGGACGGTGCTGGTGCTGGTGGTGGCCATCCCGGCCGCGTATTACACGGCGCGGCGGCGGTTTCCGGGCAAGACGCTGTTCCTGGGCCTGGTGCTGGTCACCCAGATGCTGCAACCGACCGTGCTGGTCACCGGACTGTTGCGCGAATTCTTCACCCTCGGCATCAATGACACCTGGCTCGCCATGATCCTGGTGAACGGCGCGTTCAATCTGTCGTTCGCGGTGTGGATCCTGCACAGCTTCTTCGCCGGCGTGCCGGTCGAGGTGGAGGAGGCCGCGCAGCTGGACGGGTTGAACCGCTGGCGGATCCTGACTCGGGTGAGCCTGCCGCTGGTGTGGCCCGGCATCGTCACCGCCACCGTGTTCGCCTTCGTGTCCTGCTGGAACGAATTCGCCGCCAGCCTGGTCATTCTCACCACGCCGGAGAATCAGCCGCTGTCGGTGGCGCTCACCAAGTTCGTCGGGCAGTACGACGTAGCTTGGCAATATGTGTTCGCCATCTCTACCGTCGGCATCGTGCCCGTCGTGATCCTGTTCGCGCTCATCGAGAAGCGCCTGGTGGCCGGCCTCACCGCCGGCAGTGTGAAATGACCGCTCCCGCCGATCGTTCCCAGCGCTGGAATCGCCTGCTGGAACTGCTCGCCGAGGCCGGGCGTCTCTCGGTCGAGGAGGCCGCCACCCGCCTGGGCGCGTCGCCCGCGACCATCCGGCGCGACTTCACCGCCCTCGCCGACCAGGGTCTGGCCACCCGGACCCACGGCGGGATCGTCGCCACCGCCGTCGCCTACGACCTGCCCGCCCGCTACCGCGGCGCCACCGACGAGCCCAAACAGCGTGTCGCCGAACACACCGCGGCCCTGATCGATCCGGCCGAAGTGGTGGCGCTCAACGGCGGCACCACCACGACGGCGGTGGCCCGGGCCCTGGCCGCCCGTCCCGACCTGCCCACCTCCACCGACCACGAACTCACCATTGTCACGAATGCCCTCAATATCGCCGCCGAACTGGTGCTGCGCCCGCACCTGCGCACCATCTGCCTCGGCGGTCTGGCCCGGCGTGAGTCCTACGAACTGCACGGTCCGCTGGCCGCCCTGGCCCTGGCCGAATTACGGCTGGACACCCTGATTCTCGGCGTCGGCGCGGTGTCCGCCGAGGGCGGGGCCCAGTGCCGTCATCTCGACGAGGCGGGCATCAATGCCGAAATGGTCCGCCGCGCACGCCGGGTCATCGCGGTGGCCACCGCCGACAAGCTGAACCGCACCGCCCTGGCGCGCATCTGCCCGATCGAGTCCATCCACGTCCTGGTCATCGATCGCGATGCCGATCCGAGTGCCCTCGCCCCCATTCGCGAGGCCGGCGTCGAGGTGCACCTGGTCTGAGCGCGGCCGAATTCAGTTCGGGCGCAGCACGACCAGACCCGGGACCGTAGTGAGGTACTGGGTCAGGGGAGTGTCGACGACCTGGTCGTTCGCGGCCAGGGAGGAGGCGTTGCGGAACATCGGGCCGTTCGGGGTGCTGAGGAAGATGCCCACATGGGAGACGTCGAGCCCGGCGTCGGGGGTATAGGCGCCCAGGTAATCGCCGGTGTGGAGACCGGTGATCACCGCGTTGTCGAAGGATCCGCTGGGGATGTAGGCGATATCGCGGTCCACCACCGCGACGCCCGGAAGATAGTTGCCGCCATCGGCTTTCGCATTGAGGTGCTTGGTGACGGTGACGGCGGCCGGGGTGAGGGTGCGCGTGATGTCGGTGGCGGCGACGCGGTTGACGGCCGCCCAGTCGGTGAAGAAGTGCTTGCGGCGGGGGAATTCGACCCGGCCGTCGGCGTAGCGGGTGGCGACCAGGTTCTGGACGAAGTCCGCGCGGTTGGTGGAACGGCTCAGCGCTTCCACATAGTCGAGGTAGGTGAAGCAGTCGACGCGGCGGAAGTCGATGACCAGCTGCTCGGGCTGGGAAGCCGAGCCGATCAGCATGTTCGCGCCGTATGGGGTGCCGAGGAAGCGGCTGGAGAGCTGGGCGATGGCTTCGGTGCGGCTGCCGGTGATCGAGTTGCGCAGCGCGAGCAGCTCGTCCAGTTGCTGCGAGGTGCTGTCGTCGAGGGCCGGATCGGCGGGGGCCGCCATGGCCTGCGAGAGCAGCAGGGCCAGTGCGGAGACGAGCGTGACCAGCATCAGCAGGATCCGGGTGATTGTGCGCAAAACCCCTCCATCGAACGAGACGTGCGGATCGAACCTAACAGCCGATTCCTGTCCCAGACAATCCTTTCACCCCGGCGCGGTTCAATTCGTGGCGGCCGTCGCACGCTGAGCCGCACCCCGATCCGGGAACCGCCGGTCAGCCGAGCAGGCCGCCCAGCATGCCGCCCGACTGACCGGCCTCCTGGCCGCCGCCGGTGCCGCCGATGAGCCCGCCCGGCGGCAGCTCCGAGGGCTGCACGATGACGAAGCCGCGGCCCGAGAACGACAGGGTCAGGCCCTCGCCCGTGCTGCGGCCGATGAGCCGGCTGAAACCGAACGAGTCATTGCGCTTGATGCCGGTCTGCAGGCTGGAGGACCAGGCCACAGCGGCCTGCGGATCGGCATAGGTCGGCTGGTCGACGTTCAGGACCACCGGCGAGCCGTGAGTGGTGATGGCGATGCGGCCGCGACCGGTGAAGACGCAGTTGAAGAAGCCCGCGTTGCTGGCGTAGCCGGCCGCGCCCTGAACCCTCTGGATCTTGTAGGACAGCGAGGAGTCGAAGGCCAGCACATTCGCGCCGTTGATGGTCAGGCCGTCGGAACCGTCCAGGTCCACGATGTGCACATCGGAGGCGGCATTGGCCAGGAACAGATCCCCGCGTCCCTGCACCTGCATGAGCGGCACGCCCTCACCGGTGAGCCGCTGCTGGATCGCGCGCCCGATACCGCCCGACCCGAGCGCCTTGAAATGCAGATCGCCCTGATAGGCAACCATCGATCCGGCCCGGGCCAGGGTCTCCCCGTCCACCGCGACCCGGATCATCTTGCCGCCCTGCTTCTGAATGCCGAACCCACTGACCTCGGCATGATTCGGATGGAACAGCTCGCTCTGCACGGACGGGACTCCTTGTGACGCGGGATGATTCGGGACCGGGGCTGCGGGGGGAGGGGGCGGCGGCGCGAGAGATTGCGGGGCCATGGGGAACTGCTGCGGCGCGGCAGGCTGCTGGAACTGCTGGGCCGGCAGCGTCGGCGGTATCGGCTGCCCGGCGAGGTTGGGCTGAGTCGGCAGGTACTGCGCGGGTTGCGGCGGCATCTGCTGGGCCGGAGCGGCGGGTTGCGGCGCGGGTGCCGGCGGTTCGGGCTCGTCGTCGATGGTGACGCCGAAGGCTTCGGCGAGTCCGGCCAATCCGTTGTCGTAGCCCTGGCCGACCGCGCGCACCTTCCAGGCGTCGCCACGGCGGTAGATCTCGACGCACACCACGGCGGCCTCGCTGGTCAGGCCGTTCATGGGGAAAGTCAGTGTGCCTGCGGGGGATCCGATGGCCGCGGTGAGGGTGCCGGCGGCGGCGAAGGTGGCGGGGCCGCTGCCGTCGAGGCTGGCGGTGATGGCGACCTTGTCCACATCGGCGGGGAGCGCGGAGGTCTGGATGTCCACCATGTCGCCGGCGCCGCGGCCGTGCCGGTAGACCACGCCGGGACCGACCGGCTGGTTGAAGAAGATGAAGTCAGCGTCCGACCGCACCCGCCCGTTCGCGCCCAGGAGCAGCGCGGATACATCGACTGCGGCGGAGCAGGTTACGGTGACCGTCACTCGGTCGGCGGGTGCGGGACGATTCTCTCCGCGGGCGAGCGCCGTCACCGCGGCCCCTCGCCGACCGCGCGGACCTGATCGGGCAATAGACGATTCACAGCATCCAGTGTTCCGAACATCCGATTCGAAGGCCATCCGGGTATCCCCCCAAATGCTGCCGCGCTCACGCGAGAACCGGCACCTGGCCTTCGGTCTCGGCCGGCACTTCTGCCTGGGTGCGCCGCTGGCCCGGCTGAGGGCCGATATCGCCCTCACCCGGTTGAGATCCGGTTCGCTACCGGCCGTTCATGAGAGCGCTGAGGACAGCGGTGTCGGTGGTGCGGGACCCGCCCGCGAAGGCCAGCCCGGCCAGCGACCGGTCCGCCGCCTCGGGATGCCCCGCACCGCACGCGTCGGTCACCACGATGGGCAGGTAGCCGAGGTCGGTGGCGTGCCGCACCGTCGGCTCGATGCCGACCTCCATGGCGATCCCCGCCACCGCGAACGCCCCGATCCCCAAGTCCCGCAGCACGATATCGAGCGGCGTTCCCGCGAACGCCGACATGGTGATCTTGTCGAAGACGACCTCGTCGTCCCCCGGCGACAGCTCGGGCACCAGCTGATACTGCGGAGACCCCTGCGCGAACGCGGCCCGCACCTTCGCCGGATCCTCCACATGCTGCCACTCCATGGCGGTGCGCAACTGTGAAACCCCCGCCGCCGCCGGCGGCATCGACATGTGCCGGGTGTAGAACACGCGAAAACCATTGGCCCGGGCGGTATCCCGCAACTGCACGCACGCCTTCACGATGCTCTCCCCATCGGCCAGTTGCCCCACGATCCCGACCTGCATGTCGTAGATCAGCAGCGCCATCCCCTCCGGATGGCAGACGTCCTCGACGCTCTGCGGAATCCTCAGTCCGTATCCTTGTCGCACGACGCCTCACCGAGTGCGGTCGTAGGGCTCGGCCACATCCACCGAGGCATCCATCAACGCCTCGATCGGCAACGGCGCCGTCACCGGCACATAGGTCCACTCCAGAAACCCCTTCTTGGTCAGCGGAAAATCCTCCACATACCGCCGCGCCTCCGCCACACTCTCCACCTCGAACACGATCACCACCCCAGGCTCATCGGCCCGCGCATAGTTCTCCCGCACAACCCCCGCCTTCCACAACCGCCACACATTGGCCACCTCCTCCGGCAGAAACGGAGTAATCGTCTCCAGCGTGACCCCGGGCTTGAACCGATCGAATGTAATGACCTTCATGGGTTTTCATGAAACCTTCCTGATTACAGTGTTACAAGAACGCACTTTTCGGTAAGTACCGGAGGCGAGATGGTGAGGAAGCGCTACTACTGCCCGGTCGAGGTGACTGTTGATTTGATCGGGGGGAAATGGAAGGCGGTGATTTTGGCGCATCTCAAGGAGGGGGTCCGGCGGTATGGGGAGTTGCGGCGGTTGATGCCTGATACCAGTGAGAAGATGCTGGTGCAGCAGTTGCGGGAGTTGGAGGGGCATGGGCTGGTGCGGCGCACGGTGCTTCCCGCGGTGCCGCCGCAGGTGGAATATGACCTCACCGAGGAAGGGTGCAGTCTGGTGCCGGTGTTGACGGCGCTGTACGAGTGGGGGGAGAAGCGGAGCGCTCGAACGGGTCTCGTCATCGAGGCGCCCTGAAGCGCTCCGCGTCCGCGGGATGTCAGGCGGCGCGGTCGGTGCGCTCCGTGTGGTCCGGGCCCATTCCGTCCGCCTCGCACTGCGCCCGGTGCACGGCGCAGCGGTACTTCGGACCCGGCTTGATGAAGGCGGGGTCGAGGCGTTGGGCGAAGGTGAGGTTGTCACGCCGCCAGCAATCGATGCACACCGGCTCTTTCATGGCGTCCTCCTCGGTCATCGCTCGCGAAAGGTCTGCGCGAGAGGGATTCCCAGCCACGGCCTGATTCGGATATACCCTCGGCGACTCTTCCATAACGGACGCGGCCAGATAGCCGACCGGTCGGTTGTCTATCGCGGCTCGCGGGTACGCCGGACGGAGGCGATCAGACCACCCACAATGACCGCGTAGACGATGACGTAGCAGTTCAGCAGGATCTGCGAGATCGGCCAGGACGGCGGGAACAGGAACCAGCCGACCACGACCCATCGATCGGTCCAGTGGTACGCCCAGGCCCCGGTGGCCAGGTAGAGGAAACCGGCCGCCGACCACCAGCGCGCATCGGACGCGGCCCGATCGACCAGGTATACGAACAGCGGCAGGAACCAGACCCAGTGATGGTTCCAGGAGAACGGGGAGACCACGCACGAGGTCAGGCCCGCGACGGTCACGGTCAGCAGCTTCTCGCCGCGGTTGTACAGCGCCGCCGCGAGCAACAGTCCGCCGACCGCGACCGGGATCGCGATCAGCAGCCAGAGCCACTGCGGCACCTGATGGTCCGTGAGATGGGCGATCACGCCCCGCAGCGACTGGTTGGCCGGCTGGGTGTCGGGCGCAATGCGATCGGACTGGAAGAACGTCTTGGTCCAGTACTGCTTAGAATCCGACGGGAGCACGGCGCCGGCGACCAGGATCGTCAGGACGAACGTGCCGGCCGCCACTATGGCCGCCCACCACTGCCGCAACACCAGGAACTGCGCCACGAAATACAGCGGCACCAGTTTGATGCCCGCCGCCAGCCCGACGCCGACGCCTCGCAGCCGGCTGCGTTCCGGGCGCGAGAAATCCCAGAGGATCAACGCCATCAGGACCAGATTGATCTGGCCGTAGTACAGCGTGGTGCGCACCGGCTCCAGGAACATGCACGTCGCCGCCAGCAGCGCGCTGATCGCGGCCGGCCGCCATGTGAGGCGGTAACCGATAACCTTCCAGCACAACAGGATGCAGACATAGAGCACGCAAATGTTCAGTGCCAGCCAGGAATTCGTGACGTAACCCCACGGCACCATCAGGATCGGCAGGAACATCAGCGTGGAGAACGGCGTATAGGTGTAGGACAGGCCGCGGTGTGTGGTCTCCGTGTAGAGCGGATGGCCGTGGTAGATCTTCCACGCGCCGTCCCGGTAGACGTGGACATCGAAGCCGCCCGCCAGGAAACCCACCTGATCCAGCCACGGATCCACCGTCGCGAAGATCAGTACCAGCGACAGCACCGCGCCGCAGGCCAGCACGGCCCACGTCGTCCTGCTCCACACCGGCGGTGATCCACCGGAATCCGCAACGACAGCACGATCATTCGTCCTTGCACCGATCAACACCAACCCACCTCAGATGTGCGATACACCCTGCCGGGCTCGAGAAACGCTGAACACGAACGCTTCAGCCCGCCCGCCTTGACGCCGCCGGCCACCGGCCGGCCCATCCGCGCTCTGCGTAGCGCGGATTCGGATTCTCAGCACCCTACCGCCCGATGTGGGCGATTCGGTCATCTGCCCGGACGCGTGGTCTGGAGTGATAGGCGGCGCGCATTGGCGACGATGGCGTCGGCCAGCGCCTGTTCCGGGTCGGCGAGCCGGGTGTGGCGGTGCATGAGGACGAAGTCCAGTTCCCCCAATTCGGGCAGCCGGGGATCGGTGAGTGGGACCAGTCCGTCGGGCAGGACGCCCGCCGCGTGCACGATGACCCCGAGCCCGGCCAGGGCCGCGGCCCGCAGGCCGAGCAGGCTGTCGCTCACACAGGTGACCCGGCAGGTCCGCCCGGCGTGTTTGAGTGCCCGCAGCGCCTGCTGCCGGGTCAGGCTCGGCTCCGGATAGGTGACCAAGGGCACAGGGTCGCCGAATTCCGTTGTGGCCGAAAGCCCCGCCCACACCAGCCGGTCCCGCCACAGCAGGGTGCCGTGCCGCTCGCCCGGCAGTCGCTTGCCGAACACGAGGTCGAGTTCGCCCGCGGTCATGCGCGTTTTGAGGTTCTCGCTCAATCCGACGGTGAGCTCGAGATCCACACCCGGATGGGTGCGCTGGAACTCCACCAGGATGTCGGGCAGTTCGCGCGCCATCACATCGTCGGACGCGCCCAGTCGGACCAGGCCGGTGAGGGTGGACCCGGAGAAATAGGCCTCGGCCTGGGCCTGCGCGTCGAGGATGGCGCGGGCGAAGCCGATCATGGCCGCGCCGTCGGCGGTGAGCGCCAGATTGCGCGTGTCGCGGCGGAACAGCTCCCGCCCGGCAGCCTGTTCCAGGCGGGCGATATGACCGCTCACGGTGGATTGCCGCAGGCCCAGCTGACGGCCCGCCGCGGTGAAGCCGCCGGCCCGTTCGACGGCCAGGAAGGTGGTGAGCAGCTCGGGTTCGAACATACGGCAATTATCACGCATCGCGATAGGAGATATCGGATCGAACGACTATCGCGATCGATGGCCGCACTCCTACGGTCGAATTGTGCAGCTACTCGCCAAACTCCGCATCGACTCCTTCATGCTGGGCATTCTCGCCAGCGTGGCGCTGGCCGCCCTGCTGCCCGCGCGCGGCACCGCGGCCGAGGCGCTGGGCTGGGCCACAAAGATCGCCATCGCCGTCCTGTTCCTGCTGTACGGCGCCCGCCTCGAACCCCGCGAGGCGGTGGCCGGACTGCGGCACTGGCGACTCCACTCGTGTGTGCTGGCAGCCACTTTCGTGCTCTTCCCGCTGCTGGGCCTGGCCCTGCGGGTCCTGGTGCCGAGCGTGCTCACCCCGGACCTCTACACCGGCGTCCTGTTCCTGTGCCTGGTGCCCTCGACCGTGCAGTCCTCCATCGCCTTCACCTCGATGGCCCGCGGCAATGTGGCCGGCGCGGTGGTGAGCGCCTCCCTGTCCAACCTGATCGGCGTCTTCGCGACCCCGCTGCTGGTCATGGCTCTCATGAATACCACTGCGGGCGTGCATGTCTCGCCGTCGGCGCTGCTCGCCATCGTGGCCCAGCTGCTGTTGCCGTTCCTGGCCGGGCAGCTGCTGCGCCCGCGCCTGGGCTGGGTGCTGGGCCACCCGGCGGCCACCAAGGCGGTGGACCGCGGCTCGGTCTACCTGGTGGTGTACGCGGCGTTCAGTGCCGGTATGACGGAGGGCATCTGGCACGGTCTGTCCGCCCGCGTGCTCATCTCGACCGTGCTGGTGTGCGCCGCGCTGCTGGCCATCGTGCTGACCGCCACCTCCGTGAGCAGCCGGTTGCTCGGGTTCTCCCGCACGGACGGCATCGTCGTGACGTTCTGCGGCTCGAAGAAGAGCCTCGCCACCGGTCTGCCCATGGCCTCGGTGCTCTTCGCCGGGCATCCGGTCGGCCTGATCGTGTTGCCGCTCATGCTCTTCCACCAGATCCAGTTGTTCACCTGCGCGGCCCTGGCGCAGCGCTACGCCCGCCGGGCGGACCGGGCCGAAGCCGAGTTACCCAGCGGTGCAGCCGAACTGGTCTGAGCGGTCAGTGCTCGCCGCCCACCGGAGCCGGGGATCTTCCCGCGCCCCAGTGATTGAAGACCAGGTTGAGCACGAAGACCACGATCACGGCCGAGGTGATCGGGCTGCCCGCGATCATCTGGAAGTCGGCCGGGAACTTGGTGTAGATGTTCGGGGCCACCGCCGGCAGCAGCGCCACCGACAGCGTGACCGCGATGATCAGCATATTGCTGGTGCCCTCGAACTGAACCTTGTGCAGCACCCGCAGGCCGACCGCGGTGACCATGGCGAACATGACCGTGGCCGCGCCGCCGATCACCGGACCCGGCAGCGCCGCGACCACACTGCCGACCTTGGGCACCAGGCCCAGCGCCACCAGCATGCCGCCGCAGGCCGCCACCACCCAGCGGCTGCGCACCCCGGTCAGCCCGACCAGGCCGACATTCTCGGCGAAGGCGGTGTCGGGGAAGGAGTTCATGAATCCGGCCAGCACCGCGGAGAGTCCGTCGGCGGCCAGGCCGCGTCCCAGATCCGCGGGCTCGAGCGGCTTGTCGACCATCTCGGCGACGGCGACCATGTCGGCGGTGGACTCGGTGAAGGTCACCAGCATGACCACGCACATGGAGATGATCGCGCCGAGATGGAACTCGGGCGCGCCGAATACGAACGGCCGCGAGATCGCGAACCAGCCGGAGGACCCGACCGCCGACATGTCGACCAGATGCATGGGCCACGCCACCAGCGTGCCGACCGCGACGCTGATCAGCACGGCCAGCTGGGCGATCAGCCCGCGTGCGAACCGGTGGATCACCACGATCAGCGCGATCACCAGCCCGGCCAGCGCGACATGCGAAATCTGGCCGTAGTCGGCCGCTTTCGGGTCGTCGCCGGCGATCAGCCCGGCGTCCGCGCCGATCAGCGACAGCCCGATCACACAGATCACGCAGCCCGACACCAGTGGCGGGAAGAACCGCACCACCTTGGCGAAGAAGCGGGCGATGACCAGGCCGAACACGCCCGACACCAGGATCGCGCCGTAGACGGTGGGCAGGCCCGCCTCGCCGCCGCCGAACTGTTGCGCGATCAGGATCATGGGCGAGACCACGGTGAAGGTCGCGCCCGCGACCACCGGCAGCCGGACACCGAGAACCCGGCCGATCCCGACCGACTGGATGACGGTGACGATGCCGGAGACCAGCAGATCCGCATTGACCAGCAGGCCGATGGTGTGGGCCGGGAGTTTCAGCGCTCCGCCCACGAGCAGCGGCACCGCGACCGCGCCCGCGTACATGATCGCCAGGTGCTGCAGGCCCAGTAGCGCCAATCGTGAGGGCGGCGGGATTTCGTCGACCGGGTGCCGGTGCTGGATGACGCCGATATCGGGTTTACGGGAGGGGCGCGAAAAGCGCATTTGCATGATGCCTCCTGGAACACGTGAACAGCGGCCCGAACAGGCCGCGACCACGACCCGAATGATGGCGTAGCAAATACCTGTCCCGCAGCAGATTGTTCGATTGTCCAGCCGGTTCGGCGTGCCTCCCGGCCACCTTCGTATTTTCCTACAGAATCCTCCTTTCGACCGCCCTTCGCGTTGCCGGACAGCGTGCCGCGGCATAGGGTCGGGACCTCGAAACACGTGGTCACAGGCGGGAGGCGATCGAATGGCGGGCAATTCCGACCTGCGTCGTCTCGCTCACCGCACGGTGTGGGTCCCCGGCCGCGTGGCCCACGGCTGCTGAGGGTCGGCTTTCTCGACGAGCGGAATTTATCCGCCGACACTGGATAGTGCACTCGACGTAGAAAGCAGCCTGCAATGGCAATTTTCATGACGGTGAACGGGAAAAACACGCCGATATCTCCCGTCTCGACGCATACCTCCCTGCTGGATTTTCTCCGGGAGCGGGGACTCACCGGGTGCAAGGAGGGTTGTGCGGAAGGCGAATGCGGCGCGTGTTCGGTGCTGGTGGCCCGGCCGGGAGTGGCCGAGCCGACCGAATGGGTGGCGATCAATGCCTGCCTGGTGCCCGCCGTCGCACTGGACGGGCAGGAGATCGTCACCGCCGAGGGCCTGGGCGGCCCCGCGGAACTACATCCGGTGCAGCGTGAGATGGCGGTGCGAGGCGGCTCGCAATGCGGTTACTGCACACCGGGATTCGTGTGCAGTATGGCCGCCGAGTACTACCGCACGGATCGGCGGGCGCTCGACGAGATCGCGCCGGACTGCGCGCACGCCGAGACCGGTCCCAATGGCTTCGATCTGCACGCGCTCAGCGGCAACCTGTGCCGGTGCACCGGCTACCGGCCCATCCGGGACGCCGCGTTCGCGGTCGGCGAACCGGAGGCCGATGACGACCTGGCCCGGCGGTGCGCCTCCGACCCTCCGGAACCGGTGGCGACCGACTTCAGTTCCGACGGGCGGCATTTCGTCCGCCCTGCGACGCTGGCCGACGCGCTGCGGCTGCTGCGCGAGCATCCGGATGCCACGGTGGTCGCGGGCAACACCGACCTGGGTGTCGAGGTGAACATCCGTGGGCGGCGCGCGGAGTACCTGCTGGCCGTCGACCGGCTGCCCGAACTGCGCGGGCTGACCCTCGGCGCGGACCGGATCGAGCTGGGCGCCGCGCTCACCCTCACCGAGATCGAACGCCGTCTCGCCGGCCGGGTGCCGCTGCTGTCGGAGTTGTTCCCGCAGTTCGCGTCCCGGCTCATTCGCAACGGCGCCACCCTGGGCGGCAACCTCGGCACCGCTTCGCCGATCGGCGACGGTCCGCCGGTGCTGCTGGCGCTGGAGGCGTCGGTCGTGCTGGCCGATGCCGACGGCGAACGCGAGGTCGCGCTGGCCGACTACTTCACCGCTTACCGGCGCTCGGTACGGCGGCCGGACGAGCTCATCACGGCCGTCCGGATCCCGTTGCCGCTGGCGCCGGCGACCGCCTTCCACAAGATCGCCAAGCGCCGCTTCGACGACATTTCCAGTGTCGCGGTGGCTTTCGCCCTCGATATCGAGGACGGTGTGGTGCGCACGGCCCGGATCGGGCTCGGCGGTGTGGCCGCCACCCCCGTGCGCGCCTACGACACCGAGGCGGCCCTCGAGGGCCGGCGCTGGACCGAATCGACCGTGGCCGAGGCCGCACAGGTGTTGCGTGGCGAGGGCACGCCGCTCGACGATCACCGCGCCAGCGCGCGATATCGCAGCGCCATGCTGGGGGAGAGCCTGCGCAAACTGTTCGCCGCGACCGCCGAACCCGCGGAGGTGCTGTCATGAGCCACCTGTCGCAACGACCCGAGAACCCCGTGGTGGGTGTGGCGCTGCCGCACGAGAGCGCCGCTCTGCACGTCACCGGATCCGCGCTCTACACCGACGACCTGGTATACCGCACCAAGGATGTGCTGCACGCGTATCCGGTGCAGGTGCCGCACGCGCACGCGCGCATCACCGCTATGGACACCGCCCCCGCGCTGCGGGTGCCCGGCGTGGTGCGGGTGCTCACCGCCGCGGATGTGCCCGGCGTCAATGACGCGGGCGTCAAACACGACGAGCCGCTGTTCCCCGACGAGGTCTGCTTCCACGGCCACGCGGTCTGCTGGGTGCTCGGTGAGACCCTGGAGGCCGCGCGGCTGGGCGCGGCGGCGGTCGAGGTGGAGCTGGAGCCGCTGCCCTCGCTGATCACCATCGAGGAGGCGGTGGCGGCGGGCAGCTTCCAGGGCGCACAGCCCCAGATCCGGTGCGGTGAACCGGAATCCGGGTTCGCGGCCGCCGCGCACGTGTTCACCGGCGAACTCCACTTCTCCGACCAGGAGCACTTCTACCTCGAAACTCATGCCGCCCTGGCGCATGTCGACGAGGGCGGACAGGTGTTCGTGCAGTCCAGCACTCAGCATCCCTCGGAGACCCAGGAGATCGTGGCCCATGTGCTCGGGCTGCGCAATCACGAGGTCACCGTCCAATGCCTGCGCATGGGAGGCGGATTCGGCGGCAAGGAGATGCAGCCGCACGGCTTCGCGGCCATCGCTGCCCTCGGCGCGACCCTGACCGGACGCCCGGTCCGGGTGCGGCTCAACCGAACCCAGGACCTCACCATGTCCGGCAAGCGGCACGGCTTCCACGCGCGGTGGCGGGTGGGGTTCGACGTCGACGGGCGCATCCAGGCCCTGGACACCACCCTGACCGCGGACGGCGGCTGGAGCCTGGACCTGTCGGAGCCGGTGCTGGCCCGCGCGCTCTGCCACATCGACAACCTCTACTTGATTCCCAACGGGCGCTTCAACGGTCGCATCGCCAGGACCAACAAGCCCTCCAATACCGCGTTCCGTGGTTTCGGCGGACCGCAGGGCATGCTCGTCATGGAGGATCTGCTGGGCCGCTGCGCACCGCTGCTCGGCCTGGATCCGGGGGAACTGCGCCGCCGCAACTTCTATCGCGCCGGGCAGTCCACGCCCTACGGGCAGGAGGTGCGTCACCCCGAGCGCATCACCGACACCTGGGACCAGGTCCTCGAGCGGGGTGAGATCGCCGCGCGCACAAGAGAGATCGCGACCTTCAATGCCTCGCACCGGCACGTGAAACGCGGGCTGGCCGTCACCGGCGTCAAGTTCGGTATCTCGTTCAACCTCACGGTCTTCAACCAGGCCGGAGCGCTGGTGCTGATCTACAAGGACGGATCGGTGCTGATCAATCACGGCGGCACCGAGATGGGACAGGGCCTGCACACCAAGATGCTGCAGGTGGCCGCCACCACGCTGGGCATCCCATTGGAGCGGGTGCGGCTCGCGCCGACCCGAACGGACAAGGTGCCCAACACCTCAGCGACCGCCGCGAGCTCCGGGGCCGACCTGAACGGCGCGGCCGTGAAGGACGCCTGTGAGCAACTGCGGGACCGGCTGCTGCGGGTGGCGGCGGCCCGGCTCGGGGTCGGCGCCTCCGACGTTCGCATCGTTGACGGCGTCGCCCGCGCCCTGGGCCCGGGTGCCGAGGTCGTCGAGTGGAGCGACCTGTGCCGGACGGCATACCTGCAGCGAGTTCAATTGTCCGCGGCCGGTTTCTACCGTACCGAGGGCCTGCACTGGGACGCGAAGACCATGCACGGCTCGCCGTTCAAGTACTTCGCCTACGGCGCCGCCGCCAGCGAGGTGGAGGTGGACGGCTTCACCGGCGCGTACCGCGTCCGCCGCGTGGATATCGTCCACGACGTCGGCGACAGCCTGTCCCCGCTCATCGACATCGGCCAGATCGAAGGCGGTTTCGTGCAGGGCGCGGGCTGGCTGACGCTCGAGGACATCCGCTGGGACACCGGGGACGGGCCCGGCCGCGGGCGGCTGCTCACCCAGGCGGCCGGCACGTACAAGCTGCCGAGCTTCTCGGAGATGCCCGAGGAATTCAATGTCACGCTGCTGCGGCACGCGCACGAGGAGGGCGTGGTGTACGGGTCCAAGGCGGTGGGAGAGCCGCCGCTCATGCTGGCGTTCTCGGTGCGCGAGGCACTGCGCCAGGCCGCCGCGGCCTTCGGCCCGGACGGGGTGAGTGTCGACCTGGGCGCGCCCGCCACCCCGGAGGCGGTGTACTGGGCGCTCGACACGGCTCGGCACGCGCGCGAATTCGCCACCGAGGAAAGCGTTTCCGCCGGTGCGTGACATGACCTGGGTGACCGCGGTGGCGCGACTGCGCGACCGCCGGGAACCCGGCGTCCTGGTCACCGTGGCGACCGTGCGTGGCCACGCGCCGCGCCGAGCGGGCGCGAAAATGGTGGTGGGACAGTTCGATACCTGGGGTTCGATCGGCGGCGGCAATGTCGAGGCCGTCGCCGTCGAACGCGCCCGGGAACTGATCACGCGAACGCACGCCGAACCGGAGCTGATGGAATTCGCCCTCAACGACAAGGTGACCAATCGGCACGGCGTCCAGTGCTGCGGCGGCACCGTGACCGTGCTGCTCGAGCCGCTGCCGGTGCGCCCGGCGGTGGCCATCTTCGGTGTCGGCCACGTCGGGCTGGAACTCGCCCGCATCCTGGCCCGCCAGGACCTCGACCTGCACCTGATCGATTCCCGCCCCGAGGTTCTCACCCGCGACCGGCTCGCGCCCCTCGCCGACGCCATCGCCCGGATCCACACCCATCACACGCCGCTGCTGCCGGAACAGGTCCTCGACCAGTTGCCGCCCGGCGCCCACATCCTGATCATGACCCACGACCACGCCGAGGACGCCGCCCTCTGCGACGCCGCCCTGCGCGCCGACGGTCTCGGCACCATCGGCCTGATCGGCTCCCCGGCCAAATGGGCGCGGTTCCGGAAGCGGCTCACCACCGAGGGCGGCCATCCGCGAGAAGCGCTGGGCCGCATCAAGACTCCCATCGGGCTGACCGACATCACCGGGAAGGAACCGGCCGTCATCGCGGTCAGCGTCGCCGCGGATCTGTTGCGCACCTTCGAACTCGGCGCGCGCACCACCGACTGAGGCGGCCAGGTGCGCGCGCCGCGCTACGGGCGTGCCGATCCGAGGTGTGCGGGCCGGGTCAGGCGGGTCGGGCGGGTCCGGCCGCGCAGCGTCACCGATTCGCCCAGCCGCCAATGGATCTGCTCGCGTGTCCCGGCGACGGTGGCGGCGGAGGTCCGCACCCGCAGCTCGCCGGTCTCGGCCGGCTCGCACAGCGGCCCGGCCGCATCGACCGCGCCGCCGAGGGGTCCGCCCGCCGCCGGGCTCAGTGCGTGACGGCCGGCTCCACGGCGTGGGTGCCCGCCCGCCGGCCCGAGAACACGCAGTCGGCCAGGGACAGACCGCTCACGTACGAGTTGGAGCAGATCCCGACCGCCGCCCGGCCGGCCGCGTACAGACCCGGGATGGCCGCGCCGGATTCGGCGCGGACCGCGCCGGTCTCCTCGTCCACGAGCAGACCGCCCAGGGTGAGCATGGGCATCGGGTAGGTCAGCCGCGACTTGAACGAGATGTCCAGCAGCGCAAATGGTCCCGTGTGCAGCGGGCGGCGCAGGTCGTCCGGCTTGCCCATCGGGTCGGGCAGTTGCTGCTCGATGGCCCGATTGTGCGCGTCCACGGTCTTGCGCAGGGCCGCGGGCTCGATACCGGCCCGGACCGCGACCTCCTCCACGGTCCGGCCGGTCACGCTGCCGAGCCGCAGCAGCCGCTCGGCCTGCATGCGCTGGAACCACACCGACTGCTTGCCGATCTGACGGCGCGCCTCCGCGGCCAGCTTGGCATCGACCAGCAGCCACGCCCGATGCCCGGGACTGGTCGCGATGGCCGCGCCCAGCGCCGCGCCGTAGCGGGATTCGTCGATCATGCGCTGCCCGTTGGCATCCACCGCGATCGAGCCGAAGTAGGCGCTGGGCGGTGCGATGAAACGCCAGGTGGACAGCACATCCATGCGATCGGTGGCAGCTCCCGCCGCCTGCGCCATGGCGATGCCGCTGCCGTCGTCGCCGGCGGTGCCCAGCGGCAGGCCCTCGGCCCACGGATAGTCCGGCGCGTGCTCGGCGACCATCGCGCCATTGGCGATGAAACCGCCGGTGGTCAGGATGACGCCCGACCGGGCCCGGATCCGCACCGGCACCCCGTAGCGCCGCTCGATGCGGGCCAGCAGCGCCTGCACCGCCTTGCGCAGACCCTGGTGGTACACGCCGGGTTTCGACGAGATGCGGGCCAGCGCGGCGAACCGGCGCTGCACGGCCGCGGGGGCGCCGCCGATCGTGATCGCCTCGATACCGGTGACCCGGCCGTCCTCGATCACGAGTCGCGTTGCGCGGGTGCCGGTCTGGACGCGCACCCCGTGCTTCGCGGCCGACTCCGCGAGCGGCCCGAACAGCTTCTTGCCCGACACTCCGCGGCCGTGCGCGCGATGTCCGCGCTGCCGCGGCTTCGCCAATTCCCGGAAGCCGCCGGAGTTTTCGCTCCCCGAGTAGTACAGGTAGTGGTCGTCGGTCGGGTATGAGGTCTTGAACGGGCACAGCGAAGGCTGGAACGGAACCCCGTGCCCGGTCAGCCAATCGATCAGCGCGGGAGACTCCTCGCAGAACCGGCGCAGCGTCGCCTCGCTCACGGTGTCGCCGACCTCGGCCCGCAGGTACGCGAGCATGTTCTCCACGTCGTCCTCGACCCCGGCCGCGCGCTGCACCCAGGTGCCGCCGCCGGCGTACACGATGCCCCCGGACAGCGCGGTCGCCCCGCCGCCCAGGTATCGGTCCAGCGCGAGCACGTCGGCCCCCGACTCGCGTGCGGCCAGTGCCGCCGCGACACCCGCGCCGCCGTATCCGACCACCACCACATCGGCCGAAGAGTCCCAGGTCCGCACCGTCGCGACCACCTTCCCGAGCGAAGAAATCCCAGCGAGGTGAACTATAACGTGTTCTAGTTCGGTGCGTGGTTCGCGGCGAGCCGTTCGCGGATGACCGGAACGCCGGTTACCGTCGGACGGGTGGCCAGCAAGTCAGCCGGGCCGGCGATCGAGGTGCCGGTCGGCGAACACACGGTGCGCGTGTCGAATCCGGATCGGGTGTACTTCCCCGAAACCGGGGCGACCAAGCTCGACCTGGTGCAGTACTACCTGAGCGTGGGCGACGGGATCGTCAACGCGCTGCGGGACCGGCCGTGCATGCTGCACCGCTTCCCGAAGGGCCTGTCCGGCGGCAAGGTCCACCAGAAGCGCCTGCCCGGCGGCGCGCCCGACTGGATTCCGACCGTCCAGCTGTACTTTCCGCGCTACGGCCGCACCGCCGACGAACTCTGCGTCGACAAGCTCGCCGATGTGATCTGGGCGGTGCAGATGTCGACGGTCGAGTTCCACCCCTGGAACTCGCGCCGCTTCGCCACGGAGCTGCCCGACGAATGGCGCATCGATCTCGACCCCATGCCGGACTGCCCGTGGTCGCGGGTGCAACAGGTCGCGGGGGTGGTGCACGAGGTGCTCGACGAGCTCGGCGCCGTCGGCTGGCCGAAGACATCCGGCGGCAAGGGATTGCACGTCTACGTGCGCATCGCGCCCCGCTTCGGCTTCCAGGAGGTGCGCCGGGCGGCGCTGGCCTTCGCGCGCGAGGTGGAGCGGCGCGCGCCCGCCGATGTCACCACCGCCTGGTGGCGCAAGGACCGCGATCCGGCGCAGCTGTTCGTGGACTACAACCAGAACGCCCGCGACCACACCATCGCGGCCGCCTACTCGGTGCGCGGCGTGCCCGAGGCGACGGTGTCGACTCCGGTGCGCTGGAACGAGATCCCCGAGATCCACCCCGGCGACTTCACCATGAAGACCGTGCCCGCCCGCTACGCCGAACTCGGCGACCTGCACGCCGGCATCGACGAGGCGGTCTTCGACATCGAACCGCTGCTGGTGTGGGCCGACCGCGACAAGATCGCCGTCGACCTGGACGAGGACGACGGCGACTAGAGCTCGTCGGTGGTGATCAGGCCGTCGCGGATGGCCCGCGCCACCAGCGCCGCCTTGGTCGGGGCCGAACGCCCCACCGCCGCGTACTTGGCGCGGATGCGTTCCAGGTAGGTGTTCACCGTGCCGACCGTGATGTAGAGCTGCTGGGCGACAAGGGCTTTGGACTCGGTCTGGAACCAGGCCAGCAGCACCTCGCGCTCCCGGCTCGACAGTCGCGGCCGGTCGTCGCCGTCCGAGCTCATGGCCCGGGCCATGGTCGGGCTCAGATAGGGCCGCACCTCGGCGGCGGCGTGCAGGGCGGCGATGAGGTGTTCGCGCCCTTCGGTTTTCGACAGATAGGTGACCGCGCCCAGATCCAGGCAGTCCCGGACCAGGTGGGGTTCGGTGTACTGGGAGTAGACCACCACCCGGTGCCCGCGCGCGCAGATGGTGCCCAGCGCGCTCAGATCCGGTGCGCGCTGGTCGAATTGGAGATCCAGCACGAGAGCGTCCAGGTCGCCGCGGTCCGGTCCGACGGCGGCCAGGAAGGACGCCGGGTCCGGATGGTCGGCGGCCACCTCGATGCGCGGCTCGGCCGCGGCGCACCAGCCGCGCACCCCGTCGCGGATCAGCGGATGGTCGTCGACAATGGCGATGCGGATCATCGGGCTCCCTCGACCTGGAAACGGTGATGCAGCCGCGCCCAGAGCAGTTCGCCCGCGGTGACCACCTCGGTGTGCACCGCCCCGGCGGCGTCCAGGGCGGTGCCGGACAGCCTGGAGAGGCGGTCCAGCGTCTCGGCCGGGCAGTCGCCCAGCGCGCTCACCGTACAGCCCGCGGCGTCCGCGGTGACGACCACCCGGGCCCGGGAACGGCTGGCGTCCAGCATGATCCGGGTCGCGGCCACCAGATGGCCCCGGACCGCGTCGGGCAGTTCGCGACCGGCGGGGTCGGCGGCGCGGCGGAAATCGACGTCCGCCTCGACGGTGACCGCCACCCCGCGCCGTTCGGCCGCGTCGATGCCGGTGCGCAGGTCCGACAGCAGCGGGTGGCCGAGACCGTCCTGCTGGGTGAACAGGCGGCGCAGGCGCGCGTACTCGGTGCGGGCGGCGGCCTGGACGGCCGGGTCGCCGGGATCCAGGGTGCTGTCGGCGAGACCCGCCAGCAGCGGGGTGAATTCGGTCAGTAGTTCGCGATAGCGGCGCAGGCACTCCTGCTCGGTCATCCGCCCGACCGCGTCGGCGGTGCGGTGCCGCAGGCGTTCCCGATGCAGGGCGGCGGCCTGCCGCGCGGCCCGGTCGAAAGTGGCGGCGAACCAGGCGGTGAGCATCTGCAGGAAGAAGATGGCCGCGGTGTGATACCCCAGCACCGTGAGGGTGTCCGCGCTCGGCGACCTGGTCAGCACCAGCGCGCACACCAGGACCCACCACGCGCTCAACGCGGACAGCGACAGTCGCGGCGGCAGCCGGAAGCCCAGCGCCACCACCGCCCAGCCGGACGCGCCGATCGACCAATTCGCGCCCGCCAGTACATCATCCGGCGGCAGCAGCGTGGTGAGCAGCAGCGAGGCCGCGACGGCCACACCCATGAGGGCGAGGGTCACCGATTCGCGGCGGCGCGGGATCAGCGCCGCCAGCGCGCAGACCACGTTCACGGCGACGAGCAGCGCGTTCACCGCCGCCGGGGGCGTGGCCACCGCGTCGGTGAGCGTCGATTGCAGCAGGGTGTCGGCGACGGCGATGCCCACCATGCCGTACCCGAAACTGCGCCCGAGCCGGTCGATTCCGGCCGCGGCCGCCGGCGCGCCGAAGGAAGGATCCTCGGGCGCGGACGGTGTCGCGACCGGCCAGCGCAGCCGGACCTCGGTGCCGCGCCCGGGGGTGCCGGTGACCTCGGCGTCGCCGCCCACGGCCCGCAGGCGCTCGATGATCGAATGCCGGACGCCGTAACGGTCCTCGCCGGGCACATCGTCGAATCCGACGCCGTCGTCGCTGATCAGCAGCGTCCCGGGACCGGCGCTGATCACCACGTGCGAGGCGTGCGCGTGCCGGTCGATATTGGTGAGCGCCTCCCGCGCGGCCGCGGTCACCGTCCACGCCAGCGCCCGCCGGATCGGCAGCGGGCCGGGGGTGCGCAGCGTGACCGGGGCCGAGCATTCGGCGCTCAACTCGCGCAACAGTTCCGACAGATCGGCCGGGGTATCGTCGCCCGGCAGCGGGATTCCCGACTCCAGCACGGTGAGGTCCCGGGCGGCCTGCCGGGCGATGCGCTCGCGATCGCCGGCCGCGCCCTGGCCGACCATCAGCAGGGTGGCCGCCGCGGTGTCGTGCATGACCGCCCACTGCTCATGCTCGTAGCGCCGGCGGGCGGCCGCGACCTCGCCGGCGATGCGGGAGTCGGCGGCCGCGGTCACGGTGTGGTCGTGCACGGTGGCCGCGCGCAGCACCACCCGGCGCACCCCCACCGCCAGCAGCCATTCCACCACCAGGTAGGCGACGGCCAGATCGGACAGGAAACGCCACGGCGTGAGACCCGGTGTACTGCGATTGGCCCAGTAGAGCAGCGCGAGGACCAGCACGGTCACCGCCGCCGATATTCGCACTCGCTCAGCGATTCCCACGGAGATCACCGTTGCCGCCACGACCTTCACATCGATGAGGTCTCCGGTGCCGACGCCGGACGCGGCCACACTGACCGTGCCGAGCAGGTAGATCGCCACCACCGCGACATCGGCCGCGGTCCACCACGGCCCCAGACGCCGCCCCCACAGCCGGCCCGCGGACCACATCGCCAGCAGGACGGTGACCGTGCGCCCAGCGCCCGGATCGACGGACCCGCTGACCAGATGCACCACGGTGAGCAGCAGACAGGCGGCGTGCCGGAACCGGATGGCCAGCCACGTCGCCTCCTGCGCGACCGCGGCGTGGGTCGGGTCGGCTTCGCGCAGCACCCGGTCACGGTACCGAACCGGATTCGAACCAGCATGGCATCCCCGCGGCCGCCCCGGTGTCCGTCGAACGTCCGACAGACAGACCCGCCCGACTGGGGAAAAGTGAACGGTGCAGAGGGGTGCGCGGGTCCGGCCCGCGCCGCTGCTGCGCCCGCGGCCGTTGGCGGGCGGGGAGTCAACGGCCGCCGGGTCACCGATCGGCGATCGGTGACCAGCCCGCCCGAATTCGCCCGGGGCTGGTGGCAATTGCCGGTGAGTAGGCAATCTCCCGTGATCAGGCGATCTTCTGTGAGTAGGCTTCGGAGTGAACGGGTAGCGAGCCGAGAGATGACACGGCCCGGCGCAGGAGGCGCGGGATGGAGTGGTTCGTCGCACCGGAATACTGGTTCGCGCGGCAGATGATCGAGCGCGGGATCGCGGCCGTCTATGTCATCGCGTTCGTGTCGGCTGCCCTGCAGTTCCGGGCGCTGATCGGGGAGCACGGCATGCTGCCGGTGCCACGATTCGTGGCGCTGCGGCCGTTCCGGGCGGCGCCGAGCGTCTTCCAATTCCACTACTCCGACCGGTTCTTCGCGGCGGTGGCCTGGTGCGGGGCCGCGGTGTCGGCGGCCCTCGTGGGCGGGGTCGGGGATCTGCTGCCGCTGTGGGCGGCCGCGGGAGTATGGCTGCTGGTGTGGGTGCTCTACCTGTCGATCGTCAACGTGGGGCAGATCTGGTACTCGTTCGGGTGGGAGTCGCTGCTGCTGGAGGCCGGTTTCCTGATCGTGTTCCTCGGCAACGACCAGGTGGCCCCGCCGGTGCTGACGGTGTGGCTGGCGCGGTGGCTGGTGTTCCGGGTGGAGTTCGGAGCGGGTTTGATCAAACTGCGGGGCGATCAGTGCTGGCGCGATCTGACCTGCCTCTACTACCACCACGAGACCCAGCCCATGCCGGGCCCGCTGAGCTGGTTCTTCCACCGGCTGCCGCGGCCGCTGCACCGGATCGAGGCGGGGGCCAATCATGTGGCGCAGCTGGTGGTGCCCTTCGGCCTCTTCGCGCCGCAGCCGGTCGCCAGCGTGGCCGCCGGGATCATCATCGTCACGCAGTTGTGGCTGGTGGTGTCGGGCAATTTCGCCTGGCTCAACTGGCTGGTCATCGTGCTCGCCTGGGCCGCCGTCTCCGATTCGGCCGTGGCAGCGGTGCTCCCGGCTCCCGCGGCACCCGCGCTAGCGGATTCGCCGCTCTGGTTCACACTCGCGGTGTTCGTCTTCGCGGTCGCGACCGTGGCGCTCAGCTATCTGCCGGTCCGCAATATGCTGTCGAGTCATCAGCGAATGAACCAGTCCTACAATCCTTTCCACCTCATCAATACATTCGGCGCGTTCGGTGTGGTCGACCGCGTCCGCTACGAGGTGGTCGTCGAGGGCACGGAGGAAGCCGTGCTCACCGCCCACACCCATTGGCACGAATACGAATTCAAGGGCAAGCCCGGTGACCCGCGCCGGCTGCCGCGCCAGTGGGCCCCGTACCACCTGCGCCTGGACTGGCTGATGTGGTTCGCGGCGCACTCACCCGCCTACGCGCGGCCATGGTTCGCCGGCTTCCTCTACCGCCTGCTGCGCAACGATCCCGCCACCCTGCGCCTGCTGCGCCGCAACCCCTTCCCGGACGCCCCGCCCCGCTATGTCCGCGCCCGCCTCTACGAGTACCGCTTCACCAGCGCCCGGCAGCTGCTCGCCACTCATGCCTGGTGGGAGCGCACCCTGGTCGGCGAGTTCGCGCGGCCGACGGCGTCGCCGCGCATCTCGCGCGTGACACGGACATAATGCGGCATGGGTTTCTTCAGGCCGCGCTGCCCGGTGGGGGAGGTGGAACGGCTCTGGGTCGAGGAGATGCTGTCCTGGTGCGCCACCCAATTCGGCACCAGGACGTTGCGCACACCCGTCATCCTCCCGACCTCCGACTACTTCCCCGATACCTACACGGGGACCGCGCCGCAGGTGCTCTCCGTCGTGGAGCGGGTAGCCCGTTACATGGGCGTGGGCCGGGATCGCATTGTCGTGGAACTGGATTCGGCCGCCGCCGTCCCACCTGACCAGCTCATGCACCTGGAGGGCGCGTCGCGCGGTGAGGCCGGGCACTATCGGCTCGAACACGGCCGCGCGGTGGTGTCGCTCGAACTGGCCCGCCTGCGCTCACCGATCACCCTGGTGGCGACCGTCGCCCACGAACTGGCCCACGAACGCCTGCTCGGCGAGGAACGCATCGCGCCCGAGCGCCACGACGGCGAGCAGCTCACCGACCTGGCCACCGTCTACCTGGGCCTCGGCGTCTTCAATGCCAATGCGGCCTTCCAGTTCTCGCAGAACAGCCGGGGCTGGCGCTCCCAGCGCCTGGGCTACCTCTCCCAGCCCATGTACGGCTACGCCCTGGCCTGCTGGACCGTCATGCGCGGCGATGCCAAGCCCGCCTGGTCGTCCCACCTCGACACCAACCCGCGCGTGTACATGAAGCAGTCCCTCAAGTACCTGCGCGCGACTCCCGACGCCCTGCCCGGCTGGCGCGCCGCCGCCTTCGAATCCTGAAGGCGGCTTGCGGATCCGGAAGCCCCGACCCGCAAGCCGGTCGTCCCGGTCAGACGGTGCTGCTCACGCGGCCGTTCTCCAGATGTCCGGCGAAGTGCCTGCGCCAGTTGGTGTTTCCGGACAGCGTGAGGGTCAGGTCGTACCAGCCCTGGTCGAGTGGAGCCGTGATGTCCCGCTTGGCTCCGGCGTCGATGGTGGTGCTGGCGCCGCCACTCACCTGGATCGTCAGCGCGGAGCTGCCGGAATTGCTCACGGTGACAATGAAAGTGGGCTGATCGGCGCTGCCACCGATAGCGGCCGTGGCGGTGAGGGACGCGGTGTCCCCGGTGCCCGCCGCCTCGACCAGAAAGCCGTTGGGGGCGTGTACCGCGAAGTCGTAGGAGCCGCCGATCTGGAATCGCTCCGTGGCCGTGCCGCCCGGCGCCACCACCGTCTGACGGATCGAATTGTCGTGGTAGGCAAAGGTTTGGAACGGCATGGCGACCGATCCCTGATTGCCGAATCTGACCGTCGCGGCCGACCCGGACACCTCCAGCCAGGCGACCGGCTGATACGGCAGCGGGCGGGCCTTGGCCCGGCCCCCGTCCTGGACGGGCATCTGCTGCCCGGCAGGCGAAGGCGGGGTGGGCTTGGGCAGGTTCTTCTGACCGGCCGCGCGGGCGCGCTCGGCATTGGCGTCGGGCAGGGTGGGAATGCTGGTGTCGCGCTTGCCGAAATCGAAGCAGCTGGTGAGGTCGCCGCAGACGGCGCGGCGCCAGGCCGAGATGTTCGGCTCGGCGACACCGGTCCACTGCTCCAGGAACCGCAGCACCGAGGTGTGGTCGAACACTTGGGAATTGACGTAGCCGCCACGGCTCCAAGGGGAGATGACCAGCATCGGCACCCGCGGTCCCAGGCCGATCGGCGACTGCCCGCCCAGCAGCGCCCCGGCCCGGCTGATCAGGGTGTCCATGCTCGCCGAGCCCGAGGCCAATCCGAGGGTCGCCGAGCCGGAATTCAGGTCGGTGCCGGTGATCTCCAGCGACGGCAGGATCTCGTCGGGGGTGCCGGGCGGCGCGGTCGGCGGCACCACGTGGTCGAAGAAGCCGTCGTTCTCGTCGTAGTTGACGAGCAGGACCGTCGACTCCCACAGTTTCGGGTTGTCCCACAGCGCCTGCAGGACGCGCTGGATGTAGGCGGCGCCGTCGGCAGGCCGGTAGGCGGGGTGCTCGGAGTATCCGGCGGGCGCGACCACCCATGACACCTGCGGCAGCGTGCCCGCGGCACAGTCGGAGATGAACTGCTGCAGTACGAAATCCACATTGGTGCCGTCGGTCCCGGCGGGCGCGGGCGTCATGCCGGTGGTGGTCACCTTGGCGCGGTCGGCGAGCTGGCGGACCGCGGGATCGGCGGAGGCGGCCGCGTCGTGGTAGGCGCGGAACAGCCACAGCGGATTGTCGCCGAAGTCGGCGAGGAAGTCGCCGCCGCTGTGCGAGTCGGCGTACACCTGCCACGAGATCCCGGCCTGCTGCAGGCGTTCCGGATAGGTGGTCCAGTTGTAGGCGGCCCGGTAGTCCGGGGGATTGGACACCGCGGGGCCGCCCGCCCGGCCGGCGGCGTCGATGGTGCCGGTCCAGTGGAACAGGCGATTCGGGGTGGTGGGTCCCTGGATCGAGCAGAAGTAGTGGTCGCAGATGGTGAACGCGGAGGCCAGGGCGCGGTGGAACGGAATGTCGGCCTCGGTGAAGTAGCCCATGGTCATCTTGGACTTGGCCGCGATCCAGGAGTGGTAGGCGCCGTCGGCCCACGCCATGTGCGTGGTGTTCCAGTCGTGCGCCAGATCGCCCATGTCCTGGCCGTCCACCCGGGTGGTGTCGACATGCCAGGGGAGCAGGAATCCGGTGCTGCTGAACGCATCCGGCTGATGGAACGCGTCCCGCGTGTCGCCGCCTGCCGAGCCGCTGCTGCTGCCGCTGCCGGATCCGCTGGCCGAACCGCTCGCCGAGCCGCTGGCGCTGCCGGTGCCCGCCGACCCGCTGCCCAGATCGGTGCCGGGTCCGCCGGCGAGGGCGGTGTCCATGGCCGCCTGGAGAATCGGGTCGTAGCCGCCGGCGGGCAGTCGCACGGCGCGCTTGTCACCGAAACCGCGGACGCCGCTCATGGTTCCGAAGTAGTGATCGAAGGAGCGGTTCTCCTGCATCAGGATCACCACGTGCTGCACCTGATCCAGGGAGCCGGAGCGTCCCGGTTCCGCCAGCGCCTCCGCCATGCCCTCCGGAAGTCCGGTCACTCCGGCCGCGCCCGCGGCCAGCATCGACCCCAGTACCGTCCGCCGATTCGTCCTGGCGAATCCACGCCCCATCAGGAATCTCCGATCCATCCGTCAGATTTGTCGCGACCCGCAGTCCGCCTGTGCGTCATCGCATTCCAGGGCGGCGCGGCAGACGCTACCGGCCGTGCGGTCGAAACGCACCGTTGGATATTGGTGCTCGGAGGGCATCGCGGTGAATCGGTGTGAACCAATTGTGAATCGGCGTGTATCAGTGGTGAATCGGGCCGGGCGACCCGGAATTGGTCCGGTGATCACCTGGGGGCCATGTCGCGGTGCCACGGTGGTCGGGTGCGGACGGAAACACAGACGCCCCCGGCGCGCGCGGTGCGCTGGTTCCACCTGGTGTGCGACGCGGTGGTGGCGCGGCTGCCGTTCGGACTGGGCCGGTTCGTGGCCCCGACCTTCGTCGGCTATCTGCTGGTCAGCGGATTCACCTTCACCGTCGATCTGCTGCTGCTCACCGCCCTGCACGGTCTGGTGGCGCTGCCGATCGCGGTGACCGTCGCCTACTGCACGGCCTTCGGGCTGAGCTATCTGCTCAACCGGATCCTCAACTTCGAATCGCATGCCGCGGTCGGCCCGCAACTCGCCGTCTACGTCGTCGTGGTCGCCGTCAACTACCTGGTGTTCATCCTCGGAGTGACCAGCAGCGTCGCGGCGCTCGGCCTCGACTACCGCCTGGCCCGCATTGTCGGCGGCCTCGGCGAGGGCCTGTTCATGTACACCTCGATGCGGCTGCTCGTCTTCCGGTCCGGGCGCGGGCTACGGCATGCCGGCCAGGTTGCGCCAGAAGTTGGCGAGACTGTCGGTGCCGCCGAACAGAGTCGTGAAGTTGGTGGAGTCGGCCATGACGATGTTCCCGGCGCGAGCGCCGGTCGGTGGTAGCCAGAGCAGCGTGTTGAACTCGGTGTTGCCCGCCTCGGTGAACGGGTGCGGCCGGCTCAATTCGATGGGCTGCCGGGCCAGCAGCCGCACCGCATCGCCGTCCGGCTCGGTGAGTTCGTAGTGCGGCAGGTGCGGGTGGAAGTTGAAGGTCGTGACATTGTCGAGCAGGTGCAGCTCGTCGGCGTCGCGGAAAGCGGTCAGGGGCGCGATCGAGCGGGTGCCCTCCACGACCGCGGGCCGCAGGCCGTAGATGTTGTGCACCGGCACGTTCAGGCCCGCCATCAGCGAACGGGTGTACGCGCTGAAGCGTTGCTGGCGTGGCACCAGCGGATCGCCGTGGTGCTCGAACTCGATCTGACGCTGGGTCAGATCATCGGTGAAGCCGACGTCGTGGTGCGGGGCCAGCAGCAGGCAGGTGCCCTCCCGCCGCAGCCACTCCCGAAGGGCGGCGATCTCCTCGGGGGCCGCTTCCTCCTGCGCCAGCAGATGATCCAGGCCGAAGACCATGAGGGTGTCGGTGCCGTCCAGGATGCGCTCGTCGATGGGCAGCTCGTACCCGGCCTGATCGATGCGCTGGAAGACCGCCACCGGATTGCCGCTGACCTCCTCGGCCACCCGCTGGAATTCGAGGGTGGAGCGGTGGAACAGTTCGAGGGTGCCCGCGACGCCCTGCAGGAAGTGCGCGGCATCGTATTCGGGGGTCTCGTAGGCCGGCCAGGCCACCTTCCGCACCTCGGTCATGGTGGAGAAGCGATTGTCCAGCTCGGCCGGATCCCGTTGCGACTCCCACGGATAGCTCCACGTCCAGTAGATGCTGATCCGCCGGCGGCCGGGCGCCGCGGGGCCGGGGCGAAAGAACTGGTTGTAGGTGCGTGCGGGAATCCGGGTCATGAGGCCGCCTCACTATCGGGGAGAGTGCTCAGGTAGCGCAGCGCGCGCAGCCCGGGCAGGAAGAAGTAGGCGCCACCCCGGACGCGGGTGAACGCCGGAATTCCCTTGATGGTCTTGCGAATCGGGCGCTTCGGGATCTTGTACTCCAGGGTCCCGTCCTGATTGCCGATGATCGGATCGCGCTCGTTGCCCAGTTCGTGGAAGCTCGTGTCGTTGATCCACACGTTCTGCGCGAACTCGAATTGGCGGACCAGGCTCGCGCACAGCACGAACGCCGCGATGCCGCGGTCCGCGCCGTCGTCGGGCGTCCCCTCGGGCAGGTACGGGCCGTAGGTCGCGCCGCGGCGAATCATCCTGCGGCGCTGGATGTTCACGCCGGTGTCGCGCGGGTTCAAGCGGCGGATGTGCGAGCCCAGCGGCACCGCGTAGCCGTGTGGATCCATCTGCTTGTAGTCGAAGTCGTTGTTGCGCGCGGGATCCGCGCCCAGCTCCGGATCGTCCGCGTCCGGGGCCAGGACCAGCGGTGCGCCACTGCGCCACCGGCCCATCAGCTTCGCGGCCAGGAGCTCCTGATCCGCGGCGGTCGCGCCGTGCTCGGCGAGGAAGTCGCGGAACCGGCCCACGTCCTCGCGCAGGCGGCGGTAGGCCATGAACGTTCCGTTGCGGGACAGTGTCTCGGGCTGCGGCAGATCCTGCGGCGGGCCGGATTCGTCGTCGTAACCCAGGATGAATTCCCCGGCCTTGATCGGCGGGCCGCTGCCGGGCGTGGGCTCCTCGCCGGAACCCTCGATCACCGGCTGCGACAGGCGATCCCGGTAGCCGAAATGGTCGTGCGCGTGCTCGAACGGCGGGACGGCTGCCAGGTCCAGCGACGACAGCACGCTCGCGCCGGGGCAGTCGGCCAGCAGTGAATCATGCTGCGCCACTGCCGCTTCCCGCGCCGCCGCATCGCGGGCGAACAGGATGACGATGGCGTGCAGGTCGTCTCCGGCCGTGCCGTCGATCCAGTGGCCGGGGTCGTTGTCCCCGGTGTCGCCCAGGACCTCGGCCCGTGCGGCCATGCCCGCGCGGAACTCGGCCGGGAAGCTCGCCAGCGCGTCCTCCGGAAGACCCAGGGCGCGCAGGCCGTTCCAGGTGAACGCCACTGACACCCAGGGCTTTCCGCAGTCCGTCGATGCCATCAGCTCCGCCGCCGAGGGCACCCGGTCGATCATGGCCGTCAGCCACTTCCGGGCCCCGGCGGCGTCGCCGAACGACAGGAACTCGTAGCGTCCGGTCAGCGCGGGCACCCTGGTCAGCAGGATGTGCTGGATATCCTCGAATTCGAGCATCGAGGCGTCCGCTACTGCATCTGGTCGAGCATGACCGAGAACGCGTCCTTGAGCCGCAACGCCTTCTTGATCTCGTCCGCGGTGACATATGGGTATTCGCCGTATTCGAGGAAGCTCGGGAACTGGTGCGTGCGGAAGAAGTCGATGACGGCGGCCTTGTTGGTGAGCCAATCCTCGGGAAAGCCTTCGAGATTCACGAATGTGGTCTCGACGCCGGTGGACAGGAAGATGTCCAGGGCGTCCTCGAGGTACTTGTCGAAATCGGTATCGAAGATGCCCTGATATTGGAAGTACAGTCCGTCGCCGACGTCGAACAGCAGCCAGCGCAGGTAGTGCAGGCGCAGTGGCGCGAGCACGCTCGGGTCCTCGCGGACCGCGGTCTCGATGATCTTGCCGTGCTCCCGGATCTTCGCCTCGCGGCCGGGTTTGACCTTCGCGATGATCGAGAACCCGAAATTAGCGGGAGTCCGTGGGTAGATCGGTCCGTACCGACCCTGCTGGTATTCGAAGTATCCCGATTCGGGAATCGCCATTGCTGCTGGAATCGACCAATGTGCTTCGCTCGGGGTCACGATCGCGCCCTTCTTCTCGATCACAATGGAATTGCTGGAACATAGCCCACGATATCGTGACGGATCCCGCCGAACTCTTCTCGGCGTGACATGTGATTGTTTCGATGCGACAGCTCACCGGGCGCCGGCCCGACGATCGCGTCGCGCCCGGCCGCGCGGGTCTGGGAGCGCTACCAGCGGTTACCTGTCACCCTGCGTCAACGGGGACTGGACGTCGATGTAGGTATGGCTTACCTTTGGCCGGTGAGTGTTGCCGAGGCTGTGCCGAATCTGCTGATCTGCCTGCGGGAGGGCCTCGAGGCGGGGCTCGTGGTGACCATCCTGCTGGCCGCCGTGCGCCGGCTGTCCACCCCCGAACGCCCGGTCTCGACCGCGCCGGTCTGGCTGGGCGTGCTCGGCGCGGTCTCGGTGGCGGGAAGCTTCGCCGCCGTACTGACCTATTCGACTGCCGCACTCACCAGTTCGGTACGGGCCGCGGTCGCGGGCGTGCTCAGCGTGCTGGCCGTGGCCCTGGTCACCGCGATGATCTTCTGGATGCGCCGGACCGGGGCCTCGCTGTCTGGGCAGCTGCGCGGCGAAGTCGCGCGGGCCGCGGGGCTGGGTGCGGGCGTGCTCGCGGTGACCGCGTTCCTGGCGGTCGGACGCGAGGGCCTGGAGACCACGCTGTTCGTGTGGACGGCCATCAAGGCGGCCGGGTCGACCGCCGCCCCGCTGGTCGGCGCGGCCCTCGGACTGGCCATCGCGATCACGCTGTGCTGGTTGCTGTTCCGGCGGGCGGTGCGGCTGAACCTCGGCGTCTTCTTCAACCGGACCGCCGTGCTGCTCATCGTGATCGCGGCGGGCGTGCTCGCCTACGGCCTCGGTGACCTGCAGGAGGCGGGCTGGCTGCCGGGCGCGCGCTGGATCGCGTTCGACCTGACCGCGCACGTCGACCCCAACTCGTGGTGGCTGTCCATCATCACCGGCATCACCAACCTGTCGCCGAAGATGACGGTGCTGCAGGTGGTGGCGTGGGTCGCGTACCTGGCCACTGTGATTCCGCTGTTCGTCCGCGCGGGCCGCACCGAGCCCGCCGAGACGACGGCCGGCAAGCCCGCCGAGACGACCGCTGCTGCCACGGAAGAGGCGCCCGCGCACGCGGATTGGTGGGAGCGGGTCGCCGGTCCGCGTCCCGTGCTGGTCGGCGCGACGCTGGTGCTGGTCCCGGTGCTGGCGGCCGGGACGGCCATCGCGCTGCTGCCCTCCGGGAACGACGACTCGGCGCGCACGGTCACCGTGACCGCGGACTCCTGTGCGCCGGAATGGACCTCGGCGCGCACCGGCACCCAGACCATCTCGGTGCACAATGCCTCCGGCAAGTCCGGTGAGATCGATCTGGTCGACGCGGACGGCGCGGTTGCCGGTGAGATCGAGAACATCGGCCCCGGCACCACCGCCGCGCTGACCGCCACCCTCAATCCGGGCAGCTACACCATCGTCTGCCTGATGTCGGGCAGGCCGTCGCTGTCCTCGCCGCGTGTGCGGGCCACCGGCCCGCAGACGGACGCGCCGCAGGCCTTCAAACCCGCGCGCGCCAGCGAACTGCACGCGCCGAACGAGGCGTATCAGGCGTACGTGCGTGGGGTGCTGACACGTCTGACCGGTGCGGTCGGGGCGCTCGGCCGGGATCTGCGGGCCCGCAATATCCCCGCCGCTCAGGCCGATTGGCTGCTCGCGCTGCAGGAGTGGGAGCGGGTCGGCGCGTCCTACAACAGCTTCGGCGCTGCGGGCACCGCGGTCGACGGGCTCCCCGGCGGCCTGCCGGGCGGGGTCAACGATCCGGGCTTCACCGGTCTGCACCGCCTGGAGTACGGCCTGTGGCACGGCCAGGGCCCGGATCAGCTGCTGCCCGTGGTGGACAAGCTCACCGTGGATATCGGTGCGATCGGCGACAACCTGACCAGCACCGATATCGCCGGTGATCCGGCCACCCTGCCGGTGCGCGCCCACGAGATCCTGGAAGACGCACTGCGCGATCACCTTTCGGGCCTCGACGATCAGGGCGCGGGCGCGGCCTATCCGGCGACGCTGGCCGATGTCGAGGTCACCCGCACGGTCCTGGATCAGCTCGGGGTCCCGCTGGACGAGCGCGACCCGCAGCTGCGCCCGGATCTCGGGACCAAGCTGGACCGGCTCCGCGCCGCCCTGCTGGCCACCCAGGACAACGGCCGCTGGCGCGCCCCCGCGCAGACGCCGCAGGCGGCCCGCCAGGCGGTGCTCGCCGCGATCGGCGCCGCCCTGGAGTCCCTGGACCGGGTCCCGCGGCTGCTGGAAACCAAAGCGAACTGACTCTCTACGAAGGACCGAGGCCATCACCATGACTGTCAGCCGCCGCCGCTTCCTCTCCGGCGCCGCCGCGGGCGCCGCCGGAACCGCCCTGACCGCGGGCGTTCTCGCCGAGGGCGCCCGGGTGGACGCCGCCGCGGGCGGGCAGGCCACGACCGCGCCGGCCTATCCGTTCCACGGCGAGCACCAGGCGGGCATTCTCACCCCGGCTCCGGCCGATCGCCAGAACGCCTCGTGTTTCGCCGCATTCGACGTGACCGCCGCCAATCGCGCGGAACTCGCCGACCTGATGAAGACGCTCACCGAGCGTGCCCGCGCCCTCACCGCCGGTGGCCCGCCGCAGGATCTGGGCCCGAGCCACCCGCCCGCCGACAGCGCCGTGCTCGGCCCCGATATCCCCGCCGACGGCCTCACCGTCACCACCGGTGTCGGCGCGAGCCTGTTCGACCAGCGTTACGGACTGGCCGCGCAAAAGCCCGCGCACCTGACGCCGATGCGGATCTTCCCCGACGATTCACCCGAAGCGGCCTGGATGCACGGCGATGTGCTGCTCCAGCTGTGCGCCCACAATCCGGACACCATCCACCACGCCATCCGCGATCTGACGCGCCACACCCGTGGTGGGCTCCAATTGCGCTGGAAGATCCAGGGTTACAACTCGCCGCCGCGGCCGTCCGGCACAGGCCGCAATCTGCTCGGTTTCAAGGACGGTACCGCCAATCCGACCGGTTCCGATGCCGCCGCGTTGATCTGGGCCGACAGCCCCGACGAACCGGCCTGGACCCGCGGCGGCACCTACCAGGTGGTCCGTCTCATCCGCATGCTGGTGGAATTCTGGGACCGCGTCTCGATCGCGGAGCAGGAGAACATGTTCGGCCGCCGCCGCGAGTCCGGCGCGCCCCTGGACGGCAGCAAGGAATTCGACATCCCCAATTACGCCGCCGATCCGGACGCCACCGTCACCCCGGCGACCGCCCACATCCGACTGGCCAATCCCCGCACCACCGAGACCGCCAACCAGCAGCTGCTGCGCCGTTCCTACAACTACGACCTCGGCGTCGACCCGAACGGCAATCTCGCCACCGGGCACATCTTCACCTGCTTCCAGCAGGACATCCAGCGTCAGTTCGAGACCATCCAGACCCGTTTGGCCGGAGAGCCTTTGACCGACTACGTCCAGCCCTTCGGCGGCGGTTACTTCTTCGTTCTGCCGGGCGTCACCGACACCAAGGACTGGTACGCTCGCACGCTGCTCAGCTGATCCGCCGCCCGATCCGGGTCGGGCGGTCAGCATGCCCCGTCACGCCGTCAGCACGGTGTGGATTCGGTTGTCGGGGTCGATGGTTCGGCGCAGTGCGGCCAGCCGCGGGTAGTTCTGGCCGTAGTAGCGGCTGACCGGATCACCGGGTTCGAGGTAGTTGGCGTAGGCGCCGGCCGAGACCGGTGCGAAGAGCTGGTGTGCCGCGGTGACCCAGGCCCGCGCGGTGTCGTGCGAGATCGGTTGGTAGGCACCCCATTCGACGAGAGCCGCGTGGTTGCGCCAGGGGAAGGCCGTCCCGGTGGGCGTGGTGTCGCGGATCGCGCCGTCGAGGGTGTTGATCTGCACCCAGCCGGTGCCGCCCGCCTTCGAGAAGGTGGTGAGCGCCTCGATGATGCGGGCGATGGCATCGGGGGTGACCTCGGTGACGACGTCGGAGCCGTTGGTGAAGGACGCGCGCGCCGAGGTCGGGCTGCCGCCCGCCAGATACAGGATGGTGTCCATGTGATCGAGGGTCTGCGTGTCGATGGATGACGGCTGCAGACCGATGGCATCGGTCAGCGCGGCCGCGGCCTGCTCGCCGGTCCCCGCGGCGCAGACCATCTGCATCCAGCAGTCCAGGTTGCCGTTGCCGTCGGCGTCGATGCTGACATCGGCCCACTGGGAGCGGTCCGCGGACTCCAGCCAGCTGGACCAGCCCGCGATCACCTGGTCCGCGCTGTCGCCCGGAAAGGTCAGGCGCACCAGGTCTTTCGAGGTCGCCGGGCAGGTATCGTAGGTGAGCGAGGTGACCACCCCGCACAGTGACCCGCCGCCGCGCAGCGCCCAGAGCAGGTCCGGTCGTGCGGTTTCGGATACCTCGGCGACGGTGCCGTCGGGCAGGACGAGCGTCGCCCCGATGAGCCGGTCGCAGGTGACGCCGTAGGCGCGGGATTCGAAGCCGAGGCCGCCGCCGAGGGTGAGGCCGGTGATGCCGACATCCGGGCACATACCGGTCGGGATGGTCAGATCGGAGCGGTCCAGTTCGCGATAGACCTCGTACAGCGTGTGGCCCGGTCCGACAATCGCCTGTCCCGCATCGATATTCACCCCGGTGAGCTGCCGGACGTCGATGATCATCACGCCGGTCGCCGTCGACACCCCCGCATAGGAGTGCCCGCCGGATCGGGCGGCCACCGCCAGCCGGTGTTGGGCCGCGAAGTTCATGGCGGCGACCACATCGCCGGTATTCGCGACCTGCACCACGGCGGTGGGCGTCTCGTTGTCGAAGCGGGTGTTGAAGACCTGCTTGGCCGCCCCGTAGACGGGGTCGTCCGCCCGGACCACGCGGCCCCGGATCGCCCGCTCCAGTTTGCTCCAATTCGGTTTCACCACACCGTGAGCGGAGGAGCCGGCGACGGGGTCGGCATCGGAGTGGCCGGTGAGGCCCCACCCGGCCACAGCGATTCCCAGTGCGCCACAAAGGAATGTGCCGCGGGAGAACCGGGCCTCCGTCGGCCGTGCGAATCGCGCTCTGCGCATGTGCCCTCCGGGCTTGGTGCTAGCCGGAAAACCATGGCGGGCAACGGATGCACGCCGACCCCGGGACATCGATGATGTGTGGTTTGCCGCAATCTCCTGCGGATGATCAACAGCCGCCAGGTAATTGTGCCGACCACCCGGCCCGCGAGGCGGGACTTTCGCCAGACGCCTAAGACAACTCACAGGCAACCGTGACCGAATCGCCGTGTGTCGCTACAACGCCACCCCGCGGGCTCTCACCTCAGCGGTCGTTGGCGAATCCGGTTGCGACGGGCGCGATGTGCGTGCGGGCCAGCCGGGCGACCGCTTCGGGGTCGGACAGGTCGATCGCCAGGCTGGGCGCGGTGAGGTAGCCGAGCACGGTGTACTGACGCCCACGATGAAGTTGCGGCGTAAGCCGATCGGCGAGCGCTACGCCGATCTGATCGAGGAGATGTATCGAGAGCCTCAGAGATAGGCCCCGCAGGATGGCCAGGCGCCCGGTCCTTGCCGGTCGAGGATGCGCTCCGCGATGCGGATCTGCTCCTCCCGGCTGGCATCCGCGGGGTTTCCCGTGCCGCCGTAGGCCTTCCAGGTGTACGGGCTGAATTGCAGCCCGCCGAAGTACCCGTTTCCGGTGTCGGCGCCCCAATCGCCGCCGGCCTCGCACTGCACCACGGCATCCCAGTCGTGCTGCCGTTCGGCGGTGGCGGTGGCCGTCGCGCCGCAGGTCAGGAGTGCTATGCCCAGGGAGAGGAGGAGGAGCCGCGCGGGTCTTCGGGGCGAATCTTGTCCATGCATGCCGTGTCTCCGTTCGATGAATCGAAGGGGGCCGTACTCGCAGGAAAAGCAATCAGCCGATGATAGCTGAATATTCGCTCGAATGGTGTTTTTGAACTTATTTGCGTGATGAACGCTATAAAGACCGCGTATATTGCGTTGCCACGAGATAGCTATCGTCGGCCGCGCGGTTGGGGTCGACTACCGCAGGTGGAAATCACCGGGATCGGGGTCGGCGAGCATGGATTCCATGGTGGCGCGGGTGAAGGGCAGCAGGTCGATGGAGCCGCCCTCGGTGAAGTACCAGGAATTGCAGCCGGTGTTCCAGACGGTGGGGCCCATGGCCGCGGCCACCTCGGATTCGAAGCGTGCGGTGGCGTCCTCGGTGACCTCGACGGTGTCGAATTCGCCTGTAGTCCAGCGCTGGATCCACTTGGCGATGTAGCGGGCGGTCACCTCGGCGGCGTGGTGCAGCGGAATCGAACCGGTGGGGGAGTGCGGGCCCAGGACCGTGAAGAAGTTGGGGAAGCCGGGGATCGCGGTCATCCGATAGGCGCGCGGGCCCTTGGCCCAGGCGTCGTCGATCGAGATGTCCTCGCGGCCGGTCAGATTCATGGGCCGCATGTAGTCGTGGGCGCGGAAGCCGGTGGCCAGCACGATCATGTCTAGGTCGTGGTGGCGGCCGTCGGCGGTCCGGATGCCGGTGGGCGTCACCTCCTCGATGGCCGTGGTGACGAGCTCGGCATTGCGGGCGCGCAGCGCGCGATAGTAGGTGCCGGACAACACCTGTCGCTTGCACAGCGGCTCGTAGTCGGGCGTGAGTTGTTCCCGCAGACTCGGCTGGAGGATCTGAGCGCGCAGGCTGAGGCGCGCGTACTCCTGGACCGCGCGCCGCCGCCAGCTGGGCCGGGTGACCACATCGGTGAACAGCCGGGCGCCGGTCATTCCCGCCTGGTATAGCGCGCGATTCACCTGCGGCAGCTTGTTCAGCACCGCGCCGACCAGCGCCGGCTGCGGGATCTGCATCGGCGCCCAGATCACCCACTGCGGGCTGCGCACGAAATGTGTGACCCGCTCGGCCTCGGGCTGCAACGCCGAAACCACCTGCACACCGGTCGATCCCGTGCCGATGACCGCGATCCGCCGCCCGCTGGTCCGGACACTGTCGTCCCAGCGTGCGGTGTGCAGCACCTCGCCGGTGAACTCGGACAATCCCGGCAGTTCCGGCACGGCCGGATGATGCAGAACCCCGGTGGCCGCGATGACGAAGTCGGCCTCGTAGCGGTTGCCGTCACCGGTCTCGACCACCCACCCGGCCCCGGTGAACGTCGCCGCCACCACCTCGGAATTCACCCGCAGATGCGCTCGCAGCCCGAACCGCTCCACGACATCAGCCAGATACCGCTGGATCTCCGGCCCGGGCGCGAAGATGTGCGACCAGTCCGGCTTCGGCGCGAACCCGAACTGATACAGCTGGGACGGCACATCACAGGTCAGCCCGGGGTAGTGGTTCCAATGCCACACCCCGCCCACGTCGGACCCCTTCTCCAGGATCACGAAGTCATGGAACCCATTGCGCTGCAACGTGATCGCACTCGCGATGCCGGACACCCCGGCCCCGATGATCACGATGCGAGGCCGCCGCGCCGCACCCATCCCAACCTCCTTGTTGGATACCCATGGAACTCAAATACTGACGGTATTTGTAACCGAAGGTTATGTCAATCGGCGGACAGCGGTCGGCCCGCACCGAGCTCTTGGTGCGGGCCGTAGGGGGCGTGATGTGCCGATCGTCGCTACTTCAACGTGCGGCAGTAGAGGGCGTCCGGAGGAGAATGGTGATGGCCCTCATGGGTCCTTCCAAGGGTTTTCGTTGAAGGAGTTGTGGTTCCGGACTCCATCGCAAGGCCGAATTGCTATTCGCCACAGCCAGATTCGGCCGAATTCGGTGGTGGTGAGGGCCGGGTCGCATGCCTTCGCCACGGTGGCGTGCCACGGGCGACCTCGGTTCTCCTCGACGCCGAGAAACGTCAGTTCGCAATGGAACCGAGGGGAAATCACCATTTCCGGCTGATTGACAAGCTCGCGTTGTCAATCAGCGGTGGCTAGTCGGCGGACACCTTGGCGGGCATGGAGCGGTAGGCGTGCAGGTTGCGCAGGGGGTGCGGGATCGGCGGGCCGTCGAGGCGCAGGTCCGGGTATCGCTCGAACAGGGCTCGCAGCGCGATGGCGCCTTCCAAGCGGGCGAGCCTGGAGCCCAGGCAGCCGTGTATTCCGCTGCCGAACGCCAGATGTTCGGCGGCGTTGTCCCTGGTCACATCGAATTGCTGGGGTTCGGGGAAGACCGTGGGATCGTGGTTGGCGCCGGCCAGGGACAGCAGGACCAGGGCACCCGATTTGATGTGATGGTGATCGAGGTCGACGTCGCAGTTCGCGACGCGGCCGGTCATTCGCACGGGGCCGTCGTAGCGCAGGATTTCCTCGACCGCGTTCGGCCACAGCTCCGGCCGTGCGGCCAGTATCTCCAGCTGGTCCGGATGGCTTGTCAGCAAGGCGATTCCGTTGCCGAGCATGTTCACGGTCGTCAAGAATCCGGCGTCCAGCAGCAGGGCCGCGTTGGTCACCTGCTCGCGGCGGGTGAATTCGTCGGTTCTCACCAGCATGCTGAGCACGTCATCGCGCGGCTCGACGGTCAGCTGGTCGAGATGCTGCTCGAAGTACTGTTTGACTTCGGCCAGGTCTTCGACGGCGTCGCGGTAGGTGGACCAGGCCAGTCCGCGCTCGAGCAGCGGCGCGCCGGAGTCGCCCCATTTCAGCAGGGTCGCATGCATCTCGGGCGGCAGCCCGAGAATCTCGGCGATGATGGTGACGGGCATCTGCGCGGAGAAGTCGCCGATCAGATCGGGGCGGGGCTTCGATTCCAGGCGGTCGATCAGGTCATCGGCCACCTCGGTGATCCGCTTCTCCAGCGCCGCGATCGCCTTCGGCCCGAATGCGTGCCCGACCATGCGCCGATACCGGGTGTGATCCGGTGGATCGGTCACCAGCATGGAGGGCGGTTCCCCGAGATTGGGCAGGCCTGGATCCGTCTTGGCCAGCATCCACCGGATGGGCTTCGGCAGGGCGGGGTGGGTGGGCGAGACCACGCCGAAGCGGCGGTCGCGCAGGATGAGTCGGCACAGTTCGTAATCCGGGGTGATGTGCACCCCCGACATCCTGGGAATCCGGCCCCGCTGCCGGATGTCCTCGATGGTCGGCGAGGAGCCGAGCAGGCTGTCCGGATAGAGGGCGAGGCTGCCCAGCGGCTCACCTCGACGCGCCGACCACCGGAGGTAGGTCCGCAGGAAGCCGTGCATGAGCAACCATCGAGTCCACGTGCGAGTCAACATCGTCACCTCATCACTCCGAAGGCTACCTATGATAGTGATTCGCTATGGGTTGGTGCAGTGACAGGGGTGTGGGAGTGACATTCGGATCGGGCGTGGGGCCAGCCATGGACCGGCGCGGCTTCGTCAAGGGTGTCGGCGCGGCTGCGGCGATGCTGGGCTTGGCGGGCGTGGGCGCGGCCACGCCCGTCGTACGGGCCGACAGCGTAGACCCGAGCCCGAAGACGCCGATTTACCGCAGGCTGGTGCCGGAGATCTTCGCGCCCCTGCCGGATCCCGCCGATCATGTACCCGCGCTGGTCATCGGATCAGGGTTCGGGGCGTCGGTCACCGCGCTGCGCCTGGCGGAGTGCGGGATCGACGTCGCGGTGCTCGAGCGCGGATCGCGCTGGCCGAATGATCCGTGGCGCAGCATCTTCGCCGTCGACACGATTCCGGACGGCCGCGGCTTCTGGTATCGCACCACCTTCACCGGGGCGAACCGGATCCCGGTGGTCGTCGATCCGTTCGGCGGGGTCCTCGATGTGTGCAGCTACCCGGGCATCGATGTGTGGCGCGCGGCGTGCGTGGGCGGTGGCTCGGTCGTGTTCACCGGGGTGATGATCGAGCCGGAACAGCGGTTCTTCGATCAGGTGTTCGGCGGCGTGGTCGACTATCGCGAGATGCATGACGTCTACTACCCCAGGGTGCGAAAGATGTTGCGGCCCAGCGTAATACCGGACGACATCTATAACTCACGCGCGTTTGCGCACGCGCGCGCCTGGGACGAGCAGGTCCGCGCGGCAGGATATGCGCCGCAGCCGATCGATGGTCTGTGGACGTGGGACATCCTCCGCGACGAGCTCGCCGGGCGATCGAGGTCGTCGGCGACGGTGGGCTGTTCGGACCTGGGCAATTCCAACGGCGCGAAGTTCGATCTGAACCAGAACTACCTGCGCTGGGCCGAGGACACCGGCCGTGCCCGGATCTATCCGGGTCATCGCGTGGACGCCATCGCCGCGGAACCTGGAGCGCCGGGTCGCTATTCCGTCGCGGTGACCAAACTCGCGCCGACCGGCGAGGTGCTCCGCACCCGGACGCTGACCTGCGACCAGCTGTTCCTGGCCGCGGGCTCCCTCGGCACCGCCGAACTGCTGGTGCGCGCGCGGGCGACCGGCGCACTGCCGAACCTGAACGAGTACATCGGCGAGGGCTGGGGCAGCAACGGCGATGTCGCCCTGGCCCGGCCGCTCACCACGCTCGAATTCGGCACGCAGGGCGCGCCTTCCGCGAGCCGGATCCTGGACGAGGCGGGCGCGCCCGTGACGCTGGAGAACTGGTTCATCCCCGGCGTGACGCCCTTCGACATCGGCCTGCTCGGATCGCTGGGCATCGTGCTCGACGACACCCGCGGCCGGTTCGTCTGCGACCCGGCCGACGGGCGTGTTGACCTGCTGTGGCCACCGGACGGCGCGGCGGGCTATCTCGCGCGAGCGCGCGAGGTCAATGACGCCGTGATCGGTCCCGGTCAGCCGCTATCGACCCTGGAAGCGGACGCGTCGTTCACCGCCCATCCATTGGGCGGCGCGGTGATCGGAAGCGCGACAGACGAATACGGCCGGGTGTGCGGCTACCGGAACCTCTATGTGATGGACGGGGCGGCGGTGCCCGGTAGCTGCGGAACGGTGAACCCCGCATTGACGATCAGCGCGCTGGCCGAGCGCAATATCGAACAGATCATTCGTTCCGGCGGGTAGTGGATTACCCCGGCGATACAGTCGAGAACTGTGGACGAGACTCCGGTCGCACCTCGTCGGCGCTCGCTCGCCGAGCGGGTGGCGATCCGGGTGCTGTACCCGGCCTTCCGGCCCACCGAGGAGTCCTTGCGGACGGCCGTCGCCGGCAAGGTGGTGCTGGTGACCGGCGCCTCGCACGGTATCGGCAAGGCCAGCGCGCGGAAGCTGGCCGCGGCGGGTGCGGTCGTGCTGCTGGTGGCGCGGTCTCGGCCCGAATTGGAACGGCTGGCCACCGAACTCACGGCCGCCGGCGGCATCGCCCACGCCCACCCGGCCGACCTGACCGACATGGATGGCGTCGACCGGCTCGGCCGGACGCTGCTGGCCGAGTACGGGCACATCGATGTGGTGATCAGCAATGCGGGAAAGTCGATTCGGCGCCCCATCGCCGAGTCCTACGACCGCTTCCACGATTTCACCCGCACCATCGACATCAACTACCTCGGTCCGGTGCGGCTGCTGCTGACCCTGCTGCCCGATATGCGCGCACGCGGGCAGGGGCACATCGTGAACGTCTCCACCTGGGGTGTGCTCATGCCGCCGAGTCCGCGCTGGTCGGCCTACAGCGCCTCGAAAGCGGCTTTCGACGTCTGGCTGCGCAGCGTCGCCGCCGAGATCGCCGGCGACGGCGTCACCGCCACCTCGGTCTACATGCCACTGGTCCACACCAGAATGAGCGCCCCCACCGACTTCGGACGGATGCCCGGCCTGACCGTCGACGAAGCCTCCGACCTCATCGCGCACGCCGTTGCCGCCAAACCCCGCGAGGTCGCGCCGTGGTGGGCGCTGCGGGTGCAAGCCTGGTCGGCCGTCCACCGATACCAGGCACAGCGCTTCCTGGAACGCAGGTTCCAGCGCTGAGGACCGGGGTCGGGAGGGAGCGTCGTCCTCATTACTTTTCGACGGCATTTCTTCAGGCAAATGTGTAGCAATCGCATCGGTCCGGATTGATTTCGAGAGTTGGCCGACGCAAATGCGGGATGGGAAGAGGGGTAGTCGTCGAATCGAAGGTAAGAAGTCGCCGAATCGTTGCAGTACGGCGGTATCGGTGTTTCCCCGTGACGCCTTCGAGGGAATCCACAACGCATTGCTCATCGTATCCAGAAGATGGGCAGAAACCCCTTGTGGATATGGAAACCATCCCAGCGGGCGGCGGTGTACACCAACGTACCGCGCGGCTTATACTTGCCGCGGTCGGGGTTTGCAGGAAATTTTGCGCAAATAATGCGTGGTCAGGGTTAGAGGGAAATATGACTGCACCGCGACCGCAGCCCGACCCCGGACGAGCGTCGAGCGGAAATGCCGAGCCGGGCGCGTCACCTACAGCACCGATACCGCTCTCCGCCGGGCAGCAGGGATTGTGGCTCGCTCAGAAATTGAGTCCGGATGTGCCGATCTCCGAGGCACAGTATGTCGGGTTCCACGGCTACTTCGACCTCGATCTGCTGCGCAAGGCGGCGATTCGGGCCGGCCACGAATTCCAGTCAGGGTATCTGCGACTGGTAGAGACCGACGGTGTGCCGTATCAGCTGTACGAGCCATCGCTCGAGATGGCGGCATCGATGATCGACTTCCGTGGTGCACCGGATCCTGTCGCGGCCGGCCTGGAGTGGATGCGCCGGGAGTACACGACGCCATTGGATATGACCCGGGACCTGTTGGTCGCCACGGCGATCCTGCAGGTCGAGGATCAGCATTATCTGCTGTACTGCAGGAGTCATCACGTCGCGTTGGACGGCTACGGCGCGATGATGATCGTCAACCGGATCGCGGAGCTGTACACCGCGGCGGTGCAGGGTCGTACCGCAGAGCCCAACCGGCCGGCCGACATCCGCGCCCTGTACGAGGCAGACCGCAGCTACCGGGAGTCGAAGCGGTTCATCGACGACCAGGCCTATTGGGCGGACAAACTCGACGGCGTCGGCGAGGAGTCCAGCCTGGCAGCCGGGAGCGCGCCCGCGCGCGCGGACAGTGTCGTCGCGATCACCGAACTGTCCGCGGCGACGATGGGGCGGATCGATCGGTCGGCGAAGGCGATGGGAGCGAGTCCGGCCGCGCTGGTGATCGCCGCCTTCGGCTGCTACCTGGCCCGGAAGACCGGCCGCGACGACGTCCTGGTCAATATTCCGATGTCGGGTCGCACGACCGCCGTGCTGCGGCGATCGGCGGGGGTGTTCGTCAATGTGGCACCGCTTCCGATCGTCCTCGAGCCGCGGGACACCGTCGCGACGCTGGCGCTGCGGGTGCAGTCCGATCTGGTGGGTGCGCTGCGGCATCAGCGCTGCGGCCTCACCGACATTCGTGCCGCCACCGGGAGCCATGGCGCACAACGCCGTTTCGCGGGTCCGGTCGTGAATGTCATGCTTTTCGACCAGAAGCTCCAATTCGGTTCGGTGACCGGGGAATTCCATATCCTCAGCTCCGGCCCGGTCGAGGATGTGCTGGTCGACGTGTATCCGACCGGGGATCCGCCGCGGACGCTCCTCCAGTTCATGGCCAATCCCAATCTCTATACTGAAGTCGAACTGTCGGCGCACTGCGAAGGATTCGCGGAATTCGTCGACGAATTCGCGGCCGCCGCTTCGGACACCGAACTCGGACAGGTTCACCCCGCCAGCGCCGCCGACGGCGCCGAGATCCGCCGCCGCCGTGCGAACTTGGCGTTCTGGCGGGACACCCTCGCGGATCTTCCCGACGAGCTTCGACTGCCGCTCGACCGGCCACGGCCCGTGGTGACCTCGAATCGAGGTGCGACTGCGGGTTTTTCACTGGATGCGGGGCTGGTTCGGGGGTTGAAGGATTGTGCGCGGCGGCATGATTCCTCGTTGTTCACGGTGGTTCACGGCGCATTGGCGGTGTTGCTCGCCCGAATGAGTGGTGGCACCGATATTCCGGTCGGCACACCGGTCGGCAGTGCGATCGGGAAGTTCTCGAATACGTTGGTATTGCGGACCGAGATCGATCCGGGGGAGTCGTTCGCCGATTTGCTCGGCCGGGTGCGGCAGGTCGACCTGGATGCGTTCGACCGTGCCGATGTCCCTTTCCGGCAAGTGGCGGACCAGCTATCCAGGTCGCGGCACTCCCTGTATCAAGTGATGCTGGCATTGGAGAATCCGGAACCTGTCGCACCGGAACTACTCGACGTCGAAACGCCGGCGATCTGCAGCGCCAGTGAAATATCCTGCGCCGACCTGCAATTCGTCCTGTCGGCAGACAACGGTGGCGGCATGACCGTAGTGGTCACCTTCGCCACGGATTTGTTCGATGCCGCGACGATCGACTCTCTTACTCGTCGGTGGGTCCGGATTATGGAGTCGGTGGTTGCGGATCCGACAGTTCCGGTCGGGGCGATCGAGGTGCTCGAGCCCGCTGAGCGGGCCGATCTGCTGGCGCGTCACGGTGCGGCCGCGGCGGCACCGATCACTCTGCCCGAGCTGCTGGCTACCGCGGTCGCGGCGGATCCCGATGCGGTGGCGATCGTGGCCGGCGGGCGGGAGTTGAGCTACCGGGAGGTGGACGAGCGTTCGAACCGGTGGGCTCGGAAGCTGATCGAGCGCGGTATCGGTCCGGAGGATGTGGTCGCGATCGGTATGCCGCGTTCCGTGGATTCGGTGCTGGGGGCGTGGGCGGTGGCCAAGTCGGGGGCTGCTTTCCTGCCGGTCGATCCGAGCAATCCGGTCGAGCGCATCGCCCATATGGTGACAGATTCCAGGGCGGCGGTCGGTTTGACGGTGACGTCCGTTCGTGCGCGGTTGCCCGATGAGATCGAGTGGCTGACAGCGGATTTCCTCGATGAGGGCGACGATCGGCCGGTCACCGATGGTGATCGGGTGCGTCCGTTGCGTATCGACGATATCGCCTATGTCATCTACACCTCCGGTTCGACCGGGCTGCCCAAGGGCGTCGCGGTCACCCATCGGGGACTGAACAACTGCGCCATCACGCACCGGGACGTCCTCAGCATCGGAACCGGTTCCCGCACACTCCATCTGGCGTCACCGAGCTTCGATGTCTCGGTCCTGGAACTGCTGTTGCCGCTCTGCTCGGGTGCGACGATGGTTGTCGCGCCCGCCGACAGCTTCGGCGGTGACGAACTCGCCGAACTGCTGGATCGCGAACACGTCAGCCATGCGGGTATCACGCCCTCGGCGCTGTCGACCATAGACCACACCCGTTGGCCATTACCGGATTTGGGGCATCTGCTCGTTGGTGGCGAAGACCTCGGCGCCGATTTGGTCGAACGGTGGAGTGGCAATCATGAACTGTTCGACACCTACGGGCCCACCGAGGCCACGATCACGGTCACGCTGACCTCTGTGGCCCCGGGGGAGCTGGTCACGATCGGCCATCCGATCCGCGGTGCCTCGGCCTGGATACTCGACCAGCGATTGCAGCCGCTGCCGGCCGGCGTGGCGGGTGAGTTGTATATCGGCGGGGGTCTTTTGGCTCGTGGGTATCACCGCCGGGCAGGTTTGACCGCGGAGCGGTTCGTGGCGTGTCCGTGGTTGCCGGGTGAGCGCATGTATCGGACCGGCGATGTGGTCCGGTGGACGCCCGACGGTGCGATCCAGCATCTCGGCCGGTCCGACTTCCAGGTCAAGATCCGCGGTCTTCGGATCGAGCTCGGCGAGATCGATTCCGTGCTCACGGGTCACGCGAGTGTCGGTTATGCCGCCACGATCGGCCATCGCGCCGAGTCGGGAGCCCAGTCGCTGGTCTCGTATGTCGTTGCCGCGCCCGGATATTCGATCGACACCGCACTACTGGCCGAGCACCTCGCCGATCGGGTGCCGCCCTACATGGTTCCGTCCTCGATCGTGGAACTCGCCCGGATTCCTCTGACGGCGTCGGGCAAGCTCGATCGAAAGGCGTTGCCCGAACCGGTGTTCACCGACAGCAAGCCGTACCGGGCACCCCGGACGCCGATCGAGCATCTCATCGCGGAGACGCTCGCCGATGTGCTGCACATCGACTCCGTCGGTATCGACGACTCCTTCTTCGCGCTCGGCGCGGACAGCTTGGTCGCGACCCGGGTCGCGGCACGCCTCGCGGCCGCGCTGAATGCCGATATTCCGGTGCGGTTGTTGTTCGATACGGCCACCACCGCGGAACTGGCCACCCGGATCGAGCGGGAGGCCGCGCCGGGCCGGCGGCCGCGCCCGCCACTGGTCGCCGGTCCGCGTCCCGACCTCGTGCCATTGGCGCCCGCGCAACAACGTATGTGGTTCTTCAACCAGTACGACACCGGCTCCGGGGCCTACAACATGCCGATCGCCCTGCGGCTGCGTGGCGAACTGAACGTCGATGCTCTGCGGCTGGCCCTGATCGACGTGCTGGCCAGGCACGAATCACTGCGAACGCGGTACCCGGATCACGACGGCACGCTGATCCAGGTGATCGAATCCGTCGACCAGGTGGATCGAGAACCCGGTCTCGCGACGGTCCCCCGGGACCGATTGGTACCGGCGATCACCGAATTCGTCACCGAGGGCTTCGATGTGAGCACCCGGGTGCCGGTGCGCGCCCGGCTGTTCCGCGTGGCCGATGCGGAGGAACCGGAGCACGTGCTGGCCGTCGTGGTGCATCACATCGCCGCGGACGGCTTCTCCCTGGCGCCACTGGCTCGTGACGTGACGATGGCCTATGCCGCCCGGATGCGCGGTGTGGCCCCGTCGTGGAAACCGCTGCCCGTCCAGTACGCGGACTATGCCCTGTGGCAGCGGGCCACCCTCGGCTTGCCGGACGACCCGGAATCGCTGTGCGCCCAGCAGATTCGATATTGGACGGAAACCTTGGACGGAGTTCCCGAGGAGCTTCGTCTGCCGTTCGACAGGCCGCGGCCGGCGGTGATGTCGAATCGGGGTGCGACGGTGAATTTCTCGGTGGATGCGGCGTTGGTTCGCGCGTTGGAAGAGGTGGCGCGGCAGCATGATTCCACGCTGTTCATGGTGATTCACGGTGCGCTGGCGGTGCTGCTCGCAAGGATGAGCGGGTCCGGTGATATCCCGGTCGGTACGCCGGTCGCGGGGCGTGGTGTGGCGGCGCTCGACGAAATGGTCGGGATGTTCGTCAACACGTTGGTGCTGCGGACCGAGATCCATCCCGGAAAGTCGTTCGCCGATCTGCTCGGCCGGGTGCGGCAGGTCGATCTGGATGCGTTCGACCATGCCGATGTTCCGTTCGAGCAAGTGGTCGATCAGCTGGTCACGCACCGATCCCAGGCTCGCCATCCGCTGTTCCAGGTGATGCTGGCCTTCCAGAACCTGGAGCCGGTGAAGCTCGAACTGCCCGATCTCGAACTGTCGATGGTCGAGCTCCCCAACACCGTGTCCCGCTTCGACCTGCAGTACATCCTCGCGCAGGACCACGGCAGCGGCGATATGACCGTGGCGGTCACCTTCGCCACGGATTTGTTCGACGCCGCGACGATCGATTCCCTCAACCGGCGATGGATTCGGATACTCGAATCGGTGGCCGCCGATCCAGCGGTCCAGGTCGGGGCGATCGAGGTCCTCGAGCCCGCCGAGCGGGCCGACCTGCTCGACCGGCACGGTGCATCTCCGGCCGCGCCGGTGACCATGCCCGAATTGTTCTCCGCCGCAGTCGGATTGGATCCCGACGGGACGGCGATCGTGGCCGGGGAGCGGGAGTTGAGCTACCGGGAGGTGGACGAGCTTTCGAACCGGTGGGCTCGGCAGCTTGTTCGGCGCGGCTTGGGTCCGGAGGACATCGTCGCGATCGGTATGCCGCGTTCCGTGGATTCGGTGCTGGCGGTGTGGGCGGTGGCCAAGTCGGGGGCCGCCTTCCTGCCTATCGACCCGAACAATCCGGTCGAACGCATCAGTCACATACTGGCCGATTCGAAGGCGGCGGTCGGCCTGACCGTGGCATCCGCTCGCGCGCGGCTACCCGATGGCATCGAGTGGCTGACAGCGGATTTCCTCGATGAGGGCGATGATCGGCCGGTCACCGATGGTGATCGGGTGCGTCCGTTGCATATCGACGATATCGCCTATGTCATCTACACCTCCGGTTCGACCGGGCTGCCCAAGGGTGTCGCGGTCACTCACCGAGGACTGAACAACTCCACCACCGAACGTCGCGCGTCCTTGAGCATCGAAAATCACAGCCGCATACTGCATCTCGCTTCGCCGAGCTTCGATGTCGCGGTACTGGAGCTGCTGTTGCCGTTGAGTTCGGGCGCGACGATTGTCGTCGCACCCGGCGACGCCGTGGGCGGCGACGAACTCGCCGAACTCCTCGACCGCGAACACGTCAGCCACGCCCTGTTCACCCCCTCCGTCCTGTCCACGATCGACCACATGCGCTGGCCGCTACCGGATCTGGGGCATCTCATCGTCGGTGGCGAGCACTGTGGCGCTGAACTGGTCGAGCGGTGGAGCCGGAATCGTCAGCTGGTGAACGACTACGGGCCCACCGAGACCACTATCGTCGCGCTGGTGAGTTACCGGCTGGTGGCGGGGGAGCCGGTCGCCATCGGTGGTCCGATGCCGGGCGCCCGGGCGTGGGTGCTGGATCAGCGGTTGCAGCCGGTCCCGGTCGGTGTGGCGGGTGAGTTGTACCTCGCCGGTGGACTTTTGGCGCGTGGGTATCTGCGCCGGGCGGGTTTGACGGCGGAGCGTTTCGTAGCGTGCCCATGGTTGCCGGGTGAGCGCATGTATCGGACCGGTGATGTGGTCCGGTGGACGGCCGGTGGGGTGGTCGAGTATCTGGGCCGGTCCGATTTCCAGGTCAAGATCCGGGGCCTTCGTATCGAGCTGGGGGAGATCGATTCGGCGCTGGCGGCGCACGCGAGTGTCGGTCAGGCCGCCACGATCGGCTATCGCGCCGAGTCGGGAGCCCAGTCGCTGGTCTCGTATGTCGTTGCCGCGCCTGGCTGTTCGATCGACACCGCGACGCTGGTCGAGTATCTCGGAGATCGAGTGCCCTCCTATATGGTGCCGTCCTCGATCGTGGTGCTGGACCGCATCCCGTTGACACCGGCCGGCAAGCTCGATCGAAAGGCGTTGCCCCGACCGGTCTTCGCCGACAGCGAGCCCTACCGCGCGCCCCGGACACCGGTCGAGCAGCTGATCGCCGAGACCTTTGCCGGTGTGCTCCATATCGATTCCGTCGGTATCGACGACTCCTTCTTCGCCCTCGGCGGAGACAGCATCATGTCGATCCAGCTGGTGAATCGGGCCAGGGCAGCGGGCGTGGTGTTCTCCCCACGCGACGTGTTCGAACGCAAAACGGTTGCCGGACTCGCCCAGGTCGCCAACTACGAGGGCACTGCGGTGGCGTCAGTTCCGGCGGAGCTGCCCGGCGCGGGCGTGGGCCCGCTACCGCTGACGCCGATCATGCGAGAGTTGCTGGAACGGGCGGGGTCGGCGTGCGACCGTTACGCGCAGGCGATGATGCTGGATCTGCCGGCGGGTATCGGCCGTTCGCAGCCCGCCGACGCCGTGCAGACGTTGCTCGATCGCCACGACATGTTGCGCGCGCGACTGCGCCCGCGCACCGACGGGCAGTGGACGTGGGAGGTGCTGCCGGCCGGGACGATTCACGCCGAGGACGTACTCGTGCGGGTGCCGATGGAGGCGGAGCCGGGGTCCGACGAGTTCCGTGCGTCGGTGGCGGCCGAACTGGATGCCGCCGCGGACCGGCTCGATCCGGGAGCCGGGATCGTGACGCAGGTGGTCTGGTTCGACCCGGTGCGCACGGCACAGCCGGGCACGGTCTTGATAATGGTGCATCGTTCGGCGATCGATCGTGTCTCCTGGCGGGTGTTGCTGCCGGATCTCACGGCCGCGTGGACGCGGACCGCCGCCGGTGAGCCACCCGATCCCGCCCCGACCGGGACGTCCATGCGCAGCTGGGCGCACGGGCTGGTCGAGGCGGCCCAGCGCCCGGAGCGCGCCGCCGAACTCGACCTGTGGCGCGCGATGACCGCGGGGGACGATCCGATGATCGGAGCACGCCCCCTCGACCCCGCGGTCGACGTGGTCGCGACCACCCGCACGGTCCGGGTCGACATGGACCCCGAGGTGACCGAGGCGCTGCTGACCACGGTGCCCGCGGCGTTCCACGGCAGCGTGGAGGACGGGCTGCTGGCCGCCTTGGCGGTAACGGTCGCGAGGTGGTGGCGCACGCACGACGCAGCGGCCGCCGCGGGGCCACCCGCGGACGTGACGATTCGTCTCGAAGGGAACGGCCGTGCGGAAGGCGTTGTCCCGGGCGCGGATCCGGCACGGACGGTCGGCTGGTTCGCCACGAGTTTCCCGATGCGCCTGGATCTGGCGGGCATCGATCTCGACGACGCGTACGCGGGCGGGCCGGCGCTGGGGGCAGCGGTGAAGTCCGTCAAGGAACAACTCCTCGCCGTCCCGGACCACGGGATCGGCTATGGCCTGCTGCGGTATCTCGACGAGCACGCCGGACCGATCCTCGCCACCGCTCCGCCGCAGATCGCGTTCAACTACCGTGGCGCCGAGGCGATTCCGGCGGGTGCGGCAGAGCTCGCCGGCACCCGGCCTCCGGACCTGCCGGCGCCGTCGGCGCTCGACATCGATGCCCTCGTCGTGGACGACGCGAACGGTCCTCGGCTGCAAGCGATCTGGTCGTATCCCACGGGGGTCCTCACCGCCGATACGGTGCGCGAGGTCGCGGAGTCGTGGCGTTCGGTGCTGACCGCGCTCGCGACGCACGTCCGCCGTCCCGGGAGCGGGGGACGGACGCCGTCGGATCTGACGGTGACCGGGCTCGGACAATCCGAGATCGAACGACTCGAAGACCGGTATCCGGCTCTGAGCGACGTCTGGCCCCTGGCCCCGCTGCAGGCGGGATTGCTGTTCCATGCGCTGGTGTCCGAGCAGTCGGTGGACGCCTACATCACGCAGCTGGTTCTCGAGCTGCGCGGCACGGTCGATCCAGGGCGATTGCGCCGGGCCGCGCAGGTGCTCCTCGACCGGCACGCGAATCTGCGCTCCGCGTTCGTCACCGACGCCGACGCCGGACCGATGCAGGTGGTCGACGACGACGCCGAGGCGCCGTGGACGGAGCTGGACCTGTCCGAGCTGGAAGACAGTGCCCGCGAACGCGAGTGGACGCTGCTCATGGCCACCGACCGCGCCACCCGATTCGACCCGGCTCATGCGCCGCTACTCCGCTGGATGCTGGTCACCACCGGGCCCGAGCAGTACCGGCTGGTGCTGACCAATCATCACCTGCTGCTCGACGGCTGGTCGACGCCGCTGCTCCTGCGGGAGCTGCTGGTGCTGTACGCCACCGACTGTGACGCCACGGTACTGCCGCCGGTGCGCCCCTACCGCGACTTCCTGACCTGGGTCGCCCGGCAGGACCCGGCCGCCTCGCTCGACGCCTGGGCCCGTGCGTTCGACGGCGCCGACGAGCCGACCCTGGTGGCGGCGGCCGATCCTCGCCGTCGCTACACCGAATCCCGTACGGCTTCGGGCGAACTCACCGAGGCGCGGACTGCCGCCCTGACCGGCCGCGCACGGTCCCGCGGCATCACGCTCAACACCATGATCCAGGCGGCCTGGGCGATCGTGCTGGGCGCGCTGACATCCCGCGACGATGTGACGTTCGGCGCCGTGGTGTCCGGACGGAACCCGCAGATCGCGGGTATCGAATCGATGGTCGGGCTGTTCATCAACACGGTGCCCGTGCGCGTCCGGCTCGACGCCACCGAGACCCTCGGGCAACTGCTCGACCGGATCCAGGCCGAGCAGGCCGCACTGCTCGATCACCAGTTCATCGGTCTGGCCGACATCGAGCGGGCGGCCGGGCCGGGAGCGGTATTCGACACGATGACGGTGTTCGAGTCCTTCCCGGTCGACCGCCACGGATTGACCGCGGACACCGACATCGCCGGCCTGCGGCTGGTCGACGTGAGCGGTGCCGACGCGGCCCACTATCCGCTGGGCGTGGTCGGCCGGGTCGACTCGCGACTGCACCTCGAGATCAAGTACCTGCCAGAGTTCTTCGACCACGACACCGTCGCCGCGACCCTGCGACGGATCCTGGCCGTACTGGACGACCTCGCGACCGACCCGGATCTGCCGCTGGCCCGGCTGGAGCTGCTCTCGCCGGACGAATACCGCGAGCTTGCGCCGGTATCCGGTGACCCCGCGGTGCCGGAGCGGACGCTGCCGGAGCTGTTCGCGGCGACGGTCGCACGGGATCCGGAAGCGGTGGCGGTGGTGTGCGGGGACCGGCAGTGGACCTACGGCGAGCTGGACGCGGAGTCGAATCGGCTGGCGCGCTTGCTGATCGGTTCGGGCGCCGGGCCGGAGACGAGTGTCGCGATCGGATTGCCGCGCTGCTACGAGTCGGTGCTCGCAGTGTGGGCGGTGGCGAAGTCGGGGGCGGCATTCGTCCCGGTGGATCCGCGTAATCCGGGGGACCGGATCCAGCACATGCTCACCGATTCGGGCGTCACGACCGGAATCACCCTGTCGGAGTGGAGGAATCGACTGCCCGGATCGGTGCGGTGGCTGGTCCTCGACGAGCCCGCGGTCGCGGCGGAGGCGGCGGGATCGCCGGCCGCTCCGGTGACCGATGCCGAGCGCATTCGACCGGTCCGGGTCGATCAGGCGATGTACGTGATCTACACGTCCGGCTCGACAGGTGTGCCGAAGGGCGTGGTGGTCTCGCACCGGGGGCTGGCGAACCTGGTGACCGAGCAGTGCTCCCGGTTCGGCCTCGGGCCGGCCGCGCGGGTGCTGCATGCCGCGTCGCCCAGTTTCGACGCGGCGGTCCTGGAACTGCTCTGGGCGTTCGCGTCGGGCGGGCGTCTGGTGATCGCGCCGCCGGCCGTCCTCGGCGGAATCGAACTGGCGCAGATCATTTCGCGGAACTCGGTGACGCATGCCGCGCTGACTCCCACGGCCTTGGGCACGGTCGACCCGGCCGGTCTGCGGGAGCTCGCCACGGTGGTGATCGGTGGCGAGGCGCCCCCACCACGACTGGTGTCACAGTGGGCGCCGGGCCGGAAACTGTTCAACACCTACGGTCCGGCGGAGGCCACGATCCAGACCGATGCCGGTGCGCCGATGGTGCCGGGCGAACCGGCGACGATCGGCGGACCGATCCGCGGCGTCGGCGAGGTCGTGCTCGACGCGTGGTTGCGTCCGGTGCCGCTCGGAGTCGTCGGCGAGCTGTACCTCACCGGTCCGGGACTGGCTCGCGGCTATCGCAACCGGACGGATCTCACGGCGTCGCGGTTCGTCGCCGATCCCTTCGCGGACCGCGGACGGCGCATGTATCGGACCGGAGACCTGGTGCGGTGGCTGCGCGCACCGGAGGGCGGTCTGACCCTCGACTATGTCGGCCGGACGGACTTCCAGGTCAAGATCCGCGGCTTCCGCATCGAGCTCGGCGAGGTCGAAGCGGGCCTGCTGGCCTGCCCGGGCGTGGCCCGCGCGGTCGCGGCCGTGCACCGCGGCACCGCCGCCGGCGATCGGCTGATCGCGTACGTGGTGCCCGAACCCGGCGCCGACCTCGACCCCGCGACGGTTCTCGCGTTCGCCGGGCAGCGATTGGCTCCGCACATGGTGCCGGTGACTGTGACGGTGCTCGACACGCTTCCGACCACGGAGACGGGCAAGATCGACCGCCTCGCGCTGCCCGAGCCCGACTTCGGCACGGGCCGAGCCGAATTCCGGGCACCGGTCACCGACACGGAGACGACGCTCGCGGGACTGTTCGCCGAGGTACTGGGCGTCGACACGATCGGGCTCGACGACTCGTTCTTCGCCCTGGGCGGCGACAGCATCATGTCGATCCAGTTGGTGACGCGAGCCAAGGTGGCGGGTCTGGTGCTGTCCGTGCGTGACGTGTTCGAGCGCAGAACGGTTGCCGGACTGGCTCAGATCGCGATCCGCGACAGTGCCGCCACGCCCGCCCTTCCGGCGGAACTGCCCGGCGGCGGGGTAGGGCCGATGCCGCTGACGCCGATCATGTGCTGGATGTTCGAGCGCGGCGGATTCGACCGCTTCTGCCAGTGGGTGATGCTCACGCTGCCCACCGGCATCGAGCAGACCGCCCTCGCGGCGACCGTGCAAGCGGTGATCGACCATCACGACATGCTGCGGGCCCGGCTGCACCCGGACCCCGCGCACCCCTCGGGCTGGGCGATGCAGGTGCAGCCGATCGGGGTATCCGCCGCCGGAATGATCCGGCACGTGCCGGTGGATGCGGCACCGGACAGCAGTGCGTTCGCCGCGATCGCCGACGCGGAGGCACACGCGGCCGCCGAGCGGCTCGACCCCGCCGCGGGAGTCATGCTGCAGCTGGTCTGGTTCGACCCCGCCGACGGGCCGGGCCGGCTGCTGGTCGTCGCACACCACCTGGTGGTGGACGGAGTGTCGTGGCGGATCCTCATTCCCGACTTCGCTGTCGCGGGAGCCCAGGTGGGTGCCGGGCAACAGGCTCAGCTCATGCCCGTCGGCACGTCGATGCGACGCTGGGCGCACGCGCTCGCCGCCGCTGCCGCGAACCTCGACGAACTCGACTGGTGGCGTTCCACCCTCGCCACCGCGGACCCGCCGATCGGGATCCGCCCGCTCGACCCGGTCGTGGACCTGCAGGCAACCGTCGACACCGTGCGGGTGACGCTGTCCACCGGGGTGACCCGCGCGGTACTCACCACCCTGCCCCGGGCGTTCCACGGCAATGTGGACGATGCCCTCATCGCCGGGCTCGCCCTGGCGCTGACCCGGTGGCGGCGGCGCCGCGGCGACACCGTCACCGACACGCTGCTCACGCTCGAGAACCACGGGCGCGACGACACGGTCCTCCCCGGCGCCGACCTCACCCGCACCGTCGGATGGTTCACCACCACCTATCCGGTGCGGCTCGACCTGTCCGATATCGACATCGACGACGCGTTCGGCGCCGGCGTCGCCGCGGGGGCGGTCGTCAAATCGGTCAAGGAACAACTCCGGCGGGTCCCCGGCCACGGGATCGGCTACGGGCTGCTGCGCTACCTCGACACCGATGCCTCCCGCATCCTGGGCGCGCTGCCCGACCCACAGGTGAGTTTCAACTATCTCGGGCGCTTCGACACGATTCCCGACGCGTTGCGCGTCACCGGGTGGATGCCCGCCGGCGGCGAGGCCGCGGGCGGCGCCCAGCCGCCCGACGCCTCCGCGGCAGCCCTGCTGGGCATCAACGCGGCCACCGAGAACACGCCGGATGGACCTGTCCTGACCGCGGCCTGGGACTACCCGGCCGGCCTGATCACCGCCGCCGAGGTCACCGACCTCGCGCAAATGTGGCGCGACGCGGTGACGGCGCTCGCCGCCCACGCGTCCCGGCCCCGCTCGGGCGGGCTGACGCCCTCCGATCTCGGACTCGTCGACCTCGACCAGGCCACGATCGACCGGCTCGAGGCCCGGTACCCGGAGCTGGAGGACATCTGGTCGCTCACGCCGCTCCAGGCGGGGCTGTTGTTCCACGCCCAGCTCGCCGACAGCATCCGCGACGACTACATCGTGCAACTTCGGATGGAACTCAGCGGGCGCGTCGACGCGGACCGGTTACGAAGTGCCGCACAGACTCTCGTCGGACGGCACCCCAACCTGCGGACCGCGTTCGTGCAGAACGGTTCCGGCGAGCCGGTCCAGGTCGTGCACCGCCGGGTCGACGTACCGTTCACCCGGATCGACCTCGCGGCGGACGCCGACGCCGCGGCCGCACTCGAGCACCTGATGGATGCCGACCGGCACTTCGACATGACGGTGGCGCCGCTGCTGCGACTGACACTGATCAGGACCTCCCCGCAGCGGTACACGCTGCTGCTGAGCATGCATCACATTCTGATCGACGGCTGGTCCACCCCGCTGCTGATCCGGGAACTGCTGATCCTCTACGCCGGCGACAGCGACCCCGGCGCGCTGGCCCCGGTGCATCCCTATCGCGACTACCTGGTGTGGCTGCGAGCCCAGGATCGGGAGGCGGCCGAAGCGGCGTGGGCACGAGCCCTCGCGGGTGTCACCGAGCCAACTCTGCTCGGGCGTGTGGACCGCGGCCGCCTGCGCACCGCCGCCGCTCGTGAAGTCCGGGTGCGGCTGAGCGAAGACCGCACCGCGGCCCTGGTGGCGGTGGCTCACCAGCAGGAGAGCACCCTCAACACCGTCGTGCAAGCCGCCTGGGCGATCGTGCTCGCGGGCGTGACCGCGCGCGACGACGTGGTCTTCGGCGCCACCGTCTCCGGACGCCCCCCGCAGCTCCCCGGCATCGAATCGATGATCGGCCTGTTCGTCAACACCGTGCCCGTCCGGGTCCGGCTCGACCACGGCGAAAGCCTCGCTCAGCTGCTCCGGCGAATCCAAACCGAGCAAGCCGCGTTGCTGGACCACAACCACCTCGGACTCGCCCGCATCCAGCAGCTGGCCGGGTCCGGCGCGATGTTCGACACCGTGACCGTCTTCGAGTCCTACCCGGTCGACGCGGCCGGTTTGTCGGCGGACACCGACATCGCCGGGATGCATGTCCTCGACGTGCAGGGCCGCGACGCCGCGCACTACCCGCTCGGCCTGATCGTCCACGCCGACACCCGGCTGGAGCTGATCTTCGAATACCTGCCCGAACAGTTCACACAGCAGGAGATCGACGCCTTCGCCGGCCGGGTGCTGCGTGTGCTCGACGCCATCACCGATGACATCGATCGCTTGCTCCAGCAGGTCCAGCTGTTGTCGCCGGACGAGCTGGCCACCCTGGTCCCCGTTCGCGGCGAGCCCAGCGTGCCGACATCGACATTGCCGAAAGTGCTGGCGGCCGCGGCGAAGTCCGATACGGAAGCGCTGATCTGTGACGGCGAAAGTGTGTCCTACCGCGAGCTCGACGAGACCTCGAACCGGTGGGCGCGAGTACTGATCGCCGCCGGAGCAGGCCCGGAATCGTTGGTGGCCTTGGCATTACCGCGCTCCATCGACGCCATGACCGCGGTCTGGGCGGTGGCCAAGACCGGCGCCGCGTTCGTTCAGATCGACCCCACCCAGCCCGAGGACCGGATCAGCGCCATTCTCGCCGATGCCGGCGCCATCGCGGGCTTGACCGCCGAGACCTATCGAGACCGGCTGCCGGCGGCCACCACGTGGCTCACTCTCGACGGCCCCGAGTTCGCCGCGCGGGCGGTATCGGCGCGCGCCACCACGATCGACGACGTCGAGCGCACGGCCCCGCTCATGCCGGAGCATCCCGCCTACCTGATCTACACCTCGGGCTCGACCGGTGTCCCCAAGGGGGTCGTGGTCACCCATACCGGGATCGCGAATCTGGCCGCCGAGGCGCGGGAGCGGTTCGGCCTCACCGTGTCCTCTCGAATGCTGGCCGCGGCCTCGCCGACCTTCGACGTGTCGATCCTCGAATGGCTCAGTGCCACTGCGGCCGGAGCCACCCTGGTGCTCGCACCGGAGCGCGTGGTCGCCGGCGCCGAACTGGCCGAGGTGATCGAGACCGCGCATGTCACCCACGCGGCCTTCACCCCGACCGTGCTCGCATCGCTGCGACCCGACGGACTCGACACCCTCCAGACCCTGCTCCTCGGCGGTGAGACCTGCTCGCCGGAGCTGGCGACCCGATGGGCCCCGGGCCGCACGCTGATCAACGCGTACGGGACCACCGAGACCACCATCCAGAGCTGCCGCGACATCCCCCTGACCGTGACCGCGGACGGTCCGCCGCCGATCGGCGGCCCAGCCCGCGGGTTCTCCGCGGTCGTGCTCGACGACAGGCTGCGCCCGGTCCCGCCCGGGGCGGCCGGCGAACTGTATCTGTCCGGACCGGGCCTCGCCCGCGGCTACCACGGGCAGCCCACGCTCACTGCGGCCCGATTCATCCCAAACCCGTACGGGCCGAATGGAACCCGTATGTATCGCACGGGCGACCTGGTCACCTGGACCGGCGATCGGAGACTGCGATACCAGGGCCGGAGCGATCTGCAGCTCGAGGTCAACGGCCATCGCATCGAACCCGGCGATATCGAGACCGCCCTGTGCGGCCACCCCGATGTCTCCCGGGCCGCTGTCGCCGTTCACACCCGGCCCGACGGTATCGACCAGCTCACCGGCTATGTGGTGCCCACCCCGCACACCACACCGGATGACACGGCGCTGACCAGGCACCTCGCTACCCGACTGCCCACCCACATGATTCCCACGACAATCGTGACGCTCGACCGGATACCCCTCACTGCCACTGGCAAACTCGATCGTCACGCCCTGCCCGTACCCGATCTGCGCGGTCGGTCCCGATTCCGGGCGCCGTCGACCCCGCTCGAGGCCACCGTCTGCGCGGCTTTCGGCCGAACCCTGGACATCGAGCGGATCGGAGTCGACGACGGCTTCTTCGCTCTCGGCGGCGACTCGCTGACCGCCACCCAGCTGGTGGCGCGGCTCGCGGAGTCCACCGGTGTCGCCGTGCCCCTGCAGTGGCTGTTCACCGACCCGACGCCGCAAGCGCTGGCCCGCCGCATCGAGAGCCGCCTCGCCGGGCAGGATGTCGGCGGACGGGATCTCGACGAGGCGCTCGCCGTCATGCTGCCGCTGCGGGCCGCCGGAACCGATACGCCACTGTTCTGTATTCACCCGGCGATCGGATTGGCTTGGGGTTACAGCGGTCTCGTGCAGCACCTCGATCCCGACCGTCCGGTCCGAGGGCTGCAATCTCCCGCGCTGTCCGACCCCGCCGTGCGATTCGACACCCTCGACGAACTCGCCGCCCGCTATGTGCGGGAGATCCGGTCCGTCCAACCGCACGGTCCCTATCATCTGCTCGGCTACTCGCTCGGCGGCACCATCGCGCACGCCATGGCCGTCCAACTCCGCCGTGATGGCGAGTCCGTCGCGACCCTGGCCATGATGGACACCCGCGTCGTCACCGCCGGCAGCGTTCGAGGTCCCGCACCGTCGATAGCGACGATGCTCGCCGAGTTCGGCGGTTTCGCCGTTCCGGACGGCCACCCCGAGCTGACGGTCGAGGCCGCCACCGAATTGCTGCACCGGCAAGGCGGAATCTTCGCCGAGGTGACCTCCGAGCATCTCGTGACCTTGCAGCGCGACTACACGCGGCTGATCGACCTCACCTGGAACCATCGGCCGGAACTGTTCGACGGTGATCTGATCTACTTCAGCGCCGCCGACCCCCACAGCGACGGGTCTTCTCCTGCTCGTGCCTGGAACGACCACATCACCGGGCAGATCGCCGAGCACCGGATTCCCGTTCAGCACGAACGGATGACCGATCAGGATTCACTCCGGGTGATCGGTCTCGTCCTCACCGAGCACTTCCGGTCCATCCGCACCGCCCCCATGGAGTCACAAACCCCAGCAAGGACAAGCCGATCATGAACACCGACCGAATCGTCGGAATACGTTCCGGCGTCGAACCAGCCAATCTGTTCGACCCTGATGTGGCAGCCGGCAACGGCGTACACCCTCGTGTCGCCGAATTGCGCCGGTGGATGGTCGAATACCTGTGTCACTCCCACCCCGACCTGGGCCGGCCCGGCCAGGTGTGCCCCTACACCAGCCACGCCATCGCGCTGCGATCCCTGTGGGCCGCTTTCATTCCGGGCCGCGATATCGACCGCGGGCGCATCAGCGCGACAGTCGCCGACCTGTACGACCTGTTTCCCGCCCTGCCACCGCGGGACGGACCCGATTCCAAACTCAAGGCCGTCATCGCGGTCTTCCCCGACCTCACCGAATACGCGGACATCGATGCCGTTCAGCACGACCAGAAGACCAAGTTCGTCGAACAGGGCCTGATGCTCGGACAGTTCTACCCGGGCTGCACCGTCGCGGGCCTGCACAACCCGTCCTTCCCCGCCCTCGACGCGCCCCTGCCCATGCTCGCCATCCGCTACATGGCCGCCACCGATTTCCCATTCCTCAACGCCCGCCAGGACTGGATGGACTTCTATCTCAAGATCTTCGCCCCCGCCATCCCCAAGTTCATCGCCACCGCCATGTCCGACCGACTCGTCCGGAGACCCGACGCACCGGACGAACCCGGCCCCGACGGTCGGTGACGAGCTGGACTACCAAGGGTTTTCGATACTCCGAGAGGCGGTTCCGGCCGGGGTCGCAGGCTCGGTCCGGTACCCGCCGTTCGATCCGGACCAGTGCTTGGGGGCCGACGAACCCGTCGACAGCAGCTTCTTCAGCTCCGCGGGACGAACGAGCGGACCAGAGCCGATTCATGAGCGGTGCGCCACGCTCCAACGCCGGGCCGCGGAGCGGTTCGGCTGGCCCCGGTTGTCCGCGCCGCCGAATCCGCCCGCCACCGACGCCGCGCTCGCGGCGTGGCGGGCGTCGAGCCCAGGGCCGCGCCGAGCGCGATCATTTCGGCGAGCGCGAGGGCCGCCGTATCGGCCCGGCGGGTCTCGCGTGGAGACGTGGACGACCTACTTACTGTGGGGGAGAGGGTCTTTCGAGTCCTCAGGACTGCTTGATCGAGTAGGAGCCGACGGTGTTCCCGGTCAGCTGCCAGCCGCCCTCCACCTGGGTGAGGGTGAGGTCGGAAACATTGGTGGACTGCACATTCGGCCGCGCTGCGCCGGGGTACCAGGCCTCGACGCGGCCGGTGCCGGTGCCGGTGAATCCGGTCGCGCTGACCGCGGTCAGGGCGCCGGGGGCGGAACGCGGGTAGGCGCGGGCCAATGGCCGGGCGAATCCGGCGGCCTGGCCGAGCGATGCGCCCGAGGGGCAGGAGATGCGGTTCAGATTGCCCTGCGGTTTGTTCGTATTGCCGTCGCGCACCGTGTGCGGGTCGCCGCACGCCTGCGTCCACGACCACCACCCGCCGCCCATGCGGTTGGCATTGAGCTGGTCGACGAACCGATCCACCTTGGCCGCATCGGAATTCGGGTCCCCGAACCAGCCCCACTCGCCGCTCCACACCGGCGCCTTGTACTTGGCGGCGGCATCGAGGGCGAACTTGAAGCCCAGCTCGATCGACGGGAAGGCGTTCACGATATTGATGGACTCGCTGTACAGGTGCGGCGAGAACACCGCCAGCGGATCGGTGATGTAGTGCGCCGGTGGCGTGGCGTCGATGCCGATGGCCGACCAGATCGCGCTGGGCTCGAAGATGGCCAAGTGCGGGAGGCTGCCGCGCTCGGCCTGCCGGATGGCGGCGATGACCCGCTGGTAGTACTTGCCGAGCTGGTCGGCGGCCGAGAATGGGTCGCGCAGACCGGGATTGGGCTCATTGATCAGGTCGTAGCCCGCGATGGCGGGCTCGTCCTTGAACTCGGCGGCCAGCTTCGCCCAGGTGTCGACCAGATGGCCCTGGATGCCCTGGGTGTCGTCGTAGAAGTTCTGGAAGGAGCGGGCCACGGCGGGCGCGGTCTCGCGGACGCCGCCGAAGTTGCAGGTGGTCCAGCCGTCGGTGAGGGTTGCCCAGGCCGGCGCGCCGTCCCAGCCGATGCCGGGCTTCATGAAGGGCGGGCAACCCTGGCCCTTGGGCGTGCCGACGGCCTTGCCCCAGGCGTCCTGGTGCATGTCCAGCACGGTGTAGATGCCGTTGGCCTTGGCGTCGTCGACGGCGGTGTGGATGCGGGCCACGTAGGTCTGATCGAACGCGCCCGGGGTGGGCTCGAGCGCGGACCAGGCCAGATTGAGCCGGACCACATTGAAGCCGAGCGCCGCCATCTGCGCGAAGTCGGTGCGGTCGAGCGGTGCGACGGCCGGCAGCGCGGGATCGTTCTGCGCGTAGTCGTTGAGCTGGTTGACGTTTGTGCCGCGCAGCAGCACCGTGCGCCCGGTGACATCGGCGATGGCGCCGTTCGTGACGGTGAGCTGAGGCAGGGTCCAGCCACTCGATTCCGCGCTCGCCTCCGGCGCATCCTGGGCCGTGATACCGGTGAACAGGAGTGCCGCAGCGGCGGCGGGGGCCAGGACTCGGCCTCGCAATAACATGTCCAACCTCTCGGTGGGCGAAACCGCGGAGATTTCTCCCGGTGGTGCTCGGGTGTGCACGGAAAACCTAGTGGCCCATCGGGTCCGAGGGGAAACAGCAGTTCCGAGCGGATTGACAAGACGGCGTTGTCAATGCACCCCGAAATAGGATTGAAGTTGTCTTCCGTTGTGCTCTAGCGTTTTCCGGAGTGAGCGAATGCTCGAATTCCACACCGGCTCACTTCTGGGTTTTGCCGCCGCCGCGGGCCGGCACCAGCCGGATGTAGGCGCGACGTCATCTCCGAGGCGAATCGGATGGTGCTCGGAAAGCAGAGCATCCAGTCAGGTGTCCAGGGGATGAAGCCGGCCCCGGGACCGCACGATCGGCAGCTGGTGTTGCATCTGCCAGTTCTCCATGGTCAGCGTGTACCGCCCGCCCCGAACCCGCAGGCGCGACTGCATATCCAGAGGCAGCGTGTAGGTCACGGCCCCGGCTTCCCACATCCGCCGGAAGTCGGGGAACCGCTCCAGCCGTTCGTGATATTCCCTGGCCCACACGGTGTGCCCGTAGCGCCCCATGAAACCCCGATGGGTGGCGACGCCGATCCCGGCCTGCTCGGACCAGTTGATCATGATCTCCCGGGCCTCGTCGGTGAACGACCACTCGAGCATGTACATCCCCGGCCGATGGGTGGGGAAGGTGTCGTAGTAGGCCGGGTTCGCCGTGATCAATCGGCGCTGCGGCGCGTAGAAGGACACGAGATCGGTTGCCGCCTCGGCCATTTCGGTATCCATGATCGGCGTCACCGCGGTCTCGAACACCTCGAACGGCGGGATCTCCAGTTCCGGGCCGATCCCGGCGATGGACGGGTAGGGCGAGGCGTAGCCGGCCAGATCGCAGATATAGCGCCACTCGTCATCGCTGGCGTGATAGGTCGTCGCCAGCACCCGCAGGATCCCGACATCGACCTGCCCGACCTCGTCGCGCTCGACCTTGGTCAGATAGCTGGCGGTGATATGCGCTTCGGCCGCCGCCTTCTCCCTGCTGAGCTTCCGCGCCGCGGGCAGCGCGCCGGTCTCGTGCCGATGGTCCTCCTCACGCTTGCGCAGGAACGTAAGCTGCTGTCCCAGCGATGGTTTCGTGGGTTCGTTCACCACTCTCGGAGGATCCTCTCGGGGCACTGCATGCAACGGGAATGTATATACCGGCAGGATGGCGGAACTCTCACCGCGGATCGCCGAACTCGCCGACGCCCTGCGCGCCGACTTGGCTTCCCGCCGTGGCGAAGTCGGGGTTCTGCTCGACCGCTTCGCCGTCCCCCTCATGTCGGTGATCTGCGAACTGCTCGGCGTCCCCGGCGAGGTGCCGGAGCGCTCCGCAGGGCGTTGACGGGAAGGCATGCCAACCGGCCGCTGAATGGAAGTTGCTGGTCGTCGCGGTGGAGGGTGTAGCCGGACGCCCGGGGCCCGGGCGTCTCGCGCTGCTTCGAGTGGACGTTAATCGTTGTGATAGCGATGATTGGAAGGTGTGGCGGCCTGTTGTTTTGCGCGAAGACAGTCTATCGTTGCGATAGCACGCTTAAAGCGTGTGATAGCCAGTCGGTCAGTCCTCGCGACACAACTAACAGTGTTATGGCAACGATAGGGTAGGTATGAAGCGCTCCGGACCTCGGGAACGAGTGAGGCGGACCGATGGACCGCTCACCGCATTCGGAGCCTCCCTCGCTCAGCGCCGCCGAGTGCTCGGACTTACTCAATCGGACCTGGCCGACCTCGCCGACGTCGGTGTGTCGTCCATTCGGACCCTCGAAGCAGGACACACCTCACCCACCCTCGCGATCACACTCCGCATTCTCGACGCGCTCGGCCTGACCCTCGTCAGCCTCACCCCCACCGACGCCCGCGCCCTCACAGGCGGCGGTGACTCTCTTGCTGTCGAACTTCGCGTCGACGAATCCGGGGTCCGATGACCGCCCACGCCGACCTCGGTCAGGTGCGGACAATCGACGAGGCGGACGTGTACAAGGCGGGGCGCCTCGCCGGCCACCTGCGCCGCGATCGCGACGACACCGTTTTCACGTACCTGACTGATTACCTCGCCGACCCGATGAGCCCGCCGATCGCGTTCACGCTGCCCAAGCAGCGCGGGCACTTCCGGACAACCGCAGGGTCTGTACCACCATTCTTCGCCGGCTTGCTGCCTGAGGGGCTTCGCTTGACCGCGGTCACCCGCGCGGCACGAACCAGCGAAGACGATCACTTCAGCATCCTTCTGATGGTCGGTGGCGACACCATCGGTGACGTCCAGGTCCTGCCCGCAGGCAGTGAACGTGTCGACCCGTCACCCCTGTTCGACCAAACCGAAACTGCGACAGCCGACTTCACCTCTCTGTTCGACCGCGCCACCTCCGCCGACGCCGACGAACTCGACCGGAGCGCACTGCCCGGCGTGCAGGTCAAAGTCTCGGCTGAGATGATCTCGACTCCGGTGTCCACGACATCTGGTCCAGCCATCCTCAAACTCAATCCGTCCGAGTATCCGCTGCTGGTCGAGAACGAGAGTTTTTTCCTCGACATGGCTCGAGCCTGCGGGATCCGCGTCCCCGCTCACCACCTCGCCATCGACCGGTACGGCCGTGCGGCGCTGTTCGTCGACCGGTTCGACCGTGTCGTCGAACAGGGCGCAGTCGCTCGGCTCGCCCAAGAAGACGCCTGTCAGGTCCTGGGTCGCTACCCTGCCGCCAAATACCGAATCACCCTGCAGGAAGCCATCACTGTACTCGCCGACGCCGTCGCCGAAGGCAGAGGCTCACGCCCCCTTGCGGTTCTGCAACTGCTCGAAATCGCCGCGTTCAGCTACCTCATCGGCAATGGCGACCTTCATGGCAAGAATCTGTCGATCCGCCGCAACCAGCAAGGCATCTGGGAGCCCACACCCGCTTATGACCTGCTCAGCACCCAACCGTATCTGAGTTGGAACGACCCAATGGCGCTGCAGCTCTACGGCCGCGACACCAAACTGACCTACCGCTGGTGGGCCGAAGCGGCCGCTCGACTCGGCGTCACCAAACGAGCCATCGACCGCAGCCTCATCCGTATCACCACCGCCGCTGAACCCTGGGCTGACCGACTCGCCACCATCGGCTTCGACGACAAGGACACCCGCCGCCTGGCCACGTTGATCACCACCCGCAGCGGCGAACTTCGCCCTGTCTGAACCCTTCTGTGCCACGGTGCACGGCTGGACGGCGTTCCGGTATCCGGAAGGTCATAAGGCAGGCTTGGACGCGGATCGTGGTACAGCGATTGTCGCTGCTGCGAGCACGAAAGCGACTGCTGCGGATTTAGCTTTGCGGCAAAAGTAACCGCGCGGATGGCCGTGCATCGCAGAGGCAGAATGAGTGCGTGGACACCCGCACCGGCCGGCCCGAATCGACGGCGACGACCCCGCTCGAGGCGCAGCTCAGTACCCTCCTCGGTCCGCTGCGGCGGGCGGTCCTGCGGCGGACGCGCACCGCGGAGGGGCTGCCCGACCTGCCGGAAGCCCAGATCGAGCTGCTGCGACTCCTGGTCGCGAAGGGCGGCCTCGCTCCGAGTCGAGCGGCCGCGGAACTCAAAGTGGCACAGTCCACCATCAGTAACCTCATTCGGGCCATGACGGCGGCCGGCCTCATCGAGCGCCGCCCTCTGCCGTCGGACGGGCGCGGGGCGCTACTTGTGGCGTCGACGCGGGCGCGGCAGCTTCTCGATCGATATGACCGGGCCAGCGCCGCCGTGCTGCGCGAAACCCTGAGCGGGCTACCTGGCGCTGATCGGCGCGCGCTGCAGGCCGCGCTCCCCGCGCTGCAACGCTTGCTGGTGGCCTTGAGCGAATAATCAACGCGCAGTGGATGTTCGGCGATCTCGACCGAAAAGCCGCTCTTCTGCGCTATCGGTCGTTTAGAGTACTTTTGTTTCAAAAGTACATTGCACGTGGGAGTTACACATGCGGATCGCGACCGACGCCTCCAGGCACCGCCGGCGCATGGCGTGGTCGTTCTCGATAGTAGCGGTGATCAGCCTCATCATCGCGTCGGCACCGGTAGGCGCAGCACCCGGCGACGCCCCTGCGGACCTGATCGCCACCGTCGCTACGGGCGCCATCCGCGGCATCCATGCCGACGGCATACAGGAATATCTCGGAGTTCCGTTCGCGGCGTCGACAGCGGGCGCCGACCGGTTCGCGCCCCCGCGGCCGACGCCACCATGGACCGGCATTCGCTCGGCGGCCACCCACAGCCCGCAATGCCCGCAATCGCCTCCACTGCCCAACATTCCTGCGCTGCAACCATCGAGCGAAGACTGCCTGACCATCGACCTGTACGTCCCCGAGCACGCCGCCGGCGCCACCCTGCCCGTCATGGTGTGGCTATACGGCGGCGCGTTCGTTCTGGGATCCAATGCCCAATACGACTCTCCCGCTCGACTTGTCCGTGAGGGACAGGTCATCGTCGCCATCCCGAACTATCGCGTGGGACCCTTCGGATTTCTCGCGCTGCCCGAACTGGCTGCCGACAACGGTGCAATCACCGGCACTTACGGCACTCTCGATCAGCAAGCCGCGCTGCGCTGGATCCGAGACAACGCGGCTGCCTTCGGAGGAGATCCGGGTAACGTGACCCTATTCGGCGAATCCGCCGGCGGTATGAGCGTGTGCACACAGCTCGCCTCGCCCTCAGCGCGCGGTCTCTACACCAAAGCCATCATCGAAAGCGGTTCCTGCGCTCGCAGTCCGCTGGCCCCACCCACCAAGGAGATCGCTTATCAGCGATCAGCCGACTACGCCTCCAGCATCGGCTGCGATGACCCAGCGACTCGGCTGCGATGCCTGCGGGAGCTGCCCGTCGATAAGCTACTGGGCTCCCCGACAACGACATTGAACACGATGGACGTCGTATGGAGCCCCGTCAGAGACGGGGTCGTCGTAACAGCCAGTCCAGAAGACGCCCTGACGAACGGCGCGGACGAGGGTGTCCCTCTGATCGTCGGCAGCAACGCCGGAGAAGGCGCGACCTTCATCGCGCTGCTCGACTACGCGCGCGGTGTCACGCCCACCGCCGCCGACTACGCGCCCTGGGCGCAGACCTTGTTCAATGGCGACAGTGCTCGAATCCTCGCCCGGTATCCTCTGTCCGACTTCGTTTCCCCCGCTGCAGCTAAGGCGCAGGTGATCACGGACGGGTTCTTCGCATGCCCGGCGTTGTTCACCACAGAGGCGGCGCGTCGCGGTGGTGCGCGGGTGTGGCAATACCAGTTCAACGAGGCGCCGCTGGGATGGAATCCATTGCTGCCAGGAGCCTTCCACGGTGCGGAGGTCCCGTATGTCTTCTCCGCGCTGATGGGGGTGAACATTCCGCTGCCGCCGGCCGCCGACCTGCTGTCTCGGCGCATCCAGCAGAGCTGGGCACAGTTCGCGCACACCGGCAACCCCGAGATACCCGCCTTCGCGCCCTGGCCATCTGACGCATCGGACGCCACGCTCGAAATGGGCAGTGACCACGTCACACTCGGCGACTCGTTCTCCCGACAACACCGCTGCGACCTATGGTCGGATATCGACCACATTGGATAGCGGAGAGGCCGATCGCACAGTCGTCGTGCACGCCCGCCCCAGCGGCACGGATTGCACAGGTGCCTCTGAGGCACGGCCTGCCTAGAGCTGGCCGAAACGTGATCGATCAGTTAGGCGCCCATTGGGAGTGCTGCATGCTTTCCGGCGTGATGATGCGTTCGCCGGTGCGTGGCGCGGCAGCTTCGGACCGCGCCAGGCTCGGTGAATAGTGGTGAAGCCAGAAGACTTGCGGGACGGGCTACTGCGTTCCGCGTGGCCTCCTCGCATCCGAGCTTGTGGTGAAGCTCTTCCGCACCGGCCGATGGCGACCGCCCGCCCGGTCGCTCTGATCGCCGCCGCTCTGACCCGCCTCGCCTCGACCCCGGGCAGCGGAGTCACCGAGATCGATCGCGAGCGTTACCGCTTCGACTCTTTCTGTGCCACTGTGCATTCCGGCGAACCGGGCTGACAGCGGGATGGGCGGAGCTCCGATCACGGTGCCGGAGCGCTCCGCAGGGCGTTGACGGGAAGGCATGCCAACCGGCCGCTGAATGGAAGTTGCTGGCCGTCGCGGTGAGGGTGTAGCCGGACGCCCGGGGCCCGGGCGTCTCGCGCTGCTTCGAGTGGACGTTAATCGTTGTGATAGCGATGATTGGAAGGTGTGGCGGCCTGTTGTTTTGCGCGAAGACAGTCTATCGTTGCGATAGCACGCTTAAAGCGTGTGATAGCCAGTCGGTCAGTCCTCGCGACACAACTAACAGTGTTATGGCAACGATGCGGCCGCGATAACTCGCAACCGCGACGAGTACGCCCAGCGGCCACCGGCTGAGGTTTCGGCGAACGCATCATCTGAGAAGGAGTCCACGGCATGCCCGCCACCGACAAGACCACACGACACCTCGAAAGCCCGACGACGGTGGAAACACCCTACGACCGCAGAATCCAGCGCGTTCGAGACGCCGTGCGAGCGCACTCCGAACTTGACGACAAAGCCGCATACGAACTCGCTGTACACGTGCTGCACGCCCTGGACACCATCCCCGAAAACATACGCTGACGCCTACGCTGAGCACACCCACCATGTTGTGTGCAGTTGAAGCGGCAGGATGGCGGGGCTCCCGCCTGTACTCATCTGCGGGTCTGTTCGGTTCGCCGGCACCACGGTGGTGAGCAGGCGACCGGGGCGATGGTTGTCGGCATCCAGCCCTTACCCTCACGGCGGTTGCGCGGGCCAGGGTCTGTTCAATTGGTGCCGGCTCCGCCTTCGGAGGCCCAACGTTGTTCCGCGGCTTCTGTTCGGGTTCGTACCTTCCGTTTCCGCACGTCGATCATGAGCAGATCGTCGACGGTGGAGACATTGTTCGGGTGGGCCGCGGCGGTCATCGTCGCGTATGCGCCGTCCGAGCCGGTCATGGGCGGGACTATCAGCAGATCGATGCTGGTGCCGTCGACCCCGAGAACGGCGACGGTGTGGACAGGCTTGTACCGATATCCGTCAAGGCGCACCTGGCTCGCGCCCACCACGATCTTGGCTGGCGCTCGCGCCCATTCGTCGAGGTGATAGATCACTCGCGCAATCGGCCCCAGCCGGGGCATCAGCTCCGCGAGCAGGTCCGGAAGCTCTGCGGTGAGGTCATCGCTGTAGGGCCACCACGCGCCGTCGACGTGACCACGTTCGGACGATTCGGGCTTCAGTCGCAACCGTGGGATGCGCGGTGACGGGAACTGCCGATCCGCTCCGGGTGGGGTCTGTTGCGGTGTCGCCATGGCCGACGCTCCATATCTGCAGGTAGGTCAGGAGTCGTTTCGGTTCTCGAATCGGTCTCGCCAGCTCGGGTGAGTGCGGATATGCCGCGAACCGCCGGCGTGTTCGTTCAGGTCTCGGCTGATCGCGTTCTGCTCGGGATGTGATCGGTGGGCCGGGTGCCATCGACCGGTCAGCAGAATGCTCAGCCCGATCGCGGCGATAGCGCCGACGACGATTCCGTAGAAGAAGGGCAGACCGCTGGCCAGCACGCCTGTGATTCCCATGATGACGGAGGCGATCACGGCGACCACAGCGATGACGGTCATGGCAGCTCCCGATACTGCTCGCGTTCGGAACACCTCGTCCTGAGGAAACGCCTTCCACCGTATTTTCGCGACGGCAGGAGCGGAGGAGGAATTCGTCACCGCCGCAGAGGCTGACAGTCACCTGACATCGCAACCGCCGCCGACGTCGGTTGCGTGCTGCTCCATCGTCGCGGAGCCGACGCTGCACTGCGCAGCGCCTTCGTGCGGTCGTCGCGCCCTGACATAGTGCGCGTCCGCGCAGAGCGGGATCACCAGCATGTCGAGCCGACGGTCGGTTACTCCCATGTACTTCGATCGCGCGAACTGGAGCATACGGGTTTCAGGATGGTGGCCTACCACGACTCCGGACCGCTGGGCCAGGCCGGCGCATCATCAGCGTGTCCTCGGGGTCGGTTGCGGCCGTACACGTTCGGTGCGGAGTCGAGGATGCGAGTCGCGGGTTCACGCGGTCGGCGACTATCAGCCTTGATTGTGGTGACGAATTCCTCCTCTGCCCCTACCGTCGCGAAAGTACGGTGGAAGGCGTTTTCACAGGTCCGTACCCCGGAACGTGAGCAACACCTGGAGTGGCCATGATCGTCATCCTCGGGCTCGTCATCCTGATCGCCGCGGTAATCGTCGGCGTCGCGGGCGTATTCGCCAACGGCGGCAGCAATCACGCGCTGACCGACTTCGCGGTATTCGGCTACCACGTCACCGGATCGACCGGTGTGCTGTTCCTCTACGGCATCGTGGTGGGCGCCATCGGATTGGCCGGGCTGGCCATCCTGCTGGCAGGAACCCGCCGCACCGCCCGCCGCGGAGCAGCCGCACGTCGCGAACTCGAGATCGCCCGCAACAATCCGTCACCGGCCGATCGGGTCGGCGGCGACCGCGCCAGAGTTCAACAACCACCCGCACCGCCGATCGTAACTCCCGAGGACCCGAGCCCCACCGGCGCCGATGGCAGGCAGGAAGTCGGCGACGGGCCCATCCGCCGCCGGCCCGAGTTGGGCCGATTGTTCGGCTACAAATCGTCCGGTCCGCGATAGTTTCGGCCGACACCCCCGCGGCGATCAGCGACGACAACCATCTCGTACCGCCAATCCCGTTCCAACCCATGACATCTCATGCGCGACAATGCAGGCCGGAAACCGTTCGCACAGCGTGGTGTTCGCCAAATGGTTCGTCGTTCGTCCGCTGGTATCCCATCCGCCGGCCGGTGGCGGATGAAGGCCGTCAACGACGAGTTCGACGACCGCTCGACCGCGTCGACGCCATCGCCGCTCGCTACGGCATCCAACGGTTCGTGCTGCCGGCAGGCGCTACGCCAGCTGGATAGTCGAGTTCAACCCAGCCTCGTACGCCGGGATCGCAGGCGCCGAGGTGAACGAGCCGGGCGAGGTGTTGGTCTCGGGCCGCTTGCTCACCGAGATCGCGAAAGCTCTGCCCGCTCTCGATAGCCAGTCGGTTGCGGGATGGGTTGGCGAGCAACAGGACTCGGTCGCCGAGGAGCAGATCCACCCGCCGCCGCCAGCGATACGGCAGCCGGACGAAACCGGCCCGGACGACGACGGAACCGTCGAGTGTTGCAGCGGTCGCGAGCTCGGCGACGAGAACCGCATCGTCCACACGCAGGCTCAGGCGATCGCCCTCGGACCAGGCCGGCGCTGCGAAAACGTGGCGCTCCACAATCCGGCCGCCGTCGCTCACCGTCGACAGTCCGTAGACCAGATCCGAGGGACGAAGGGGGAGAGGAGGCGTCGCGGTCATCGGGCCGTGCAACAGCTCCTGCAGGGGCGCCTGGGGCGGCTCCAGAAGCGGGATCATGCCGCACCGCCACGGGAATCGGCGGCGATCGAGGAGTCGGCGTGTCCAAGAGAATCTGGCCCGCAGGTCGGAAATCGTTGCAGGTCAGGACATATCGTCACTGGTCGTCCTCCGCGTGTGCGAGTGCACTCGAACACGCATTTCTCGGATGTGTCACCGGTGACGGACTTCTGTGCGCGAGGCGGGACTTGAACCCGCACGTCCGAGGACACCAGAACCTAAATCTGGCGCGTATGCCAATTTCGCCACTCGCGCTAACGGTACGACCGTCCAAACTTTACCGGGTCTAACGGGGATCGCGAAGCACTGGGCGGGTGTCGCGTACTGGTCGGTAACCTCACCAGGACTTATAACGATTTGATAAACCTCAATGTGAGGGAGCCTCACATTTCCTACACCGGTGTAACCGAGCTCACCAGCGGCTTCAAACATGAGGGAGGGTCATGTTTCGCGCCATTCTGGTACGTACGTACGAAAAAACTGACGGGTAGGCAACCTGCCGGTGACCAAACATGAGGAGATCCTCATGATTTTGTGCCATCCTCGGCTTCTACCAGGCCCTGCGGGCCGGAGGGATACCTGCGCACCGTGAGCGCGGCCCAGTCCTGTGGAGACTGGCCGCCAGGAGAAGGAAGTCGAACGTCTTGACGATCAACGAGAGCACCGGGACCGGATCGAAGGCCAGGGCGGCGGGGAAGTCACGGGAGAGTGGGGTCAGGTCGTCACTGCTGGACCGGTTGCTGGGGGGCGCGCCGTACGCTCTCGCATTCGGCGGGCAGGGCGCGCAGTGGCTCACCGAGCTCGAGGAGATCGGGCGTGATTCCGCGCTCGAGCCCGAGCTGACGGCGCTGGTCAACGAGGCCGCCGCCGCGCTGGAACCGATAGCGGCCCAGCTGCTCGTGGTCCGGCCGGTCGGTTTCGACCCCATCGCGTGGATGCTGGAAGAAGAGATTGCCGACCCGGAGCAGGGGGAGGTGTCGGGAGCGCCGTCAGCGCAGGTGTTGCGCTCCGCCGCCGTCTCGATGCCCGGGGTGTTCCTGACCCAGATCGCCGCGCTGCGCGCGCTGCGCCTGCAGGGCCTCGACATCGCCGCGCACGCGCCCGTCGCCGTCATCGGCCACTCGCAGGGCCGCATCGCCGCCACCGCCGCCGCGGCGCACGGGCAGCGTGACGCCGAACTCCTGGCCATCGCCCAGCTGATCGGCGCCGCGGCCGGTCTGGTCGCCCGCCGCCGCGGTCTGCTGCCGGTGGGGGAGAAGTCCCCGATGGTCGCCGTCTCCAATGTCGACCCCGAGGCCCTGAAAGCCGTTGTCGCCGAGGCCATGGACGGCGTCGCGCCGGAGAAGGCCGCCGTGCTGTCCATCCGCAACGGCCGTCGCCGCGCGGTGCTGAGCGGCCCGGTCGGCCAGCTCGACCGCGTCCGCCAGCACGCCGCCGAGATCAATGCCGAGCAGGCCGGCGAGCGCGAAGCCAAGAAGCGCGGCGGCGCGGTCTTCGCCCCGGTCTTCGAGGACATCCCGGTCGAGGTGGCCTTCCACCACCCGGCGCTGGCCGAGACCGTCGACCTGGTCGAGGGCTGGGCCCAGCAGTGCGGCCTGGACGCCGAACTGGCCGCGACCCTCGCCCGCGAGGTGCTCGTCGACCCGATCGACTGGATCGGCATCGTCGACGAGACCGTCGCCGCCGGCGCGCAGTGGGTCCTGGACCTCGGCCCCGGCGACCTGCTGACCCGCCTCACCGCCGGCTCGCTCAAGGGCACCGGCGTCGGCGTGCTCGCCGCCTCCACCCGCCCGGGACAGCGCAGCCTGTTCACCCCCGGCGCCGCCCCCGAGGTCGCCGCCGCCTGGAGCGAATTCGCGCCCAAGCCGATCCGCCTGCCCAACGGCCGCATCGTCGTCGAGACCGCGTTCACCCGCCTCACCGGCCGCTCGCCCATCCTGCTGGCGGGCATGACCCCCACCACCGTCGACGCGAAAATCGTTGCGGCCGCGGCCAATGCGGGCCACTGGGCCGAGCTGGCCGGTGGCGGTCAGGTCACCGAGCAGATCTTCGCCGACCGCGTCGAGGAGCTGAAGCGGTTGCTGCAGCCCGGCCGCGCGGTGCAGTTCAACTCGCTGTTCCTGGACCCCTACCTGTGGAAGCTGCAGCTGGGCGGCAAGCGCCTGGTGCAGCGCGCCCGCAGCGCCGGCGCCCCGCTGGACGGCGTCATCGTCACCGCCGGCATCCCGGAACTCGAAGAGGCCGTTGCCCTCATCGAGGAACTGAGCGAGGTCGGCATCGCCCACGTGGCCTTCAAGCCCGGCACCGTGGCCCAGATCCGCGCCGTGCTGCGGATCGCCGACGCGGTGCCGTCGTACCCGGTCATCATGCACATCGAGGGCGGCCGCGCCGGTGGCCACCACTCCTGGGAGGACCTCGACGACCTCCTGCTCGAGACCTACGCCGAACTGCGCAGCCGCGACAATGTGATCGTCTGCGTCGGCGGCGGCATCGGTACCCCCGAGCGCGCCACCGAATACCTCGTCGGCGAATGGTCGCAGCAGCACGGCTACCCGGCCATGCCGCTGGACGGCGTCCTGGTCGGCACCGCCGCCATGGCCACCCTCGAGGCCACCACCGCCCCCGAGGTCAAGCAGCTGCTGGTCGACACCCCCGGCACCCCCGACTGGGTCGGCGCGGGCACCGCTGTCGGCGGGATGGCTTCCGGCCGTAGCCAATTGGGCGCGGACATCCACGAGATCGACAACGCCGCCTCCCGCACCGGCCGCCTGCTGGACGAGGTCGCCGGTGACGCCGAGGCCGTGGCCGCCCGCCGCGCCGAGATCATCGCTGCCCTCGACGCCACCGCCAAGCCGTACTTCGGCGACGTCGCCACCATGACCTACCTGGAGTGGCTGGAGCGCTACGTCGAGCTGGCCGTCGGCCTGGACCGCCGCAAGGACTTCGACTGCGGCGGCGACTTCTCCGACGCCATCGCCGACGCCACCCGCTCGGTGTGGCTGGACATCACCTGGCGCGACCGGTTCGCGGAGATGGTGCGCCGCACCGAATCCCGCCTCAACCCGGCCGACCGCGGCACCATCGCCACCCTGTTCCCCGAGGACTCCGCCTTCGAGACCCCGGTGCAGGCCATCTGCACCCTGAAGGAGCAGTACCCGGCCGCCGCCGACACCGTCCTGCACCCGGCCGACGTCCCGTTCTTCGTCGCCCTCTGCAAGACCCCGGGCAAGCCGGTCAACTTCGTCCCGGTCGTCGACCAGGACGTGCGCCGCTGGTGGCGCTCGGATTCCCTGTGGCAGGCCCACGATCCGCGCTACACCGCCGACCAGGTCTGCATCATCCCCGGCACCGTCGCCGTCGCGGGCATCACCCGCGTCGACGAGCCGGTCGGTGAGCTCCTCGACCGCTTCGAGCAGAACACCGCCTACTCCCTGGTGCGCACCGGCGTCGTCCCGGCCGCCGTGGACGGCCGTCGCCGTGCCGAGGTCGCCAACGGCCTGCTCGACATCGTGCTCGCCGCCCCCGACGTGCAGTGGGCCGGCCGCACCACCGTCAACCCCATTCACCGCCTGGGCGACCTGGACGAGTGGGAGATGAACGGCAAGGGCGCCAAGCATCCGCGCACCGGCGCCACCCTGTCCGCCACCGAGGGCCCCGAATCCGATTCCGCCTACGTGGAATTGGCCGTGCCGCTGTTCGGCAAGTCGGTGTCCGACGCACAAGACGCCGTCAAGATCCGCATCACCGTGCCCGTCTCCGTGTACAACGGTGGCGCGCCGGTCATCACCGAGGCCGACGCCGAGGCCGCCATGTCGGCGCTGCTGGCCGTCGCCGCCGGTCAGTCGCTGCCCGAGGTCAAGGCCATCGACGGCGCCCAGGTGGCGCACGTCAACCTGGCTTGGAGCCCGGACCTCATCGCCGACCACGCCGGCGTCACCGGCGCGGGCCTGCCCGACAGCCTGAGCACCATCGGCCGCACCGCCCCCGACGTGCTCGTCGGCGCCTGCTGGCCCGCCGTTTTCGCGGTCCTGGGCGCCACCCGCACCGCGGATGCGCAGAGCGTTATCGAGGGCATGCTGGACCTGGTCCACCTGGACCACCAGATCGAGCTGCTGGGCGAGCTGCCCGCCGAGCACGCCGTGCTCGCGGTCCGCGCCGAGTCCGCCGAGGTGCTCGACACCGACCTGGGCCGGGTGGTCGAGGTCAAGGTCACCGTCGGTGTCATGCGCGACCACGGACTGGAGACCCCGGCCGTCGCGAAACTGGTGGAGCGCTTCGCCATTCGTGGCCGCACCGGTCAGGCCGAGCTGTCCGACCCGCCGCGCGCCGCCGGTTCGCTCTCGGCCGACGCCACCGACACCCCGCGGCGCCGCCGCCGCGACGTGGCCCTGGTCGCGCCGCGCGCCATGGGCGCCTTCGCGCAGGTGTCGGGCGACTTCAACCCGATCCACACCTCCGACAACGCCGCGAAGCTGGCCGGTCTGGGCAACCCGATCGTGCACGGCATGTGGCTGTCGGCCGCCGCGCAGCACGCCGTTTCGGCCATCGATCTGAGCGACAAGGTGCCGCCGCGCACCATCACCGCCTGGACCACCCGCTTCCTGGGCATGGTCCGGCTCGGCGCCAAGATCGACGTCCGGGTGGAACGCGTTGCGGTGGACCGGGGTTCGGAGATCGTCGAGGTCTCCTGCCGCATCGACGGCAACCTGGTGATGACCGCCACCGGCCGCATCGCGCCGCCGAAGACGGTCTACGCCTTCCCGGGACAGGGCATTCAGGCCAAGGGGATGGGTCTGGAAGCCCGCACGCGGTCCAAGGCCGCCAAGGAGATCTGGGACCGCGCCGACAAGCACACCCGGGAGGCCCTGGGCTTCTCGATCCTGGCCGTCGTGCGCGACAACCCGACCTATCTCAAGGCGCGCGGCGTGGAATACCGCCACCCGCAGGGCGTGCTGCACCTGACCCAGTTCACCCAGGTGGCCATGGCCACCCTCGGCGTGGCCCAGGTCGCGGAGCTGCGCGAGGCCGGCGCCTTCATCGAGGGCGCCATGCTGGCGGGCCACTCGGTCGGTGAGTACAACGCGCTCGCCGCCGCCGCGGGCGTACTGCCGCTGAACGCGGTCCTCGAGGTGGTGTTCCAGCGCGGCTCGGCCATGCACGAGCTGGTGCCCCGGGATGCCCAGGGCCGCAGCGACTATCGCATGGCGGCCATCCGGCCCTCGCAGATCGGCATCGCCGACGACCAGGTCATCGACTGGGTCAAGAACCTCGGCGAGCAGGCCGGGGAGTTCCTCGAGGTCGTCAACCTGAACCTGCGCGGCTCGCAGTACGCCATCGCGGGCACGGTCAAGGGCATGACGGCGCTCGAGGACGAGATCGAGCGGCTGCGCGCCGAGACCGGCGGCAAGCGGGCGTTCGTGCTCATCCCGGGCATCGACGTGCCGTTCCACTCCACCGTGCTGCGCGCCGGCGTGCCGGAGTTCCGCACCAAGCTGCTGGACCTGCTGCCCGCGGACCTGCAGCCGGAGCTGCTGATCGGCCGCTATATTCCGAACCTGGTGCCGAAGCCGTTCAACCTGGAGCGCGAATTCGTCCAGGAGATCGGCGATCTGGTGCCGTCCGAGCCGCTGGCCGAGGTGCTGGCGAACTGGGACGAGTGGGCCGCCAAGCCGGTCGAGCTGTGCCGCGTGGTCCTGGTCGAGCTGCTGGCCTGGCAGTTCGCCAGCCCGGTGCGCTGGATCGAGACCCAGGACCTGCTGTTCACCGATGTCGAGCACGGTGGCGTGGGCGTCGAGCGGTTCGTCGAAATCGGTTTGGCCGCAACGCCGACCGTCGCGAACCTGGCGTCGAACACGCTGAAGCTGCCGCAGTTCGGCAGCGCGGTGGTCGAGGTGCTGAACATCGAGCGTGAGCGCGGCGTCGTCTACTCGACCGACACCGACCCCGCGCCGGTGGAGGAGCCCGAGGACACGCCCGCCGAAACCGCTTCTGCCGCAACGGCCCCCGTCGCTGCCGCCGCCCCGGCCCCCGTGGCCGTGCCGACCGGGGGCCCCACCCCGGACGACATCGCGTTCTCCGCCGCCGACGCCACCCGCGTGCTCATCGCGCTGTGGACGAAGCTGCGCATGGACCAGATCGGCCCGGTGGACACCATCGAGGGCCTGTGCGACGGCGTCTCCTCGCGCCGCAACCAGTTGCTCGTCGACCTCGGCGCGGAGCTCTCGCTCGGCGCGATCGACGGCGCGGCGGACGCCGACATGGGCGCGCTGTCCGGCACGGTCGACCGTTTGGCCCGCACCTACAAGCCGTTCGGCTCGGTGCTGTCCGACTCCATCGGTGATCACCTGCGCAAGGTCTTCGGCCCCTCCGGCAAGCGTCCCGCCGCCATCGGCGAGCGCGTCAAGAAGGTCTGGGGTCTGGGCGACGGCTGGGCCAGCCACGTCACCGCCGAGGTTTCGCTCGGCACCCGCGAGGGCGCTTCGGTGCGCGGTGGCGACCTGGGCGGCCTGGTCCCCGGCGGTCTTTCGGATGCCGCGTCCGTGGACGCCGCCATCGATGCCGCCGTGCAGTCCGTGGCCGCGCGCCGCGGGGTCGCGGTCTCCATGCCGTCGGTCGGTGGCGGCGCCGGTGGTGCGACCGTCGACGCGGCCGCTCTGGGCGAGTTCGCCGAGCAGATCACCGGCCGCGACGGTGTGCTGGCGCAGGCCGCCCGGGTGATCCTGGAGTCCCTCGGCCATGTCGAGCAGGCGTCCGCGCCGGAGGCCACCGAGGACACCCTGGTGGATCTGGTCTCGGCCGAACTGGGTTCGGACTGGCCGCGACTGGTCGCGCCCGCCTTCGACGCCAAGAAGGCCGTGCTCATCGACGACCGGTGGGCCAGCGCCCGTGAGGATCTCGCCCGCCTGTGGTTCGGCAACGACGGCTCGCTGCCTGCCGAACCGGTGGTGGACGGTTACGCAGGCGCCGGCGAAGCCGTTGCCGCACAAGCCGCCTGGTGGCGCAACCGGGCCATGAAGGAGGCCCGCTCGGTGCTGGCCGGTGTCTACGGCGCGATCGCCGAAGCCGCCGTCAACAGCGCGGATCCGGGCGTCTGGTCCTCCGACATCGCCGTGATCACCGGCGCCAGTAAGGGTTCCATCGCGGCGGCGGCCACCGGCCGGCTGCTCGCGGGTGGCGCCACGGTGGTGGTCACCACCTCCAAGCTGGACGACGAGCGCCTCGGCTTCTACAAGCAGCTGTATCGCGAGAACGCCCGCAAGGGCGCCGCCCTGTGGGTGGTCCCGGCGAACATGGCCTCCTACACCGATATCGACGCGCTCATCGAGTGGGTCGGCAACGAGCAGGTCGACAATGCCGGTGGCGCCAAGGTTCTCGTCAAGGAGGCGATGACCCCCACGCTGCTGCTGCCTTTCGCCGCACCCCGCGTGGCCGGTGACATGTCCGATGCCGGCGCTCGCGCCGAAATGGAGATGCGGGTCCTGCTGTGGTCGGTGGAGCGCCTCATCGGCGGTCTGTCCAAGCTGGGCGCAGACCACGACGTGGACGCGAAACTGCATGTGGTGCTGCCGGGTTCGCCCAACCGCGGCATGTTCGGCGGGGATGGCGCCTACGGCGAGTCCAAGGCCGCCCTGGACGCCATCGTCGCCAAGTGGCGGGCGGAGAAGTCCTGGTCGGAGCGGGTCACCCTGGTGCACGCGCTGATCGGCTGGGTGCGCGGCACCGGCCTCATGGGCGGCAACGACCCACTGGTCGAGGCCGTCGAGAAGGCCGGCGTGCACACCTGGTCCACGCTGCAGATGGCCGACGAACTGCTCAAGTGGTGCAGCTCGCGGGCCCGCGTGGTGACCGCCGCCGGACCCCAGCAGATCGACCTGACCGGCGGTCTCGCCGGCGCCAAGCTGGATCTGCCGGAGCTGGCCCGGGAGGCGCGCGAGCAGGCCGAGGCCGCTGCCGCCGAGGAGTCGGAAGGCGTTGACGGCGCGACCATTTCGGCCCTGCCCGCCCCGCCGACCCTGAGCTCCAAGCTCTCCGCCCCCGAATGGGGTTCGGTCACCGCCGATCTCGACGACATGGTCGTCATCGTCGGCGCCGGCGAACTCGGCCCCTACGGCTCGGCGCGCACCCGCTTCGAGATCGAGGTCTCCGACCAGCTCTCCGCCGCGGGCGTGCTGGAGCTGGCCTGGACCACCGGCCTGGTCACCTGGGAGAACGACCCCAAGCCGGGCTGGTACGACACCGAATCCGGTGAGTACGTCGACGAATCCGAGGTCGCCGACCGCTACCACGACGCGGTGGTGGAGCGCTGCGGCGTCCGCCGCTACGGCGACGACGGCGCCATGATCGACAACGCGGCTCCGCTGCTCACCTCGGTGTTCCTGGACCGGGACCTCACCTTCGTGGTCAACAGCGAAGCCGAGGCGCGCGCCTTCTTCTCCGCCAACCCGGAGCAGACGGTCGTCACCCCGGTCGAGGGCACCGGCGACTGGCAGGTGACCCGCAAGGCGGGCACGGAGATTCGCGTCCCGCGCAAGGCGAAGCTGTCGCGCACCGTCGGCGGTCAGATCCCGACCGGCTGGGATCCCACCAAGTGGGGCATCTCCGCCGACATGGCGAGCTCGATCGACCGGGTGGCGCTGTGGAACATCGTCTGCACCGTGGACGCGTTCCTGAGCTCCGGCTTCAGCCCCGCCGAGCTGATGAGCTGGGTGCACCCGGCCATGGTCGCCAACACCCAGGGAACCGGTATGGGCGGCATGTCGTCCATGCGCTCGCTGTACATCGACAACCTGCTCGGTGAGCCGCGGGCCAACGACATCCTGCAGGAGGCGCTGCCCAACGTCGCGCTGGCGCACGTCGTGCAGAGCTATGTCGGCTCCTACGGCGGCATGATCCACCCGGTCGCGGCCTGCGCGACCGCGGCGGTCTCCGTCGAGGAGGGCGTGGACAAGATCAAGCTCGGCAAGGCCGACCTGGTCGTGGCCGGCGGTTACGACGATCTCGGCATCGAGGGCATCGTGGGCTTCGGCGACATGTCCGCCACCGCCGACTCGGCCGCCATGTCCGCCAAGGGCATCAGCGACCGGTACTTCTCCCGCGCCAACGACCGTCGCCGCGGCGGCTTCGTCGAATCGCAGGGTGGCGGCACGGTGCTGCTGGCCCGCGGTTCGGTCGCCCTGGAGATGGGCCTGCCGGTGCTGGGTGTCGTCGCCTACGCGCAGTCCTTCGCCGACGGCGTGCACACCTCGATTCCGGCTCCGGGCCTGGGCGCCCTGGGCGCGGGCCGTGGTGGCCCGGAGTCCAAGCTGGCCAGGGAACTCGGCAAGCTCGGCGTCAGCGCGGACGAGATCGCGGTGATCTCCAAGCACGACACCTCCACCGCCGCAAACGATCCCAATGAGTCCGAGCTGCACGAGCGGCTCGCCGCCTCGCTCGGTCGTTCGGAAGGCGCTCCGCTGTTCGTCATTTCGCAGAAGACCCTCACCGGTCACGCGAAGGGCGGCGCGGCGGCGTTCCAGATGATCGGCCTGTGCCAGGTGCTCGAGCAGGGCGTCATTCCGCCCAACCGCAGCCTGGACTGCGTGGACGAGAAGATGGCCCAGTACCCGCACCTGGTGTGGCTGCGCGAGGCGCTGCAGGTGGGAGATCGCTTCCCGCTCAAGGCGGGTCTGGTCACCTCGCTCGGCTTCGGCCACGTGTCCGGCCTGGTCGCGATCGTGCACCCGCAGGCGTTCGTCGAGGCCATCGCCGACGCCGAGCAGCGAGAGGCGTACCAGCGCAAGGCCGAAGAGCGTCAGCTGGCCGGTCGTCAGCGTTTCGCCGAGGCCATGTGCGGCGGCGCTCCGCTGTACGAGCGGCCCGCCGATCGCCGCCTGGGCGGCGACGGCACCCCGGCCAAGCAGTCCCGGCAGCTGGAAGCCGATGTGCTGCTGTCGCCGGCGGCCCGGCTCAACTCCGACGCCGTCTACGTGGCGGTGCCGAAGGGACCGGCCTGCCAGTAGGCCATCCAGACCGGCCTGTCGGTAAGTAGCCCCCGGCAGGTCTGACACGGCGGGCTCGCCCCGGCGCTCCTCGGAGTGCCCGGGCGAGCCCGCTGTTTCCATGTCGGGGTGCGGACCGGAAGACCGTCCGCGGACCGGGACATGTGTCCGAGGGCGCCTACGGTGGCGTAGGTCCGCTGGTATGTTCGCAGCCAATTCGATTGCACGCACAAGGAATCTAGGAGTCCCGCACTGTGACGATCCTGGGTATCGGCCTGGACTTGGTCACCATCTCCGAGTTCGCCGAACAAATGGAACGCACCGGAACCACCATGCTCCGGGAGAGTTTCACCGCTGGGGAACGGCGCTACTGCCAAAGCAAGGGCACCGATCCGGCCCGGAGTTACGCCATCCGGTGGGCCGCCAAGGAGGCGGTCATCAAGGCGTGGGCGACATCGCGCTTCGCTCGCAGCCCGCAGATCGGGGACAACCCCTACCCGCTCATCGAGGTCGTCAATGACGCCTGGGGACGGCCCAGCATCAAATTGCACGGGCTGGCAGCGGAATTCCTGCCCCGGGTGCGAGTTCACCTGTCGCTCACCCACGATGGCGACACCGCCGCCGCCATGGTGGTGCTGGAGGATCCGGGCGAACTGGCCGATCTGATGCGCGACTGACGCCCGCCGCGAATCATTCACGGACAGGGCGCTGCTCGGTGTCGGGCAGGGTTGTTCGGTGTCGGGCAGGGTCGGGCTTCAGCGGCGTTCGGCCAGGACCAGGGCGTAACGAGCATCCGGATCTATCCAGGTGCGGGCGGTATCGAAACCGGCGGTGGACAATTCGCCGCGCAGGCCGGGCAGCCGTAATTTGGCCGAGATCTCGGTGCGGAGCTGCTCGTTCCGGTCGAAGCGGAGCGTGAGGTCCAGGGCGCGAATGGTGACGACGGTGTCGCAGGCGGCCTGCAGGCGCATCTCGATCCACTCGTTGTCCGGATCCCACAGCGCGACATGGGCGAATTGGCCGGTTTCGAAATCCGCGCCCAGCCGATGGTTCAGGACCCGCAGGATATTCCGGTTGAATTCCGCGGTGACCCCAGCGGCGTCGTCGTAGGCGGGGATCAGGATGTCCGGATCGATCACCAGGCCTGCGCCGAGCAGCAGGTGCTCGCCGGGATCGAGCAGGTCGCGCAGCCCGCGCAGGAATCCGGCGCGTTCGGCGGGCAACAGATTGCCAGCGTCCCGCCGAGGGAGGCGTCGTCCAAAGGTGTGGCCATGGCCGGCAGCGTCACCGGCAGGTCCTCCCAGGGAATCGCTGGATTGGGATTGCGCAGGTGCAGATTTCCCGGCACGGTCCGATGCCGCAGGCACAGCACCGTTTTGATCAGACCGATCAGTCCGGCCGCGGCCTCGCTGTGCCCGATATTGGTCTTGTGCGAGCCGACCAGCAGGCGCCGCTCGCGTCCCGGGCCGTGCACGGTGCTCAAGGCCTCGAGCTCGACCGGGTCACCCGCCTGGGTGCCGGTACCGTGCGCCCCGACGAAAGACGCCGTGGCCGGGTCGATTCCGGCGTCGGCGTAGGCATTGCGCAGCATGGCGACCTGACCGGATACCGCCGGGGCCATGAACAATCCGCTGCCCATGCCGTCGTTGCTCGAGCCGATGCCGAATCACCGCGTGAATCGGATCCCCGTCGGCCAGGGCCGCGCGCAGCGGTTTGAGCACGACGGCCGCGACGCCCTCGCTACGCACGAAGCCGTCGGCGTCGCGGTCCCCGAATCCGACGAAGACGCCGGTGCGGCTGCCGGCGAGCTGGTCGCGGGTCTGTCCCGCGTCCTCGATCGCCTCCCAGGCGCATTCCAGCAGCAGCCGCTGCTGGGGGTCCATCGCCTCGGCCTCGCGGGGTGAAATACCGAAGAAATCCGCGTCGAAGCCGTCGATATTGTCGAGAAAGCCACCCGAGCGGGTGACGATCTTTCCGGCCAGGGGTCCGCCCGGCTGATAGAACTGATCGATTGGAAATCGTGTGATAGGTATTTCGGTAATAGCATCGATTCCATCGAGCAGTCGTTGCCAGAATTCATCTATCCCATGCGCACCCGGTGCGTGGCATGCCATTCCGATAATTGCACCGCGCGCTTGTCCACCCCGGCGGATCCGATGCCGGCGTTATCTATATTTTCCCGATGATTCACGTGAGCGCCCCTCCCAGGCACTTGAGCAGCCAATTCACCGGGCTGGGCGACGCCGGTGACGCCCAGCCCGGCCCACCTCAGTCGACAGCCAGCACGACCTTGCCGCCGGGCAGCTCCCGCTGTCGCATGCTCTGCACGACCTTGCCCAGATCGCCCCAGCCCGCCACGTGGCCCGGCGCGGCGACCAGCCGCCCGGCCGCGGCCAGCGACACCAGGATCGCCAGGTCGGCGTCGTCGGGATCGGTCGCGGCGTAGGAAATGTAGTTCTGCAGGCGGGCGCCCTCGTGGCCGATGAAGTTGTAGACGTCGATGGGGGCCTTCTCGCCCGAGCTGCTGCCCAGCACGACCACGGTGCCGCCCGGGGCCAGCCGAGCCAGCGCGCCGGTCAGGGCCGTGCCGCCGACCGACTCGAGGACCAGGTCGAACGGGCCGGTCGCGCTGTCCACTTCGGGCACCACGGCGGTCGCGCCCAGCGCGGTCAGCTCCGCGGCCACCTGCGCGGCCCGAGTCGTGACCGCCGTGACGTTCGCGCCCGACAGCGCGGCCAGCTGCACCTGGAACCGGCCCACACCGCCGTTCGCGCCGGTGACCAAGACCTTCCGGCCCAGGACGCTGCCCCCGATGCGCAGCGTGCGCAGCGCGGTGAGCCCGGCCATCGGCAGCGTGGCGGCCTGCTCCATCGACAGATCGTCCGGCAGTACGGCGAGCCGGGAGGTCGACACGGCCGCTCGCTCCGACCAGCCGGCCTGCTCGACCATGCCGACCACGCGGGTGCCCGGCTGCGGACCGGAACCGTCCTCGGCGCTTTCGATCACGACGCCGGCCACGTCCTGGCCGGGTCGCCAGCCCTGCGGGCGGATGCCCAGCAGCGCCAACTCGCCACGATTCAGCGAGAATGCGCGGACCGCAATGAGCGCCTCGTTCGGCGCCGGGACCAGCTCCGCCACCTCCTCGAAGGCGACCGGTGAATCGCCCTGCGGATTATTGATTACTGCTCGCATTCGAATACCTTTCTCGTTTCGATGATCTGTTCGAATGGTTGCATTGAATTCGACAGGAGAGAAGGAGCGGTTTTTAATCGGCCGATCATAGAAAATGATCGACTATCGAGGTATGTGACGCACGACACTTTCAGAATTGGAATAATGTGATCAGGTGGGTGAGTACGACTTACGTACTAAGCGTTCGCATTTTAGATACCGGCTGGTTTGTAGTTGATTCGAATATCGCGCCCGAACGAACCCGCGATGGTATCGTCGCCCATAGGTCCAGTGCAACGAGACGGGGTGCGCATGGAACTCAGGCATCTGGCCAGTTTTGTGGTAGTTGCCGAAGAATTGCACTTCGGCCGGGCGGCGCGACGGTTGCATATCGTTCAGCCTGCCGTCAGTCAGCGCATCAAGGCGCTCGAGAACGAATTCGGCCTGCGGCTGTTCGATCGCACCGCCTCCGGGGTCGGCCTCACCGAGGCCGGGCAGCAGCTGCTGCACCAGGCGCGCGCCGTGCTGAGCAGCGCCGACGAATTCGCGGCGCTCGCCGGTGAACTCGCCCAGCGCGTGGGCACGCAGGCGCAGTTGCGCATCGGCACCGCCGAAGGTATGACCACCCGGCTCGAACACATCCTCGCCCTGCTGCACGATCAGGCGCCCACCACCCAGGTCCTACTCGAAAGCCTGCCCGCCTCCGAACGATTGGCGAAGGTGGCCGACGGTAGGCTCGACGCGGCCTTCGTGCGCATGGTGCGGCCGGTCTCGGGCCTGCGCGTGATCCCGCTGTGGAGCGACCGGCTGGTGGCCGCCCTCCCCGCGCAGCATCCGCTGGCCGGAGAATCGACCCTGCCGTTCCAGCGGCTGGCGGCCATGCCGCTGCGACTCTCGAAGCGGGAGTCCAGCCGCACCTTCGTGGACACCGTGCTGGGGGCGTGTGATTCCGCGGGTTTCACGCCGCGCCTGGGCGGGGCGTTCACCACCGTGCAGAACACCTTGGCGCTCTTGGGGTCCGGGCAGCCGTCGTGGACCGTGCTGTACGAGGAGGCGGCCACCGCGCTCCCGACCCGCCGCGTTGCCTTCCGCCGGCTCACCGATCCGGATGTGACGGTGCGGACTTCGCTGGTGGTTCGTGAACTGTCGCCGATCGTGCATCAGCTGGTCGACACCTGCCGCGGGGCCGCACCCGCGGATCGGGAGGCCTTCGACCCGCCGGTGGTCCAGCTGAGCCGCTAGTCCGGGTCGAAGGTGGTGCGCTGCCCGCCGGAGCGCGATTCCTTTTCCGCGATCAGCAGATACGCCACCATGAGGCGCTTGAGCTCGGCGACGGCGTCCTCGTGGCTGAGCCCGTCCTGCACCGAGAAATTCAGCATCGAGTACACGACGTGCACCAGTACCTGCGCCATCATGGAGCGGCGGCCGCGCGGGGTGCGCGGCATGAGCGGGCGCAGCATCTGCGAAACCGCTTCGGCGAACTCCTTTTCGTGGATCGCTCCGGTCGCGCGGGTGGACGGCGTGGACTGCATGGCCAGCCACACCTCGCGCCGCGACGGGTCGGTCATCCACAGATCGGCCAGGTGATCGACCAGCTGCGTCATGTGCCGCAGCCAGTCCATGGACGGGATCTCGCCGTGGAAATCGGCCAGTTCCTGCGAAACCGCCACCAGGTCTTGGCGATTCAGCTCGCAGACGATGACGTACTTGTTGGCGAAGAACTGGTAGAGCGTGCCGATCGGCACTTCCGCGCGGGCCGCGACCTCTTCACAGGTGAACGATTCGAAGCCGACTTCGACGAGTAATTCCCGGGATGCCTGCAGCAGGGCGTCGAATTTGCGTTTTGATCGTTCCTGCGTCGGGCGGCGACGGGGCATCAGCTCCTGTGGATCGTCCTGCAGCTCCAACGCAGGGTCCGGTCGTCGCGTCGACCCGGTTCCCGTGCGTGCTTCCACAGGGAACAGCCTACGGGTAGCGACACGCGCATGACACGCTGCGGTACTTCGTGTGTCATCGCATCCGACCCATCCACGCCGTCGTCGGCTCCGAACACCCATCGCAGCTGCCTCTCAGCTGCGGGTCTCTGTCCGAAAGGGGCCACGCCCCTGCCGAAGCCGGGAACCGACGCGTCTCGACTGTCCGTCCGTGTGTGCATCGCCTGTACGTCGACGTTGGAAGGCTGATTGTGGTTGCTTCTACCCCTGTTCGTTCCGCGGTGACCATCGGTGTCGCCACCGAGCGCGGCACGGTGCGTGCTGTGGCCCTCGCCGAAGACGGCGACAAGGTGACCGAGCGCGTCGTGCTCGAGCGCGTCGAGCCGATCGCCGGAGATACCAAGGCCGACTTGGCGGTCGCGGTGGAAGCGGCACTGGAGGACCTCGCCGACCGGATCGGCACGGATCGCGAGATCCTCGGCGCCGCGGTCGCCTACCGCGATGCCGCCGAGCGCCGCGCCATCGTCACCAAGCTGGCCGCCGGTTCCTGGCACGACGCCTCCCTGGTGTCGGCCAAGGCCGCACATCTCGCGGTGGCGCGCGCCATGACCTGGGTGGACGAATTCGAGGATCTGGCCATCTGCGAGGTGGTGCCCGGTTTCCAGGCCGTCTCGCTCATTTCGCCGGATCGGAGCCGGGTGCTCGCCGCGGTGACACTCAGCGGCGGCGCGGCCACCGAGGACGCCATGCGCAGCGCCGTCACCGCCGCCTGGGACCAGTTCGACGCGGCCGGTGTCAAGCCGGACGCGGTGGTGCTGATCGGTTCGGCCGCAACGGAACCCGAGGTGGTGGCCGCCCTGGAGTCGGGCTTCGGCGCACCGGTCATCCCGTGCGCGGTGGCGGCGGCCGCACCGGCCATCGGCGCGGCCCTGGCCGCCCTGCCGGAGGCGGAGTTCGCGGGGGAGGCCGCCGACCGCATCCGTCGCGCGCGCGGTACCGCGGCCCTGTTCGCGGCGGCCAGCGTGCTGGCGGGCGGTCTGGTGGCGGGCGGGGTCTACGCCTCGGGCGGTGAATCCAAGAAGGTGCCGGCCCCGGTGCTCATCGATTCCCGGGTCGCCGCGGACGGGCATGCCGCCGGCGATCACCCGTCCGGGGATGCGCCCGCGCCCGCGGTCCCGGACGCCGCCGCTCCCGTGGTCGACGGCCTGCCGGGTGACGCGGGCCCATCAACCGACGGGGTCACGCCGGATTCCGGTCAGCCCGGTTCCGAACCGCAGCCCGGCGATGTGGTGACCATCGACCCGGCCACCCTCAATTGGGGCCCACGCGGTGACAATCCCCGCAACGGCGGGAAGCCGCGGCCGCTGATCAAGGCGAAGCCGGAGCCGGAGGCGGCCTCGAATCCGGAGTCGATCATCCCGGCCCCGACGCACGCGGTCGGCGCGCCCACCGAATCCGGGCTGTTCCAGGGCGAACTCGCGCCGCCGCCGTTGGGCACCGCCGAGTTCTCGTCCTGGTGGGACAACCACTGGCGCATGATGCTGCAGTGGGCCGCGCAGGCCCTGCCGAAGGCTTAGGCGCTCGCTTCAAGCGGGCGTCCCGAATGTGTCGCCTGAATCCCGACCCTGAAAAGGGCCGGGATTCCGCGCTTTCGGAATGCCCAGGCTCGTAACGATGGGGGTAACTCCCCGGGTACGTCCACAATCGTTTGGGCACTCAACCGCCGGCAGGGGTGCTGACGGTTAACGGCACTCAGCTGTCCGCTGAAGTCCCGGGGAGGTGGGGGAGCAGGTCGCGGCGCAGCTTGGCGACGTGCCCGGTGGCTTTCACGTTGTACTGCGCGACTTCGATCTTCCCGTTCTCGTCGACCAGGAAGGTGGATCGGATGACGCCGGTGACCTTCTTGCCGTACATCATCTTCTCGCCGAACGCGCCGTAGGCGGACAGCACTTCCTTGTCCGGATCGGACAGCAGCGGGAAGGTGAGCTGCTCGGCGTCGCGGAACTTGGCCAGCTTGGCCGGCTTGTCGGGGGAAATGCCGACGACCTCGAGGCCGGCGTCCCCGAGTTCGGCCAGGTTGTCGCGAAAGTCGCAGGCCTGCTTGGTGCAGCCCGGTGTGCTCGCGGCCGGGTAGAAGTAGACGATCACCTTGCGGCCGCGGTAGTCCGACAGCGAGACGTCCTTGCCGTCGGCGTCGGGCAGGGTGAAGGCGGGCGCGGGGTCGCCGGGACTGAGTCGGTGATTCTCGGTCATGCCGCCACGCTAGTCGACGGGCTCGAGCGGGTGTTGGCGATACACTCCTGAGCGGTCGGCTGGCATGCGCCTGTGTCGCGCGAGCAGCGGCCCCGAGACGACGGCGCCGCCTTTCAGCGCGGCTTCCAGACAGGAGTGTGACGTGGCGAGAGATACCGAGGCGATCGAGCGGGAGATCGAGGCGGCACGCAACCGGCTCGCGAGCACCCTCGATGAACTCGCGGTCCGCGCCGATCCCCAGCGGCTGGCCGACAACGCCAAGCGGTCGGTCATGGCGAAGCTGAACGAGCCCAAGATCAAGTACACCCTGATCGGCACCGGCGCGCTGATCGCGACCCTGGTCGTGGTGAAGATCTTCCGCCGCTGAGCCGTATCGGCTTTCGACTGTGGCCCGGTCCTGTTGGACCGGGCCACATTTGCGTCGCGGTGCCGAGGTGAGAAAACCCGAGGCCCGGTCCTTGGTCGGACCGGGCCTCGGGTTGCTCGGGACGGCGGAGCCGCCGCGCTGCGTGAATCAGACGGTCGGGCAAGCCATTCCGGTGCCGTCGGGGTCCAGGTGCGGGCTGTAGCCGGGCTGGCCGCGGAACAGCGGCGCCACGCCGGCCGCGCGGGCCTGGTCACAGTTCTCGTAGACGGGTCCGCCGGCGGAACCGGTCTGGGACAGGCCCGCCGAGCCGGTGGCGGCGGAGCCGGTGTCGATGGCGGACGAGCCGGTGCCGGAGGATCCGGTGGGGACGTCGGCGAGGGCGACGGCGGACTGGGCTGCGAAGCTCGTCAGTCCCGCGACGCTGGCGGTGACGAGAAGCCGGCGAACGTTCATGTATTCCTCAATGTCGGCGCAACAGGGGTGGCATAGGGCCCGACTCGGCGCGGATGTGCCACCGCCGCCGCGGGCGGTTGCGGCGCGGTGACCGGCCGGGCTCGGCGTCGAGTTTTCTGGCGCAACGTTGCATTGTCAACCGGATGGGCTATTCATCCAGGTGAATTAGGGGATTTGCCCCGAACGCCGGAACCTCTTCTGCCGGTGTGTGTCTCATTCGCCCTGCTCGGAAATGCGCTCGCGCATGGACGATTTCCGCCAGAACTACGCAAATTGGACGGTCAGTACTGTACGACAGGCGGCCGTCCGGGGGCTGCCCCGATTTACCATGAAGTTCCTGTGGATCCGCTTGGTGTCCGTGTCAACTATTGGTCGATACTATGGAAGCCATGACGCGCTGGCTGACCGATGCGGAACAGACGACCTGGCAGTCCTACATTCGCATGCGGCAACGCCTGGACGCCGCCCTCGCCGCCGGGCTGGCCCAGGACGGACTGTCGACCTCCGACTACGAGGTGCTGGTCGCGCTGTCCGCGGCCGGCGGCCAGCTGCGCGCCAAGGAACTCGGCGCCGAGATCTGCTGGGACAAGAGCCGCCTGTCCAAGCATCTGTCGCGGATGGCGACCCGTGGCCTGGTCGATCGCTGCCAGGCCGTCGACGACGCCCGCGGGCGGGAGGTGCGGCTGACCGAGGCCGGCCGCCTGGCGCTCGAGGCCGCCGCCCCCAATCACGTCGAACTGGTGCGGCGGCTGTTCATCGACGAGATGACCGCCGCGGAGGCGGCCGCGGTGCGCTCGCTGGCCGGCCGGGTCGTCGCCGAGGTCGAGCGCACCGACGTGGAGGGGATCGCCTAGTCCTTCGGCGGCTCGAACCGGGCACGCTTCCAATCGCCGAACGGTTCGTCGCGCTCGCGCACGGCCTCGCGGAAACCTGCCGTGGCCGAACGCAATTGGAAGGCGTAGCCCTCGCGGGTATGCCGCGAGATGCCGTCGAACACCGTGCTGATCATGCCGGAGTTGGTGACCCCCTGCGCGAGCAGCGCGCTGTTGAGCGCCAGCTTCGCCATGACCAACTGGTTGATCGGCACCCGCGAAATGCGTTCCAGCAGTTCCTCGGTGCGCGCGTCCAGCTCGTCGGCGGGCGGGGCCTCGATGGCCAGGCCCCACTCCAGCGCCTGCTTGCCGCTGAGGCTGTCGCCGGTGAACAGCAGTCGCTTGGCGCGCTGGTCACCGATCCGGTGCGCCCACATGCCCGCGGCCGGAATGCCCCAGGTCCGGGTGGGCGGGTAGCCGAAGCGCGCGTCCTCGGCGCAGATGATCTGATCGGCGAACAGCGCGATATCGGTGCCGCCGGCGATGGCGAAGCCGTGCACCTTGGCGACGGTCGGCTTGTTGGCGTGCAGCAGGCTGGCGAAGCCGCGGTTGAAGCGCGACATCATGGCGTAGTCGACCATGGGATCCCAAGTGCCCCAGGGATTGTGATTGCGGGCCTGGACGACCGGGTCGAGCACCGTGCCCTCGGTCGGCTGCGCGCCCTCGGCCGGAGCGAAGCTGTTCTCGGCGAAGATCGACAGGTCGTAGCCGCCGCAGAAGCCCTTGCCGCGCCCGCTCACCACGATGACGTGCACGCGCGGATCCAGGTCGGCGCGCTCGACGGCCGCCGCCAGTTCGATCGGGGTGTCGGCGGTGATGGCATTGCCGCGCTCTGGCCGGTTGAAGGTGATGCGGGCGATGCGCCCGGTCACCTCGTAGGTCAGCGTGCGGCCGGTGTACTCGTCGACCGGTTCGGGGCGGCCCGCGAAGAGCGAGTCGTCACCGCCGGTCAGGTCGTCGCGCCAGGCGGCCGGGCGGGTACCGGAGTGGTTCTCGTAGTCGGGGGACACTCAAGCAGTGAACCCCGGTTCATTTCTTGCTGTCAAGCGTCCGGGCCGATCTACTCCCAGGGTTTGACCGGCGGTTTCACCCAGAGGATCTTCTCGTCCAGCCGCTCCCGGCGGGCCGCGGGATGGCCGGGATTGCGCGTGGCCCAGGCGTCCTTCTCGCCGAGCAGCCCGGCCACCACCTGCCAGGTCTCGTCGGTGCTGGGTGGATTGGTGTCAGCGGCGCGGGCCAGCTTGCGCCGTTGGGCGGCGGGCAGTTCCAGCAGTTCGGGACCGCTGATGCCGCGCGTCCAGAGATAGGCGGCCAGCCGCCGGGCCTTCTCCTCGCGGCTGCGGCTGGCGTGATCGGAGTGTGCGTAGTCGGCCATGTCTTCCTCGAACTCCGCGCAACCACGCAGGTCGCGGGGCATGTCGCCTCGACCCTACCGGAGCGCCGGGGCCGGCTCGCCGGGCGCTCCGCCGGTCCGAGGGCGTGCCCGGCGCGTCCTCGAATCCCAGCGAGTCGCAGGGCTTTTGCGGCTACCGTGGTCGCATGCCGGATGCCATGGATCTCGATGATCTGGTCATCGCCCGCGCCACCCCGTCGGAATGGGCCGCCGTGGTGGAGTGGGCCGCCGCCGAGGGCTGGAACCCGGGGCAGCGTGATGTCGGCGCGTTCTTCGTGCAGGATCCGGATGGATTCCTGCTCGGGCGGCTGAGCGGGGAGCCCGCCACCGCGGTCTCGGTGGTCAACTACGGCGCCGACTACGCGTTCCTGGGTTTCTATCTCGTGCGCCCGGATCTGCGCGGGCGCGGGTTCGGCCTGGCCACCTGGAACGCGGGTCTGAAACACGCGGGAGAGCGGGTCGTCGGGCTCGACGGAGTTCCCGCGCAGCAGGACAGCTATCGGCGCAGTGGATTCGAACTCGCCTACAACAGTGCGCGATTCATCGGTGTGCCCCGCCTGCCGCTGCCCGACGACACGGTGACCGCGCTCGCGCCGGCGGATTTCGCGGCGCTGCAACCGTACGACTCGGCCTGCTATCCGGCGGACCGGCCCGAATTCCTCACCGCCTGGCTCGCCGAGCCGGGCCATCGGACCTTCGCCCGGATCGTCGACGGGACCCTCACCGGGTACACGACCCTGCGTCCGGCCCGGGATTCACTGCGGGTCGGCCCGCTGTTCGCCGACACTCCCGCTGACGCGCGGCAGCTGCTGGCCGCGCTGGCCGCCCATGCGGCGGGAATGCCGCTGGCCGTGGATGTCCCGCTGGACAACGAACCCGCGGTGCGGCTGATGGAGTCGGCCGGGCTGACGCCGAGCTTCGAGACCGCGCGCATGTATACCGGGCCCGTCCGGGCGTACCACCGCGAGCGGGTCTACGGCGTGACCTCGCTCGAACTCGGCTGAACGGTCGTGGAATTCGTCACCACGCCGACGGACGCACCCGTCCGGGTGTGACGACCCTGGCGAGCGCATTGCGCAGTTCGACCGTGGCCGCGGGCCCGAGGGCGGCCGCCCATCGCTCGGTGAACCGGGCCGCGGCGGCATCGGCGGCGCGGGTGCACGCCCACCCGCGCTCGGTGAGCGTGACGAGCTTGGCGCGCGCGTCGTGCGGGTGCGGATTGCGTTGCGCGTAGCCCTTTTTGACGAGTTCCTCGACCAGCTGGCTGGCGGCCTGCTTGGTGACGCCCAGGTGTTCGGCGATCTCGCCGACCGTCGCGCCGTTCGGGGCCATGCGCACGAAGGCGAAGCCGTGGGTGGGCCGGATGTCGGTGAAGCCGGCCGCGACGCACCCGTCGTTGATGGCGTCGGTGACCTCCGCGGCGGCCGCGAGCAGTAGCAGCGGCAGGTCCTGTGCGTATCCGGGCATGTCTGGAATCTTGGCACTTGACAAAGAAGTCAACAAGCTTGACTATATAGTCAAGCTGCTTGACTGAAGGAGATGGCAAATGCCCGTAATCCACGCCGCCGACGCCCAGTCCCATGAAATGCACGGCTCCCGCTTCACCCCGCTGGTTCGTCCCAGCACCGGCAGCAGTGAGCTGTGCCTGTGGCGGCTGGAGATCTCGCCCGGCACCCAGGGCGTCCCGCACCGCGTCCACCGCGAGGAGGCGTTCATCCTGCTCGCGGGCTCGATCACGCTGACCATCGAGGGCGAGGCCGCGGAGCTGGCTCCCGGTGACGCGGCGGTGGTCCCGGCCGGATCCGTGATCCGCCTGGACAATCCGGCCGACCGGCCCGCCGAAGTGCTCGTCAACGCGCCCGTCGGCTTCACCGGTGAGCTGCTCGACGGGACCGTCGTCAACCCGCCCTGGGTGAACTGATCACCCGCCGATTCCTCCCCGCAGCGCCCCGGTCTCTCCGCTGACCGGGACCGCGGTCTTCCCCCGGGTTTCTGAAACATGTTCTAATTCTGGGGCTCATCAATCGGTAGGGGAGACTCCATGGTCGCGTTCTTCACCCAGGAGAACGGTCGCTTCACGGCGACCCGGATGGCGGTCAGCGCCTGGTCGCCGGCGCAGCTGGCCGGTACGGCCGTCTGCGGCCTGCTCGCGCACGAACTCGAAACGCACTGCCCCGGGCCCGATTTCATCCCCGCCCGGTTCACCGCCGACCTGTTCAGCCCGGTCCTCAACGAGCCCATCGAGCTGCACAGCTCGATCGTCCGCGACGGCAATCGCATTCGCGTGGCCGACGCGTCCATCATCCAGCACGGCCGGGTGCGCGCCCGCGCCACCGTGCAATTCCTGATCGCCACCGTCGAGCCGCCGGGCGAGATCTGGCAGCCGGCCCAGGAGCTCCCGACCCCCGAGACCCGGCTCGACGGGCCCGAGGGCAGCCCGCCCCTGTTCAAGTCCGGATCCTTCGACTGGACCCACGATTTCGCCTCCGGCGTCAACCCGCACCGCAAGGCAGCGTGGAACAATATCCCGGCCCTCATCGACGGCGTGCCCATTACGCCGTTCGAACGCGCGGCCTTCGTCAGTGACTCCACCAACCTGGTCTGCAACTGGGGCACCGCGGGGGTCGGCTACATCAACACCGATGTCACCATGACGCTCTCCCGGCTGCCGGAGGGCGTGGAATTGGGCGTGCAGGCCCGAGACCATGTCTCTGCCAACGGCATCGCCGTCTCCACGGCGACGCTCTACGACCGCACCGGCGAGCTGGGGCTCTGCACGATCACGGCGCTGTCCAATGCCCGTCGCCAGGTCGATATGGCCGCCTTCGCCGAAGCGCAGTCCCTCCCCGCTTCGACCTGCTGACCCGAGCCCGCTTTCACCGGGCTGTCTCCCGGTGGTCGAGGCAGCTGCGGACGAAGTCCTGCACGACCGGATCCGTGTCCTCCGCCGGTCGCCAACATCGCGGCAATGTACTTCGCGTTCGCGGTCGCATCCTGGGGCTTCGAGCTCACGCGGTAGTGCCGGTTCCTGGTTCGCCCAGTAGTTCGCGGGTCAGGAGCGTGGCTCCGGCGACGGCGCCCGGCATGAGGAATACCGCGACGAACGGCACCAGGAAGGCCACTCCGAGCGGCACGCCGAAGCCCCACGCCAAACCTTTGCGGCCACGCAACAGCGCCAACTGCTCACGTAGGTGAATGGCGCGGCGCTGCAGCGCGACCGCGGTCAGCTCCTGCGCGAGGAAGAACCCGGTGACGAAGATCGCGACCACCGGAATCACCGTTTGCCCGACAGCGGGCACGAATCCCAGCACGAACAACACAACCGCCCACACCATGGCCCGCACCAGAATTCGAACGCTGTCCCGAAGCGACACCCACAACTCCAGCCACCAGGCCAGCCCGGATTCCGGTGCGGTCCCATCAACCGACACCGACCGATCGACCCGCTCCGAGATCACGTCATAGAACGGCGATCCGATCACCAGAGTCACAGCAGTGAACGTGAGCACCGCCGCAAGCACCGCGAGCGCGATCAGAGCAATGTCCAACGCCCCGCGAAACAATCCCGCCCACGGGCTCGGCCAGTGATCGGCGAACGGCGTCACCGTCTCCGCCAGATCCCCGCCCCATGTGATCACCGCGACCAGCGCGGCCACATACAAAAACACCGTCACCAGCGCCGGCAGAATCCCGATCCCGTACTCCCGAGGATGCCGCACCACCCACCGCTGCCCCCGAACGAAATAGGCGAACCCAACCCCGAAATCACGCATCCCCGAACCCTACTGGCGCCCACCCGCCGCCACCCGCCCGAACTGTCCGCAGCGATCGACAACCTGTCGTTGTCGATTGTCGGGAACAAGTGATTTCTCGAGACGCTCCCACGGAACTGGCGTTGCCCGCAGCACCGCGCACAATTCCATTCGGCAGATCGGCTGCACGAGCCGACGTACGGATTCGCGAGGTGGTCCGGTGACAACCATCGGAACAGCGGAAACCACACTCCTGCACCTGCGTGTAGAACTGGGCGCCCTCGTTCTGGACCTCCAGGGCCGCCCCCAGCAAATCGACGAGGTGGCAGCCGAACTGACCGCCGCCGGCGCGGCAGCCATCAGCATCGACAACCACATCACCGCGACCATGCCCTCCCTGCCATGCTCCCAACCCTGGGATCCGTGACAACCGCGAAGCGAATGGGTTGCCGCATCGGTCGATCGACCGTGAAACCCTTTCCGGCGGTGCGCGCCGCGTAGCGTTCACCGCGTGGAGTTGTTGCGACGGTTTACCGATGAGCAGTACCGATACGCGCTGGAATCCTGGAACTGGATCGGCCTGGAGGGCAAGTACCCGATGTTCACGTCACCATTCGGCGACGTCTTCCTGGGTGCCGAGGACGGCGTGTGGTGGCTGGATACGTTCTACGGAAAGTTGTCGTACCTCTGGGGATCCGTCGAAGAGTGTGAGGCCGAGCTGCAGACGCGCGACGGTCAGCAACTGTATCTTCGGGCCGATCTCGCGGTCGCGGCTGCCGCGCACGGGTTGACCCCGAACGAATCCCAGATCTACGACCTGACGCATCCGGCCGTTCTGGGAGGTGACCCGCAGATCGGCAACGTTCAGGTCATGGACTTCGTCACCGCATTGGGCATGGCGGGGCAGATTCACGACCAGGTCCGCTTCATCCCCGAAGGCGCACAGATCAATATCGCCGTACCAGGCCCCGAACCCCGGCGCGGATGGCGGCGCTGGTTCGGTCGCGACTGAGGAGCGCGCGAGGGTGTTCGGCGCCGCTTCGCGAGCAGCTGCACCAAAAGTGCTGCGGCATTGGCGGTCTGGATGACGCTTGTGCGGACGCGGGTGAGGATTGCACGGCCACCGGCGGGGTATCCCGTTGGGCTTCAGCGGCCGCAAGCCCAATAGCTGATCGTCTTCCGCGCTGCGGCCCAGGCTCATTCGCTCGCGAGGTCCGATTCTTGCTCTTCGTAACGGACGTCGCCCCGCGACACGTTCTGTGCGCCATCAGGGACTCGAACCCCGAACCCGCTGATTAAGAGTCAGCTGCTCTGCCAATTGAGCTAATGGCGCGTGCTACTCCGTGGGTGGCTCGGTCTTCACCTGGCGGCTCCGCGGGGCGGGAAGAACATTAGCAGTGCTCGATCGCAGAACTGTAATGGGGGAGGGTATGACCCCGGATCCACTCGTGGCAGGACCGCCCTCGGTGCGGGGAGCCCTCGCCCTCGCACGCGCCGGCCCGCAATTGCCTACTGCGGTGGTTCATCCCGGCTTCTGTCGGCGAAGGCCGGCGCGGCGACCGCAAATGTGCTGAACACTCGGTCGATATCGACGGTGTCCATGCCGTTGATCCGCAGGATCGGCAGCAGCGCACCGATATTGGGCCGCTCCATCGGGCCGAAGCAGCCGTAGCAGCCGCGATGGTAGGACGGGCACAGGGCGCCGCATCCCGCCTGGGTGACCGGACCGAGACAGGGAATGCCGTCGGCGACCATCACACAGGTGTTGCCGCGGCGCTTGCATTCGGTGCAGACGCTGGTGTTGGGCAGGTCGGGTTCGCGCCCGGCCAGCAGCGCGCACAGGGTTTCCAGCAGCTGGCGGCGGTCGATCGGGCATCCGCGCAGCTCGTAGTCCACCGGCACATGCGCTGCGATCGGCGTCGCGGTATCAAGCGTCGAAATGTATTCCGGGCTGGCGTATACCACCGAAGCGAATTCGGTCATGTCGGCGAAGTTGCGCAGCGCTTGGATGCCGCCGTGACTGGCGCAGGCGCCGATTGTCACGAGAATCCGTGACTGCGCGCGGATCTCGAGGATCCGGCTCTGCTCGTCGGGTGTGCTGACCGAACCCTCGACCAGCGATACGTCGTAGGGCCCGGGCTCGACCGCACTGCTCGCCTCGACGAAATGCGTGATGCGGACCCGGCCCGCCAGCGCGAGCAATTCGTCCTCGCAATCCAGCAGGCTGAGCTGGCAGCCGTCGCAGGAGGTGAACTTCCAGACCGCGAGCGTGGGTGTCGTCATCCTGGCTCCTGGAGGAGTGCCGTGGTATGCCCGGATCGACGGGCAGTTTCGCGAGGGGTTCGGTGACGAGGCCGCAACACCACGCCGAGGCGGTCCAGCCCGTCGCGGTCGATCGTCACGGTGTCGCCGATGATCAAGGGAGCCCCTGTTCTCGCGCGTCGTTCGGTTCCAGTCTCGCCGGTGCGGCACGCCGCGACCAGCGCCGAAGGTCGTCGGTGCCGGGCCGGAGTACCTGAGCCGGCGGAGCAGCACGAAATCGTTGCCGGTGTCGCGCCGGGCAGGACCCGGTCAGTCCCGGCTGTCCACAGCGGTGTGGGAGGCGGGTACGTGCTGCATCGACGAGTACCGTGCCATGGCGATCTCCTCCTGGGCGCGGAGTTCGGCCCCGGTCCGCACATACGCGTCGGGGCCCGGAAAGATCAGGGCCCGATGCCCGGTGTCGGTCCAGTGCACGAGATACGGCGGTGCGCCTTCCGCGCCGTGCACCTCTTCGATGAGGCCGCGACGGACCATGCCCCCGACCGCGCGTCCTTCGACGATCAGCCAGTCTCCTGGTTGTGCTCGCATCGAACGACCTCCTCCGACGTCAGCCGGAAATCCGTGTCTCGAATCTCCATCGTGGTGAGTCCATACGTTTTCCGGATAGGGCCGGAAGTCCTGCGCCTGGCCACCCGCACGATCAACCACTCGACCCTGGAATCGGCCGGTAGCGCACCCGCCCGACCGGAGCCCGGCTTCCGGATCGCTCATGCCGATTCCTCCGACTCGGCCGGAGTAGTGGGTAACCAGGTGGTGAACCAGTTCCGCGCGAGCTCCGCGGCTTTGCGCAGAGTGCCCGGTTCCTCGAACAGGTGGGTCGCGCCGGGCACCTCGGCCAGCACGGTCTCACAGGACATCGCCTCGGCTGCCTGGCGATTCAGATCCATGACCAGGTAGTCGTGACCGCCGACGATCAGCAGAGTCGGCGCCCGTACCGCCGATAGCGCGGGACCGGCCAGATCGGGTCGCCCGCCACGAGACACCACCGCTCGCACGTCCACGCGTGGATCGGCGGCGGCGCGCAGGGCCGCGGCGGCACCGGTACTCGCCCCGAAATATCCGATCGGCAGCCCCGCCACGTATTCCTGTCCACTCAACCAGTCGGTGACCGCCACCAGGCGCCGGGCCAGTAGGTCGATATCGAACACATTGGCGCGGTTGGCTTCCTCGGACGTGGTGAGCAGGTCGAACAGCAGCGTGCCGAGCCGGGCCTGCTGCAGTACCTCGGCGACGTATCGGTTGCGCGGGCTGTGGCGGCTACTGCCGCTACCGTGTGCGAACAACACCACACCGATCGGATGCTCTGGAATGGTGAGATGCCCTGACAGCAGGTCTTTCCCGGCCCGCACACACACCTCGTCGTCGCGCAGCGGCGGATCCGCGGCCAGTCCCGCCTGTCGCTGCGCATCCTGGGCGGCCGCGCGAGCCAGCAGCTCGATGACTTCGTCGTCGGTGGTCTGGTCGAAGCGGCGATACCACTGCCCGACCGCGTAGAAGAACGGCGGCTGGTCGAGGCAGACCACCTCGTCGGCTTCTCGCTGCAGCATGAGCACTGCGTCCCGGGCCGCGACCGGCACCGCCAGCACGACTCGGGCGGCGCCCTGAGCCCGGGCGACCTGGCAGGCGGCCCGCGCGGTCGCGCCGGTCGCGACGCCGTCGTCGACGATCATCGCGATGCGGCCTTTCAATGGGATGCGCGGGTGACCGGCCCGGAAATGAGCGACGCGACGGTTCAATTCCGCGCGTTCGTGCTGCTCCACCCGCGCCATCTCCGCACCGGACAGACCTGCTCGCTCCACCAGGTCGTTGTTGATCACCCGCACCCCGTCTTCGCCGAGAGCGCCGAAAGCGAGCTCGGGCTGATGCGGGAGGCCCAGCTTGCGCACCACGATGACATCCAGCGGCGCTTGCAGCCGCCGGGCAACCTCGAACGCGACCGGGACGCCGCCGCGCGGCAGCCCCAGCACGACGACATCCGTATCAGGCTGTGTTGACAGCCGTTCTGCGAGCCGACGGCCCGCTTCGGCACGATCCTGGAAATACATCGAAACCTCCTTCGGGCAGGCACCTTCAGCCTCACAGCCATCGGCCGCCACCGGCAGGTCCGGTTGTCGCCGGTCGGGAGAGTCGTTGGTCCCACGACGGCTTCGGAGCCATCGGGTTGCCGGTACGGGCGCAACATCGCCAACCAAAAAAGGCCCCTCTCCTTCAGCGATTTCGCTGTCGAAGGGGGGCCTGTCGTGGTGCGCCATCAGGGACTCGAACCCCGAACCCGCTGATTAAGAGTCAGCTGCTCTGCCAATTGAGCTAATGGCGCGTGTCACTCCGCGGAGGGCTTGGGCTTTCGCTCGGGCCGCTCTGCGGTGCGGATAGAACATTAACAGGGGAGGGTACGGAAAGTGAAATCGTGTGGCTGAGCTGTGGGTTTGTGAGAGGCCGGGGAGTTGTTAACGCTGCGGGGGTGATCATGGATGTTCCGGGAGACGTCCTGTGGGGCGGGAACGCTTGGCTCGATGCCGTGGTGGTCGAACAGGCGTGGGTCGGAAGGTGCTCGGCTGCGCGCCGAGACGTGAAGTGGGGTTGCGATGCGCGAAGGTCAGGGCCGGCGGCGATACGGTCGGCTGCTGGGAGTCGGGGCGGTGTTGTCCGTGCTGGCGTTGGCACTGGTCGGGTGTTCATCCGGGGATAAGGGTCAATCCTCAACGGTGGCAATCGATTCCAATCCCATCGGCGAGCTCATGAAGCCGAAGCTGATCTCCCCGGTCAAGGACGGTGACAAGGGCGTGTCGCCGGGGGAGCTGACCTTGAAGGTGGAGGACGGGAAGTTCACCGCTGTGTCGCTCACCAGTCCGGACGGCAAGCCGGTATCGGGGGAGCTGGCGCCGGATGGGGGCTCGTGGAGGCTGACCGAGCAGCTGGGGTTCGGGCGCACCTACCGATTGAGCGTGGACGCGATCGGCCTTGGCGGGGCGGCCAATTCGACTATGAGCTTCACCACGATCACGCCCAACAACCGCACGCACCCGTATCTGCTGCCGGCGGAGAACGAAGTGGTCGGCATCGGCCAGCCGGTGGCCGTGCAGTTCGACGAGAACATTCCGGACCGCAAGGCCGCCCAGGATGCGATCAAGATCACCACGACGCCCGCGGTCGAGGGCGCTTTCTACTGGGTCAACAATCGCGAGGTGCGCTGGCGGCCACAGAACTTCTGGGCCCCGGGCACCAGGGTCGACATCGCGGTGAACGCCTATGGCAGGGATCTCGGCAACGGCCTGGTCGGCGACAGCGACATCCACTCCGGCTTCACCATCGGCGACGCCACGATCTTCACCGCCGACGACGACACCAAGATGGTGACCGTCGAACGCAACGGCGAGGTGATCCGGACCATGCCGACCTCGATGGGTAAGAACTCCACCCCCACCGACAATGGCGTCTACATCGTCGGCGACAAGTTCGACAAGATCATCATGGATTCCTCCACCTACGGCGTCCCGGTGAACTCGCCGGGCGGCTACCGCACCCCCATCGACTGGGCGACGCGGATCTCCTACTCCGGCATCTTCTTCCACTCGGCCCCGTGGTCGGTGGGCGCGCAGGGCTCGGTCAACACCAGCCACGGCTGCCTCAATCTGAGCCCGGCCGACGCCAAATGGGTGTACGACAACGTCAAGCGCGGCGACATCACCGTCGTCAAGAACACCGTCGGCGGCACGCTGTCCGGCCTGGACGGGCTGGGCGACTGGAACATTCCGTGGGAGCAGTGGAAGGCCGGCAACGCCGACGACAACCGCTGATCGCGGGCGCGCCGAAGGGGCATCAGCGGGTCGCTGATGCCCCTTCGGACGCGCTCGATCTCGGGGGGAGCGGGTGTCAGCCGATGGTGCCGGGCCCGATGCCGCCGCCGCCAGTGAGGTTGCCGCAGCCCAGTCCGGCGTAACCGGCGAGCGCCGCGGCGCTGCCGGCGACGGTGCAGCCGCCCTTCGAGGAACCCGTGGTCGCCGATCCGGTCGCGCCGCCGAGCTTGATGGCGGAGGATCCGAAGTTCACGTCGGACTCGATCGGGTTGTCGGCGGCGGACGGGTCGGCCGTGGTGGTGCCGGGCGTCGTGGTGGTGGTGCCGGGCGTCGTGGTGGTGCCCGGGGTGGTCGTCGTGGCGCCGGGCGTGGTCGTGGTCTGCGCAGCGTCGGTGAGGACGATCTCCGCGGACGCGACGGGCGCGGCGGCGATGACAGCCGCAACGGCTAGCAAAGTGGTTACGGCACAACGATTCACGTGCAATGTCCTTCGGATCGAGCATGGGTCGGGGGCCCCGACGTCCCCGGTGTCCTGAGCAGTCTACGAAGATCGCGTGACCTGCGCCGCAAAATGCGACACACTGGTGTTTCTGTCACACTCCGAGACACGCTCGGTCATGCCCCGCGACCCGCTAGGTCACCCTTCGATGCGTGCGATGGCCCGCACCGGAGCGCCGTCCGCGCCGGGCAGGTTGAGCGGAAACATCGACACCTCGACCCGCTGTCCGGCCTGTTGCGCCGCCAGCACCTCGGTCAATCCGGTCAGATTCTCGGCGATGACCGTGTGCGCCCCGCAGAGGATCCGATGCACCGGAATGTCCTCGGCCGGCGTCGGGTCGACACTGAGCGCGTCGATCCCGATCGTCCGCACGCCCGCCGCGACCAGATATTCGGCCGCCTCCACCGTCAGATGCGGATGGTTCAGATAGGTGTGGGTGCCCCAGTGTCGCGACCAGTCGGTGGCGATCAGCACGATCTGCCCGGCCTCGACCCGGTCCACGAGGAATTCGCGCCCGATCGCCCCGCCCGCTCCCGCCGACCGCGCGTCGATGACGACGCCGGGACCGGTGAACCGGTCCAGCGGTAGCTCGTCCAACGCCGGCAGCGCGTCGTCGATGTGCCGCGGCGCGTCCACATGCGTGCCCGTCTGTGACCCGAGATCCAGGTGCAGCACATTCACGCCGTCGACGGCCACGGTGAGCGCCGGCCGGATGGTGACCTCCGGATCGCCGGGATACACCGGCATACCGGACAGGATCGGTACCGAAAGATCGATGATGCGCACTTTCCGCCTGCCTCCCTGTGGATTTCGCGCGATGATGGCGGTCAGCAAGATCGAATACAGCCGCCGATGAGGATTCGAGAACCGCTATGTCTGCCATCCATATTGCCGTGTTGAACCGCAGTACCGTACTGACCGACGCCCAGGTGTCGGCGGTGGTCCCGGCGCTGCAGACGCAGGTGCACCGGGATTGGGCCCCGGTGTGGGGGAGTGACGCCGACCTGAGTTTCGTGGCGACCGGCGCGCAGCCGCCGGCCGGCGCCTGGTGGCTGGTGGTCTCCGACGACTCCGACCAGGCCGGCGCGCTCGGCTATCACGATCTGACCGACGAGGGCCTGCCGATGGGAAAGGTGTTCGCGCGCAGCGATATCAACGCCGGCCTGCAGTGGACGGTGACGGCCAGTCACGAACTGCTGGAGATGCTCGGCGACCCCGACATCAACCTGGCCGCCTGCGTGTTCTCCAATGCCACGACGGGGCGCATCTACGCCTACGAGGTCGCCGACGCCTGTGAGGCGGACCAGTACGGGTACGACATCAATGGAATCCTGGTGTCGGACTTCGTGTTTCCCGCGTGGTTCGAGAACTTCCGCAAGGCGGGCAGCACCCAGTTCGACTACGGCAAGCACATCACCGCGCCGTTCCAGCTGCTGCCCGGCGGATACATCGGGGTGTTCGACATCAACAGCGGCAGCGGCTGGCACCAGTTGACGGCGCAGGGCAAGCCCGCGCACTACGCCATGCGCGCCCGGGTCGGCAGCCGCCGCGAGCGCCGCCGCACGCCCCGCGACCAGTGGCTGCTCAGCGACGTGCGCTGACCCGGGTCAGGCCCTGGCGTCGAGCATCCAGCAGGCGGCGGTGAAGCGGGCCTCGCCGCCCTGGATGTACGGGTCGAACGCTGCTCGGACGGTGCGGACGACCTGCTCGCGGGTGGCGTCGTCCACCTCCAGCAGGGCCAGGCCGACCGGGCCCAGGCGCGAGAGGTAACCGATCAGCGCCGATTCGGGCATGACGCAGTCGACGTCGATCGGGCGGACATCGATCTCGGTCCAGCCGCTCGCCGCCAGGATTCCGGCCACGTGATCGCGGTCGGCGAAGGCGAATTGGCCCGGGCCGCCGGGGATCCGGGGCCCGAGATTCGGCAGCAGCGGGGCGGCCGCGCGTTCGGCCTGGGTGAAGAAGGGGTTCTCCTCGGGGGCGCGCCAGACGAGGCAGCCGAGTCGGCCGCCGGGGCTGGTGGCACGGCGCAGGTTGGTGAAGGCGGCGACCGGGTCGGCGAAGAACATCACCCCGAACCGGGACGTGACCAGGTCGTAGGCGCCCGGTTCGAAGGGGTGGGTCTCGGCGTCGGCGCGAATGAAGTCCACCGACAGGCCTTCCCGCTCGGCGTTGGCGCGGGCGGCGGTGATCATCGGTTCGGAGATGTCGACGCCCGTGCAGTGCGCGCCGGTCTCGCGCGCGAGCGCGATCGTGGTGCCGCCGGTGCCGCATCCGACATCCAGGATGCGCGGCGCGCCGGCGTCGCGCGCCAGTTCCACCATCAGGTCCTGGAGTGGCCGCATCACCAGTGCGACGAGGTCCTGGGCGTCGACCCAGGCATTGCCGGAGGCGCCGTTCCAGCGGGCGGATTGGTCGTTGTCGAGCGGTGTCGTCATATCGCTGTCCTTCGTCGGGGGACGGGGCGGAGAGCTAAACTGTCCCAATTCAAGTCGACTTGAGGTCAAGGCTCGAGGTGATTCGATGACCGGCCTGGATATCGCCGAAGTGGTGCGCCGATCCGGCGTTCCGGCCTCGACCCTGCGCTACTACGAGGAACGCGGCCTGATCGCCTCGACCGGCCGGCGCGGGCTCCGCCGCCAATTCGACGAGTCCGTGCTCGAACAGCTGGCCCTGATCGCGCTCGGCCGCACCGCCGGCTTCTCCCTCGACGATATCGTCGTCGCCTTCGGCGCCCAGGGTGACCTGCGCGTCGATCGTGCCGTTCTCATCGACAAGGCCGACGAATTGGACCGCACCATCGCGCAATTGACCGCGGTGCGCGACGGCCTGCGGCACACTGCGGCCTGCCCGGCCCCGAGTCACGCGGAATGCTCGACCTTCCGGCGCCTGCTGCGGGAGGTCATGGCGGGCAGGCTCGCCGCGATCGACGCCTTGACCCCGTGATATCCGCTGTGCCGCACCGCATCTCAGTGAGCGGACCAGCGGCACGGCGTCACTCCGTCTGGTAGCCCGGACATACGCCCGGGGTCAGCCCCCGGTCGGCGGCGATGCGCACCAACAGCCCCGAGAGCTGCTCGTGTTTCTCCGGCGTCAGTGACCGGCACAGTGCGCCTCGGCTTCGCGGGCGACCGCGCCCAGTTCGCCGAGGGTGGTCCGGCCGTTGGCGGTCGGATAGAGCGCGTGCTGCCGCCGATTGTCGGGGTGGCGTTTGCGCTGTCCGTCTCCGCGTTCACCTTTCTGCTGCCGGTGGTCCGCTTCGGCGGACTGCGTGACCATGTCGTTCTGGTCGATGGCCGGCGACGGCACCCACCTGATCTCCGTCATGAACAGCACCGACCCCGAGAACGGCGAGTACTTCGTCGGCAGCGGCGGCTCGACGCGACAGCCCAGACCCGCCCGACTTCGTCCGGCCCGCGGCTCAGCGGACGGCGGCGACGGCTTCCTTGGCGAGGGCGGCGACCAGCGGATTGTCCGCTGCGGCAGCCTGATCCGGTTTCGTGGTCAGCACCAGGATCACCAGTGGCGCGGCGCCGCCCGCGGGCCAGATGACCGCGATGTCGTTGGCGGTGCCGTAGTCGCCACTGCCGGTCTTGTCGGCGGTCTTCCAGTCCGCCGGGAGCGCGGCGCGAATGCGGGCATCGCCGGTGGTGTTGGCGAGCAGCCATGCGGTCAGCTGGGTCCGTTCGGGTTCGGCCAGGGCGTCGCCGAGCACCAGTTTGCGGTAGTCGTCGGCGAGGGCGGCCGGGGTGCTGGTGTCGCGTTCGTCGCCGGGGATGTTGGTATTGAGTTCGGTTTCCCAGCGATCCATGCGGGTGGTCTGATCGCCGATCGAGCGCAGGAAGGCGGTGACGGCCGGCGGCCCGCCGAGCAGTTCGAGGATCTGATTGCCCGCGGTGTTGTCGCTGTGGGTGATCGCGGCCTGGCAGAGTTCGGCCACGGTCATGCCGGTATCGACGCGGGTGCTGGTGATCGGCGAGTTCGCCACCAGCTTGTCGGGGGTGAAATGGATGACCTGGTCGAAGAATCCGCTGCCGAGCGGATGCGCGTGCAGCAGTGCGCCGCAGGCGAGCGGTTTGAAGGTGGAGTCGAAGGCGAACCGTTCGTCCTGCCGATAGCCGACGGTCTTGCCGGTGCCGGTATCGATGGCTACCACGCCCGCCCGGGCTCCGTGCTGCTGTTCGAGCGCGCGCAGCGCCGCGGTGTCGGTGACCGTGTCGGCGGCGGTGGTCGGTTCGCTCACCGCCGCTTGGGTTTTCGAGTCGCTGCCGCAGCCGCCGGTCAGCGGGGCCAGGAGCAGGAGGGAAACCAGTGCGCCGTATTTCAGGGTCGACAAAACAAGCCTCTCAATCGGTTTCGAGTGCTGAAGGAGGTATTCGGCTCGCGCCGTGTGAAATTGGAATCGAGAGAATCAGTGCGGGGCGCGCAGCATACGGCCCGCGGCCTGCACGGCCGGCTCGGAACTGCCCGCGTCGCTGATGAAGACGGCGAACGCCAGATCGCCGTCGATGCCGACGAACCAGCCGTGCGCGTGCTTGTCGTCGATGTATTCGGCGGTGCCGGTCTTGCCGAGCAGGCCGGTGATATCCCGCAGTTCGGTGGCGGTGCCGCCCGTGATCGTCTCACGCATCATGGATTTCACCTGATCTGCGATGCCCGGCGGCAGCGCGGGCGGCTGCCGGTCGGGCCTGCCGGGCTGCCCCTGGACGATGGTCGGCGGCTGGACCGCGCCCTGGGCGAGCGTGGCCGCCAGCAGCGCCATCCCGAACGGTGACGCGGTCACCTTGCCCTGCCCGATGCCCTCCTCCACCCGCAGTGCGGGGGTATCGGCGGTGGGCACCTTGCCGGTGACGGTGGTCAGGCCGGGCGTCACATAGTCGATGCCTAGTCCGAGCTGGGCGGCCGCATTGGTGAGTCCGTCCGGTGCGAGCTGGACCGCCAGCCGGCCCATGGTGGTGTTGCAGGACTTGGCGAAGGCGGTGTGCAGCGGCACCTGGCCGAGGTCGAAGTTGTTGTCATTGGGGATCTCCCGGCCCTCGATGTTCTCCTTGCCGGGGCAGGCGACCATGGTGTCGGGCGTGACCTGACCCGCCTGCAGGGCGGCGGAGACGGTGACGGTCTTGAAGGTCGAGCCCGGCGGGTACAGCCCGGTCAGTCCGATCGGGCCCTGCGCGTCACCGGCCGCGTTCTGGGCCATGGCCAGCACGTTGCCGGTCGACGGCTGCACGGCGACAATGGCCGCCGGCGTGGTGATCGGGTTCAGCGCGGCCTCCGCGGCCCGCTGCAATCCGACATCGAGGGTGGTGCGAATGTCGGTGACCGGCTTGGGATCCGGGCCGCCGACCCGCTGCGTGCCGTCGCTGCCCTGGGCGCGGACCGCCCAGCCCGCGGCCGCGTCGGCCTGCTGCTGCCACAGGTCGGCGAGGCCGGAGAAGGTCGGGGAGGACAGGGCCTTGTCGACCGCCAATAGTCGGGTCTGCTGGGCGGTGGTCACATCGACGAGGTTGGCGAGGGCGGCCTGGACGATGGCGTAGTCGGAGTCGCGCAGGGTGACGGCGGTGATCGGTTTGCCCTGTGCCGCGCCCAGATCCGATTGCAGGCTCGCGGCGGTGACATCCGGGGCGACCGGTCGCAGCGCCGCGGCGACGGCCGCCGTGTCGGCGCCGGGCGCGACGTTCACCAGCGTCACCACCTGCTGGGTGAGCAGCGCACCACCCGCGTTGTCGAGGACCTTGGCGGGGTCGGGATAGACGAGGCTGTAGGACAGCGGGCCGACATTCAGGCCGGGCGCGACGGTCGCGGGATCCCACTGGATCTTCCAGTCGCCGCCGGATTTCGTGGCGCGGCCCGCGGTGGTGTACGCCCACTCGTTCTTGCCGTCCTTGCCCAGCTTCCAGGTGGCGGCCAGCGTGAATGTGCCGCCGTCGTCGGTCTTCTCGACCTTGCTCGCCTCGAAGTGCACCTGTTTGCCAAGGCTGTCGTACAGCGGGGCCAGTGCGGCGGCGGCCTGGGCGGGGTCGCTGGTCGCGCCGGCGGCGGCCTGCACGTCGTCGCGGTTCAGCGCGTCCGTGAAGCGGTCGACCGTCTTGGACAGTCCGGATGTGGCGTCCGATCCGGAGCACGCCGTCGCCGTGACCAGCATGGCCGCGGCGCAGACACCGGTGAGGGCCTTCCTGCTGAACTCTGCCATGACAGCCACCCCAGCACGGATCACCGGGGGCTGTCCAAGACCAACACGGATGAGAACCGATATACCGATCGATATCGTTGCAGCGTGCGGGGTGTCAGGCGGCTGTGTCGCGGCCGGCTGACGGGCCGATCCTGGCACCCGGAATGCTGGGGGAGTGGACGAGATCTTCCGGACGGCCGGTGTCGAGGGCCGGGTGCACGCCCGCTGTTTCGACTGTGGCGGTGAATTCGGCTGGGCCGCCGACGAACCGGTGGTGCTGTCCTCGGTGGTGAAGGTGCCGCTGGTGCTGGAGTTCGCGCGGCAGGTGGCGGCGGGGCAGCTCGATCCATCCGACCGGGTGCGGGCCACGGCGGCGGACCGGCTGGGCGGGGTGGGCACCGCGGGCTGCCACGACGATGTCGAATTCAGCCTGCGCGACGCCGCCTGGTTCGCACTCACCGTGAGCGACAATACGGCCGCTGACCTGCTCTTCGACCGGGTCGGCGTGGACAATGTGCGCTCGCTGGCGCGTGAACTCGGGCTCACCGGCACCCGGATCATGGGGTCGCTGCGCGACATCCTCTACAGCATGGCCGAGGACATCGGGGCGCGTGACCTGCACGAATTCGCCCGTCGCTACCCGGAATCCAGTGCGGCGGAGGTGTTCGGCTCACGGGCGGTGGATCCGCTGCGCACCACGGCCGGGACCGCGCGCGACATGACTCGTCTGCTGTGGCTCATCGGCGAGGATCGCGCGGGGGCACCGGAGGCGTGCCGGTTCGTGCGGGATCTCATGCGGCAGCAGGTGTACGGGCATCGGCTGCCGTCGGCGTTCCCGCCGGACACCGACATCTGGTCCAAGACCGGGACGCTGCCCGGGATCCGCAATGAGATCGGGGTGGTCGGGTATCCGGACGGCAGCCGGTACGCGGTCGCGGTTTTCACCGTGTCGCACAGTCTGGCCGGGCGGCAGCCCGTGGTGGATCGGGCCATCGGCGCGGCGGCGCGGCTGGCCGTCGAGCGTATCGCTCACACTCGGCCCGCGACCACATCCCACGGACGGCGCTGCGACCCATCCTGAATCGGGACCGGGCGGGACGCCCCGTCACCCTGCACCACCGTGACGATGAGGTCGGCGAGTTCCCGGACCAGCGGGTGCGGGGCGGCCGCGGGCCAGGTCAGCGCGAGTCGCCAGTGCAGCGTGCCCTCGGGCAGTGGCCGCCACACCACGCGCGGCTCCTTCTGCGCGACCAGGCCCTGGTCGAAGGCGACGCCGCGGCCGGAAAGCACCATGCCGAGCACGAATTCGGGATTGCGGGCGTGCTGCACCGAGGCGGGGCGGAAGCCTTGCTCCCAGCAGGTCCGCAGGGTGGCGTCGTACAGGCCGGGGGCGGCGGCGCGCGGAAAGATGACCAAGCCGTGCCCGGCGAGGTCGGCGAGCGTGAGCGACGCCCGCGCGGCCAGCGGGGAATCCCTCGGCAGCACCACGCCCAGCGGGGTCTCCACCGCCGGGCCCGATTCCAGACCGACCACGTCCACCGGATATTGCAGTAGCCCCGCGTCGAGTTGCCGATCCGCCAGCAGCCGTACCTGTTCGGCGGTGGTGAGTTCCTGCAGGTCGACCCGTACCTGACGGCTCTCGAACGCGGTGAGGATGGCCGCCAGCACGCGGCCTGCCAGCTCCGGTGGCACGCCCACCCGCAGCGCGTCGATCTCACCCCTGTGGGCCTTGCCCACCAGCGATTTCGCCCGCTCCCAGCGTGCGATCAGATCCCGCGCCTCCACCAGCAGGATCTGTCCCGCCTCGGTGAGCTCCACCCGCCGACTGTCGCGTTCCAGCAGGCGGGCCCCGATATCGCTCTCCAGCTTGCGGATTCGCTGGCTCAGCGCGGGCTGGGCGATCCGCAGTCGTTCGGCCGCCCGGCCGAAGTGCAACTCCTCGGCCACGGCGATGAAGTAGCGCAACTGACGCAGCGGATCCATCCGACCGACGATATCGGTTTCCTTATCGCCGGGTCAGTCCCGTGCCCGCACCTCGAGAATCTGCAGGCACCGCCCGATCGGCCCGCGCTCGTCGTGCAGCACGGTCGAGCACATCCCGACCCCGTCCGGTCCGATCGAGGTCTGCACCGCCAGCCCGATCCACTCACTCTCCGGCAGCCGGAACAGGTCGATGGTCAGATCGGTGTTGAGGAACGTCCACTTCAGCGGATCCAGCTGCGCCCCAACCCCATTGGCTACATCCGCCACCGAGAACACCCGCACCAGCGGCGAGATCTCCTCGCCCTCGACGACCTCGACCAGCGGCTTCACCCACACCCGCCGGGTGACGTCGTCACTGTCCACCGACCGGATGTCCACCGACTTCACGTACCCGACATCCCACCCGTCCGGCACGCCCCAACCGATCTCGGACGGCTCCGGCACCGCCGGCAGCGGCGCGTCAGCGGTATGCACCACCGACGAACTGTCCGACGTGGCGATCCGCCACGCCGAAGCCCTCGCCACTGCCCGCCGACTCCCATCAGCCCGCGTGGCGACCAGTTCCGCCGCCACCAACTCGACCCGCTTCCCAGGCCGCTCCACCCAGGCCCGAACCTCGACATCCCCCACTGGCACCGGCCCCAGGATCTCCATCGTCAACCGGGCAACCCGCATCCCCTCGTGAGCCGAACACCGCTCCATCGCCCGAGCCAGCAACGCAGAGGGCGGCGCCCCATGCTGCATCGACGCCGCCCACACACTCACAGTCGAAGCAGTGGCCGCATACCGCTCGAAGCCCTCGGCCCCCGCTCCGAGGCCGATGTAGTACGCCTTACTCCCGGCCTCGTCTTCCAAGGCCTCTCGCAACAGTGCTGTCGCATCATTGGTCCGGGTCACCCAGCCAACGTATCAGCCCACGTCGCAACCACTAGACGCTGTACGACACCGCCCGATCCACCGGGCTCATCCCCGGTCCAGAATGTCGCGATGAATCCGCTCGACAACCGCCGCACGACTCCAGCCCGCATCGATACGGATCTCCGGTGCGAAACCCAGCGGCTGCCAGCCGTGATACCACTCGGCCATCTGCTCCGGCGAGAACTCCGCCGCCCGGGAGCCGGCCGTATGCCGGGCGACGGTCTCCTCGAGGGTCAGGTCGAAGCAGTAGTGCAGCGCGCGATCCGCCGCGAGGGTGAGGCGCTCGAGCGCCGCGCCGTACCGCCCGGCGTTCAGGATGCCCTCCACGATCACCACCAGCCCACGGGCCAACCCGAAGGCCGCGATGTGTTCCAGCAGTTCGATATTGGCCGCGCCGTCCGCATCCGGCTCTCGCAGCATCTGCCTGCGCACCACATCCTGCGGCACGACGAGGCACGCCCCTCGCGCGAACCGCTGCTGCACCGCGACTGCGGCGGTCGACTTCCCCGATGCCGAATTGCCGCGAATAACGACCAGCACGCTCATGTCACCGGAGGGTACGCGGGCAGGGTGTGAATCTTGTTCGGGCGCAGGCTGTCCGGTGGGATTCGGGGCGGGTCAGAGTTTGTAGCCGATGAGGCGGAGGAGGTGGTGGCGGTCGGTTCGGTCTGTGTCGGTTTCGATTCCGAGCGGTGGGTAGCCGTCGATGACTCCGATGATGCCGCGGCCGAGCGAGGTTTCGGCGATCAGGACCTCGACGGCGTTGGCGGTGGCGCAGAAGATGGTGCAGACCTCGGGGACTCGGCGGATCGCGTTGAGGACGTTGACGGGATAGCCCTCGCGGAGGAAGACGATGAAGGAGTGTCCCGCGCCCAACGCGGCCGCGTTCTTCGTGGCGAGTTCGACCAGGTCGGGGGCGTTTCCGGAGTTGCGGATCAGGCGGGGGCCGGAGGCTTCGCAGAACGCCAGCCCGAACTGTAGTTGCGGACCTGTTCCGACGAGGGCTTCGTGCAGGTCCTCGACCGTCTTGATGAAGTGGGACTGCCCGATGACGACATTGAGCTCATCGGGATTCTCGATGGGCACCGCTGTCAGTTCCATTGATTCATGGTCCTCCGCGCGCGGAGGACGAACAAGATCAGGGAGCTGTCGTGGCGGGGAATCGGGCAGGATCCGCGGTGACAGCTCCCTGGGCTGGGAGAACCGGAGTCAGGGGACCGGGTCGGGTTCCGGGGCGGGGCGGGATTCCGGGGCGGGGATCGTCTCCGCCGCGGGGGCTTCGCGTTTGCCGAGGAGGGAGTGGCGTCGGCTGTAGGCGAAGTAGAGGACGATGCCCAGGGCCATCCAGATGACGAAGCGGAGCCAGGTCTCGATGGAGAGGTTGAGCATCAGCCACAGGCAGGCCAGGGCGGCGAGGATGGGGATCACGGGGACGAAGGGGACTCGGAAGCCGCGCTTCAGGTCGGGGCGGGTGCGGCGCAGGATCGGGACGCCGAGGGAGACGAGGACGAAGGCCACGAGAGTGCCGATATTGACCATCTCCTCGAGTGTCCCGAAGTCGACGAAACCGGCCAGCAGGGCGCACACGGCACCGACGATGACCGTCAGGCGGACGGGGGTGCCGTGTTTGCCGGTGTGGGCGAGGCCGCGGGGGAGCAGGCCGTCGCGCGCCATGGCGAACAGGACGCGGGTCTGGCCCAGGAACATGACCATGACGACCGTGGACAGGCCCGCCAGCGCGCCGATGGAGATGATGTTCTTCACCCAGACCGCGCCGTGCAGGGCGAAAGCGGTTGCCAGGGTGGCGTTTCCGCTCGCGAGCTCGGTGTAGGGGACCATGCCGGTGAGGATCAGCGAGACCGCCACGTAGAGGACGGTCACGATGGCCAGCGAGCCGAAGATGCCGCGCGGGACGTCACGCTGCGGGTTGCGGGTCTCCTCGGCGGTGGTGGCGACCACGTCGAAGCCGACGAAGGCGAAGAACACCAGCGAGGCCGCGGCCAGCAGGCCGTACCAGCCGAAACTCGTCCCGCCGGAACCGGTAAGGAAGGAGAACAGCGACTGGTGTACGCCGCCGGCCTGCTCGGACGGCTGCGACGGCGGGATGTAGGGGCTGAGGTTGGACGCCTTGAAGTAGGTGGCGCCGACCACCAGCACGAGCGCGATCACGGCCAGCTTGATGGCGACCGCGACGGCCGACACCCGCGAGGACAGTTTGGTGCCGGTGGCCAGCAGCACGGCGACGACCGCGATGATCAGTACCGCACCCCAGTCGAACGAGATCGACCCGACGTGCGCGACCGGATTCACCAGGCCGCCCAATACCTCCCCGAGATACTGCGACCACCCCTTGGCGACCACCGAAACGGCAAGGGCGAACTCGAGAATGAGATCCCATCCGATGATCCAGGCGATGATCTCGCCGAAAGTGGCGTACGCGAACGTGTACGCGCTGCCCGCCACCGGCACGGTCGAGGCGAATTCGGCGTAGCACAGCGCCGTCAGCCCGCAGGCGATGGCCGCGAATACGAAGGCCAGCGAGACCGAGGGGCCCGCCACCGTGCCCGCGGTCCGGGCGGTGAGCGTGAAGATGCCCGCCCCGATGACCACCGCGACACCGAAGATCGTCAGATCCCGCGCCGTCAGATCCTTGCGTAGCTTGGAGTCCGGTTCATCGGTATCCCGGATCGACTGCTCGACCGATTTGGTGCGGAACACTCCGCTCGCGAACGCCACTTGTCGTCTCCTCTCTGAAACTACGGTGCGGCGATCAGAGGGCCCGCGGGATGGCGTCGAGACGACGCTCCGCGAACCTGCTGGCCGCCGCTCCGGTGCCGATTCCCTCGGCCTTGGATTCCGCGATGATGTCGCGGCAGCGGTCGAAGATGCCCCTCACTGCGTCTTCGACCTCGGCCGGCGCTGCCTGGCGCAGCTCACCGGCCACCTGAACGAGCCCACCGCCATTGGCCACGAAATCCGGAACCCAGGTGATGCCGCGTTCGTTCAGGGCGTATTCCACTGCGGGCGTGGCCAACTGGTTGTTGGCGGCGCCGCAGACGAGTTTCGCCTCGATGGCCTCGGCGCTGGACGCGGTGAGCGTGCCGCCGAGGGCGCAGGGGGCGTAGACGTCGACCGGAGCGGTGGACACGTTGCTCAACAGTCGAACCGACGGATGGTCCTTGGAAATGCGTTCCAGCGCCGCCTGGTTCACGTCGGTGGCGCAGACCTCCGCACCGTCGGCGAGCAGCAGCTGGATGAGTTCGCGGCCGACCTTGCCGACACCTTCGACGCCGACCGTGCGGCCCGCCAGTGTGGCTGCGCCCCACACGGATTCGGCTCCGGCGCGCATGGCGTTGAACACGCCGAGCGCGGTGAGCCGGGCACTGTCACCGGAACCGCCCGCCGTGGTGCTGCGGCCGGTGACGTGGCGGGTGTAGCGGCCGATGGCATCCAGGTCGTCGGTATTGGTGCCCACATCACCCGCGGTGATGTACCGCCCGCCGAGGGATTCGACGAACCGCGCGTAGGCCGCGAACAGCTCCTCGCTCTTGTCCAGGGCCGGATCGCCGATGATGACGGCCTTGCCGCCGCCCAGATCCAGCCCGGCGGCCGCCGCCTTGTAGGTCATGCCCCACGACAGCCGCAGTACGTCGTCCAGCGCGGCCGCCTCGCAGGCGTACGGGTACATCCGGGTGCCGCCGAGCGCCGGGCCCAGCGTGGTCGAGTGAATCGCGATGATCGCCTTGAGTCCGCTCTTGTCGTCCTCGCAGAACACCACCTGCTCGTGTCGCCGGGCGCTCAACTCGTGCGAGCGGCCGAAAACTCCTGCGTCGGTGTGCATTGCGGTCACAATCGATTCCTTTCGTGGACGCCGCTTGTGGCGGCTGGGTGGTGGCCGCGTGGTGGGCGGCCGGGTGCCGTGCCGGATTCGGGCACAGGTCATCGCGGTACGGCGGCGCGAACGATGCCGCCGTACCGCGTCGGTATGGAATTGCGAAGGGGGAGCTGGTCAGCCGTCGAGGCCGAGTTCGCGGAGGCGGGCGCGATAGAGCTCGACATTGCCGAGCTTCACGTCCTCGTAGCCACGCACCAGGTCGGGCAGGCCCGCCGCCTCGGTGGCGGTGCCGTAGCCGTCGATGGTGAGGCCGGCGGCGAGCCGGTGCACCATGCCGGTGTAGTGGGACAGCAGTTCCCGCTCCACCTTGCGCACGTGCGCGTAGCCGAAGGGATCGAGCTTGGTGCCGCGCAGTGACTTGCCCTTGGCCAGCAGCTTCAGAGTCACATGCGATTTCGGGGCGAGCCCGATCTTCTTCTTGCGGCCGAGCGCCCGCAGCACCGGGGGGTGCAGCATGTAGGTGAGGTTCTCGCCGCCGGGGACCTGGGCCTTCACCTCGTCCAGGAAGGCCGGGTCGACCAGCAGGCGGGCGACCTCGTACTCGTCCTTGTAGGCGGTGAACTTGTACAGTCCGCGCGCCACGGCCTCGCTGAACTCGGTGCGGTCGGTGATCGCGCGCTCGGCGTTCCAGGCGGCCTGGACGGTGTCGATGTAGCGCCGGGCGACCTTGACGTTCTGGTAGTCGACCAGTTCGGCGGCGCGCAGCTCAACCAGTCGCCGGACCTCTCCGTCGAAGCTGGTGCCCGCCAGCAGCTCGGCGGGGGCGATACGCGGAGTGCGCTGTGCCGCAGCCGAATCGGTGGCGGCAGCGAAGGCGGCCGGATCCGCGACGGCCACGCGACCCCAGCGGAATGCCGCGATATTGGCCGCCACCGCGACGCCGTTGATGGTGATCGCCTCTTCGATCGCCGCGGCGGGCAGTCGCAGGCCCCCGGTCTGGAAGGCCGCGCCGACCATCAGGAAGTTGGCGGCGGCGGTATTGCCGAACAGGCGCTGAGCCGCGGCCAGGGCGTCGCAGTCGAACTGCGAATCCGACACCGCCGCAAGCCGATCCAGCAGCGGCCCGGTCTCCGGATAGGCGACCGACTTGTCGTACACCATGTCACCGGTCGGGGTCTGGCTGGTCGAGGCGACCACGACCGTCCCGTCCGGGTTGCCGTACTGCAGGTTCTTGGGGTCGGCGGCGGTCAGCAGGTCGATGGCCATGATGCAGTCCGCGCTGCCCGGGGTCAGCCGGTTGGACGGCTCCAATTCCGTTGTGGAGAACCGCAGGTGGGACAGTACCGGCCCGGCCTTCTGGCTCAGCCCGATCTGATCGAGGCTCTCGACCGCGTACCCCGCCCGCAGTGCGGCGGTGGCCAGCACCTGGTTGACGGTCACGATGCCGGTGCCGCCGATGCCCGCGATCAGCACGTTCTGGGTACCCAGCGGAGCACCGAGCCCCGGATCGGCCACCATGGGCGGCTCGGCCGGCTTCCGTCGCTTACCGGGTTTGGAACCCTTGCGCCCCTTGGCTTCCGGGTTCAGCTCCACCGTCACGAACGACGGGCACTCCCCGTCGAGGCAGCTGTAGTCGGTATTGCAGGAGGTCTGGTCGATGCGCGTCTTGCGCCCGAACTCGGTCTCCACCGGCTGCACCGACAGGCAGTTCGACTTGGTGCCGCAGTCGCCGCAGCCCTCGCACACCGCCTCGTTGATCACCACCCGGGTGTTGCGCACCGGCAGCGTGCCGCGCTTGCGCTGGCGGCGGGCGTCGGCGGCACAGTGCTGATCGTAGATCAGAACGGTGACGCCCTCGATCTCGCGCAGCAACTTCTGCGCCTCGTCGAGCCGATCACGGTGCCACAGCAGCGTGCCCTTGGCGAGCGCTTTCCGGTTGTGCCGCTTGGGATCGTCGGCGCAGATGATGATCTGCTTCACACCCTCGACGGTCAGCTTGTGGGTGAGCTTCGCGACCGTCAGCCCGCCCTCCACGTCCTGCGCGCCGGTCATGGCGACGACCTCGTTGTACAGCAGCTTGTAGGTGATGTTCACCCCCGCCGCCACGCACGCCTGGACGGCCAGCTGCCCGGAGTGGAAGAACGTGCCGTCGCCGATGTTCTGGAACAGATGCGGCACATCGGTGAACGGGGCCTGCCCGATCCACTGGCTGCCCTCGCCGCCCATCTGGGTCAGGCCGGTGACCGCGCTGTCGCTGCGCCCGGACAGGGTGACCAGGGTGTGGCAGCCGATGCCGCCACCGCCGATCGAACCCTCGGGCAGGGCGGTGGAGCGGTTGTGCGGGCAGCCGCTGCAGAAGTACGGGGTGCGCTTGGCGGACAGCACCTCCAGCGAAAGCGCCGGGGGCGGCGCCTTTTTCAGCTCGACGCGGTCGCGCAGCACCCGCCGCAGCGGGGCCAGCAGCCGGCCCGCGGTCAGCTCGCCGTCGAAGGGCATGAGCGGCAGGCCGTTTCCGTCGAGCTTGCCGAGGATTCGCGGGGCATCCACTGTGCCGTACAGGATTTCCCGGATCTGGGTCTCGAGGAACGCGGTCTTGTCCTCGACCACGATCACCTGCTCCAGGCCGCGGGCGAACTCGGCGACCCGCTGCGCTCCGATCGGATAGGGCATGCCGATGCGCAGCAGGCGAATACCCGCGCGGTGCATGTCCGCCTCGTCGACGCCCAGATCGACGAGCGCCTGGCGCACCGCGTCGAAGGTGGTGCCGGTGGCCGCGATACCGATCCGCGCCTGCGCCGGATCCACCTCGATCACATCCAGCTCGTTGGCGGCCCCGAAGGCGCGCACCGTGGCCCAGCGCGGCCCGTACAGGTCGGCCTCGGCCAGCAGGCTGTCCGCGGGTGCCGCCATCGGCCGCTGCCGGTAGGCGAAAGTCTTTCCCTCCCACTGCACCTCGGGCACCGCGATGGGCAGCTCGGCGACCGAGGAGTCCACCGTCCACGCGCCGTCGGCGACATCGGCCACGATCTTCATGGCCACGATGCAGCCCGAGGCCCGCGACAGCGCCACGCCCTGCATGCCCATGGTGATGATCTCGCGGGCATTGCGCGGGAACAGCACCGGCACACCCATGGCCGCCAGCGACCGCTCGCTCACCGCGGGCACGGTCGAGGACTTCGACGCGGGATCGTCACCCACCAGCAGCAGCACGCCGCCGCGCGGATTCACCCCGTACATGTTCGCGTGCCGGATGGCGTCGGTGGCCCGGTCGACGCCGGGGCCTTTGCCATACCAGATGCCGACCACGCCGTCGTGCGTCGCGGTCCCGGCCGGCAGATCCGCCTGGCTGCCCCACACCGCGGTGGCCGCGAGCTCCTCGTTGAAGCCCGGTACGAAGGCGATGTCGTGTTCGGACAGCACATTCGGCATGCCCAGCAGCATCTTGTCGACCCCGCCCAGCGGGCTGCCCTGATACCCGGACACAAAGGTCGCGACCCGGTGGCCGGCGCGCATATCGCGGACATGCTGTTCCACCAGCAGGCGGGCGATGGCCTGCACACCGGTGAGGAGGACCGGACCCGCGCCGGACCGGTAGCGGTCGGCGAGGTCGTAGGGCGTAGCCGTTTCGGCCTGTCGGACAGGCGCGCAGGCAACGTCGGTCATGAACAGTCACCACACTCTCCACAACTCAGATCGTGAGCTGCAAACGAAGGGACCAAAGCGATCGGTGCAGCGAAATCTGCCGTGATGTGTGATTCGTGTCAACAGACGCGCGAAAAGTTGATCAGACTGCTCAAAAGTGATCTGGAACACTATGACGCACGCAGCAGTCTGCTCGAGCGTCCCCGGTCCCGGTGCATCTCCCGGCGTGCCGGTCCCGGTTCGTCATTCTTGTCCGGGTTGGCTCGTCAGATGCTCGACGAGCGGCAGTGACCGGTACTCGACCGGAGTGGCCAGGGCCAGCATGGTTTCGGTGTGCTTCACGCCCGGAATCGCGTGCACGCGCTGGATGATGGACAGCAGATCCGGCTGCGACCGCGCCGCGATCCGCACCAGCAGGTCCCCGCGCCCGGTCGTCGCGTGCACCTCGAGCACGTTCGGGAACTCCCGCAAGGCCTCGACGATGTCGTTCATCTTGTTCTGGTTCAGCTCGATGCCGAGGAACGCGTGCACCGCGAACCCGATGGCCTGCAGATCCACGTCCGGCGGATACCCACGCACGGCCCCGGACGCCTCGAGCCGTTTCATCCGCGCCTGCACGGTGTTGCGCGCGATCCCCAGCCGCTGCGCCAACTCCAGAATCGGCACCCGCGGATCGGCCGCCAACTCCGCGAGCAGCGCGGAATCGAGGCCGTCGATCTTGATGCTCATGCCGCATTGTCGCACAGGGGTCGGCCGGCGTCGGCCGGCCGGAACCGTCGCTCCGGCCGTCGCCGCGGGCTCGGTTCAGGCCCGGGACCACGGCATTGCCGTCGTGATCGCCCGCCGAGATGGTGGCGGTATCGCCGCGGGTGACGGTGCCCCGCAGCGCGGGGGCTACGGGGACGATCAGGTCCACGCCACCGGTTCAGCCCACGGATTCCGGTGCGGCCGAACCGGATTGCGCGCGGGAGCCGGAGAACTCCGCCGAGAGCTCCTCCAGCGTGCGGCCCCTGGTCTCCGGAGCCAGGGTGACCGCGATGGCCAGACCGAGGACGCTCGCCGCCACGAACAGCCACAGCACGTGGTGCAGCCCCCACGACTTGATCAGTGTGGGCAGCCAGAGGGTGCCGATGATCGCGCCGATCCGTGACACGGCGGTACCCAGGCCATTGGCGGTGGCGCGCACGGCCGTCGGGAAGACCTCGCTCGGATAGACCAGGTTGACGATGCCGGGGCCGGAATTGGCGAACAGCACCGCCGCGCCGAGCAGCACCACCAGGCCGGTCAGCCCCGGGTCCTGCCGCAGCGCCAGCACAGTCAGGGCGAGGAACATGCCGATGAAGCCGGTGATCAGCAGCGGGCGGCGGCCCACCCGGTCGACCAGGGCGACGCCGGTGACCGCGCCCGCCACGCCGACCAGGGCGATGATCAGCGAACCCGTACAGGTGCCGGTCGCGCTGGTGGTGACCTGCTCGAGAATGGTGGGCGTGTACAGCGTGATGCCGTAGTACGACATCGTGTACATGAACCAGAACCCGCAGCAGAAGAACGTGTAGCGCAGCAGCGGCATGGTCAGCAGCGTGCGCCACGGCGAATCATGCTGCGGTGCGGCCGGTCCGGGCAGTGCGGTGGCAGCGTCGCCGAGACCGGCGAGCACCGCGCCGGCTTCGTCGCCGCGGCCCCGGGCGGCCAGCCAGCGCGGGGATTCCGGGATGCTGCGCCGCATCCACAGCACGATCAGCGCGAAGACCGCGCCCAGCACCAGCATGACCCGCCACATGGCGTCGCCGAGCGGCAGTAGGGCCAGGGCGAAGGCATAGGTGGTCGCCGCCCCTGCGAACCAGGTCGCGCCGAGGCGGCACATGAGGCTGCCGCGGCGCTGGGCCGGCGCGTACTCCGCGAGCAGCGAGGTCGAGATGGTGTAGTCGGCGCCCAGGGCCAGGCCCAGCAGCAAGCGGCACACCAGCAGCTGCCAGGCGTCCTGCGCCAGCGCGGCGAGCAGCGCGAAGAAGACGAACCCGATGAGGTTCACCAGATACATCTGCTTGCGGCCCAGCCGGTCGGTGAGGCGGCCGAAGACCAACGCGCCCACGAACATTCCGATGACCGCGGCCGCCGACAGCGCTCCGGCCATGAAGGTCGGCAGGTGCCACTGCCTGGTGACCGTCGGCAGCGCGACCGCGATCACCGTGATGTCGAAGCCGTCGAGGAACATGCCGGCCGCCGAGAGCGCCGCCACCTTGCGGTGGAAGGCGGTCAGTTCCGTGGAGTCGAGGACTGAAAAGGCATCGCGGGGCACGATGATCCTTCCTGGGGAGATCGGATTACTCAATCGTTTCAGCAAAGGTAGAGGCGTCGAGTCGAGTAGTTGCTCAGGACGTTGTGCAGAGTTCGGAGCGCTGCCATGAGAGTTCAGCCTCCGTTCGCTAGGGTGTCTCTCCGTGGTACCCGGGAGCGAACCGATCACGCAGCGCGATGTGGCCTCCTCACTCGGAGTCTCGATCTCGGCGGTGAGCCTGGCCCTCGCGGGGCGGCCGGGCGTGAGTGACCAACTGCGAGAACGGATTCTCGAGCGCGCCACCGAACTCGGTTACCGGCCCAACGCCTCCGCGGTCGCCCTGCGCACCCGGCGCACCCGGGTGCTGGGACTGCTCATCCGCAATCTGCGCAACCCGCACTTCCTCGACGTGATCGACGGCTTCGACGAAACCTGTTCCGCCGCAGGCTATGACGTCATGGTCGGCTCCTCGCGCTACGACTCCGGGCGGGAGCGGCAGTTGCTCGACGCCTTCCAGCATCGGGCCGTCGACGGGCTGGCCATCGCGCCCATCGGCACGAGTCCGCATGCGCGGGAATGGCATTCGGTCACCAGGCGGCCCGTGGTGCTGCTCGACACCGCCGACCGCGAGCATCCCGGCCTCACCATGAGCGTCCGCTCGGATCAGGAAACCTCGGTCGACCTCGCGGTCCGGCATCTGCTCGAGCTGGGGCACCGGCGGCTGGCCATGGTGGTGGCGCCACCGGAGAAATCCCCGGATCCCGAACGGCTGGAACGCTTCCGGCGCCTCGGCGTCGACCTCGGCTTCACCGCGACCCCCGTGACCGCCGAGCTCTCCGCCGACGCCGCGCGTACTGCCGTCACCGCCGCCCTGCGAGCCGATCCGCACGAACGTCCCACCGCCTTCATCACCAACAGCGACTACATCGCCCACACCGTGTATCTCGCCGCTGCCGACCGCGGACTCCGTGTGCCCGAGGACGTTTCGGTCATCGGCCACGACGACCTCCCGACCTCCCCCTCCCTGTCCCCGGCCCTGACCACCCTGGCCGTCGACCGCCACGCCATCGGCTGCCGGGCCGCCACCCTCCTGATCGAGGCCCTCCACACCCGCCCCATCGAACAGCCCAACATCGTCATCCCGGTCCACCTCGAAGTCCGATCCTCGACCGCTGCACCACCCCCGACAGCCTAGGACGCGGCGCGGCTCCGCCGGCCCGGCTCGCTCAGGCAGCGTCGTCGGCCGGGTGCGGATCGAGCCGGGCCCGGACGCACCGAGCCGCTCGGTGCTCCCGGCGGTGCGTTCCGGTTCGGCACGGCCGGGTTCGACACGCCCTTCGTGGCCGCCTACGAGAAGTAGGACCGCGGGCGGCCGCGGATCCCTTGTGGCAGAACGTGGTACCCGCCGACGGCAGGCGAGCGGGCTCCACACGGGGACCCGCTCGCTAACGTGACTTCCCGCCTCCTCGATGATCTAGTCGTGAAACCTACGAGGCGGGATGCCATGAAGACCAGGTCAGCGGCCATTCTCGCGCTGGGCGCCGTGCTCGTGACGGTGGCCACCGCCTGTGAGTCCACCACCTCCCCGGCGCCCTCCGCGGCGCCCTCTCCGGGGCCCGCTGCCACCCAGCAGGAGACCGCTCCGGCCGGGAGCGGGCACGGCCTGTGCCTCGACGTCGATTCGGATCTGGCCCGGGCCGCCATCGCGCGGCTGTCCCCGCCACCGGTCGGCGGGTGGAAGACGGGTCAGGCCGCGGACCAGCCGATCTCCGCGGGCTGTGCCGGCGTCCTGTCCTGGATGCTGGTGAACTCCGACACCAACCACCCGTACACCCACGTCCTGTTCTTCACCAACGGCACCTACCTGGGCACCGCCACTCCCGACCCGTACATGTACACGATGGTCACCGGCAGTACCCGCACCTCGCTGTCGCTCACCTATCACTGGCTGACGGGCAACGACCCCATGTGCTGCCCGCAGGGCGGGCCGAGCGTGGTCACCTTTACCCTCGACGGGACCACGGTGAAGGCGGACGGTCAGTTCCCGCCGCACAGTTGACCCTTCCGTCCTCCGAGGAGACGACCGGCGTGCGAGTTGGAATCCTGTCGTTCGCGCTGGTCGTCGCCACCGCCCTGCTGACCGCCGACACCGCCGCCGGGCCCGCCCGCCCGGCCCCGATCGCGGCGGTCGGCGGCCGTCTCACCCCGCCCATGGGCTGGAACTCGTGGAATTCCGGAATCCCGCTGACCGAGCAGAACATCCACGAGGTCATCGACAGCATGGTCGCCTCCGGCATGCGCGACGCCGGATACCGCTACGTGAATCTGGACGCCGGATGGGCTGCGGCGCAACGCGACACGGCCGGGAACCTGCGGGCCGATCCGCGGCGTTTCCCGCACGGCATGGCCGCGCTCGCCGACTACGCGCACGCGCGCGGCCTGTATCTGGGCCTGTACTCGAGCCCCTACAACGAAACCTGCGGTCAGGCACCCGGCACCGCCGGTCGCGGACACGAGATCGCGGACGCGCGGACCTTCGCGGGCTGGGGCGTCGACTTCCTCAAATACGACTGGTGCCGCGCCGACGCCGACCTCACCGAAGAGGTGCCCGCCTTCACCGCCATGCGGGACGCCCTGCGCGCCAGCGGCCGCCGCATCGTCTACGGCATCAACCCGAACAGCTCCGGCAACCTCCACGCCGGCGGCGACTACGACTGGTCCACCATCGCCGACATGGCCCGCAACACCGCGGATCTGATTCCCCTGTGGCACAACGGTTCCCCGGATCAGCAGCTGGCCACCCGCTCGGTCCGCGGCCTGATCGGCGTCACCGACGAACTCGGCGCCGCCGAACCACTGGCCCGCCGCACCCGCCCCGGCTACTGGAACGACCCCGACATGATGGTGGTCGGCCTCCCCCTGACCGCCTTCATCAGCGCCCACCTCGCGGGCTACCCCGCCGACGTCCTGGCCGGACCGCTGACCACCCGCCAGACCGTGGAACTCGAATCCTCCTTCGACCTCCCACCCGACGTCGTCAGCCGCTTGCGCGACCCCCGATTCAGCCTCGCCCCGGAAGAAGAGCGTGCCCACTTCTCCCTCTGGGCCATGCTCGCGGCACCCCTCATCGCAGGAAACGACGTCCGCACGATGACCGGCCGGACTCGCGCCCTCCTGACCAACCCCGATGTCATTGCCGTGGACCAGGATTCGCGAGTAGTGCAAGCGACCCCGCTCCCGAGCGACACCCGTATCCTGACCAAACCCCTCTCCGACGGCGCTGTAGCGGTGGCCGTGTTCAACCCTGCAGACCGCCCGGCGACCATCGAAACCGCCCTGACCGCACTGGGACTGGGCGACACGGACTGCTACTCGGTCCGCAACCTGTGGACCCACGCGGTCGCCACAACCGCCGGGATGCTGAGCGCCGCCGACATCCCCGCACACGGCGTAGCCATGTTCAAGGTCAGCTCCGGTTGCCCGGCGATTCCACCCGGCGAGTAGACAGTCCGAGCATCGGATTCCGATACAGGGGAATCCGGGTCAGTGGGGTTGGGTGATGCGGCTGTGGACCTCGGTGGCTACCGCGGTGTCCCCGCTCGGGGTGGGGTGGAAGGGCAGGCCGACCAGGTTGACCTTGGGATCCAGGACCGAGAGGAGCCAGGGGTCTGGGGAGCAGAGACCGTGGCCGGCGGTGGGGGTCCGGGCGTCGACGAAGTCGATGGACAGGGCTTGGGCGGCATCGCGTTCGGCGTCGTCCAGGCGGTTCCAGAATTCATTGATGGCCGTGGCTCGGGGCTGGACGTAGCGGAAGACGCCCAGTACGTCGAGGCACCAGGCGGTCGAGTTCGCCGGGGCCAGTTCGGGATAGCCGACCAGTTCGATCCTCGCGTTCGGGGCGTAGTACTTGACGTAGTCGACGACCTTGCGAATGCGGTCGGCGTAGGCCGGACCGTTCACCGTATCGAGGTCGGGCCATCGGCCCTGGGACACCGCATCGGCGTCGCAACCCTGAGAGATATTGAACGCGCAGGTCAATTGGGCGGGGGCGTCCGCGGTGGTCGCCGAATCATGCGGCCACTCGTCATTGGCTCCCAGCTGGATCGCCACCACCCGGGTGCGCGGCCCGAAGGCGCCGTTCTTGGCGGCCTTGATCGCCAGCTGCGCCAGGGTGTAGCCGTCGCGGCCCGGAACCTCCTGGCCGGACGAGGTCACGGGGCCGCTGTCGATCGACGCGTTGGTGCACGTGGCGTTCTCGAAGTCCGCGGTGCCGGCGACGCCCATGAGCGCGCTCAGCTGGACGGGCCAGGATGTGTCCCGGTGCAGGCATTCGTGTGCCGCGACGTCACTGTTGCCGTCGCATTTCACCAGGACGCCGTCGCACGGCGGGTTCGCGGCGAACGAATCACCCATGACCACAAGTGTTTTGCCCGCGGCCGGAGTCGGTTCGTCGGCGGCCGCGGTGCCGATCGAGCCTGCTGCGGCGAGAACGGCGACGGTGGCGGCCAGCCTGAGCGGAAGCACGGCCCCGCTACCGGTCCTGAAACTGATCAATGCAAATCCTCGGTGAATTCGGCACTCTCGCTCAAGAGGCCGGTGGGACAACCATATAGGTCAACTTCGGCCAGGCGACGGACATGGGAACCAGGGGCTCGCGGCAGACCCACACGGTCACGTGGTGATTCTGTCCGGGGATGCCGAGCGGATTGTCCATCCGCAGCGCCGGTGTGGTGTGGGCGAAATTGGCCAGGAAGGCCCGCAGTTCCGGTCCGTCGTTGTAGCCGACATACAGGATGGTCGTGGCCGAGTCCGGCGGCGGACCCCATTCGGCGAAGCCGCGATTGGGGCTGTAGACCGGCGGAATCCATTCGGACCGGCCGAAGTGGTCGAGCGCCCCGGCCTCGTTGTATGCCTCGGTGACGACGACGGCACCAGCCTGCTCCTCGACCGGCAGGCCGATCGCCACCTGGTGCACCGCGTCGGCCAGATCCTCCCAGTCGTCGTTGCCGTAGTGCTGCAGAAAACCCCAGTACCCGGTGTCCGGCACGTCGATCCAGCTCTTGGGGTAGGGGAGCAGCGCCAAGCAGGCGGTCAGCACCGCCGAGAGGACAGCGAGGCCGGTGAACAACCGCCGCAGCACCTGGGCGCGGGTACCCGCGGTGTCCAGGAAGCCCGACAGTATCGAGGCGCCCGCGCCGAAGATCGCGGGAACGATCCCGGCGACGTAATAGGACCGGCCGTGCCCGACGACGACCAGGACCACCATCACCAAGGCGGCGATCAGCACGAACCGGTACGGCCGCAGCTTCGGCTCCCGGGCCAGGCCGTACAGGCCCAGCACGCCCAGCCCGCCGCCGAGGAATCCGGTGACGACCATGATCGCCACGATCGTTCCCAGCTGCCCGCCGTTGCTCCCCGCCGTTTCCTGGGCGATGGCACTGTTGGTCGCCAGCTGTGGCCATTGACGGGAGGCCTGCCACAGCGCGGCGGGCGTCATGGCGGCCGCGAAGATCAGCAGCCCCACCCACAGTGCGGGACGACGCAGGATCTCGCGCGGCCCGGCGGCGAGAACGCCGAGCGCGACACAGGCCCCCAGCATCAGCACCAGCCATTTGTCCTGCACGTCGATCGCCGCCGCCACACCCGCGAAGACGAGCAAGCGGTCCCGGCGCGTGCGCACCCAGCGGACCAGCAGCCAGATGATCAACGCCTGGAACGCGACATCGAACGCGACGCTGTCCAGCACGGTGAAGGCGACGACGAACGGTGACACGGCGTAACCCGCCGCGGCGAGCATCTGATAGCGCGGCCGCGCACCGCATTCATAGGCCACCGCGGCCGCGAGGACGGACACCATGATCAGCAGCAGCAACCCCGGGATCCGCAGCGCGAGAACCGATCCGGGGGCGATCATGTCGGCCGCCCGTGCGATCAGCGGTATCACCGGCCCGTTGTCGACGTAGTCGACCGCCAGTCGCCGGCCGCACGCGAGGTAGTACAGCTCGTCGCCCGCGAGCTGGAATCGGGCCGCGGAGACGGACCAGACGAGCGTGATCAACCCGGAGACCAGAACGACGCCCCGCCACGCGAATACGGGCGGCGCGGAGGTCGATTCGGATTCGGGGGTGTAGGTGAGCGTCATTGGTTCTCCGATGGATGCGCCACGGCGGTTCTCGACCGGCTGGCAGGGTGTGGCCGTGTCAGCGCGCGACGTGGCTGTAGATAGTGGCGGCCACGGCGGCGTCCCCGCGCGGTGAGGGGTGGAACGGCAAGCCTGCCAGGTTGATCTGCGGATCCAGGAAGCCGTTGAACCAGGGATCGGCGGAACACAATCCGTGCCCGGCGGTCGCCGGCTTCACGTCGACGAAGTCGATCTGGAGCAGCGCGGCCGCGTCGCGTTCGGCGACCTGCAGCCGGTTCCAGTACTCGACCATGGCCCGAGCTCGCGGCTGGACCCAGTGCACGAGCCCGAGGAAGTCGAAGCACCACTCCGTGGCGCCCTCCGGCGCCACCTCGGGATAGCCGACCAGTTCGATCTTGGCGTTGGGCGCGTAGTACTTCACGTACTCGACGACCTTGCGAATGCGGTCGGCGTACGCCGCGCCGGTGATCGCGTCGAGCGCCGGCCACCGCCCCTCGGCCACCGCGTTCTCGTCACAGCCCTCGAGCATGTTGAACACACAGGTGAACACCCGGGTCGCGTCCGCGGTGATGGCGCCGTCCTTCGGCCAGGCGTCGTTGAAGCCCAGCTGGATCGCCACCACTTGGGTCCGCGGCCCGAACGACCCGTCCCGGGCGGCTTCGAGCGCCTCCTGCGTCAGGGTGTACCCGTCCCGGCCGGGCACCTTCTCCCCGGTCGATGTCACCGGGCCGGTATCGATGGTCGCGCTGGAACACGAGTTGTTCTCGATGTCCTCAGGGGTGATGCTCATCAGCCCGCTCAGCTGGACCGGCCACGAGGTGGGGCCGTGTAAGCAGGCCTGCAAACCGGCGCTGTTCTCGTCCGCGCATTTCACCAGCACCGCATCGCACGGTGGGTTCGCGGTGTACGAGTCGCCGAGTACGACGAGCGCGCGGCCCGGTGCGGGGTCCGCGGCGGTGGCGGTGCTCACCGACCCCGCGGCGGCGAGCACGCCGACAGCGGCGCCGAGCCGAAGCAGGAGGGCGGCCCTGCCTGTTGTCCAGGAACTGGTCAATGCAAATCCTCATCGAGCCACGGCCAGTCCGCATAGGGTGTCGACCATGACGCAGGTCACAGCGTCTGACAGATAAAGAAAAATATCGCCTTTTCACTCTCTCGGCAAGCAAGTGATCGGTGCGAACCGCGGACCGCCGACTGGTTGCTCCGGGCGGGGTGGTGAGGGCTGTCCGATCTCCGCTGGCTTCGGCCGCCCGGGCGCGGTGCCGCACGCTCCGCATCGACGCCGGCCGCGCACGTTCGAGAGGACGGTGCACCCGAAATTCACTCGGCCGACGTCTGATTCGGGTATCGAGCAGCGAATCTAGTGTCCCAGTACTGGGTTTCGTATCGTCGGGGCGCTGAACAGGGCGAATGGGTGCGCGGCGTGCCGTGAATCGAGATCGTAAGTAGTTGGCAGAGAGGCAAATTCAGACAATCTGCGCATCCGTGGACTCTCAGGATTGCGGCGAGATGCCCATGCGAAACTCGAGCCGATGATCACCTACTTGCAAGCCGCTGTCATCGGCGCCGTACAGGGTGTCACCGAACTGTTCCCGATCTCGAGCCTGGGGCACTCGGTCCTGGTCGCGGATTGGGTCGGCGGTAGCTGGAAGCAGGTGACGGTCGGAAGATCCGGCCGGGGCGCGACCTATCTGGCCTTCGTGGTGGCGTTGCACGTGGCCACGGCGATCGCGTTGCTCGGCTACTACTGGCGTGACTGGGTGGCCATCATCGCCGGCTTCCTGGCCACGCTGCGAACCCGGCGCGCGGAAACCGTTCCGCAGCGGCTCGCCTGGCTGATCGTTCTCGCCACCCTTCCCGTCGCGGTCCTCGGTCCTTTCCTGGATCGCCCGCTGCACGCGCTGTTCACCACGCCCGTCGACACCAGCATCTTCCTGACCTTGAACGGAGTCGTGCTCGTCATCGGTGAGGGCTTGCGCCGCCGCAACGAACCGACATTGGCCGAATACGGTCGCCGGTTCGGCCGCCGTGAGGCCCACCGCTCCGTGCACGCCCTCGATCCGAAGCTCCCCCGTCAGGCCGACCGCCCGCTGGCCGCCCTGAGCCCCCTGGACGCCCTCGGCGTCGGCTTCGCCCAGGCCGGAGCGCTACTGACCGGGTTCAGCCGCGCCGGTCTCACCATGGTCGGTGGTCTGTGGCGCGGTCTGGAGAACGAGCACGCCGCCAAATTCGCCTTCCTGCTCGCCACTCCGACGATTCTGGGCGCGGGCCTGGTCGAGTTGCCGGAGCTCGCCGAACCGAGAATCGCCGCCATCCGCGGCCCGGTCCTGCTCGGCGCCTTCGTCTCCGGAACCTGTTCATGGCTGGCGGTGCGCTACCTGGAGCGCTACTTCCGCACCCGCACCCTGCTTCCGTTCGCGGCCTACTGCATCATCGCCGGCGCCCTGTCGATCATCCGATTCATCTGAGGCGGAACCGAATTCGACTCGCCCCGGCGAAGCAGGCCGCGAAACGCAGAGCGGCCCAGGCGAGAGAGGATTCTCTGGCCTGGGCCGGATGGGGTGGCTGACGGGACTCGAACCCGCGACACCCAGGCACAAGATCGCAGGATTTCTGGGGGTCCTCGGATGTCCTTCATTATCCCGAGAAGGAGCGAAATCTACTGGTGTAGAGCAGATTTCAATGGACGCGCGCGTCCCTTGCCGTCCCTGCTCGTCCCATGGTGTCTGCGCTCAGAAGTTGGTAATGAGTTGGAAAGGTTCGAGTCCCTGTCCCAGGTTGTGCCGGTAGTGCCCGACGGTGGGCATCGGCGTGTCGTGGATGCGACTCGCTGGCGATCTTCGGCACTAGGCAAACAATTGGCTACCGCACTGTCTTCCTCGCTCCTGAGGTGGGAAGCGGTGCGTACCGGCTGTTTGTACGGACAATCGATGTGCCTGCCGGGTGGGTGGCGTCATGGATGATGCGGAACGCGACGTACTGATCCGGAAGCACTTCCTCGAGTATGGGCGAATTATCGAAGCTGGTGAGAAGGCGAAGGACGCCCGGCTGCAACTTCTCCTGAGACTCCGGGCCGCGGACCCGGACTACTACACGCAGACTCGGCTGGCCAGGTTGTCTGGCATGTCGCAGCAGAACGTCTCCTACCTGCTGTCGAAGCTGGCCGTGCAGTCCGCTTGATCGTCGTGTGCGACCGGCCCCGTGGTTCTCGCGGGGTCGGCGGGCGTGCGGGCGAATGTCGTGTACTAAGTGGCCTGAGTTACATAGATTGAATCTTACTTAGATCGGATCTATGTAAGACTGGATCTATATTTTACGTTCGGGAGGTGGGCGGTGGAGTTCAAAGGGCGTGCGGTCGATCTGGAGCTGCTGGGTACGCGGTTGAATCTGGTAGTGGACGGCACTGGCGCGACCCGGGGGCGCGCGGTGATCATGACCGGTCGCCGCCGGGTCGGGAAGTCGCGGCTGGTGCAGGAGTTTTGCGATCTGTCCGGGTTGCCCTATGTCGTCTTTCAGGCGACGCGTGGGCGGAATCCGGTGGCCGAACGAGACGATTTCATCGCTACTGTCGCGCATTCGCCCTTGCGCGGCGCGGAGTTGGTCGCAGGTATCTCGGCGTCGGATTGGAATCAGGCGTTGCGGACGTTGGCCATCGCACTGCCCGACGATGCGGTGAGCATCGTGGTGATCGACGAAGTGCCGTGGCTGGTCGAGCAGGACTCGGAGTTCGAAGGCGCCCTGCAGACGGTATGGGATCGGCATCTGTCGGCCAAGCCGGTGTTGCTGATACTGGTCGGCAGTGACATCTCGGTGATGGAGGCGCTGCAAACCCATGGCCGCCCCTTCTTCGGGCGGGCGACCAAGATGGCCGTTCAACCGCTGAATGTGGCCGACGTACAGGCGATGACAGAGCTGTCCTCGGCCGAGGCGTTCGACGCACTGCTGATCACCGGTGGATTCCCCGAGATCGTGCAATCCTGGCGGCCGGGGATGACCCGCACCGATTTCCTGCGTGATGCCATGACCAATCCGCTGTCGCCACTGCTGGTGGCCGGTGAACTGTCGCTGCTGGGCGAGTTTCCGGAGTCTTCGCGTTCGCGAGCGGTGCTCGAGGCGGTCGGCAGCGGTGAACGCACGTTCAGCACCATTGCCGCTGCTGCGGGAAGCACCGGCGCATTGCCCGCAGGGACGCTGACCCCGTTGCTGAATACCTTGCAGGACAAGCGAATCGTGGCCGCGGATGTCCCGCTGTCGACCAAGCCCGACAGTAAGAACAAGCGGTACCGCATCGCCGACTCGTACCTTCGCTTCTGGCTTGCCTTCCTGCAGCGCGCGATCCCGCTCGTCGAACGAGGCAGGGGAGAATTGGCTTTGGAGCGCATCGAACGATCGTGGACAACGTGGCGCGGCCGCGCGATCGAGCCGGTGATCCGAGAATCGTTGCAGCGCTTACTGCCTGATGACCGCTGGCCCGACACCGAATCGGTTGGCGGCTGGTGGAACCGCCAGAACAACCCCGAGATCGACCTGATCGGCACCGACCGCGAGCCTGTCGCCGGCGCGGTTCAATTCGTCGGATCGATCAAGTGGCTCGAGGACCGACCGTTCGACCGGCACGACTACGACGCCCTGGCCCGCGCCGTACTAGCCGTTCCCGGTACCCAACTCGATACCCCACTCGTGGCGGTCTCGAGATCGGGCGTCGAAGGTGACCTGCCGATCGCCGCGCACTGGGGGCCAGAGGATCTGCTCCACGCCTGGCGGTAATGCGACAGACGTACGCGGGACCGCCGCGGTCGACGTCGGCACTCGCGAACATCGACGCGATCGACAGGGAGGCTGCCGAGTTGTTTCGCAGCTACGGGCCTACCAACAAGGTCGCCGCAGTCATGGCAATTCGCCACCGCGCCGACCGAACAGCAATGGCGTGCCCAGCTCGCAGGTCAAACCCGCCTGACCATTTCCGCGCGCGACGCACTCGAAATCGTAAGCGCAGCATGGGGACAGGCGGTTGATTGAGGAAATCCGACCGGTCACTCTAGCTGTGACTAGGTGCTCCAACCGAGCGGCGAGAATGACGAAACGTGCCAATCTTGCTGGTTCGGTGCGTGAACTGGTCGGTGCGTGTCAGTGGCGAAAGTTCCACATCGCCTGGCGTCGTGTTCACAACGGCGGCCTCGACGGTTGGCCTGTTCGTGCGGGAGAGCGCACCTTCCGTGGTCTATGTGGACCATCCGATCGAGCTCTCGTCCTTCGACGAGAGATCGAATCGTGGTTCCGAAACATGTTGTGCGGCAACGTGGCATAGTTGTTCGATGGGGGATGAGACTGAACATCAGGCCACGGTATCCATGCCCGAGGCGCGTAGGATCGATACCGATCCGCCGGTGCGGATTTCCGCCCGTGACATCCCGGCACAGCATCGGCAATGGCCTTCGAAAATGCTGCGGTGTGCGCATCGTGATGCCAGGGTGCAAGCGATCGACTCGGCGCCCAAGGAGCAGTCCCGGGCGCGACGCCCGTATTTTCGCCGCACACCTGAGCCGGGCGGTCGGAATAGGCACGCTACCAACTGCTTCTACAACGTCGACGAACGAATACGGGTGATCCGAGCCGAGAGTGACGACTCGTTGGTCCGCGATCGCAGTGCAAAGGGCGTCCGCGCTACAGGTTGGTGTTGCCCGAGGCGTTCGGTCCCGCAGATCCGATCCGCACCGGTGGTGGCGGAGAACAGGTGGTCGCTGAGCGGCTGACTACTGTTCTCAATACGGCTGCGAAGATCGCTGCGCTACTCGAGGATTACGCCGAGCGAGAGGCAGATATCGATGTCGAGTGGAGCGCCGAATGCCGTGGTGAACGTGTGGATTGGAGGAACTTTCTCTACGTTCCGCCACGGATCTGGGTGCTGCGCCGACGATTGTCGGCTGACAGCTCGCAGTTGACTCATCCTGTCGCAGTGGTCTTTCGGGCTTCGGAGCGTCGCTCGGAGTCATCGGCGGGTTCGGCGTCGAGTTCATGTGCTGCGCGGTATGCCCTGCCGCCCGAGCCCGGTGTGCCGGAGACCGAGCGGTTGTTCGTGGTGGGTGAGCACCAACTGCTCGAAACTCCGGCGTCGAGGTCGGCCAGGTGCGCGGTGAGGATCTGCTCGCGCAGTCTCGTGGCCTTCGGCGATGATGTCGCCACCGACGTCGACGACGACAAGCTCGTCGGTGCCGAATTCCGCTGCCGCACGCCGTATCAACTCGGCCATACCGACTGCGCCATCTTCGGCCTCCAGCAGCAGCAGAGGCACATCGAGGCTCCTCGACAACGGCGGCAGGGTCGAAGAACCCTTGTGGAGAAGCCCCGAGACGTCCCCGACAACCGTGACGTGCTCAACGCCTACGTCGCGTGAGGAGTTGGAAGAAATGGCTTCAGAAGTTGGTGAGAAGTTGGAGAGACGTCAAATAAGCAGTAGGCCCAGGCGGGAGAAATCTCTCCGGCCTGGGCCTTTAGGGGTGGCTGACGGGACTCGAACCCGCGACACCCAGGATCACAACCTGGTGCTCTACCAGCTGAACTACAGCCACCATTGCCGGTAACTTCCGGCGCGGTAGAGCTTAACGTGTCCTCGCTGTGAGTACCTAATCGGCTGTTCAGGAGGGGTTTGCGGGGGGTTCCGCGGGGGCGGACAATTCGGCGGCGACGGCGGCGATCTCGGCGGTGGAGGGGCCGGGCGGGGCGACGAACGCGGTGCGGCGGTAGTACTCGAGCTCGCGGATGGATTCCTTGATGTCGGTGAGGGCGCGGTGGGTGAGGCCCTTCTCCGGCTGGCCGAAGTAGATGCGCGGGTACCAGCGGCGGGCCAGTTCCTTGATGGAGCTGACGTCGATCATGCGGTAGTGCAGGTGGGCATCGAGGGCCGGCATGTCCCGGGCGATGAAGCCGCGGTCGGTGGCGATGGAGTTGCCGGCCAGCGGGACCGTGCGCGCGGTGGGGACGTACTGCTTGATGTAGTCGAGGATCTGCTGCTCGGCCTCGGCGACGGAGACGGTGGAGCGGCGGACCTCCTCGGTGAGCCCGGAGCGGGCATGCATCTCGGTCACCACCGGCGGCATCGCGGCCAGGGCGGCGTCGTCGGCGTGGATCACGATGTCCACGCCCTCGCCGAGGATATTGAGGTCACTGTCGGTCACGAGCGCGGCCACCTCGATGAGCTTGTCGCTGTCGAGCTGTAGGCCGGTCATCTCGCAGTCCATCCACACCACGTACTTGTCCACCCGCCAAACACTAACGCTTCGCCGTTCGGCCACCCGGAGGCCCGGCCGCGTCGAGGCCGCTCCGCCGCCCGACCGGGCAGTATCGTTCACAGCAGGATCCGCGCATAACGAGCGGTCGGCATGTTGGTTGGGCAGTTCCGGGGGCGGTAGTTCGCAGGGCAGTCGCAGTTGGCAGAGCAGACGGAGGAAGCGCGATGACCACCCCGCAGGAGAAGGCAGCGGCGGCACGGAAGGCGGCGGAGGAGGCGGCGCGGATCGCCGCGGAGGCCGCGGCCGCAGCCGAGGCCGCGGAGCAGGAAGCCGCCGATCAGGAGGCCGCGGACCAGGCCGCGAAGTCCGGTGCCGCGGAAACGGATCCGGGGAGCAACGGCAAGGCGGAAAACGCTGCCGCAAGCGCTGATCAGGCCGGCGAGAACGAGGCCGCCGCGCGGGAGATCGCGGCGGGCTACGCCATGGAGGGCCTGGCGCTGGAACTGGGCACCGTCATCGTCGGTGGCGCCGTGCATCCCGACGCGCGGGTGCGGATCCCGATGAAGACCATGAACCGCCACGGCCTCGTCGCGGGCGCCACCGGCACCGGCAAGACCAAGACCGTGCAGGGCATCGCCGAACAGCTCTCCGCGGCGGGCGTGCCGGTGGTGCTGGCCGACATCAAGGGCGACCTGTCGGGCCTGGCGCAGCGGGGGCAGTCGAACGACAAGCTGCTGGCCCGCGCCCAGGAGACCGGCGACCCGGACTGGAAGCCGCAGGGTTTCCCGTGCGAGTTCGTCTCCCTCGGCACCGGCGGGATCGGCGTGCCGATCCGTGCCACCATCACCTCGTTCGGCCCGATCCTGCTCAGTAAGGCGTTGGGGCTCAACGAGACCCAGGAATCCACCCTCGGCCTGATCTTCCACTGGTCGGATCGGAACGGCCTGGCGCTGCTGGATCTGAAGGATCTGCGCGCGGTGATCCAGTACCTCACCAGCCCGGAGGGGAAGGACGATCTCAAGGGCATCGGCGGCGTCTCCGCGCAGACCGCGGGTGTGATCCTGCGCGCGCTGGTGAATCTGGAGGCCGACGGCGGCGACACCTTCTTCGGCGAGCCGGAGCTCGAGCCCGCCGATCTCATGCGCACCGCGGGAGGGCAGGGCGTCATCACCCTGTTCGAGCTGGGCGCACAGGCCGCGCGGCCGCAGATGTTCTCGACCTTCCTGATGTGGGTGCTGGCCGACCTGTTCCAGACGCTGCCCGAGGTCGGCGATATGGACAAGCCGAAGCTGGTGTTCATCTTCGACGAGGCGCACCTGCTGTTCAACGGCGCGTCCAAGGCCTTCCTGAACCAGGTGGAGCAGACGGTGAAGCTGATCCGCTCCAAGGGCGTCGGCGTCTTCTTCTGCACCCAGCTGCCCACCGACATCCCGAATCAGGTGCTGTCCCAGCTGGGTGCGCGCATCCAGCACGCGCTGCGGGCGTTCACGCCGGAAGATCAAGCGGCACTGTCGAAGACGGTGCGCACCTACCCCAAGACCGCCACCTACGATCTCGAGAAGGCGCTCACCTCGCTGGGTATCGGTGAGGCTGTGGTGACGGTGCTGTCGGAGAAGGGCGCGCCGACTCCGGTCGCCTGGGCCCGCATGCAGCCGCCGCGCTCGCTCATGGACACCATCGGCGACGACGAAATCCGTTCCCGTGCACAGCAGTCCACGCTGTACGGCAAGTACGGGGCTACCATCGACGCGGAATCGGCCTACGAGATCCTGACCGCGAAGATTCAGGCGACCGCGCAGCGGCAGGCCGACGAGGCGGCGGCGAAGCCCTCACGCTCGGCGAAGCCCGCGCCGCAGGAGGATTCGATGGCGGAGAAGATCGTCAACAATCCGGCGTTCAAGAACTTCCTGCGGTCGGCGGCGACCGTCGCCGGGCGCGAGATCAGCCGCAGCATCTTCGGCACCCGGAAACGGTAGGGCGCTCACCGTCCGACGTCGCGGCTGAGCAGATCGTCGATGGTTTCGCGGCGGATCAATTCCCGGCACCCGCCGTCGCGGACCGCGACGATCGGCGGGCGGCCGACGCCGTTGTAGGACGAGGCCAGGCTGTGGTGGTAAGCGCCGGTGCAGGGCATGGCCAGCACCTCGCCGGGCCGCAGGTCGGCGGGCAGCCGGACGTCGCGGGCCAGGATGTCGCCCGCCTCGCAGTAGCGGCCGGCGATGGTGGCGGTCATGTGCGGGCCGGTGGGGTGCCGGTTGGCGACCAGGGCGTCGTAGCGCGCGCCGTAGAGGGCAACCCGCGGGTTGTCGCTCATGCCGCCGTCCACGGTCACATAGGTGTGTCCGCGCTCGACGTGTTTGACCGACAACACGCGGTAGAGCGTGACGCCCGCCCGCGCCACGATGCCGCGCCCCGGTTCGAGGGCGATACGCGGCCGCGGATAGCCGTGCCGGGCGCAGGCCGCGTCCAGCGAGTCCTCGATGATGTCGGCCAGTTCGGCCAGGTTCATCTCCGCGTCGCCGCTGCGGTAGGCGACGGCGTGCCCGCCTCCGAGGTCCAGATCGGTGAGGGTGATCCCGAATTCGTCGCGGACGCGGGCCATCTCGCCGACCATCCGCCGCACCGCCTCGCCGTAGGGGAAGGTGTCGCAGATCTGCGAGCCGATATGGCAGTGCAGTCCGGTCAGGATCAGATTCGGTTGCCGCACAATGCGATCCACCGCCTCCAGCACGGTCTGCCCGCCGACCGGGAAGCCGAACTTCTGATCGTTGACGCCGGTGCGGACCGCCGGGTGCCCGGCGATGTCGATATCGGGGGTCACCCGCAGCATGACCCGCTGCGGCCGTTCGGCCAGCGCGGAGAGCAGGGTGATCTCGGTGAGCGAGTCGACCACGATGCGCCCGACGCGGCAGTTCACGGCCGTCTCCAGTTCGGCGAAGGGTTTCCCGTTGCCGTGCAGCACGATCCGCCCCGGATCGGCCCAGCTGGACAGTGCCGTCGCCAGTTCCCCGGCCGAGCACACGTCGAGCGACAACCCCTCGTCGGTGATCCATTCGGCCACCGCGCGGGTCAGCAGCGCCTTGCCCGCGTAGATGATCTCGGCTTCGGGGAAGTGGGTGCGGTAGGCCTGGCAGCGGCCGCGCACCTCACCCTCGTCGAGCACATAGGTCGGCGTGCCGAATTGATCGGCGATGTCGGCCAGCGCCACGCCGCCGACGGTGATGCGCCCGTCGGCGTCGTAGTGCGTTTCGCACGGCCAGACCGCCGGGTCGAGGCGGGGGACCATGCCCCCGTCACGCAGCGACGGGAAGATCTCGAGCAGCGTCAAGACGTCTCCTGGTGAGAGCTCCCCGCTTTCTCTTCTTGCGGGGCCGTCACCAGGACTACGCCCGATCCAGCAATCCGGAACGTCCGGCAACGTCCCCTTTACGAGGCTCTCGCCGATCTTGACGGTTTGCTGATCAGCTGCCCAGCTTCTTGTAGGCGGCGCCGGCCACCACCGAGGTGATCGAGCGCGGGCCGAACTGCCCGGCCAGGCTCATACCCTTGCTGATCAGGCCCGGGACCACACGCATCTTGTTGCGGGCGAGCGCGTCGATGGTGATCTTGGCGGTGTGGGCGGCGGTGACCCAGATGAACTCCGGGATCTTGTTGCCCATCTCCTCCTGGTCCGGGTTGTCGGTGCGGACCGGGCCGGGCGCCAGCAGGGTGACATTGACGCCGGTGCCCTTGAGCTCGCCGCGCAGCGACTCGGAGAAGGTGTTCACGAACGCCTTGCTCGCGGAGTAGGTGGTGTTGTTCGGAATCGGCATGTTGCCGGCCGCGGACCCGGTGACGAGGATGCCGCCCGCGCGGCGCTCCAGCATGCCCGGCAGCACGGCCAGCGTGAGGTCGTGCACGGCGACGGCATTCAGTTCCATGATGTCGCGCTCGTAGTCCAGGTCCAGCTTGGCCAGCGGGCCGAAGGTGGAGACGCCGGCGTTGTTGCACAGGATCGCGATGTCCCGGGCGGCCAGCTCCTTGGCCAGCGGCGCGCGCTGGTCGCGGTCGGACAGGTCCACCGCGCGCACCTCGGCGGTGATGCCGTACCGCGCGGTCAGCCGCTGGGCCAGTTCGGCCAGCAGGTCACCGCGGCGGGCGACGAGGATCAGCGAGTAGCCCCGCGAGGCAAGCTCTTCGGCGAGGGCGGTGCCGATCCCGGAGGAGGCTCCGGTGACGACGGCACGATTGTCGGCGGTGGGTACAGGCAGGCTCACGGGACCCGAGCCTACCGATGTCCGCGCGGATGGGATGCGCGACAGGGCGCATCCCATGGTCGGAACCGTAGCGAGCCGGTCTAGCCGGTGCAGCGGGAGTCGAGCACGGCGGCCTGGCTCGGGTCGGCGCTGCCGAGGCTGACCATCAGGGGGTTCGGATCCGGGCCGCTGGCGGCCAGGGCGTTGCGGGAGGCCTCGGCGAGGGAGTTGCCGACGCCCGTGTACAGGTTGCCGTCGCGGTCGACGAGGGCCGCGCAGCCGTTCACCCAGCGCACGGCGATGGCGCAGTTGGCCTGGCCGCACTGGTCGAGGGCGTGCTGGTCGGCGGTGGCCTGGTCGGGCGCGTTGTAGGCGTAGGCGATGCGCCAGTGGTCGCCGATCACGGTCACCGCGTAGGAGCCGTACAGGTCGACGCCGGCATGGGCGGTCCCCACGGTGCCGGAGAACAGCGCGGCGGCCGCGGCGACGCCGACGGCGGCCTTACGAGACAGGGTCATAGAGAATTTCTCCCCCAGGATCGTTGAAGCAAGTGCTCCGCGATCATGACAGGGCGGTACGACATCCCCGACCATCTGAATCGGTTGGTGTATAGGTCATTTCGTGTCCGGCCGGAAGCGTCGCCCCGCGGCCGGGTCAATTCCGGGGTTTGGGCTCCATGAAGGCGATGCCCCAGTCCAGGTGGCCGTGCCAGACGCTGGCGATCCGACCGCCCTGGACGGCGGGTTTGGGGTCACCGATCGGTCCGCCCGCGGCGCGGACCGCGGCGACGGTGGCGTCCAGGTCGGGGCACAGGAAGGCGACGCCGGTCAGGGAGGCCGCGCGGCCGGAGGACACGGCTTCGATGAAGGGTTCGCCGACCCGGTAGAAGGCCATTTCGGGGCCTTCCGGCCCGCGCGGGAAGAAGCGCCGCCGCGGCGGGATGCCCAGGACGGCGGTCAGCTCGGTGACAGCGTCATCCAGGTCGGGCACCCAGTACACGACGTGATCGACGATGGTCACGCCGTTCGGGTGCTTGACCGTGGAATCCGATTCCGGCGCAGTCGATTCCAGGTACGGGATGCCGAGCGATTCCGGGGCGGCATGGATTTCGTCGAAGCCCCAGGCGGGCGCGCCCAGGGTGCAGGCGATGCGGCCGATCCGGATGCGGCCGCCGTTGACGGTGAAACCCAGTGCCGCCCAGGACTGCTCGTCTCCGGGCAGTCTCAGGCGGGTGAGGTTCGGCATTACAGGGCCGCCGCCAGCCGGGTGCCCTGGTTGATGGCGCGCTTGGCGTCGAGTTCGGAGGCCAGGTCGGCGCCGCCGATGAGGTGCACCTTCACGCCCGCGGTCTGCAGCGGCTGGTGCAGGTCGCGCACGGATTCCTGGCCGGCGCACAGGATCACGTTGTCGCATTCGATGATCCGCGGGCGCTGGCGCTTCTCGCCGAAGCTGATGTGCAGCCCGCGGTCGTCGATGCGCTCGTAGTTGACGCCGCCGATCTGCTCGACGCCCTTGGCCTTGACCGCGGCCCGGTGCACCCAGCCCGTGGTCTTGCCCAGGTCCTTGCCGAAGGAGGACGACTTGCGCTGCAGGAGAACGACTTCGCGGGCAGCCGGGGAGGGCTTGGGAGTGGTGACGAAGCCGGGCACAGTCGGATCCTCGGAGACGCCCCACTCTTCCTTCCACTCGTCGAGCTTGAGGCTGGGATGCCCTTCGACGGTGAGGAATTCGCTGACATCGAAGCCGATGCCGCCCGCGCCGATGACCGCCACCTTCTTGCCCACCGGCTTGCCGTCGCGCACCAGCTCGGCGTAGGTGAGCACCTTCGGGTGGTCGATGCCGGGGATGTCGGGGATGCGCGGCTTCACGCCGGTGGCCAGGACGACCTCGTCGTAGCCGCCCGCGATGAGCTGTTCGGCGGTGGCCCGGGTCTCGAGATGCACACGCACGCCAGTGATTTCGAGCTGCCGGGTGTAGTAGCGCAGGGTCTCGCTGAACTCTTCCTTGCCCGGGATGCGGCGGGCGATGTCGAACTGCCCGCCGATCTTGTCGTCGGACTCGAACAGGTCCACGTGATGCCCGCGCTGCGCCAGGCTGACCGCGGCGGAGAGCCCGGCCGGGCCCGCGCCCACGACGGCGAACTTCCGGGTCCGGCGGGTGGGCAGCAGCTTCAGCTCGGTCTCGTGGCCCGCGCGCGGATTCAGCAGGCAGGACACGGTTTTGGCCTGGAAGGCGTGGTCCAGGCAGGCCTGGTTGCAGGCGATGCAGGTGTTGATCTCGTCCACTCGCGCGTCCTGGGCCTTGCGTGCCCAGTCCGGGTCGGCGAGCAGCGGGCGGGCCAGCGACACCAGGTCGGAGTCGCCGCGGGTGAGGATCTCCTCGGCGGTCTCGGGCATATTGATGCGATTGGACGCGCACACCGGAATGTCCACGATGTCCTTGACCTTCGCGGTCCACTCCACGAACGCGGCGCGCGGCACCGAGGTGACGATGGTGGGCACCCGGGCCTCGTGCCAGCCGATGTCGGTATTGATGATGGTGGTGCCCGCGGCCTCCACATCCTTGGCGACGGCGGCGATCTCGTCCCAGGTCTGGCCCTTCTCGACGAAATCGGCCATGGAGAGCCGGAAGACGATGATGAAGTCCGGTCCGACCGCCTTGCGCACCCGGCGCACGATCTCACCGGCGATGCGGCGGCGGTTCTCCGGCGAGCCACCCCACTTGTCCTTGCGCTTGTTGGTGCGCTCGGCCAGGAACTGGTTGATGAAATAGCCTTCACCGCCCATGATCTCGACGCCGTCGTACCCGGCGAACTTGGCCAGGGCGGCGCAGCGCGCGTAGTCGTCGATGGTCTCCTCGACGCCCTTGGCCGACAGCGCGCGCGGCTTGAACGGGTTGATCGGGGCCTTGATGGCCGACGCCGAGACGCTGGTCGGCATGTAGGAGTAGCGGCCCGCGTGCAGGATCTGCAGCGCGATCTTCCCGCCCTCGGCGTGCACGGCCTTGGTGATGGCGCGGTGCCGGTAGGCCTCGGTCTTGTTGGTCAGCTTGGCGCCGAAGGGCAGCAGCCAGCCGGTGCGGTTGGGGGCGTAGCCGCCCGTGATGATCAGTCCCACACCGCCTTTCGCGCGCTCGGCGAAGTAGGCGGCCAGCCGGTTGGTGTGCCAGGCCCGGTCCTCGAGGCCGGTGTGCATGGAACCCATGACCACGCGGTTGCGCAGCGTGGTGAATCCCAGGTCCAGGGGTTCGAACAGGTGCGGGTACGCGCTCATCGCGGAGAGCCTTTCGGTTCGGACGCCTGCGACCGGGCTGAGTCGCGTTTCAGGGCGTCTAGTACTTCCTCGCACCAGTCGACGATTCCCTCCTCGACGCGGATGCCGCCGCGCAGAACGAGGTACTGGTGCAGCTTGGGGCCGGTGAGCTGATCCGGCGCGGGGTAGTCCTTCTTCTCGAAGGTGCGGTACAGGTCGAGCCGGTGCGCGTGTTGGTCGCGGTGGCGCTGCACCTCGCCGGTGAGCGCGTCGATATTGCCGAGGGAGGCGGCCCGCAGCTTCACGCCGAGTTCGTTGCGCATGGGTTCCAGGTCGGCGGGTTCGGCGATCCAGCGGATCAGTTCGTCGCGGCCGGCGTCGGAGACGGTGTAGACCTTCTTGTCCGGGCGGCCCTCCTGGGGCACGGTCTCGGCGATCACCCAGCCCTGCTCGTCCATGCGTTTGAGCACGCGATAGATCTGCTGATGGGTAGCGTTCCAGAAGAAACCGATGGATTTGTCGAAGCGGCGCGCCAGGTCGTATCCCGAGCTGGCGCGTTCGGTCAGCGATACCAGCAGCGCGTGTTCGAGGGCCATGCCGCCAGGGTAACTGCTACGAGACGTACTATGCAATTCAGTGCATAGACTTTCGGTGTGGTGCCGACCTGCCGGTGTGTCGGTTAACGCGGCTGGTCGCGAACCTGATTTCAGAGCGAATCACTTGCCCGGGGCGTCGGGCGGGGAGAACTTCAGGGGAGAAGCCATGCGTTCGACATTCACGACGGTGGGTGCCGCGGTGCTCATCGCCACCTCCGCGGTGCTGATGACGGCCTGCAACGACAAGGACACCCCCGGCGCCACGCCCACCTCGGTGAGCTCCGTGGCCCTGGGCGCCGGGCAGCCGGGTGACACCGGCAAGCCCGGTGGCGCGAATTCGCAGGTGACCGTGCGCGCCATCGGCAAGACCGCCTGGTACGAGGGTTTCGAGATCACCGTCGACAAGGCGACCGTGACCCCTGACGAATTCGGCGGGGCCAAGGTGCGCGTGGACATCACCTACAAGAACACCACCACGCAGGACCAGACCCTCAGCGTCGTTCCCGGCGTCCAGATCGGCGGCGCGCTCGACGGCGGGGCCGGATTCGACAATCCTGACGTGCCCGGAAAGGGTTCGGCCGCAGGCGATGTCACCACGTCGGTGACAAGGCTGGACAATGCCGAGCACCTGCTCGACACCATCACCATCGTCTACGGCACCTCCGCGGACAACCAGACCCTGATCCCGCTGAAGGCCGACGGGAAGGCCGACAGCGTCGCCCCCAAGCCCCTGAACGTCTCCGGCAAGCTGGTGCAGGACCAGACCACCGTCGAAATCACCGGCGGCACACTGACACCCAGCTACACCAAGGGTGAGCGCAACAAGATGGATCTCGCCCTGCACATCAGGCTGGTCGGCGGCTCCGGCATCGCCGCGGGCGGACTGAACGTCTTCTACGAGTACTTCAGCATCAAGACCCCCGACGGCCGGAATGTGGTCGCCGACATCCGCGGCCCCATCGACGAACTGCTCAACCGCAACCAAACCATCGACAAGGCGGACCTTTTTGCCGTCTTCGTGGTCCCCGCGCCCGCCACCGGCTCCTATGTCGTGAGTTACGACGCCACCAAGGCCGCGAGCACCGCCCCCACCTATTCCTTCGCGGTCAGCTGAAGACCATTGCGCAGCTCGGCGGCGAACCGCCGGGCCGCCTCCAGATCTTCGGCGTCGGGCCGCCCCTTGTTGACACCGCCGATCAGGCGCAGCGGAGCCCAGGTGTCGAACGCCCGCACCGAGAAGGTGCCGACCACCTCGAATCCCGCCCGCCGGACCAGCCGCGCCATCGGCCACAGCTGCGGCGGAAACCCACTGCTGGCGAACACGAATGCCTTTCCGCGCTGCGCGCTCGGCAGCCCCCGCACGAACTCGCGCAGTCGTGGATGAAACCGCTGATTGAAAATCCCCGACCCGAACCCCACCAGGTCGTACTCCCCGAGCGCCCCCACCGCGACCTGCTCGGGCTCCATCACGGTCGCCTCCAACACGTCGCCCATGGCCTCCGCCACCCGCCGCGTATTGCCGTGCGACACCGAAACGCACACGATCAGCGCCTTCATCTCGAACTCCTTCGCTTCCCCTGAGATCCGGACACCCTCGGAGACACCGCCGGCCGGCCCGACCGTGACACCTATTCGCTGTGCTGCCCGTCACACGCGCTTCGCGCGGGGATCCCAGGGCGGCGTCGCGGGACCGGCGAGAAGGGATTTCAGGGCGGGCCGCAGGCCGCGCATCGCGGTGTCGACCAGGTCGGCGAGGGGTGCGTCGGGGTCTGCCCGGCAACCGGCGTTTCGGCCGATGAGTGAGCGGCGACGGGCGGGTAGCGCCAAAAGTTAGCTGATTATACGCCGATTCTCGACAGGTGCGGCAACTCGATGGGCGAAATCCCGCTTATCCGCGGATATGAACGGCAGAATGCCGCATATGCGGACATTTGCACGATTGTTGCAGGCTGTCGTTGCGGCAGCGGTGGTCGTAGCTGTCGGTCAGGCTGCCACGGCTGCCCCGGCCGTGAGCGCCCCGCTTGTTCAGTTGCCGTGGCTGAATTCCGAGCCGGACGGGGTGCAGGCGCCCGGGGCGGCGCTGGCGGACGGGATCACCGGCACCATGCTGTGGTCGCGCGAGCCGGACACCTCGTTCCCGATCGCCAGCATCGCGAAGGTGATGACGGCGCTGGTCGTCCTCAACGCCGGCGACCTGGAACGGGCCATCACCGTGCCGCCGGAGAGCATCGCCTACTGCGTCCGGAACGACGGCAGCACCGCGGGCCTGGCCGCCGGTGAGGTGCTCACCACGCGGCAGCTCTTGTACGCGCTGCTGCTGCCGTCGGGCTGCGACGCCGCCTACACCCTGGCCGAGTCCTACGGACCCGGTCAGGACGGCTTCCTCGCCCGGATGAACGACACCGCGCGTGAAATGGGCTTGGCGGGAACGTTTTTCGCCGATCCCAGCGGCCTGCCCGTCCCCACCGACGGTGCCACCTACTCCACGCCGGCCGACCTGATCTCCCTGGGACTGCGCGCGATGAGCCTGCCGGTGTTCCGTGAGGTCGCCGGTTCGCAGAGTTATCACCAGCCCGCCGGCCCGGGCAATCGCGATCATGTCTGGCAGAGCACGAACCTGCTGATGCGCAGCTATCCCGGCACGATCGGCATCAAGACCGGATCGACCGACGCCGCGGGAGCCTGCCTGCTCTTCGAAACCGTACGGGCGGGAATCCCCCTGATCGGTGTGGTCCTGCACAGCTCGCCCGGCAGCGGTATCGCCGCGAAGAACGACGCCGAGCGCATGCTGAACTGGGCCTACGACCCGATCCTGACCGCGCTGTCGATCGGCTGACGCCGGATCCCGCGGGGCGCGATTGCTCGCGGGTGACTGGCCAGGCGATTTGGAACCACAACATTTCAGATCCGGCGCAATGGTAATCCGGGTCACTGGCCTTCGGGTCGCTTCCGACGGATGCGCGAAAGTGTGCCATGCTATGTGAGGAGCACGGGTTGTTGATGTGATCGCTCGGCTCACAACAGGGAGAAACAAAAAAGTATGTCGCAAGGCAGTGTGAAGTGGTTTAACGGCGAAAAGGGCTTCGGGTTCATTGCGCAGGACGGCGGCGGTCCCGACGTTTTCGTCCATTACTCCGAGATTGCCGGAACCGGCTTCAAGTCCCTCGACGAGGGTCAGCGAGTCGAGTTCGAGATCGGCCAGGGCCAGAAGGGCCCGCAGGCGCAGAACGTCCGCGCCATCTAGGAGCTGACATTGCGAAACCCGCGCTGAACAGCGCGGGTTTTCGTGTTTTCGGGCAGGTCAGCGGGCGGCCCGGGCGGCGAGCGCCCCGGCGGCCACGAGGGTGAGGCCTTCGGCGACGGCGGTGGCGCCCACCGCGTGCGCGGCCGAGAGGGCGGTTGAACCGGTGAGGGTGAGGAACATCGTGCCGAAACCGGATACGCCGATCACGACGCCCAGCTGCACGCAGGTGACGAGGATGCCGCTGGCGTCGGCGGCGAGGGCGAGAGGGATCTTGGCGGTGGCGCGGGCCATGAGGGGGCTGAAGGCGAGGCCGTAGCCGATACCCATCAGGCCGAAGACGGTCAGTTCGAGCGGGCCGATATCGTGGCCGCCGCGCATCAGCAGGCCCATGGCGATGGTGGTCAAGGCGGCGATCCACAGCCCGGCCGGGATCATCGCGCGGTGGAAGCGGGCGGGGATGCGGGTCCAGTTCAGGCTCACCAGGCCGAAGGTCACGCCATTGGGGAGGAACAGCAGACCGGCGTGCAGCGCGCTGTCACCGAGCGTGGACTGCAGATGGATGGTGAGAACGAACACCCAGCCGCCGAAGGTGCACATGACCAGGAACAGGGCGGCCGCGGTGAGCACCAGGCCCGGAGCCCGCAGCACGCGGTCGGCGAAGAGCGGTTCCCCGCCGCGGCGGTGCACCCAGCGCTCCACCACCGCGAAGGCGAGGAACCCGAATACGGACGCGCCCAAGGTGATTCGGGTCCAGAGCGGCCAATCCTGTTCGTGGCCGAGTACCAAGGGCACTACGAGCGCCAGCACGGAGGCGGTCAGGACGGCGAGACCGCCCAGGTCGAGTTTGCGGTCCACGCCGGTGGTGACGGCCGGCAGGATGCGCGGGGCGACGGCGAGCAACGCCAGGCCGATGGGCACGTTCACCAGAAACACGCCGCGCCAGCCGGTTCCGGCGATGTCACCGCTCACGATGATGCCGCCGAGGATCTGGCCGACGACCATGCCGCCGGAGATGACGGTCGCGTAGGCCGACAGCGCCCTCGCCCGCGCGGGCCCGGTGAAAGAGCGTTGCAGGATGGTCATCACCTGCGGCACCATGGCCGCCGATCCGACGCCCTGCAGGAACCGGAAGATGATGAGCGAGCCCGAATTCCAGGCCAGCCCGCAGGTCAGCGAGGCGAGGGTGAACAGCGCCAGCCCCGTCAGGAACATGGTGCGCTGCCCGAACCGGTCGCCCAGCCGCGCGCCGGTGACCAGCAGCACCGCGTACGCGATGACGTACCCGGAGGCGATGAGTTGCAGCCCGGAACCCGTGGCGTGCAAAGACGTTCGGATCGACGGAATGGCGACGTTCACGATGGACGCGTCCAGCACGGCCATGAACTGGCCGAGCAGGATGACGACCAGCACCGCGAGCGGCCGCCGAACGGTGACGGGAGCGGGAGCCGCCACGGTGGAGGGTGGAGATGGGGTGAGGCTCTGTGTCATGCGAATCAGCGTGCGGGGCCGCCGGACCGGGCGACAGGAGTCTGCTTATACGGGTACCGGCACCACCTGGATACCCCTAGCGAATACCGTCACCATGGAGTGATGGTGTCAGCAGCGGGGTACGGCAGTGTCGAGACGGTCACCGATGCGGCCGCGCCCAATGGCAATTCGCGGTCGGTGCGCAAGGCCCGGCGCGAGGAGATGTCGACCTTCCTGAAATCGCGGCGGGCCCGCATCCGCCCGGAGGATGTCGGCCTGCCCACGGGCGCGCGCCGGCGCACCCCGGGACTGCGGCGCGAGGAGGTGGCGCAGCTGGCGGGGGTGGGGATCACCTGGTACACCTGGCTCGAGCAGGGCCGCGACATCAATTGCAGTGTCCAGGTGCTGGATGCGATCGCGCGGGCGCTCTGTTTGGACGGGGCCGAGCACGCACACCTGTACCGGCTCGCGGACGTCCCGACGGCGCCGTCGCCGGTCGTCGAGGAGCCGGTGCCCGAGGAGGTGCAGATCATCCTCGACCACATGCATCCGCTGCCCGCCGCCCTGTTCACCGCCAAATACGATGTGCTGGCCTGCAATACGGCCTATGCCGCCATGTATCCGATGTTCATGAGCGGTTCTCGGAACGTGTTGCGCAAGGTGTTCCTGGCCGACGAGTGCTGCACGCCCTACCCGCCCCACTCGGAACCGGACCACCTGGCTCGCATGGTCGGCTACCTGCGCGCCGCATACGCCCGCAATCTGGGCGACCCCGAATGGGTGGAGTTCATCGACGATATGGTGTCGGCGAGCCCGCATTTCGCGGAACTGTGGGCCCGCAATGACGTAGCGCTGCCGCTGGGCCGCACCCGCGTCGTCCGCAACCTCGCCGTCGGCGAACTCGAGATGTACATGACCAGCATGTCGCTGCCCTCCATCGCGGGCGCGTGGATGCAGGTCTGGACGCCGTCCGACGCCGGGGCCTGGGACAAACTCCGCGCACTGCTGTCCATGACGACCGGCGAGCGGCGTCGCCCGTGGTCGGAACACGTCGAGCAGGCCCACGGCCGCGCGCTCGCCGTCGACGACCGCGCCTGGGCGTGAGCGGTTCTCGACCGCGCTGACGCGCGGCGTGCGCGGATGTCGCACGCGAGGGGAGTGGGTCGCCTACTCTGCGTCGCATGACCGAGGGCTCGGGAGAAGTCACCGTGGGTCGGGCGACCGGGCGGGGGACGGCGCTGGCGTGGGGATTCTGGGACTGGGCGGGCGCGGCGTTCAACGCGGTGATCCTGACCTTCGTGTTCTCGGTGTATCTGACCGACAAGGTGGGCAAGGAGCTGCCGGGCGGGATCTCGCCCAGCGCCTGGCTCGGATGGGCGCTGGGTGCGGCAGGTCTCGTGGTGGCGGTGACCGCGCCCGTGGCCGGACAGTGGTTCGATGCGACCGCGAGACGCAAACTGGCACTGGGCCTGCTGACCTCGCTGACGGTGCTGTTGATGGCGGCCATGTTCTTCGTGCGTGCCGACTTTCACTACCTGTGGCTCGGATTGGCGCTGCTGGGCATCGGTTCGGCCGCGTTCGAGCTTTCGCATGTGCCGTATTTCGCCATGCTGCGACAGGTGTCCACGCCCGCGAATGTGGGGCGGGTGTCGGGGTTCGGCTGGGCCATGGGCTATTTCGGCGGGATCATCCTGCTGCTGATCAGCTATGGCGGCTTCATCGCGGGCAAGGGCGACTATCGCGGTCTGCTCGGCGTGCCGATCGAGGACGGCTTGAACATCCGCCTGGTCGCGGTGCTGGCGGCGGTGTGGTTCGCCGGATTCGCGGTGCCGCTGTTCCTGTTCGTCCCCGAGGTGCCGCGCACCGCCGCCGATCCCGGTGCGGACGTGCCGGTCCGGTCGTTCCTGAGTTCGTACCGGTTGCTTTTCCGGGACATCCGGGTACTGTGGCGCGTCGATCGGCGCACGGTGGCGTTCCTGCTGGCCAGCGCGGTGTTCCGGGACGGCCTGGCCGGGGTGTTCACCTTCGGTGCGATCCTGGCGGTGCGGGTGTACGGCATCGCGGATTCGGACGTACTACTGTTCGGCATCGCCGCGAATGTGGTTGCGGCCCTGGGCGCGTTGGTCGGCGGCCGATTCGACGACCGCACCGGACCGAAGGCGGTGATCGTCACCTCGCTGGCCGGCATGATCGTGTGTGGAGCGTTCCTGCTGGTGCTGTCCGGGCCGATCGTGTTCTGGATCTTCGGATTGGCACTGACCGTATTCGTCGGCCCCGCACAGGCTTCCGCGCGCTCGTTCCTGGTTCGGGTGTCTCCGCCGGGTCGCGAAGGGCAGATGTTCGGGCTCTACGCCACCACGGGTCGCGCCGTATCCTTCCTGGCCCCAACCCTTTTCGGCTTCTTCATCTGGGCGTTCGACGCCGAGCGGGCGGGAATCGTTGGCCTGCTGCTGGTCCTGATCATCGGTCTGATGCTGCTGCTGCCCGTGCGCGGAGACGATCTGCGCGGCCGCTGATCCAGGGGCCGGCGGCGATCAATTCAGGGTCGCCACACACCCATGCCGAGTGCGATGAGCCGCACCTGCAGGACCGCGCGCTCCACGGTCCGCGCGCTATCCCGGGATTCGGCCACCAGGTAGTCGGCGATCCGGTCGGCGACCGTGGACACGATGAGGTCCGCGGCCAGCTCCAGATCGTCGGGCGACCAGTCGTCCAGCGCCTGCACCCGGGACAGGTCGACCACCAATTCCCGTTCGATGAGCTGCATTTCGACCGCGATGGCACCGCGCAGCGCGGCCGAGCCGCCGTGGCGTTCGCGAATCAGGAAGCCCCACAGGTCGCGTTTGCCGTCGACCTGGTCGAAGACGAAGCGCACGGTCTGCGCCAGCGTCGCGTTCGGAGTGCGCCGCATTTCCCGCAGCGCCAAGCGCAATCGACGTACGCCCTCCTCGACCAGGGTGGTGCCGAGTTCGTCGAGTGAGGCGAAGTGCCGGTAGAATGCGGTGGGCACGATGCCGGCCGAGCGTGCGATCTCACGCAGGGACAGGGCCGCGAAGCCGCGGTCCGCGGCCAGGGCGAGGGTGCCGTCGAGTAGCGCCGCGCGGGTGCGCTCCTTGCGCTCGACTCGGGTGGCTGCCTGCTCGCTCATCTCGATCACCATACATGCGTTCACATTCGTTCCATTCGCAAGATGTCGTGTGGGTCACACGAACTGCCGGTTGAACTGGAGTGGCTTCGCCCGGCACACTATTTCAGTGTACAGATGTGCACCGAAAGGATATCAGGGTCCAGCGCGGCCCAGTGTCCGGCCGGCGTGACAACGAGGTCACGCCGGGGGCGCATCGACTGCGAAGAGGCGTCGCTCAGCCCGGCGACGTGACAGGAGGCTCACATGGTCGGACTACTCGACCTGGTGCAGAAGACAATGACCACCCCGCATCCGCTCGATCGCTACCTCGAGCTGGTGCGCCCTACGCTGACCCGGCGCTCGATGCGCGCGGAGATCACCCACGTGCGGCGCAGCGCGGTCGGCTCGGTCACTCTCACCCTCAAGCCCGCCCGGCAGTGGTCCGGGCACGTGGCGGGGCAGTACGTGCAGATCGGCGTCGTGATCGACGGCGTGCGCCACACCCGCTGCTATTCGCCGGTCAACGCCGAGGGGCGCCGCGACCGGCACATCGAACTCACCGTCAAGGCCCACCCGCAGGGGCTGGTCTCGAATCACCTGCACGACAACGCGATTCCCGGCATGGTCGTCGACCTCGAGCCCGCCGCGGGCGTGTTCCACCTGCCCGAGTCGCGGCCCGAGCAGATCGTGCTGATCAGCGGCGGCAGCGGCATCACGCCGGTGCTGTCCATGCTGCGCACCCTCGCCAACGAGGGCTACCGCGGCCGCATCCTGTTCCTGCATTACAACCGTTCTCCGGAATGGGTGCCGCATCGCCAGGAGCTCGAGGCGATCGCCATGCAGCACGGCAATGTCCGCATCGAATTCCGCTACCCGGAGACCCAGCGCGACGCCGGCTTCGGCTACGACGAGCTGGAGTCCCTCGCGCCCTGGTTCGCGTCCGCGCAGACCTACCTGTGCGGCCCGCCCGGCCTGATGGCCGCGGTGCGCAACGTCTACGAGGCCGAACAGCTCGGCGACCGGCTGCACAGTGAGGAGTTCACCCTCGCCACCACGGTGGTGAACCCGGCCGACGCCGAGGGCAAGGTGACCTTCTCCGACTCCGGCGTGGTCGCCGAGAACACCGGCGAAAGCCTGCTCGAGCAGGCCGAATCCGCGGGCCTCAGCCCCGAGTACGGCTGCCGCATGGGCATCTGCTTCTCCTGTACGGCCGTCAAGCGCAGCGGCTGCACCCGCAACCTGCGCACCGGGGAGCTCGACAGCGACCCGGATCAGCCCATCCAGATCTGCATCAACGCCCCCGTCGGGGACGTCGACCTCGCTCTCTGACTCATATCCGCCATCTGAACAGGAGGGATCATCATGGCGATCCTCACCGAAACCACCGAGGGCCCGCTGGTGCTCAGCGTCGACCAGGTCGAGGAGATCGGCCGTGAGCTGGACGCGCTGCGCGCCCGCATCACCGCCGACCTGGGCGACCGGGACCGCGAGTACATCTACAACGTCATCAAGGCCCAGCGCGGCTTCGAGATCGCCGGCCGCGGCCTGCTCTACCTGGGCTTCCTGCCGCCGTTCTGGCTGGCCGGCGTGGCCGCGCTGAGCGTGTCGAAGATTCTCGACAATATGGAGATCGGCCACAACGTCATGCACGGCCAGTGGGACTGGATGCGTGAGCCGACCCTGAATTCCCGTGTCTTCGAATGGGATACGGTCTGCCCGAGTGACCAGTGGCGGCACTCGCACAACTACATGCACCACACCTACACCAACATCCTCGACATGGACCGCGACGTCGGTTACGGCATCCTGCGCGTGGACGAGGCGCAGAGCTGGAACGTGCTGCGGCTGGGCAACCCGCTCTACGCCTTCATCCTGATGGTGGCCTTCGAGTGGGGCGTGATGGGCCACGACCTCGAGGTCGAGAACATCGTGCGGGGTAAGAAGCCCTGGAGCGAGGTCAAGACCCTGCTCCAGGGCCAGTGGCGCAAGGCCGGTCGTCAGGTGCTCAAGGACTACGTGGTGTTCCCGGCGCTGACCGGGCCGCTGTTCCTGTCCACCCTCGCCGCCAACTTCACCGCCAATATCGTGCGCAACCTGTGGACGTTCTCGATCATCTTCTGCGGCCACTTCCCGACGGGCGTACAGACGTTCACCAAGGAGGAGTGCGCCGAGGAGACCCAGGGTGAGTGGTACGTACGCCAGATGCTGGGCTCGGCCAACATCAAGGGCAGCAAGCTCTTCCACATCATGTCCGGCAACCTGTCGCACCAGATCGAGCACCACCTGTTCCCGGACCTGCCGGCCAACCGGTACCCGGAAATCGCCCCCGAGGTGAAGGCGCTGTGCGAAAAGCACGGCCTGCCCTACAACACCGGCCGCTTCTCCCGGCAGATCGGTTCGGTGTGGGCGAAGCTGTTCAAGCTGGCGCTGCCGCCGTTCCTGGTCAAGAATTCAGCACAGGCCGGTGTTATCGTGATGCGCCGGGGGCAGGCGAGCGAAGTGGGCGTATAGATGATTTCCAAGTTCGAGAGCAACAAGGATCTGATCCAGGAATTGACGTCGTCGGGAGCCCGGCACGTCGGCAATATCGCCTCGATCATCACCGGCACCGTCGCCGAGGTGACGCGCGAGATCGGTGACTGGATCACCGACGCCATCGAGATGCGAGAGGCCGCCGCCGCTGCCGCCCAGGACGCGGCTGCCCAGCGGGCCACCGCCGAGAACCTGGCCGACGATCTCGACGAGGACGGCGACACCCCGGAACCCGCACCCGCGCAGGATGATTCGGCAACGAAGCCGGTCCGCAGCGAGCGGGTCACGGGCGACGACGTCATCGACGCCGAGGTGGTCGATCCCCGCTAGCCGGGGTTCCTCACCAGCTGGGCAGTCGCCGGCGGTGCTGGGCGACGTCCGCGATCAGATCCCGATAGCCGTCGGCGAGCTCGGCGAGGCGGTACCACTGCAGGTGGGCCTCCGTGTCCACCCCGCGGCGGGGCCGGTCCTCGCTGATGCGATGCGCCACCGCGCGTCGCCGGGCTCGCCCGTCGGCTGCTTTCGAAGGCCGCATCGGCCCGGCCTCGGCAGTACCCGGCTCGGGCTCGGTATTGCCCAGAGCCCGTTGTGCGGCAACCCATTTCGCGGCCATCCGGTCGATGACCGCGCCCAGGGTCTCGGTATGCAGCGAGGCTCCGGCGCGGTGCGGAATGTTCACCGCCACCCAGTCGTCGATGCGGGCCACCAGTTCGGCCCGGCGCTCGTCGATCCGGTCGACGTAGTGGGTGCTGTCGGCGACATCGTCGGGGGTGGCGTCGGCGGCATGCGCCGTGTCGAGGGCGCGATGCCGGTGTTCGTGGCAGCGCACGAGTTCGTGTGCTGATTCGAGGACATCGCGATCGTGACGGTCGGAGTCGACCGGTTCGCGGAAGGCGCGCAACAGCGTTGACGGTGGCGGGAGCTCGGCCCCGAAACCCGCTCCGGTGTAGTCGGTTGCCATGATTCCCACCCTCGGCCGTCGCATGTGTGGATGCGCCAGGACCGAGGGGGTTTCGGGGAGGGGCTCCCCTCGGCTCCGGCGCAGCCCCGCACCCGGAACGCACAGCCCACCACCAGCGACACGGTGAAGTAACCGGGAAATCCGCGACGATGCGATGAGAAGACTGTCCGATAATGCGGGACATATTCAGGAAAGCGCGATAGTCGGAGGGGCGCAACCATCCGGCGCGTGATCGGCGAAGCTGCCTGAAAATCGTTATACAGCATTACAAGACGGTCACATGGCCGCTGCGGTTGAAGGCTGATCGACACCTGCGCGGGCGGTGTGTGAGACGGGTTCGTGGGTGGGCTCGACCAGGGCGAGCCTGCTACCCGCGGGTACAGTTACCAAGGCTTATGAATAGCTATCAGTGCGGCGCGCCGAGGGCGTGGCGCGCCGTAGTCCGTTAGCCTCGATATTCGTGCCCGCCTATGCTTCTTCGCCCGAGCTGCGGTTCGGTTTCATGTTCGCGCTGGAAGATCCCGAGCGAATTGCCGAAGTCGTCCGCAATCTGATTGTTCGCCGAACGGTGTCGGTGTTCCGGCTCGCGCATCTGTCCGACGACAACGGACCGCCCGATCGGTTTGTCGTGAACTGGGGCGCGCTGCCGCAGGTCGCCGTAACGACCGCCGCGCCGGACCCCGACGAATTGCGTTCCAGCGGAACAATGCTGGTCAACGCGTTTCTGGGAGAGGGCGGCGAAGTGAGCCTGTATTCGCAGGGGTCGTCGCCGCCACAGTAGGAACTGGACGGTCCTGTCCCTGTGATGGGCCACACACGCCGTCTTAGCTACCTCTCAGCTACAGGCAAGGTTCGCCTAAGTCTGCCTCGGCAGTGTGGGTCCGGTCGCCGAACGGAAATCCCGGACGGCGGCATTCACCAGAGAGAGGTTGAAACATGATCCCGGTTATCATCAACACTGGTTCCGCTGCGCTGAACGGCGTGCTGGACACCGGTAGCGCGGCCCTGGGTGGTCTGCTCAACACCCTGTGGACGGGATCCTTCGGCCGTTAATTCGCAATAGAGCGAAGGGTTTTCGGGCGATCGCCCCGAGTGCTTGCGCACTCGGGGCGATTTTTTCGGCCGGATCGTCAGACGGCCAGCGCCGGGGAGCGGCGGGCCTGCAGGATCTGTTCCAGCAGTGCCACGAGGACGGTTTTCACCGAGTCCCGGTCGCGGGCATCGCAATCCATGAGGTGGATGCCGGGAGAGAGGTCGAGGGCCTCGCGGACCTCCTCGAGCTCGAAGCGGGGCCCGTCGTCGAAACGGTTGACCGCCACCACGAACGGCGTGCCGCGCCGTTCGAAGAAGTCCAGCACCGGATAGCATTCCTCCACCCGGCCGGTGTCGACCAGGAGCACACCGCCGAGCGCGCCGTCGAGCAGGTCGTCCCAGAGGAATTCGAAGCGTTCCTGACCGGGGGTGCCGAAAAGATAGAGCACCAGGTTCGAATCGAGGGTGATGCGGCCGAAGTCCAGCGCGACGGTGGTGGTGGTCTTGCCGGTCGCCGGGCCCGGATCATCCAGTCCCACCGACACTTCGGTCATGGCGGCCTCGGTGGCCAGCGGCTCGATCTCGGAGATGGCGCCGATGAAGGTGGTCTTGCCGACGCCGAAGCCGCCGCTGGTCACGATCTTCACCGAGGAGGCCAGGGGCGCGGCGGGGTCAGAGGTTGCGAACAAGGTCCCGGATCCTTTCGAGAGCGGTGGTGGAGAGTTCATCGGTCCGGCCCACCGAGACGTGTCCGGCGGACACCAGATCGCTGACCAGTACCCGGGCGACGCCGATCGGAACCCGAAGCGCCGCACCGATTTCGGCGATGGAGTGCGGGCGCTGGCACAGCCGCACCACCCGTTCGAGTTCGAAGCGCAGCGGCGCGGACAGCGCCGCCGGGGCGGCGCGCACCAGCGTTTCGATGCGCAGGCCGTCGACGACGGGCCTGGTCCGGCCGGAGGTGACCAGGAAGGGTCGCACCACCTGTTCCTCGTGCCGGTGCCAATCGTTCATCGGCTCAGTGACTCTCGCAGTTCGGTGATCAGCGCCGGGGTGAGCAGCGCGCCGGCGCGGTCGGCCAGCACCGCCATCTGATAGCCGACCAGGCTGACATCGGCCTCGTGGTCGGCGATCACGCCGATACAGCTGCCGTTGCTCATGGCGGAGACCAGCAGGAAGCCGCGCCCCATCTCGATCATGATAAGCCGCAGGCCGTCGAAATCATAACTGCGCGAGGCACTTCGGCCGAGGCTGGTGAGCCCGGAGACGATGGCGGCGAGCCGGTCGGCCGCGGTCCGGTCCAGGCCCTGGGACATGGCCATGAGCAGCCCGTCGGAGGACACCGCCACCGCGTCGCGCACCCCGTCGGTAGTGCGCACGAAGTCGGCCAGCAGCCAATTGAAGGTGTGCGGATCGGTGTCGGTGTAGTGGGTCGTCACCCGGTGTCCTCCTATGCTTTCGATCCTGATCGCGGCGGTTCGCCGCTCTGCCCGCGCTGGTGTCCGGAGCGGAATCCGGCGAGCATGCTGCGCACCGTTTCCGGTGTGCGTTCCGCGGTGTCCGGTGTGCGTTCCGTGGCCGGGGCCGCGGGCTGCGGTGCGGGTGCCGGTCGATCGCCATCCGGTGAACCGGGGTTCTCGCGAGTCTTCCTGGTGCGCTTGACGAGACCGTTTCGCGTACGTTGCGCCTCCGGGACGGCTGCCGAAACCTCGGTCGCCGGGGGCGGTGAGCTCGCGAGGCCGGGGTTCGGCTCCGGCGGTCCAGGCTGGATGGCGAACGATCCGGTCGCGGGGCCACCGAAGAGGCGCTCGGCGGGGGTCGCGCGCGGGGGTTCGGTGCGGTCGGGCAGGGGTACCAGCTTGATGCCGTTCGACACCGCCGAAGTGCCGTTGCGTTTTTCGCTCGCGGCGGCGGGCGTCTCGCCGGGTGTGCTGATGAGTTCGGTCGGGCCCGTGGAATCCGCTGTCCCGGTGGGCTTCTCGGTATCGACGCTGGTCGCGGGGGCGGGCGTCGCGCGATCCGCCGCGGCCGTGTTCCGGGAGCTGTGGCGTCCCGGCTTCGGGTCCGGCATGGTGTCGACGACGGTGGGAAGCTGTGCTCCCGCAGCGTGTTTCGAGTCCTCGGGCGGCGCGGGGAGTTCGGCGTCGGGGTCGCCCAGCAGTTCGGCGGGCAGCACCAGCCGCGCCACCACACCGCCGGTGGGGGAGACGGTCAGCTCGACCTCGACCCCGAGCCGCCGCGCGAGCCTGCCGACCACGTAGTGACCGAGGAAGCGGGTGGGCGCCACCAGGAAGTCGGCTTCCCCGCGCAGCCGGGCATTGGCGGTGGCGAGCTGGTCGGGCGGCATGCCGACGCCGTGGTCGACCACCGCGATCATGTAGCGCGTACCCAGCCGCCGGCCGTAGATCTCCACCTCCTGATCGGGCGGTGAGAAGGACAGTCCGTTCTCGATGAGTTCGGCCAGCATGTGCGCGATCTCGGTGACGTGTGCGCCCGCGACCGCGGTCGGGTCCACGCGGCGTAGCACCACCCGGCGGTAGTCGTCGACCTCGGAGAGCCCGGCCCGGATGACATCGGTCAGCGGAATGGGTTTCGACCACCGGCGCGGGCTGGACTCGCCGACCAGCACCAGCAGGCTCTCGGCATTGCGGCGCATGCGGGTGGCCAGGTGGTCGAGCTCGAAGAGGTTCGACAGCGCGCTGGGGTCGAGCTCCTCGCGCTCGAAGTCGCTGATCAGTCCGAGCTGGCGGCGCACCAGATTCTGATTGCGCCGGGCCAGGTTGGCCATGGACTCGGTGGTGTTGCGGCGCAGCCGCGCCTGGGCGGAGGCGAGTTCGTAGGCGGTGCTCTGCACCCGGTCCAGCGCCGCCGCCACCGAGACGATCTCCGCGCCGGCGGCCTCGTCGGCGCGCACCGGTTCCGGCGGATCCGGATCCACGCCCTCGGAGGTCTGCCAGGCCGCGATGAGCTGTGGCAGCCGCTCGCCCGCGACGTGGTCGGCCTCCCGGGCCAGCGCTGCCAGCGGCCGCACGATGGCCCGCACACTGGCTATCATCAGCGTCGCCTCGGTGGCGATGGCGAGCAGTGCGGCCAGCACGTAGAGCGTCAGCCGGACCGCGGCGTCGCGGCGCAGTTCGCCCGCCCGCGCGGTGATCTCGTTGCCCACGCTGCGCTGCACGGATCGCTCGCCGTCGACGACGGAGCTCATCTCCCGCCACCAGTCGGCCGGATTCACCGGTTCGGTGAGCGCCCCGCGCGCCGAGGCGATGGCGATGGCCTCCGCGTCACCGGCGCGCACCGACTCATCGGTGTGCATGGCGGTGGCCAGCCGGGCACGCTGGGCGGCCGTGGCATCGCGTTCGAAGGCGGTGATCGCGGCCTGCTTGGCGGCGCGGATGTCGAGGAACCGCACGTACTCGCCGGACCCGAAGCCGCCGGCGGCGAACACGCCGTTGAGGAAGCCGCGCTCCTGACCGGTGAACTCCTTGACGTCGCCGAGCGCGTAGAGGCTCTGCAGCCCCCGCCACAGCTGCGGGTCCTGCGCGTGGTCGAGGGCGGGCCGCGCCTGGTTCAGCGCGGCGATCGCCGTGGTGTAGAAGGTGAACGAGACGGTCCGGTCGGCGCGTCCGCTGTCCACGTCGGCGCGATTGGTGGTCACCCCGGAGAACTGGTTGAGCGCCGTCCGCACCAGATCCGCGCCCGGCGCCTGTTCGCCCAGCGCCGAATTCAGTTCCTGCAGTGCGCTGTCGGTGGCCAGCCGCTGATTGCCGAGCGCGGGCCGGGAGGCGGTGTCACCGCCGAGCAGGCCGTTGGTGAGACCGCGTTCGCGCTGCACCTCGTGGACCAGGTCCTGGACCGCCAGCGCGAGATGTACCGCCCGGTCGGTGTCCCCGGTGTCCCGATAGTCGTTCACCTCGCGGGCGACGATCACGGTCAGCAGGGCCAGCACCAGGGTCACGGAGACGATGAGAATGCGGCGCAAGCGTGCCCGGATGGTGCGGGGTCGTAGCAATTCCGTTGGCGGCGCGAACTTTACGTTGCCGGTCGGCAACAGCTTCGCCGGACGCACCTTCACTCAGTCTCCCGTAAATCAGCTCTGCGCACAGCATTACAAATCTGGTCACAATGTGTGAGAAGCAGATGTGCTCTTCGCGTCGCGCGGGAAACAATGGGATGAACAACGGCTCACCGCTGTTCATCCGGCGGGCGCGCTGAGACCGCCGGCGCTCGAGAGGAGTGAGGGCCATGCCCAGTTCCGTTTATCCGATGCGCGTGCGGGGAGACCTCGACCCGGGGTTGTCCCGCTGGATGTGGATAGTCAAGTGGATACTTGCTATTCCGCACTATATTGTGCTGATCTTCCTGAGCATCGCGTATCTCGTGGTCAGCATCATCGCTTTCTTCGCGATCCTCTTCACCGGCTCGTATCCACGAGCGCTCTTCGATTTCAATGTCGGCGTGTTGCGCTGGAGCTGGCGGGTGCGCTTCTACGCGCTCTCGCAACTGGGCACCGACCGCTACCCGCCGTTCAGCCTGCAACCCGATCCGGACTACCCGGCCGATCTGGAAGTCGACTATCCCGAGCAACTGAATCGCTGGATGGTCCTGATCAAATGGTGGCTGCTGGCGATTCCGCAGTACCTGATCGTGGCCGCGTTCATGGGCGGTGGCCGCAATCAGCTGTCGCTGCTGCCGATCCTGCTGCTCGTCGCCGCCATCGGGCTGCTCTTCACCGGCGCGTACCCGCGGGGCCTGTACGACTTCTCCATGGGCGTCAACCGCTGGACGCTGCGGGTGCGCGCGTACGCGTCCCTGATGACCGACGACTACCCGCCGTTCCGGCTCGATCAGGGCGCGAGGGAGCCCGACGCCGCGGCCTCGTAGAGGCGCCGCACGACGTCCTCGATATCGGGCTCCTCGATGGAGAGGTCGCGGACCTCGGCGCGGGCCGAGACGGCCGTGAGCAGCTGTGCGGCAGTGGTGCTCTCGGTGTCGAAGGCCAGCCGCTGCCGCATGCCCGCGCCCTGACTGTCGAGCAGTTTGGCGCCGGGCAGGTCGGACAGGTCGGGGGTGGGCTCGGCGAGATCGACGGTGAGCACCCGCTGCGCGCCGACGGTCGCGCCGAGCCCGGTCAGCGAGCCGTCATAGACCAGCCGGCCGTCGTCGACCACCAGCACTCGCTCGCACAGCCGCTCGATATCGCCCATGTCGTGGGTGGTGAGCAGCAGGGTGGTGCCGCGCTGGGTGCGCTCGTGCCGTAGGAATTCGCGTAATCGCTGCTTGGACAGCACATCCAGGCCGATGGTCGGCTCGTCGAGAATGACCAGTTCGGGCGAATGCAGCAGGGCGGCGGCCACTTCCGCGCGCATGCGCTGGCCCAGCGACAGCTGCCGGACCGGGGTGTCGAGGGTGCCGCCCATCTCCAGCTGCTCGATGAGCTCGGCGGTGCGGGTGCGCGCCGCCGCCGGGGGGAGCCGGTGGATGGCGGCCAGGATCGAGAACGATTCGCGCAGCGGCAGATCCCACCACAGCTGCGAGCGCTGCCCGAACACCACGCCGATCCGCCCGGCCAGTTCGCGGCGGTGCCGGACCGGGTCCAGGCCGCAGGTGCGCAGCCGCCCGGCCGAGGGCACCAGGATGCCGGTGATCATCTTGATGGTGGTGGACTTGCCCGCCCCGTTCGCGCCGATATAGCCGACCGCCGCGCCCGGCTCGATCCGGAAGCTCATCGCGTCCACCGCGGTGAGCACCTCGCGCCGGCGCCGCCAGCGGCCCTCCTTCTTGGTGAGCACGAAAGTCCTTGTCAGGTCTTCGATATCGATGATGGCACCGTTCACCCGCCGCCTCCTTGATAGTGCCTGGTCCCGAGCCGCCACAGGAGCAGCGCGGCCGCCCACACCCATGCCGCCGCCACCGGCGCGGCCCAGGCCAGCCAGTTCGGCAGCAGGGCGGGCCCGGGCAGTCCGAGCAGTGCGATAGCGGGCAGGTACGAGGTGAAAGCGACCGGAATCAGAAATCCGAAAACCAGTTTCATCGGTGTGGGGAACACCGAGGTCGGTTGCATGGACGCGTACGACCCGCCGTAGGTGAAGGCATTGGTCAGCTCCGCGCCGTCGATGAGGAAGAACTGCGCACCGGCCGCGCACACGAAAAGCCCGGCGAATATGGTGATTCCGGACATCAGGGTGACGGCAAACAGCATCAGGTGCGCCGGATTCCACTGAATGTCGTTGCGCGCCACGCCGAATGACAGCACGGTGGCGGCCACCCCGATGCGTGCCACCCGGCGCAGCTGGATATCGCTGGTCATCAGTTGCAGCAGCAGCGGTTGCGGGCGCAGGTAGAAGGCGTCCAGCTTGCCCATGCGAATGTAGGTCGGCAGCGTGTCGGCATGCCCGACCACCATGTCGGCAATGGCGAAACAGGTGTTGCTCATTCCGAACAGCAGCAGCATGGCGTTCAGGTCCAGCCCGCCCAGCCGGGGCACGTTGTGGAAGATCACCCACATTTCGGCGAACTCCAGCAGCCCGATCAGGAAGGCGCTCAGCACATCCGCGGCGAAGGACAGCGGATAGGCGCGTTGCGCGCGCACCCGCGAGCCGAGCACGGCACGGTAGGGCGTCAGCCGGGAGGGACGTGCCTCACCCACCCTGCACCTCCAGTTTGCGGCGGCCGGCCCGCAGCAGCAGCTGCCCGGCGCCTGTCAGAATCACCAACCAGAAGCATTGCACGACAAGGATTTCCATCGCAGCCATCCCGGTCGTCCGGCCGGAGAGCACATCGATCGGCCACTGCAGCATGGACGGGAAGGGCGTGGCGTAGGCAATGGCGCGCAGCCAGTCCGGAAACAGGTGCACCGGCGCGAACAGCCCGGCCAGGAAGGTCCCCAGGATCATGTGCAACGCCCGGAGTCCGCGGGTCTCGATGAGCCAGAACCCGGCCAGGCTGACCGCGAACATGGACAGGAACGAGAGCGTCATGGCCAGCAGCAGGCTGAGGGCGCCCAGCGCGTAGGGTGCCGGCGTGGCCGGGAACACGAGCCCGAAGGTGAGGACACCGACGAGAACGCTGGGTATGCCACGCGGTAGCAGGGAGAACGCCGCCCGGCCCAGATATTCGGCCAGTTGTGCGAATTGGATGTCGATGGGCCGCAGGAAGTCGACCGCGACGTCGCCGGTGCGGATGCGCTCCACGATGTCGGGCAGCATCCAGAAGGCGATGGCGCCCAGTAGTCCCTGCGACAGCCAGATGTAGGCGCCGATGGTCCCGCGGTCGTAGCCGCCGAATCCGCTGTTCACGCGGACGGCGGTCATGAGCACGGCGGCCCGCACGAAGCCGAACACGAGATTGGTCAGCAGGCCCGCCAGCATGGCGAGCCGGTAGTGCGATTGCCTGCGAAATCCTGCCTTGACCAGCTGCCAGTAGACCCCCACGTCGCCGCGCACAAGAGGTTCACAGTACGGGGGCGGCCGTTGTCCCGCAATCGAGTTGCGTGGACCGGCTTCGCGGGGCCGAGTTATGCTCGATGCCGGTATGTTGCGGTGTGTGTCACGCGGTGGCGCGGGCGGCGGTGTCCCCGTCCGATTCGCCGGAAAGCGGGTGCATGGCTCGGTTCCTGTGATAGAAACATCAGCGTTTCACTTAGTTGCGACGCTAGGACCGACGATGACCATGGCAGACACGAACGTTTTCGAGGCGCTCGAATCCAATGTGCGTGGTTACTGCCGTTCCTGGCCGACGGTGTTCGACACCGCCAGTGGCGCCTGGCTCACCGACGAGAACGGCAAGGAATACCTCGATTTCTTCGCCGGCGCCGGCGCCCTCAACTACGGCCACAACAACCCGCTGCTCAAGCAGGCGCTGATCGACTATCTGCTCGGCGACGGCATCACCCACGCCCTGGACATGTCGACCGTCGCCAAGCGCCGGCTGCTCGAGGCCATGCGCGATCTGGTGCTCGTCCCGCGCGGCCTGGACTACAAGATCCAGTTCCCCGGCCCGACCGGAGCCAATGCCGTCGAGGCCGCACTCAAGCTGGCGCGCAAGGTCACCGGCCGCAGCACGGTCCTGAACTTCACCAACGCCTTCCACGGCATGACGCTGGGTGCGCTGTCGGTCACCGGCAATGCCGCCAAGCGCGCCGGCGCCGGCGTCCCGCTGGTACACGCCACCCCGATGCCCTATGACGGCTACCTCGAGGAGCCCGAGGACTTCTCGTGGATGCGCCGCGCCCTCGACGACAGCTCGTCCGGCCTGGACAAGCCCGCCGCGGTCATCGTCGAGACAGTGCAGGGCGAGGGCGGGATCAATGTGGCCCGCGCGGAATGGCTGCGTCAGCTCTCCGAATTGTGCTCGGCCCGCGGCATTCTGCTCATCGTCGACGACGTGCAGATGGGCTGCGGCCGCACCGGCCCGTTCTTCTCCTTCGAGGTCGCGGGCATCACCCCCGATATCGTCGCGCTCTCGAAGTCCATCGGCGGCTACGGCCTGCCCATGGCGCTGGTGCTCATGCGCCGGGAGCTCGACCAGTGGGCGCCCGGCGAGCACAACGGCACCTTCCGTGGCAACAACGCGGCCTTCGTCACCGCCGAAGTGGCGCTGCGCCACTACTGGTCCGACGATCGCCTGCAGGTCGCCACCCTGGCCAAGGGCGCGCGGGTGCATGAGCACCTGGTCGCGCTGACCGAATCCTTCACCGGCATCTCGACCCGCGGCCGCGGCCTGGTGCACGGCCTGGTCTTCGAGGACGCCTCGCAGGCCGAGAAGGTCTGCCAGGTCGCGTTCGAGCACGGCCTGCTGGTCGAAACCTCCGGCGCCAACGACGAAGTCGTGAAGCTGCTCCCACCCTTGACCGTCAGCGATGACGAGATCACCCACGGCCTGGGCATTCTGACCCGCGCCGTGGAGATCGTCCGCGACGGCCACTAGACGTCGGACACCGCCCACACCGGTGCCGACTCGGTGCCGGGTTCCCAGCTGCGGAGGGAACCCGGCACCACCTGACGCGTGAAGTACTTCTCGAACCAGCTCCGCAGCGCCGCATCGTCATTGGGGAATCGCCAGGGTAGTCCGGCATCGAGCCCGTGACCACCACGATCAGGTGCAGGTCCTCGTGCACCGCCATCAGGGTGGGGCGCGGAGGCGTGGGATCCGAGGTCTTGCCGACGAAGCAGGTGTCGCGCCCGATGGGACTGGTCTGCCTGCGCCAGACCTCGCCGGCTCCGCTGCCGCCGCCGCAGACATCACCTGAGAACTGGTTCACGGCGGCCTGGGAGATGGTCTCGGCGGCATCTCGGTCGGGGGCTACGAACGAGACGCCGGGGTCGTCGATCCTGGTGCCGCAGTCCAGGATCGCGGTGATCGGGCCGACCGGCGGATTGGTGTGCCGGCAGTCAGCGCGGACGTACGGGGCGTTGAGCGGATGATTCGGGCTGCTCATGATCGTTCTCGGCTCCTCGTCGCGGATTCATCGTGGCAGTCAGGGGATCGGCAAGCCCAGAATCACGCGGATTCCAACCGGTGACCCGGCGCTGCCGGAACGGCATCGTCGAGGCGTGGCGGGCCGCATCCTGCTCCGGCTCGCCGGGCTGGCCCTCGGCCGTCACAGTCCCCGTCCCCGTTCGCCCGAGGTGCAGTCGTGTCCGCAATTGCCTTGCAGGCCAGGCCCGTTACCGGCCTGTCGCGCCTGCCGAACGTATCCGTGCTGGCGCGTTTCGTCGCGCCGGTGTTGCTGGTGGCGGCCTGGCAGCTGGCCGGCGCGACCGGACTGCTGCCGGAGCGGCTGCTCGCCTCCCCGCTGACCGTCGTGCGGACCGCCGTCGACCTGATCGAGGACGGCACGCTCACCAAGGCCGTCACGGTTTCGCTGCAGCGTGCCGCGCTGGGCTTCGTCATCGGCGCGGCGGCCGGGATCGGCCTGGCCCTGGTCGCCGGATTGAGCCGGGCGGGCGAGTACATCGTCGATCCCCTGATGCAGATGCTGCGGACACTGCCCTTCTACGGCCTGATCCCGCTGTTCATTCTGTGGTTCGGCATCGGGGAACTGCCCAAGATCGTGCTGGTCGCTTTCGGTGTGGCGATTCCCCTGTACCTCAACACCTTCGCGGGCATCCGCAGCGTGGACGGCAAGCTGGCCGAGCTGGCCCGGGTGCAGCGGCTGAGCCGCGCGGGCCTGATCCGGCACATCGTGCTGCCGGGCGCGCTGCCGCAGACACTGGTCGGCCTCCGCCAGTCGCTGGGTGTGGCCTGGCTGGCGCTCATCGTCGCCGAACAGGTCAATGCCGACGCGGGCCTGGGCTTCATGATCAACGACGCCCGCGAGTTCCTGCGCACCGACGTGATCGTGGTCGGCCTGCTCGTCTACAGCGTGCTCGGGCTGCTCACCGACGCGCTGGTCCGTTCGATCGAGAGGAGAGCGCTGTCATGGCGACGCGGCTTTCTGACACCCTGACCGATGCGGTCATCGCGGCGACGTCGGCCGAACTGGCGGCGACGACCGCGGACCCGGCCGCCGTGGTGCGAATTCGCGGTCTGGTCAAGGACTTCGGCGAGCGCCGGGTTCTGCACGGCCTGGATCTCGACATCCGCCCCGGCGAATTCGTGGCCCTGCTCGGGCGCAGCGGCTCCGGCAAATCCACCCTGCTGCGGGCGCTGGCGGGCCTGGACGACGAGACCGGCGGCGAGCTCACCGTCTCCGGCGAGGTCGCGGTCGCCTTCCAGGAACCGCGCCTGGTGCCGTGGAAGCGGGTGCGCGACAACGTCACCCTGGGTCTGCGGCACGAAAACTCCAGGGCCGCAGCCGAGGTCGCGCTGGGCGAGGTGGGTCTGGCCGCGCGCGGCGAGGCCTGGCCGCTCACCCTCTCCGGCGGTGAGGCACAGCGCGCCTCCTTGGCCCGCGCCCTGGTCCGCGAGCCCGATCTGCTGCTGCTCGACGAACCCTTCAGCGCCCTGGACGCCCTGACCCGCATCACGATTCACGGCCTGGTGCTGGATCTGTGGGCTCGGCATCGGCCCGGCGTGCTGCTGGTCACCCATGACGTGGACGAGGCGGTGCTGCTGGCCGATCGCGCCCTGGTGCTCGACGGCGGCCGGATCGCCCGCGAGATCCCCATCGACCTGCCGCGCCCGCGCCGGCGCGACCATCCCGAATTCCTGGCCCTGCGTACGGCATTGCTCGCCGAGCTGGGCGTCACCCCGGAAGGAACCACCGAATGAGATTCAAGCGCCTGTTCGCTGCCCTGGCAGTCGCCACGGCCCTCGTCAGCGCGGCGTGCTCGTCCGGCAATGACGACACCAAGGGCGTGAACGCGGACGGATCGGTGGACCTGTCGCAGGTGACCCTGCACATCGGCGATCAGAAGGGCCTTGCGCTGCAAGCCCTGCTGGACGTCTCCGGTGAGGGCAAGGGGGTCCCGTACAAGGTCGAATGGTCCACCTTCACCGCTGGACCGCCGCTGCTCGAGGCCATCAACGCCGGATCCATCGACTTCGGCGGCGTGGGCGACGCCCCGCCGGTCTTCGCGGCGGCGGCCAAGTCCCAGATCAAGATCATCGGGTCATACGATTCGGGGGCGGCCGGGAACGGCCTGGTGGTCCCCGGGGACTCCGCGATCAAGGATCCGAAAGACCTGCGCGGCAAGAAGGTCGCGGTCACCAAGGGCAGTTCGGCGCACTACCACCTGCTGTCGGTGCTGACCAGGGCCGGGCTCACCTTCTCCGATATCGAACCGCAGTACCTGCAGCCCGCCGACGCGCTCGCCGCGCTGTCCACCGGGCGGGTGGACGCCTGGACGGTCTGGGATCCCTATGTGGCCCAGGCCGAACTGAGCGGCAATCGGGTGCTGGTGGACGGCACCGGCTATGTGAAGCCGGACAGCTTCTTCGTGACGGGCTCGAAGACGCTGCAGAACAAGGCGAACGCGGCCGCGGTCCGGGACCTGCTGGTACGGATCCAGCGTGCGCACGTGTGGATCACCGGCCATCGCGAGGACTGGGCCAGACAGTCGGCCGCCATCACCGGGGTGCCCTACGACGTCACGCTCCTGGCCGTGAACCGCGCCAACTACCAGGATCACCCGCTCGATGACGTGACGATCGCCGCGGAACAGCAAGTGGCCGAAGGCTTCTCCGACGCCAAGCTGATTCCCGGCAAGGTCCGGATCGCCGACTTCATCGATACCCGCTTCAACGACCGATTCACCTCCTAGGAGTCCCCGCATGAGCTTGTCGTTCCATTGGTTCCTGCCCACCTCCGGTGACTCCCGCGGCCTGGTGGCCGGCGGGCACGGCACCCCCATGTCGGGTGACCGCCCAGCCTCGCTGCACTACCTGAACCAGATCGCCGCGGCTGCCGAGACCAACGGTTTCGAGGCCGTGCTCACCCCGACCGGCTCCTGGTGCGAGGATGCCTGGCTGACCACCGCCATGCTGGTCGAGACCACCGAGACGCTGAAATTCCTGGTGGCCCTGCGCCCGGGCCTGATGAGCCCCACCCTGGCCGCGCAGATGGCGGGCACCTTCCAGCGGCACTCCGCGGGACGGCTGTTCATCAATGTGGTGACCGGCGGCGAGCCCCTCGAACAGGCGGCCTACGGCGACTTCGCCGACAAGGCGGCCCGGTACGCGCGGACCGGTGAGTTCCTGGATGTGGTGCGGTCGCTGTGGAACTCGCACGAGCCGATCACGTTCCGCGGCGAGCACATTCACGTCGAGAACGCGGTGCTGAGCAATCGGCCCGACCCGGTGCCGCCGATCTACTTCGGCGGCTCCTCCGCCCCGGCCGGACCGGTCGCGGCCCGCTACGCCGACACCTACCTCACCTGGGGCGAACCGGTGCTGGCGGTCAGCCGCAAGCTCGACTGGATTCGCGGGCTGGCCGTCGACCACGGCCGCCGCCTGGACTACGGCCTGCGCATCCACGTCATTACTCGCGACACCTCTGAGGAGGCGTGGGCGGTCGCCGACAAGCTGCTGGCGGGCATCGACCCGGCGGATATCGAACGCGTCCAGAACGCCCTGGCCAAGAGCGAATCCGAGGGTCAGCGCCGCATGTCGGAGCTGCACAACGGCAGCACCGAACGCCTCGAGATCGCTCCCAACCTGTGGGCGGGCGTGGGCCTGGTCCGCGGCGGCGCCGGCACCGCGCTCGTCGGCTCGCACGCGGAGGTGGCCGAGCGCCTGATCGAATATTCGAAGGCCGGCATCGCCCACTTCGTGCTCTCCGGGTACCCGCACCTGGAAGAGGCCTACTGGTTCGGCGAGGGCGTCCTGCCCATCCTGGCGCGAAAGGGCCTGTGGCAGCACCCGACCCGCCGCCCCTCCACACCCCTCGTGACCCCGTTCGCCGGCGCCTCCAGCAGCTAGACCCGAGGCAGCCGAGCCGGACCGCCACTGATGCCCTCGGACTGGGGCATCCCGCCGTTCTTCCGGCTGATCGTCTGGACCGTCGGCGGCTGCATCGCACTGGCGCTGGGTCCCACCGCCGATATCGCGTGGTTCGCCGATCAACTGACGGCGTGCCGCGATCGGCATGTCGTGAGCGGTGCCGGAAACGCGCACTACTTCGGTGCGGTGCCGCTGTGGCTCGGAAAATTCGCCGCGGCACTGGGTGATTCGGATGCCGCCGAACGGGAGCCGCGGGCCGCCCTGGAAATCTGCCGGGACCATGGCGCGCAGGGCTTCGTGGCCGAGGTGAGTTGCGAACTGGCAGAGGTGCTGCTCGGGCGCGGGGCGACCGAGGAAGCGTTGGCGCCGGCGAAAACCGCGCTGCCGGTGAGTGAATCGATCGGCATGCCACCGTGGACGGACCGATTGCCGAGTCTTGTCGCCGAGGCGTCCGCGCGGGCGGTGCTGTCCTCGCGTGAGCGGGAGGTGGCCCAGCTGGTCGCCGCCGGGTTGAGCAATCGGGAGATCACGGCCGCCCTGATGCTCTCCGAGCGCGCCGCGCAGAACCACGTACAGCACATCCTCACCGAACTCGGCTTCAGCAATCGCGCGCAGATCGTGGCGTGGGTGAAAGAGGTTCGATGACGCTGGAATTCACCTGGGCGTCGTACGACCGTCGACAGCATCTGCCACAGTCGAGAACTATGGACGGTCGGCGGCGGGTGGTGGGACTGTGCGCGGCGGTGCTGAGCCTCACGCTGCTGGTGGCGGGGTGCGGCGGCGGAGGCGGTGGCACACCGGCGAACTCGCCCGCGGTGCCGCTGGTGTCGACCGGCGATCTGCCCGCGGCGCAGCCGGGTGAGGTACACCTGCTCGGCATCAACGACCTGCACGGGAATCTGCAGCCGCCGGACGGGACCAACGGCAAGGTGGGCGCGTACACCGCCGGGGGAGCGGCGTACCTGGCCGCGCATCTGGCGCGGCTGAGGGCCGCCTATCCGGACAGCGCCATCGTGTCGGCCGGGGACAATATCGGCGCCGGCCCCCTCGTCTCGTCGCTGTTCCACGACGAGCCGACCATCGACTTCCTGAACTCGGTGGGCGTCGCGGCCTCCGCGGTCGGCAATCACGAATTCGACCACGGCGTAGCCGAATTGCGGCGGCTCCAGCAGGGTGGATGCGCCGCCGACGGCTGTACGCCGGGCGAACCGTTCGCCGGCGCGAAGTTCCCCTACCTGGCCGCCAATGTCACCGACGGCAACGGTCAGCTGCCGCCGGATCTGAAGCCGTGGACCATGCTCGAGCTGGGCGGCCACAAGATCGGTGTCATCGGCGTCGTCACCACCGATACCGAGCACATCGTCCTGCCCGACGGCATTCGCGGGTACCGCTTCGGCGACGAGGCCGACGCCATCGCCAAGTACGTGCCCGAGATGAAGGCCGCGGGCGCGGAAACCGTTGTCGCGCTGATGCACGACGGCGGCGCGCAGCAGACCCGCGGCGGCCCCGTGGACTACAACGGCTGCGCCGGCATCTCACCCGACGTGCGGGCACTGGCCCGCCACACCGACGCCGCGGTGTCGGTGTTGTTCACCGCGCACAGCCATCAGGCCTACAACTGCGAACTGGACGGCAAGGTGGTCACACAGGCCGCTTCCTTCGGCCGCCTCGTCACCGACGTCAGCCTGCGCTTCCACGACGGCAAGGTCGACGCGAAGGCGGTCAACCGGGTCGTCACCCGTGACGTGACGCCCGCGCCCGCCGCCGCCCAGCTGGTGGATTACTTTGCCGGACAGGCGAAACCGCTGGCCGAGCGGGTGATCGGCAACACCACCGCGCCGGTGCTCGCCGAACCCGCTCCGGCGGGGGATTCCCCGCTCGGCGACGTCATCGCCGACGCCATGCTCGACGCCATGACCAAGGTGCAGGCGGTGGCGGCCTTCATGAATCCGGGCGGCGTGCGCGCGGGGCTCACCGGCGGCAACGTCACCTACGAGCAGGCCTACACCGTGCAGCCCTTCGGCAATCAGATCGTGGCCGTCGCGCTGACCGGCCAGCAGATTCTGAATCTGCTGGAACAGCAATGGGACAATGTGAGCAAGCCCGGCGTGCTCTCGGTCGCGGGCATCACCTACACCTACTCCGACACCGCGCCCAAGGGGCACAAGGTGGTCGACGGCAGCGTCCGGGTAGCCGGGCAGCCGCTGAATCCCATAGCGGTCTACCGGGTGTCGACCAACAACTTCCTGGCCGCCGGCGGCGACGGTTTCACCGTCTTCGAGCAGAGCAGCGAAACCCTGGTCGGCCCCATCGATCTCGACGCGCTGGAGACCTACCTGCGCGGCCGCGGGACGGTGACGCCGCCCACGAGCCGCATCGAGAAGAACTGACGCCGGTAGCGTTGATGCCGGCCGCACCGGAGTGTTATTGGCCCAGCACGTATTTCACCGTCGGCCCGGCGGTCCAGCCGCCGTCCACCGCCAGCTCCGCGCCGGTGACGTAGGAGGACGCGTCCGAGAGCAGGAAGACGATGGCCGAGGCGATCTCGTCGGCCTCGCCGACCCGGCCCATCGGGGTATTGGGATAACCGCCCGCGCCCTGCCGGATGCCGACCTGCGCGGTCATCGGGGTGTAGGTCATGCCGGGGTGGACCGAGTTCACGCGGATCCGGTCGGCGCCGTTCTCGATGGCGGCCACCTTCGTCATGCCGCGCACCGCCCACTTGGACGCACCGTAGCTACCGGTCAGTGCCAGGCCCATGAGCCCGGCCGCGGAGGAGATGTTGACGATCGAGCCGCCGCCCGCCTGCTCGAGCGCGGGGATGAAGGTCCGCATGCCCAGGAAGACGCCGACCAGGTTGATGTCGATGACCTTGCGGAAGTGCTCGACCGACTCGGCGGCCAGCGGCTCCCCGGTCGAGATGCCGGCATTGTTCACCAGGCCGTGCACGGCGCCGCCGAAGGCGGCGCAGGCCGCGGCCAGCGCGGTGGTCCAGTCGAGTTCGGAGGTGACGTCGAGGTGCTGATAGACCGCGCGCGTGCCCAATTCGCCCGCGAGCGCCTGGCCCTCGTCGTCGAGCACATCGGCGATCACGACATTCGCGCCGGCCGCGACGGCCTGCCGCGCGGCGGCGGCGCCGATGCCCCGGGCCGCGCCGGTGATGAGAATCGTCCTGCCGCTCAGATCGTGCATGGAAGGCTCCTTCCGGGGGAGCCGGCGCCCGGTGACCCGCTCGCCGGCCACACAGTTGGTTTGCTGAACAGTGTCCGATGCGTTCCGAATCGACTCGGTGGCGCACCCGGACCCCTATTGTTGATATGACAACCACTTTGACCCGGGTGGCATCCCGGGTCTTCCCGTAAGGTGCGGGCGTGAACCCCGCGCCCGTCGGCAGCGTCGACGAACTCATGACCCTGCTGGCCGCCTGCGCGGACGCCTGGGACATGCCCGACCGCAGCGGCGATCCCGTCGACATCCTCGACCACGACCGGCAGTGCGCCGAGCTCCTGCGCCGTGACTTTCCCGCCGACGAGGAACTCCAGGTCGCCGGGCTGGTGCACGACATCGGGCACGTCCTGGTACCCGGCGACGACGCGGGACACGGGGTGCACGGCGGCGCAGCCGTCCGGGCCCTGCTCGGCGATCGGGTCGCGCGGCTGGTCGAACTGCACGTCGAGGCCAAGCGGTACCTGGTGGCCACGGATTCGGTGCACGCCGAAGCGCTTTCACCGTCGAGCCGACGCACCCTGATCGCGCAGGGCGGCCCCATGACACCCGCGGAGATCACGGCCTTCGAACGCGATCCCGACTTCGCCGCGGCCCTGGCGCTGCGGCGCGCCGACGACGCGGGCAAGGTCGTCGGCCTGACCGTCCATCCCCTCGAAACCTGGCGGCCGGTGGTCGAGCGGGTGGCCGTCGCCCGCTGACTGCATAGACTCGCTCTATGCCCTTGTCCCCGCGCGTCCCCGATCTGGCCGCCCTCGATCTGCTGCTGTCGGTCATCGAGCTGGGCAGCCTCGGGCGGGCGGCCAAGGCGCACGGTATCAGCCAGCCCTCCGCCAGCTCGCGCATCCGCTATCTGGAACAGCTGGTCGGCGTGCCGGTGCTGGAGCGGACCACGCTCGGCTCGCGGCCGACGGCGGCGGGCGCGCTCATCGCCGAATGGGCGCGGAATGTGGTGGATGCGGCCGCCCGGCTGGACGCCGGTATCGACAGCCTGCGCGCACAGCGGGATTCGCGGCTGCGGGTGGCGGCCAGCCAGACCGTCGCGGAGTACCTGTTCCCGAAGTGGCTGGTGGGCATGCGGGCCCGGATGCCCGATACCTCCATCGCCCTGGAATCGGGCAATTCGGCCGAAGTTGCCAAGGCGGTGCTCGAGGGCCGGGCCGGGATCGGGTTCGTGGAGAGCCCGCGGCTGCCGACCGAGCTGGAAAGCCATGTGGTGGGCCGGGATCGGCTGGTCGTGGTGGTGGCACCCGGTCACCCCTGGGCCCGCCGGGCCGAGATCGACGCGGCCGAGCTGGCCCGCACCCCGCTCATCTGCCGCGAGCCCGGCTCGGGCACCCGGATTTCCTTCGAGCGGGCCATGACCGCCGGAATGCCGGGCTGGGAGCCGAATGTCGCGCTGGAGCTGTCCTCGACCACGGCCATCAAGACCGCCGTCGCCGATGGCATCGCGCCGGCGGTGCTCAGTTCGCTGGCGGTGGCCTCGGAACTGGCCGAGGGAATCCTGATGTCGCCCATGGTGACCGGTCTGGATTTGGAACGGCAGTTGCGTGCGGTATGGCCGATCGGACAGAAGCCGACCGGTCCGGCGCGTGATTTGTATGCTATTGCGCGCCGCCCACTCTGAGTCGCTTGCGGGAGTTTTGTCCGAAGTGTTGACAGAGTGACGCCCATCACCCTAATGTTCCGGCGCAGGCACACCGGGCTTCCGAAGGGCCGAATCTGCCTGCACATTTCAACCGCCAATACAATGGCTTCGCTGAATTCGCAGATCGAAGACACAAGTGCGCCAACGCCTCCCCGTGGGCGTTATCAGAGGGTTATGGTCACGGCATGGTGAGAACCGCCGCCGCTGCCGCAGACCCGGATGAGCCTGTCATTCCGGCCACTGCTTCGCGGCCGAAGCTAGAGGTTGTTCCCGAATCGCCTGACCCCGAAGTGCCACAGCCCCACTCCTTCGGCGCACACGTCCTGAGCCCGGCCGACATCGAGCGTCTCCCGTCCTCGGCCCGGCATCGCATCGCAGCCTTCATCCACCTGCAGGTGGCGACCCTGGAGGAGTGGCCCGAGCCGGTCCTGCCCCCCATTCCCGACCTCGACGATCTCTGACGGGATCGCTGAGCTCGGTCGAGAACAACCGCAGCGTCGAAAACAACCGCAGCCCATGCGCATAGGTGAGGAATGCGCACGGGCCGCGGCCGGAAATCGCGGGGGATCAGCCGCCGATGGACTGGAAGATCTTGACGCCCACCAGGATCACGGCGAGCACCAGATAGCCGCGCAGCGCGAACATGCCCACCGTGCGTGCCGTGGAGAACACCGGCCGCTCGAGAGTGTCGAGGGCGGGGGTGCGCCAGGTATCGCGATCGGCCTCCAGAATGGCCTTGCGCTCGGCCTTGGTGAGGGGCGTGGAGTCCAGTTCCTCCACCTGATCGGGATCCAGTCCGCCGAGCTCGGCGGCGGTCCGCTCGGCCCGGCGGCGCCGGCCGCGCTGCCAGGCGATGAGCATGCCCGCCCCACCCAGCACACCGACCAGAGCCCCCGCGCCGAAACCGATTTCGAGCGTCGCGGTGCTCAGGTCCGGGAAGAAGGTGGCCGCGGTCAGCGCCAGTGACAGCAGCACCAGCGACCACACGATGACCCCGGCGACGATGTTCTGCTTGACCGTGTTCACCCATGGGCCGAGGACGGCCTTGTCATTGCAGAGCAGCACCAGGAACACCGTCGCCGACGGCAGCAGCACCCCGGCCAGCGCCTGCACACCCTGGGTCAGCAGGCCCAGCACATGATCGGGGCTGAACGACACCGCCGCGGCGATACCCAGCAGCGCCGCGTAACCGACGTAGAACACCGGCGCCTCGGAGATCTTCCAGTGCAGCGAGTGCCGCTGGCCGAGGGTGTCGCCGAGGGCGTAGGTGGTGGCCAGGCCGACGGCGTTCGCGCCGATGAGCGAGGCGTCCAGCAGCAGGATGGCGAACAGCGCGCCCGCGGTGGTGCCCACATGGTCGTGCAGGGCGTGGGCCACGGCCCCGGCATCGGTGAACCGGCCGGCCGCGGCGGTGCCCGCCAGGCCGAAGGTGGTCGCGGCCATGATGGCGATCGCGCCGACCATGACCACCACGATGCCGACCCAGAGGTCGATGCGCTCGTAGCGGATCCAGCGGGGAGTGATGCGCTTGTCGACGATATTGGACTGCTGGAAGAACAGCTGCCACGGCGCAACGGTGGTGCCCACGATGGACACGATGAGCAGCAGCAGCGTCGAGTTCAGCCCGCCCGGGAAGGACGGCAGGAACCCGTGCGCGACCTCGGATGCCTTGGGGTGCACCAGGAATGCCAGCGGGAACATGACGATGTTCAGTGCGATCAGCCCGAACAGGAACCGTTCCCAGCGCCGGAACGAACCGCCGGCCACCATGGCGAACAGCGCGACCGCGGCCAGCGGCACGGCGAGGCCCTTGGGCAGCCCGAAGTAGTTGAGCGCCATGGCGACACCGATGAACTCGGTGACGATGGTCAGCGCGTTCACGATGAACAGATCGCCGACGCTGAACGCGCCCCAGAACTTGCCGAAGCGGTCGAAGATCAAGCGCGCGTGGCCGACTCCGGCGACCGCGCCGAGGCGGACCACCATCTCCTGGTTCACGTAGAGCACCGGGATCAGCAGCACCAGGGTCCAGACCAGGGCCATGCCGTAGTTCTGCCCGGCCTGTGCGTAGGTGGCCACGCCGCCGGCGTCGTTGTCGCCGACCATGACGATCAGGCCGGGGCCGAGGATGGCCAGCAGCATGCGGAATCGCTGCAGGCGGGAACGGCCTTCGAGGGTGTCGTGCAGGCCGATGGAGCCGAGCGCGCCGACGATGTCGCCGACGTGCGCGCTGTCCATGACGGCGCCGGTGGGTTGGGCGTCGGTGCCGGGCCGGCCGGCGGCGGGCACGGCGACGGTGGAGGTGCGGCGGCTGGAGCCGTTCGCGAAGAAGGCCATGGCCTGTCTCGCTTTCGATCATCAGGTGTTCGGGCGTGCGGAATACGCCCGGCCGCCGAGCGAGTTCGGGCACGGATCGACCGACCCGGGGCACGCAGGGGCTACCGACCGGCGGTGGAACGCCGGGAACGCCTGTGCGGGAAACGGGTCAGCCGGTGACCGGAATGCGGCAAGCCGGGGACGTCAGGAACGTGAAATCCGTACTCGGATATGGACTATCGCCGGAACTCATTGTTCGTCCCTCACCTCCTTGCCGCCGGGACGCGCGTGGGCGTCACTACCTCGGGGTGTCGCAACGCGCACGGCAAGAGGGATTCGGGCCCAGCGCGACGGCGTGGACCCCGCACCCCTCTCGTCAGAGCTTCGGCACTGCACGACGTATCCGGGGGCTCGCGGCCCGGGGAAGCCACTTCGGATCACCCCTTAATCCGGGGTGATCTGTCCTAACCCTGGGCGTCTCTCGACGTCGTCGGATCAGTGGCCTGTGTTCGTACAGGAGCCTCGCCTAGCGAGGTGCTGACTGGGCAATAGTGGGCCCGGTCGTTCCGCTTGTCAAATCCGGAACGGTCGGTTCGCCGTAATCCGTTGTGCCACAACCCGGTACGAACCGATCATGATCCAGATCGGAACCCGGGCGCCTGATTCGGGAGCCTGTGAGAGGTGAATCTGTGGCGCGGGCGACCCTGTGGCGAACATTCATGTCCGGTCTGCTCGCCGCCACCGTCGCGGCCTGCGAGTGCCGGGCCCGAAGCTGCCCGGCGGCCGGGCCGGCAACCCTGGGGCCGCAATCACATCCGCGCGCCGGGCCCGGCCGGGGGATGATCTGTGGGTGTCCGAAATCAGCAAACACAATGTCGTCTATTTCGAAAGCGCCACCATGCGAGGGCTGTACGCCGCCCTCGATGAATGGCAGCGCGTCAACAACCACCGGTTCCTGTCGCTCGGTATTCAGCAGGACGGCGGTCTGTTCTGCTGTATCGCCCTGATCAATCCCGCCGAGGTGGTCATCACCAGTGCTGACGGCCATAATCACGCCGCCGTCAACCGATTCGGGCTGCTTTCCGTCACCTCGGACTGAACGCCCGGCTCGTGTTTCGGCACGGGCGTTTCAGCACCTGTATCAGGAGTGAGTCGTGGCCGGGTGACCGGTCACGACTCGATTCCGTGTCGCGCCTGCCACGAACTCACCTGGCGCGGACGCCATTCGCCGCGGACCAGAGGATTGTGCCCGTGCCGTCCGGCACGCTGCTCCGTTTTGAATTCGCGGAAATATTCGAAGCGGATCATCAGCAGACCCGAGACGATCAGCACCACGGTCACGATCCCGCCCAGTATCGCCCAGCCGTGATTACCGGACGCGGCGGCCGTGAGCGTCATGCCGAGGCCCGCGATACCGAGCAGGCACAGCACCAGAGCCACGCCTTCGCCCGGGTCCTCGATGGCGTCGCCGGGATGGGGATGCCAGTGTTCGCCATTCGGTTTGACCGCTGTCACCCTGACCATGTCCCTACCTCCCTCGAACTGAGAAGACTTCTCACCTGAGTCCAGAATGCACCCGTAGTCGAGGCTACGTGTGGGTAATGTTCCGAAAATTCGGCGCGACCGACTGATTTCCGCTTCAACCAATTCCGGGAATCATCCCAGCAATTGACCTTCCGTCGCGGTGTGGATACGCGGGAACGGCTGTTCGGATTCGAGGAGATATGCCAGCTCGATAAGGGTCCGCTCGTCGCCGTGCGCGGCCTGGAGCTGTACGCCGATCGGCAGCCCGGCGGCGGTCTGGCCCATCGGGAGCGATATCGCCGGCGTGCCGGCGACATTGTTCAGAGGTGTATAGCCCACGTAGCTGGTGAGCCGTTCGATCAATTCGGGGAACGGCACGGTCGGCGAGACGAATCCGAGTTCCGGCGTGGTGTGCGAGAGCACCGGGGAGACGACCACTTCGTGCCGCGTGAACATCCGGGCGTAGGCGGCCGGCACCTTGCGAAGCCGCCGCAGCGCACCCGGGGTGCGGTGGAAGTTGCTGCGGTGATGGGCCCGCAGGCCGCGGGTGAGGCCGTCGGCCTTCGTGCCGTCGAAGGAGCGGTCCAGGATGAGTTTCCCGGTGCTCACCGCGAGTTCGGCCAGTAGGGCCCAGTACTGAACGAAGTCGGTGGCGAACTGTGCGGTGACCGGCAGCGTGATCGGCTCCACGACGTGACCGGACTGCTCCAGCAGGGCCGCGGTGCGCTCGACCGCGGCGCGGGTGGGGCCGTCTACCTCCGAGCCGGTCACGCTGTTCATGATCAGCCCGACCCGCATCCGGCGCTGGGCCGGGCCGTGTACCGCGCCGACCGGGGTGAGTCTCGGATTGCGCCAGACGTCCTCGGCGGCGGCCAGGAACGCGGCGGTATCGCGGACGGTGCGGGTGACCACGCCCTCCGAAATCATGTGGATGGGAAGGTGTTTCACCTGTTCGCCGTCGATGTGCCGGCCGCGGCTCGGCTTGAGCCCGACCAGCCCGCCGGCCGCCGCCGGAATGCGGATGGACCCGCCGCCGTCATTGGCGTGCGCGATGGGAACGACGCCGGCGGCGACCAGTGCGGCCGATCCGCCGGACGACGCGCCGATCGAATGGCCGAGGCTCCACGGGTTCCGGGCCGCCGGCTCGGTCATGAACTCGGTCGTCGCGTTGAAGCCGAACTCGGGCATGCGTGACTTGCCGATGAGGGTCAGTCCGGTGCCGAGGAACTGCCGGGTGTAGGCCCCGTCACGTGCGGCCGGCCGGGCCCGGAAGGCCTCGCTGCCATGGTTCGTCGGCAGGCCGGCCACATCGGTGTTGTCCTTGACGAACGTCGGCACGCCGTGCAGCGCGCCGCCGGGCCGGGCGGCGTAGCGCGGGGAGTCGTAGATCGGGACCGCGACCGCGTGCAGGTGGGGGTCGACCTGCTGGGCGCGGTCGATGGCGGCGGCCGCGAGCTCCTGCGGGCTGACCGCGCCGGTGCGGACGAGTTCGGCGAGGGCTACCGCGTCGTGATCGCCGAGGGCATCGTCGCGAAAGGCGTGGAGAGACGTCATGCCGAGAAAGCCTAGAAGAACTTACAGACTTTGCCCAGGCTAAATCTGTAAGAAATTACAGATATCTACTAGGGTGGTCATCGTGACCGAACGCCGCCACCGCCCGAGCGCCCTGGCTCGGCGAGACGCCCTGCTCAAGGCAGCGGTCGAGGTGGCGGCCGAAGTCGGCGTGGCCGGGGTCACCCATCGCGCGGTCACTCAGAAGGCCGGGCTGCCGCTGACCACGGTCGGCTACTTCTTCGACTCGATCGACGCGCTGACCGAGGAAGCGCTGCGCACCTACACCGAGGAGGACGCCGACCTCCAGATCGCGCTCGCCGACTCGCTCGCCGAGGCACACGGTTCGCCCGACGAGATCGCGGCCGCCTTCACCGCCGCCGCCACACCGCGCACACCGGAAACCCTCGCGCTGTTCGAGGCCTATCTGCACGCGGCGCGTCATCCGGAGACCCGGGAGGCGGTCACCCGGGCGCTGACCGCCGCCCGCCGGGCCGCCGCAGCGGGCGCGCGGGCCGCCGGAGCACCGGACCCCGACGCCATCGCGCCGGCCTTCACCGCACTCGCGCACGGGCTCGCGCTGCACGAGATGGCCGCGCCGGGCGCCCTGCCGCCGGACACCGTGCACGCCGCCTTCCGCGCCATGTTCCTCGGGTTCCTGCTCGACAGCGGGCATGTCGAGCTGGCCCTGCAACTCCGGCGGCAGCCTGCGACGCAGGAGTAGTGCCGTGACCGATCGCGCCGTGTGGCCGCCGGACCGCGTGCACGCCCGGCGGGCTGCCGCTGAAACAGCTGTCGATCTTTTTTCGCGGCCGTGTCGATCTGTCGGGGTGGCCGTTCGACCTTGGCATGAGAGGGTCGGACAGCGACCCGCGACAAGGAGGATGACCCGTGAAGTACATGCTGATCTGGCGCGCCAGCGACGAGGGCAATGCGGCCATGGCCGAGGCGGACTTCGAGAAGGTGATGGAATCGGTCGGGCGCTTCAACGACGAGATGATCCGCGCCGGGGTGCTGCTCGCCGCGGAGGGCCTCGCCGAGGCCGAGGACAGCGTGGTGGTGGACTTCTCATCCGAGCCGCCGCTGATCACCGATGGTCCCTACGGCGAGACCAAGGAGCTGTTCGGCGGCTTCTACATCCTCAACGTGGCGTCCCGTGAAGAGGCCGTCGAATGGGCGCGGCGGGCGCCGTCGTTCGGTCCCGGATTCAAGACCGAGATCCGGCGCGTCACCACCATCGACGAATTCCCGCAGGACAACGAGTGGATCCAGAAGGAACGCGCCTGGCGCGAGGCCACCGGGCAGCTGTGAGCCGCTGAGCCATGGCCGACCCCACCGGTCGTGACGCCGTCGCCGCGGTGTGGCGCATCGAATCCGCGCGCATCGTCGGCGCCCTGGCCCGCTATACCGGCGACTTCACCCTGGCCGAGGACCTCGCCCAGGAGGCGCTGGCCGAGGCGCTGGTCACCTGGCCGCGCGACGGCGTGCCCCGCAGTCCGGCGGGCTGGCTGCTCACCGTCGGCCGGCGTCGCGCCATCGACGCCTTCCGGCGGCGCGCCGCCCGCGACGACCGGTACCGCGCCCTCGCCCGCGAACTGGGCGAGGGCGGGGTCGCCGCCGGCGGGACACCCACGGAAACGCCCGGCGCGGAACCACTCTGGGATCCCGATCAGATCGACGACGACGTGCTCGCGCTCATGTTCGTGTCCTGTCATCCGGTGCTGTCCCGCGAGGCCCAGGTGGCGCTGACCCTGCGCGTGGTCGGCGGCCTGACCAGCGACGAGATCGCCAAGGCCTTCCTGGTGCCCACCGCGACCGTGCAGGCCCGCATCACCCGCGCCAAGAAAACCCTGGCGGCGGCACAGGTCCCGTTCGCCGTCCCCCCGGCCGACGAGCGGGCCGCCCGGCTCGGCTCGGTCCTGAACGTCGTCTACGTGATTTTCACCGAGGGCTCCTCGGCCACCTCCGGGGAGCAGCTGATCCGCCTCGACCTCGCCGCCGAAGCTCAGCGCCTCGCCCGAGTCCTGGCCCGCCTCATCCCTGACGAGCCCGAGGTCCATGGTCTGCACGCCCTGCTCGAACTGACCGCGGCCCGTTTCCCCGCCCGCACCGACGCCGCGGGCCGACCGGTTCTGCTCGAGCAGCAGAACCGAATGCGCTGGGACCGTGGGGCGATCCGCCGCGGCCGCGCCGCGCTCGACCAGGCGGCCCGCCTCGGCCGGGGGCTCGGCGCCTACGGCCTCCAGGCCGCGATCGCCGAATGCCACGCCGTCGCCGACTCCGTCCGCAGCACCGACTGGGCGCGGATCGTCCTCCTCTACGAAGCCCTGGCCCGGCTCGCCCCGTCGCCGATCATCGAGCTCAACCGGGCCGTCGCCGTCTCCATGGCCGAGGGACCCGGACCCGCGCTCGCCATTGTCGACGAGCTCGGATCGGCTGCGGCCCTGCCGAATTCCCATCTTCTCCCGAGCGTCCGCGGTGAACTCCTCACCCGCCTGGGCCGGACCGCGGAGGCCCGCGCGGAATTCGACCTCGCCATTGCCCGGTGCGGCAACGAGCAGGAACGCACCCTGCTCGAAGCCAAACTCGCGGAACTGGATTGACCCACGCTGATCGGTATGCGTGGTCGGCGCGGGCTGGGGGATTTCCCCCGGTTCGATTCGGGTGATGTGCCTGATTACGCCGGGGCGGAGGCGAAACTAGCGTTCAGCCATGACTTCGACTCTGCGAGGGCGTCTTTCCATCGCGGCCGGTGTCGCCGTCTTGCTCTCGGCAAGCGCGTCCACCGCCGGCGCCGAGCCCGCTGCTTCCTCTCTCGCGGAGCAGTTGCGTCAGGACACCGAATCGATCCATGCCCTCGGCATCAGCGGTGTGCAGGCCCGCGTCACCACCTCCGACGGTGAGCAATTGGTCGCCATCAGCGGCACCGCCGACCGCAACACCGGACTCCCGGTCCCGCCCGACGGGTACTTCCGCATGGCCAGCACGGTCAAGACCCTGGTCGCCACCGTGGTCCTCCAACTCGAGGCCGAGAACCGGCTCACCCTCGACGACACCATCGACCACTGGCTGCCAGGAGTCGTGCGGGACAACGGGAATGACGGCAGCCGGATCACGATTCGCCAACTGCTCCAGCACACCAGCGGAATTCACGATGACCTGCCGGGTTACACCACGCCGGACGAGTACTACCAGCAGCGATACGACGTCTACCGCCCCGACCAGCTGCTGGCCCGTGCGATGGCTCACGCGCCGGACTTCCCGCCCGGCGAGAGCTGGGCGTACTCCAATACCGGCTACATTCTGCTCGCCATGATCATCCAGCAGGCCACCGGACGACCCGCCCACCAGGAGATCCAAGCCCGCATCCTCGATCCGCTCGGGCTCGGCGGAACCCGCTGGCTCGGCGCCGCACCCACCCTGCCAGATCCGCACGCCCGCGCCTACCAGTACTTCGGACCCGGCGCGGAGGTGGACGTCACCGACCAGATACCCATTGACCCCGAGGACCTTTCGTGGGTCACCACCACCCGGGACGAGAACATCTTCTTCCGCGCGCTGCTCGGCGGGCGGCTGCTCCCGGCGCGACAGCTCGCCGAGATGAAGCACACCGTTCCGGTGAGCGCCGAGCTCCAACAACTCTGGCCCGGCGGCCGATACGGGTTGGGCCTGGTCGAACGTCCCTCCAGCTGCGGCGGAACGTATTGGAGTCACGAGGGCGGGGACGCCGGTTACATCACCCTCAACGGCGTCACGGACGACGGCACCCGCAGCGTCGTGCTCTCCATGTCCGAGGCGTTCGGCGACACCCCGGACCACATCCGAGATCAGGAGACCGCCGGCAGTCTCCTGATCGACCACGCACTCTGCGCGCCGCAGCACGGGTGACCGCAGCGGCGGAATTCAGAGACGGCTGAGCAGGGTGGGCACGCCGGGTCCGGTGAGATCGTCACAGTAGGCGGCCCGGCCCGCCATCGCCATGGTCAAGGCGATCGCCGGGCCGCTGACCAGCGGTCCGGTTCCCACGGCGAAAGGGCCGTCGGTGGCTTCCAATCGCAGACCCGCGATCGACCTGTGGCTGGGAACCGTGAAGTCGCGGCTCGCGTAGAAACGGGCGACCTCGGTCACGGCCTCGAGGGACGGGACGTGCGCCAGACCCAGCGGGCGGCGGATGTCCTGCGCGTGGACGATCACCTCGCCGAGCCAGGCCGCCGTATGCCCGAACGGCGCGGTCGTGCTGGTGATGATCGCCCGGAATCGATCGAGGGTTTCCGCGGGGGTCGCGCCGCGATGTTCGGCCAGCCGCCGGGCATTGTGCTTCTCGAAGTCGAAGCGGGCGCCGAGAACACTGATCAGCCAGCCCAACCGGCCCGTACTGGCGGCCGCCGTGAGGTGCGCGACGACCTCCTCCACCGTCCACTGCCCGCACAGCGACTGCCGGGCCCACTGCTCCTCGTTCAGCCCGGCGAGCTCATCCGCCAACGCCGCACGTTCCACATGAGCCATCGCCCACAGCTCGTCACGAGAAATACCATTCGCCACGCGAGCAAACCTCCCAGATCAGCGGCACGGCCGCGGTTCGTCGTTCGATCTACTGACCGCCGGGCTCGGCCGAACTCATCGGTCCCGCCATGCCGACAGGGCGAATCGCTGTGTAGTGCTGGGTCTTTCCGTTTGTGATTGAACTCGCCCGGAGCGGCGTCGACACTGAATTCTCGACGTTTGCTGGAGGTGGTGCTGGTGGGTTGGCGAAGAACGATCCGGCTGGTCGGCGTGCTGACCGTGGGCATTGGGGCGATGGTCGCGGCAGGCGGGTTTCCGAGGGCTTCGGCGAGCGGGGCGCATAGCGAGGAATTCACCAATCCGGTGCTCGCGGCGGGGGCCGACCCCAGCATGACCTACTTCCAGGGGCGATTTCACCTGGTACAGGGGGATTTCTACAACAACGACAACATCGTGATCCGTAGTTCGGACACGCTCGGGGGACTGGAGGACAGCGAGCCGACGGTGGTGTGGGAGCACCCCGACTGCCCCGCCCCGGCCTGCACCAAGATCTGGGCTCCGGAACTCGTGCACATCGGCGACCGGTGGTGGATCTACTTCGCGGGGCAGGAGGACGATCGCAACGAGACCCATCGCATGTACGCCCTGCGGTCCACCGGTGACGATCCGACCGGTCCCTACGACTATCTCGGGCCCCTGGACCTGCCCGGCGGCTGGGCCATCGACGGCACCTATCAGCAGTACGCGGGCGCCGGCTACTTCTTCTGGTCCTGCCTGCGCGACCCCGATGACACACGTGTACAAGACATTTGCGTGGTCCGCATGTCGGATCCCATGACCCCGACCGGCGACCGGGTCAGCATCGCCACCCCCACCGCGGCCTGGGAAACCGTCCCCAACGACGCGGATCTCCTGATCAACGAGGCGCCGCAACCCCTGATCGGACCCGACGGCCGCCTGTTCGCGACGTTCTCCGCCAATGCCAGTTTCGACGACACATACCGGCTCGGCCTCCTCGAACTCGCGCGCGGCGGCGACCCCATGAACCCCGAAGCCTGGACCAAATCCGGCGGCCCGGTGCTGCCCGGCGGCCCGGGCGCGATCGCGCCCGGCCACAACGGATTCTTCAGCATCGACGGCCGCCCGTGGATCACCTACCACGCCCGCCTCGAACCCGGCACCGGCTGGGCCGGCCGCAGCGTCCGCGTCCAGCCCATGTATTTCGGCAAGGACGGCCGCCCCCAATTCGGCATGGCCTTCGGTCCCGACGCGCCCATCGTGATCGACGGCACGGGCCCGGACACCCACGCACCCGGCCCGGCCCCGGGCGCTCCGGGCCGGGCGGCCCGGTGACGAAGGTCTCCGGCGGGAGGCCTCGACGGCATGCTCGGCTCCGTGATCGTCGCGGCCGTCGGCGGGGTGCTGTTCCACATCGTGGACCGCGCCGCTGCGGGGCAGATCCTGTTGCCGACGAATGCCTGGCGGCCATCGACCTGCTCGTGGCGGGCCTCCCGGTCTGACCAGGGGCGGGTGGCCGGAAAGCCTTGCGTCACTTTGTCACGCCCCGCCCTTCCGGTAGCCGAGCGCCGCGTTCCGCACCTGGTTGACGTACACGCCGGAGTGGTTGTAGGCCAGGATGGCCTGCCGCCAGCCAGCGGCGGTGGCCAGGTCGCCGCCCGCCGCGCACAGATACCGGCCGGCGGCCAGGGCCGCATCGTCGATATTGTCCGGGCTACCCGAAAGATCGCTGGTGGCAGCCTGTTTGCCGGTCGTCAGGGTGCCGGCGAGCGTGTTGTAGTCCGTGCTCGCGCGTACACCCCAGCGTCGCCAGGTGTCGGGGATGAACTGGAACGGACCCATCGCGCGGGCATATACCGCCTGCCCGGTCCGGGACGTCGCGCCGGGGTCGACGATCCGGGCGTTGCCGCCGGTACCGTCCAACGCGATGCCGCGGATCGGTGGGCGCACCGCACCATCGGCGGCTATGGTGGCGCCGCCGAATCGGGCGTGATCGCTTTCCACGCGGGCGATTCCGGCCAGGGTCACCCACCCGAGATGGCATCCGGGCTGCGCCTTCGACATGGCCACCGTCGCGTAACCATAGGCCTGTATGGCGCGCACGGGAATTCCGAACTCCGTGGACCGCGCTCGCGCCCAGTCACGAAGCTGGTCGAGCGGCTGCCCGGCCGCGTCGAGGCGAATCGCCGGGATCTGCTCACCTGCACGGGGCGGCGGATCCAGCGTTCCCTCGGATGCGTCACCGCATCCCGCGAGAATGGCCGCGACCGCGGCCACCAGTAGCGCCGGGCGTGCGGCCGGCACGCGTCGACCGCGCGTGCCGGATGGCTGAGGCTTCGTCATCGGCCCTCGGAATACGTTGTCGCAGTGAGTCTTCCCATCGGGACTATTTGGCCGGGACGGGCACGGGCGTCGTGGGCTTGGGCGCGGCCGCCGGCGCCGGCCGACGGGAAGTCGTGGTCGGGGGGTGCGCGCTCGTCGGCCGGGACGTTGCCGGCTTCCGGTCGGTCGTCTTGGTGGTTGCGGGTGTCGACGGAGTGCGCCGGGGCGATGTCGTCGTCGGCTTGACGGACGGTGTCGTGGTCGGGACGCCGGGTGTTGTCGTGCTCGGCACGGCCGGTGTTGTCGTCGGCACCACCGCCGTTGTCGTGAGGACGACGGTCGTTGTGGTGGGGACGACGGTCGATGGCGTCGTCGTAACGACAGGCGTCGTGGTTATCGGGACGATGGTCGTCGTCGTTATTGTGTCGGTCGGCGTGATGCTCGCCGGGAGAGTCGTGCTGCTGGAGGGAGTGACGGTCACCGGAACGGTGGTTGTCGTGGCCGGGTCCCGGCTGGGGCTCACGACGACCTGCGCGGTCTGGCCTGAATCCGTCGGCGGGTCGATCTGCACCGAAATACCCAGGCTCGCACTCACACTCGCGCTGAAGGACGGGCCGGACGACGCGGTCGTGGTATCGGTCGTCGTCGTGGTCGGATCGCTCGTGGTGGTCACGGTCGACTCGCTGGTGGGCGTGTCGGTGCTCGGGGAGTCCGCGTCGCCCGGGGTGTCCGCCACGCTGGTGTCGTCTGGAACGGTTCCATCGTCCGGGGTGTCCGAGATGCTGGCGACGTCGCTGATCGCCCCGACCTCGGTGGCCGTATCCGACCCGTTCGACGTCTCGGTGACATCCGACGACGCCAGCACGCTGCTCGCCCGGTCGGTTCGCTTCGAATCGGTGGCCAGCACGGACCCTCCGATGACCAGGGCGATCAGTGCGGCGACAGCCCCGGCGCGGGGGAGGTGCCGGGGCAGGTCGCCGACCGTGAGCCGTGGTGATTTCTGGTGAGGGTCGAGGGTCTCGGTCGAATTGTCTCGGCCGGGTTCGTTTTCATCCAAGTGCTGCATCAGGAAGCGTTCTTCTTTTCCGAAACGAGTTCTGCTTGTCGGGATTTCGTATTCCGGTCAGCCGAGGGCCGCCGGGGACTCGGCATGCGGGATGAGCAGCCGTGCACTGCCTGAACCATCCGCTGGGACGGCCCAGATGTCCGAGTCGGCGCCCTGCGCGAGGGCATAACCGATGGTGTTGGCATCCAGCCAGGCCGGCTGGTCGTCCACGCTGCGGGTTTCGGCCAGCGGGGTGCGCACGCCCGAGGCCAGATCCAGCACGGACAGCCGCCAGCCCTTCGCGGGGTCGCCGTCGATCGCCGATTTGAAGGCGATGCGCAGGCCGTCCGGGGACAGCGATGGGCACTCCACGTTCTGCGTGACGGTGCGAATGCTCTTCGCCGCGATGTCACCCTGCACGAGGTACCGGTGTCCGCCGGTGGCCATCGTGGCGTAGAAGGTGTTGTCGTCGGCGGCGAAGGTGATGCCCCAGAAATTGAGGTCGGCCGCGGTGTTGGGATGGCCGTCCAGGGTCACCGGGAGGAATTCCAGCGAGTCGATCATGTCCCCGGTGTCGATGTCGACCAGTCCCGCGCGGGTCGAGAACCGGCCGTTGTTGTACGAGTCGCCCGCCACGAACACCGTCCAGGCCACCAGCCGCCCGTCCCCGGACACCCGAGTGCGGTTCGGCACGCCGACCAGCGGGATCTCCCGCCGCACCTCGAGGTTGCTGTCCAGGATGGCGGCCTGGAAGGTGGCGAGCCCGCCGTCCTGCCGCAGGCAGACGCCGGTGTTGCCCGCCGCGTAGACCCGCAGGCAGCTGAGCGCGGATACCGTGCGCGGACCGCCCGGATCGTCGGTGGCCACCGTCGCCAGGTGGCCGTTGCTGTCGGATGCGGTGCTGCGGAACAGAATTCGCGGCCCGCCCGTGAGACTCAACGTGTCGGTCGCGGAGACAGCCGATGGCGTGCGGGTCACCACGAACACGCAGTAGCCGACCGCGATCGCGGTCAGCATGACGAATCCGAGTACTGCGAGCAGTATTCGCCGGTTCACGCGTGCTCCTCGGCGAACTCGCCGGTGCCGGAAGCGTCGGCGTTCGTGGCCGGGATGCCGCGCAGCAGGAAGCCGAGCGCGAGCACGGCCACCGCGACCAGAATCGCCGCGACCCGGCTCGCGCTCGCCGGACCCCACGCCGCCCAGGCCAGCCCGAACAGCACCGAGGACACCAGATAGGACAGCGCCTGCCCGGTCTGGATCAGCGCGATTCCCGTGGTGCGCGAGGACTCTGGGAGGACCGGCCCGGCCAGGGCCATGAGGACGCCGTCGGTGGCCGCGTAGAACAGGCCGTAGAGGGCGAGCACCACCAGGAGGAGAGCGGTGCCGCCGAACGGCCCGAACAACAGCAGATACACCAGGACGAGCGCGGTGTAGCCCCCGAGCACCACCTTCAACCGGCCGATCCGGTCCGCGAGCAGGCCCAGCGGCGTCGCGAGCAGCAGATAGGACAGGTTCGTGCCGACGGCCAGCAGCGGGAACCAGTTGACGCTGAGGTGTTCCCGGTGTTGCAGCAGGAGATAGACGAAGCCGTCGCCGATGGTCACCATCCCGGCCAGACACGCGGCGGCCACCAGCCGCCGCACCGGCGCCATCGCGATCAGACCGCCCAGCGCCGAGGACGACACCGCGCCCTCGGCCGGCTGTTCGTCGCGGTGATCCCGGACGAACAGCACCAGGACGAGCACGCCGAACGCGGCGATGCAGAAACTGGCCACGAACACCGCGTCGTACGCCTGCGCGGTCGCGGCCAGAATGCCGAGCGCGACCAGTGGCCCGATGAACGCCCCGATCGTGTCCATCGTCCGGTGCACACCGAACGCGCGGCCGTACAGCCGCGGCGGCGTGGACAGGGTGATCAGCGCGTCCCGCGGCGCGGTGCGCAGGCCCTTGCCGGTGCGGTCGATCGCGATCACCGCGCCGATCGCGCCGACGGCGCTGCCCGCGGCCAGCAGCCCGAGTTTGGCCACCGCCGACAACCCGTAGCCCAGTCCGGCGATCAGTTTGCGCCGGCGCGTCGAGTCGGCGACATACCCGCCGACCAGCCGCAGCAGCGCGGTCGCGCCGGTGTATCCGCCATCGACGACGCCGTAGACCGCGGGGCTCAGATGCAGTCCGACGACCAGGTACACCGGCAGCACCGCGGTCATCATCTCCGAGGAGATGTCGGTGACCAGACTGACCGCGCCGAGCGCGAACACATTGGCGCTCAACAGGAAGAACGTGGACCTTCGGAACGGTTTCGGGGCGTCGTCGCCGGCGTGCGGATGGTCGATCGTGGACAGGTACACGGGTGGGCCGCCTTCGTGAGTTGTGCGAACCGCTCGCGGACACGCCGTCGACATGTCCGCGAGCGGGTTGATCCCAGCTACCGATCAGGTGTGGTCGACCGCGAAGAGGTCAGTTCCACACGTTGGTGATCTCGGTGGCGGGGTTCAGATGGGACAACCCGTAGGAGCTTTCGATGGTGCTCAGGACGTTGTAGTGGTTGATCTGGTTCGAGAAGCTGCCGATCTGGGTGTGCGCCCCCACGAACGTGGTGAAGATGTGGTTGGACGAACTGCCGTTGTCCTCGTCGAAGGTGACGATGAGCAGGCTGTTGTGCGTCTTGGCCCACTGGGCGTACGCGTCCATGTTGTTCTTCAGCCAGGTGTCGCCCGTGCTGATCGAGCAGTCGTGCATGTCGTTGCACAGGTCGGGTGCCACATACGAGACAGCGGGCAGGCTCGCGTAATTGGCCGAGCTCGGGAACTGGCTGAACCGCAGGTTGGTGGTCGCCGGCACATTGCTGAAGAACGGCGCGGCATTGTGCTTGCGCGCGTACGTGCCGCTCGTGCAGCCGGTGTAGCCGTCCGAGGGCATCGCCTCCGAGTAGCTCGTGAAGGTCTTGCCACCGGTGATCAGCTGGTTGGCAATGTTGTTGCCGCTGAACGTGTGCGGGCAGCTGTCGTCGGTGATGCCCTGGGTCGAGCCGGAGAACATCGCCAGGTAGTTGGGCTCACTCGGGTGCGTGACACCGAAGGACTGGGTGAACTTCGCACCCTGGCCGGCCAGGCTGTTGAAGTACGGCGCGCTGGAACTGCCGTTGATCTGCGAATAAGCGTGGTTCTCGAACATCACCAACACGATGTGATCGAACGCCGGCACCGTCGCCACCGCCTGCGCGGTGGGCGAGGTGACAACCGCCGCCGATGTCACACCGATGAAAGCTGCGGCCGCGAGAAGTGCGGGCACAATGCGCTTCCTGAACACGAATCCTCCTGAAGGATAACCAAACCTGGCACTGCCAGGTCCGGGAAATCCTGGGGGCAACCCGTGGCGCCGAGCCCAATGCTTCGAAGCCGGTGGATGTTTGGCAAGTGAACAAACAAGGGTGCGGCGGCATTTCTCCGGCGAGTCGTTATTGGTCGATTGATCGAAATAGCCCGGCTGGTCAAGCGATCGAACCCTAGCTGTACGAATGGTTGAATATGCGGTCGAATATTCGATCCGCGTTTCGATGCGAGTTCTGTTGTGGTTCCTCACTGTTTATCGATTTGTGTGTGAGCTGATATTCGGATCTCTTTGTGTCGGAATAGCTTTTGTGAAAGCTATTGTGGCGCAACATGTTCCGCTGCGATGTGCTATCTGTCGCGGCAGGTCGGCCTCACCCCGTACAGGCGGGGGGTGATCGCCGGTTCGACGGGGCAACGCCCTCCCCCGCCGGCGGCCGCGCCGAGATCGGAGTGCGGACATCGAGCGGGCGTACGGTCATGGCCGACCGTATGGCCACGTGGAGTGATTCACGTCTCTGCATTCAGCCAGAACTCGCCGTGAACGCGAGGCTGGTAAGGAACCTCGCACATGAACTCTCATCGCCCGCGCCACCCGAATTCGACTGTGGCGGAAGGGACGGGCGTCCGGGTCTCGACGCGGTCGCCGTTGATCGGAACGTCGATCGTGGACGAGGCGCAGCGGGAGGTTACCGCCTCCATCAGCCGCGAATACGTGAGCCGGTGCTCGTCGGCCTCGGCCCGGCTCGGCAACGGTCTGGGCGAGGCCGCTCAGGGCGCGACCCAGCCGGCCCAGGGGGCAGCTCGCCGACGCTTCGGGACAGTTGTCGACCGGCCTGCGCCAGGCGCCGGGCCGGGCGGTCCGGCCCACCTGGCGGACCACCAGCCGAAGCCGTGCAATCCGCTTGGTGGCGAACAGCTCCGGTTCCTTGTCAAGCAACATCGACCGCTGCTGCCGGCGGATGTGGCCCATCCCGCGGAGCGCGTCGACGTGCAACCGGTGGTCAGCGGCCTGATCGGACTCGGTGCCGAGGGTGAGTCGACCGATGGTCCCGACCTTAGACAACTCGAGTTGAAGAACTTTGTGTCACAATCTGTTTCGTGTCTCGTTCGCCCTACCGCAACACTGTGGCTCCTTCGGGGTCGCAGCATGGGGTGATGGCGCGGACGACTTTCCTCGATGGTCGGTCGACAGGCGATGGCGCCCGAAGGTGGGCGATGGGTTGAACTCTCGGCAGGTCGCTTCATCGGGCCGCTGATTCCCAATGAACTGACAGCTTCCGCTGGTCTCGATAGCCGGACACCCCGGCTTCCTGTCCATGCGTAATGCCAAGTGACGCACGACAAGTCCCTTGGAATCGGTAATGAGTGGAAGAGAAGGCAGAGTCATGGTCTCTCACAGCAATGTGGACAGTTACGCGGACTTGTTGTTCGGCGGCCGGCGCGCCGCTGCGCAGCGGTACAACAGCCTGTTCGGCGAGGAAGGGTTCGACCAGGATTGGTGGGCTGCCACCAAGGACCCCGGCGCCCGCGCCTACGAGCGGTACCTGCGACTGCTGCCGAACCTGTCGGCGGTGGAGACGGTGTCGGATCTGCGCGAGTGCCTGACCCTGCACGAGCAGTCCACGGTCGTCGATCCCCACCTGGGGGCCCTGCTGACCGTGCAGGTGAACCTGGTGCTGGGCACCCTGCTCGAACAGCATTCGCGCACCGGCGAAGTGGACACCGCGCTGACGGAGCTGCTGGCGGGTCGTGCGGTCGGTGCCTATGTGCTCACCGAGGTCGGCCACGGCAGCGACCTGAACAATCTCGAGACGACCGCGGTGTACGACCCCGCCGACGGTGGTGGCTTCGTGCTGAACACGCCGACCGATGCGGCGATCAAGTTCATGCCGACGACCGCCGCGCCGCCGGTCGCGGGCATAGCGCGATTCGGAATCGTGTTCGCGCGGTTGATCGTCGGCGACACTGCGCACGGCGTGTACCCGTTCCTGGTGTGGATGTGCGATGCCGACGGACAGGTGCGACCCGGTCTCACCATCCGCCGCATGCCCGACAAGCCGGGGCTGGGCATGGATAACGCCATGACCCGCTTCGACAATGTCCGGGTGTCGCGCGAATGCCTGTTGTCGCACACCGGAACCCGCATCGACGACAACGGCGAGCTGGTCTCGCCGATCCCGCGCGACAACCAGGTGTGGCGTGCCATCAGCCGGGTGCGCGTGGGTCGCCTGTGCATTTCCGGCATGGCCGCGGCGGTGTCGCGGGCCGCGGTGTCGATCGCCGTACGGCAGTCCGCGCAGCGCGACATCGCGAGCATGGCGGGCGGGCGTATCCCGCTGCTGCAGGTGCCGGCGCACTACGCGCCGCTGCTGGAGGCGGTGGTCGATACCTATCTCGCCACGTCGGCGGTGGAGATCGCGGTCGACGGCTTCGCCGCCGTCATCGACGCCGGAGACGACGAGCAGGGTCCGGCGCTGACAGACCTGGTGTCACTGACCAAGTACTTCGCCACCTCCACCGCGATGCGGGTGTGTGGCGAGGTCCGCGATCGGCTCGGCGCCCAGGGTGTATTCGCCCACAACAAGATCATGGAGTATCGGGCCCTGCGCGATGCCGCGGCCACCGCCGAGGGCGACAGCTACGTGATCGCCCTGCTGGCGGGTTACCGCCGGCTGTTCGGGCCCGACGAGTGGACCCAAGACGGCTGGGACGAGCTAGAGCCCTGCGATCTCGACACCCCCGACAGCTGGGTGAAGTGGATGGGCGCCCGCGCGCTGTTCCTGCAGCACCGCACGCTCGAGGCGTACGCGAACACCACCGGCGATCGGCAAGCCCGCTGGGACAGCGTCTATGACCTGGCGCTGGCCGCCGCCGACGCGCACACCGCGCATCGTGCCGCGGTGCGGCTGGCCGAGCGTGCCGCCGAGCTGCCGTCCGATTCGCGGCGGGTGATGGAGAACCTGATCACTCTCTTCGCGGTACGTCAGTGCCTGGCGCACGGTGCGGACCTGCTTCCCGACGGCCCGTTGCCCAAGACGCGAGAGCCGTTGCGGGACATGCGTATCCAGCTGCACGAGATGCTGGCCCCGCACCTTGGCGAGCTGGTCGCGGCCTTCGAGCTGGAAACCGGGTCCTTGCGCACGGTGTACGACTCGGACAGCTACATCGAGCAGTGCGCGAACGCGTTGCGGCTCGGCTGACGCCGCACACGGCTGAGAGCCGCTCGGGATGCCACGCAGTGCGGCATCCCGAGCGGCTCGGTCAGAATGGGTAGCGGACGGGCGGGAAAACCACCGGCAGGCTCGCCAGCGATCGATGAAAAGGCCCTGGCCGCCAGTCGAGTTCGTCGGCCGGGCAGGCCAGCCGGAGTTCGGGCAGCCGGTCGAAGAGCTGATCGATGGCGTTCTGCGCGACCGAGAACGCGACATCCTGGGCCGGGCACGCATGCGGCCCGGTGCCCCAGGCGAGATGCGCGTTGTTGCCGGTGTAGCGGCCCACGATGTCGGGGTCGTTGTTGCAGGCCGCCATGCTGGTGACCACCGGCTGATTCGCGGGCAGCCACGCCTTGTCGACCATCATTGGCCGGGACGGGTAGGTGATCCCGAAGTTCGCGAGCGGCGGGTCGGTGAACAGCAACTCGTTCAACGCATCCCGCGTGGTCAGCGCCGCCAGTCCGGAGAACCGTTCGTCGGTGAGCATCAGCAGCAGCGTATTGGCGATCAGGTTGGTCAGCGGCTCGATGCCGGCGCCGTAGATCGTCACCAGCTGGTGCACCAGCTCGTCATCGGTCAGATCCGCTGCGTGGACCAGGAGCCGGGTGGTGACGTCATCGCCCGGCTCCTGCCTTTTGAGGCTCACCAGGTCGCCGAGCGCGGTCACGAACAGCGCGTTGCCCTCCTCGGCCGAGTTGCCCTCGAACATCATCGCCATGCCTTGCGCGACCTGCTGACCGATATCGGCCGGGCACCCGACCATGGCATTGAGATAGGCGAAGGTGACCGGGAAGGCGTACTGGCTGATCAGGTCGGCCTGGCCGTCGGCGCAGAACGTATTGATCTGGGGGATCATGATCTCTTCGATCACGCTGTTGATCTGGTACAGGTTGATCGCGTCGATGCTGTCGACGCTGGCCTTGCGATACCGCGCGTGCTCCTGGCCCGCGCTGCGCAACGCGTTGGGCCGGTATTGCAGCATGGGCAGGATCGGGCAGTCGGCGGGAATGTCCTGCTCCCAGATACGTGGATCGGCCGGGAAGCGCTCGGAATCATTGTTGATCATGACCGCGGTGCGGTAGCCGATCACCAGGGTGGCGGCGATGCCGGGCGAAAGTTCCACCGGCACAAGGGAACCGAACTTCTCGCGCATCGCGGCGTAGAAGGTGTGCGGGTCGGCGGCGAACTCGGGTGCGTACAGCGGCACCGGGATTCGGTCGAGGATGTCGGGGCCGGAATCCTCTGTAGGCTGCATGTCGCCAGATCATACCCATGACCGCGGGTGATGGCGCTGCGAGATTCGGTGGCGCGCATGACCGTTCCCACAAGGTCTATTCGGCCGAAGCGAGATGTGGGGTCGCGGGACATTTCGCGGTTGTCGCGGCACCTGGGTGGCGGCCACGCCGTGGGGCCCGGCGAGGTACACAGGCAGTGCGGCGTGGTCACTTGAAGCTGATCATCAACAGTCCTCCATCGCTGCACCCATGCCTTCGCCCCACCTCCGATCCTCCGAGGAGATCATTCGGCACGGCAGTGAGCAAGTATCCTGTGCGTCACCAACATTCGAGCGACTCCGTGGTGCCCGCCGCTGCTGGGCTCGCATCGGTCAGCTGGTCCGCTGCAGATTGGGTGGACTACAACGTTCCGGGCAGTGCTCGAGGGGAGAGCGAAGTACTTGGGACGTGAGAGCCTGTGGTGTGGCGAGCTTCCGGCCGAGCATGCGCGGTATCTGGCGTTCGCCGAGTGCCGGCATTGCGACGACGAGTACCACTTCCCCGTCACGCTGCACCGGTGTGCGGCCGGGCTCGTCGCGGCCCACAGCCGCAGCGCCGCAGTACGCGCCGACCCGGACGATGTCATTGCGGCCTGGGAGCTGGCAGCCGCGGAGATCGTTGAGCTCGAAGCGGAGATCGATCACGCTGTGGCGGTTCGGATTCCTGCTTCTGAAATACTGTCGGCCAAGGCAATGCCGCGGGGTGGAGCGCGCAGCTGCTTGCTACGTTGAAGGCTTTGGGGGTGGGGAATAGGAATAACCTCCGTGAATTCGGACTATGGGTGGGAAGAGGAGTCGCCGGCGGAGTCCGAGACTGTGGTGGAGCGGAGAGAGCACTGGCACGACTACCTGCTGCGTCGGCAGGGGAGTGTCGGCCTGGGCTTCAACGCGCGAGATGACGGCGGCGACTTCGATTGGAAGACGCTTGCCCAGGCCGCCGGCGACCTGCAAATCGTGCGGTTCTCTTCCGGCCCCGTGCATTACCGTCGAACCGCCCGCGATGCCAAGGGCGATGGCGACGACGGTTATCGTCTGATGGTGCCGTTACGTGGGGGCTTCAAGCTCGGGCAGGGTGACCGAGCCGAGATCTTCGGGCCGGGAACGGTCGCGTTCATCCGCTGGGACCTGCCATTGGTCATGCGGCAGGATGAACCACTGGAATCGCTGATCATGAGTGTTCCAAGGCGTTTGGTCAATCGCGACCTGGCCGATACTGCCCCGCTCGCGCTGGATGCCGGCAGCCCTTTGGTCCCGATGCTGGTGAATCAGATCAATCAGCTCCACGCCAACCATAGGGCGTGGAACGCGCAGGACTTCCGGATCGCATATCGCAGCACGCTCTGCCTGCTCGATGGGCTGCTCGACCGCACCCAGGGGCTCCCGGCGGAGAGGTATGCGTCTGTGGCCGCACGAGCCCGGGAAATGATGGAAGGCCGCGCCGACGACCTCAAATTGACGCCGGATGCGGTTGCTCGGATGTGTGGAGTCTCCAGGAGGACGCTGTACACCGCTCTGACGAAAACGGACGGTGTCACGCCCGCTGCGCTGCTGCGAGAGATCCGCCTGAAGCGTGCGTGTCAGCGACTGTCTCACCCTGGGGCCATCGAGATGGGCCGGATTGCCGAGGCGGCGGGCTATTCGTCGGTTCGCCGGTTCAGCTCGGCCTTTCAGCGTCAGTTCGAGGCGACCCCGCAGCAGATGCGCGAACGGCTGCTCGGATAGCCGCACCCGAAGTCGGGAAAATGTGTTGCTGCACAACAGCATTCCCCCGATTTCTGTCCGCGACACAAGCTGATCGCGCGCGCGGATCGACATCATGACCGTCGGCGACTCATAACGATCGCACGCGCCGTTCCCGCCGAGGCAGCGCAACACGACAGCCTCCGCTCGGGCCGAGCGGGACCGGCGTCGAGTGTGCTGCGCGTATCAGAAGGGCTCGTGGCTGGGTTCGACTGATCGATCAGCACGCCAGCAGACCCGCCTTGCCAAAATGCGCCACAAACTTGCCAGAAATGTCCCGGGCTTCGCGGTTAGCGTCTTCCATGCCCCAAGGAGGCGGCACCGACAGGCTCTACCGGCCGATGCGGTCTGTGAGAGGCCCTCGAAGGAACCAGCAGTGGGCGAAAGCACTCGCGACGACAGCGCCGACGTCACGAGTTCGCTCATCGCGCATCCGGTAGGGGTGTCCGACGAGTAGGTGTGCAGCACCAGCTGGAGCAGCACGCCGGCCCGTCGAGATGCGCGCACGACGAAGGGGGTTGTGCGCCCATCTCCACGGTTGCCGGTGGCGCGCGGCCGATGCGGTCTGTGAGAGGCACGCGAAGGAACCAGCATCGAGCGACAGCACAGCCTTCTCGACGGCGGACCGGGAGCAGAGACGCCCCCGCGTCGCCCTCCACACAGGCACCGGGATTCTGGTGGCGGCGCTGTAAGAACTGATCGGCATCAAACGCGGCGGTGACCGGTCCCCGATAACGGGACCACCCGGTCGTTGAGTCCGGGCTGTATTCGATCCACTTTCAGTTGATGTCGCAGGCCACGGGTGGTGGGTGTGGCCGCAGCGGGCTGCGTACTCGGCCGGGGCGGGATACCCCAGCGCCGAATGCCGATGCCGCAGGTTGTGGTCGGCCTTGAAATCACCGATCACAACCCGGGCCTCGAGCAGGCTGGTCCAGTGGTTCCGGTTCAGGCATTCGGTCCGCAGGCGCCGGTTGAACGACTCGACGAAGCCGTTGTTTCAGGGCGTACCCGGCGGGATATAGGAGATCCCTTCGCGATCTCCCGCAGAGCGTCTTTCTCCAGCTCCGTGTCAGCGAGCAGCCGCTTCAATCTCGCGTTCTGCTCACGCAGCTCTTTGAGTTCCTTGGCGGCGTCGGTGTCGACGCCGCCGTACTGGCGGCGCCAGTTGTACAGCGTCGCAGGCGATATCCCGATCTCAGCGGCGATCTCCTCGCCGGTCTTGCCGGCGGCGATCAGCTCGTCTGCCCGCCGTAGTTTCCGCACAATGTCCTCGGCGGCGTGCCGCTTACGCCCTGCCATGTGGATCAGTGTCATTCCTCGGCCCTCACCAGGCCAAACAGGACTCTGAAAAAGGGTGGACTCATTCACCGGGAACGGCCCACCCCCACCCACCCGGCCGACTTGCCGGGTGTCGGAGCGCTGAGGTTCTCAGCCGGCCGTCTGACCGGAGTGCTTGGTGTTGCCCAGCCCCACGAATACCAAATCGAGTGGGAGGGCTTGCGGGCTGGGGTGGAACCCAAGGGATTTCGCGGTGGTGTCGTCGCCTGTCATCGTGTACCGATGATCATCCGCTACCAGTCGGGCGCCTTGATTGAGCCGCGGTCGTAGTCGTCGTCGAACTCTTCGTCCAGCTTGCGCTGTCGTTCGATGCGCTCGGCTTCCAGGAGTGCCGAGTTTGCGTTCGTGTAGGTCGATATCGCTTCGAAAGTCGTATCGGCTCGCAACTCCCGCAGTGCCTCATCGACCTTGGGGCGCTTGTCTTCCATCGCCGCCTGATACGCGGCCATGATGACGGCTTCCTCGCTCACCGTTACCGACAGCAGACGATCCTCGGCATCCACGACCACGCGGATACCGTTGACGACACCCACCCCCCGGATCTGCTCGAGGGCATGCTGGGCGCGCTGCACCTTCAAGCCCAGTGCATCGGAATCATTGTGTTTCACAGACATTCGCCACCCTGTTGATCGGACTCCTGTTGCGCTGACTGGATGTCGATGTCATTTCGGTTGCGCGGTGGTCGGTGCGACAGAGCTAGTGGATGTCTTGTCGGCAGCGGTCAATCGGCAACCGGTTTCGCTGCTGATGCCTCGAGTGCTCAGCCACAGCACTGTGCCATTGTTCCCGTAGAAGCGGGCGTCACGATCGCCAGGTTTCTCGGTGATCGGTAGCGGGTCAGTCTCGGTGGCACCCAAATCGGCCGCGAGCTGGCGGGCCTTCTCACGCACCTGCGGCCACACGGCGTCGGGAATGCCGCCGTGCGTGGTGTCGCCGCCTTGGGTGATGTAGTTCGGCATGTAGAGGTCCCGGCCTGCCGTCTGGTCGTACGGGGCACCGCATGCCGCAGGTTGACGGTCAGTATCAGTCCACTTCCAAGTCATGCCAGGAACCAGTGAGCTCGCGTAGGCGGCGAGGTCTTCCACCGCCTGAGTGAGCCGCGCTCGAGTGTCCTCGAGGGTGGGCCGGGACCGGAGTTCCTGTTCGGCTTGGGCTGTTTCGGCCGATCCAGTCTTCTTGTACTCGGAGTCCAAGGAGTCGCATCCTGTCGTCGTCGCGATAACTGCGGCCGTCAAGGCCGCCGCAATACTCGTCCGAGAGATGTTGGGGGCCCTCACTTCTTCACCGCCTCATTCGGCCACAATCATGGCGGTGTTCCAGCCGGAAGTACGAAGTTGCGGTTTGCCCTGGACGTCGGTGGTACGCGGGTAATCGGCATGCTGGTAGGCCCCATCGCGGCGTACGCCATCGGGTGTGGTGTGGGGTCCGGTTTCCAGATGGGTGAATCCGGGGAGGGTTTTTGGGTTGTCGCCGAATCTGGGGAGGTTGGCGATCTTGTCGTCTCCGCCGGTCATTTCGTATCGATGCCCATCGGGTACGTTGAGATTCGAGACCTGCTGGTCGCCGCTCACGGGCCAGTACCAGTGTTTGTACGGCAGATCCAATCCCGGCGACCCATAGACGACGAGATCGTCGACGGGTTGATGACCGGACTGCTGCAACGCGAGCCCGGTCATCACCGATCCGTAGGAATGCCCGACTGCGGTCAGATGCATAGATGAATCATCGTGGGAGGCCCGCATACCGTCGTAGAACGACGCGAGTTTCGGTGCGCCTGCCCTGGCCATCGTGTCGTTGAAGACGTCCTTGTATCCGGTCGCCGTCGTACCGTCCAGATCCTCGTTAATCTTGTTGATATCGCCTTGTGGCAAGTCCGCCCCGATCCATGCGATGGGCACCACCTTTTGCCCTTGCTTCTGCCCATAGTCCGGATCGCTGGGATCCAGCTTTCTGAGCCTGTCCTCGGCCAGGGTTTTCACGGCTCTGTTCTCGCTGACCATACTTCCGAGCGAGTCGCGCACGTTGCCGTTCAATCCCGGCGCGTGGACCGATACGTTGGCGGCGGTATCGGGGTTGCCGACCGAAACCGCAGCGTGTGCCAACTTTCCGGATTGGGTGTCCATCAACAGCAACATGGCGTCCGGATTGTCCTTCAGCGTTTTCTGGATGGCCTGCAGGTCTGGAAGCTTGTCGGCCACCGCCGGATCGCCGTACGGAATGATTGCCTTCTTCGGACGCGATGAACGCGTATTTGACCGTTACCGGTGCTTCTTCGCGAAGAAGGCCACCGATTTTCCCAGGAAGCGGTTCTCCTCTTCCAGTTCCCGGACCCGACGCTCCAATTCCTTCAACCGGGCGCGTTCCGGCATCGACAAACCGGTGTCCGCTGCCGAGTTCGTGCGCTGGAACTGTTTCACCCAGTTCCGGATCGTCTGATCGGTCACCCCGCAATCGCGCGCGACATCGGCAACCGGCCGAGACTTCTCGACCACCTCACGTGCCGCCGTTTCCCGGAACTCCGGGCTGAACTGACGCGACTTCCTCTGTGCCACAAACAACTCCGTTCAGTTACCCAATTCTACTTTGGGTCGCTGTCCGAGGAAGTTCCGGCACCTCAACCCTGACGCCACCGGCCACCCGGTCGGGCGATTTGCTTGGCGACTTCCGCCTGCATGTTCCGCAAGCCCCAATTGTGGCCGGTCCGGTCACAATTGGGGCGTAGGGTCGCTTTGCTGGTCTCGTCGTGATGGTCTTGTCAGATACCCGCGGTGGAGAAGGCGGATTCGACCAAGCGGCTGTAGGCGGCTTCGCCGGCGGTATTGGGGTGGATGGGGCTGGTGGTCCCCGAACCCGGGTCCACCCAGCGGACGGTCGATGACTGGCAGGCGTCGTGGCCGATGCTCGGGCCGAACGCGTCGACGAAAGTCGCGCCGTTGGCTTGAGCCTGGGTGCGCAGCATGCTGTTGAGGTTCTGCTCGATGCCGTTGACATAGGCGGTGTCACCGGTGGTGAGCGGTATTTGTGGGTAGCAGCTCCCGCTCTGCGGCACGACGTCGAGATAGCCGACGACGAAAACCTTGGCCTTGGGCGACAGCTTGTGGATCTGTTTGATCGCGGCCGCGATGTTGGGGGCGTCCGAGGTGATCGCGTCGGAGAATGTCGACCCGTACATGTCCTTGCACGGCGAGCCGAGATCGATCGGTGCGGCGAAGGTGTCCGCGCTGTAGCAAGCCGCTATCGCGTCGGCGAATACGTTGTGGTCGTTGCCGCCTATGCCGAGTGTCACGACCGACGTGTCGGATGTCAATGCGTTGAATTGTGGTGGCTGATCGAGGTATTGGGCGGTGGTCATGTTCTGGACCGTGGCGCCGCTGCAGCTGACGTCGGTCAGCGTCAGGCCTTTCGCCTGCGCGGTCAGGTGCGGATAATTGGCCGCGGACTGCACGCAATCCAGAGGTGCGCCGGCCGCGGCGGGTTGTACGCCGAAACCTGCGGTATAGGAATCGCCTAATGCGACGTATCCACTGCTCGTTCCGGCTGTAGCCGACCCGGAGGCGAAGGCGAGCGCCGACACGGTCAGGACGCAGGCGGCCGCAAGTGCCGCGCGGCCGCGGTGGTGACGTGGCAGGCGGGTCGGAAGCAAGGAGTAGTGCATCGTGTATCCCATTCGGTTGGTTCTCATCGCGGCACACATCGACAGCCACACAGGGCGATGAATGTGATGTGCGTCACGGCAACTATATTGACGGTCCGGGTTGCCGGGGTCGATTTGCAATTCGCGAAGCGAAAAATTCGATGGTCGCGATTTGTGTATTCGACAAACCCGCGGTTTTGTGAGGCTCTCGCACGAGCGATCGACCCGTCGAAGGTGCGGGCTTGCCGTCAACTGTGGATTGGTGCCGGAAACAAATACGGCGATGAATGATCCGCGAATGGCCGGATCCGCACGGCTCGTCGATGATTGCCGAACAAAAGACCGGTTTACCGGTCCTCGAGGCGAACTGGGCGGATGTGGACCCTGGCCGTCGCTGATTTTCAGTGGACGCGACCACCTTTTCGCTCCGTCGGCTCGGCGTTGATCGGGCCGGCGTGGGGCGGACGCGGTGGCCACGTCGACTCGACTCAGCCGGTGCCCGTAGCGGCTGCCGCTGCGCGATCGCCGCGTCGCGGCCGCCGAGCAACGCGACACCTTGCCTCGGCTCAGGGGCAGCGGACTGCCGAGTGGCCGGACTCAGTCCAGGGGATTTCCGGATGCGATCGATCCGCAGTCCGACGGTGCGGGGTCGCCCGCGAACCGGTGCAGGATCCAGTCGATTCCGGTGGCGACCCAGACCGGCTCGGTCATCGCGTGGCTGAGCAGGTCGTACTGGTGGTACTGAACCGACTCGTTGCCGGTGTCGCAGTACTGGCGGGCCAATTGCCGGACGTCGTCGGTGACCATCACCCCGTCACCGGGACCGGTGCCGGGGCCGCCGGGCGCGGTGCCTTCGAGGAAGCCGCCCGCGCCCTGGGAGATCTGCATCGGCACAGTGGGAGTCGGTGCGTTGCCGAGGTTGACCTTCTGCACCGCGTCCACGTACGGCGCCACGGAGTTCGGGTCCGCGTATTCGGGTTTCACCAGTTGTGCCCAGTTCAAGCCGGGATATTGGAACAAAACGTTCATGATCGACGCGGTCTGCATCCGGGCGACGACGCCGCGCCCATAGGCGTTGAGGTACTGGTCGAAGTCGATGTCGAACGAGCGGGCCACGCCGGTCACGGCCAACGCGGCGACACCGGACCAGCCCAGACTGCCGCCCACGTAACCGAGGTTGTGCGCGGGGTCGACCAGCACACCGCCTTCGGTCGCGCCGACGATGCGGTCGTTGATTTCCGGTGCGTAGGTCGGTGCCAGGGCAGCGGCCCAGTCGGTCGCGATCGCGCCACCGGAGTAGCCCATCATCGCGATTCGAGTGCTGTTGTCGACGCCGGTGCCGTCGACGTGTGCGGCTGCGCGGATGGAATTCAGTGTGTTGTAGGCGTATTCGGGTCCGGCCGCGAAATCCGCGCGCTGGCCTTCGGTGTCGGCGATGATCACCGGGAAACCCAGGGCCAGCAACGGCGCGATGGCGTCGTTCTCGGATGCGTAGGGCAGTCCGCCCAGGGTGACGTCGCCCTGGATCGAGCGTGACGGGCTGTCCTCGGGATTCAGGGAGTCGTAGTAGGACTGGTAGGCGATCGCCTGGCCGGCGCGATGTGGTCCCGGCGGCTCGAGCACGGTCGTGACATTGGCTGCCGGGCGGCCCATCGCATCGGTGGAGCGGTAGCGGATCTGGATCGCGGTGACCGGAAGCGGCACTCCGAGCATGTGATAGGTCAGGGTCCGGGTGTCGAGCACGTCGCCGGGCTGGGCGGCGGCGAGCACGTCGGCGCTGTCGGGACGGTAGAACGCGTCGGCATGGGATACCCCGGCGCCGACCCCGAATTGGAGGGCCGCGGTCGCCACCAGCGACCCCACGGCCGCCACAACGTTTGTGGATTTCATGTCGATCGAACCTTTCTCAGGCGCTACGCGGCGGCGGCTTCCGGGACGATGCTCGCGGCCGCTTGGAAAACATGGACCTGCCGATGCCACACCTGCAGTTCGCACGCCACGCCGTGCGCCCGCAACCGCTCGGCGGTCGGCACGGCATCGGGATACAGCATCTCCGAGTCGCTCACCTGGATCAGCGTCGGTGGCAGACCGGTCAGGTCACAGTGTGCGGGGGACTCCAGCGCCTGCCCGGCGGCGGCGCGTTCGGCAACCGCCAGCAGTCTCGTCGACGCCCGTCGCGGGGATCCACGGAGAGTGCGGAAACAGGCTCCAGAGGAAATTCATCGATTTGACGGTCAGTTGTATGACGGCATCGAGAAGTCTGGATCGGAGACTGCGGCCTGGAAACTCTGTTCGATATGCCAGGACCGAAGATTCCGCATTCGGCCTGTCACCCGTCCGCACCATGATCTCCTCGTCACGGGGCAGGAACCATCCGCCCCGTCGGAAAGTATTGCCGATGGATTCTTCGCTGTCTCTATGGTGTTGCGAAAAAACTGACAGTCGTGATTTGGACTATCGACAAAGGTCGCCCTCGGATCGCCGGTCGACCTGCCGCTCCCGCCGATCGAAACCGGCCGCCGTCCGAGGCGGGCGGGGGATCGGCGCAGCCGACCGGCGTCGAGGTTCGCCGCTACTGCTGGACCGCGCCCGCGAGCGGGTATGCCAGTAGACAGTTGGGTGACTTGGCGGTAGCCGGCGACAGCGCGTTGAGCACCAGCCGGATCGCGGTGTTGTCGTAGCTCAGGCCGGGGTGATCGATGGTGTCGTTCCAGCACGAGTCCTGAATCCACTTGTCGGCGACACCGGGTTCATCGATGAAGGACGAGGACGCCGGGGTGACCACGGTGTCCAAGCGGGTCGCGATCATGGTGTACGAGACGCCGGGTTGCGCGATCGGGCCGGTATCGACCGCCCTCACCGGCGCTGCGGTCGGTAATTGGTCCGCGCAACCCTGGCAACCACCCTCGGACAGTAGCTGGGACGCGCCGGGAAACAACGATGCCAGCGTGCCGAGACCGTCGAGTGTGGTGCCGTGCGTCGATGCGCCGAGACCGACCACGGCGTGTATCTTCGCCGAGTACGCGAGGACCTTGGCGACATACAGTGCGATCAGGCCGCCCTGGGAATGACCGACGAGATCGACTTTCGTATTTCCGCCGTAGCGTGCGATCACACTATCCACGAGTGCCGCGATTTGCGCCGCGGACGCCGGTACGCCTTGGACCGTCTGCAGGAAGTTGGTGCTCGGCGAATTCAATGCCGTGGAATACACGCAGTATCCGTCGTTGGCGAGTATCGGCCCGAGCGCGCCGAAGTCGTCGATCATGTTCCCGAAAGTCCCCGTGACCAGGACTACGGGATGCGGATGAGCGGACGTGAGCCGGCAGGAGGCCGGGTTGACTCCCGGCGGTGCTGCGGCCGGATCGGCTGTCGCCGCGGCGATTCCGGCGACGAGACTCGGTTGGATGGGGTTCGTGGTACCGGCCTGGGCCGGCCCGGTGGACGACAGGCCGACGGTGGCGGCGAACAGTGTGCCGAGCAGCGCACGTCGGATGGTTCGTGCCATGAAGTTTTCCTTCTACCCGCAGCACCGAATCTCCGAGTCCAGTCTCAGCTTCGCTCGACAATATTGATCAGATGCTGGAAGCAATTACGCTATCGAATTTAGCGCGAATTTTACGAGGAACGGGTGGAACTGCGAGTCCTGGAAAGATAATTGTGGCGTGCACAAATCGACGCACCGAGCCTTTGGTTCGGTGACCAACGAACTCCGTCGACTCAGTGACCGTTGGTACGCGGATACAGTTGGTGGATCATCATCGCGGCGCCGAGCAGGCGCGCGCCGTCCGGCGTGGCCGGGTCGGCTCCGGTGAGCTCGGTTATCCGCCGCAGGCGGTAGCTCAGACTGTTCGGGTGGATGTGCAGGTCGTTCGCCGCGGCCTTGCGGTCACCGTCGTGTTTGAAGTGCGCCTCGAGCGCATCCAGCAGATGCGGGTGGTCCACCACCGGCTGGATGCAGGCGGCCAGCGCGTCGCGGGCCCGGCCGGGCCGGGTGAGTTGGTACTCGAACATCAGTTGGTGCATGCCGTAGGTGCCGGTGGGGCGGCCGAGGCAGTGCGCGAGTTCGGCGAGTTCGGTGGCCTCCCGCGCGGCCACCGGAATGCCCGCGAGGGATGCGCCACGCGATTCGATCACCAGGACGTCGGCGCCCAGATCGGCCGAAAGATCCACGGCCAGAGTCGAATAGCAGCCCGCATCGGTACGTGCCGGCAGGAGCGCGATGCCGCTGGTGCCGTCGAAGGTGGTCAATGCCGTCGATCCCGCGAGCCGGTCGAGCGCCTGCTGAACGACGCGAATCCGCCGCCGCCCACCGGCGGTGTCGGCCAGGGGAGCGACCGGATCCGCTGGGGAAGTCAGCAGCGCGAGGACGTCGTAATGTGTTGTAAGAGTCGTGTCGGCGCGCGCCGCGAGGTCTTCGGTCGGGCCACCGTGCAGCAGCGCCGAACACAGGGCCCGGCGCGCTTCCCTTTCGGCGCTGTAGATGGATTGCTCTACGTCACTGTATGTTTCGACGACAGCGATGACGACTTGACCCATCACATCGAGCAACAGATCCACCAGTGCGGCTTGGTCGGGCAGATCCGATTCCGTTGTGCTGGAAGCGATTTCGGACCATACTCGCCGGACGCTGCCGAAGACGCTGGTGATCAACAGGCGCAGCGGGATTCGTTCCTCGGCTTGCTGGCGCGTGATCGGCATGACGATCTCGGCGATCTCGTCGGGACCGAGACGCCGTCGTTCGTCGGTGGCTTCCAGGAGCAACACCGACCCGGCCACGATGGCGGGCAAGACTTCCCGGGTATAGAGGGTGGGTGGCAGGTCGCCGGCGCCCTCGAGCGCCGCCAGGCCGGCGTCGGAGATGTCCGTGGCGATGCTCGCCAGCCGAGGGAGCAGCCTGGTCAGCAGCGGTGAATCCAACGCGAAGCCGTACTGATCGTCGATCATGGGTCGGGAGGCTATCCGCGGGCCGGGGTGATGGTCCCGTAGTCGAGCCCGCCGTGGCTGTGGGTGGGGACGACCGGCCACTGGCGTTTCCACGACGCGCATTCCGAGGACGGGATGATCTGCAGCCAGCGGGGATCGCGGGGCGACGGCGAGGCCATGGTCTTCTCCTTGACCATCGAGTCGTATTGGTCCAGGGAATCCTCGAGGGTGTTGCTGTTGAGGACGACCTCGCGGCCGTAGAAGGCGGCCTGCTGCTTCACGCCCGGAATCGTGGAGAGCTCGGGCTGCCAGCTGTCGGCGGCCATACCGTTCTCGGAGGACACCCACACGCCGTCGGGGGTGTTGAGGACCAGGGAGTGGTTGCCGTCGGTGTGACCGGGCGTCCACAGCAGGCTGACACCGATACCGAGTTCGACGTCGCCGTCGAAGATCTCGAGCCGATCCCGGGGAACGCCGTTCATCCCGCCGTCGACGTACCACGCCCACTGCATCGGGTGCATGGACTCGAAGGTGCCCAATTCCTTCCGGTGGACCAGCAGTTTCGCGTTCGGGAACAGAGGTTCGCGGGCCGTGGACTCGCCGTCGATGATCCCGGTGCTGCCCATGATCATGCGCACGTCCTGGACGTGGAGGTGGTCGAAGCTGAGGTAGTCGACGTCCTCGTTGCGCAATCCCAGGCCGGGCAGCACGGTATCGGGGTCGTTGTAGTACTTGACGAAGAACTTCTCGACGCCGAGCTTGCGCGAAAACCGTTGCAGGGTGCGGTAGAAGGGCGCCTCGGCCGATCCGGCCGCGACGGTGGGCTCCCAGACCAGCGTCTTCAGCTTGCCGTCGAAGCCCTCGAACTGGATTACGAACATACGGTTGATGATCGAGATCATCGGGTTCACGTTCACCGAGTAGCCCTGGAAGGCGAATCGTGCCGGATAGGGCGCGGCGGCGATGTCGATGCTCTTGACGGCGCGGACCTGCCCCTGTGTCAGGAACCGCTCGCGGTACCGGACGGCGGCCTCGCGCACCGCTTCCAGCCGCTTGCCGCGTGGCCAGATCTCGTGTACGCCATCGAATTCGGGGATCGGCCGCACGTGCGCCGATCGATCGGCGCCGGGGATGCGGGTGTCAGTGTTCACTTCTGGGCTCCGGACTTGTCGATGTCGTTCTCGTGGCGTGCCGAACGGTCGCCGTGCAGCGCGGCCACTTGGTCGGGGACCATCCGCCGCAGGAACGCGGTGCGCAGGGTGTCGGGCAGGATTCCGACGGCGCGGACCAGCGGACCCACGAATCGGGGGACAGTGGTCTCGAATCGGGGGCGGGCGATCACCTCGCGGACGGTCGTGGCGACCTCGGCGGGGGTGAGCAGCGCGACTGCGCCCGGTGAGGTTCCCGCGGCGAGTGCGGTGTCGACGACCGTGGGCATGACCACCGACAGCAGTACGCCGGTGCCGCGCAGTTCGGCGCGCACGGCCGTCAGGTACCCGAGCACGCCGTGTTTGGTGGCGGCGTAGGTCGCCTCGCCCGGCGGTGCCAGCTTCGACGCCGCGGAGGCGACGGTGACGATGTGGCCGCGTCCGCGGGCGCGCATGCGCGGCGCGGCCAGCCGCACGCCCCGGATGACGCCGTGCAGGTTGACCTCGAGCTGCTGGCGCGTCGCATGTTCGGGTTCTTCGTCGAACGGTCCGACCCACATGACACCGGCGTTGTTGACCAGGACATCCACTGTGTGCCAACGGGTTTCGACCGCGTCGAGGAAGCGGGTGAAGGATTGCTCGTCGGTGACGTCGAGTGCGAACCCGGCGACCTCGCCGGGCAGTCGCGCGGCGGCCGCCGCGGCGGCGGTGCCGTCGAGATCGCCGATGGCGACGCGGGCACCCGCCGCGGCGAGTTCGGTGGCAATGGCCAAGCCGATGCCCTGGGCCGCGCCGGTCACCGCGACCACCTGTCCGGCGGGCATGCGCTTCGAGGGGCCCATCGATCATCCTCCGAGTCGGTTCGCCTTTGACATGCGAACATGTCAGATGACGTCAGTATTCCACACTGCCCGGCAAAATAGACACGTACGCGTGTCAGTTGTGGGGGATGGCAAACTGTCACAGGCAGCCACGGAAAGGGAAGAACGAGGCGATGACACGCGGCGACGGAACCCGGCGACGCTACTCCGGCATGTCCGCCGACCAGCGGATCAGCGCCCGCCGGGCCGCGATGCTCGCCGCGGCGTTGGAATTGTTCGGGACGGCAGGCTTCGCCGCGACCTCGGTCAAGCAGATCTGTGCCGAGGCCGGGCTGACCGAACGCTACTTCTACGAATCCTTCCGCGACCGGCATGCCGCCCTGGTGAGCCTGTACACCGCGCTGGTCACGGATCTGCGGGCAGCCACCGATACCGCGATCGCCACGGCCGGGGACGATCCGGTCGCGGCCGCGAGCGCGGGGTTGCGCGCTTTCATCACCTACCTGACCGACGATCCGCGCCGGGCGCGGGTGGTGTTGATCGAGGTTGTCGGCGTGTCGCCGGACATCGAAGAACTGCGCCACAGTGTGTTGCGGGCGTTCGCTGACCTGATCGCGGCGGTGTGGACGGCACAACCCGGCGTGGATCCCAACGACGAACAACCGCAGCTGATGGCTGTCGCGCTGTCGGGCGGTGTCAACAACCTGCTGGTCGACTGGATGATGACCGGCATGCGGCAGTCTCCGCAGGTGCTTACCCAGGCGTGCACGACACTGTTCGTCGCCGCACTCGATGCTTTGCGTAACGTGACTCGGTCCTCGGGTCGGCGGCATGGATCCCGCTGACCTCCGCCAGTGAGCGGATCCTAGCGGCGTGGGCTGATGGCAGCGCACCATCGCCGTCACCTGGGGCTGTGTTCGGTCGCAACCACCGGGTGCGACCAAATCGTCGGTGTTCGGGCGCGGGATCGCGCGGCGGGGTGGTCGCCGCCGTCGAGGTGTGGCAGGCGGAAGCCGCGCACCAGCCGGACCGGATTGTGGTCGGCTCGGGGTCCCTGTCGAGCGGGGCGTGGTGGTTGGCGGGTTGACCGTGCCTTACGAGGCCCGGTATGTCGGTGTGCGGAAGGTGAGCGTGTCGCCGCGGCGCAGGCGAAAGCGATTGCCGCCCTGTTGAGGTGGCGGGCGGGCCGCTCCGAGGTTGAGGGGTCCTGAATTTCGGCGGTTTGCCGGGCTGGTTGCCCATGTCTTCTGGATCTTCGGGGGACTCGTACCGGGGCAACGGTTCGACCTGCACATTTCGGGACCCGGAGGCTGGGTACATCTCCGGAATGCCCGCTGAACTGCGCAAACGTGTTGCAGGCTTGTGCCCCCGGCAGGAATCGAACCTGCGACCTAGGGATTAGAAGGCCCTTGCTCTATCCAACTGAGCTACGGAGGCAGTGCGGGCATCGGCGGTGATGCGGGCACCAAACACCTTGACCCAAATCGATCTCGGTGTCCAGCGCGATAAGTATAGCGAGCGTCCAGATCGGCAAAGCTGGGTCGCGTAGCAACCGTTCGGCGCGTCGTGGCGGCCGTGCGGACCGCGGGACCGGAAACCCCAGGGGAGTCCGGACGGGCGCTCCGAACTACGCTGGGCCCATGTCGTCAGTGCAGGACCCGCCCGCAGAATCGGATGTTTCGGCGAATCGGTCGGGTTCGGGGGTAACGTTCGCGGCGATCACGGCACTGGGTGGAGCGGCGACCGCGCTGGTCGCGGCGCTGGTCGTGGCGTTGTCGGCGGCGCAGGCGCTGACATTGCTGGGCATTCCCGATCCGGGGCCGCTGACCACCTACGGTTTGCCCGCGGTGCGGGCGGTGGCGGATTTCTCCGCGGCGCTCACCGTCGGATCGCTGCTGTTCGCGGCGTTCTTGGTGCCGCCGCAGAGCAGCGGACTGCTCGACGTCGGCGGGTATCGCGCCCTGCGTCGGGCCGGAAACGCGGCGCTGACGTGGGCGGTCGCGGCGGCGTTGCTGGTGCCGCTGACCCTGTCGGACACCACCGGGCAACCGCTACAGGATTCGCTGCGGCCGGAGCAGGTGTGGCGGGCCGCGAACCAGGTCGAGGTCGCCGGGTCGTGGCGATTCACCGTGTTCATGGTGCTGGTACTGGCCATCGGCTGCCGGGTGGCGCTGCGCTGGGGCTGGACGCCGGTGCTGCTGTGGCTGTCGGTGCTGTCGTTGCTGCCGGTAGCCCTGACCGGGCACTCCTCCTCGGGCGGCGCCCACGACCTGGCCACCAACAGCCTGATCCTGCACCTGCTTTCGGCCTGCTTCTGGGTGGGCGGTCTGTTCGCGGTGCTGGCGTACGCCCTGCGGGACGGCAAATACACCGCGCTGGCCGTCCGCCGGTTCTCGAAAGTGGCGACCGTCTCGTTCGTGGTCATCGCGGTCAGCGGTGTGATCAACGCCTATGTCCGGGTGCCGTTCTCGGATCTGTTCGGTACTACCTACGGCAAGCTCGTGCTGGCCAAGGCCTGCGCACTGATCCTGCTCGGCGTCGTGGGGTTCCTGCAGCGGCAGCGCGCGATCCCGGATCTGGAGAAGGACCCGCAGGATCGCGGCGCGCTCATCCGCTTCGCGGGCGTCGAGGCGCTGATCTTCGCGGCCACCGTCGGCCTGGCCGTGGGCCTGGGCCGCACTCCGCCGCCGGATCTGCGGACCGTGCCCACACCGACCGAGGTCGAGATCGGCTACAACCTGGCCGGTCCGCCGAATATCGAGCGGCTGCTCTTCGACTGGCGCTTCGACCTCGTCTTCGGGACCCTCGCGCTCGTGCTGGCCGTGGTCTACGTGCTCGGTGTGCTGCGGCTGCGCAAGCGCGGCGACTCCTGGCCGGTGGGCCGGACCATCGCCTGGTTCGCGGGCTGCGCGACCCTGCTGATCGCCACCAGCTCGGGCGTCGGCCGCTACGCACCGGCCATGTTCAGCGTGCACATGGCCCAGCACATGATGCTGTCCATGCTGGCCCCGATCCTGTTCGCGCTGGGTGGCCCGGTGCTGCTGGCGCTGCGGGCGATCCAACCGGTCGGTCGGGATCAGCCGCCGGGGCCGCGCGAATGGATCCTGGCGGCCGTGCACAATCCGGTGTCGCGCTTCATGACCCAGCCCGTGGTGGCCTCGGTGTTCTTCGTGGCCGGGTTCTACGCGCTGTACCTGGGCGGCATCTTCGACAAGTTCGTCGGCACTCACGGCGCGCACCTGGTGATGAACGCGCACTTCCTGCTCAGCGGCTACCTCTTCTACTGGGTGGTGATCGGCATCGATCCGAAGCCGCGTCCGGTGGAGCCGCTCACCAAGCTGGGCATGGTGTTCGGTTCGCTGCCCTTCCACGCCTTCTTCGGTATCGCGCTGATGAGCATGGACACCGTGCTGGGTGGCTGGTTCTACCGCGGTCTGGGCCTGTCCTGGAACCACGATCTGCTCGCCGATCAGCACACCGGCGGTAGCCTCGCCTGGGCCAGTGGTGAAGTACCGCTGGTGGTGGTGATGCTCGCGCTGCTCATTCAGTGGTCGCGCAGCGACAAACGTCTGGCGACCAGGCTCGATCGCAAGGCCGAGCGTGACGACGACGCGGATCTGACCGCGTACAACGCCATGTTCGCCGAGCTCGCCCGGCGTGACGGAGAGGTGCGCAAGTGAACGACGTCGCCATGGCGACCCGGAAAGTCAATCGGCTCTACCGATCCGATGTCCGGCAGGCCCGCCGACTGCTGCGCGGTCACACTCGCAAGACCCCCGTCTTCCACACCGACATCCTGGGTCCGCGCGGCCCGGTCCCGGTGACCCTCAAGATGGAGCATCTCCAGCACGGCGGCACCTTCAAGGTGCGCGGCTGCCTCAACGCGCTGCTGCAGGCGCGCGGCGACAAGACCCAGGTGGTGCTGGCCTCGGCCGGCAATGCCGGGATCGCGGCGGCGCTGGCCAGCGCGTTGCGCGGAATGTCGTGCACCGTGGTGGTTCCCGAGTCGGCCTCGCACACCAAGGTGGCGGCCATGTGGTCGCACGGGGCCGAAGTGCTGTGGCACGGAACGACTTACGCCGAGGCGCACCGCTACGCCCGGCAGCTCGCGGCCGAGCGCGGCGCCATGCAGCTGCACGCCTACGACCTGCCCGAGATCGTGGCGGGCGCGGGTGTGGTCGGACTCGAGATCGAGGAGCAGGTGCGGGGCCGGCCGCCGGTGCTGGTCGCGGTCGGCGGCGGCGGTCTGGTCGCCGGCGTCGCGGCGGCGCTGGGCCTGCGCGGGCGGGTGATCGGGGTCGAGCCGCAGGGCGCGGCGACCCTGCATTCGGCGCTCGCGGCCGGGCATCCGGTGGATGTCGAGGTCTCCAGCGTGGCCTCGGATTCCTTGGGCGCGAACCGGATCGGCGATATCGCGATGGAGGTGGCGCAGCGCTACGCGGTGCGTTCCATCCTGGTCGGCGACGACGCCATCGTGATGGCGCGGGAATATCTGTGGCGCGAGTTCCGCATCGTGGTGGAGCCCGCGGGCGCGACGGCGGTGGCGGCGATCCAGAGCGGCGCGTATGTGCCGGCGCCGGGGGAGCGTCCGGTAATCGTGTTGTGCGGGGCCAATACCGACCTGGCGACGCTGTAGCGTCCCGCGAAGTTGTCCACACCCCGCGAGTTGTCCACACTCGCCGATTCGGTGCTGTCGCACGCCTCGCCCGCACGGGAACCTTGAGGTCGACGGCAGGCAGAGGCTCGAATCGACAAGGGGGAGCGGAATGTACGAGGCGAACACCGCGGTGATCGGCCGGATCGTCACGCATCCGGTGCGGCGCGCACTGCAGAACGGCGAGCAGCTGCTGAGTTTCCGGCTGGCCAGTACCGCCCGCCGCTACGATCAGGGCGCGGGGGACTGGGTGGACGGTGGCACGCTGTACCTCACCGTAAACTGTTGGCGACGGGGGATCATCGAAGGAGTCGAGGCGTCACTGCAGCGAGGTGATCCGATCATCGCGTACGGGCAGCTGCGCTCGAACGAGTACACCACCCGAGATGGCGCGGAGCGCACCGACCTCGAGATGCGGGCCCTGGCCGTGGGTCCCGACCTGGGTCGTTGCACCGCCCCGGTGGTGCGCAAATCCTTCGGTCGAACCGACCGGACCGAACCCGTGGAACGGCCGTCCGTGGATGCGGACACTGCCGGAGAACCCGCTACTACACACAGTTAGGCTTGCCGATATGGCTGAGTTCATTTACCAGATGGTGAAGGTGCGAAAGGCGCATGGCGACAAGGTCGTGCTCGACAATGTGACCTTGAACTTCCTTCCCGGCGCCAAGATCGGTGTCGTCGGCCCGAACGGCGCGGGTAAGTCCAGTGTGCTGAAGATCATGGCGGGACTGGACCAGCCGAACAACGGTGATGCCTGGCTGGCGCCGGGCGCGACGGTCGGCATCCTGCAGCAGGAGCCGCCGCTGAACGAAGAGAAGACCGTGCGCGGCAATGTCGAGGAGGGCCTCGGCGATATCAAGGTCAAGCTGGACCGCTTCAACGAGATCGCCGAGCTCATGGCGACCGACTACTCCGATGAGCTGATGGAGGAGATGGGCAAGCTCCAGGAGGAGCTCGACCACGCCGACGCGTGGGATGTCGACTCTCAGCTCGAGCAGGCCATGGACGCGCTGCGCTGCCCGCCGCCGGACGAGCCGGTCACCAACCTCTCCGGTGGTGAGCGCCGTCGTGTCGCGCTCTGCAAGCTGCTGCTGAGCAAGCCCGATCTGCTGCTGCTCGACGAGCCCACCAACCACCTCGACGCCGAGTCGGTGCTGTGGCTCGAGCAGTTCCTCGCCTCCTACCCGGGCGCGGTGCTGGCCGTCACGCACGACCGGTACTTCCTCGACAATGTGGCGCAGTGGATCCTCGAGCTGGACCGCGGCCGCACCTTCCCCTACGAGGGCAACTACTCCACCTACCTGGAGAAGAAGGCCGAGCGCCTCGAGGTGCAGGGCAAGAAGGACCAGAAGCTGCAGAAGCGACTGAAGGAGGAGCTGGCCTGGGTCCGCTCCGGCGCGAAGGCGCGGCAGGCCAAGAACAAGGCGCGTCTGGGCCGCTACGAGGAAATGGCCGCCGAGGCCGAGAAGATGCGCAAGTTGGACTTCGAGGAGATCCAGATCCCGGCCGGTCCGCGCCTGGGCAATGTGGTCGTCGAGGTCGAGCATCTGGACAAGGGCTTCGGCGACCGCGCCCTGATCAAGGATCTGTCGTTCACTCTGCCGCGCAACGGCATTGTCGGCGTCATCGGCCCGAACGGTGTCGGTAAGTCGACGCTGTTCAAGACCATCGTCGGCCTGGAGAACCCGGACAGCGGCACCGTGCGCGTCGGCGAGACGGTCAAGCTCAGTTACGTCGACCAGGGCCGTTCCGGTATCGACCCGACCAAGACGGTGTGGCAGGTGGTGTCCGACGGGCTGGACTTCATCCAGGTCGGCAACCAGGAAATGCCTTCCCGCGCTTACGTTTCCGCGTTCGGCTTCAAGGGTCCGGACCAGCAGAAGCCGGCCGGCGTGCTCTCCGGTGGTGAGCGCAACCGCCTGAACCTGGCGCTGACCCTCAAGCAGGGCGGCAACCTGATCCTGCTCGATGAGCCCACCAACGACCTCGACGTCGAGACCCTGAGCTCGCTCGAGAACGCGCTGGAGAACTTCGCCGGCTGCTCGGTGGTCATCTCCCACGACCGCTGGTTCCTCGACCGCACCTGTACCCACATCCTGGCGTGGGAGGGTACCGAGGACAACCCGGCCTCCTGGTTCTGGTTCGAGGGCAACTTCGAGGCCTACGAGGCCAACAAGATCGAGCGGCTGGGTCCGGAAGCGGCGCGTCCGCACCGCGTCACCCACCGCAAACTGACCCGCGGATAGTTCGCGGCCCCAACCGAATTCGCCGCTCGCCTCCACCCGCTGACCCGGGTGGGGTAGTCAGACCGCGTCCGTCATCGCCTGGCTACCCCGAGGGCTGGATTCCGTACGGCCTGCCGACGGTCGTTCGACCACCTTTTCGGCGGGCCGGAGACGTTTGCCGGACGGTTCACGGCCCGCTGGGTGGCGGGCTGTGACCGGTCAGATGAACGGTTATCGAACAGCGAACTCAGCGGTTTCGCATTCGCACTTGTGCGTGAAAACTGTTTTGGTGCAAGGTTTGTCATAGACGACCTGGCGATTTCGGATGAACTCAGCGAACACCGAACCGTCCGGTTTGTCCGTATTATGAGACGCGGTGCGGCATTGACAGGAATTCAGCCCAGCAGTTCCTGTGTCCAGCTACTCTCGCATCGGCGTCACTTTGTTACGGAACCGAATCCGAGGAGTTGGCGAAATGACGGTCTCGTCCGAATTGTCCAGCAAGGCCTGGGCTGCGAGTTTGCCCGCGTCATTGCGGGGCAATCTGGTATCCCTCGAGGAGGCGTATTTCCGCCACGTCGACGCCGGCGATGCTGACTGTGCGATTCCCGCTACATCCACCCACATCTTCCGCTGCCATCTGGATCTGGGCATCCAGCGCACCCCTGGCACCGCGAATGTCCGTGTGTACCATGCGGATGACGAAGCCGGCCTCGGCGTCGCCATCCAGTTGGTGACCGATGACATGCCGCTGTTGGTTGAATCCGTGACCTCCTCGCTGAGCCGGATCGGCGTCAGCGTCAGCGAGGTCGTGCACCCCATCTTCGAGGTGACCCGGGACGCCACGGGCCACCTGGAGAAGGCGGCGCCCCACGAAGTCGACAGCAACGGCGCCATCAGCCTGCGCGAGTCCTGGATGCACGTGCAACTGCACCCGGCCACCAGCCGCGCCCAGCTCGAGAATATCGAGACCGCGCTGCCCGACGTGCTCACCGATGTGCGCCGGGTCATCGAGGACACCGAGGCCATGCGCGAGGCCCAGGAGCGCGTCGCCGGCGAGCTCGATATCGCGGCCTCCGCGGGTAGATCCGCTTTCCCCGCAACGGATCTCACCGATTGCGCCAACCTGCTGCGCTGGCTGGCCGACGGTCACTTCACCGTGCTCGGGTACGCCCGCTACGAGCGCAGCACCGTGGACGGTCAGGCCAAGTCCGTCATCGTGCCGGAGACCAGCCTCGGCGTGCTGCGCCCCAACGTGGGCACCGACTTCCGGGTCCCCGACAACAGCGGCGACGAGTCGCTGCTCATGCTGACCCAGGGCCTGGTCCCGGCCACGGTGCACCGTGCGGTCTACCCGTACTTCGTCGGCGTGGCCGAGATGGACGAATCCGGTGCTGTCGTAGGCGAGCACTTGTTCATCGGCGTCTTCACGGTCACCGCCCTGCACGAGAACGTGCTCGACATCCCGGTCATCGAGCGCCGGGTGCGCTCCATCATCGAGGCCAGCGGCTTCGACCTGGACTCCTTCTCCGGCCAGGAGATGCTCGAGGTCATCCAGTCCTTTCCGCGCACCGAGCTGTTCTCCTCGGACGGCGACGCGCTGCGCCGCACCGCCAGCGCGGTGCTGAATGTCGGTATGCGCCGCCAAGTTCGGCTGTTCATGCGCCGGGACAGCTACGGCCGCTTCGTGGCCTGCATGGTGTACCTGCCGCGTGACCGCTACACCACCCGCGTCCGCCTGGAGATGCAGGATATCCTCATGCGCGAGCTCGGTGGTGTGTCCATCGACTACTCCGCGCGGGTATCCGAAAGTGACCTCGCCAGTGTGTATTTCACGGTCCGCCTGCCCGACGAGGGCATCGTGGCCGACACCGGCGAGCCCAACCGGCTGCGCATCCAGCACCTGCTCGCCGAGGCCAGCCGCACCTGGGACGACCACCTGCGCGACGAGGTGGCCGACTCCAGTGTGCTCGACCCGGCCGTGGCGCAGCGCTACGCCGAGTCGCTCCCGGAGAGCTACAAGGAGGATTTCGAGCCCACCCGCGCCGTGGCCGACATCCTGCGGCTGCAGCGGCTGGCCGACGGGGGGATCGATCAGCACCTGTACCGCCGGCCGGCCTCCGCGCCGGGTTCTTGGCGTTTCACGCTCTACGTCGGTGGCGGCGGTATCTCGCTGAGCCAGGTGCTGCCATTGCTGCAGAGCCTCGGCGTAGAGGTGATCGACGAGCGCCCGCACCAGGTCGAGCGCGATCAGGCCCCGGATCAGTGGATCTACGACTTCGGCCTGCTGGCCCGTCCCGAACTGCTGCGCAGCGCCCTGGACCGGAACATGGACGCCGAACTGGTGGAGTCCGTGGGCCGGCTCGATGTCCTCGATGCCCAGGTGCGCGGTTTACGGGAGCGGTTCACCGACGCCTTCGCGGCGCTCTGGTACGACCGCGCCGAGGCCGACGGTCTCAATGAGCTGGTGCTGGGCGCCGGCCTGCACTGGCGCAGCGTCTCCATCCTGCGTGCCTACTCCAAGTACCTGCAGCAGGCCGGATTCCCGTACAGCCAGGCCGCCATCACCCGCGTGCTGCTGGCCAATCCGGAGGCGGCGAGCATGTTCGTCGACCTGTTCACCGCGCTCTTCGATCCGGACTCGGCCAACCCCGACCACGCCACTGAGCTGGAGGCGGCGGTCCGCCACCGCATCGACGAGGTCGTGAGCCTGGACGCCGACCGCATCCTGCGCGCGATCCTCGGCCTGATCAAGGCCACCCTGCGCACCAACTACTACGTCACCGACGCCGAGGGCAAGGCGCGGGATTACCTGTCGTTCAAGGTGGAACCGCAGGAGATCACCGAATTGCCCAAGCCCAGGCCGCAATTCGAGATCTTCGTCTACTCCCCGCGGGTGGAGGGCGTGCACCTGCGCTTCGGCCCGGTCGCGCGCGGCGGCTTGCGGTGGTCGGACCGCCTGGAGGATTTCCGCACCGAGATCCTGGGCCTGGTCAAGGCGCAGGCGGTGAAGAACGCGGTGATCGTGCCGGTCGGCGCCAAGGGTGGATTCGTGGTGAAGCAGCCCCCGGTCGCCACCGCGGATCCGGTCGCCGACCGCCAGGCGCTGCAGGCCGAGGGCATCGCCTGCTACCGCACCTTCATCTCCGGCCTGCTCGATGTCACCGACAATGTCGATCGCGTCACCGGCGCGGTGCGGCCGCCCGCGCGGGTGCTGCGCCGCGACGCCGACGACACCTACCTGGTGGTCGCCGCCGACAAGGGCACCGCCACCTTCTCCGACATCGCCAATGACGTGGCCATGCAATACGGTTTCTGGCTCGGCGACGCCTTCGCCTCGGGCGGGTCGGCGGGCTACGACCACAAGGCCATGGGCATCACCGCCAAGGGCGCGTGGGAGAGCGTGAAGCGGCACTTCGCCGAGATGGACATCGACACCCAGTCGCAGGACTTCACGGTGGTCGGCGTCGGCGACATGTCCGGTGACGTGTTCGGCAACGGCATGCTGCTCTCGCGCCACATCCGGCTGGTCGCGGCCTTCGACCACCGCCACATCTTCCTGGACCCGAATCCCGACGCCGCGACGTCGTACGCCGAGCGTGAGCGCATGTTCGCGCTGCCGCGCTCGTCGTGGGCCGACTACGACCGGTCCCTGATCAGCGCGGGCGGCGGGGTCTACGACCGCACGGTCAAGGCCATCCCGGTCAGCGATCAGGTCCGCGAGGTGCTCGGCCTGGCCGCCGACGTCACCGCGCTGTCGCCGCCGGAGATGATCCGGGCCATCCTGCTGTCCCCGGTGCAGCTGCTGTGGAACGGCGGCATCGGCACCTACATCAAGGCCAGCACCGAGACCAATGCCGAGGTGGGCGACAAGTCCAATGACGCGGTCCGGGTGAACGCGAACGACCTGCGGGTCAAGGTGATCGGCGAGGGCGGCAATCTCGGTGTCACCGCGCTGGGCCGCATCGAGTTCTGCCGCCACGACGGCAAGATGAACACCGACGCGCTCGACAACTCCGCCGGTGTGGACTGCTCCGACCACGAGGTCAATATCAAGGTCCTGCTCGACGGCGTGGTGTCCTCCGGCGAGCTGTCCGAGGCCGAGCGCAATCCGCTGCTGGCCTCCATGACCGACGAGGTCTCCGCACTCGTGCTGCAGGACAACGTCTCCCAGAACTATCTGATGGGCATGTCCCGTGCCGATGCCCCGCGCATGCTCAATGTGCATCACCGCCTCATCCGGGAACTCGAGGAGCGTCGCGGCCTGGACCGCGAGCTCGAGGCGCTGCCCAGCGACCGCCAGCTGAAGCAGCGCATCGAGGCGGGCGCCGGCCTCACCTCGCCGGAGCTGTCGAATCTCATGGCGCACGTGAAGCTTTCGCTCAAGGCCGACCTGCTGACCAGCGATCTGCCCGATACCGCCTACTTCTCCGCGCGAATTTCGCAGTATTTCCCGACCCCGCTGCGCACCCGCTTCGGAGCGGCCATCAAGCGGCATCGCCTGCGCCGCGAGATCACCACCACCATGCTGGTGAACGAGGTGGTCGATCTGGGCGGTATCACCTATGCCTTCCGCCTGGGCGAGGAGATCGGGGCCTCGGCCTCCGACGCGGTGCGCGCCTTCACCGCCGCCACCCAGATCTTCGATCTGCGCGCGGTGTGGGGTCGTATTCGCGCCGCGGACATCTCCACGAGCATCAAGGACGTGCTGGAGCTGGAGACCAAGCGCACCCTGGACCGGGCCTCGCGCTGGCTGCTGAGCAACCGCCCGCAGCCGGTCGCGGTGGGTGCGGAGATCCATCGCTACGCGCAGGGGGTGCGCACCCTCACGCCCAAGGTGCCGGGCTGGCTGCGCGGCCACCACATCGACAATCTCAACGCGCAGTCCCAGGCGATCGTCGAGCAGGGCGCGCCGATGGAGCTGGCCACCGAGGTCTTCGGCCTGCTGAACCAGTTCCCGCTGCTGGATGTGCTCGATATCGCCGACATCACCGATCGCAGCGGTGAGGAGGTGGGCGCGCTGTACTACGCGCTCAACGATCACCTCAAGATCGATTGGCTGTTGCAGGCGGTCAGCCACCTGGAACGCGGTGACCGCTGGCACGCGCTGGCCCGGCTCGCGCTGCGCGACGACATGTACGGTTCGCTGCGCTCGCTCACCCTCGATGTGCTCTCCGCCGGTGACCCGGAGGAGACGGCCGAGGAGAAGATTGCATACTGGGAGTCCAAGAACCAGTCCCGCCTGGGCCGTGCACGCTCGGCCCTCTCGGAACTGTTCGAGTCCGGAACCCACGACCTCGCCACGCTGTCGGTCGCGGCGCGGCAGGTGCGCAGCATGGTGAGTGGGGTGGGTGCGCAATCGGAGGTACCGCGTTGACGAGTGTCGGTTCGCTGAACGGCCATGCGAAGGCGGCTGTGCCGACATCGGGGGAGTCCCCGGTGCCGGCCGAGCCCAAGCGTTTCCACACCACGGTGGAGGTGCGCTGGTCGGATATGGACGCCTTCCAGCACATCAACCATGCCCGCATGGTCACCCTGCTGGAGGAGGCCCGCATCCCGTGGCTGTTCCTGGACGACCGACCGACCGTCGCGCTGCGGTCCGGTTGTGTGTTGGCAGACCTGCGGGTGCAGTACAAGGGCCAGCTTCGCCATGAGGATTCGCCGCTGGATGTGTCCATGTGGATCGACCGGCTGCGCGCGGTGGACTTCACCGTCGGCTACGAGGTGCGCGCCGCCGGCGCGGCCCCGGACTCCCCGCCGGCGGTGATCGCCTCCACCCAGTTGGCCGCCTTCGACATCGATACCCAGCGACTACGCCGTCTCACCGCCGGGGAACGCGACTACCTCGCGCAGTGGCTGGCGGACTGACCGAGAACGACCGTTGTCGGGACAGCTGACCCTGCACGTTCCGGATCCCGCGGAACGCGAGAACCTGGCCACCTTCATCTCGCACGCCACCCGCCTCGACCCGGCGGCCGTCATCCGGCTGCGCCGGCGCGGCGACCGCTACGTGTCCGCTTGGGCCACCACCGGATTCGAGGCGCTGGCGGTGCGGACCGTGGTGGCCGACCTCGGGATGGACGATGTGACCGTCGGCGCGGACGCCGTCCTCGCCGGGCTGCGCGGGCCCGGCGCAGCCACCGCCTTCGGCCTCGGCTACGCCATGGATTCCGCCTGGCGTGCGGCGCTGCCGCCGGAGGCGGGCTTCGTCCACGTGGAGGATGTGCCCGCCCGCATGCTCGTCGAACTGGCCGAGCGGGGAGCCGAATTGGCGCAGGAGCACGGTGGCCGGCACGGTCCGCCGGCGGCCCTGCTGGATCAGACGGTGCTCACCGTGTCGGGCGGCGGTGACCGGGTCGAGGTGCCGATGCGGGTGGTGTTCGCCCTCGCCGCCATGGATTTCATTCCGCACGGTGGCGAGAAGACCGACTCGCGCCGCATCTCGGTGGACGAGATCGTGCGGGTGCGCGCGGCCCGCACCTGGCTGCGCCTGGACGCCCGCTACGGTTCGGTGGCCCGCCGTCGCGGTCCCGCCCTGCCGTTGCTCGCGGGCTGACGCCGTCCGTTCGGCACCAGGGCTCTGCCGCTCGGTCGGCGCCGAACCCGCCCCCAGCGCATGGGGCACCGAATATCCTGGCTCGTAGCGTTTTTCGAGCCCGGATATCTTCGAGTCGGGCCGAACGCGATCACCGGGAGGGGCCATCATCATGACGATCCTGAGGTGCATTCTCGCGGGCGTGGCGCTGGGTATCGCCCTACTGGCTCCGGCCTTCGCGCCCGCCGTCGGTGGCTGAGGCGTCCTCCGGCCGTCGGCCATCGGAATTGCGATGGCCGACATAGCCACAATGATTGGTCGCCCCGCGTCGCCCCGATTACCTTGGCGGCATGAGCGATGCCGCGATCGTGACCGAGTGGATCGACCTGAAGGTCGGTAATGCCGTGATGAGCGCCTATGTGGCCCGTCCGGCGGAACCAGGTGGGTATCCCGGAGTCGTTGTGGGACACGAGATCTACGGCCAGCACGCGACCGCGCGGGCGGCCGTCGACCGGCTGGCGTCCCTGGGCGCCATCGCCGTCCTGCCGGACCTGTTCCATCGCGTCGCCCCGCGCGCCGAGCTGGAACTGCAGGTCGACCGGGAACGCGGCCTGGAGCTGCTGCGCACCGTGACCCGTCCCGGCGTGGTCGACGATGTCTCGGCGTGTCTCGACGAACTGCGCCACCGCGGCGCGGTCTCGCTGAACATGGTCGGCTTCAGCGCGGGCGGCCACGTCGCCTACTACGCCGCCACCCAGCTCCCGCTGGCCGCCACCGCCGCGTTCTACCCGGGCTGGCTCACCAATACCGATATCCCGCTGTCCACGCCGGAACCCACTGTCGAAGCCACCCCCGGTATCACGGGCCGGGTGGTGCTGTTCTTCGGTGGCGAGGATCCGCTGATCGACTCCGAGGCTCGCGACGAGCTGGAGGAGGCATTGACCGCCGGCAACGTCCAGCACGAGATCGTGGTCTACGACGACGCCCCGCACGGCTTCCTCTTCCCGGGCCGCGATTGGTACCGGCCCGAGGCCGCCGAGGATTCCTGGGCCCGACTCGCGGATCTGCTGCACGGCTAGCGAATTCGGTCAGTGCGGGGCGCGCCTCGGTACACCCCGGGAAGCCCGTTCGTCAGTGCACGCCGAACATGCGCAGCCCCGCCGTGACCACCGCCGCGGAGACAATCACCACGAGCAGCGGCGCACGCTTCCACGCCAGCCCCGCGGCGACCAGCACACCCGCGGGCAGCGCCCACCCGAATTGGCCGCTGCCGGTGGGCACCAGCGTGGTGACCGCCAGCGCGGTGAGCAACACGATCGACGCGATCTCCAGCAGCCGGATCGTGCGCTGCGAAATCTTGACCCGGCTCCGCAACAACGGCCCGGCGAATCGGAATGCGAAGGTGCCCATGGCCAACGCCATGGCGCCGAGCAACAGCGTCTTGGTCATCGGCCCGTACCTCGGGAATTCGATCGGCGCAGAGCGGTCCGCATCAGACGGAACCAGCTGTAGCGGTAGTGATTTCGATGCCTGCGGCGTGGCTCACGACGCACTCGGCAGTGTCGCCGATACCCGCGACCGGACCGCCGGTCGCCATGGTCGGGTCGGCATCCGGCTTCCCGGCCCGCCGGACGACCAGCAGGACCGCGGCGAGGGCGAGCAGCACCGGTAGCCCGGCGCCCAGGAACGGCGTGGTCGCCGCCGCGACCACCGCACCCGCCAGAGCGGCTGTGCGGGTAAGGGGTTCGCGCAGAGCGGGCAGCACCAGCGAGAACAGCACGGCCGGGAAAACGGCGTCCAGCCCGAACATATTGGGGTCGGGCACCACCGCGCCGAGGATCGCGCCGACGGCCGCGCCGAGCGGCCAGGCGGCCAGCACCGCGAGCCCGCACACCCAGTAGGCGGCTCGCCGCCGATCCCGGTCCGGCTGGGCCATGGCCATGGCCACCGACTCGTCGTTCATGACATGCGTGCCGAGCAGCCGCCGCCAGCCGGTGCCGACCACATCCGGGACGGACAGCCCGTAGGGCAGGTGCCGGACGTTCACCAGCAGCCCGGCCAGCACGGCCGTGACCAGTCCACCACCGGCGGTGAGGATGCCGATGAAGACGAATTCCGACCCACCGGCCACGACGGCCATGCTCAGGAGCACCGGTAGCCAGCCGGGCAATCCGGAGGTGACGGCGGTGGCGCCGTAGGACACCCCGATCACGGCGACCGCGAGGCAGATAGCCGCGATTCCTGTGTGCACACCCCGATCGAGTGTTCGCCATGCCGAACGCATGTTTTCTATAATGAACACATCGGGTTGGGTTCGTCAAAGGGCGCCCCGATATCCCGGTACTGTGAACCCATCATGACCCCGTCAGACAGCCCCGCGCCCCTTTCTCCGCAGGAGGCATCCGAGTCTCCGCAGGAGACCATCGCCGCCGCGCTGCGCCGGGAACGGGCCCGCTCCGGGCTCTCCCTGACCGAGGTCGCCCGCCGTGCGGGGATCGCCAAATCGACTCTGTCCCAACTGGAATCGGGATCGGGCAACCCCAGCATCGAAACCCTGTGGGCGCTCTGCATCGCCCTGGACATCCAGTTCTCCCGGCTGCTGGACCCGCCGAGTCCGCAGGTTCAGGTCATTCGCGCCGGCGAAGCGCCGGTCCTCGCCTCCGGTCGGTCCGAGTACCGCATCGCGCTGCTGGCCGCCTCCCCGCCCGCGGTCCGCCGTGATATCTACCGCCTGACCGCGGAGCCCGGTCATCCCCGTGAGTCCGATCCCCACACCCGGGGTGTCGTCGAACATGTCGTCCTGTGCGTGGGCCGCGCCAAGGTCGGTCCCGCCGACACTCCGGTCGAACTCGCGCCCGGCGACTACATCTGCTACCCCGGCGATATGCCCCACGTCTTCGAGGCGCTGGAGCCGGGCACCTGGGGAATACTCGTCAGCGAATACAGCTGATTCGCGAATCCGGCTGCGGCGCGGCAGCTCTCACTGCCCGGCGATCCACCGGGCGGACAGCAGGTGCACCGCCGCCAGTCCGACGCAGGTGACCGCCATCGGCCAATTGCGCCGTCCCGCACCGATACCCGCGTCCCCGAGCTGTGCCAGCCCGGCCACCACCAGGATCGGCGCCAGTGCGCCGCGGGCCCCGGCTGCGAGCAGGATCAGCAGCACGATGCTCAGCGGCACCGCCCGTGCCCCGTACGCGTAGGCGAAAAATGTTGTGCCAGCGGTGATCTGGCCACCGTCCGGCACTGCCATGGCGGGCCGCGCCATGCCGACCACGCTGGAGATTCCCGAGATCAGGGCGACCGCCGCGTTCGCGAGGGCGATTCCGGTGTAAGCGTCCATTTACTTCACTCCATAAATCATTCATAGTCTGAATGGTTTTGATGGAAGTATCATCTGACCCGTGAACGATGTCAAGGAGCCGACCGGACTCCCGAGAACCGTCGCTTTCCGGCTCGGCACGGTGGGTTCGGTGGTCGCCGACCGCTTCGCCGCGCGCATCGAAACCCTCGATCTGAAGCCCAAGCACGCCGGGCTGCTGACCGCGCTCAGCCACGGCGAGGCCGCGTCACAGCAGGAATTGGCGGGCCGGCTCGGTGTCGCCCCGAGCCTGGTGGTGGCGCTGGCCGATCATCTGGAACGCCTCGGCGCGATCGAGCGCGTGCGCGATCCCGGTGACCGGCGGCGACAGGTGCTGACGCTCACCGGGCAGGGCAACGCGCTGCTGGCGGCGTGTGAAAAGGCCGCGCGGGAACTCGACGAGGAACTCACCGCCGGGTTGACGGCCAAGGAGCGCACTGCTTTTCTGCACGTGCTCGGCGTACTGGCCGCCGACGCCGGTCTGCCGACCGGGGAGTGACCCGTCAGGCCGCGCCCTCGCCCAGGTACTGCAACCAGGTCGGGTCCAGCTCCGAGCTGGCCGACAGCAAACGCCAGTGCGGGCCCTTGGGGGCGACCATCGGATGGTGCAGCACCCAGCCGAGTTCGCTCAGGAGTTTATCGGCCTTGCGGTGATTGCAGGGTGCGCAGGAGGCGACGCAGTTCTCCCACGAGTGGGCGCCGCCGCGGCTGCGCGGAATGACGTGATCGATGGTTTCCGCCTTGCCGCCGCAGTAGGCGCAGCGGTAGCGGTCTCGATGCATGAGGGCGGCTCGGGTCATGGGTACCCGTGCCCGGTACGGGACGCGCACGTAGTTGCGTAGTCGGATGACCGAAGGGAGCGCCACCGCGGTGCCGGCGGAATGCACGACCGGACCCTCTGGGTTGTCGTGCACGGTGTCGGCCTTGTCGCAGATCAGCAGCACGATGGCGCGACGTGCGGACAGGGCGGTGAGCGGCTCGTACGTGGCGTTCAGCAGCAGCACACGGCGTTTGGCCCAGGCGGGAACGGGTGCTGCGGTGGGCGGATGATGCGAATGCTCGCGGTGGTCGCCCGGATGGGCGGGCTCGGGATGAGCGCCCGGGTGATGCTCGGAATGAGAATATTCGGACAGCAAGTGCAGCGGAGTAGCCCCCGACCCACGATTGTGGACGTCGGCGGGCTGGAGTTGTCGGTGGGTCCGCGCCTCGTGTCGGGCGCCGTGCCGCTGCTTCATGGGCCATACCCCGGTTTCGTATTCGTCCGATTGTGTGGTATCTCGGCAGACTGCCACCCAGTTGACCATGGAATCGCGCCCAATGCCATCTCTTTCGACACATTGTCAGACACATTCGGATGAACACGACGTGACAATCGCCCGGCCTCGGTTCGCGGGTGGTCGGCAACCACAATTTCGGCAGCTCAACCGCGGGTTCGAGACCCCGGGGCCGCGAACCCGCCCGGAGCGAAGCGGAGGGTGGATCGGACACGGCAGAATGGGGGCGTGACTTCCGGCGAGCAGACTGCAATCTCCTTCTACGAGGCCGTGGGCGGTGAGAAGACGTTCCATCGGCTGGTGGCGGCGTTCTACCGCGAGGTGGCGCAGGACGAGGTGTTGCGGCCGCTGTATCCGGAGCAGGATCTGGGTCCGGCGGAGCGCCGGTTGCGGATGTTCCTGGAGCAGTACTGGGGCGGGCCGCGGACCTACTCCGACGAGCGCGGGCATCCGCGCCTGCGGATGCGGCACGTGCCGTTCAAGGTCGGGCCGATCGAGCGGGACGCGTGGCTGCGCGCCATGCACATCGCGGTGGCGGAGATCGAGCCCGAGGTGCTCGACGACGCGCACCGGCGGCAACTGCTCGAGTACTTCGACATGGCCGCCAATTCGCTCATGAACTCGCCTTTTTGAGGTCGATCCGCAGGAATCGCAGTGTCCCGCAGTGCTTCCGCTGGCCCGCAGATGTGCGCTGATTATTTGCTGAAACTGGACAAGTCCGTTCGACGCGCCCGTGAATGTCACCGGGCTTTGGCACCATTGCGGCTGTGACAGACATTTCCGCCGTCGCCGGGGGCGGGGCCGGACCGGCCCCGTGGTGGCGATCGGCCGTGTTCTACCAGGTGTATCCGCGTTCCTTCGCCGATTCCGGCGGTGACGGCGTGGGCGATCTGGGTGGATTGCGTGACCGGCTGGGCTATCTCGAACTGCTCGGGGTGGACGCGCTGTGGATCTGCCCGGTGATGCGCTCGCCCATGGCCGACGGCGGCTACGACGTGTCCGACCCGCGCGACATCGACCCGCTGTTCGGCGGTCTCGAGGCGCTGGACGAGATCATCGCCGAGGCGCACGACCGGCAGATGCGGGTGACGATGGACCTGGTGCCCAATCACACCAGTGATCAGCATCCGTGGTTCCGGGCCGCGCTGGCGGCGGGGCCGGGGAGTGCGGAGCGGGCACGGTATTTCTTCCGGGACGGCCGCGGCCCGGACGGCGCTGTGCCGCCGAACAATTGGCCGAGCATCTTCGGTGGTCCGGCCTGGACCCGGGTGATCGAACCGGACGGTAGACCCGGGCAGTGGTACCTGCACATCTTCGCCGCCGAGCAACCCGACCTGAACTGGGAAAACCCCGATGTAGCAGCCGATTTCGAACAGACCCTGCGGTTCTGGCTGGATCGCGGCGTGGACGGCTTCCGGCTCGACGTGGCGCACGGCATGGCGAAACCGCCGGGCCTGCCCGATATGGCACGCGTCGACACCCGGATGCTCCACCTCGAGGACGACGATCCGCGCTTCAACAACCCCGGTGCGCACGATATCCACCGGCGGATCCGCAAGGTGATGGACGAATATCCGCACGCGGTCGCCATCGGCGAGGTGTGGGTCGACGACAACACCCGCTTCGGCGAATACGTCCGGTCCGACGAACTGCACCTGGCCTTCAACTTCCGGCTCGCCCAGACGCCGTTCCATCCGGATCGGATTCGCGCGGCCGTGGACAATTCGCTGCGCGCGGTGGCCGAGGTCGGCGCGACGCCCACCTGGACGCTGTCCAACCACGACATCGAGCGTGAGGTCACCCGCTATGGCGGCGGCTCGGTCGGACAGGCGCGGGCACGGGCCATGATCCTGCTGGAACTGGCGCTGCCGGGCAGCGTATTCGTCTACAACGGAGCCGAATTGGGGCTGGCCAACGTGGACGACCTGCCCGAGTCGGCGCTGCAGGACCCCACCTGGGAGCGCTCCGGGCACACCGAGCGCGGCCGGGACGGCTGCCGGGTGCCGCTGCCGTGGGAGGGGGAGGCGCCGCCGTTCGGGTTCACGACGGGTGTGCCGTGGCTGCCCATGCCGCCGGAGTGGGCGGCGCTTACCGTGGAGGCGCAGCTGGAGCGTCTGGATTCCATGCTGTCGCTGTATCGGATGGCGATCGAATTGCGAGCCGTCCGTCCGGAATTCGGCGGGTTCGAGCTGGAGTGGTACGCGAGTCCGCCCGGCTGCCTGGCCTTCCGGCGCGGGGGTGGTCTGCTGTGCGTGCTCAATGCCACCGACGCCCCGATCCCGCTGCCTGTGGGAGAGGTGCTGCTGGCGAGCGCGGCGATCGACGCGCGGTGGGAACTACCGGCGAACTCGACGGCCTGGCTGGTCTGAAAGACGGTTTGTTACGACACGGCCGCACTAACCCTTACCGGTCGTAGTAGTCACGGACGCATCGACTACCGTTGGGCCGTGAGCATTCTCCAGACAGTGCTGATCTACGTCGGCATCCCGGTCGCGATCTATCTGGTGATCGCCGGATTGTCGTTCCTCGGCAGCCCGTTGCCCGGCAAGAAGCCGGAACACTACGAACTCGGTGCGAAGTGGACCCAGCCTCCCGTGCTGTGGAGCGCGACCGACGAGGTGACCGGATCCGGACACCACGACACTGCTGATTCGCATGGTGACCATGCGGCTATCGAATCCGCCGACGCGGAGCTGATCGGAGGCCGGGCAAGTGGCAAGTTCTAATTGGCATTGGCCGGCGGTGAACGAGGCCGACCTGCCCCACGGGTACGCGGTCACCACCAGCGGACGCGTCTCCGGTGTGCACGAGGCCGGCGATGTCTTCAAGGAAGCGCCGTTCAGCGATCGTGAGCGGCTGCTCATGGACAATGCGCTCACCGACGCCACCCGCGCCACCAAGGTGCGCTTCAACATCTACATCGGTGACCTGGGCTCCGACTCCGCCGCCGGCGTGGACGCCCTGTTCCCCGCGACCCCCGAGGCCGCCCGTTCGGTGCTCATCGCGGTGGACCCGAACACCAAATCCGTCGAGGTGCGCTCCGGTCGCGATATCGCCGAACGCGCCAACGACCGCGTCTGCCAGCTCGGCGCCACCGCCGCCACCAGCTCCTTCCGTCAGGGCGAGCTGATCGACGGCCTGGTTTCCGCCGTGCGCGTGATGGCTGCCGCCATCGGGCGGGTCTAGCCGAATCCCGGCACTTCTCAGGGGCTTCGTCCCTGAAACCCGAGGGACGTTTGGGGGCTCGGCCCCCAAACCCCCGAGGGAAGAAATCCGCATCCCGAGGGCGGGCATTTCGCCCTGAGCAGATCGAGGCGCGGGGGCGGGGTGGGGGAATTTAGGCTCGGGAGATGTCCGAGCATCCGCGTTTGCAAGCAATTCCCGGTGGTCTCGACGACGGGGCCGCGGCGTCGCGGCGTGCGATCCGGCCGACGCCGGCGCGTGAACCGCTGTGGCGGGAGGCGCTGGGGGAGCGGTTGCGCTCGCTTCGGCTGGAACGGGGCGAGAAGCTGACGGAAACGGCTGGGCGGGCCGGTATTTCGCCGCAGTATCTGTCCGAGATCGAGCGGGGCCGCAAGGAACCGTCCAGCGAGATGATCGCGGCTCTGGCGGGTGCGCTGGGAACCAGTCTGGGTGAGCTCACACGACAGGTGGCCGAGGAACTCCTCCGCTTCCTCCCGGCTCCGGCCCGTCCCGCCATGGCACAGCCCGTCCTGGACCGCCCCGCCCCCGCGCCACACCCGTCGATCCCGCCCCTCGCGATGTCCCCGGTTCTCCTGGTCGCTTGATCCGGGCATGCGTTGGCGCACCGGCATTCTCGGTGTCCGGTGCGCCGGTGCATCGCTCGTCGGAGTTCAGGCGCGCGGGCCGAGGAGCTGATCGGCCAGGCCGTAGTCGATCGCGGTCCGGGCGGTGAACACACGGTCGCGGTCGGTGTCGCGACGCAGGGTTTCGGCGGACTGACCGGTGTGGGTGGCGAGGATGGCCTCGATCTGGGCACGCATGCGGACGATCTCGTCGGCTTGCAGGATGAGGTCGGGGATGGTGCCCTGACCGCGGATCGCGGGCTGGTGCAGCACGATTCGGGAGTGCGGGAGCACATTGCGGCGGCCCTTCGCGCCACCGGCCAGCAGCACGGCTCCCACCGCGATGGCCTGGCCGACGCAGGTGGTCACCACAGGGGATTGAATGTGCTGCATGGTGTCGTAGACCGCCAGCATGGCCGGCAGATCGCCGCCCTCGCAGTTGATGTAGAGGTTGATGTCCTGGCCCGGACTTTCCGCGTCCAGGTGGAGGAGCTGGGCGATCAGGGCGTTGGCGACGCCGGAGTCGATGGGCGTGCCGAGGTAGACGATGCGCTCGGTGAGCAGATGCGAGTAGACGTCCATGATCCGTTCGCCGCGCGGGTCGCGGGCGATCACATTGGGAATCGTGTAGCTGCTCATGCCGAGATCCCCAGCTTCTGGCGCTGCGGGACGACCTGGTGGAAGGAGTCCACGATGCCGTCGATGAACCCGTACTCGCGTGCCTGCGTCGCGGTGAACCAGCGGTCGTGCAGCGAGTCCTCGAAGATCTGGTCGTAGGGCTGCCCGGTGTCGGCGGCGATCAGGCCGAGCACGGTCTGCACGGTGTAGCGCAGGTCGTCGGCCTGCACCTCGACCTCGACGGCGCTGCCGCCGATGCCGGCCGAGCCCTGGTGCATGAGGATGCGGGCGTGCGGGAGGGCGTAGCGGTGCCCGGGCGTTCCGGCTGACAGCAGGAATTGCCCTGCGCTGCAGGCCAATCCGAGCGCGAGGGTGGACACCGGGCCCGGCACCAGTCGCATCACGTCGCGGATGGCGAGCATGGCGGGCACGGACCCGCCGGGGGAGTGGATCCACAGCGAGATCCCGGCCTCGGGGTCCTCGGCCGCCAGCGTGAGCAGCTGGGTCATGAGCAGGGTGCCGTTGTCGTCGTCGAGTGCCCCGTCCAGCACCAGCACGCGGCGGGCGAAGAGCTGTTCCCTGGTGTGCCAGTTGAACATCGGAGTCTTGTTCTCTGCCATGCCTTCACGGTGCCGCAGCGGCCCGTCGGAAGTCCGGCCGTGCTGCTGTGAGCGGATCGGCTCACAGCAGCGCGGGCCGGGCTAGTGGCGGTGGCAGGTGTCGGCGACCCGGTCGAACTTGGCGCGGACGGGTTCGCTGCCGGGGGCGTGGTCGTGGCGGATCTGCTCGATGCGGTCCTCGACGTCGGGGTACTGGGACACGATGCGGAAGAAGGACTCCGGCCGGGCCTCGGGCGGCAGCTGGTACATGATGGCGAGCCCGGACGTGAGTTCCGGGTGGCCGTCGATGAGCCGTGCGAGCACCGGATCCTGATCGTTCAGGGTGGCGTCGATCTGAGCCCAGCTACAGGTGGAACGGGTGAGCGAGTCATCGTCATCGGCAGCGGCCACTCCGGTGCCGGAAAGTACTGCGGCGGAGCAGATTCCGGTGACGGCGAGAGCGGCGGCGGCGTGACGGGTCCAGGATGTCATGGTGGATGGCCTCATTCGATCGGGATGGCTTGCGGCACCGATCATGTCGGACTGCGGGCGCCGCGCGCCCTTCCGTCCGGGCTTCTTCAGCGACTCTTCAGACGGCGGCCGCCGACAGCACGCAGCCCCTCCCGAACGGATTCGGGAGGGGCTGTGACTGCCGAAAGGCGTTGTCGCGCAGGGACCTCTAGCCGCGGTCGAAGGCACGGGCGCGCAGCGAGCGCTCGATCCCGGCCTTGCCCTCCACCACCAGGCGGCGCAGCGCCGGCGGGTGGTCGGCGGCGAGGAACTTGTCGGCCACCGCGACGGCCTCCTCGGTGACGGCCCAGCTCGGGTAGAGGCCGACCACGACGGTCTGCGCGACCTCGCTGGAGCGGCGCTCCCACACCCCGGCGATGTCGGCGAAGTAGCGCTCGACATACGGGGCCAGCAGCCCGGCCTGGCCCGCCGGGGCGAAGCCGTTGACGATGGCGCGTGCGGTGATGTTCGGCACCGTGTCGTCGCCCATGACGGTGTTCCACGCCGATTCCTTGACCGCCGCCTGCGGGCGGGCGGTGGCCGCGGCGGCGGCCTGACGGCGGCCCGCGGCGGTGTCGTCGCGGGCGAGTTCCGCGTCGATGACCGGGGTTTCGATGCCGTCGGCGTCGATGGCCCCGGCCGCGGCCAGCGCCTGGGTGACGCGCCAGCGCAGGTCGGTGTCGACGGCCAGCCCCGGCAGGCCGACGCCCTCCGCGTCCCCGGCGTGCAGCCGGCGCAGCACCTGGATGTGCGCCGGGGAGAGCAGCGCGCCGGTGAGCGCGTTGACGAACGCCAGCTGGTGGTCCGAGCCCGCACCGGCGGCGCGCGCGAGTTCCAGCAACCGGTCGGCGTAGGCGGGCCAGCCCTCGGCGCGCGCCCACTCCGGGTCGGCGTAGGCGCCGAGCGCGGTGCCGGCCTGCATGAGAAGCCGCTGAACGACACCGATCTCGGTTTCCGCGCCGACGCCGCGCTGCACCAGCGCCACGAAGTCGCGGGCCTTCATCTCGGCCTGGCGGGTCATCTCCCAGGCGGCCGACCAGGCCAGGGTGCGGGGCAGCGGCTCGGCGATGTCGGCGATGCGCGCGACCACGGTGTCGAGGGAGTCGGCGTCCAGGCGGACCGAGCAGTAGGTGAGGTCGTCGTCGTTGACCAGCACCAGCTTGCCGCGGCCGACGCCGACCAGCTCCGGCACCTCGGTGCGCTCGGCCGGGTCGATGTCGAGCTCGACGCGCTTGGTGCGCACCAGCTTTCCGTCCTGGTCGTCGTAGACGCCGATGGCCAGGCGGTGCACGCGGTGCTCACCGGCGCCCGGCTCCGCGCCCTCCTGCACGACGGTGAAGGAGGTGAAGTTGCCGTCCGCGTCCACGGTGAAGTCGGGACGCAGGATGTTGAGGCCGGTGGTCTTGAGCCATTGCGCGCCCCAGTCGGACAGGTCGCGTCCGGATGCCTTCTCCAGCGCGCCCACCAGATCGTCGAAAGTGGCGTTGCCGTAGGCGTGTTCGGTGAAGTAGTCGCGCAGACCGGCCAGGAAGGGCTCCTCGCCGACATAGGCCACCAGCTGCTTGAGCACGGAAGCGCCCTTGGCGTAGGTGATTCCGTCGAAGTTCACCTCGACGGCGGCCAGATCGGGGATGTCGGCCGCGATCGGGTGGGTCGAGGGCAGCTGGTCCTGCCGGTACGCCCAGGACTTCTCGACGTTCGCGAACGTGGTCCAGGCATTGGTGTACTCGGTCGCGCCGACCTGGCACAGCACCGAGGCGAAGGTGGCGAAGGACTCGTTCAGCCACAGGTCGTCCCACCACTTCATGGTGACCAGGTCGCCGAACCACATGTGCGCCATCTCGTGCAGCACGGTCTCGCAGCGGCGCTCGTAGGACGCCCGGGTCACCTTGGAGCGGAAGACGTAGTCCTCGAGGAAGGTGACCGCGCCCGCGTTCTCCATGGCGCCCGCGTTGAATTCGGGCACGAACAGCTGGTCGTACTTGCCGAAGGCATAGGGCACACCGAAATTGGTGTGATAGAAGCCGAAGCCCTGCTTGGTCTCGGTGAAAAGCCGTTCGGCGTCCATGAATTCGGCCAGCGAGGCGCGGCAGTAGATGCCGAGCGGGATCTCGCCGTGCGAGTCGCTGTAGGAGTCGGTCCACTTGGCGTACGGGCCGGCGATGAGGGCGACCAGGTAGGTGCTCATGCGCGGGGTGGTGGCGAAGGTGTGGCGGACCACGGCGCCGAGGGTGTGGGTGTCGGTGACCGGGCCGTTGGAGATGACCTCCCAGTCCGCGGGCGCGGTGACGATCACGTCGTAGGTGGCCTTGAGGTCGGGCTGGTCGAAGCAGGCGAACATGCGCTTGCAGTCGGCGGTTTCGAACTGCGAGTACAGGTAGACCTTGTTGTCGGTGGGGTCGACGAAGCGGTGCAGGCCCTCACCGGTGTTCGAGTACTCACCGTCGGCCTCGACGACGAGCTCGTTGCTCGCGGCCAGGTTCGGCAGGGTGAGGCCCTGCTCCGCGTCGTAGCCGCTGACATCCAGGGCCACGCCGTTGAGCACGGCCGAGCGCACACCCGCGCCCACGAAGTCGATGAAGGTCTGCGCGCCCGGGGTCGCGGTGAAGGTCACCGTGGACTTCGAGTGGAAGGTCTCACCGCGCGGCTCTCCGGCACTGGTGGGCTGACCGGTCAGATCCAGTTCGACCCGGTAGTTCTCCACCTGGACCGTCGCGGCGCGTTCGATCGCCTGCTCGCGGGTGAGATTCGGTGCGGACAAGAGGGCTCCTTAGCTCTGAAGAGAACTGCTGCCGTGCAGGTGCACCCGGCTCGCTGAGCGGCGCTGCCCAGTGCTCGGTGCGGGATGCGATGCGCCCGCGTGGGGCATCGAGCGGACCGAACAATTCTCCACTCGTGACCCGGCGCGGACACGACGTTCCCCACAATGCCACGTCCCGCCGACCCGTGGCGCGGGCCCGCGCGGGCCGGTCGATCCCGACCCGTGCGGGCCGGTTGCTCCAGGTCGACTGCGATCGACCGTTCGACCGGGCGTCGAGGCGGACGGTGCCCGTCGGTAAGCTCTGCGACGGCAGCAATCGCCCAGCACGAGGAGGACCGTTGAAGCACATCCACGCCGGTAAGGTGCGCGACCTGTACGAGGACGGCGATTCGCTGATCCTGGTCGCATCCGACCGGGTGTCGGTGTACGACGTGGTGCTGCCGACTCCGATCCCCGACAAGGGCGCGCTGCTCACCCAGCTCTCGAACTGGTGGTTCGGGTTCTTCTCCGATGTGCCCAACCACATTCTGTCCACCACCGACGTGCCCGCCGAGTTCGCGGGCCGCGGGGTGCGGGTCAAGCCGCTGAAGATGCTGAAGGTGGAGTGCATCGCGCGCGGCTACCTGACCGGCGGCGGCCTGGCCGAATACCAGCGCTCCGGCACCGTGTCCGGCATCGCGCTGCCGCCCGGCCTGCGTGACGGCGACAAGCTGCCCGAACCCATCTTCACCCCCACCACCAAGGCCGACGCCGGGCACGACGAGCCCATCAGCTTCGAGGACGTGGTGAACCAGGAGGGCAAGGAGGTCGCCGAGCGGCTGCGCGACCTGACCCTCGAGATCTACGCGCGTGGCGCCGAGCACGCCGCCGCGCGCGGGGTCATCATCGCCGATACGAAGATCGAACTCGGCTGGGACGGTGACATTCTCACCGTCGGCGACGAGGTGCTGACCTCGGACTCCTCTCGCTTCTGGCCGGCCGACGACTACGAGCCGGGCCGTCCGCAGAAGTCGTTCGACAAGCAGTTCGTGCGCGACTGGTCGACCTCCACCGGGTGGAACAAGGAGTACCCGGGCCCGGAGATCCCGGCCGACGTGGTCGAGGTGACCCGGCAGAAGTACGTCCAGGCCTACGAACTCATCACCGGCAATACCTGGAACGGCGTCTAGGCCGGAATCGGTTCGGCGGCAAGGAAGTCCGCCGGCACGAACATCTGCCGCGCTCGCTCGCCGGTCCTGGTGGTCACCGTCGATTTCGAGACCTGTGGCGGGGTAGAGACCGCCGGCCAGAGGCCCGGCGCGTTCCGTGCCACCGCCGCCTGACCACCGCGCGCGGATGTGCTGCGCCGCAGAGTCTTTCGGCCGCCCGGAGGGTCACTGGCGGCGGAGTCGGGCGGCGCGGATGGTGAGGTAGTCGCGTTCGGGGAGGCTGGTGGTGTGGCGGGCGGCGGCGGTATAGGCGTCGATGGCTTCGTCGGTGTCGCCTGCCATTTCAAGGAGGTGGCCGCGGACGGCGTCGAGGCGGTGATTGCCCGCCAGCGACTCGGTGAGGGTGTCGGTGAGATCCAGGCCCGCCTGTGGCCCGTGCACCATGGCGGTGGCGACGGCGCGATTGAGGGTCACCATGGGGTTGGGGGACTGGCGTTCGAGGGCGTTGTACAGCAGCAGGATTCGGGGCCAGTCGGTGTCCTCGGGCCGCAGCGCCTGGGCGTGCAGGGCGGCGATCGCGGCCTGTATCTGATACGGGCCGATCAGGCCGCTGCGCACGGACGCGGTCGCCAATCGCACGCCCTCGATGATCATCTCGCGATCCCAGCAGTCGCGATCCTGTTCGGCCAGCGGGATCAGCTCGCCGCGGGGGCCGGTGCGCGCCGCTCGGCGGGCATCGGTCAACAGCAGCAGCGCGAGCAACCCGGTGACCTCCGGATCGTCCGGCAGGACACGAAACAACGCCCGTGCCAGGCGAATCGCCTCACCGGACAGATCTCCCCGGCGTAGCGCCGCGCCGCCGCTGGTGTGCCCCTCGGTGTAGATCAGATAGAGCACCCGCAGCACACTGTCGAGCCGCTCGTTCCATTCTCCGTGTCGACCATTCGACTCCGCGGGCACCGCGAACGGCCGCTGCTCCTGCGCGAGCCGCTTCTTGGCCCGCGTGATCCGCTGCGCCATGGTCCTTTCCGGCAGCAGGAAGGCCCGCGCGATCTCCTCGGTGGTCAGTCCGCCCACTGCCCGCAGCGTCAACGCGATCGCACTCGCGGGCGACAGCGCGGGGTGACAGCACAGAAAGAACAACGTCAGCGTGTCGTCCTGATCCTCGGCGGCCGGGTCGGCATCGCCCGAGCCCGCCAGAGCCGCCAGGTTCACGTCGGTCAGCGCGGCGACCACGGAGTCCGCTGGGTCGGGTGCGGCCGCGCCGAGGTGCTCCGGATCGCGAATCGCGTTGGCGGTCTCGCGGTTTCGGCGGGCCGAGTCGGCGCGGATGGTGTCGACCAGGCGGCGCGCGCCGACCTGGATGAGCCAGCCGCGCGGATTGCCGGGCAGGCCGTCGGCGGGCCACTGGGTGGCGGCGGCGAGCAGGGCCTCCTGGAGGGCGTCCTCGGCGGCGTCGAAGTCGCCGTAGCGGCGGACGAGAGTGCCGAGGACCTGCGGCGCGAGGTCGCGCAGCAGGTCCTCGATCGCGGTGTCCGGCATCAGAGCTCGGTGGGCGGGGCGCTCATGATCGGGCGGATCTCGATGTACTCGCCGATCGGCTTGCCGCCGGGGCCGGGCGCGGCCGACGCCTTGGCCGCGATCTCGACCGCCCGGTCGGGGGTGTCGACATCGATGATCCAGTACCCGGCCAGGAACTCCTTGGTCTCCGGGAAAGGCCCGTCGGTGACCACCGGTGCGGACCGGCCGTCGGAGGTGACGGTGCGCGCCTGGCCGGGGTCGGCGAGGCCCTGGGCGTCGACGAGTTCACCGGACTTGGCCAGTTCCTCGCCGAGGGCGTGCTGGAAGTCGATGTGGGCCTGGATCTCCTCGGGCGCCCACTCGTTGATCGGGGTGTCGCAGTAGGCGGCGGCGGAGTAGGTCTTGATCAGGATGTACTTCACGGTCGGCTCCTTCGTCGGCGCGCCCCGGCGGGCGCTCTCGTCCACAGGTCGGAACTCCTCACGCCGTCGCGACGTACTCCGGACCCCGGATTATGTGATTGCCGTCACAGTTCCTCGGGGTTCACGGCCTCGCCGCTCAGGATCAGCTCCTTGATCTTGTCCGTCACGTCCCAGACGTTCACGTTCATCCCGGCCAGCACCCGGTTGCCCGAGTCCAGCCAGTACGCCACGAACTCGCGCTCGGCCAGATCGCCGCGCACGACCACGGTCGCCTGCTGGTTGGGCGCGACGTACCCGGTGTACTCCATGCCGAGGTCGTACTGGTCGGTAAAGAAGTAGGGCAGCCGGTCGTACACGGCGGGCTTGCCCAGCATGGTCAGCGCCGCCGTCGCGGGCTGATTGAGCGCATTCGCCCAGTGCTCCACCCGGATTCTCCGCCCCAGCACCGGATGCTGCTGATCGGCGATGTCGCCGACCGCGACGATGTCCGGATCGCTGGTGGCCAGGCTCTCGTCCACCAGCACACCGCCGTCCACGGCCAGCCCGGCGTCGGCGGCCAGCTCGATATTGGGCCGCGCGCCCACCGCGACCAGCACCGCGTCCGCCTCGATATGGGTGCCGTCGTCGAGCCGCACCCCGGTGGCCCGGCCGTCGGCGGTGGTGATCTCGCCGACCTTCACCCCGAGCCGCAGATCCACCCCGTGCGCGCGGTGCAGATCGGCGAACACCTGGCCCATCTCGGCCCCGAGCGCGGCCTGCAACGGCACCGATTCCGCTTCCAGCACAGTCACTTCCACGCCCGCGGCGCGTGCGGCGGCGGTCACCTCCAGCCCGATCCAGCCCGCGCCGATCACGGCCAGCCGCCGGGCGGAGCCGAACATGGCGATCAGGGCGTCGGACTCCTCGATGGTGCGCAGCACGTGGACGCCCTCGGCGTCGGCGCCCGGCAGGGGCAGCGTCCGCGGGCGTGAACCGGTGGCCAGCGCCAGTTTGTCGTAGGGCAGTGTCGTACCGTCCGGCAGCGCAATGGTTTTGGTGCTCCGGTCCAGCGCGGTGACGGTCGTGCCCAGCATGACCTCGACATGATGGTCGCGATACCACTGCGCGGGATCCACGGTGAAGTCGCTGAGCGCCTGCTTGCCCAGCAGATGCTCCTTGGACAGCGGCGGTCGCTCGTAGGGCAGCTGCTCCTCCGCGCTCACGAGCGTCACCATGCCGTCGAAATCGTTGGCGCGCAAGGCTTCCGCGAGCTTGGCCGCGGCCAGTCCACCGCCCGCGATGACGAATCTGGATTGGGTCATGCCGAAACCTCCCTGCTAGTACGGTCGGGACCGCCGTCGATGAGGCCGATGATCCGACCCTAGCCCGGGTGCAGTCGGGCGGCGCGGAAATATCGGCAACAATCCGAGTTGTTGCCCTTGGAGTACGGCCCTGCCCTCGGGCCGTCGATCGACTGCGAAAGGACTTCCCTGTGAGCGACACCAAGAAGGACCGGGTCGACTTCTGGTTCGACCCGCTGTGCCCGTGGTGCTGGATCACCTCCCGCTGGATCCTCGAGGTCGAGCAGGTCCGCGATATCGAGGCGCACTTCCACGTGATGAGCCTGTCGGTGCTGAACGAAGGCCGTGAGGGCCTGCCCCCGCAGTACGAGGAGCTGCTCGCCACCGGTTGGGGCCCGGTGCGGGTCGCCATCGCCGCGGCCCAGGAGCACGGCGACAAGGTGCTGCTCCCGCTCTACACCGCGATGGGCACCCGCCTGCACAACCGCCGCGCCGACTACGAGCGCGAGGACGGCTCCCGCGCGGACCTGCTCGCGCAGATCATCGCCGAGTCGCTGGCCGAGGTGGGCCTGCCCGCCGCGCTCGCCGAGGCCGCCCAGGCCACCGACTTCGACGAGGCGCTGCGCGCCTCGCACCACGCCGGCATGGACAAGGTCGGCCCGGATGTCGGCACGCCGACCATCCACATCAATGGCGTGGCCTTCTTCGGGCCGGTGCTCTCGCGCATCCCGCGCGGCGAGGAGGCCGGCAAGGTGTGGGACGGCGCGGTCGCGCTGGCCTCCTACCCGCACTTCTTCGAGCTCAAGCGGACCCGCACCGAGGATCCCGTCTTCGACTGAGTTCCTCCACCTCCCCGGGCCTTCAGTGCACGGCCGAGAGCCGTGCACCGGCGGGCACGCGGGCCTGCGGTCGAGGGGCAACCCGATTTCGGCCGTGCCCGGGGAGGCGCTCCCGTCTCGCGAAATACGTTGTGCCGACACGTATTCGGAGATTTCGCCCGCGCTCGCTGTCGCGAGACGTCATTGCGGCTGGTACTCGTGATAGGTGGTGGGGTCGCCATATCCGGGCGGCGGACCGCCGTATCCGCCCGGGTACGGCGGCTGATAGCCGCTGTAGGGCGGGGCCGCGATCGAACGCTGTGGCGCGTCGGGCCGCCAGAACAGCTTGCCGTGGCGGCTGCGGTCGCGCAGCGCCCACATGCGCCAGGTCAGCACCGGGTGGCTGGACATGGCGTTCACGATCCAGACGAAGAAGCCCTTCTCCTGGGCCGCGCGGTCGGCCATCTCGTCGAAACCGACCAGATTGTTCAGATACTTGCCGCCCGCCAGCGTCTGCATGGCCGGAGGCGCACCCTGCGGCCGATTGCAGAAGCCGTGATTGTCGGCCGTGTACTCCTGGGAGCGGATCAGCGAGCTGCCCAGGATCGGCAGGAACGGCGCCAGGAACATGCCCAGCTGCCGCCAGTAGGAGACGTGCCCGGCCGCGATGTGCCCGACCTCGTGCCCGATGATGAAGGCCAGCGCCTCGGGATTGCGTGCCGCGCCGCCGATTTCGAACAGATCGCTGTACACCACCACGAAGCGGCGGAAGCCGTGCCCGGAGGCGAAGGCGTTGATCTGACCGTTGCCCAGCACCACGAAGGCGTCGGGCACCTTCGCCATCCCGAACCTGGCCGCGGCCTCCTGCACCATCCGATAGCCCTCGGGGAACTGGGTCGGCGACATCTTCACGCCGTTCACCCGCTGGGTCGCATAGTTCAGGCCACGACCCAGATAGACCAGCAGCGGTGCGAACACCAGGGCCAGCACCAGCTGGCCGGCGTAGCCGGACACCAGCAGCAGCAACGCGAACAGATACGCCAGCGCGGTGGCCACGATCACGATCACCAGCAGCGGGATCTCCCAGCTGTGCCGCGCCGGCATCCCGAACGGGGACAGGCCGCGGGTCTGCTGCACCACCGGCGGCGAGGGCGGCGAATACTCTTGCTGCGGAGCCCATCCCGGCGGACCCAGCCGCGGATCCCAGCTGGTCGTGCCGGTGACGGGATTCCAGGCCGGCGTGCTTCCGGTGGGCGGCGATCCCGATGGGCCGCCAGCGGTTTGCCCCCCGTAGGCGTTCGGCGTGTGTGAACTGTCGGACGTCATGCCTGGATAGTACGTTTCACCGGCGTCGAGGCGGGGTCGTCGCCATGAGGCGGCTCACGTGACGGGTTCGCGGGGTGAGAGCCCCGTGCGGACCTCGGCCGGGTGTGCTGACAGAATCGCTGCCATGCGCGTATACCTGGGTGCCGACCATGCCGGCTTCGAATTGAAGAACCACGTCAAGGCTCACCTGGAGGGCCAGGGCCACGATGTCGTCGATTGCGGCGCGCTGGAATACGACGCCCTCGACGACTACCCGGCCTTCTGCATCGAGGCCGCCCGCCGCGTGGTCGCCGAGCCGGGCTCGCTCGGCTTCGTCTTCGGCGGCTCCGGCAACGGCGAGCAGATCGCCGCCAACAAGGTGCCGGGCGCCCGCTGTGCCCTGGGCTGGAGCGTGGAGACCGCACAGCTCGCCCGCCAGCACAACAACGCTCAGCTGCTCGGCATCGGCGGCCGCATGCACTCCACCGAGGAAGCCCTCGCCATCGTGGACGCCTTCATGACCACCCCGTGGTCGAACGAGGAGCGGCACCAGCGTCGCATCGACATCCTCGCCGAGTACGAGAAGACCGGCGTTCCCCCGGCCCTCCCGAACTGACCTGTGCCCGAAGGCCATACGCTGCACCGCCTGGCGAAGCTGCACCACCAGCGCTTCGCCGGCGGTCAGGTCCGAGTCTCCAGCCCGCAGGGGCGATTCGCCGACGGCGCGGCGCTGATCGACGGCCGGGTGCTGACCCGCGCCGAGGCGTGGGGCAAACACCTGCTCCACCACTATGATTCGGGCGTCACCCTGCACATCCACCTGGGGCTGTACGGCAAGTTCACCGAATCCGCGGTGCCCATGGACGATCCGGTCGGCGAGGTCCGCATGCGCCTGATCGGCGGCGGCCGCAACGGCGAGCTGCACGGCACCGATCTGCGCGGCCCCACCGCCTGCGAGATCCTGCTCGCCCCCGAGGTCGACGCCCTCACCTCACGCCTGGGCCCCGACCCGCTGCGCCGCGACGGCGACCCCGACCGCGCCTGGAGCCGCATCCACCGCTCCCAGCGCCCGATCGGCGCACTCCTCATGGATCAGAAGATCCTCGCCGGCGTCGGCAATGTCTACCGCGCGGAAGTTCTGTTCCGCCAAGGCATCTCACCCGACCGTCCGGGCGCCCGGCTCTCCTATGAGGAATGGCAGGCCATCTGGGCAGACCTCGTCGAGCTGATGAAGGTGGGCGTCCGCCGCGGCAAGATCGTCGTGGTTCGTCCCGAGGACGACCACGGCGCACCGGCTTACGCCAAGGACAAGCCCCGCACCTACGTCTATCGCCGCGCCGGCGACCCGTGCCGCCTGTGCGGCGCCACGGTCCTGCATTCGGTGCTCGACGCCCGAAACCTGTTCTGGTGCCCTGACTGTCAGCCGCGCTGAGCGGTTACCGGGTCCGGTCGAGGGCGGCGCGGGCCCGCAGTCTGAGCAGCTGTCCGAAGCCGACGGCGAGCAGGGCCGCGGTTGCGATGATGTAGATGTCACCCGGGATGTGCTGCCACCACGACCATGCCAGTTCCTGGTGCTTGCCGTTGGGGACGATGCCCGGACCGATGAGGAAGAACAGGGCGAAGGCGCCGGTTGCCGCGAACGGGGCGACGCGTGGATTCGTGGTGACCCAGGAGACCGCCGTGATCAGGGCGGGCGCCGCCCAGACCCAGTGGTGGGTCCAGGACACCGGCGAGATCAGCAGCAGCACCGCGGCATTCACCAGCAGCGCGGTCACCGACAGGATGGTCACCGGGCTCACCGGATCGGCCGCGGCCGCGCCGCGGCGCTCGAGACCGACCAGGTGGCTCATCAGGACGGCGCCTACGCAGACCACCACTACGGCCAGGCCGAGCCACACCGCGGTCGCGGCCGAATTCGACAGGCCGAGGCGGAAGACCATGCCCTTGAGGGACTGGTTGCCGACGTAGTCCGGGGAGCCGATGCGGTTGGTGTCGGCGATGGCGTGCAGCCAGTAGTCGCGCGATTCTCGTGGGAATAGCACGAATCCGGCGCCGATCACGCCGGCCGCGGTGGCGGCGGCCGTGCCCGCGGCCTTCCAATCGCGGCGGATCAGGAAGTACAGGACGAAGGCCGCAGGGGTCAGTTTGGTGACGGCGGCGACGCCGATCAGGACGCCGCGCGGCCAGCGCGGCTTCTCGGTCAGGCAGTCGAGGGCGACGGCGGCCATGAGCACGAGGTTGATCTGACCGAACCACAGTGTGGTGCGGACGGGTTCGACGGCGAGCATGAGCACGACCGCCGCCACGCTCAGCGTGAGTTTCGCGCGCGCGTCCAGATCCCGGCGGACCCGCGAGAGGACCAGCCAGATGGTGACCCCGAGGCAGGCCAGCGAGCTGGCCGTCACCATGAACTCGGCCAGCCACAGCGGCATGATGGCGAGCGGGATCATCAACACCGCCGCGGACGGCGGATAGGTGAAGGGCAGATCGGTGTGACCCGCCACCGGCAGGGTCGGGCCGTACAGGGTGCCGTGCTCCAGCCAGCCCAGGGTGTCGACCCGGTACACCTGCAGATCGAGGAAACCGTGCATGGCGGAAAAGATCGCCGTGATCGCCACCGACACCAGGACTCCGATCATGATCGGAATACGGGGCAGTCCCGGGCGGCCCTCCGACTTGAGATTGCGCAGCAAATTACGTTGCCCCGCCCGCGTAGTGATCATCAGGGAGACAGTAACCCTTTCGGCTGGTGCGCAAAGTGTGCGGATTGCATTGGGGGAGCGGTTAACTGGTGGCAAATCCGTCGGCCGGGGTCCGGCCGCCCCAGTACGCCAACCGGGTACCCGGCCGTGCGAACCAAGTCGCGTAGAAGACGAAGGATACGGTGGCCAGCGCGCCCAGCACGACCACCCCGGTCGGCAGCGGATACTCCGCCATTGTCGCAGCCAGGAACCGATAGGACAGCAACAGTCCGGCGAGAACCGACGTGCCGAGCGACACGATCCGAACCCGGTACAGGTCCCACCCGCGCCCGGGATCACGCAGCGCCGATTCCACGGTCAGGGTCAGCACCGCGCCCGCCACCAGATCGGCGCCGTAGTGGTAGCCGAAGCCCAGTGTCGCGAGCAGCGTGCACACCAGCCAGAAGGCGCCCGCCCAGCGCAGCCAGCGCGGCGCGTTGCGGGAGTGGATGAACAGGGCCGTGGCCCAGGCGGTGTGCATGGACGGCATGCAGTTGCGAGCCGTCGCGGAGTCGAAGAGCATCGGCTGCGGAACGTGGGCCGGCGCCGGCCAGACCTGCGGCCAGTCGCCGATCTCCAGGCCGTGGCCGAGCGGGCCGTAGGCGAAGACCGGGCCGACGACGGGGAAGAGCACATAGCCGAGCGGGCCGATCACGCCCAGCACCAGGAAGGTTCGCACCAGGTGGTGCCGCGGCCACGCGCTCCTCGACACGTGGCGCAGCTGCCACACCGCGACGACCACGGCCGCCACCGGCAGCTGGATGTAGACCACGTGCAGTACATGGGAGGGCACCGGGCCCAGCGCCTCGAGCGCGCGCCCGACCAGCCAGGCCGGTTCGCCCAGTGCCCGGTCGGCCAGCTGGACGTACTGGTCGAGCACTCGCGGCCCGGTGATGATGCTGACCATCAGCCAGGTGTCGGCGAGCTTGGAGGCCATGATCAGCAGCGCGCCGAAGGCGATGGCCTGCAGCGCGGTCCGGCGGCGCTCACCCTCCCAGCGGAGCACGACCACGGTCAAGGCCGTCAATACCAGCGTCGGTCCGGTGCCGATCGAAATGTGCCAGCCGCAGGCCGCTTGCAGGCCCAGGGTCAGCAGGTCCAGCACCGCGGCGGCAACCAGGCTGACGACCCGGACCCGGGCGGGCGCCCCGATGCACGCGAGTCCTAGTCCGGCCCACGATACGGCCGCCGACTGCGGGTTCGCGAAGTAGTCGTCGACCAGGCTGCGTAGCGGGCCCATCACCCCGTGTGCCGACGCCCACACCTGCGCGACCATCAGCAACACCACCGCCAGACCCAGCCCGGCGGCCGGGACGAGCCGAGAACGAGTCCCGCTGCCGGACAGCACCGAGCTGGAAACGTTCATCTTGTGGTCGACCAGCACTCTAAATCGATAACACAGCGCAAACGGAGGCACAACATCCGGTTACCGGAATCGCGTTTTCGGGCGGGTATCGCGTGTCGGATGCGATAGTGTTCGCCCTCCTGTAGCAATACCGCCTGAGCGGCGTGAGGCTGCCGCGGATCCCGGCTCGCCGATCTCGGGCGTGGCTGCCCTCAACGCCCAGCGTCCGATGCGCGCCGCCACGGTTCACTGCCGTTTGCCGGACCGGCCTGGCGGCCGAGGATCGTAATGCGCTGCGCCGCATGACCATTGCCCTCGATGAATCGGGCGTGAACGGTGAGGTGGTTTCTGGTGAGCAGACCGCGATGTCACCCGGCGTGATCCCTGCTCGCCGTTATCCGGGGTGGTGCGATTCGAAAGATGGTCGGGGTGACAGGATTTGAACCTGCGACCCTCCGCTCCCAAAGCGGATGCGCTACCAAGCTGCGCTACACCCCGTTGCGCGTCGGACTCGACGCTCCCGCTGAACGGGAAAGAGCGGGTGACGGGAATCGAACCCGCACCATCAGCTTGGAAGGCTGAGGTTCTACCATTGAACTACACCCGCGCCGACCGCATCGTGGATGCCGTCTGCGTTGAGCACTGTACCGAACCTCACTCCAGGAATGCCAATCAGGTGGCGTTACCGCACGTCACGGCCGGTAGGAGGACTGGTTCGGCGAGTCGCGAAAAACATGCCGAAATTGGGTGTAACACCGGGGCTCCACCAGCGATGACACATCCGATCGCCATTCGCGAGGCAGCGGGAACCTGTTCTGAATCAGGGGTTTTCGATGCCGGGTGGCTTGCTAGGATCCTTTTTGTCCGGACGGGGGTATCTGGAAAGGGGGCGGTGAGCATGCACCACTGGTGTGGCCGACCGCGTAGTAGTGAGTTCGATCCGAAGGGCGTGACCGGCGTGGTGGCCGGTCCTGGCATGACGTATGCAGGGTGAGTGCGCATGCAACTCCGTCTCGACACCCGAACCGCCGCCATTGTGGCGGTGACCATCCGGGAATGGGTGCGGGCAGTGCACCCCGGCGCGAGCAGCGCCGCGCTGGGCCAGTCGCCCGCGGTTCCCTCCGATGAACTCGAACGCATCTTCGGCCGGGTCATCGACGATCTGCTGGAATTGGCCGGGACCGAACCGTTTCCGGTGCGGGCCGCCCGCCGCATCGGCCGCAGTCTGGCCGAATCACCGTTCGACCGCACCCGCATGCTCGCCCCCGCCAGCCGCGCGCTGCTGGGGCTCTCGCCGGGCGTGCGCGGTTCCCTGATCGCCACCCGCTGGTCGTTCATCGCGAGCCAGGCCATCGACGCGTACGCCGAGGCACTTCAGCAGCGCGCCCTCGCCCAGCAGGAACGCAGTCTTTCGGAGGCGGTGTCGGTGCGGGTGCAGGAGATCGCGGCCCTGCAGACCCGGCTGCGGCACGAGGCCACGCATGACGCGCTCACCGATCTGGCCAATCGCTCACTGCTGCAGGAGCGGGTGCGGGTGATGTCCACCGATCCGGCGCGCGGGGTCGGGCTGCTGCTCATCGATCTCGACGACTTCAAGGCGATCAACGACAATTTCGGCCACACGGTCGGCGACGAGGTGCTGGTCACCATTGCCCAGCGGCTGCGCGCGACCTGCCCGGCCGAGACGGTGATCGCGCGCTACGGCGGCGACGAGTTCGTGGTCGCGCTGCCGGCCCGGCGCAATAGCTTGGGCGAGCTGGCCATGCGGGTGCTGTCCGCGCTGTGCGAGCCGGTGCACACGGCCGCGGGCCCGGTTCCGGCGTCGGCGAGTGTCGGCACCGCCTTCTGCCCGCCCGGCCGGGACTTCGACTTCTCGGATCTGCTGCGCAGCGCCGACCGGGCCATGTATTCGGCGAAAACGGCGGGCAAACGTCAGTTCGCGGTGTCGGAGCTAGACGAAGAGGAGGTTGATCCAGGTCGCCGCAACACGCGTTTTGTCGCAGTGGCCGGGTAGGTCGAGCCTTCAGGAAGATCACAGTGCGTAGCAACAGTACGGCGAATGCTGCCGCGTAGGCTGGTCGCGTGGCTACGGTCGTCGTTCTGCTCCTCGTCCTGGTGGTTGTCCTGCTGGCTGTGGTGGCGGTCAACCGCGCACAACTTTCGCGTTCCGGCACCCAGCTCGAGGACGCCAAGGCTGATGCGCGCCGGGTGATCGAGCGGCTCGGCGGGCAGGTCTACAACCTCACCGGCACGGACGACGCGTCGAAGCAGGCCCTCGCCGACGCGGGGGAGCGGTTCAATGCCGCGGGCTCACAGATCGAGCAGGCCACCACGCCCGCGCAGGCCCGGCTGGCGAAAGAGACGGCGCTGGAAGGGCTTTACTACGTGGGGGCCGCGCGCTCGGCCATGGGGATGGACCCGGGCCCGGCCGTACCGGAGCTCGAGGGGCAGCGCAGTGCCGGCCGGGTGACCGAGGATCGCGCGATCGAATACGACGGGCGGCGCATCGAGGCCTCGCCCACGCCGTCCCCCTCCACCCCGAACTATTACCCGGGTGGCCGGGTCGCGGGCCGTCCCGTTCCGGCCGGTTGGTACTCCGAGCCGTGGTGGAAGACCGCCCTGGTCGCCGGCGCCTGGGGCGTCGGCTCGGCGGTGCTGTTCAACGCCCTCTTCGGCGGGATGTCCGGCGTTGGCTACGACTCGGCCGCCTTCGAGAGCGGTTACGGCGACGGCTATCAGGCCGGGCTGGACGCCGCCGACGGCGGTTACGACCAGAACGCCTACGATCCCGGTTCCGACCAGGGCGGCTATGACCAGGGTGGTTACGACCCCGGCGCCGACCTGGGCGGCCAGGACTTCGGTGACTACGGCGATATCGGCGGCTTCGACGGCGACTTCTGACGCCCGGTCAGCGTGCCGTCCGCCCGGTCAGGGCCGGGTCTCGGCGCGGGTCGCGTCCAGGAAGACGCGGATCGCACCGATCAGCTGCGCGGGCTGATCCTCCGGCGAGTAGGTGCGCGAATCGCGGATCCATTCGATGCGGGCATCGGGGAACTCGGCGGCCAGGCGCTCGGCGTAGCGGTCCGGGAAGAAGCGATCGCCGGCCGACCAGGCCAGCAGCACCGGCTTCTTGAAATCCGCGAAAGTCTTTGCGGCGGCGAGGGTGTACTGGTTGTCGAGCCCGCCGATGGTGCGGCGGACGTCCTCGCGAATGGCCTTGGTGCCGACCGGCAGCGCATAGGAGTCGCTGACCGCGCGCTCGATCGGGCCGCGGGCCAGCCAGCCGTAGGCGATGGGCAGGCGGCGAACCGGGCGGATGCGCATGCTCAGCGCCAGGGCGGTGAGCGCGCCCGGGGTGCGGGCCGCCAGGCCGATGTAGTCGAAGAACGGCGGCGGGAAGTTCTCGTAGGCGTCGCAGGAGGTCAGCACCAGGCGGGCGATCAGATCGGGGCGGGCGGCGACGACCAGCTGGCTGAACGCGCCGCCGGAATCATTGCCCACCAGGGTGACCGGGCCCAGACCGAGTTCTTCGATGGCCTGGATGACCAGCTGGGCCAGGCCGGGAGCGCTCAGGTCAGCGCCGGGCATGGCGATGGTGTGCGAGCCGAAGGGCAGATCGATTGCCACACAGTGGAATTCGCCGGAGAGTCCCGGAATGACCTGGCGCCACAGGTTGGCGTTGACCAGTAGTCCGTGCACGAAGACGACGGGATCGCCGCTGCCGCTCTCGAAGACGTTCAGCGTGCCCTGCGGCAGGGCGAGCTCGCGGCGGGCGCCGAGGGCGGGGTCGCGCCAGGCGGCGCGGGATTCGGGGGAGATGGTGTGCGTCATCTGGATGACTCCTCTAGGAGCAGAGACGGTGAAGAATGATTTCAAACTAACAAACAGGCTGCCTGTTTTCAATGGCTTCGCGCTACGATCCACCAACAGAGCCAGAAAGGTGTCGATGATCAGGCAAGCCGAACGATCCGAGTCGACCCGCGCGAATTTGATGGCCGCCGCGCGCGAACTCTTCGCCGAACGCGGCTACGCGTCGGTCAGCACCCCCGAGATCGTGGAGCGCGCCGGCAGCTCCCGCGGCGCGCTTTACCACCAGTTCAAGGACAAGAAAGACCTGTTCCGCGCGGTCTACGAACAGGTGCAGCAGGAGATCCTGCAGCAGGTCGCCGAAACCATGGCCGAGGCCCCGCCGGCCGACCCGCTGGCCGTCCTCGAAGCCGGGCTGCACAACTTCCTGCTCTCCTGCGTCGACCCCGAACGCGTCCGCATCACCCTCATCGACGCGCCGTCGGTGCTGGGCTGGCAGGAGTGGCGCGCGGTCGACGAGAAGTACGGTCTGGGCCTGGTGGTCGCCGGCCTCGAATCCGGGATCGCGGCCGGCGTCCTGCGCGGCGATCTGGACATCCGCCCCCTCGCCCTGATGATCCTCTCGGCCCTCGGCGAAGCGGCCATGTTCATCGCCAATGCCGAGGACCCCGAAACCGCCCGCGCCCAAACCGAACCCGCGGTCCTGGCCCTCATCAACGGTCTACGGGTTTAGGCACCGAACCGGGCGACGCGGCCCGGAATCCAGGTCGGCGGCTCGGGATCGATCGGATGAGGGACATGGCGCTCGCCCCGCGACGCCGTGACGAACTGGTCGCCCTTCTTGGTGACGAGCCGCGGCCGCGCACCGAATTCCCCAGGGTCGCCGACTATCTCGGCACCGCCGCCCGATCCTGGACCCGCCCCTTGATCCTTCCCGCCGGGAGACGATAGACCCATGAACGATCAAGGGAGCCCCGTCCTTTACGCCATCGTGACCGGTTCGCCCGCTGCCGGCGATGTGGGCACACTGGTCGATCTCGCACAGGCGGACGGCTGGGACGTGTGTGTAGTCGCCTCGCCGTACGGGCGGCGGTTCATCGATGTGGACGCGCTCGAGGGGAAGACCGGTCATCCGGTGCGGAACGAGTACAAGGCGCCGGACGAACCGGATGTCCTGCCGCCCGCTGACGCGATGATCGTGGCGCCGCTCACGGGTAATTCGTTGGCGAAGTGGGCCGTCGGCATCTCGGACACGCTTCCGCTCGGGCTGCTGGTGGAAGGGGTGGGCAAGAGGCTGCCCATCGTCGCGGTGCCGTACTCGAACGACGCCCAGCTCGGTTTCCCGCCGCTGCAGAAGGCGATGCGCAGCCTTTCCGGCTGGGGCGTAACCGTTCTCGCGGGTGATGACACCCAGCAGGCGCACGAGCCCGGCGACGGCGCGGACCACCGCCGCCAATTCCCCTGGGGCAGGGCGTGGGCCGCGGTCGCCGAGCATCCGTGGTTGGCCGCGGACCTGCGCCGCGCCCGCTGAGTCCACCGCGCGATCCGGCGCTGCGGAAAACCCGGCAAAACTCCTCGTCTGCGGGCGCCTCGATCTTGAACTCCGCGTGTCGCGGCGTGTCTCGTGATCTCTTCGGCGACACCCGGTCTCGAACGTGAATACCTCGAGGTTGCCGCTGGGTAGCCTGTGCGACATGTCCGATGAGCCATGGGTTGTCATACCGGACGAACTGCGTGAACTGGCTGCCTCGCGAGAACGACTGCACGATCTGGTCGAGGCGGTGTACGCCGTGGTCTCGGACCTGGATGTGGATCTGGTGCTGCGGCGGCTGGTGACCGCGGCGGTCCGGCTGGTCGATGCGCAGTACGGCGCACTGGGTTTGCTGGGACCGGACGACGGGAGTGGGGAACGCCGGCTGGGGCAGTTCTTTCCGGTCGGTATGGACGCGGAGGCGGTGCGCCGGATCGGGCACTGGCCGCACGGCCGGGGCGTGCTCGGCGCGGTGCTGTGCGGGGAGCATCCGGTCCGGCTGGCCGACGTCACCAAGAGTCCGCTCTTCGAGGGCTGGCCCGAGGGGCATCCGCCCATGCGCAGTTTCCTGGGCGTGCCCCTGCGTTACCGGGGCATGCTCCTCGGCGACATGTACCTGACCAACAAACGCGGAGGCGCGTTCAGCGACGAGGATGAGCGGATCATCGAGGCGCTCGCCGTCATCGCGGCCGTGAAGATCGTCAATGTGCGCATGCACGAGCAGGTGCAGCGCGACACCCTGCGCAGCCACCGGGACTCGGCGACGATCGCGGTCATGGCGGACCGCGATCGCATCGCTCACGACCTGCACGACCGGGTGATCGAGCGCGTCCAGGCCTCGGGGCGGGCGCTGCGGGACGCGATAGGGATGAACCCGGCACCCGAGCTCGGGGCGCGACTCGAACGTGTGGCGGCCGATCTGGACGCCGCCGTCCAGGACATTCGTGCCACCCGCTTCCCGCGGTAGCCGGCCACCGGCGGGCACGGCGGATTGCACAGTGGAATCACCTAATTGGCGCCCACCGGCGCCGGTCGCGTCAGTTTGCCGGCTGAGCGGGCTGTGGCGCGGCCGCGGTCTTGTCGGCCCACTTGGTGCTGCCGTCCGGGGCCTGCATGGTGGAGAGCAGGTCGATGCCCGAGGCGATGAGGACCGGGCCGCCGAGGGCGATGGTGCCGATGATGCCGCCCGCGGCGGCGCCGGTGGTCAGGCCCGGGATGCAGCCGGCCACCAGGGTGACGACGCAGCCGATGGTCGCGCCGATGGCGGTGCCGACGAAGGTGCCGACGGCGGTGGCGAGGCTGAACTGGGTGGTGAAGCTGCTCAGTGCGCGGTCGTTCTCCAGTTGCGAGGCAACCGGTTTCACGACCAGCGGCTGCGACAGCGAGACATCGGCCGGCTTCTCGGGGGTGAGGGCCAGCACGGTGCCGTCCTGCTGTACCTCCGGCTTGACCGGAATGTCGATGGGTCCGAGGTGGAAGGCCAGCGGCAGGGTGAGCAGCAGCTTGCCGTCGGCGTCTTTCACGTTCACCACGTCGGCGGGCTTGACCGCCATGTCCGGGGTCGTGGAGTCCGCGGAGGGCTGCGACAGTTCGAAGGTGCCGCCCTTGAGCGTGGTGACGACGGTCTTGTCGACCAGCTTGGTCGAGTACACCAGGACCGGCACGGTGGGCTCGGCGTTCGCCGGGCCCGTTGCCATCGATAGCACGGCGGCCTGGGTCACGAGCGCGCCGATCACCAGGGTGGCAGTCGCGCAGGTGCTGCGGAACTCCATGCGGTTATCCAATCCGTCGTCAAGTGTGTGGCCGATCCGAATTCAGGAGCTTAATGGAAGGCGATGCTGCCGAACAGGTTTCGGGCGCAAGAGGCCACGCGGGGAATATTCGTCCGTTATTGGGAAATAATCCTGAACGTCCGGGTTGCCGCAGTGCCGCCCACAGTAGCGCCCGAAGTGTGCGCCCGCGCGCCGATTCGGCAAACTCGGTGCCATGAGCGTCAGATACAGCGCCGGAGTCCTGCTGTTCCGCCGTACCACCGGCCTCGAAGTGCTGATCGGGCATATGGGCGGACCGCTGTGGGCGAAGAAGGACGCCTCCGCCTGGTCCATCCCCAAGGGCGAGTACGAGCCCGCCGCGGAGCAGGCCCGCGACGCCGCCCGCCGCGAATTCGTCGAAGAACTCGGCCTGCCCGTGCCGGACGGGGAATGGATTCCGCTCGGCGATGTCCAGTACGGCAGCGGCAGCAGTAAGAAGCAGGTCACGGTGTGGGCCGTCGAGGGCGACCTGGATCCGGCGCTGGTGGTGCCGGGCACATTCGAAATGGAATGGCCGCCGCGATCCGGGCGAGTTACCGAATTCCCTGAGATCGACCGGACCGCCTGGTTCGACCTCGACACCGCGCACGAGAAACTCGTCAAGGGCCAGCGCCCCTACCTCGACCGCCTGCGCGAGCACGTCGCCGCGCCCGGCGCGTAGCCGGCATACCGCGCGCGCGGTACTCCGAAAGTCCACGTCCGGACGACGACGGCCACCAGGTCCCGGCGGCAGGGTGGTTGGTACCGCAGCAGCGGATCGCCACTCGTTCGGAAAGGGACGTCGATGACCTCAACACAGCTCGCCGGGAGCCAGCCCGTGGTCCGGACCTGCCCGTTCAGCCCGCCTGGGGAATACCGGGAGCTGCGCGAGCAGGATCCGGTCGCGCACGTCACCCTGCCGGACGGCATCGACGGCCGGCTCGTCACCCGGTACGCCGACGTGCGGGCCGTGCTGTCCGATCCGCGCTTCAGCTCACGCCGCCGCGGCGTCACCGGCAATCACCGTGGCTCGCAAGAGATTCCGCCGGCCCCGCCGGGCTGGTTCATCTTCATGGACGCGCCGGACCACACCCGCCTGCGCAAGATGCTCACCGGTCAGTTCACGGTGCGGCGCATCCGCGCGCTGGCCCCGGCGGTGGAGCGGATCGTCGCCGAGCACCTGGACGCCATGGCGGCGGCCACCGGTCCGATCGACCTCGTGCGGGACTTCGCGCTGCCGATCCCCTCGCTGGTCATCTGCGAACTGCTCGGGGTGCCGTACGCGGATCGTGCCGAGTTCCAGCACAATTCGGCCACCCTGCTGCGGCTCGGCGCGCCGCCCGAGGAGGTGGCGCAGGCCCAGCGGGAGCTGAACCAGCTGATCCACCGGCTGGCCGTCCAGAAACGGACCGAGCCCGCCGAGGACATTCTCAGCGCGCTGGTCCGGGACGGCGACCTCACCGACGAGGAACTCGCGGGCATCGGCGTACTGCTGCTGGTCGCCGGGCACGAGACCACCGCCAACATGATCGCCCTGAGCACCCTGTGCCTGCTGCGCGATCCCGCCCAGCCGGCGCTGCTGTGCGCCGCGCCCGAGCACGCCGACGCCGTGGTGGAGGAGCTGCTGCGCTATCTGAGCGTCATCCAATTCGGTGTTCGCCGAACGGCTTTGGAGGATGTCGAGATAGGCGGCCACGTGATCCCGGCGGGCAGCACCGTGGTCGCGCATCTGCCCGCGGCCAACCGCGACCCGGCGCAGTTCCCCGACGATCCGGAAACCCTGGACCTGCTGCGCCTGCACAGCCCGCACGTGGCGTTCGGCTTCGGCATCCATCAGTGCATCGGCCAGCAGCTGGCCCGGCTGGAGCTGCGGATCGCCCTGACCGCGCTGTTCGAACGCTTCCCGGAGCTGCGGCTCGCGGTACCGCTCGAGGCGGTCCCGATGCGCGACGAGATGGTCGTCTACGGCGTCCACGAACTCCCGGTGACCTGGTAGGAGAGGAGGCATTTCATGAGGATCGACATCGACGAGATCAAGTGCTGTGGCGGTGGTCAGTGTGTGGTGGCCGCGCCGGAGGTGTTCGACCAGCGCGACGAGGATGGCATCGTCGTCCTGCTCGACGCGAACCCGGCCGCCGAACTGCTGCCGAAGGTGCTGGACGCCGCCGCGCGCTGCCCGGCCCTGGCCATCCGGGTGGAGCAGTAGTGCCCGCCCTCGATCATGTTGTCGTGGTGGGGGCTTCGGCCGCCGGCCTCACCGCCGCCGAGACGCTGCGCAACGACGGCTTCACCGGCACGATCACCCTGATCGGCGAGGAGCTCCACGCGCCCTACGATCGGCCGCCGCTGTCGAAACAGGTGCTCACCGGCACTCGGCAGGATGTCGCGTTGCGTCCGGATGAGGCGATCGAACGGCTCGGACTGGAGCTGCGATCAGGTTGCCGCGCAACAGGTCTGGATCTCACCGCGCGCACGGTGGCCCTCGCCGGGGGTGACCGGGTGCGTTACGACGGCCTGATCGTCGCAACCGGCCTGCGACCCCGCCGCCTGCCCTTCGGGCACGAGCCGGCCGGGATGCACGTGCTGCGAACCCTCGACGACGCGCTCGCGCTGCGCGCCGAACTGACGGCGGGTCCACGGGTTGTCGTGCTCGGCGCGGGCTTCCTCGGCAGCGAAATCGCCGCGTCGGCACGGGAACTCGGCTTGGATGTCGCCCTGGTGGACGCCGAGCCCGCCCCGCTGACCCGCCAGTTCGGTGACGAGGTCGCGGACCTGGTGGCGGAGCTGCATCGCGACCACGGGGTGCGAATGTTCATGGGCCGCAAGGCTACCGATATCGAAGTCGGCGACGGCTGGGTCGCCGCGGTGGTGCTGGACGATGGGACGCGCCTGGCGGCCGATGTCGTGGTGGTCGCCGTCGGCTCGACGCCCGCGGTCGACTGGCTCGCCGAATCCGGCCTGCCCATCGGTGACGGGGTGCGGTGCGACGAATACTGCCGGGCCGCGCCGGGCGTGTACGCCGCCGGTGACGTCGCCAACTGGCCGCATCCGGCCGTCGGTGCGCGGGTCCGATTCGAGCAGCGCACCAACGCGAGCGAGCAGGCCATGGCCGCGGCCCGCAACCTGCTCGCCGAACCCGGACAGGAAACACCCTATGCGCCAACCCCTTTCGGTTGGACCGACCACTACGGCAGCAAGATCCAGCTGCACGGCTGGTGTCCCGCCGGTTCGCGTGCCGAGATCGTCGCGGGAGACCCGCGCGAGCGCAAGTTCGTCGCGCTCTACCGCAGCGGAGACCGGATCGTGGGGGCGCTGGGCTGGAACAGCGTCCGCACGCTGCGCGAATACCGCGGCCGCGTCACCGCGCCGGGTCACCCCGCCGCGCACGGCGGGTAGGTACCTTGACGACGTGCGGATGATCGCCCGGCTGCGGTGCTGGCTGCGAGTCCGGCCCTGGGCGGCCGACCTCGCGGTCGCGATCGGATGCTTCCTGGTCGCCACGCCGGTCGCCGCCACCATGGCGTACCTCCGGCACAGCCCGATGGACCGGGCCGTCAGCGGGCTCGCGCTCACCTGCGTACCGCTGCTGGTCCGCAGCCGGTGGCCGATCCCGGTGGTGGCCGCCACCGTGCTGGTGGAAGTGGCGCGCTACCTGGTGATCCCGTACTCCACACCGCCGCCCGCGGCCACCGCCGTCGCACTGTTCACGGTGGCGAATCGGGGCGAGCGGCGCACCGCGTGGCTGGTCGGCGTGTGCGCCGCGGTGCCGCTGGTGGCGGCGATCCTGATCTCCCAGCCGAGTCCCGGGGATCTGCCCCAGGCGCTGTCGCAGATCGCCTGGACCCTGCTCGGCGTGGCCGCCGGCGACGCGGTGCGCAGCCAGCGCGAACTGCTGGCCGCCGCCCTCGAACGCGCCGAGGCCGCCGAACGCGACCGCGAAGCCGAGGCCGGTCGCCGGGTCACCGAGGAACGCCTGCGCATCGCCCGGGAACTACACGACGTGGTGGCCCACCACATCACCCTGGTGAACGCGCAGGCCGGCGTCGCCCACCACCTCATGCGCACCAATCCCGAACACGCCTACGAGGCGCTGGAACGGATCCGCGACACCAGCCGGACCGCGCTCGACGATCTGCGCGCGGCCGTCGGAGTGCTGCGCACGGAAGGGGATTCGGTGGATCCGCGCACGCCCTCGCCCGGTCTCGCGGAACTCCCGGCGCTGGTGGAATCCTTCCGGCACGCCGGTCTGGACGTGACCGTCGAGCGGACGGGCGAACCCGTCGAGCTGTCTTCGCTGGCGGACCTGACCGCATACCGGCTGATTCAGGAGGCCCTGACCAACACCAGCAAGCACGCGGGCGTACCGGCCGCCCGGATCGCCCTCGACTACCGGCCCGACCGGCTGCGCATCACCGTCGAGGACGATGGCCACGCGACTGGCGACACCGGATCCGGCTACGGGATGATCGGAATGCGGGAACGAGTGAAGGCCGTGGGCGGCACGCTCAGCGCCGCGCCGCGGACCGGCGGAGGATTCCGGGTGGCGGCCGAGCTGCCGCACCGGAGCGGGCGAAGGGGCGGGGTATGACCATCCGGGTGCTGCTCGCAGACGATCAGGCGCTGCTGCGCGACACCTTCCGCATGCTCATCGACTCCACCTCGGACATGAAGGTGGTCGCCGAGGCGGCCACCGGGCGCGAGGCCGTCGAACTCGCCCGCACCCACCAGGTCGACGTGGTGCTCATGGACATCCGCATGCCCGAATTGGACGGTCTCGCCGCCACCCGGATGATCAGCGCCGACGAGGACCTGGCCGGGGTGAAGGTGCTGGTGCTCACCACCTTCGAGCATGAGGACCTCGTCGTCGAGGCGTTGCACGCCGGGGCGAGCGGCTTCCTGGGCAAGGGCATGAACGCCGACGAACTGCTCGGCGCCATCCGCACCGTCGTCGCCGGTGACACCCTGCTCTCGCCGGCCGCCACCAAAGCGCTCATCTCCCGCTTCCTTGCCCAGCCGGATCCGGCCCGCTGGGAACCACCGCCCCTGCTGGCCCCGCTCACCCCGCGCGAACGCGAGGTGGTCGCGCTGGTGGCGATGGGCCTGTCCAACGACGAGATAGCCGAACGCCTCTTCGTCACCGCCCTGACCGCCAAGACCCATGTCAACCGGGCCATGGCCAAACTCGGCGCACGCGACCGCGCCCAGCTCGTCGTCATCGCCTACCGCACCGGCCTCGTCCGCCCGGACAGCCCGCTCTGAACGAGATACCAGGTCTAGAGCCGCGGATCGACAGGTTCGGTCTCCAGGGCGAGGATGGCGAACACGGCCTCGTGGACCCGCCACAACGGCTCGCGGGCCACGAAGCGGTCCAGGGCTTCCAGGCCGAGGGCGTATTCGCGCAGCGCCATGGAGCGTTTGCCGCCGAGGCCGCGGGAGCGCAGGCGATCCAGCTGGTCGGGGCGCAGGTACTCCGGGCCGTAGATGATCCGGAGGTATTCGGGCCCACGGCATTTCACGCCCGGTTGCACCGGTCGTCCACTGCGGGTGCCGGTTCCGGTGACCAGCGCGCCCAGCGGCTTCACCACCATGCCCTCGCCGCCGGCCGCGGTGAGTTCGGTCCACCAGGCCGTCGCGGCCGCCTCGGCCTCGGGGGCGGCGAGGTCGACCAGGCGGCGGCCGGTCGCGGTGAAGAACTCCGGGTCGGCGGCGACCAGCCGGTCCATTCGCTCCAGGTGCCAGTTGTGGTCGCGCCCGGCGTAATTCGCGCCGGAGGCCGCCAGCAGCTGGAACGGGGCCAGGCGCACGCCGTCCAGGCCGTCGGTGGGCCAGCAGTAGCGGCCGTAGGCGGCGGTGAAGGCGTCAGCGTCCGCCCGGCGCGCGTCGGTGCGCGCCGCGAGATCGCCCGCGTCCACGCCCCGGTCGACCGCGGCCGCCAGTACCTCGGCGGCCTGGGTCAGCGCGGCCCGGGCCGCCGCGCCGACCGCGGCGTACTGATTGCGCAGCAGCCCCAGTGCCTTGGCAGACCAGGGCAGCAGCTCGGTGTCCAGCAGCATCCAGTCGGTGTCCAGTTCCTCGAACAGCCCGGCGGTTTCGGCCGCCGCGCGCACCCGGGCCAGCAGCGTCTCGGTCCGCGCCGGATCGTCGAAGAACGGGCGGCCGGTGCGGGTGTACACCGCGCCGGTGCTGCCGTCCTCGACGCCGAACCGGTCCCGCGCCGCCTCGGCCGATCGCGAAACCACCACGACCGCACGCGAACCCATGTGCTTCTCCTCGCACACCACCGTGTCCACGCCCTCGGACCGGTAGTACTCGAAGGCCTGGGCCGGGTGCTCGAGGTAGCCGTCCAGGGAGGAGGTGGCGCACGGCGACATGGTCGGCGGCAGGTACAGCAGCCAGCGCGGGTCCACGGCGAAACGGCTCATCACCTCGAGCGCGGCGCTCGCGGCATCCTCCTGGACGGTGACCCGGCCGAGGTGACGGGTCTCCACCACCCGCCGGCCCAGCACGTCGTCCAGGTCCAGCACGCCCGGATCCCGCTGCACCACCGCCGATCCGGTGGCGAAGGTGGCGGCTTCGAGGGGCCGCACCGGCTCGAACCAGACCTGCTCGGCGGGCACCGACACCGGCTCCCGCTCCGGGTAGCGCAGCGCGGTCAGACGGCCGCCGAACACCGCGCCGGTATCCAGGCACAGGGTGTTGTTCACCCACACCAGTTCGGTCATCGGCGTGTGGCCGTAGAGCACCAGCGCTTTGCCGCGATAGTCGTTGGCCCACGGGTAGCGCACCGGAAGCCCGTATTCGTCTGTCTCGCCGGTGGATTCGCCGTACATGGCGAACTCGCGCACCCGGCCCGAGGTACGGCCCTGGTATTCCTCCTTCAGGCCGGCGTGCGCCACCACCAGCTTGCCGCCGTCGAGCACATAGTGGCTGACCAGGCCGCGCATGAATTCCTGTGCGGTCTTGCGGAATTCGGCGTCCTCGGCCTCCAGCTGGGTGAGCGACTCGGCCAGGCCGTGCGCCACCTTCACGCGGCGGCCGTCCAGCGCGCGTACCAGCTTGAACTCGTGGTTTCCGGTGACGCACAGGGCGTTTCCGGCTGCCACCATGCCCATCACCAGCCGCAGCACGCCGGGCGTGTCCGGGCCGCGATCGACCAGATCGCCGACGAACACCGCGGTGCGGCCCTCGGGATGCCGCGCGTCCATTGCGCGACCGTCCGCGTCCCGGGCGAGGACATAGCCGAGTTCGCCCAGCAGGGTCTCCAGTTCGCTGCGGCAGCCGTGCACGTCACCGATCACGTCGAAGGGCCCGGTGAGATCGGTCTTGTCGTTCCACAGGCGCTCGTCGGAGATGGTGGCCGCCTCGATCTCCTCGACGCCCTTCAGCACGTGCACCTTGCGAAAGCCCTCGCGCTCCAGGAACTTCAGCGAACGCCGCAGATCGCGCTGGTGGCGGCCGACCACGTGCGGACCCAGGTCCGCGCGATCCACCCGCAGCGCATTGCGCTCCACGCACACCGCCTCCGGCACGTCCAGCACGATCGCCACCGGCAGCACGTCGTGCGCCCGCGCCAGCTCCACCAGCGCCTGCCGCGCCTTGGGCTGCACATTGGTGGCGTCGATGACGGTGCGCAGCCCACGCCGCAGGCGCACGCCCGCCACGTGGTGCAGCAGCTCGAACGCCTCGGCCGTCACCGACTGATCGGCCTCGTCATCGCTCACCAGCCCCCGATACGCGTCCGACGACAGCACCGCCGTCGACCGGAAGTGCTTGTGCGCGAACGTGGATTTCCCGGAGCCGCTGCTACCGATCAACACGACCAGCGACAGCACCGGAACCGACAGCTCTGCCATCACACGACTCCTTCCTCATCGCCGTTCGTCCCATCCCGTTTGGTGAACACGGCCATCTGTGTCGACGCCCCCACTTCCGCATCCTCGGGCCCGATCGGCTCGACCCGCACGGCATACCCGTACGTCCCGCCGACCCGGTCCGCCCAGTCCGCGAATTCTGCCCGGCTCCACTCGAATCGGTGATCCGAATGCCGGAAAGCGCCCGCGGCGAGCCCGTCGTACCGCACGTTGTACTCACTGTTCGGCGTCGTCACCACTACCGCGCCCGGAACGGCAGCCCCGAACACCGCGTACTCCAGCGCCTTCAACCGCGGCGCGTCCACATGCTCGATCACCTCCATGAGCACCGCCGCGTCATAACCCCGCAGAGCGGCATCGGTATACGTCAGCGCCCCCTGCCGCAGCGTCACCCGCCGCGACTGCCACTCCGGCAGCCGCCGCAGTCGCCGCGCCGCGATCTTCAACTCGCGCATGGACACATCGATCCCGACGATCTCACCGAACGCCCGGTCCGCCACCAGTTCCAGCAGCAACGCGCCCTGCCCGCACCCGAGATCGAGCACCCGGCTCGCCCTCGCCTCCGACAGCGCCCGATGTACTGCGGCCCGCCGCAACACCGCCAGCGACGGCCCGCGTTCTCCGACCTCGGCCGTACCGGAAGCCTCCGGCCCCGGATCGGTCGCCGGGACCGGAGCGCCGGTCCCGGCGGAGGCCGGGACGCGGTCGGTCGCCTGCGCGGATATCACTGCGCCCGCCCCAAGGGGGGCGGCGCCGCTCGCCGGAGCGGGCAGACGCGCGGCATCCGAATTCTCGCCGTCGAGCGAACTCGTGGCCGCGAGCTCCGTTGCGGCCGAACGGACTTCGCCGCCGGGATCGGGCGCGGACGACGTCGTCTCGGTGCCGGTGTGCTCGTCGTCGAAATCGTGCTCGAACGCGCCGAGTTTCTCCGGGTCGGTGTCGTCCAGCTCGGCGAGGCGGGCGAGGGCGGCGCGAACCAGGGTGTGGCGGCGGGTCAGGTAGCGGCGGGTGATCCACTCGCGCTCCGGGTGGGTGGTGAGCCAGCCCTCGCCGAAGCGGAGGAGTTTGTCGATCTCGCCGGTGTCGAGCCAGTAGTGCTTGCTGCCGTCGAGGACGGGCAGCAGGACATACAGATGCGACAGCGCGTCGGACAGGCGCAGCGTTCCGGTGAGTTCGAGCCGCAGGTAATGGGAATCGCCCCAGTCCGGGAATGCCGGGTCCAGGGGGAGGGGAGTGGCCGCGACGGTCCAGCCCAGGGGCGCGAAGACCCGTTCGGCGTACTCGACCCCGCCCTTGCAGGGCACGGCGGGGAGCTCGATGCGCAGCGGCAGCGCGGTCTCGGCCAGCTCGGGACGCTGCCTGCAGTGGCCGTGCAGGGCGCTGCCGAACACCGTCGAAATGGCCACGGACACCAGCGAAGACGCCGCGTACGGCCGATCGTTCACATACTGCCCGAGACTGAATTCGGGCGTGCCCTTGGACTTTCCGCGCACCGCTCCGCCGCCCCGCGCTTGCCGGACGGGATCGATCTCCAGCAGCAGCGCGGCCGTGCAGCGGTCGTCGCCCGCCTCCGGGTAGAGGACGTGCGCGACACCGTAGGACTGCTCGAAAGTCTGTCTGCGCGAGGGATTCTTGTGCAGCAGGTACCCCAGATCGGAGGCCGGCCAGGCGGCGCCCTCGGGCCGCGTACAAGAGATCGTCAACAGCATCCTGAGATGCTCCCGTAGGCCGAGAGCACCCGCAAATACATTTCCGTCTCGACCTGCGCCGATAGTCGCGACGGATGCGACCCCTCAGTGTAGGGGGCTTGCCGTGCAGGGTGATCGCGCTCACACTCGAAAACAGGTGTCCGGGGGAGGTTTTCGTCGGCGATCCGCAGGGGCCGGGACGAAACGTCGGTCGGGCTCACCGTGATCGGAGAGCCGGGACCCGGGCGGGGAGCTGTGCGACAGGCGGTGGCGGCATGCACCGATTCGATTCGACCCGTCGGCGTGTCCACGCCGGATCGCTCATGGCGGTCGCGGCACTGGTCAGTGCCTGCGCGATCGCCGGGGTTCCACGGGCGGCGACCCCGCAGGTGGGGGCGCTGGATCTCGGCGGCTACAGCGGGCGGCCGCTCATCGCGCCGCGCGAAGCCGGGGAAACCTATGGGCGGCTGATGGAATCGGTGCGGATGGCGGATGCCGTCATCGCGCCACGCGCCGTCGATCCGGCCCTGGCGCGGACCTCGGCCGTTCCGGTGCCCACACCCGGGGACGCCGTCGGAATCCTCGCCGACGCCACCCGGGCCACCCTCGCCGCATACGGCATGCTGGCCGGATTCAGCATCGGCGGCACCGACGATCCGACCGGCATCCCGGAGATCGGCACGGCCCGTTCGGTGCGCCTCACCGTCCTGCGCATGCGGGACAATATGGCTGCCATCGACGCGGCCCGCGAGATAGACGCGCGCGACTTCGACGTCAACCACGACAATGTCGCCGTCCCGTTCACCGAATACTTTGCGACACATGGTCATTGGCGCACTTACGTGCCGACGATGGCGGTCACCCTCGCCCACGGCCCGTTCGTGGTGACTCTGTTCCTCACCTATCCGGCCACGGATCGGGCGGCCCTGAAGAGCCTGGCCGAGGCCACCTTCGACGCCGAACTGCCGAAACTGGACGCCTTCACGCCGACACCGGCCGAGGAACTGTCCGCACTCCCACTGGATCCCGGTGGCATGCTGAGCCGCCTGCTGCCCTCCGAACTCGGGAAATGGCCCTATCCCGAACTCTTTCACGACGAGCAGCAACTCATCGCCGGATGGGGCGGACACCGCAGCGCACGCGGCATCGTCTACGGCCCCGTCCTCGCCGAGCTGTGGGTCAACCGGTCCGGTGCGGACGCACGCATCCCGGTCGAGAGCATCGCCGTCACGGATTCGGCTCGGCTGCTGCGCTTCCCCGACGCCGTGGCCGCCCGCCACGCACTGAACAGACTGTCCGAGCCGAGTCCCGGCGGGTCCGTGGCCACCCCGCCGGACGGTGTCCCGGACGCGGTCTGCCTGCGGGATCCCGGCTCGAATCCCGCAGCACCCGAGAGCAGATACACCTGCCTCGTCCTGGACGGCCGCTACCTGGCGCAGGTCTCCGCCCCGACCGAGCAACTCGTCCACCGCAGGGCCGCCGCACAGTTCGCACTGCTGGTCAACGATCGCTGAGTGCGCGAATCCCCGGTCGCCGCCGCGGTCGAGACCCTCTCGGCCGCGCCCTCCCCGGCGAAGACCGATCCCGGCGTGTAGGTTCGGCGCGGCGTCGCAATCCGTGCGGCAATCCGGACTGACGGACAGGAGCGGGAATGCGCTTGGTGGGCAAGGTCGGTGTGATCGGAGCGGTCGTGGCCGCCACGGTGCTGGCCGCGGGATGCGGCAGCAGCAATGACAACAAGGCGGCGTCGACCACCACGGCCAAGGCCACGACCAGTGCGGCCGCCGCCACCACGACCCAGAGCAAGGGCCGCGAGTGCACCGCGGACGACATCAAGGTCGACGGTGGCTTCGGCCAGGCCCCGAAGATCACCATCCCGGACGACTGTGATCCGCCCAAGCAGCTCATCGTCAAGGACCTGGTCGCGGGCAGCGGCCCGGCCGCCAAGGCCGGGGATCAGCTGACCATGAACTACACGCTGGTCACCTGGTCCGACAAGAAGGTCCTGGACTCGTCCTTCACCCGCGGCGAGCCCTTCGACCTGCCGCTGGGCGCGGGCAAGGTCATCAAGGGCTGGGACCAGGGCCTGGTCGGCGTCCAGCAGGGCGCCCGCCGGCTGCTCATCGTCCCGCCGGACCTCGGCTACGGCGCGGGCGGCCGCGGAATGAAACCGTACGAGACGCTGGTCTTCGTCACCGACGCCGTCAAGGTCGGTAGCTAGACGCGAACCCCGGGTACCAGGGCGACCGGTCGGCCGACCGGCGTCACGATGCCCCGTGCAGTGACCGGTTACACGGCCCGTGGGGGCGTCAACTAACCTGGTCGGGATGCGTTCGGGGGGAACCTAGACGTCAACCATGAACTACGAACAAGGAGCATGTCCGTGAAGAGCACCGTCGAGCAGCTGAGCCCGACTCGGGTCCGCATCAATGTCGAGGTGCCCTTCGAGGAGCTGAAGCCGGACTTCGATCGCGCGTACAAGGCTCTCGCGCAGCAGGTCCGGATCCCGGGCTTCCGTCCGGGCAAGGCGCCGGCCAAGCTTCTCGAGGCCCGTATCGGCCGCGGCGCCGTGCTGGAGCAGGTCGTCAACGATGTGCTGCCCAAGCGCTACAGCGAGGCTGTCATCGCCACCGAGGCCAAGGTCATCGGCCAGCCGGAAATCGAGATCACCAAGATCGAGGACGGCGAGGAGCTCGCCTTCACCGCCGAGGTCGACGTCCGCCCGGAGATCACCCTGCCGGAGTTCTCGGCCATCGCCGTCTCGGTCGACCCGATCGAGATCACCGACGAGGACATCGACGAGCAGCTGCAGTCGCTGCGCCAGCGCTTCGGCACCCTCAAGTCGGTCGAGCGCGCCATCGAGAACGGTGACTTCGTCTCCATCGACCTGTCCGCCACCGTCGACGGCGAGGCCGTCGAGGAGGCCTCCACCACCGGCCTGTCCCACGAGGTCGGCTCCGGCCAGCTCATCGAGGGCCTGGACGAGGCCCTGATCGGTTTGAAGGAGAGCGAGTCCAAGGACTTCACCTCCAAGCTGGTCGCCGGCGAGCACGCCGACAAGGAAGCCGTCATCACCGTGACCGTGCAGTCGGTCAAGGAACGCGAGCTGCCCGAGGCCGACGACGAGTTCGCCCAGCTGGCAAGTGAATTCGACACCATCGACGAGCTGAAGGAAGACCTGAAGACCCGCGTCGAGCGCGTCAAGAAGGTCCAGCAGGCCGGCGAGATCCGCGACAAGGTGCTGGAGCAGCTGCTCGAGACCGTCGAGATCCCGCTGCCCGAGGGTGTCGTCAAGGCCGAGGTCGACGCCGTCGAGCACGACGCCGTCCACGGCTTCGACCACGACGAGGCCAAGCTGGCCGAGGCCCTCGAGGCCCAGGGCTCCTCGCTGGAGGAGTTCAAGAAGGACACCAAGGAAGCCGCCGAGAAGTCGGTCAAGACCCAGCTGCTGCTGGACGCGGTCGCCGAGGCGGAGAACACCCAGGTCGGCCAGGACGAGCTGTACGAGCGGATCATCTTCCAGGCGCAGCGCTACGGCATGTCGCCCGATCAGTTCATCCAGCAGATCCAGCAGGCCGGTCAGCTGGGCGCGGTCTTCGCCGACGTGCGCCGCGGCAAGGCTCTCGCCGGTGTCGTGGTCCAGGCCGCCGTCACCGACACCGCCGGCAACGTCGTGGACACCGCCGAGATGTTCGGCAACCCGGCCGCGGAGGCCGAGGAGGTCTCCGCCGAGGAGCTCGCCACCGTCGCCGACGCGACCGAGGCCGCCGAGGCCGAGGCCGAGGCCAAGTAGTAAATCGACACAGCCTGTGTGCAGGGGCATCGGGGCAGGACACCCCGGGAACCCCCGGACGCGGGAACGCGAAGTGTTGACGTAAGTTTGCGCTGTGAGCGAAGCAGGGCGGTACCGGGAGTTCGGTGCCGCCCTGCTTCGTTAGGGTTTGTGTCAGCGAATCAGTAGGGGCTTGTTAACCGAGCCGTTGAGAGAGGGCAGGTATCCGTGACAATTCATCAGGCAGGGGTGCACATGACATCCGCGACTGCTGGTCTGAACCTCAGTGATTCGGTGTACGAGCGCCTGCTGCGCGAGCGCATCATCTTCCTTGGCACTCAGGTCGACGACGACATCGCCAACAAGCTGTGCGCGCAGATCCTGCTGCTGTCGGCCGAGGACCCGACCAAGGACATCTCGCTCTACATCAACTCCCCGGGCGGTTCGGTGACCGCGGGCATGGCCATCTACGACACCATGCAGTTCGCCGACTGCGACATCCGCACGGTTGGCATGGGCCTGGCCGCCTCCATGGGTCAGTTCCTGCTCGCCGCGGGCACCAAGGGCAAGCGATACGCGCTGCCGCACGCCCGGATCATGATGCACCAGCCGTCGGCCGGTCTCGGTGGTTCGGCCGCGGACATCGCGATCCAGGCCGAGCAGTTCGCCTACACCAAGCGGGAACTCAACGAGTTGCAGTCGCGCCACACCGGCAAGTCCGTCGAGCAGGTGACCGCCGACGCCGACCGCGACCGCTGGTTCACCGCCGCCGAGGCGCTCGACTACGGGTTCATCGACCACGTGGTCACCCACGCGAGCCAGGCGAACGGCAGCAGCAGCAAGTAGTTCCGCAGCCCACCACACAGACTTTGGAGAGACGCGTTATGTCCAACATGATCGATCCGCGGGCCGCGGGCATCACCTTCGCCGCCGCCGGCAATCTGCCCCAGTCGCGCTATATCCTGCCGCAGTTCACCGAGCAGACCAGCTTCGGCCAGAAGGTCTCGGACCCGTACAACAAGCTCTTCGAGGAGCGGATCATCTTCCTGGGCAACCAGGTTGACGATGTGTCGGCCAACGACATCATGGCGCAGCTGCTGGTGCTCGAGTCGCAGGACCCGGACCGCGACATCACCATGTACATCAACTCGCCCGGTGGATCCTTCACCGCGCTGATGGCCATCTACGACACCATGCAGTACGTGCGCGCCGACGTCGCCACCGTCTGCCTGGGCCAGGCCGCCTCGGCCGCGGCCGTGCTGCTCGCCGCCGGCGCCCCCGGCAAGCGCGCCGCGCTGCCCAACGCCCGCGTCCTGATCCACCAGCCGTCCACCTCGGGCGGCATCCAGGGCCAGGTCTCCGACCTCGAGATCCAGGCCGCCGAGATCGAGCGCATGCGTCGCCTCATGGAGACCACGCTGGCGCGCCACACCGGCAAGGACGCGGACACCATCCGCAAGGACACCGACCGCGACAAGATCCTCACCGCCGACGAGGCGCAGGAGTACGGGATCGTCGATCAGGTCTTCCAGTACCGCAAGCTCAGCGCCCAGAAGTGAGCTGGGCGGGTGGCGGGGTTCTGTGTGTCCCAGGCGTCCCCGCCACCCCGGCAGGGGTGAGTCCACGCACATGTCCGGCGAGAAACGTGCCCAAGTTGTCGACCTCGGTCAGCCGAAGCGGGTACGGTCACTCTAGGGACCTTTGCTCGTGGTTGTCGGCTCTGCCTCTGCATCCAACACAGGTGCTTGTAATCGGCACCGTGGATACACACAGCCGAATTGCCGGATCCGCAAACTCAGGGGTCACGGCTTACGCTCGAAGAAGGCAGCTCGCCGGCAGCCGGGGACAGACGGTTGCACGCGGACAAGGAAGTAGGGACCCAGGAGATGGCGCGCATCGGTGATGGCGGCGATCTGTTGAAGTGCTCGTTCTGCGGAAAGAGCCAGAAGCAGGTCAAGAAGCTCATTGCGGGACCGGGGGTGTACATCTGCGACGAGTGCATCGACCTCTGCAATGAGATCATCGAGGAAGAGCTCGCCGAATCCAGCGAGGTCAAGCTCGACGAATTGCCCAAACCCGCGGAAATCCGGGATTTCCTGGAGCAGTACGTGATCGGGCAGGACTCCGCGAAGCGAACCCTCGCGGTGGCGGTCTACAACCACTACAAGCGGATTCAGGCGGGCGACAAGGGCCGAGACTCCCGGGGTGAACCGGTCGAGCTGGCCAAGTCCAACATTCTGATGCTCGGCCCGACGGGCTGTGGCAAGACCTATCTCGCACAGACGCTCGCCAAGATGCTGAACGTGCCGTTCGCCATCGCGGACGCCACCGCGCTCACCGAGGCCGGCTACGTCGGTGAGGATGTCGAGAACATCCTGCTGAAGCTGATCCAGGCCGCCGACTACGACGTGAAGCGCGCCGAGACCGGCATCATCTACATCGACGAGGTCGACAAGATCGCCCGCAAGTCGGAGAACCCGTCCATCACCCGTGACGTGTCCGGCGAGGGCGTGCAGCAGGCGCTGCTGAAGATCCTGGAGGGCACGCAGGCGTCGGTGCCGCCGCAGGGCGGCCGCAAGCACCCGCACCAGGAGTTCATCCAGATCGACACCACGAACGTGCTGTTCATCGTGGCGGGCGCGTTCGCGGGCCTGGAGAAGATCGTCCAGGACCGGGTCGGCAAGCGCGGCATCGGTTTCGGCGCGGAGGTCCGGTCCAAGGCCGAGATCGACACCGCCGACCACTTCGCCGACGTCATGCCCGAGGACCTGATCAAGTTCGGCCTGATCCCCGAGTTCATCGGCCGCCTCCCGGTCGTCGCCTCGGTCACCAACCTGGACAAGGAATCGCTGGTCCGGATTCTGGGTGAGCCGAAGAATGCCCTGGTGAAGCAGTATGTGCGTCTGTTCGAAATGGACGGCGTGGATCTGGAGTTCACCCAGGACGCCCTGGAAGCCGTCGCGGATCAGGCGATCCTGCGCGGCACCGGCGCCCGTGGCCTGCGCGCCATCATGGAGGAGGTGCTCCTCCCGGTCATGTACGACATCCCCAGCCGCGACGATGTCGCCAAGGTGGTCGTCAATGCCGACACGGTGAACGACAACGTCCTGCCGACGATCGTCCCGCGCAAGCGCCAGACCCCGGAGCGCCGCGAGAAGTCGGCGTAACCCGCATCGAAGCAGAAATCGGCTCCGCGAGAATGTCTCGCGGAGCCGATTTCTTTGCCCTGGGAAAGGTTTCGGGGAGGCCCCGTTTGTCGCTCAATCCACGCCGACGGTGCCGTAGGCCGGGTCGCCGGCTTGCGGCAGGTCGCGAGCGCCGGGCCATCACGCCGGTGACCTGGAGTTCGATGATGTTCTTCGGTGGGCTCTCCGCGTCCGGAAGGCCATGGAGTCGGTGACGGTCGGTGGAACCGATCGCGCCCGTCGCGAGGATCGCCGTTGATCCCCCGTGGTTCGCCGTTGAACCTTTACTCCGCTACTCCGGAAATCGGTGTGGTCGGGTCACCTGTTACGACGGCCCGGCACCCGGGGACTCATCGGCGGGCCGGAGTCAGCGGCGGGGGAATTTGAAGGTGAAGGGCGCGGGCTCGGGGACCGGGAAGCGTTCGCGTGGGGCGACCAGCAGAATGGCCAGGCCGAGCGCGGGAAGGGCGAGTGCCGCGAGCAGTTCGAGCGTGAAATTGAAACCGCTGAGCGTCTCCGGGCGATGGAAGGCGTGGTAAATGAGGTGCGGCACGCCGAAGACGAGCCAGCCCAGCCCGGCGATGCGGGCGATGACGCTGTCGCGGTAGTAGACGGCGGCGCCGGAGATGGCGCCCAGCGCCAGGAAGAAGGCCCCCACGTCACCGACCAGGTGGTGGTTGTACGGACCGTCGGCGCGCACCCAGTGCAGGCCGAAGCCGGGGAAGCTGGTGAAGAACGATTCGGGGGCGACGATGGCCCACAGTCCGGTGATCACGCCGGTGGCGGTGAGCACTCCGAGCATGATGAGCAGGGCGATCCAGCGCCGCCGGTTGATCTCCAGCCGCATGCTGACCCGCACCCCGTCACCGGTGCCGCGCAACGAGATCCGCACAGGTCCTCCCGCCCTCGCCGAATCACTGTGGTGACACCGTAATTCGGGGAGCGGGAGGGGACAAGCCCGTGGGTCAGATCTGCTCCATCTTCAGGTCGTCCGGACCCCAGTAGGCGCGCATGCTGATGATCTTGCCCTCGTCGTTCAGTTCCATCACGTCGATGGGGGACAGGGTCATGCGGTGGCCGTTGGACACGGTGACGAGGGTGAAGGACGCCGCAACCTTGTTGCCCGCGACCTTCACGGTGTGCAGTTCGGTCTCACGGTCGAGGTTCTCCAGGGCCTGGTAGAGCTCGCCGATGGCCTCGTGGCCGCGGCGCTCCGGCGTCCCGATCGGATCCTCGACCACCGCGTCCTCGGCGTACAGGTCCACGATCGCCGACGTGGGCCCGGTGGCCACCAGCTTCACGTACTGCTCGACCACATCGCGGGGCTGCGCTGCCATGGAAGACTCCCATCAGAATTGAAACGTGTTCTACTGCGGAGCGTAACAGCCGGGGCGCGCAAAGGAACCCCGCTGCCTCACCCTGTGGAACGGGGCGGCGATCACCCCGTGGGAACGGCCGAGGGCTACAGCGCGAGACGGTCCGCGCCGGTGTAGACGTTCATGGTTTCGCCGCGCAGGAAGCCGACCAGCGTGAGGCCCGCGTCAGCGGCCAGATCCACGGCCAGCGAGCTCGGTGCGGACACCGCGCCCATGACCGGAATCCCCGCCATGACGGCCTTCTGCACCAGCTCGAAGGAGGCGCGGCCGCTGACCATGAGGACGAGATCGTGTGCGGGCAGCCGATTCTCGCGGATCGCCCAGCCGATCAGCTTGTCCACGGCATTGTGGCGGCCGATGTCCTCGCGCACCGCCAGCGCCTCGCCCTCGGGGGTGAACAGGCCCGCGCCGTGCAGCCCGCCGGTGGCGTCGAAAACCCGCTGGCGGGAGCGCAGTTCGTCGGGCAGCTTGCCCAGGGTGTGGACGTCGACGCGGGTCGAGTTCGCGGGGATGGTATGCCGGATCCGGGTGCGCACCTCGTCGAGGGCGGTCTTGCCGCACAACCCGCACGCACTGTTGGTCAGGAAGGGCCGGGGCTGCACCGGGACCGGGGTCCGCAGCTGGATGTCGAGCACGTTGTAGGTGTTCTGCCCGTTCTCGTCGGTGCCCGCGCAGTAGCGGGCGCTGACGATGTCCTCGGCGGTGTCGATGATGCCCTCGGCGTAGAGGAAGCCGTGCACGAGGTCGATGTCCGCGCCGGGGGTGCGCATGGTGACGGTCAGCGACTGTCCGCCCGTGCGGATTTCGAGGGGTTCCTCCACCGCCAGGGTGTCGGGCCGGGTGACGGTGCCGGTGGGGGAGATGCGCAGGGTGCGGCGGCGGGCGGTGACTCGGCTCATGCGGTCGCGTGGGTGTGGCGTTCGAGGCGGATGGTGACCGCTTTGGAGACGGGCGTATTGGAGCGCCTGGCAACGTGGTCCAGTGGTATCAGGGGATTGGTCTCGGGATAGTAGGCGGCTGCATTGCCGCGCGGGGTGGGATAGGAGACCAGGCGGAAGCCGCTGACGCTGCGCTCGGTGCCGTCGCCGAACTCCGAGATGATGTCGACCAGGTCGTTCTCGGCGAAACCGAGTGCCGCGATGTCCTCCGGATGGACCAGCACCACCCGCCGACCGTTGTGGATGCCGCGGTAGCGGTCGTCCAGGCCGTAGATGGTGGTGTTGTACTGGTCGTGGCTGCGCAGGGTCTGCAGGATGAGCCTGCTCTCGGGGACCGGCAGCCAGTGCAGGTCGTTGACCGCGAAATTGGCCTTGCCGGTGGCGGTCCGGAATTCGCGGGCGTCGCGCGGCGGGTGCGGGAGCTGGAAGCCGTTGCGGCCGCGCACCTTCCGGTTGTAGTCGGCGCAGCCGGGCACCACCCGGGCGATGGCGTCGCGGATCTTGTCGTAGTCGCGGCGGAATTCGGCCCACGGCACGGCGTGGTCCGGACCGAACACGGCCTGGGCGAGCTCGCACACGATGGCGACCTCGCTGCGCAGCTGATCGCTCACCGGGTCCAGCCGGCCGGTGGACAGGTGCACCATCGACATGGAGTCCTCGACCGAAACCTGCTGGCGCACACCATCCTGCAGGTCCGCGTCGGTGCGGCCCAGGGTGGGCAGGATCAGGGCGGTGCGGCCGTGCACCACGTGACTGCGGTTGAGCTTGGTCGACACCTGCACGGTGAGCGCGCAATTGCGCAGTGCGGCCTCGGTGACCTCGGTGTCGGGGGTGGCGGAGACGAAGTTGCCGCCCATGCCGAAGAACACCTTGCCGTGGCCGTCGCGCATGGCCCGGATGGCATCGACGGTGTCCCAGCCGTGTTCGCGCGGGCTGGTGATGCCGAATTCGCGGTCCAGGGCGTCGAGGAAGGCGTCGGGCATCTTCTCCCAGATGCCCATGGTGCGGTCGCCCTGGACATTGGAGTGGCCGCGCACCGGGCACACGCCCGCGCCCGGCTTGCCGATCATGCCGCGCAGCAGCAGCAGATTGGTGGCCTCCTCGATGGTGGCGACGCCGTGTACCTGCTGGGTGAGGCCCATGGCCCAGCAGACGATGGTGGCCTTCGACCCGGCCAGCAGCTTCGCGGTGCGGTCCAGGTCTTCGCGGCTGAGGCCGGTGGCCCGCTCGACCACGTCGAGATCGACCGCGCGCATGTGCTTTTCGTAGTCGGCGAAGCTCGCGGTGTGCGCGTCGACGAAGGCGCGGTCCACGACCGTGCCGGGGGCCCGGTCCTCGGCCTCGAACAGCAGCTTGGCCAGACCCTGGAACAGGGCCATGTCGCCGCCGAGCCGGATCTGGAGGAAATCGTCGGCGATGGTGATGCCGCCGGTGAAGCCCTTCACGGTCTGCGGGTCCTTGAAGCCGATGAGGCCGGTCTCCGGCAGCGGGTTGACCGCGATCACGGTGGCCCCGTGCGCTTTCGCCTCGCCGAGGGCGGACAGCATGCGCGGATGATTCGTGCCGGGGTTCTGCCCGGCGACGATGATGAGGTCGGCCTTGGTGAAGTCGTCGATGGTGACCGAGCCCTTGCCGATGCCGATCGAGCTGGTGAGCGCGGTGCCCGAGGACTCGTGGCACATGTTGGAGCAGTCGGGCAGGTTGTTGGTGCCGAAGCTGCGGACCAGCAGCTGATAGAGGAACGCCGTCTCGTTGGCGGTGCGGCCGGAGGTGTAGAAGACGGCCTCGTCGGGGGAGTCCAGGTCGTGCAGGGCATCGGCGACCAGGCGGTAGGCCGCGTCCCAGCTGATCGGGGAGTAGTGGGTGTCACCCTCGCGCAACACCATCGGATGCGTGAGGCGGCCCTGCTGGCCGAGCCAGTAGCCGGACTTGCCGGCCAGGTCCTCGATGGAGTGCTCGGCGAAGAAGTCGGGGGTGACGGTGCGCAGGGTCGCCTCCTCGGCGACGGCTTTGGCGCCGTTCTCACAGAACTCCGCCGGCCGGCGGCGGCCGGTCGGTTCTGGCCAGGCGCAGCCCGGACAGTCGAAGCCGTGCCGCTGATTCACCCGGGTCAGCGTGCGCGCGGTCCGCGCCACGCCCATCTCCTCGACCGCGCGTTCCAGCGCGACGGTGACCGCCTTGACGCCCGCGGCTGCGGTCTCGGGCGCGGTGACGGTCAGCGCGGACTCGTCGATATCGCTTTTCGGCGCGGCACGATGCATGGTCGCGATTGTCCTCTCCGGCGTGGTGGGGCGTACCAGTCGGTACCCGCATCGTAGGTCGCGAAACGCGCGAGCTGGCGGACTGGTCGGTCGCAGGTGTGAACGCGCGTGATCGCCACCGCGATAGTCAGGGCGGCGGGGGCGTGGATGGCCTTACCATCGAACAAGCGAGGTCACGCCGAATGAAGAACCGTGCGCATTCTGATCGGCATGCCGGTGGGACCGGCATGCGAAACTGGCCCGCGAAGGACGCGGATCAGGCGACACTGTCGGTGGATGTGCTGGGGGTGCGGGCCGGCGGACAGGGCGGGGCTTTGCGGGGCGGCTCGGGGGAGTTGGCCGCGCCGGTGAACCAGTACGTGCTCGCGGGGCGGCTGACCGGCGAATTAGCGTTGTCCCGCAACGGATCCCAGACAGCCGCCTATCGATTCGGGGTGCGGACGCCACAGCGGGCCACGACCACCGCGACGGCGGTCGGCCTGCTGCTGCTCCTGCTGTCCGCCGCCGCGTACGCCGAATCGAACGCCCGCACCCTGCGACGCGGCGGCGCGCGCGTCGCCGCGACCGTCGGGCTGGCGATCAGTACGGGACTGCTCGGTGTCGCGGCAGCCGGGGCGGCGTGGGTGCTGCTCGGCCGCGAACCCACACTGCTCGGCGTGATCGGCTGCGCCGCAGGCGGAGTCGCCGCCGGACTGGCCGTCGGCTGCCGGCGGGTCGGCAAGCGGTACCGCTATCTGCGGGTGCAGCTGCTGCGGGAGCGTGCCTGACCGGCGCGCCGAGCGCGCGAGCGACACCGCGGCACGCGGGTCCACGGCACAGCGACGGTAATGGCGGGCCGGGTTTCCGGCGATATAGGCATGAGCGCGGCGAGGTCGAAGTCCGCGCCGGGGGAGAGGGGCTGGAGTATGGCGGGGCGGCCGGTCATCGAAATCCGGGAGTGGGGACGGCCCGCACGCCGGCGCATGCTCGACGGGCCCATCGTGTTCGGGCGCGACGGCAGCCACGAGGTGCTGGCCGACGGCGGCGTCTCGCGGCAGCACCTCCGGTTGGTGCCCACCCCGACGGCCCTGTCCGTGGTCGACCTCGGCAGCCGCAACGGCACCACGGTCAACGGAGTGGCACTGACCGGGCGGCGGGAACTCCTGACCGGCGACGTGGTCCGGTTGGGTCGCAGCGAGATCCTGGTGCTGCACACCCCGACCGGCGAACCGGACGAGAACGACCCGTCGGAGACCGTGCTCGGTCCGTCCGGAGCCATCCCGCGCCCGCCCGGCGGCGAGCCCGCCGCGCCCCCGCGCTGGGTGAGCGTCGCCAACCGCGTCCTCGGCCTCGACCCCACCGGCGAGCGAAACCTGTTCCCCGCCTTCACCGAACTGCCCAGCCGGATCCCGCTACCGGTCTGGCAGGCGGCGCGCTTCCTGAGCATCACCGCCTACGTGGCGCTCATCATCACGCTGTTCGCGCGGCCCGCGGGCGGGCTGTTCGTCTTCTTCAAGATCGTCGTCCCGCTGCTGCCCGGACTGTTCCTCATTGCACCGGGCCTGTGGCGCAACACCTGTCCGCTGGCCGCCACCAATCAGCTGCCGCGGCTGTTCCGCTTCACTCGCGCGCTCACGCCGTCGGCGTGGTTGCAGCAGCGCGGCTATCTGATCGCGGTCGCCCTGTTCTTCGGCATCGCCGGATCGCGCCTCGCCGGTCTGGACCGCAGCGGCCTCGCCACCGGCATCGTGCTGTCCGCGGTCCTGCTGGCCGCGTTCTCCGGCGGTGTCGTGTTCAAGGGCAAGAGCGGCTGGTGCAGCAGCATCTGCCCGCTGTTCCCGCTGCAGCGCGCCTACGGGCAGACACCGTTCGTCACCATCGCCAACAATCACTGCCGGCCATGCGTGGGCTGCGCCAAGAACTGCTTCGACTTCAAGCCGCGTGCCGCCTATCAGGCCGATATGGCCGACCCGGACGGCGGCTGGAGCGCGCCGCGCAAACTGTTCGCCGCCGCGCTGCCCGGGTTCGTGCTCGGGTTCATGGTGCTGGCCGGGTATCCGGGAGTGGCTGTGCCGCAACGCTACCTGGCGCTCGGTCTTGCCCTGCTGGTCGCGGTGGGCGTCTACTTCGCCGTCGAGGCGCTGACCGGGGTGAGCCCGGCGATGCTGTCGGCGGTGTACGCGGTGGTGGCCCTCAACGGCTTCTACTGGTTCGCGGGACCGGTGCTGCTCGGCTCGTTCACCACCATCACCGGAGTCGGGGACGTGGCCTGGTTGCGCTGGCCGATCAGCCTCTTCGTGCTGGCGGCGACCCTGCTGTTCCTGGCCCGCACGCGGATCAGCGAACTCCAGTACGCGCTCAGCACCGGGGCTCGCACCGAGCCCGTCCTGCTGCCCTTCCCACGGCCGCGCACCGACGACGACCATGCCACGACCCCGGCGGCCGCGGTGGACTTCGACGGCCGGACCGTGACCGCCGAACTCGGCGTGAGCTTGCTCGACCTCGCCGAGAAGGCGAACCTGCCGCTGGAGTCGGGCTGCCGCATGGGCGTCTGTGGCGCGGACCCCGTCGCCGTCCTCGAAGGTGGCGAGCAGCTCTGCGAACCGACGGGCGATGAGCGGAACACCCTGCGCCGGTTGGGATTCGCCGACAACACCCGCATGGCCTGCTGCGCCCGCGTGAACGGCGGCGGCATCCGGGTATCGCTCACCCCCGACTCCGGGCACGGCACCGGCGACCGCCCGGCCCACTTCGATCGCTCCCTGATGAGCCTGGTCGTCATCGGCACCGGCATCGCGGGCGTCACCGCCGCCGACTTCCTGCGCCGCGGCCACCCGGACTGCGAAATCCACCTGGTCGGCCGCGAATCCCACGACTTCTACAACCGCATGGGCATCTCCCGGCTCATACCCGGCCGGTCCGCCATGCAGGGCCTGCACCTGCTGCCCGAGCAGTGGTACGAGGATCACCGCATCACACCATGGCTCAATACCCTTGCGACACACCTGGATCCGCGAGCCCAGCGCGTCCACCTCGGCACCGGCGACGTGCTTCCCTACGACCGGCTCATCCTCGCGACGGGCGCCTCCGCCGCGCTGCCCGAGATCGCCGGACTGCACCGGCCCGGCAGCTTCGTGCTCCGCGAGGCCGGGGACGCCATGAACATCCGCGCCTACGCCCAGCAGCGGTCCTGCGCCCGCGCCGTCGTCGCGGGCGGCGGCCTGCTCGGACTCGAGGCCGCATACGCCTTGCACCAGTTGGGATTACGCGTCACCGTGCTCGAACGCGGGCAGCGGCTGCTCGGCAAGCAACTCGATCCGCGGGCGTCGGCCATCGTCCTCGACTACCTCACCCGGGCCGGCATCGAGGTCCGGCATCGGGCCGAGACCTCGTCGCTGACAGCCGATTCCAGGGCGGTCGGACCCGGCGGTCCGCGCGGGCCCGGACGGGACTCCGATCCGGTCCGGTCGGTGGTCCTGAAGGACGGCACGGTACTGCCGTGCGAAATGTTCCTCACCGCGACCGGCATCCGCCCCAATACCGACCTGGCCGCTCGCGCCGGAATCCCGGTCCGGCGCGGCATTCTCGTGGACGACCGCATGCGCACCGCCGCCCCGCACGTGTACGCGGCCGGAGACGTGGCCGAACATCGGGAGCGTGTGCTCGGCCTGTGGCCGATCGCCGCCGAACAGGCCCAGACCGCCGCGGTCAACGCGCTCGGCGGCGATCAGGTGCTGACCGCGGAGACGCCCGCCACCATCCTCAAGGGCGTCGGCCTGGAGCTGTTCAGCATCGGGCAGGTGGAGCCGGGACAGCATGACGAGGTGATCGTGGTCGACGACTCACCGCGGCGGTCCTATCGGCGGCTGGTGATCTCCGGTGGGCGTGCGGTCGGCGCGATCGTGCTCGGCCATCACGCCGCCGATGTGGTCGCCGCCCAGCAGGCCGTCCGCGCCCGGAAGGAGATACCGGGCAAGGCTCGGCACGCCCTGCAACGAGGGGACTGGTCCGCACTGCAGTAGCGACCTGCCGGCGCTCGGACCGCCGCGCGTGCCTACGCCGTGCGATAGGTGAGGATCCGCTCGCCGATGCGCAGGCTCCACCCGGCCTTCAACTCCATCGGCCGCTGCCCCACCCGAACCCAGTCCGCCGCACCGGGAGCCGCCACGAACGTGCCGCCCGGAGTGCCCGCGTCCCGCACGTACACCTGGCCGTTCTCGATGAACACCCGCGCGTGCACCCGCGACACGTGGCGATCCCGTGCGATCACGATGGGCGAGGCCACCGCGCGCCGCACCGCCTCGTCGATCATCGGATCGCGCCCGATCACATATGGGCGATCCAGCGGATACACCGCGCCCTCGGTACTGGTGAGCGCCCCGCCCGCCGCGGCCATGGCCGAGGTGGTGGGTGGCTGCGGTCCGGTGGCGGCCCGATTCGCGGGCTCCCCGAGACTGTCGGCCTCGGGACTGTACGCCGCGGTCGGCGGCTGATCCGCGGGATCCGGGCGGTCCTCGCGCCGTGCCCGGGCGCCCGAATCGGCCGCCGGGCCGGGCTTTTTCGCGAGATCCGGGCCGCCGGACCGGGGGCCGTGCGCCCGCTCGGGCGCCCTGCCGCTCTGCGCGGGGATGGCGCGTGTCTCGGGTGCGGCTTCGGCCTGCGCCTCGATCCGCGCCCGCAGATCCGGCGCGGGCGCGTTCGCACCCGTGTCGCTCGCGAGCCGGGAGCCCGGCGCCGGAGTGGTGGCCACATTGCGCGGATTCCCGGGCTCGGGTGCGGGTTCCGGCGGCGATTCGGGCGCGGCCTTCGGCGCGATCTCGGGGGCTCGCGGCGGCGTCACTCGCGAGATCGGGGCGTGCAGGACGAAACCGCCGCCGACCACCACCCCGGACCGCAGATCGGTGTGGGCGATCTCCCCGCCCACGCTGTCGGCGACCACGGTAAGGCGGCGCACCGGGTCCCGCACGATCTCGTCGGCCCAGGTCATGGCCCGCTCCCCGGACAGCAGGCGGGCGCCCTCGGGGCCGTCGACCGCGGCCGTCACCGGACCGCGCAGCAGGATCAGGATCCCGCCTGCCGTCGGCGCGACCACCCCGAAGGCGGGCGGCTGCGCGGAACTGCTGGTGAACACGGTCGCGGCGAGCCGCTGGGCGATCGCCGCCCCTGGATCGGCGGCACTCGCCGCGGTCTCCGCCGCACCGAGTATCCGTTCCGTGGACGGGCTTTCACCGTGCAGGAAGATCACCACATCGCCGAACCGGGCGACCAGTCCAGCCCCGGGTACCAACCCGACCGTCGTCGGAATCCGGCCCATCCGCGCCTCCCTCTCCCGGCGCCCACAACATCGCAGCCAAGCATAGGACCGTTCCACGGCCCGGGCATACGCCCCGGCCGCCGCGACACGCAGTCCACGGGATTGCCGGAATGCCACCCACAGCCGGGACCAGGGCGCGAGGATCGAGGCATCGTGCCGGCGCATCCGGCTCCGGCGTCACCCGATGAGGACCGAACCATATGAGGGGCACGATCATCAGGACCACCACCGCCGTCGCGCTCGGCTGCGCCGCGTTCGCCACCGTCGCCGGACTGGCCGCGCCCGCCGGCGCGACCGCCACCCGGGTCGGCATCGACCCCGGCATCAGCTTCGGCCCGGCCACCAACTACGGCACCGGCTGCAGCTACGACATCGACGGCATCGTCGACGACCCGGTCACCCCGGTCGTCTTCTACGACAACAGCGTTCCCTTCGCCTACGCGCACCCCTCCGGTTCGCTGGCCCAGACCCGCTGGACACCCACCACCCCCGGACCGCACCGCCTGCAGGTCTGGCAGCACCGCCCCGACGGCCAGGACATCTTCCCGTACGTCGACATCCAGGTCGGGACAGGATTGCCGACCGGTTCGGGCTGCGGCGTCACCAACTAGACGCCATCCGGCGTCGCCGACGGGCCGTTAGGCGAAGGCCGCCTTCGCGGCGGGCTCGGCAGCCTGCCGGTCCGATGAGACGAGTCCGATCCGGGTCCGGCGGTCCAGGAGGTCGGCCGGGTCGAGAGCGCCCTCGTGGGCGACGGCGAAGGCGAATTCGGCTGCCGTGACATCCATTCCGGGTGCCACTTCGGCCGCCAGGCTCGGATGCTGCTCCGCCAGCGCGAGCACCTCGGTCGCCTCGCTGCCGTAGCGCTCGACCAGCCGCGGCGGGGCCTGGATGGCATCGCGGGCCGCGCCGGACACCGCGCCCACCAGCGGCAGGGTGCGGGTGCGGCAGGGTGCGGCGGCCAGGTGCGCGTGCGCCACCGCGGCGTCCACCGCGTCTTCGGCCATCTTCCGATAGGTCGTGAGCTTTCCGCCGACCACGGTGATGACGCCGGTGGGGGAGGTGAGGACGGCATGCTCGCGCGAGATGTCGGCGGTGCTGTCGTCGCCGGTGCGCAGCAGCGGCCGCAGGCCCGCGAAACTGCCGCGAATATCGTTGCGGCTCAGCGGCTCCCGCAGCACCGTATTGACGGTGTCGAGCAGGAAGTCGATCTCGCCGTCGGTGGCGTGCGGGATGTCCGGCACCGGGCCGGGCGCCTCCTCGTCGGTGAGCCCCAGGTAGACCCGGTTGTGCGCGGCCGGGAACGCGAAGATGAAACGACTGGTGCTGCCCGGGATCGGCACGGTCAGCGAGGCGGTGAGACCGCCGAACGCGGCCGCGTCGAATACCAGATGGGTGCCGCGCGAGGGCCGCAGTTCGATGCTCGGGTCCACCTGGTCGGCCCACACTCCGGTGGCGTTCACGACGGAACGTGCTGTCACGTCGAGGGTTTCGCCGGTCAGCGTGTCGGTCAGCGTGGCCCGCTCGCCGGTGACATTCGTGGCCTCGACCCGGGTCAATACCGTCGCGCCCTCCCGCGCGGCCGTACGCGCGATGGCGACCACCAGCCGCGCATCGTCCACCAGCTGCCCGTCCCAGGCCAGCAGTCCGCCGCGCAGCCCGGCCCGGCGCACGGTCGGGGCCAGCCGCAGCGCCTCGGCCGCCGCCACCCGCCGCGACCGCGGCAGCACCGAGGCCGGAGTTCCCGCCGCCCGGCGCAGCACGTCGCCGGCCAGGAAGCCGGTGCGCACCAGCATCTTCTGCGCCGCACCGATACTCGGCAGCAACGGCACCACCTGCGGCAGCGCCCGGGTCAGATGCGGCGCGGTGCGGGTGAGCAGGATGTCGCGCTCGACCGCGCTCTCGTGCGCGATCCCGACCCCGCCGCTGGCCAGATATCGCAGCCCGCCGTGCACCAGCTTGGAACTCCACCGGCTGGTGCCGAACGCGAAGTCGTGCTTCTCCACCAGGACCGTCCGCAGGCCGCGCGCGGCGGCGTCCAGCGCGACGCCGACACCGGTGATGCCGCCGCCGATGACCAGCACGTCGATGGCCGTGCCGGCACCGAGTGCCGACAGCTCTCGCCGCCGTCGTGCCGCATTGAGCGACGAGTCGGGCCGGGCCGTATTCGCAGTCATGGGAAGGCCTTTCGATCAGTGGCGCTGTCGGTTGTCGAGAAGGTGGTGCCCGGTGCCGGTCAGGGCGTGCCCGGGGTCAGGTAGCCGTGCAGGGCGTGCGCGAGTTCGGTATCGAGGTGGTCGCCGTCCAGCACCGGGGCGAAGGTGGTCGCCGACTGGACCGCGGACTGGGCCATCAGCAGCAGCATGGCGGCCAGGTGCCCGGGATCGCCGTCGCGAATCGACTTGTCGGCCTGGCCTGCTCGGACGGCCTCGGCGAACAGCTCGATGAGGGCCCGCTGGTTGCGGCCCAGCCGCTCGAACACGTAGGTCAGCATGATGTCGGTGTCGGCGCGGAAGATCTTGGCGAACAGGGGATTCCGGCGCATTACCGCGCCGCCGCCGACGATCGCCCCGACCAGCCGTTCGCGCGCGGTCCCGGTGCTGGGTGCGGTGTCGGCGATGATCTCACGCAGTTCCCGCACCAGCAGGTCCGCCACCAGGGAGCCGGTGTCGGGCCAGCGCCGGTACACGGTCGGGCGGCTGACGCCGGCGCGGCGGGCCACCTCGGTCAGGGTGGTGCGCCGGACGCCGAATTCGGCCACGCAGGCGCGTGCCGCGTCGAGGATGGCCCGATCGACGGCGGAGGATGGTTCGGTCGAACTCATGGTTGCCACCACCGGAGAGTAGTTTTCGTTACTGCTTGACATTCTATGTCAGACTGTAACGCATGGTCGACACACAAGCAGCTGCCGCATCCACGGAAAACCCGGGCGAGCCGCAGGTTCGCGCGAGTATGGTGTGGGACGCCTGGGGCTCCCCGTCCGGACACAAACCGCTGTCCGAGCAGATTCGGGGACTGCTCGCGCAGGTTTTCGGGGTGTCCGGCCAGCCGGTGACCCGTCGCGATGAGGGCGACGTGCCACTGCGCGCCTCGGCGCTCACGCCGGAACAGCACGCCGGGCTCGTCGCGGTGGTCGGCGCCGGGAACCTGACGATCGACCATCGCGACCGCCTGCTGCACGCCGGCGGCAAATCCACCCCCGACCTGCTACGCCGGCGCGCCGAGGGGGAACAGGACGCCCCCGACGCCGTCGTCTTCCCCGCCGATCACGACCAGGTCCTCGCGGTGCTGAAGTACTGCTCCGCCAAGGGAATCGCGGTCGTGCCCTTCGGTGGCGGCACCAGCGTCGTCGGCGGCCTGGATCCCGCGCGCGGCCGCTTCCCGGCCGTCGTCGCCCTCGACCTGCGCCGCCTCGACACCCTCACCGACGTCGACCCGGTCAGCGGCACCGCCACGCTGGGCGCGGGCCTGTCCGGCCCGCAGGCCGAGGAACTGCTTGCCCGCCAAGGGCTTTCGCTCGGCCACTTCCCGCAGAGCTTCGAGTACGCCACCATCGGCGGCTTCGCGGCCACCCGCTCCTCGGGCCAGGCCTCGGCCGGCTACGGCCGCTTCGACGACATGATCCAGCGGCTCCGGATCGCCACGCCCGCAGGCGATCTCGACCTGGGCCGCGCGCCCGCCTCGGCCGCCGGACCCGACCTGCGCGAGCTGTTCTCCGGCTCGGAGGGCACCCTCGGCATCATCACCGCCGTCACCCTGCGTGTGCACCCCGTCCCGGAGACCACCGGCTACCAGGCCTGGTCCTTCCCCGACTTCGCCACCGGCGCCAACGCGCTGCGCACCGTCATCCAGGCCGGGGCCGCCCCCACCGTCATGCGCCTGTCCGACGAGGCCGAGACCGGCCTGAACCTGGCCCGCGCCGGGGACATCGGCGGCGCGCCCGTCGGCGGCTGCCTCGCGGTCACCACCTTCGAGGGCACCGCCGCGCACGTGGCCGCCCGCAGCGCCGAGGCCGCCGCGCTGCTGGCCGCCGCCGGCGGCACCGCGCTCGGCGAAACCCCGGCCCGGGAATGGGAACACGGCCGCTTCGCCGCCCCCTACCTGCGCGACGCGCTGCTCGACGTCGGCGTGCTCTGCGAGACCCTCGAAACCGCCACCAGCTGGGCCGATCTCGCCACCCTCAAGGCGAAGGTGACCGCGGCGCTGACGGATTCGCTCACCGCCCAGGGCACCCCCGCGCTGGTCATGTGCCACATCTCGCACACCTATCCGACCGGCGCCTCGCTGTACTTCACCGTCGTCGGCAAGCAGGCCGCGGACCCGATCGCGCAGTGGGCCGTCGCCAAGCGGGCCGCGGGCGACGCCATCGTCGCCGCGGGCGGCACCATCACCCACCACCACGCCGTCGGCGCCGACCACCGGCCCTGGATGACCGACGAGATCGGCGATCTGGGTGTGCAGGTGCTGCGCGCAGTGAAGAATGCGGTCGACCCCGCCGGAATCCTCAACCCCGGGAAGCTGATTCCGTGACAATGATGCGCTCCATCGCCCTGGTGACCAACCCGCTCTCCGGTCACGGCAAGGGCACGCTGGTCGCCGTGGAGGCGGCCAACCGGTTCACCGACCTCGGCGTCCAGGTCACCGAGATCCGTGGGAAGTCGGCCGCCGAGAGCGAACGGCTGGTCCGCAAGGCCCTCGCCGACCCCGACGACCGCCCCGACGCCGTGGTGGCGGCGGGCGGCGACGGACTGGTCGGCGTGGTCCTGCAGGCTCTGGTCGGCACCGGCGTCCCCCTGGGCCTGGTCCCCGGCGGCACCGGCAATGACCTCGCCCGCGAACTCGGCATCTCCGACGACACCGCGGCGGCGGTGGCCACCGTACTGGCCGGCCGCACCTGCGCCATCGACCTCGGCACCGTCGAAACCGAGGAGTCCGGACGCGCCGTCTGGTTCGCCACCGTCACCGGCACCGGCCTCGACGCGCGAGTCACCCTGCGCGCCAACGCCCTGCGCTGGCCCAACGGACCCATGCGCTACACCGTCGCGGCCCTGCTCGAACTCGCGGGCAAGCTGGCCGTGCCGTATCGCATCGAGCTGACCGGCTCGCCGGACCAGCCCGACGACACCGTCCTGGAATTGGACGCGGTCATGGTGGCGGTGGGCAATACCCGCACCTACGGCGGCGGCATGCTCATCTGCCCCGACGCCCACATCGACGACGGCCTCCTGGACCTGACGGTGGTCGGGGCGATGTCCCGGCGGGAGATGCTGCGCCTGCTCCCGACCCTGTCCTCCGGTAAGCGCATCGACCATCCGGCCGTGGTCCAGTACCAGGCCCGGGAGATCCGACTCACGGCTCCCGGCGCGCCCGTCACCGCCGACGGCGACCCGGCCGGACTGCTCCCGGCGCTCTTCCGTGCCGTCCCGGGCGCCTTGGACGTGTTCGTCCCCTGACCCTCGGCGCCGGATCGGGATTGCGATCCGGGGAAAAGCAGTGCGCCCCATGCCTTTCGGCTTGGGGCGCACTTGTCGTTCGAGCTGTGTCGAGGCCGGGGAGATTCACCAGACCTGGAAGACGGCCAATCCCTTCGGGGCCAGCACCACATCCACCGAGCCGTCGGGGTGCGACGCGGCCTCTCCGATGATCGCGGGCATGTCCGCGAACACGGCGCCGTTTTTCTGGGTGAGCTGCGAATCGGGTTCGAGCCCCACAATCAGGGAATTGCGCGGCACATACCGTTCGACCAGCGCCGGAATCGGACTGTCGGCCAGGGCCTGCGTCTCGCCGTGGTTCAGTTCCACCCCCGCCGCGCCGACCTCTGGAATCACGAATGGGGTTGCGGCGGAGGCGGTTCCGGCCGCCATTGCGGCCAGACCGAGCCCAGCGCAGGCGGCCGCGGTGAAGACGAAGGTTCGAACACGCATGATTACTCGCTTTCCAGCGGCGGGAAGATGTCCTGCGAAGCTGATTCGATACTGCGGTGAACTGTCGCGGCTGGGCCCAGCCGGATAGCCAGAACACATCACCGCAGGTGATCATGCAAGGGTTGTGTGAATTATGCCACTTTCACTTGAAAAAGTGACGCAGGTCACATGCTCTGGCCGGGCAAATGCGATAGCACGGTCGGCGGGCCGACTAGGACGGGCGTGCAATGAGCAAGTGCCCGGGGATCGGCTTCGACGGCAGGGTCTGCTGGTCGACCGTCAGCCCGGCCCGCTCCAGCGCTTCCCTCACCTCGGAGACCGGGCGGAGCGTGAATCCGTAAGGGGTGAAAGGCATTTTCGCCATGACATCCGGGTCGCCGATGCCGATCACCAGGCGGCCCTTGGGTGTGAGGACGCGAGCCAGCTCGGCACAGGCGCGGTCCAGATCCGGCACGAAATAGATGGTGTTGCAGGTGATTACGGCATCCAATGCGGCGTCGGGGAGCGGGAGCTCGGTCAGCGAGCCCTCGACCAGACGCAGACGATCGGACGCGAGGTCGGCCGCGAACTCCGAACGAGCCCGCGCCAGCATGTCGGGGGAGAGCTCGACGCCGGTCACCGTGCCGGCGCCGACCCGGTTCAACAGCAAGGTCAGGCCGATGCCGCCGCCGAATCCGATATCGGCGGCCGCGTCACCGGCGGCGGCCTCGGTCGCGGCCACCGCGGCCTCGATCATCGGCCGATTGCCGCGATTGAGGAACCGCGCCACACCCTTGCCCAGCAGGCCGTGCGGATTTCCCAGCTGCCCGGCGACCGTCGACATCACCCGCGAGACAATCGGATTCATGCCCGACAGGCTACCCGCCGGGGCCCCTCAGCGGCCTCGCAAACCGCTTGTCACGACGCGAAAACAATGCGGCGAACGCAACGCGCATGCAACGAAATCTGGTCTACCCTGGCCCATTTGGGCCAGAACCTGAGAATTGCCTTTGGATCCGGGAACCGGGCCCGAAACGGCGGTAGGCTGACCATCGAGGGCGAGGCTTCCGGTGTCCCTCATCCGTCGGAAGCCTCGCCCTTCGGCTATTCATCCGAGCCCGATCCCCCGGTGATCCGGGCCCCCTCCGGCGGTAAATCGGGCCTAGGAAAAACCCGGTCGTTCGGCGATAATCCCAGCCCTTAGAATCGACCGGTGACCAGCGCAGCCTCTGAGAACCCGCGTAATCGTGCCGATGCCCTCCCCAAGAGCTGGAACCCCAGCGACGTCGAGGCCGACCTGTACGAGCGCTGGGTAGCCGCCGGTTACTTCACCGCCGACCTGGGCAGCGCCAAGCCCGCCTATTCGATCGTGCTGCCCCCGCCGAACGTCACCGGCACCCTGCACATGGGCCACGCCCTCGACCACACCCTCATGGACCTGCTCACCCGCCGCAAGCGCATGCAGGGCTTCGAGGTGCTGTGGCTGCCCGGCATGGACCACGCCGGCATCGCCACCCAGACCGTGGTGGAGAAGCAGCTCGCCGTCGACGGCAAGACCAAGGAAGACTTCGGCCGCGAACTGTTCGTCGACAAGGTCTGGGACTGGAAGCGCGAATCCGGCGGCCAGATCCAGGGCCAGATGCGCCGCCTCGGCGACGGCGTCGACTGGAGCCGCGACCGCTTCACCATGGACGACGGGCTGTCCCGCGCCGTGCAGACCATCTTCAAGCGTCTCTACGACGCGGGCCTCATCTACCGCGCCGAGCGCCTGGTGAACTGGTCGCCGGTGCTCGGGACCGGCATCTCCGACCTCGAGGTCGACCACAAGGAGGTCGAGGGCGAGCTCGTCTCCCTGCGCTACGGCTCGCTGAACGACGATGAGCCGCACGTGATCGTGGCCACCACCCGCGTGGAGACCATGCTCGGTGACACCGCCGTCGCGGTGCACCCCGACGACGAGCGGTACCAGGCCCTCATCGGCACCACCGTCTACCACCCGATCACCGGCCGCCAGATCCCGATCGTCGCCGACGACTATGTCGATCCCGAATTCGGTTCGGGCGCGGTCAAGATCACCCCGGCGCACGACCCCAACGACTTCGAGCTCGGCCTGCGCCACAACCTGCCCATGCCGACGATCATGGACAAGTCCGGCAAGATCGCCGACAGCGGAACCGAATTCGACGGCATGGACCGCTTCGAGGCGCGGCTCAAGATCCGCGAGCGGCTCGAGGCCGAAGGCCGCGTGGTCGGGCGCAAGTACCCCTACATCCACCAGGTCGGTCACTCCGAGCGCTCCGGCGAACCCATCGAACCGCGGCTGTCCATGCAGTGGTGGGTCAAGGTCGAGGGCATCGCCAAGGCCGCCGGCGACGCGGTGCGCAACGGGGACGTCAAGATTCACCCCGCGAGTCAGGAACCGCGCTGGTTCGAGTGGGTCGACAACATGCACGACTGGAACATCTCGCGCCAGCTGTGGTGGGGTCACCGCATCCCGATCTGGTACGGCCCCGAGGGCGAGATCGTCTGCGTCGGACCGGACGAGCAGGCCCCCGAGGGCTACGTCCAGGACCCGGACGTGCTCGACACCTGGTTCTCCTCGGGCCTGTGGCCCTTCTCCACCATGGGCTGGCCGGACGCGACTCCCGAACTGGCCAAGTTCTATCCGACCAGCGTGCTCGTCACCGGTTACGACATCCTCTTCTTCTGGGTCGCCCGGATGATGATGTTCGGCATGTTCGTCTCCGACGACCCGGTGCTCACCGCGGGCAAGAACGCGAAGCAGGTCCCGTTCCAGGACGTGTTCCTGCACGGCCTGATTCGCGACGAACACGGCAAGAAGATGTCCAAGTCGCGCGGCAACGGCATCGACCCGCTGGACTGGATCAACGAGTACGGCGCGGACGCCACCCGATTCACCCTCGCCCGCGGCGCCCAGCCCGGCGGCGACCTCTCGGTCGGCACCGCGCACGTGACCGCCTCGCGCAGCTTCATCACCAAGCTGTTCAACGCCACCAAGTTCGCGCTCATGAACGGCGCGCAGCCGGGTGAACTGCCCGCCCGCGACACCCTCACCGACACCGACCGCTGGATCCTCGACCGCCTCGACGAGGTCATCGCCGAGGTCGACGCGGCCCTGGACCGCTACGAGTTCAGCAAGGCCCTCGAGGGCCTCTACCACTTCGCGTGGGACGAATTCTGCAGCTGGTACCTGGAATTGGCGAAGGTGCAGTTCGCCGAGTCCGAGGAGCGGGCCGCGAGCACGCGCACCGTGCTCGGCACTGTCCTGGACGCCGTGCTGCGCCTGCTGCACCCGGCCGTCCCGTTCGTCACCGAAACGCTGTGGCAGGCCCTCACCGAGGGCACCGAGGGCGAGTCCATCGTCGTCTCGGCCTGGCCCGCCGTCTCCGGCGCCACCCCGGATGCGGTTGCGGAGCGCCGGGTTTCGGACACCCAGAAGCTGATCACCGAGATCCGCCGCTTCCGCTCCGACCAGGGCCTGGCCGACAGTCAGAAGGTGGCCGCCAAGCTCAACGGCATCGACACCGCCGACCTGCTCGCCCAGGAAGCCGGAATCGTCAACCTGGCCAAGCTCACTCCGGCCGGTGACGGGTTCGCCGCCACCGCCTCGCTCGAGGTGCGCCTGAGCACCGCCACGGTGACCGTCGAGATCGACACCTCCGGCACGGTCGACCTCGACGCCGAGCGCCGCCGCCTGGAGAAGGACCTCGCCGCCGCGCAGAAGGAACTGGCCGGCACCACCGGCAAGCTCGGCAACGAGGCGTTCCTGGCCAAGGCTCCCGAGGACGTGGTCGCGAAGATCAAGACGCGCAAGGAGATCGCCGAGGGCGACGTCGAGCGCATCACCGCCCGCCTCGCCGAGATCGCGAAGCTGGCGGCCCAGTGAACGACGAGCCGGAGCGTCAGTACTCGGAGGGCGCCTCGCTGACCAGCGGCACCTCGCCGGTGGACCTGGCCGAAATGGCGCTGGTCGAGGCCGAACTCGACCAGCGCTGGCCGGAAACCAAGATCGAACCGTCGCTCACCCGCATCGCGACCCTGATGGACCTGCTGGGCTCACCCCAGCAGGGCTACCCGGCCATCCACGTCGCGGGCACCAACGGTAAGACCTCGGTCACCCGCATGATCGACTCGCTGCTCACCGCGCTGCACCGGCGCACCGGGCGCATCACCAGCCCGCACCTGCAGCTGGCCACCGAACGCATCGCCATCGACAACGCGCCCATCACCCCCGGGCGCTACGTCGAGGTGTACCGGGAGCTGCTGCCGTTCATCGAGATGATCGACGCGCAGTCCGCGGCGGCGGGCGGCCCGGCCATGTCCAAGTTCGAGGTGCTCACCGGCATGGCGTACGCGGCCTTCGCCGAAGCGCCGGTCGACGTGGCCGTGGTGGAAACCGGCATGGGCGGACGCTGGGACGCCACCAATGTGATCGACGGCCAGGTCGCCGTCATCACCCCGATCGGGTTGGACCACACCGACTATCTCGGCCCCGACCTCACCTCGATCGCGGGGGAGAAGGCCGGAATCATCAAGCGGGCCGTCGAGGACGAACTGTCCCCGCGCGACACCGTCGCCGTCATCGCCCAGCAGGAACCCGAGGTCATGGACGTCCTGCTGCGCCGCGCCGTCGAGGTCGACGCGGCCGTCGCGCGCGAAGGCGCTGAGTTCCAGGTGCTTTCGCGTCGCGTCGCCATCGGCGGGCAGATGCTGGAACTGCAGGGGCTCGGCGGCGTGTACGACGAGATCTTCCTGCCCATGCACGGCGAGCACCAGGCCCGCAACGCGGTGCTGGCGCTGGCCGCGGTCGAGGCGTTCTTCGGTGCGGGCGCGTCCCGGCAGCTCGACATCGACGCTGTCCGAGCCGGATTCGCGAACGCCATCAGCCCCGGCCGCATGGAGCGCATGCGCAGCGCGCCCACCATCTTCATCGACGCCGCCCACAATCCGCACGGCGCCAAGGCCCTCGCGGCCACGCTGACCAGCGAATTCGACTTCCGCAAACTGGTCGGCGTGATCGCGGTGCTGGGTGACAAGGACGCGGCCGGCATCCTCGACGCCCTGGAACCGGTCTTCGATGAGATCGTCGTCACCGAGAACGGCTCCCCGCGCGCCCTGCCGGTCGACGACCTGGCCAACCTCGCGGTCCAGCGCTTCGGTGACGAACGGGTGGCCGTCGCACATGACCTGGCCGACGCCATCGAGACCGCCATCGCCCTCGCCGAAGGCGGGGAGGACGGCGAGCTGGTCTCCGGTGCGGGCATAGTCATCACCGGGTCGGTCGTCACCGCCGGGGCCGCCCGCAGCCTGTTCGGAAAGGATCCCGCATGACCTCCGACGCCCAGCCCGACGTCCCGCCGCCCGCCACCGACCCGTGGAAGGGCCTGCGCGGCGTCATGGCCGGCACCCTGGTCCTGGAAGCCATCACGGTCCTGCTCGCCCTGCCGGTGATCAGCGCTGTCGGCGGCGGCCTGCGCTGGTGGTCGGTGCTCTACGTCGTCGGCCTGGCCGTGATCATGTTCCTGGGCGCGGGCCTGCAGCGCCGCCCCTGGGCCATCCCCTTCAACCTGGCCCTGCAGGTGGCCCTGCTGCTGGGCGGCTTCATCCACATCTCGATCCTGGTGATCGGCGTGGTCTTCGTCGCCGTCTGGATCTTCGTCCTCTTCCTGCGCGCCGATGTGAAGAAGCGCATGGAAGCCGGTACCCTGCCCAGTCAGCGCATGTCCGGGGCCTGAGTTCCCCCGCTGCCCGCATCTTCAGCGCCCGGCTTCGGAGCCGTATCCAGTCCCATTCGCGTGCCGGCCGTCAGGTGCGGGGAGACTTCGGGGCGTAGCCGACGAGTTACCCCGGACCTCGCGAAATCAGTCGTCGCCAAGCCAGTAGGCTGTGCGCCGTGACTGAGCAGACGTTGGTACTCATCAAGCCCGACGGCGTTGCCCGCGGCCTCATCGGGGAGATCATCACCCGGATCGAGCGCAAGGGTCTGAAGATCGCGGCCCTCAAGCTGGTGAACGTCTCCGAGGAGCTGGCCGCCCAGCACTACGCCGAGCACGCCGAGCGTCCGTTCTTCGGCTCCCTTATCGAATTCATCACCTCCGGACCGGTCGTCGCGGCCGTCCTCGAGGGTGAGCGCGCCATCCCCGCCTTCCGCCAGATCGCCGGCGGCACCGACCCGGTCGAGAAGGCCGTCCCCGGCAGCATCCGCGGCGACTTCGCCCTCGAAACCCAGTACAACCTCGTGCACGGCTCCGACGCGCCCGAGTCCGCCAAGCGCGAAATCTCGCTCTGGTTCCCCGAATTCGCGCTCTGAACTGTCGCGGGGGCATCGCCCCCGCACCCCGATGAAAGGGCCGAGGGCCGAGGTCCCGGACCCCGAAGACAGAGGTTGCCGCCCGCCCCTGCGCCCCGGAAGGGCGGCGCGGGGCGGGCGGCCCCCGATCGCACACCGGTCGGCTGCGGCGCGGTCCGCGTGAGACTCGCGAGGCCCGCTCCGGGCCGCGCGGGCACGACGCCCCGGCGTGGTGTGGGATACTGGCTCTGGAAGTGACCGACGCCGGCCGTTTGCGGCCGGAGGCGTTCACCTTCCATTGACACCGCGGAGCGACGGACGATCATCGCTGCCGCCGACGGCTTCCAAGACTCGGCCGCCGGGCAGGCACGCTGGATGAACGCTCGTGACGCGGAGTCGAGCCAAACCAACCAGGCGCCACGTGACCTGTTAGCCCGAACGACGAGATACCGGTGATAACGGGCCACGCGACGCGAAGACTTACGATCTCGCGCCCACGGGCGTGAGGCCAACAAGACAGTGCCCCCGCGTCGGCCGCGTCACTCCTCGGAGGAACGCGCCCGGGGGCCCCGAGGAGATTTCGTGGCCGATCAAGAGCCGCTGGAAGCATCGCAGAGCAACGGTGAAGGGGAGGGCGCTCAGAACACCCCGGCTGCCGAACAATTGCCGGAACGGATCCGAGTGCACGCACTGGCGAAGCTGCTGGGCACCACCAGCAAACGAATTCTGGCCCACCTGACCGAGATGGGCGCGCAGGCGCGAAGCCCGCAATCGAGTCTGGACCGCACCGTAGCCGAAACCGTCCGCGACGCCTTCGGCCCGCGTGACGTCGAGGCCCCCGAACCGGTCGCCGCCCCCGCACCGATCGCCGAGTCGACCGTCGAGGCGGCCCTCGTCGCCGGTGACGACCGGGCCGCCGACGAACTCGCGGCGGAGGAGGTCGAGGCCGCGAAGCAGGCCGGCGAGACCGCCGTGGATTCCGAGGCGGCCCCGCAGACCACCCTGTTCGCCAGCCCGTTCCAGCGCGAGCCGCTGATCGACGAGCCGGTCCAGTACCAGCCGCCCGCCATGATCGCCGCGCCGCTGTTCCAGGCGCCGGATGCCGCGGCCGCCGAGGAGGCCCGCCGGCAGCGCCGCGCCGAGCGCGCCGGCCGCAAGGCCCGCGCCGAGGACCGGCTCCACCCCTCTGCGCCTGCCGCCGAGGAGCAGGAGCTCGAGGCCAAGGCCGCCGCCATCACGGCCGTCGCCGAGGAAGCCGCGTCCGAGGACACCGAGGACGAGGGTGACTGGGACGGCGACCAGGATCGCGATCAGCGCGGTGAGGGCACCTCGCGGCGTCGCCGCCGGGGTCGCCGGGGCCGCGGCCGGGGTCGCGGAGAGCAGCACGGCGACAACGAGACCGATGAGGACGGCGACGAGCAGCCCGAGGGCGAGGCCGACGAGTCGGCCGAATCCGCGGACGCCGACGCCGCCGAGGAGGACGACGAGGGCGCGTTCGTGCCCGAGGGCTCGAGCAGCCGTCGCCGCCGTCGCCGTCGCCGCCGCAAGGGCGGGGACGACAACGAGCCCGAGGCCGCCGAAGACGATCCGCCGAACACCGTCGTGCACGAGCGCGAGCCGCGCAGCAAGCGCCGCGCCGCCGCGCAACTGGACGAAGTGCAGGGCATCAGCGGTTCGACCCGCCTGGAGGCCAAGCGCCAGCGCCGCCGCGATGGTCGCGAGGCCGGTCGCCGGCGTCCGCCCATCCTGACCGAGTCGGAGTTCCTGGCCCGCCGCGAAGCGGTGGACCGGGTGATGGTGGTGCGCGAGAAGCACTTCCCCGAACACCCCGCCTCCACCACTCAGGTCGCGGTTCTCGAGGACAACATCCTGGTCGAGCACTTCGTGACCTCGACGGGTTCCGCGTCGATGGTCGGCAATGTGTACCTGGGCAAGGTGCAGAACGTGCTGCCCTCGATGGAGGCGGCGTTCGTCGACATCGGCCGCGGCCGCAACGGCGTGCTGTACGCGGGTGAGGTGAACTGGGAGGCCGCCGGTCTGGGCGGCAAGGAGCGCAAGATCGAGCAGGCGCTGCGGCCCGGTGACACCGTGCTGGTGCAGGTCTCGAAGGATCCGGTGGGCCACAAGGGCGCCCGCCTGACCACGCAGATCAGCCTGGCCGGTCGCTTCCTGGTGTACGTGCCGGGCGGTACCTCGACCGGCATCTCCCGCAAGCTGCCCGACACCGAGCGCAAGCGTCTCAAGGAGATCCTGCGCGACATCGTGCCGCAGGACGCGGGCGTCATCATCCGCACCGCGTCGGAGGGCGTCGCCGAGGCCGAGCTGGCCCGCGACGTGGAACGGCTGCAGGCGACCTGGCGCACCATCGAGGCGCAGTCCAAGAACGGCTCCGGCGCGCCGAAGACCCTCTACGAAGAGCCGGACCTGCTGGTCAAGGTGGTCCGCGACCTGTTCAACGAGGACTTCTCGAAGCTGGTCATCGAGGGTGAGCGCGCCTGGACCACGGTCGAGAACTATGTCCGCACGGTCGCCCCGGACATGCTGAACCGGGTCGAGCGCTTCGACAACAACGGTGTCGACGTGTTCGGCAGCCTGCGCATCGACGAGCAGCTGGCCAAGGCGCTCGACCGCAAGGTGTGGCTGCCCTCGGGCGGCACCCTGGTGATCGACCGCACCGAGGCCATGACCGTCATCGACGTCAACACCGGCAAGTTCACCGGGTCGGGCGGGTCGAATCTCGAAGAGACCGTGACCCGCAACAACCTGGAGGCGGCCGAGGAGATCGTGCGCCAGATGCGGCTGCGCGATATCGGCGGCATGATCGTCGTCGACTTCATCGACATGGTCCTGGAGTCGAACCGGGACCTGGTGCTGCGCCGCCTGACCGAGGCGCTGGGCCGGGACCGCACCCGTCACCAGGTTTCCGAGGTCACCTCGCTGGGCCTGGTCCAGATGACCCGCAAGAAGCTGGGCACCGGCCTGGTCGAGGCGTTCTCGACCACCTGCGAGACCTGCCACGGCCGCGGCATTCTGGTGCACAACTACCCGGTGGAGGCGTCGGCTCCGGCCGGCGACGGCGGTGACGGCGCGGGTCGTCGTGAGGGTTCGCGCCGGCGTCGCAAGGACCGCAACGCGGCCGCCGCCGAGGCTCCGGCCGTCGAGCCGGTGGCCGAGGAGAAGGTCGACAAGTACGACAAGCACGAGAAGCACGAGGAGCAGGCCGAGAAGGCCGCGGCCAAGCGCGCGCACCCGGTCGCGATGGCCATGGCCGCGCACGCGGCCGAGGAAGCCACGCACGCCGCGGACGTGGATGGCGTCGTGGCCGCCGAGGCCGCGAATGCGGTGCTGGCCGAGGGTGATTCGGCGAGTGTGGCCGATGTCGCGGCCGCCGAGTCCGTCATCGTGCGCGAGGCCGGGAACGCTGCGGCCGAGACGGCCCTGGCCGAGCGTGCGGTGGCCGAGGCCGAGGCCCGGACCGCCGCGCCGGCCGGCCGGACCGAGCCTGCTCCGGTCGGCAATGGCACCGCCGCGAAGGCCGCCGACCAGTCGGCCGCCGTCGACGGCCCGACCGCGGCTGCCGAGGCCGCGGTGCTGGTGGACGAGGCCCAGGCTGCGTCCGGTGTGCAGACCGCTGTCGCCGATGCCGCTCCGTCCGGTCGTCGTCCCGCCCGTCGCCGGGTGGCCCGCACGGCCTCGGCTCCGGCCGCGGACAGTCGGGGTGCGGTGTTCGTGCTCTCGAGCGCGGATCAGTCGGACAAGCCGGGCTTCAACCTGGACGACCTGGCTCCGGCAGCGGTGCCGCCGCGGGCTCGCCCGCGTCGCCGGGCCGCGGGCCGTCCCGCGGGTGCGCCGGAGGGCGAGAACTAGCCCTCGCATCAGCAGGCCGTGGCCCCGCCGAATTCCGGCGGGGCCACGGCCTTTTCGGGGCGTGACGAACGCTCTGCGGTGGTGGGTGGCGGCCCAGTTTGGAGGGGGTCGGCCGTGTCCTGTAGTCTTGGTCAGTCGCTGCCCCCTGCGACGGCACTCTGTTGTGATTAGTGCTGTGAGTGGGTCCGGTTCGGTTCGGTAGAACCAAAGGCCCGAGGCGGCGGTGAAAACCACCAGACCAGTCTGCGGCGGTTTCCGGTGCGAACCGGGCGACCGGCCGTGTGAGCAGAGTGCCGAGCACCTCGCGCACTTGAAGAGAAAGAAGGGCAGCCGACCGATGGCAACGTACGCGATCGTCAAGACCGGCGGAAAGCAGTACAAGGTCGCGGTCGGTGACCTGGTGAAGGTCGAGAAGATCGAGGGTGAGCCGGGCACTGCGGTGTCGCTGTCGCCGGTGCTGGTCGTTGACGGCGCCGAGCTGACCACCGATGCTGACAAGCTGGCGAAGGTTTCCGTGTCCGCCGAGGTCGTCGAACAGACCAAGGGCCCGAAGATCCGCATCCACAAGTTCAAGAACAAGACCGGCTACCACAAGCGTCAGGGCCACCGTCAGAAGCTGACGGTCCTGAAGGTCACCGGCATCAAGTAATCCGACTTGGGGTTCGTCACCCCGGCACGAGGAGTTCTGAAATGGCACATAAGAAGGGTGCATCCAGCTCGCGCAACGGTCGCGATTCGAATGCCCAGCGGCTCGGTGTGAAGCGCTTCGGCGGTCAGACCGTCAAGGCCGGCGAGATCCTGGTTCGCCAGCGCGGCACGCACTTCCACCCCGGCGTCAACGTTGGCCGTGGCGGCGACGACACGCTGTTCGCTCTCGAGGCGGGCGCGGTGCAGTTCGGCACCAAGCGTGGTCGCAAGACCGTCAACATCGTGGTTCCGGAGCCGGTGAACGCCTGACCGGCGCACCGGAGTTCTCTCCACACACTTCCGAAGCGGGTCAGGGTTACGAATACCCTGGCCCGCTTTGCTGTTTGCAACAATGCGGTTGAGCTCGCAGGGTTGGATCAACCGCCCGAAGTTCGCGGCCCGTCTCGTTCTGGACTGACGTAGCGGGGGAGCGGAGGAGGGAAGAACGAGACCAATAGGGCCGCGAACCCGTCGGAGCGAGGCGGAGACAGAAGGTACAGCATGTCCAAATTCATCGACCGTGTTGTTTTGCACGTTCGCGCGGGCAAGGGTGGGCACGGGTGTGCCTCGGTGCGGCGTGAGAAGTTCATGCCCCTGGGTGGCCCGGACGGCGGCAATGGCGGCAATGGCGGGGATGTGATCCTCGAGGTCGACCCGAATGTCCACACCCTGCTGGATTTCCATTTCCATCCGCATGCCAAGGGCGGCAACGGCAAACCCGGTGAGGGTGGTAACCGCAATGGCAAGCAGGGCGAGGGGCTGCTGCTGAAGGTGCCGGACGGCACCGTCGTCATGAGCACCGACGGGGAGATTCTGGCCGACCTGATCGGGGCGGGTTCGACATACGTGGCGGCGCAGGGCGGTCGCGGCGGGCTGGGCAATGCCGCGCTGGTGTCCAAGTCGCGCAAGGCGCCCGGTTTCGCGCTGCTCGGCGAGGACGGTCAGGAGCGCGATCTGGTGCTCGAGCTGAAGTCGGTGGCGGATGTGGGCCTGGTGGGCTTCCCGTCGGCCGGCAAGTCGTCGCTGGTGTCGGTGCTGTCGGCGGCGAAGCCGAAGATCGCGGACTACCCGTTCACCACGCTGGTGCCGAATCTCGGTGTGGTGCAGTCGGGTGACACCACCTTCACCGTGGCCGATGTGCCCGGTCTGATCCCGGGCGCGAGCGATGGCCGCGGCCTGGGCCTGGATTTCCTGCGGCATCTGGAGCGGTGCGCGGTGCTGGCCCATGTGGTGGACTGCGCGACCCTGGAGCCGGGCCGTGACCCGGTGTCGGATGTGGACGCGCTGGAGGCCGAGCTGGCCGCGTACCAGCCAGCGCTGGTGGGTGACGCCGGTCTGGGCGATCTGGCGGATCGCCCGCGCGTGGTCATCCTGAACAAGGCCGATATCCCGGATGCCGACGAGCTGGCCGAGTTCGTGCTGCCGGAGTTCGAGAAGCGTGGCTGGCCGGTGTTCAAGATCTCGGCGGTGAGCCGGGAAGGCTTGCGGCCGTTGACCTTCGCGCTCGCCGAGATGGTCGCCGAGTATCGGCAGGCCCATCCGAAGGCGGAGCCGAAGCGGCAGATCATCCGTCCGGTCGCCAAGGGCGACAGCGGTTTCCGGGTTATCCAGGATCCCGAGGTCGAGGGCGGCTTCATCGTCATCGGCGAGCGGCCCGAGCGGTGGGTGCACCAGACCCAGTTCGACAATGACGAGGCGGTGGGCTACCTGGCCGACCGGCTGGCCCGCCTGGGTGTCGAGGACGAGCTGGTCAAACTGGGCGCCGAGCCGGGCGCGTCGGTCACCATCGCGGATTACTGCTTCGATTGGGAGCCTTCCATTTCCGCGGGCGTGGAGACCTTGATGACCCGCCGCGGTGTGGACCCGCGGCTGGATCAGACCGAACGTATCGGCGCCGCCGAGCGCAAGCACGCCTCGCGCGTGCGCCGCGGCCTGGTGACCGAGGACGACGAGTAATACAGTGCCGCAGGGCCGTTCGCGACGAAGCGGGCGGCCGGTGCGGGTGAACGACGGATTCGGGTGCGACGGCGCTGCGGCGCCGCGGGCGAATTGAGGTGTGGTGCAAGTGGGTTCGTTCGGCACTGAAACGACGGAGCTCCCTGCTGAACCCGGCGAGCTCAGTGCGGCGCGCGAGGCGATCGCGTCGGCGCGCAGTGTCGTGGTGAAGATCGGCTCGTCGGCGCTGACCTCCCTGGAGGGCGGCCTCGACACCGGGCGGCTGGACCGGCTGGCCGATGCGGTCGAGGCCCGCATGCGCGCGGGATCGGATCTGGTGGTGGTGTCCTCGGGCGCCATCGGCGCGGGCATGGCGCCGCTCGGATTGTCCAAGCGCCCAAGGGATCTCGCCACCAAGCAGGCCGCCGCGAGTGTCGGGCAGCTGGCGCTGGCGCACGCCTGGGGCACCTCCTTCGCGCGCTACGATCGGGTCGTCGGCCAGGTGCTGTTGAGCGCGGGTGACTTCGGCCGCCGCGAGCCGCACCGCAATGCCCAGCGCACGCTCGACCGCCTGCGTTCGCTGCACGCCATCGCGGTGGTCAACGAGAACGACACGGTCGCAACGGAAGAGATTCGGTTCGGCGACAATGACCGGCTGGCCGCGCTGGTGGCCCATCTGGTCGGCGCGGATGCCCTGATCCTGTTGTCGGATGTCGACGGCCTCTACGACGGCGATCCCCGCAAGGGTTCGGCGAACTTCATTCCCGAGGTGCGCGGCAGCGCCGATCTGGACGGCGTCATCGCCGGATCCGGTGGGGCGCTGGGCACCGGCGGCATGGCCTCCAAGCTGTCGGCCGCGCGCCTGGCCGCCGATGCGGGTGTGCCGGTGCTGCTGGCAGCGGCGTCGGATGCGGCGGCGGCGCTGTCGGGGGCGACCGTGGGCACCGCGTTCGCCGCGCGCCCGGTGCGGCTTTCGGCCCGCAAGTTCTGGGTTCGGCACGCCGCGGACGCCCGGGGCGCGGTGCATCTGGACGCGGGCGCTGTCGCGGCGGTCTCGGAGCGGCGTCACTCGCTGCTGGCGGCGGGCATCACCGCGGTGTCGGGGCATTTCTACGCCGGTGACGTAATCGATCTGATCGCGCCCGACGGCCGGCTCGTCGCCCGGGGTGTGGCCGCGTACGACAGTGACGAGCTGGAGACCATGAAGGGCCGTTCCACCACCGCGCTGCCCGACAGCATGCAGCGTCCGGTCGTCCACGCCGACGATCTGGTGAAGGTCTAGGCGCGGACCTGAAGGGTCCGATGTCACCGACCTGGTGAAGGTCTGGTTTCGCGCGTGCCACGCGATGGCGAAAAGCCGGTTACGGGCGAATTGCTTTGGGGGAGAGGCGAAGTAACGGCACGAACCGGTCGGTTGGTCGCGCCGGTGAGGGGCAGGGGGAGGGCGGGGGAAGGGCAGTGGGCGGGACGCGCCTTGGGTTCATGCTGGAGGAGCACCCGGTGCCGCATCGAGATGTGCCCTTCGCCGATAGCGGTTGCCCGGATCCGGCGCGGTCCGCCCTTGCCGCGCCGGGCTCGCGGTCCGGTGGCCGCCCGCGGCTCCGGGTGCGCCCGCACCGCCCGTGGAGGTAGGTATATGTATGTGCCGCAACCTGATAGCACACAGCTGTGGCGGGCGAGCGGCCGTGACACGACTTTCGAGGAGAGGTTCGCCGAACGCCCACTGCTGCCCGATTGGCATGAACTGCTGGCCGCGTTCTGCGGCCACATCGGTGATCAGCCCGAGGACCATGCGGTCACCCGCTGGGCCCGGGCGCTGGCCGAACTGCACCTGCAGCGGCGGGAGCGGCCCGGCGACGCGGGCGGGATCGACGAGCTACGCGCTCAACTGGTCTCGTTCATCGACGAGTGGGTGACTGGCCGGGCGCTGCCGAGGGGTGCAGCGCGGGCCGAGTCGCTCGGGGCCGTGGTGGATGCCATGGCGGCTGCCCATGTGCGCGCCGTGCATCTGCTCCGAACGGCCGAGAACGTTTCGGACGAACAAGTACACGCCGCCTGGTTCCTGCTGGCGCAGATGGCGGACGGCTGGACCGATCGGGCCGCAGGGGTTGTCGGCCCGAGAATCCGCCGCTCCGCCTGACCCGCTGGTGCGACAACGGAATCCGGGCGGCGGGAGGCCCGCGCTGGGCGTGTGGATTGTGCCGCACACGCCCCGCGGGCGTCTCACTCACCAGGCGGGGTGCGCCTCGATCACGCAGTCGGGGGCGGCGGTCGCGGTCACCCCGGTGAGTACGAATCCACTGCGGGAGAGCAGGTTTCCGAATTCGGTCTGGGTGCGTTCCCGGCCGCCGGGGGTCTGGATCAGCATCTCCAGGTCGATGATCTTGCCCGGGTGGGGCCGGTGGTGTTGCGGCAGGACCATTTCGATGATGAGCAGGCGCGCCTCGGTGTCCATGGCATCGCGGACGGTGCGCAGGATGCGTTCGGCATCCGCGTCCGACCAGTCGTGCACGATGTGTTTGAGCAGGTAGGCGTCAGCGCCCTTGGGAACCGAGTCGAAGAAGTTGCCCGGCTCGAAGGTCAGCCGTCCGGTCAGGCCCGGCCGGCGGAACTCCTCCTCCAGGCCCTTCTGCACGCGAGGCAGGTCGAAGACGGTGCCGCGCATGGAGGGATGGCGCTGCAGGATATCGATGAGTAGGCTGCCGCGCCCGCCGCCGACATCCACGATCGAGCCGAACCGGCCGAAGTCGAAGGCGGCCTGCAGCGGATCGTTGGACAGACTGCTGACGCTGGTCATGGCGCGGTCGAAGACTTCCCCGGCCTCGGGGTGCTGCTCGGCGAATTCGAAGAACTCCATGCCTTCCAGTTCGGGCCACAGTGATCCGCCGGACCGGACCGAGCCGCTGAGGTGCGTCCAGTGTTTGCGATGCAGATCGGCGCCGAAGAACAAGAGCAGATCCCGCAGCGAGACCGGCGCGTCCGAACGCAGCGCCTGCGAGATGCCGGTCAGCTCGTACGCGCCGTCGCGGCGCTGCGCGAACACGCCCGCACTGATCAGCAGGCGCATGAGCCGCCGTAGCGCGTCCTCGTCGGCGCCGACCGCCGTTGCGAGCTCGGCCGGCAGTCTGGGGCCCTCGGCCAGCGCGTCGGCGATGCCCAGCTCGGCCGCTGCGCAGGTGGCCTGACTGAGATATCCGGCCGTGGCCAGTTCCAGGAGCGCGATGTGCCCGGGAACTATTCGTCGATGCAGGGCGTACAGGCCGTCGCGGAGCCAGGTGATGGCACGCAGGATCGGCAGGGGTGGAGCCTTGGGTGGTGCGGACGCCATGATGAACTCCCCAGGATCGTTCGGCGACTGCGGGATTTGCCTGAGCCTACGCGCTGCGTCCCTGGTGGACAGCGCTTTCCGCGACGACCGGCGCCGTCGGCGTGGCGCGGGTCAGGGCGTGGTGAAGGCGGCCGCGTTCTCGCGCGCCCACTGGGCGAAGGTGCGCGCCGGGACGCCCAGCAGGGTCTCGGTGGTGTCGCGCGGGGTTTCGGGCTGCTCCGTGGTGAGCGCCCAGATCGTCAGCAGGGCGTCGACGATATACGGCGGCATGGTCTGTGTCAGCTGGGTTCGCGCCTCCTCGGGGGTGATGGTGACGATCGGGATCTCGCGGCCGACGGCCTCCGAGAGCGCGGCGATCTGCGCGCGGAAGCTGATCGCCTCGGGACCGGTGAGACCGACTGTGCGGCCGCGCAATTCGGGGCCGGTGAGGGCGGCGACGGCGATGTCGGCGATGTCCCGCGGGTGGATCATGGCCAGGGCCGCGTCGGGGTAGGGGTGCTCGATGGGCTGCCCGGCCGCGACGGCCGCGATCCAGCCGAAGGCATTGCTGTCGAAGCCGCCCGGTCGCAGGACGGTGGCGGCGAGAGTCGAAGCGGTGAGCGCCTTTTCGACGGCCAGATGGCTCGCGCCGATCGGGTTGGAGGCGGCGTCGGGGGAGTCGACCGCCGAGGACGACAGCAGCACGACGTGCTCGACTCCGGCCTGCTCGGCGGCCTTCACGAAGGTGTCCGCGGTGCCGGGGTCGGCGTAGAGGAAGACCTGGCGCACGTCTTTCAGTGCGGCGGTGAGGCTTTCGGGATCGTCGCCGCGCAGTGTGACGGCCTCGATCCCGGCGGGGAGGTCGAGGGCGGACGGGTCCTTGCTGGCCGCGCGGACGGGCAGGCCCCGGGCGTGCAGGGTGGTGAGGACGGCGCGGCCGATCTGGCCGCGGGCGCCGGTGACGAGGACGGTCATGGCGAACTCCGATCGAGTGAGAATCCATGCAGATGGACAAATGCATGCTGTCATGCACACATTTGCGAGTCAACACATATGTTCCGGATTGCATGCAAGATACGATGTGCCCATGACGCAGGACGACCGCACCCCCGACGAGCTGCTCGATGCCATCGGCCCGGCATTCGGCAAGCTCCGGCGCGGTGTCCTGCAGGAGGTCGAAAACCCCATCACCACCAAGGATTCGACCCGCGCCCTGCTGCTGGGCATGGTGCTGGGCTGCCCCGGGGCCCCGCAGGTCCCCGGGCAGGATCCGTCGGAGATGACGGTCGGCGGCATCGCCGCGGGCATGTGCGTCGATCCCTCGGTGGCCAGTCGCATGGTCACCGACAGCATCAAGGCCGGCTACCTGCGGCGTGTTCCCTCCCAGCTGGATGGCCGCCGTGCGGTCCTGGAGCTGAGCGAGCAGGGCATGGAATTCATGCACAACTTCCGCCGCCGGCAGCGGGCCGCCTACGAATACATCACCGCCGCATGGTCCGAACAGGACCGCCTCGAATTCGCTCGCCTCATGCTCCGCTACGTGGATGCCATCGACGACCTCAAGAACCGCCGGCCCGCGCCGGACGCCTGAGTCGCGTTACCGGCCGAACGCGGCGTTCAGGACGGGGTGGCCAGCGCGAAGGGAAGGACGGCCGCGGCGCCCGCGGCGCGCAGGGTGCGGGCGGCCATGGTGAAGGTCCAGCCGGTGTCGGTCAGGGCGTCGACCAGCAGGATGCGCTCCGCCTCCCGGCGCTCGCCGGCGACCGTGCTGAGATCGGGTGTCTCCCAGGCATTGTGGAGGGCCGCGACCCGGTGCGCCGAGTTGACGGCCGAGATCGGCGGGAGGTCGGGGCGTAGGTGCAGGACGCCGAGGTCGCGGAGGCGGCCGATCTCGGCGAGGCGGGCGGCCAGCGAGCGGGTCAGGGTCGGGCGAGGGCCCGAGCCGAGAGCCATCACGGCGGTGGGGCGCTGGGCCCAGTTCCATTCGCGCAGCACGATGGTGCAGGCGCGGAAGACCTCGTCGGGGACCGCGGCGTCGGGGCCGTCGAGGAGGGGGCGCAGGCGCTGGCCCCAGCCGAGATCGCTGAGGCGGCCCAGCACGCGGCCGGTCTCGGGGCCGTCGGAGATCTTGCCGGACAGGGGGATTCCGAGTTTGGCCAGACCCGTGGGCCATTGCTTGCGGGGTGCGAGGTCGATGCCGGGGCGGTCCAGGCGGGTGCGGATCTCGGCCAGGTCGGTGGCGTCGACGGCGGTGTCCGGGCGGGTGCCGGTGCAGTTGTCGCAGCGGCCGCAGCGGGCGTCCGGCGCCAGCCCGGGATCGTCGAGTTGCCTGCGCAGGAACGTCATCCGGCACTCGGCGGTCGACTCGTAGTCGATCATGGCCTGCTGTTCGGTCTCGCGGGCCACGCTGAGCCGCTCGTAGCGTTCGGTGTCGTAGGCCCAGGGCTGACCGGTGCCCAGCCAGCCGCCGCGCACCCGGCGCACCGCACCGTCCACATCGAGGACCTTGAGGACCATCTCGAGGCGGGAGCGGTTGAGTTCCACCAATGGTTCCAGGGCGGCGGTGGACAGCGGCCGTTCGGTGTCGAGGGCGGCGAGCACGGAGCGCACGATGTGCTCGCGCGGGAAGGCCACGGACGCGAAGTAGCTCCAGATCTGGCGGTCCTCGTGGCCGGGCAGCAGCACCACCTCGGCCCGTTCGGTGCCGCGACCGGCGCGGCCCACCTGCTGGTAGTAGGAGATGGGAGAGGAGGGCGCGCCCAGGTGCACCACGAACCCGAGATCCGGTTTGTCGAAACCCATTCCGAGCGCCGAGGTGGCGATGAGCGCCTTCACCTCGTTGTTCAGCAGCGCCGCCTCGAGCGCCTCGCGTTCGGTGGGATCGGTCTGGCCGGTGTAGGCGGCGACGTGGTGCCCGTGTGAGTTCAGGACGTCGGCGAGATCGTGGGCGGCGGCCACGGTGAGCGTGTACACGATGCCGGAGCCGGGCAGTTCGTGCAGCCGCCGGCTGAGCCACGCCGTGCGCTGGACCGCGTCGGGGATGCGCACGACCGACAGGTGCAGTGACTCCCGGTCGAGGCTGCCGCGCAATACCAGTGTGTCCGTACCGATCTGGGTCGCCACATCGGTCACCACCCGGTCATTGGCGGTGGCCGTGGTGGCCAGCACCGGCACCGCGGATCCGAGATCGGCGATGAGCGTCCGGATGCGCCGGTAGTCCGGCCGGAAGTCGTGACCCCAGTCGGATACGCAGTGCGCCTCGTCGATCACCACGAGTCCCGCGTCGGCGGCCAGCTTGGGCAGTACCGAATCGCGGAAGTCCGGATTGTTCAAGCGTTCCGGGCTGACCAGCAGCACGTCGACATCCCCGGCCGCCACTCGTGCGTGGATCTCGTCCCACTCGGTGACATTGCCCGAATTGATCGTCGCCGCAACGACTCCCGCGCGCTCGGCCGCAGCGACCTGGTTGCGCATCAGGGCCAGCAGCGGCGACACGATCACCGTCGGCCCCCGCCCCTGCGCCCGCAGCAGCTTCGCGGAAATGAAGTACACCGCGGACTTGCCCCACCCGGTCCGCTGCACCACCAGCGCTCGCCGCCGCTGCACCACCAGCGCCTCGATCGCGACCCACTGATCCTCCCGCAGCCGCGCCCGCGGCCCGGCCAGCTCCCGCAGCAGTGACTCGGCGTCCTGCCGCAGGCCGCTCGCGCGAGCCGGCTCCGAGGCCGCCGCGTGAACGTCGGTGGTATCGGGTGACGGCCGGGACGTGCCGGTCGCCGCCGGGGCCGAAGGGTCGGTGCCGGGCGAGGTGGCGGGGTCGGTCGAGGTCACGCGCTCCATCGTGCCCCACCGCACCGACACCACCTGCCCGCCGCCCGGATTTCCGGCCGACTTCGCACCCCCTCGCACGCCGCCCGCGCGGGCGACCTGCGTTGTCGCCGGGTCGGGCCCCGATCAGCGCCCGGCGGCCAGGTGGGCGTCGACCAGGGTGTCGACCAGGCGGTCGAGGGGGAGCCAGGGGAAGCTGGGGCGGTCCTGGCGGAGGGTGATGAGGCCGTGCATGCCCGCCCAGAGACATTGAGCGGTCGCCTCGGGGTCCGGGCTCCCGGCGGCGGCCGCGGTGTCGACGAGGAGTTGGGCGGTCGGCAGGCCCGGGAGCTGCCCCGCGGTGGGCTCCCACCCCGGAGTTCCGGCGGTGCCGAAGAGCACACGATAGTGGCCGGGATTGGCGATGCCGTAGTCGACGAAGGCATGACACAGGGCCGAAAGGCGTTCGGCGGCCGCCGTTTCGGGGAGCGGGGCGAGGGCTGTCAGCAGCGCCTCGCGGAGCTCGCCGAAGCGGAGCGGTACACGGCCGTCAGCAGCTCCCGTTTGTCGGCGAATTGCAGGTAGACGCTCTGCGGGGCGACTCCGGCGGCGCGGGCGACGGCGCGCAGGGACAGCGCTTCCTGGCCGTCGAGATCTTCGAGCTCGCGCCCTGGCAGCGCACCCATCTCGGCCCGGTCGAGGTCACGGCCGCCCCGGCAAGCCACGGTATTCCGGAGTTGACGTTCGTGCTGCGCGCCGACGGTCACAGTGTCTTCTTCGGCGCGGACACCCTGCGCATCGCCGAACTGGACGAAATCGCCCGGCGCTTCCCGGAATTGGATCTGGCCCTGCTCCCGGTCAACGGCCTGCGTATCCGCCCGGCCCTGAACAAGCAGGTGGTGATGGACGCGGTCGAGGCCGCCGATCTGACCCGGACCCTGCGCCCGCGCGTGGCCGTCCCGATCCACTACGCCTTCTCCAGCGGCCCCCTGGGTGACCGCGTCATGACCAAGGGGGACCGGGAGGCCGCCGAGCACTTCCGTGCCGCCGCAGCCGATCTCGCCCCGGAGCCAATCGTGCAAATACTCCCAACCGGACACGCTTTCGCCCTGTAAAACACTGCTGAACAGCGCCTTGATTGCGGACCGGTCAAGATCGCGCGGAATCCCGTGCCCGGACGCACAATAGGGTTCCGGGCACGAAGGGCGTCCGGGGGTGCGCAGGGAGACGCAGATGCCGGAGAAGTTTCCGTCGCCCGCGGGGTGGTCTCCGCCGGGAGCAGAGTTTCGCAGTAGTGGCGGTGTTTCGCGGACGGTGTCCGGCGCGCTGATGGGGTTGATCCTGACCCCCGTCGGCATTGCCCTCGCCGCTCGCGGCGCGGCCGGGACCAGGCAGTGGACGATCCTCGGCGACTTCGCCGACCGGGTCGGCTCCACCTTCGAGATTCTCGCGGCGGCGGTAGTGTTCCTGCTGGTGGCGGCCCTGGCCGCCTACTCGCCGGCGGGCACCATCATCGCCGGTCTGGTGTGGGGGGTGCTGCCCGGGATCATCCATTTCATCTTCCCGGACGACACCTTCCGCCTGATCGGCGATCTGCCGGTGTCCGACGACATGCACATCGCGCTGTTCCAGTGGCTGCAAACGGGATTCCCGCTCATCGTGGGCATCCTGCTGGTGGGTGCGGGTGCGGCGGCGACCTTCCGTCGCCGCTGACCGGCTCACCCCTTCACACACAGCACCTGCCGCAGCGTGGCGACGATATCGACCAGGTCCGACTGGGCCGCGATGACCTGGTCGATGTCCTTGTAGGCCGCGGGGATCTCGTCGATCACCCCGGCGTCCTTGCGGGACTCCACGCCCTCGGTCTGCGCGACCAGGTCGGCCACGGTGAACTGCCGCTTGGCCGCATTGCGGCTCATCCGGCGTCCCGCGCCGTGTGACGCGGACTGGAACGAGGCCGGATTTCCCTTGCCCCGCACCACATACGAGCGGGTGCCCATCGATCCCGGGATCAGCGCCAGATCGCCCGCGCCGGCGCGCACCGCGCCCTTGCGGGTGACCAGCATAGGCATCCCGTCGATGACCTCCTCGGCCACGTAGTTGTGGTGGCACGAGATGGGTTCGTCGAATCGCAGGTCCTGACCGTCGAATTCGTCGCGCACGGCCTTGCAGACCAGGGCGAGCATGACGGCCCGGTTGCGCGCCGCGTACTCCTGCGCCCAGGTCAGGTCGCGTCGGTAAGCGTCCATTTCCGGTGTCCCGGAAAGGAATACCGCCAGGTCGCGGTCCGGCAGATCCACATTGTGCGGCAGTGTGCGAGCCACGGCCATGTGCCGCTCGGCGAGTTCCTTGCCGATATTGCGGCTTCCGGAGTGCAGCAGGATCCACACGCGCTGCTCGGTGTCGAGGCAGACCTCTACGAAGTGGTTGCCGCCGCCCAGGGTGCCCATCTGCTTGTGCGCCTTGGACTCCCGCGCGTGCACGCCCGAATCCAGCGCATCGAAGCCCTTCCAGAAGCGCTCCCACCCCGCCCGCAGCGTGGTGCCCGCGGCACGCTGCCCGAAGACCTGCGCGTTCAACCGGTTCACATTGACCGGGTCGTCGTGCGCCGCGAAGCCGACCGGCACCGCCGCCTCGATCCGCGACCGCAGCGAGTGCAGGTTGTCGGGCAGGTCGGCCGCGGTCAGCGAGGTGAGCACGGCCTCCATCCCGCAGCCGATGTCCACGCCGACCGCCGCGGGCGCGACCGCGTCCTTCATGGCGATGACCGAGCCGACCGTCGCCCCCTTGCCCAGATGCACGTCCGGCATGACCCGCACCCCGTACACCCATTCCAGTTGCGCGATATTGCGCAGCTGCTGCAGCGCGGCCGGTTCGACCTCGTGCTCGTGGGCCCACATGAGTGTCTGCGCCCGAGTACCGCGCAGCTCGACGGGAAACATGGGACTTTCCTTCCTGTTGACTGCCGTCCACGGTAGGTCCACTTCCCATCCGGGTGCACCGCATTTATCCGGCGGTCTCCGTGATCGATGTCCTTGAATCGACGTCCGCTCAGGCCTGAAGGCCGGTGATTCCTACCAGCGCCGGCCCGGGCGCTCTTGGCGGGTTCCTGTTTCACTGGGACTCGCTTTCCGCTGGACGGAATGACCTACGGTCCCTGCACGGGCGTTCAGCCACTCCGCCCGTCCGGCGCGGCGTGAATGTTCTCGGCGGCGTTCATATCCCGATCGTGGAATGCGCTTTGCGAAGTTCCGGCCGTACCGCTGGGCCGTGTCCTGCAGCAGGCGGAGGAAGATGGCCCACCCGGCGTCGTGAACCGACTTCGCCAACCGGGTCCCGGCGGGTCAGTGGGTCGCGCGCAATCCGTCGGCGATGACGGCGAAGGTGCGTTCGCGCAGTCCCGGGGTCGCGCCCGTGTCGTGGGCGGCGAGGAAGATGCCCTTGATCATGGTGAGCAGATCGCCGACGCTGATGTCGGGGCGGACCGCGCCCGCCTGCTGGGCGCGGGTGAGCAGCGTCCCGAGCGCCGCTTCGAGGTCGCGTGAGGTCGTGCGCGGGTATTCGCCGCCGTTGGCGCGCAGCGCGTCCGCGAGGTCGCGCTTGACGCCGCCCTGCAGAACGAGTTTCTCCAGGAATTCGAAGAAGGCCGTCCCGGCATCGTCGGCGCTGGTCAGTGCGCGGGCATGGGCGGTGATCTTCTCGACCTGATCCAGGATGGCGGCTTCGAAAAGCGCTTCCTTGGTGGGGAAATGGCGGTACACGGTGCCCGCGCCGACGCCGGCCCGCCGGGCGATCTCGTCGAGGGGTACCGAAAGTCCTTCGGCGGCAAAGGCTTCCTGGGCGGCGGCCAGCACCCGCTCGCGATTGCGGCGCGCGTCGGCGCGCAGGGGTCGATCCGTCACTCCGACAGCCTACCCATCCATTGACAAGCGGGGCGAGCGCCCCGAATATTAACCGGGTCCAACGTTCCGTTTTTGGAGGCAGTCGTGTCCACTTCCGTCGAAACCCCCCGTGACCTTGTCGAACAGCTGTTTCAGAGCCTGCCCTCGCGCGATGCCGAGCGCTTCATCGCGCGGTTCGATCCGGAGGCCGTGTTCGAGATCCCGTTCCCGATCCCCGGCGAGCCCACCCGGATCGAAGGGCGGGAGGCGATCCGGGAGTACTTGGCGTCCCGGTGGTCCGGCATGCCGAGCCTGGAGCTGCACGGCATCCGGCCGGTCGTTCACGAGACCGCCGATCCGGAGCTCTTCATCACCGAGGTTGATATCGACATCACCCGCCCCGGGCAGTCGCGGGCCTGGGTCCGCAGCTCCGTCAATGTGATTCGCGTGCAGAACGGCCTGGTCACGCTCTTTCGCGACTACATGGACACCGGCCGGATCCTGACCATGCGGCAGGCGATGCAGGCCGAGGTGTGACCCCTATTACCCATCCGGTCGTCGACTAACAGTTAGTGCATTAACTATTATTGCGCTAACCAAGACGAGCGAGGAGGGCTGAGCGGTGGAGGTGGAGTTGGAGGTCGACGACCCGCTGCGGCTGGACCGGCAGGTGTGTTTCGCGCTGGCGGTGGCCAATCGGGCGGTGCTGGCGGTGTATCGGCCGCTGCTCGAGCCCATGGGTCTGACTCACCCCCAGTATCTGGTGATGCTGGCGCTGTGGGGTGAGGCGCCGATGTCGGTCAAGGACATCGGTGAGGCCATCCAACTCGACTCGCCCACGCTCTCGCCACTGCTGAAGCGGCTGGAGACCGCGGGGCTCATCACCCGCCGCCGTGACGCCCACGACGAACGCAACCTGGTGGTGGATCTGACCGAGGCCGGGCGGGAACTGCGCAACGAGGCGGAGAACATCCCGCCGGCGGTGGTGGCGCGGCTGGGGGTGAGTCTCGCGGATCTCGAGGAGCTGCGTGATGTCCTCAATCGGGTGAACGCGGCGGCGCGGCGGTCGGTCACGGCAGACGGCGAGCAGGCCGGATCGAAGAAGGGAAACCGGAAATGAAGCGCCCCAACCCTGTTCAGTGGCTCGGTTACTCGTGGGGGCGCGTGCTGCCCGAGGAGCTGCACGAGTGGGTGCGCAACGATCTGACCGGATCGTGGGCGGTGCCGCGGCACATCGTGCGGCAGCTGGTGCCGCTGGTCCCGTTGTTCGCGCTGGCGTTCCTGCTCCCGGGCGAGCTGTGGCTGCGGCTGGCGGTGGTCGCGCTGGGCCTGCTGCTGGCGCTGTTCTACATCGTGGCCTATATGCCGATGAACCGGGCGCACCGGCTGGTGAAGCACGGGTTCCCGGCGGATCTGGAGAGTCCGGCCCGCGCTGCCCGCCGGGCCGCCGAGCGCGCGGCCTACGAGGCTCAGTACCCGCACTGAGCCTCGGCGCGCCTCGAAATCCGTTGCTACTGCGCGCTTTCGGTGCAGACGCTGGTGACGACGTGGGCGGCGCGGGGCTGCGCGCTGCCCAGGTCGGGGAACGGGGGAGCGCTCTGGCCGAGCCCGTTCACGGCGCTCTGTTCGGCCTCGTCGAGGCTCGCTCCCTGGGCCCAGCCCCAGGCGCCGTCCGCGCCCTGGGCGATCGCGGCGCAGCCGCCGGTGAAGCGGAGCACGATCTCGCAGTCGTAGCTGGCGCAGTCGCGGATGGCGGCGGCGTCGGCGGTGACCTTGTTGGCGCCGAGATCGGCGACCGCGGTGTTCTTCAGCCGCGACAGGGCGAGCGTGCCGAAGGATTGGGGTGCGGCGGCGGCGGATCCTGCCAGGGCCGCTGTGAGGGTCATGGCCGCGGTGAGAGCGGCTGTCCCCGTGACGAATCGGGCGGTGTTCGTCGAGGCGTGGAGGCGTGCGACCGGCAAGCGAATTCCTGACGTTTCAAATATGTGAACGCAGGTGATGCTAACCGGTCGGGCCCGGCCTCGGGAACGTTCGGACCACGGGTGTTCTGGCCAGCGCCCGGCGCAGCGCGGTGAACGCGGTCGTATTGGCGCGCTGGGTTTCTCTAAGGTGGAAGGCCATCGACATGAACCCGTGTACGGTGCCGTTCCAGCGGTGGATTTCGGTCTCGACGCCGGCTTCGCGCAACCGCTGTCCGTACGCCTCGCCCTCGTCGCGCAGCGGGTCGAACTCGGCCGTGGCGATGTGCGCGGGCGGGAGCCCGGTCAGGTCGGCGATGGTGGGGTTGGCGTAGGGGTCGTTCTTGTCGGTGTCCGAGAACAGGTACTGCGACCAGTACCACCGGATGTGCGCCGCGGTGGTGAAGTAGCCCTCGGCATTGTCGGTGTGCGACGGGCGATCGCAGGCCGGGTCCAGCATCGGGTACATGAGCAGTTGGAAGGCGACATCGGGTCCGCCGTTGTCGCGGGCGGTGAGGGCGGCGACGGTGGCGAGGTTGCCGCCCGCGCTGTCTCCCGCGACCGCGACGCGATCGGGATCCCCGCCCAGGGATTCGGCATGGTCGGCGACCCAGCGCAGCACGGCGTAGGCATCGTCGGCCGCCGCGGGGAAGCGGGCGTCGGGGGCGCGGCGGTAGTCGACCGAGACCACGATGACCCCGGCCTCATTGGCCATGGTGCGGCAGAAGCGATCGTGAGAGTCCAGGCCGCACAGCACGAATCCGCCGCCGTGGTAGAAGACCACCACGGCCGGAACGGGTTCGGCGTCCAGCGGCCGGTAGAGGCGCACCGGGATCTCCGGCGCGTTCACGGGCCCCGGCACCAGCCATTCCTCCACTCCCGCAACGGGAATCGGTTCGACGGGGGCGGCGGGGCGGGTGGCCAGGAAGGCCCGCGCTTCGGCGGCGTCGAACACCTCGGTGCCCAGCGCCGGGAACACCGCGGTGGCGGCGTCGACGAAGGTCTGCCATTCGGGGGAGAGGGTCATTGCGGGCCTTCCTGGATCGCGCTGTCTTACTGCATGTTCCGCGGGATGAACTTGCCCGCGGCGAGACCGCCGTCGACGGTCACCTCGGCGCCGGTGATGTAGGCGGAGGCGTCGGAGGCCAGGAACGCGACCAGTTCGGCCACCTCCTCGGGCAGGCCGGTGCGTTCCAGCGGCAGGGTCGGGAAGCTGCCCGGGCCGGTGGTCAGGTAGGGCACCATCGGAGTGGCGATCGGGCCGGGATGCACCGAGTTGACCCGGATCTGGGCCGGGCCCAGCTCCAGGGCGGCGATCTTGGACAGGCCGCGCAGGCCCCACTTGGAGGAGCCGTAGGCGCTGTGGTTCATCAGGCCCTCGAGCCCGGCCTGCGAGGAGATGTTCACGATGGAGCCGCCGCCGGCCGCGGTCATGGTGGGCAGCACGGCCTTGATGCCGTGGAAGGCGCCGATCAGGTTGACCTTCAGGATGCGTTCCAGCTCTTCGGCGGTGGTCTCGGTGAGCGGCTTCATGATGTAGATGGCCGCGTTGTTGACCAGCACGTCGAGCTTGCCGAAGGTGTCGACGGCGACCTTGACCGCGGCGTCCCAGCTGTCGGCGTCGGTGACGTCGTGGCGCGCGAAACGCGCGGCGTCGCCGAGGGATTCGGCGAGTTCCTTGCCCTCGGTCTCGAGCACGTCGGTGATGACCACCTTCGCGCCGCGCTCGACGAACAGTCGCGCCTCGGCGGCGCCCTGGCCGCGCGCGGCGCCGGTGATCAGGGCGACTTTGCCTGTCAGATCAGCCATTTCGACTTCTTTCTCTGTCATCTACTTGTGTTCGGCTACTTGTCACGGAAGTGGGGGATGACCTTCTCGCCCCACTGGCCGATGGTTTCCAGGCACGCTTCCTGGGGGACGGTGCCCATCTGGATCAGGCACAGGATCTCGTCGGCCCCGGCCTGCTGGAGGCGCTCGACGTAGGCGATGGCGTCGTCGGCGGTGCCGTAGGCGTGCTCGGTGTTGAAGATGGCGGTGGATCCGGTCTTCACCGGGATCCTGGCCTCGTGCAGATAGGCGACGTGCTCGTCGGCGACCTGCCGCATCTTGGCGATCTCGTCGACGCCCGGGTCGACGGCCTCGTCGGGGACCGGGCCCGCGCCGTAGTAGTACTTGATGGACTGGGCGAAGAACCGCTGGCCGCGCGCGCCGATCTGCTGCGCCTTCTCCCGGTCGTCGAGGACGATGGTCGGGCACAGTGCCGCGAAGTGATCGTTGACGACGGTGGAGACGAACCGCTCGCCGGTGCGGTCCGCGATGGCCCGGTCGTAGATGCCGCGCAGTTCGGCGATCTCCTCGATGCCCGCGAAACCCAGGACCAGCGCGCCGATTCCGTAGTCGGCGGCCAGCTTCAGCGTGTCCTTCCTGGTGCACGCCATGAAAAGCGGCGGATGCGGCCGCTGCACCGGGCGTGGCAGCAGATGGTGGGGGTCGATGTCGAGAAGCTCACCGTGGTACTCGAATTCGCCCTCGGGGTCCTGCCAGGCGGCCGCGATCACGCGCAGCGATTCCTCGACCTCCTGGTAGGTGCGGTCGGGATCGACTCCGCACATGGAGGTTTCGACGGTGGTCGCGCCGCGGCCCGCGCCCAGGTTCAGGCGGCCACCGGAGAGCACGTCGAGCATGGCGGCGCGTTCGGCCGTGCGAACCGGATGATTGAATCCGAACGGCATGCAGACGACGCCGTGCCCGATGCGGACCCGCGAGGTCTGCGCGGCCACCCAGGTCAGGAAGATCTCCGGCGCGCTCATGTGGGCGTACCACTTGAGCCCGTGATGCTCGACCGCCCACACCGCGTCGAAGCCGACCCGGTCGGCCAGCACGGCCTGTTCGACACAGTCGCGCAGCACCTGGGCCTCGTGCGCGGCGGTGGGATCGGTCATCTGCGCCTCGAAGATCATCGAGAACTTCATCCGGAGCTCCTTGCCGCGATGCCTTCCCACCCGTCCGGGCGCTTATGCCTAACCGGAATACAACTGCACCCATAGCCTCAGGTCATGGGTCTGTCTCAGTGGCCGGGACCACATCGTGCCGGGGTTCCGCATCCGGACTTAGCGTCGGTTGACGAGCAGAGGAAGGGACGGATTCGGTGGGACAGCTGGACGGCAGGGTAGCGCTGGTGACCGGGGGCGCCCGGGGCATGGGAGCGGAGCATGTGCGCCGCTTCGTGGCCGAGGGCGCGCGGGTCGTGTTCGGTGACGTGCTGGACGACGAGGGCAAGGCCCTGGCCGCCGAGCTGGGCGACGCCGTCCACTATGTGCACCACGACATCACCAGCGAAAGCGACTGGCAGGCAGTCGTTTCCGAGGCCACCACCACGTTCGGCAAGCTGGATGTGCTGATCAACAATGCCGGCATCCTGCGGTTCCAGCGCATCGTGGACATGAGCCTCGACGAGTTCAACCTGATCATGAACATCAACGTCACGGGCGCTTTCCTCGGCATCAAGACGGCCGCGCCCGTGCTCACCAGCGCCGGCGGCGGGTCCATCGTGAACGTCTCCTCGGTCGAGGGCTTTGTCGGTGCGGCCGGTCTCTCCGCCTACAGCGCGAGCAAATTCGCGCTGCGCGGTCTCACCAAGTCCGCCGCCCGGGAACTGGGGCACTCGGGTATCCGGGTGAACTCGATTCATCCCGGCGGCATCGCCACCCCCATGACCGCGTCCGTGGCGGGCGCGTCCGGGGTGGACGGCAACACCTTCTTCTCCGAATTGCCCATTCCGCGCTGGGGTCAGCCGGTCGAGGTCTCCGAGGTGGCGTTGTTCCTGGCCTCGGATGCCTCGAGCTATTGCACCGGAGGCGAGTTCGTCGTCGACGGCGGCATGCTGACCAGCTGCGGCTACTAAGGAACGAGATTCATGGAATTCGAATTCGACGTCGTCGTGGTGGGTTCGGGTGCGGCGGGCATGACCGCCGCGCTGACCGCCGCCTACCGGGGGCTGTCGGTCACCCTGATCGAGAAGAGCAGCCTGTTCGGCGGGTCCACCGCGCGTTCGGGCGGCGGCATCTGGGTGCCGAACAACCCGGTGCTGCAGGCCGAGGGTGTGCCGGACAGCCCGGAGATGGCCCGCACCTACCTGAAAGCCGTTGTCGGCGACCGGGTTCCGGAAGCCAAGCAGCGCGCCTTCCTGGAGCAGGGCCCGGAGATGTTCCGCTACCTCGGGGCTCGCTCCAAGCACTGGGCGTTCGCCTACGACCGCGGCTACTCCGACTACCACCCGGAGTTCCCGGGCGGTCTGGCGCAGGGCCGCAGCATCGAGCCCAAGCCGATCGACGGACGCCTGCTCGGCGCGGATCTGGACAAGATCAACCGGCCGACCATGTCCGCGCCCAAGGGCATCGCCATCACGGTCAAGGACTTCCACGACCTGAACATGATCGCCCGCACCTGGGCCGGCAAGAAGACCGCCATGAAGGTCGGTGCGCAGACCGCGCTCAATATGATCAAGGGCGCCAAGCCGCTCAGCCTGGGCAAGGCGCTGGCCGCCCGGCTGTGGCTGTCGCTGCGGGACGCGGGCGTGCCGGTGTGGCTGAACACGCCGCTCACCGACCTGGTCATCGAAGGCGGCACGGTGGTCGGCGTCCGCGCCGAGCACGAGGGCCGGCAGGTCACCATCAAGGCCCGGCGCGGCGTGGTGCTGGCCGCGGGCGGCTTCGAGCACAACCTGGAGATGCGCAAGCAGTACATCGACGGGCCGCAGAACACCGGCTGGACCGTGGGCGCGACCGAGAACGTCGGCGAGGGCATCGTGGCGGGCCAGAAGGCCGGTGCCGCAGTGGATCTCATGGACGACGCCTGGTGGGGTCCGTCCGTGCGCAACCCCGACGGCCCGCCGTTCTTCATGCTCGCCGAACGCTCGCAGCCCGGCGCGATCGTGGTCAATGCCAAGGGCGACCGCTTCGTCAACGAGTCCGCGCCGTACGTGAACGTCGTGCACACCATGTACGAGGAGGAGAAGAAGGTGCCGGGCAGCATTCCGGCGCACTTCATCTTCGACCAGAAATTCCGCGACCGGTACCTGTTCCTGGGCAACTTCCCCAAGCGGCCGCTGCCCCAGAAGTACTTCGACGCCGGCATCATCAAGCAGGCCGACACCCTGGCCGAGCTGGCCGACCAGCTGGGCATTCCGGCGAACAAGCTGGCCGCCACCGTGGAGCGCTTCAACGTCTTCGCGCGCAATGGACGCGACGAGGACTTCCAGCGCGGCGACTCGGCCTACGACCGCTACTACGGCGACCCGACCGTCAAGCCCAACCCGACCCTGGCCCCGCTCGAGCGCGGCCCGTTCTACGCGGTCGAGATGGTGCCGGGCGACCTGGGCACCAAGGGCGGCCTGGTCACCGACGAGCACGCCCGCGTGCTGAACGACCAGGGCGAGGTCATCCAGGGCCTGTACGCGGCGGGCAACAACTCCGCCGCCGTCATGGGCAACGACTACGCCGGCGCGGGCGCCACCATCGGACCCGCCATGGTGTTCGGCTACATCGCGGCCAACCACCTGGCCGACGCGGAATCCGCAGCAGCGCAGGAGAACTGACATGGGACGGGTTGATTCGAAGGTCGTCATCGTCACCGGCGGCGCGCGCGGCATGGGGGCGGCCTTCGCCCGCAAGCTCGCGGCGGAGGGCGCGAAGGTCGTGATCGCCGACGTGCTCACCGCGGCCGGGCAGGCTGTCGCCACCGAAATCGGTGACGCCGCAAGGTTTCTCCCGCTCGACGTCACCGACGAGGCGGCCTGGAACGACGTGGTCGCGCAGACCGAGGCGGCCTTCGGGCCGATCTCGGGCCTGGTCAACAATGCCGGCATCGTGCACGTGGACCCGATCGAGCAGCTCTCGGAGGCCGACTACCGCAAGGTGATCGACGTCAACCAGGTCGGCGTGTTCCTGGGCATGAAGGCCGTCATCGGCTCCATGCGCCGGGCCGGGGCCGGTTCCATCGTGAACATCTCCTCGACCGGCGGCCTGATCGGCTACTCGAACATCCTCGGCTACGTGGCCTCCAAGTGGGCCGTGCGCGGCATGAGCAAAACGGCCGCACAGGAATTCGCGGCCGACAATGTCCGCGTCAACTCCGTGCACCCGGGCATCGTCGCCACCGAGATGGTCGCGGCTTCCGAGCGGTCGGCGAATATCGCGGCCAATCAGCCCATCGCGCGCCCGGCCACCCCGGAGGAACTCGCCAACATGGTGCTGTTCCTCATCTCCGACGACTCCTCCTACAGCACCGGCGCGGAATTCATCGCCGACGGCGGCTTCACCACCCAGTAAGGCTCCGGCCACCCAGACTCGTCGGGGTTCTCAGGGGATGCCCCTGAGAAACCCGCGAGAGTAATCGCGAAGCGAGACAAGGAAACACCCATGAAGGACTTCCACGGCAAAGTCGCTGTGATCACCGGTGCGGGAGCGGGCATCGGCCGGGCCCTGGCCCTCGAGCTGGCCCGCAACGGAGCGCAGCTGGCGCTGTCGGGGCGCAATCTCGACAATGTCGCCGAGACTGCGGCGCTGTGCGAGAAGGAGGGCGCCAAGGCCCGCGCCTACCAGCTGGACGTGACCGACCGCGCCGCCGTCTACGCGCACGCCGACGACGTGGTGGCCGATTTCGGCAAGGTCAATATGGTTGTCAATAACGCCGGCGTCTCGCTGACCGCCAATATCGAGGAAGTCTCCTGGGAGGATCTGGAGTGGATCTTCGGCATCAACTACTGGGGCACCCTGCACGGCGTGAAGGCTTTCCTGCCGCACGTGATCGCCTCCGGTGACGGCCATATCGCCAATGTCTCCAGCATGTTCGGCCTGGTGGCCTGCCCCAGCCAGGGCGGCTACAGCTCCTCCAAGTACGCCATGCACGCCATCAGCGACGCATTGCGCCAGGAGATGATCATCGCCGGCTACAACGTGGGCGTCTCCAGCATCCACCCCGGCATGATCAAGACCGAGATCGCCTGGAAGGCACGGGCTGCCGCCACCCGCGACCGCGACGACCTGGCCGCCAACTTCGACCGCCTGGCTCAGACCAGCCCCGAGGACTGCGCCAAGACCATCGTCAACGGCATCCGGAAGAACAAGCCGCTCATCCTGATCGGCAAGGACGCCAAGGCCATGAACCTCATGCGCCGGCTGCTCGGCTCGGGCTACATGAAGCCGCTGACCGCGCAGATGCGCAAGGAGATCTGACCCCACTCTCTGGGCTCCCGTGTCCCGGTGCGTTCCGCACCGGGACACGGACCGAGGAAGAGTGAGTTGGCCGAACACGCCTGCCGCCCGCGCCCCTGACCGCACGATTGCCGAAGCGCCGTCTGCCGCAGCGTGCGAAACTGTGAAACCCGCAACCCCAGTCCGTGTCATGGATCGTGTCGTTCTGCCCGCCGACCGCGCCGAGGGCTGGCTGAGCCGCTGGCGCAGCGAGTATCTGCCCGGCGCCACCGCGCGCGGCCTGCGCTCGCCGCAGGTGCTTTGCGAGCACACCGGCGCGGATTCGGTTGCCGTGCAGATCATCTGGGAACTGCCCGGCATCTACGAGTTCTACGGGATGCGGGGCGCGGACGCCGCCGATCCCGCCGTCTCGGCGTTCTGGTCGGACACCGACGCGATCGCGCTGACGCGGGAGCGCCACGTGCTGGCGGTACAGGAGGAACTCCCATGAGCCGCTGGGTGATTCTCACCGCCCCACCCGCCGGGGACGACGCCGGTGACCGGCTCGCCGCCCAGGCCGCGGCGGCGACCGCGACGCCCGGCGTCACGCACTGCTCGGCCGGCGTCGACCTGCCCGGCAGCACCGGCGGACTCGGCGCGGTCTGGGATCTGGTCGCCGATTCGGCCCCCGCGACGGTCCTGCCGGGACTGCCCGCCTACGCCGACGTGGTGCCGCTGGCCCCGGTCAACACCCGGTCGGCCCGGCTGGATTCGGCACGCCGCATCAAACGCACCCTGCTGGTGACGTTGCGGCACGGCACGGCCCCGGACACGGTGGCGCGTTTTGAAGCCGACCTGATGGCCATGCCCTCGCACATTCCGGCCATCCGGTCCTGGTCGCTGAGCCGGGTGCCCGGCCATAACCGCTGGACGCACGTCTGGGAGCAGGAGTTCGCCGATCCCGACGGTCTCAACGGCGGCTATCTACTGCACCCCTACCACTGGACGCACGTGGATCGCTGGTTCGACGTCGCGGAGCCGGCGATCGCGCACCTGTATCGCTGGGCCGACGGCCCGGTGCTCGGGAACTGAGCGCGCGCCGAACCGATCAGAGCGGGTCGCGCAGCTGCTGTTTGAGCACCTTGCCGCCCGCGTTGCGCGGGAGGTCGTCGGCGAAGACGATCTCCCGCGGCACCTTGTAGCCCGCCAGCCGCGACCGCGACCACTCGATGAGTCCGGCCGGATCGGCCGCCGCCCCGGCGGCGGGCACCACGACAGCGCGGCCGACCTCGCCGAGTCGCTCGTCCGGGACGCCGATCACCGCGACCTCGCGAATATCCGGGTGCTGCAACAGCACTCCCTCGATCTCGGCGGGGTAGGCGTTGAAGCCGCCGACGATGAACATGTCCTTGAGCCGGTCGGTGATGCGCAGGTAGCCGTCCGCGTCGAGGGTGCCGACATCGCCGGTGTGCAGGAACCCGTCCGCGTCGATGGCGGCGGTGGTGGCCTCGGGATCGTCGAGGTAGCCGAGCATGACGTTCGGGCCCTTGACGGTGACCTCCCCGGGTTCGCCCGGTCCCACCGATTTGCCGTCGCGGTCGAGGATCCGGATCTCACTGCCGGACAAGGGCTTTCCGACCGTGCCCGCGACCAGTTCGGTGGGGGCGTCGGGCGGGCAGATGGAGACGACGCCGATGGATTCGGTGAGGCCGTACGCGGTGAACACGAAGGGGACGCGCAGATCGTCGCGAATGCGCCGCACCAGTTCGGTGGGGACGGTCGCCCCGCCCGTGCCGGCCAGCCGCAGCGAGCCGAGCATGTAATTGTCGTGATCGGCAGCCAGCAGATCGGTGAAAAGCGTTGGCGGCCCGGCCAGCACGGTGATCCGCTCGCTCTCGATGAGGTGCAGCGCCCGGGCGGTGTCGAAGCGCTCCATCGGGATCATGGTGGCGGTGCGCAGCAGGCAGGCCAGGATGCCGGCCTTGTACCCGAAAGTGTGCGAGAACGGATTGACCAGCAGATACCGATCGCGTGGGCGCAGCGTCACCGCGTCGGCCCACTGCGCGAACACCTCGAGGGTCTGCCGGTGCGTGGCGAGCACGCCCTTGGGCGCGCCGGTAGTGCCGGAGGTGAACAGGATGTCGGACACCGATTCCGGATCCACCTGCGCGGCGCGCTCGACCGCGGACTGCGGCTCGATCACGGTGCCGGGGGCCAGGAATCCCTCCCACGAGCTGATGTCCCAGCCGGGCGCGTTCTCCCCGCGGGCGTCGTCGAGCAGGATGAGATGTTCCAGATCCGGTAGGGGACGGCCGGATTCGGCCAGCATGGCCGGATAATCCGCACCCAGGAACTCCTGGACCGTGCACACCGCCTTGGCGTGGCTGCGGGACAGGACTTCCGCGGTCTCCGCGCCGCGTAGCCGGGTGCTGATCGGCACCAGAGTCGTACCCGCGCCGAGCATTCCGAGGGCGGTCACGATCCAGCGCACGCTGTTGGGGGCCCACATGCCCACCCGGTCACCGGGTTCGAGGCCGGACGCCATGGCGGCCCGGGTCACCGCGGCGACCTCCTCGGCGAGCTCACCGAACGTCATCCGCCCGGCCGGTCCGGCAATGGCCACTGCGTCGGGATACCGTCGCGCGCGATCCGCCACCAGCGCCGGAATGGTCGTCACGGGCTCGACCGCGGAGCTGACCACCGAGTGCCGCCGATCCATCCGCCCATCCTGCCCCAACCCCCGCGCCCGCCAGCCCATTTTCGAAGTGCCATCCCGCTGACCGGGCGTGCCGTGTCTGATTGCCCTCCGCTTCGCTCCGGGCAGGTTCGCGGCGCTGAAGCTCTCGTTCTTCCCTCCTCGCGCTCCTCCGCTCCACTCGGTCCAGAACGAGCCGCGCCGCGAACCTTTGGACGCTTCCGCTGGACAAGGGTGCCCGGGACGGGTGTTCCGGTGATCGGGATGGGACTTGGGTGTGCGGGGGGTCACCCGGCACGCTCGTTGTAGTGGTCCCGTGGGGGGACGGGATATTGCCCGGCAGGCCGCTCGAGCAGCGGCGGAGCGCTGGAGTGCGAATGAATCCAGGACCTCGAAGGAGTGACATGACGGCCGGAACGGAGCTTGCGCAGCGATTGGATCTTGCGGCGGGCGCGACCGTTGTCGAACTCGACGGCGCGTGCGGACTGTCGCGGGAGAAGATCGGCGGCAAGGCGTGGAGCATCGACCACATGCGGGCCCTCGGCCTGCCGGTGCCGCCCGCCTTCGTGATCACGACCGATGGCTGGGCCGACTACACCCGCCGCGGTGCGATCGCCGACGAGATCTGGGCGCAGGTGCTCGACGGCATCGCCATGATCGAGCGCGGCACCGGCCGTCGCTTCGGATCGGCGCAGCGCCCGCTGCTGGTGTCGGTGCGTTCGGGCGCGGCCATCTCCATGCCCGGCATGATGGACACCGTCCTGAACCTCGGCATGACCGACGCGGTGCAGCAGGCGCTGGCCGCCGAGACCCGCAACCCGGAGTACGCGCAGGACACCCGTCAGCGCTTCGTGCACCAGTACCGCGAGACCGTGCTCGGTGACGCGGACGGCGTGGTCCCGGCCGACCCGTGGGACCAGCTGCGCGGCGCCATCGAGGCCGTGTTCCGGTCCTGGGATTCCGCGCGCGCCAAGACCTATCGCGCCAACCGCGGCGTGCTCGACACCCTGGGCACCGCGGTCACCGTGCAGGCCATGGTGTTCGGCAATCTCGACGAACTGTCTGGCACCGGTGTGCTTTTCAGCCGTAACCCCAATACCGGCGACGGCCCCGTGTACGGCGAGTGGCTGGTCGGCGGGCAGGGCGAGGACGTGGTGTCCGGCCGCCTGACCCCGCGCCCGCTCGACGAGCTGGCCGCCACCCAGCCCGCGGTGCACGAGACCCTGATCGCCGCCGCTCAGTTGCTCGAGCGCGACGGCCGTGATCTGCAGGACATCGAGTTCACCGTCGAGTCCGGCGCCCTGTGGCTGCTGCAGTCGCGTCCGGCCAAGCGTTCGGCGCGGGCCGCGGTGCGCGCCGCGGTCGCCATGGTCGAGGAGGGGCTGATCAGCGCCGACGAGGGCCTGGACCGGGTGACCCCCGATCAGGTGCGCGAGGTGCTGCGCCCGGCCTCCGGTGACACCGGCGGTCAGGAGCCGCTCGCCCGCGGCGAATCCGCCTGTCCCGGACTGGCTTCCGGTGTCGTGGTGACCGATCCCGACGAGGCCGAGGCGCGTGCCGAGGCCGGCGAGGACGTCATCCTGGTGCGCCCCACCACCAGCCCCGACGATTTGCACGGCATGATCGCCGCGCGCGCCATCGTCACCGAACTGGGCGGCACCACCTCGCATGCCGCGCTGGTCAGCCGGGAACTGGGCCGTCCGTGCGTGGTCGGCTGCGGTCCGGGCGTGGTCGCCGCGCTGACCGGCAAGTCGGTCACCGTCGACGGTGGCGCCGGTCTGGTGCTGCCGGGCGAGGTCGTCGCCAAGCCGGTCGAGCAGGCCGTCCTCGACGATGTCCGTCAGCTCGCCCAGTGGGCGGGCGTGGACGGCGAGCAGCTGGCCGAGCGGCTCGAAACCCGTGCTGCCACATCCGAGAACGCCGAGCAGGAAGAGGATTCCGTGAACGCTCCCGTCACCGAGCTGGCCGTGCTGCGGCTCGTCGGCATCAAGGGCCGGGTGAATGCCGACAATCTGGCCGCCAGCCTGTTCGCCGACGTTGCCGAGATCGCCTCCTGCTGTGCGGATTTGGTGACCGCGGGCTACTGCGTCACCACCCCGGCCGGTTTCCGCATCACTCCCGAGGGCCGTCCGCGCCTGGAGCAGCTGCTGGCCGAGGAGCGCGAGACCGTCGACGCTGCCGCCATTACCGCCGCCTACGACGAGTTCTGCGTCTTCAACGCCGACCTCAAGGTCATCATCACCGACTGGCAGATGAAGGACCCGGCCACCGTCAACGACCACGCCGACGCCGAATACGACGCCTCGGTGCTGGGCCGGCTCAGCGACACCCACCAGCGACTGCGCTCGCTCATCGGCCGCCTGGGCGAGCTGGCTCCGCGCCTGGACCGCTACCTGGACCGTCTCGACCGCGCTGTCGAGCGCATCGGCGAGGGCGACCACACCTATGTGGCCCGGCCCATCATGGACAGCTATCACACCGTCTGGTTCGAGCTGCACGAAGACCTGATCGGCCTGTGCGGACTGACCCGCGCGGAAGAGGCGGCGGCCGGCCGTGCCCACTGATTCCGTGCCCGCCCGCTGGATCGACTTCGCCCAGATCGACAATGTGCGCGACCTGGGCGGGCTCCCGGTGGCCGGCGGTGGCACCACCCGTTTCGGCATCGTCCTGCGCTCGTCCACGCTGCAGCAGGCCACCCGCGACGACCTGTCGCTGCTGACCGAGCAGCTGGGCCTGCGCACGGTGATCGACCTGCGCCTGCCCGACGAGGTGGAGCGGGAGGGCTATGGCCTGATCGGCGACGCTCCCGGCGTGCGGATCGCCGGCCTGCCGATCCGCAAGTCGCCCCGATCCTCGCTGGCCGCAAGGGATCTGGTTCCCGACAAGACCCGCGTGGACCTGACCGAGCTCTACGGTCAGCTGCTCGGTGGCAGCGGTGAGCACATCGTGGCGGCGGTGCGCCTCATCATCGATCCGGAACGACAGTCGCTGCTGTTCCATTGCGCCGCGGGCAAAGACCGCACCGGCGTGCTGGCCGCGATCTTGCTCGACGCGGTCGGGGTGCCCGCGGAGGCGATCGCCCACGATTACGCCCTCACCAACGAGCGCATCCAGCAGGTCCGCGACCGGCTCGACGCCCTGCCGTCCTACGAGGGCCTGCCGCAGACCAACACCGGCATTCTCGCCGTCTCCCCGGAGGTCATGCTCGGCTTCCTGGGGAACCTGCACGCCGACCACGGCGGGGCCGCGACATGGCTGCTCGCCCAGGGTCTTTCGGACTCCGAGCTGCAGCGACTGCGGGACACCCTGGTCGGCTAGCCCGGCACCAGCGACTCGACGCCGGCCGGCAGGCTGTCATCGGTCGCCGCCTCGCGGAGGAAACCCTCCAGCGTGGCGCGGAACGCCCCGGCGGCATGCGTCGGGGCGACATCCTTGCGATGAGCGAGCGCGACGGTACGGTGCAGACCGTGCGCCGCGCCGTCGCCCGAGAGCGGAATCCCTTGCAGCCCAGGCCGTCCGGCCAGCACCGTGCTCGGGACCACCGCCACCCCGAGGCCGACCTCCACGAACCGCAGGACGGCGTCCATCTCGCCGCCCTCGACGGCGAACCGCGGTTCGAACCCGGCCTGCCGGCACGCGCCGATCGTCGCCTCGCGCAGGTCATAGCCCTGCCGGAACATCACCAGCGGCCGGTCCCGCAGATCGGTGACGCGCAGCCGCGGGCGATTCGGCAGCGCCGTGTCGCCGATCCGGGCGGCGACCACCAGGTCCTCGCGGAGGATCGGAGTGGTGGCCAGCGGGGTGTCCTCGGCCAGCGGCAGGATCACCACGGCCAGATCCAGTTCGCCCCTGGTCAATTGGCGCACCAGGTCGCGCGAGCCGCTCTCCTCCACCAGCAGCCGGATCCCCGGGTACGCGTCGTGGTAGCGGCGCAGGGCGTCGGCCAGCAGTCCGGAACACAGCGAGGGCGTCGCCCCGAGCCGGACCCGGCCGCGGCGCAGTCCCGCCAGCTCCTGCACCTCGAGCCGTGCGGTGTCCACATCGGCGAGAATCCGATTGGCCAGCGGGAGCAGTGCCTCACCGGCCGCGGTCAGGGTGATATTGCCGCGCGCCCGGCTGAACAGCTCCGCGCCGAGTTCGGTCTCCAGCACCCGGATCTGCTTGGACAGTGAGGGCTGGGCGACGCCGAGCGCGTCGGCGGCCCGGGTGAAGTGCTTTGCCTGCGCCACGGCCAGAAAGTACGACAACTGCTGCAACTGCACAGTCGATAGCCTAGGACTATGAACCGCGGTAATTCGATTCCGAGGCGATAGTCACATCGAGCGCGTCGTCATCGTGTGACATCGTTCACGCCCCGAATTCACTACCCGCAGTAGTAATCCCGGTCGCAGCTCGGTCCATAGACCACGGTCATGGACACCAGATCGGCGCGGACTTGGACCGGCCGCGCGGGCCGGACGTACGTTCCGCTCATGGCTGTCGCAATACCTGAGCTCTACCGCACGACGGTGGGTAAGAAGGCCGTGATGGCGGTGACCGGGGGCATCCTCGTGCTGTTCCTCATCGCCCACATGGCCGGGAACCTCAAAGTCTTTCTGGGTGCGTCCGAGTTCGATCACTATGCCGAGTGGCTGCGCACGGTCGGCGCGCCCGCGATTCCGCATCGGGGACTGCTGACGGCCACGGAGGTCGTGCTCGGCGTGGCCGTGATCCTGCACATGTGGTCGGCGATCTCGCTGGCCCGCACCGCGCGCCGGGCCAGACCGGTCGGGTACGCGGCGAAGAAGAAATCGCACGCGAACGGCTATGCCGTGCACACCATGCGGTGGGGCGGCGTCATCATCGCGCTGTATCTCGTCTGGCATCTGCTGGATCTGACCTTCGGTGCGGTGAATCCGCAGGGCGGCAACGCGACTCCCTACGCCAAGGTGGTCGCCGACTTCGCGCCGTCGCACTGGTACGTCACGCTCTTCTGCGTCGTCGCCGTGATCCTGGTGGGCCTGCACCTGCGGCACGGCATTCGCAGTGCCGCACAGACTCTGGGCTTGACCGGTGGGCGCGGCGCACGCGGGTACGACCTGCTCGCGGCCGCCGTCTCGGCCCTGCTGGTCGCCGGCTTCCTGGCCGTCCCGATCGCCGTCACTCTCGGATGGGTGGAATAGCCATGAACGACAATCTTTTCCGCACCGGTGAACCGATCGCCGACACCCGGGCGCCGGCCGGGCCGATCGCCGACCGCTGGACCACCCGCAAGTTCGAGGCCAAGCTGGTCAATCCCGCGAACAAGCGCAAGAAGACGGTCATCGTCATCGGCACCGGGCTGGCCGGCGGCTCGGCCGGGGCCACGCTGGGGGAGCAGGGCTATCGCGTCATCCAGTTCTGCTTCCAGGACTCCCCGCGCCGGGCGCATTCGATCGCGGCGCAAGGCGGGATCAACGCCGCCAAGAACTACCGCAATGACGGTGACAGCGTGCACCGGCTGTTCTACGACACCGTCAAGGGCGGCGACTACCGGTCCCGCGAGTCGAATGTGCACCGACTGGCGGAGATCTCCACACAGATCATCGATCAGTGTGTGGCACAGGGTGTTCCGTTCGCACGGGAGTACGGCGGGCTGCTCGACAACCGCTCGTTCGGCGGCGCGCAGGTCTCGCGCACGTTCTACGCCCGCGGGCAGACGGGACAGCAGTTGCTGTTGGGCGCGTACCAGGCGCTGCTGCGTCAGGTCGAGGCGGGAACCGTGGAACTGCATGCGCGGCACGAGATGCTGGACCTGATCATGGTCGACGGGGTGGCGCGGGGGGTGGTCGTGCGCGACCTGGTCACGGGGGCGATCAAGTCCTACACGGCCGACGCCGTGGTGCTGGCCTCCGGCGGGTACGGCAATGTCTACTTCCTGTCGACCAATGCCATGGGCTCGAATGTCACCGCCTCCTGGCGGGCGCACAAGCACGGCGCGTACTTCGCCAATCCTTGCTTCACCCAGATTCATCCGACCTGCATCCCGGTGTCCGGCGAGCACCAGTCGAAGCTGACGCTGATGTCGGAGTCGCTGCGCAACGACGGTCGCGTGTGGGTGCCGAAAAACGTCGGCGACCACCGCGATCCCGCCGACATTCCCGAGGACGAGCGGGATTACTACCTCGAGCGCATCTACCCGGCGTTCGGCAACCTGGTCCCGCGCGACATCGCCTCCCGCGCGGCCAAGAACGTCTGCGACGAGGGGCGCGGCGTCGGGCCCGGCGGGCTCGGCGTGTACCTCGACTTCGCGGACGCGATCCGGCGACTCGGCGCGGACGCGGTGGAAGCCAAGTACGGCAATCTCTTCACGATGTACGAGCGGATCACGGGCGAGAATCCGTACGAGCGGCCCATGCGCATCTACCCGGCCGTGCACTACACCATGGGCGGGCTGTGGGTGGATTACGACCTGCAGTCCACGATTCCGGGGCTGTTCGTGATCGGCGAGGCCAATTTCTCCGATCATGGCGCCAACCGGCTCGGGGCCTCGGCGCTCATGCAGGGCCTGGCCGACGGGTACTTCGTCCTGCCCGCCACCCTCGGCGACTATCTGGCCCGCGGGCCGGTCGGGGAGGTTCCGGCCGACGCGATCGCCGCGGCCGAGGCCCGGGTCACCGCCGGGATCGACCGGCTCCTGTCGATCAAGGGCGACCGGACCGTCGACTCCTTCCACCGCGAGCTCGGCCACCTCATGTGGGAGTACTGCGGGATGGAACGGACCGAGGCGGGACTGCGCAAGGCGCTGGCCCTGATTCCCGCACTGCGTGCGGAGTTCTGGGCGCGGGTGAACGTGCCCGGCTCCGGCGACGACCTAAACCAGTCGCTGGAGCGGGCGGGCCGGGTGGCCGACTTCCTCGAACTGGCCGAACTCATGGTGATCGACGCCCTGCACCGCACCGAATCCGCCGGCGGCCACTTCCGCGCCGAGTCGCAGACCGAGGACGGTGAAGCCCGGCGCGACGACGAGCACTTCTCCTATGTCGCCGCGTGGGAATGGAACGACGGCGAGCCACCGACGCTGCACCGGGAAACGCTGAGCTACGAGTACGTCCAGCCCAGCACTCGGTCCTACAAGTGAGAGGGAATCGACAGTGAAACTGACACTGCGCATCTGGCGGCAGCCGAGCAGCCGGGAGAAGGGCGCGATGGCCGACTACGGCGTGGAGGTCTCGCCCGACGCGTCGTTCCTGGAAATGCTCGACGTCCTCAACGAGCGGCTCACCGATATCGGCGAGGAGCCGATCGCCTTCGACCACGACTGCCGCGAAGGCATCTGCGGCGCCTGCTCACTGGTCATCGACGGCACCCCGCACGGCCCGGAGCAGGCCACCACCACCTGTCAGCTGCACATGCGGAAGTTCTCCGACGGCGACACCATCACCGTGGAACCGTGGCGGGCCAAGGCTTTTCCGGTCATCAAGGACCTCGTGGTCGACCGCTCGGCCTTCGACGGCATCATCCGGGCGGGCGGCTACATCACCGCTCCCACCGGCGCCGCCCCCGAGGCACACGCCATCCCCGTGCCGAAACCCGACGCCGATCTGGCCTTCCAGGCCGCCGAATGCATCGGCTGCGGCGCCTGCGTCGCCGCCTGCCCCAACGGCTCCGCCATGCTCTTCACCGCCGCCAAGGTCGCCCACCTCGGCCTGTTGCCCCAGGGACAGCCCGAACGTGACTCTCGCGTCCTCGGCATGCTCGAAGCCCACGACGACGCCGGCTTCGGCGGCTGCACCAACACCGGCGAATGCACCCTCGCCTGCCCCAAGGAAATCCCTCAGGACGTCATCGGCCGCCTGAACAGAGACTTCCTCCGCGCCGCCAGGAAGGCGCGCTGAACAGGCTGATCAGCGTCCTGCAAGGATGATCTTGCCTGCTTCGGTGATGAGCAGGGGCAGGAGGCGGCCGGCTACCGCTCCTACTGCCGCCTCGTCGGCGTCCGAGCGAGGATGCCAGGGGTGCCCGGATCGTGGAGCCGTCCAGGTCCCAGCGGTCGTGGACAAACCCGTCGACCAGGTACACGGGGACGCCACCGGAGGCGATTCCGGCGATGCGGCGTGCATCAGCGGGTGGATGACGCCGAGCGCGTGGACCGGGGCGCGGGGCGCGCGGCCGGGGAGCGTTCGGCCGGCCGCTTGCCGAGGTCGCGCCGGGACATGGTGGCACCGGTCAGCAATTCCGTTCCGGCCGAGGTGAATTCGCAGATGTCGAGGCCCGCGGCGGCGGCGCGGAGGTACGGTTCAGGGTTCGCAGCGAGAGTACCGGCATGACTTCATCGTCGAAGACGGACTGGGACTGTTCAGGTCCTGGATGGGGGACGGGCATGGGCGCGGTGACGGCGGGGGAGTTCCGGCACATCTATGACCCGAGCGAACCGGATCGGCGCTGGTACATCAACGATCACACCCTGATCCAGGACGCGGGCGGGCGCTGGCACCTGTTCGGCATCACCCACCCCGAGCCCGCGGACCCCTTCGACGAGACCGAGTTCGCGCACGCCACCGCCGAGCACCCGCACGGCCCGTGGACCAGACACCCCGCCGCGCTGACCGTGGACCGCGAGCGCGGCGAGACCCACCTGTGGGCTCCGTTCGTGGTGCGCGACGGCCACGCCTACCTCATGTTCTACGACGGCGGCGGAACCGACCGCACCGCAACGGGTATGGGCCTGGCCACCTCCGCCGACCTGTTCCACTGGACCCGGCATCCCGGCGGCCCGGTGTTCCGCGACGGCTACGACGCCCGCGACCCCATGGTGCTGCGCGTCCACGACGAGTGGGTCATGTACTACTGCGCCACCAGTACCCCCGTCGGCGGCAATCACGTCGTCGCCTACCGCACCAGCCCGGATCTGCTGCACTGGAGCGAGCGCCGCATCGCCTACACGGACCCGGCCACCGGCACCGGTGGGGGCAATACCGAATCCCCGTTCGTGCTCCGCCACGCCGGTTCCTGGTATCTGCTGATCGGTCCGCGCCCCGGCTACGTCGGCACCGAGATCTTCCGCGGCGACAATCCCTTCCACTTCGACACGTCCGGCCGCGTGGGCCGCATCCCCGCCCACGCCGCCGAGGTGATCACCTACCAGGACGCCCTCTGGATCACCCACGCCGGCTGGGGTCAGGGCGGAGTAGCGCTGGCCCGCTTGCGCTTCCCGGGCTGAGGCAGCGCGCCGGGAAGGATCCGGAAAATCCGATTTCGGGCGTGGCGTGCGGTCTGAACTGGGATTCTGAACGGAGTCGAGCGTCCACCCAGTACGGGGAGGCAGGCAGTATGGCCCGAATCGGCGTGATCAGTCTTTCTGACGGCCGTGACTATGTGCACGGCGGCATCGTCGGATTCATCCGGACCGCGGAGGACCGGCTCGTCGCCGAGCTGACCGAGGCCGGACACAGCGTGATTCGCGGTGTCCAGCCCGTCGGCGCCAATGACCAGGCGGTCGCGGTAGCCCGGCAGGTGGAGGCGGCCGGGGTGGATCTCACCGTGCTGCACTACGCGGTGTGGGCGTTCCCGCACTTCACCATGCTGGCCGCGGGCGCGCTGCGTGGGCCGCTGCTGTTGCTGTCCAATATCGATCCGGTGCAGCCGGGCATGGTGGGCATGCTGGCGGCGGGCGGCGCGCTCGATCAGATCGGCCGCGCCCACGCCCGGCTGTGGGGCGACCCCGCCGATCCGGAGCTGATCGCGGCCATCGGGGAACGCGCCCGGGCCGCGGCGGCGGTGGCGAGCCTGCGCGGCAGCACCTTCGGGCGCTTCGGCGGGCGGCCGATGGGCATGAACACCGCGGTCGCCAATACCGATCAGTGGCAGCGGATCTTCGGCATCGATGTCGAGGAGATCGACCAGTGGGAGATCGTGCGCCGCGCCGAACTCGCCGACGCCGGCGAGGCGCGAGCGGCCCGGGAATGGCTGGAGCGCACCACCGCCGGCGTCCATTACGACGGCGTCAAGCTGACGCCGGACCTGCTGGAACGGCAGCTGCGCTCCTACCTGGCCGTGCGGGACCTGATCGCGGAATGGCGGCTGGACTTCTCCGGCATCAAGGGACAGCCGGAGCTGACCCAGTACTTCGCCACCATGGACATCACCGAGGCCTTCCTCAACGACCCTTACGACTGGAACGGGCCCAAACAGCCGCACGTGTGCGCCACCGAGGCGGACATGGACGGGGCGCTCACCATGCAACTGCTCAAGCAGATCGCGGGCACCCCGGTGCTTTTCGCCGATGTCCGGCACTATCACGCCGACCGCGACATCTGGGATCTGTGCAATTCCGGCCAGCACGCCACCTGGTACGCGGCGCGCAGCGACGATCCGGCCGAGAACCTGGCCCGCGTACACCTGTATCCGGAGGTGTTCTTCTTCCCGGCCGGCGGCGCGTCGGTGCATCACCTGGCCGCGCCCGGGCAGATGACCCTCGCCCGGCTCACCCGCCGCAACGGCGCCTACCGCATGCAATCGATGCTCGGCGAGTTCGAGACCTACGACCCGGACACCAACGAATCGCTCATGAAGCAGTCCACCCGGGAGTGGCCGCACGCCTTCGCCCGCCTGGACGCCGACGCCGGGGAGTTCCTGTCCCGCTTCGGCGCCAACCACATTCACGCCGTGCCGGGTGACCATCGGGCCACCGTGCGCGCGGCCTGCGAACTGCTGGACGTCACCCTGGACGAATTCAGCCGGGCGAGCTGACATGCTCCTCGGCATCGACATCGGCACCTCCGGATCCAAGGGCGTCCTGGTCGACCACGCGGGCACGGTCGCGCGCAGAGCCGAACGACCGCACCGGGTTTCGACGCCGCGCCCGGGCTGGGTGGAGCACGACGCGGAGACGGTGTGGTGGGCCGACTTCACGGCCCTGGCCCGGGAGCTGGTGGCGGCCGCCGACGGCGCACCGATCGACGCGCTCGCGGTGAGCGGCATCGGGCCCTGCCTGCTGCCCGCCGACGCCGCGGGCTGTCCGCTGCGCCCCGCCATCCTCTACGGCGTCGACACCCGCGCGGGCGACGAAATCGAGGAACTGAACGCGGAATTGGGCGCGCTCACCGTGCTGGAACGGTGCGGCTCCCCGCTCACCAGCCAGGCGGTCGGGCCCAAACTGCGCTGGCTCATCCGCCACGAGCCGCGGGTGTGGCGGGACACCCGCATGCTGTTGATGGCGAGCTCGTTCCTGGTTCATCGCCTCACCGGCCGCTACGTCCTGGACCATCAATCCGCGAGCCAGTGCGTGCCCATGTACGACCTGATGGCCCGCGACTGGGCCACGGACTGGGCCGAATCCGTCGCACCGGGGCTCCGACTACCCGAATTGGCTTGGCCCACAGAGATAGTCGGCCGGGTCACCGCCGAGGCCGCCGCGGTCACCGGTCTGCCCGCCGGGCTACCGGTCACCACCGGCACCATCGACGCCTGGGCCGAGGCCGCCGGGGCCGGGGTCCGAGCCCCCGGCGACTGCATGATCATGTATGGCACCACGATGTTTCTCACCCAGGTGCTGACCGACCCCAACCCGCAGCCCGGCCTGTGGACCACCTGCGGAACCTGGCCCGGCACTTACACTTCCGCCGCGGGCATGGCCACCTCCGGCGCGATCACCGACTGGCTGCGGACCCTCACCGGCGGCGATTTCACCGAACTCGTGGACGAGGCCGTCCATGTCCCGCCCGGCAGCCGCGGCCTGCTGGTACTGCCCTACTTCGCGGGTGAACGCACACCCCTGTTCGATCCGGACGCCCGCGGCCTCATCGCCGGTCTCACCGTCACCCACCAGCGTGCCGATCTGTATCGCGCGGTCCTGGAGGGCATCGGTTACGGGGTACGCCACAACCTGGAGGCCATGTCCGCCGCCGGGGGCCCCGCCACCCGCCTGGTGGCCGTCGGCGGCGGCACCAAGGGTGGCCTGTGGACCCGCATCGTCTCCGATATCACCGGTCTGCCGCAACAACTTCCGGCCGACACCGTCGGCGCGGCCCTGGGTGACGCGCTGCTCGCCGCCGAGGCCCTGGGCCTGGGCACCGCCGCCTGGAATCCGATCATCACCACGGTCGAGCCCGACCCGGTGAGCACCGCCGACTACGGTCCGTACTACCGCCACTACCGATCCCTGTACGACGCAACGAAAGCCACCGCCCACTTCCTCGCCCGGGAGCAGCACCGCGCCGCGCTCTGACATCCGCTAGGGTCCGGCGGGGAAGGGCAGGTGGATGACTCGGTATCACCGCATCGCGGCGCAGGATCTAGGTCGGCTCGGAGCGCTCAGCGACGGAATATTCGCGGTGGCAATGACATTGCTGGTGCTGGACCTGCACGTACCCGCGGGTGAGGCGTGGCACGAGCGTACGCTGTGGAGCACCGGCGCGGTCTCCGACGAGGAGCAGGTCTGGCACGCCCTCACCCATGTGGGCCCGCAATTCCTCATCTGCCTGCTCGGTTTCCTCACCCTCGGCATGTTCTGGATCGGCCAGCAGACCCAGCTCAACCTCATGGCCCGCGCGGACCGATCACTGACGTGGATCCACGTGATGTTCCTGTTCGGAATCTGCCTGGTGCCCTTCGCGACCGCGCTGCTGGCGGCCTTCCCCCAATCGCGCCTGGCCCTGCTGGTGTACTGGATCGACCTGCTGTATCTGGGCCTGGTTCAGCTCGCCGCGCTGCGCTACGCCCGCCGCGCCGGCCTGCTGGCCGAGGACACCGTGCCCGAGGACCTCACGGCCATCCGCCGCCGCATCGGAATCGTCCAAGTCCTCTATGCGGCGGCGGTGGCCCTGTCCCCGATCAGCACCTATCTCAGCATCGGCGTGATCATCGCCCTGCAGGTGAATTCGGCTGTCTCCCCGCGGATTCGCCCGCTCGATCGCTTCTGAGGGCCTACTGCGCGGCGGCGAAGCCAGCGCGGAGGTCCGCGAGAATGTCGTCGATTCCCTCGATGCCGACGGCCAGGCGGACCAGGCCCGAGGTGACACCCGCCGCGAGCTGCTCCTCGGGTGTCAGCTGGGAGTGGGTGGTGGATGCGGGATGGATGACGAGGGAGCGGACATCGCCGATATTGGCGACGTGACTGTGCAGGGTGAGAGCTTCGACGAAGCGCTTGCCCGCATCGACGCCGCCCGCCAGCTCGAAGCCGATGATGGCGCCGACTCCCCTGGGCGCCAGTTGCTTTCCGCGCTCGTACCAGGGCGAGGACGGCAGCCCCGCATAGGAGACGGCCGTGACCTCGGGCCGTTCGGTGAGGAATTCGGCCACCGCCCCCGCATTGGCGACGTGCCGTTCCAGGCGCAGGCTCAGGGTCTCCAGGCCCTGGCTGATGAGGAAGGCGTTGAACGGCGAGATCGCCGAACCCAGATCACGCAGCAGTTGCACCCGCGCCTTGAGCGCGTAGGCGGGCGCGCCGAGATCGGCGTAGACCACTCCGTGGTAGCTCGGGTCGGGCTCGGTGAAGCCGGCGAAACGTCCACTGCGCCAATCGAAGGTGCCGCCGTCGACGATCACGCCCGCGATGGCCGCGCCGTGCCCGCCCAGATACTTCGTCGCCGAGTGCACGACGATGTCCGCGCCGTGCGCGAACGGCTGGATGAGATACGGGGTGGCGACGGTGTTGTCGACGATGAGCGGAATCCCGGAACCGTGCGCGACCTCCGCGATGCCGGGGATGTCGAGGATATGGTTCTGCGGGTTGGACACCGTCTCGCCGTAGAAAGCCTTGGTGTTCGGGCGAATTGCCGCCCGCCACTGGTCGAGGTCGTCCGGATCGTCGACGAAGCTCACCTCGATACCCAGCCGCGGCAGCGTGTACCGGAACAGGTTGTAGGTGCCGCCGTACAGCCGGGGGCTCGACACGATGTGGTCGCCCGCGCCCGCGAGATTCAGGATCGCGAAGGTCTCCGCCGCCTGACCCGAGGCCAGCAGCAGCGCGGCCACCCCGCCCTCCAGCGCGGCGATGCGCTGTTCCACCGCGTCCTGGGTGGGGTTCATGATGCGCGTGTAGATGTTGCCGGGCTCCGCCAGCCCGAACAGCGCCGCGGCGTGCGCGGTGTCGCGGAAGGCGTAGGAGGTGGTCTGGTAGATCGGCAGGGCGCGGGCGCCGGTCGCGCCGTCGGGCGTCTGCCCCGCGTGGACCTGCTTGGTCTCGAAACTCCAGGTGGCGGTCGGGTCTTCGGGCAGAGCGGATTCGGTCATCGGGGGCCTCCGGTGGGTTGGGTTCGCTGCTACTGGGTGATGAGGGTGGTCTCGACCGGGGTCCGGCCGGTGGTGAGATCCAGGACCGGGCAGTGCGCGTCGACCGTCTGCTGCAGTTCGGCATAGCGCTCGGCGGACTCCGGGCCGGTGACGCGCACGGTCACGCGCACCGCCTGGAATCCGGGGCGGACCGTGTCGTCCAGGCCGAAGAAGCCGCGCACGTCGAGATCCCCCTCGGCCTCGATGGCCAGATCCTCGACGGTGATGCCGAGCCGCTGGGCCCAGAACCGGTAGGTCACCACCTGGCAGGCGATCAGTGAGGCCAGGTACACCTCCACCGGATTCGGCGCGGACCCCGCACCGCCCAGCGCCGGCGGCTCGTCCACCCGAACCGTGTACCGGCCCAGCGCGATTGCGCTCCCCACGGTGCCCTCCGGCGTCCCCGCGGCCCGGAACACGACCGTGGCCTGGTCGGGATCCGCCGCCACGGCGCGGCCGGTCGCCTCGACGATATCGTTCAACGGCGTGCTCAGCTCAGTCGTCATACCGCGTGAAGCTACGGCTCAGCCACCCGTGCCGACGATGGTTACGCTCGCCGTGAGCGCAATCCGAGCCGCCGGAAGCGCCCGGGAGCTACCGGCTGGTCATGTGATGGTCGCCAACTGGTCAACCGTTCGGCAGACAGGGTCGCACGGGGGTGGTATGAATTCGCGGTGGCATGGACTTTGCGGCTCAGCGAGGACGAAGAAGCTGCGCTGAGTGCGCAGGCGGCGATGGAAGGGCGATCGAAACACGACATCGCCCGTGACGCCATCCGGAACTACATCACCCGGCACCGGACCTGGGACGACTACCTGTCCGACGGGCCGGTCGTCTATGGGTAGTACGTGTCGCGTATTTCGGTGTAGCGCTGACGGATAGCGGCGCCGATCCCCGCCGCCAGGCCGTGGAACTCGGTACCGGCGGGTGCGGGCCAGCGGGGTGGGCGCGGGCCGCCGCGCAGCGCCCAGGCGGCCTGGCGGGCGGCGCCGATCGCGACATACTCGCTGGGATCGGGCACCGTGACGGTGCGGCCGAAGATGGTGGCGGCGGCGTGCGCGATGAGGCGGGAGCGGGATGCCCCGCCGATCAACAGGATTCGATGCGGCACCGTCGGCAGCCGATCCAGGGCCTCGGCGATATTGCAGAGCATGCCCTCGATGGCGGCGCGGGCCAGATGATGCGGGCGCATGGTGTGCGGGCGCAGGCCGTGCAGGCTGCCGGTGGCGTACGGCAGATTCGGAGTCCGCTCACCCGCGAGATAGGGGAGCAGGGTCAGACCGTCCGCACCCGCGGGCGACTGCGCTGCCAGCACCTCCAGGCCCGACACATCGGTGCCGAGCAGCACCGCGGTCGCGTCCAGCACCCGGGCGGCATTGAGCGTGCACACCAGCGGCAGGAACGCCCCGGTGGCGTCGGCGAACCCGTTGACCGCGCCCGAGGGATCGGCGCTGGGGTGCGCGGCACGGGTGAACACGGTCCCGCTGGTCCCCAGCGAGACCACCACATCCCCGTCCCGGATGCCCAAACCCAGTGCCGCGGCGGCATTGTCGCCGGTGCCCGCCGCCACGAGCCGTCCGCCCGGCGTGTGCCCGGCGATCTCGGCGGGCGCCAGCACCCGCGGCAGTGCGGGTCGGCGGCCGCGGAAGGCCAGCGTGAGCAGATCGGGCCGGTAGGAGCCGGCGGCCGGTGACCAGTACCCGGTGCCGGAGGCGTCGCCGCGATCGGTGGTCGGCTCGGTGGCCGGATCGCCGCCGCGCAGCTGCCAGGTCAGGTAGTCGTGCGGCAGCAGCACCCGGACGGTCCGGTCGGCCAGTTCGGGTTCGTGATCGGCGAACCAGCGCAGCTTGGCCACGGTGTGCGCGGCCAGCGGCACACTCCCGACCGCCTCCGCCCACGCCTGCGGCCCGCCCAGCTCGGCCACCAGCTGGGTCGCCGCCTCCGCGGACCGGGTGTCGTTCCACAGCAGCGCGTCCCGCACCGGATGCCCGGCCGCGTCCAGCGCCACCAGCCCGTGCTGCTGCCCGGCCACCGCGATGGCCTCCACATCGCGCATCATGTGATCGCACGCCGCCCGCAGCGCCTCCCACCACATGAGCGGCGGCACCTCGGTGCCGTCGTAGTGCGGAATCTGGCGGTGCCGCAATACCGTTCCGGTATCGGCGTCGCACACCACGATCTTGCAGGATTGAGTGGAGGAGTCCACTCCGGCAACGACCGTCATCGGTCCCCACCCTCTATCGTGCCGCCCGTCCGGGGTGCAGCTGGATTTTGCGACCGGTGCCCGCGCGGAAGGTCCGCAGGGCGTCGCCGAATTCGTCGAGCGCGAAGTCATGGGTGATCACGGTGTCCGCGTCGATGACGCCCTCGCCCAGCAGGTCCACGGCCCGCCCGAAACTGTGCAGCACGGCCATCGAGCCGACGATGGTGATCTCGTCGTTGTAGACGCGGAACGGCGAGATGCTCGCCCGCGCCGCCGCCGGGGCCACCCCGAACTGCTGATAGGTGCCGCCGCGCCGCACCCGGGACAGCCCGTCCTCGATCGCGGCCACCGTTCCGCTGCAATCGATCACGATCTCCCAGCCCTCGGGCCGGTCCATATCGTCGGCGGACACGGTGGCCGCGTCCGCGCCGAGCGTGCGCGCGATGGCCAGCCGGTCGGCATTGGTGTCCACCATCGACACCGACGCCGCGCCCGCCGCGATGGCCAGCTGCAGCATGAGCAGGCCCATGGTGCCCGCGCCGTAGATCAGATAGTGCGAGCCGAGTCGCCGTGGCAGCACATCGAATCCGTGCACCGCGCACGAGAGTGGTTCCACCAGTGCGCCGTGCGCGGACGGAACATGCCCGGGCAGCCGATAACAGTTGGCGGCGGGCACTTTCACGTACTCGGCCATGGCGCCGTCGACGGTATCGCCGATGGCGCCCCAGTTCTCGCAGAGATTGCCGCGCCCGATCGCGCAGTAGTGGCAGCGCCCGCAGAACAGCGACGGATCCACCGCCACCCGGTCACCGGTCCGCACCCCGGCCGCGTCCGCGCCGAGAGCCACCACCTCCCCGGCGAATTCGTGGCCAGGCACGATCGGATAGGGCGTGGGCGGGAATTCACCCTCCACGATATGGATATCGGTTCCGCATATCCCGACCGCGTCCACCCGGATCACCACCTCACCGGCGCCGGGTGCGGGATCGGGTACGGATTCGACCGAGAACTGTCCGGGCTTCTCGACCACCAAGGCGCGCATAGCAATAACCATGCACCCGCGTGCCACCCGCTCGACGGGTTTTACGCAATAGCAATCGCAATCTTTCTGTTTTCCCGCAATCGTTACGGAGCGCCCCCGGGGGGATCAGGGGAGTACGTGATACCAGAAGGCCGTCGAGGCCACCTGCGCCTGGTCCAGCGGTAGGTAATGGCCATCCTCGCGCCAGCCCAGCGCCTGCACGGTGGCGCGTAGCCCCGACTCGAAACAGATGGGGTCGGGAATGTGCCAGCGGTACATGCCGAATCGCTGGTGCGGTTCGTAGATTCGATGCGGGGGCAGCACCTGCGGCATGCCCAGATAGGGGGTGGAGTAGGGTCGATAAGCGCCGTCGAGGTCGAAATTCCAGGCCCCGCCGAAATAGTCCTCTGTGCCGGTGCCGCACAGAGTCGGGAATTCGGTGTCGTCGTCGAGATAGAACTTCAGCTCGCCCTCGCCCCACCAGCCCGCCGCCCGCGGCTGCACGGCCAGATACGTTCCGGCATACCGCCCGGGGCCGCCGTCGATCTCGACGATCGGATGCTCCGCCGGGGTGCCCAGCGGATCGGAGCAGCGCCACCGGGCGTGCAGATACCCGGTGGCGCCGGGTAACTCCTCTTCCAGATAGGTGATCTGGTAGTACACCGGCGCGGCGCGCTCGGACCCGTTGTGCAGGGTGACGCGGGCGCGGCTGCGGAAGGGCATGGGCCAGTAGCTGTTCAGCCCGCCGGCGGGCGCGACCACCACCATGGCGGAGTTGATGAGCGCCAAGTGATCCCAGCCGTTGCAGAAGAAGTCGCCGAGCGGCACCGCGATGGCCGGTTCGGGCGAATCGTCCCAATGCATCTGGAGGGTGAAGTCGCGCAGCAGGGCACGATCGGTGGTGAGCCAGAGGTGCCGGATCACCCCGGGTCCGGAAAGGTCGGCGAGCGTGGCGGTTTCGCCCGGTGACAGATCGATCGAGGGCGACACCTTCCACCCGCGGCCCAGCCCCGCCGCGGCGAAGGCCCCGGTCCCGGAGATGGCGCGCCCGCCCCCGCCGGCCTCGCCGGTGGGGTTCTCCGCGCTCACCGAGCGGGTGCGCCGCCCGTCCAGCTGCCAGATCTCGTGCACCATGCGAATTTTCGCATGTCGATCGCGAATGTGAAGCGGACATGGGGCGGACATGCGAATGCCGACGCCGTCCCACACGGCGCCGGCATCCCGGAACTGCTTACCTACCGACCAGCTTGGACTTCAGGGTCGCGACGGTCGCGCCGTCGATGCCCAGGCCCTGCGACAGGAAGTTGTCGAAGGAACCGTAGGTCTGCTGGACGGCGTCGAAGGAGGAGTCCAGGTAGTCACGATCCACGCCGAGCACCGGCTCGAACAGCGACGGGTCGGTCACCAGGCCCTTGGCGACCAGGCCGTCCAGGGTGGCCTTGTTGGACGCGGCCAGGTTGTCGTTCGAGGCCAGGTAGTCGTTGTAGATCTGACCCTTCGGCGCGCCCAGGGCGCTCAGCAGGATGGCCGACATCCAGCCGGTGCGGTCCTTACCGGCGGTGCAGTGGTACAGGACCGGGCCGTTGGCGTTCGCGATCTCTTTCAGCGCGGCGCTGAACTGCGAGCGCGAGGTCGCGTCGGTGACCAGCCACTTGTAGTAGTCGACCATGTACTGGTGGCCCTTGCCGTCACCGAGCAGCTCCTGCTGCACGGTCGGGCCGCCCTGCACGGCCTTGGCGAAGAACAGGTAGAAGTCGTTGTTCGGGTCGTAGACCGGCATCGACTTCACCGGGATGGAGGCCGGCAGCTTGTCCGGGTTCTGACCGCGCTCGGTCGGGCTGCGGAAGTCGATGATCTCGGCGATGCCGGCCGACACCAGCTGCTGCTGTTCGGCGTCGCTGAGCTTGTTCAGCGCGTCGGAGCGGAAGACCGAACCGTCCATGACCTTGCCCCCGCCGCCCTGGGTCGGGATGCCGCTCAGATCGCGGGCGTTCGGCGCGGACGGCAGGTTCAGCGAGGCGCCCTTGGGCGTCTGCAGCACCGGGACCGGCGCGGCGACCGCCGGCGTGACGGCGATCGGCGTGATGGCGATGAGCGCGGCGGCTACACCGGTGAGAGTGCCGCGTACGGCGCGCGAGATCGTCACTAGGGGTTTCCTTTCGATCACGGACCAGGGGTGGGGTGTCCCGGTCCGGGCTTGAAGCGCGGCCCCCGGCGCCCAGGCGGTTCCTGGGGCTCGCGGGTCCGGGCATGACCCACCGTGCCTCGGGCGCGAGCGCGGGAGCGCCCGAGGCACGGTGCGGTTGCCGGCCGGGCTATTCCGCGTCGGCCAGCAGCGTGATGGTTCCGGCGGCGCCGTCGACCCGGACGCGCTGGCCGTCCTGGAGCGCCGTGCTGGCGATCTTGGTGTCGACGACACAGGGGACGCCGAACTCGCGGGCCACGATGGCGGCGTGCGAGGCCGCGCCGCCGATATCGGTCACCACCGCGCCCGCGTACGCGAACATGGCGGTGTGGCCGGTGTCGGTCACCGAGGCCACCAGGATGTCTCCCGGCTCGATGTCGTCGTCGAGGGTCAGCACCCGCTTGACGGTGCCCTCCACCACGCCGGGGCTCACCCCCAGGCCGGAGAGGGTGTCGCCGACCGCGATGGCGCCGGAGATCTCCTCCGGCTCCCACGGGCCGTTGACCACGTCGGGCATGCGGATGGCCTGGAAGCGGGTGCGCTCGGCGCGGCGGCGGGCCACCCGATCCTTCAGATCGGCCGGGGCCCAAAGGATTTCGTCGAGGTTCAGGAACGCCGAATCCTCGATCTCGGTGAGCTTGCCCGCGTGCACCAGGCGCGCGGCGCGCTCCTGGGTGGCCAGGCGCAGGCAGTGGGTGACCCGCACGACGGCGTCGCGGGCGCGCTCGCGGTAGACGGTCGCGCCGACGGCCATCCTGGCGGTGCGACTGGTCGGCTCCGGCACCGATTCGCGGTGCGGCGCGGGCATTTCCGCGGCGCGGCCGGCGGCGGTCACCAGCAGTTCGGGACGGTCGCCGAAGGTGGCGTTGACGAGCTCGCACTCGCCCGGCCCGCGATGGCCGATCCGGGCCAGCTCCTGGTCGAGGGCCTGCGAGAACTCCGGCGACTTCTCGCGGGCCGCGCCCACGTCACCGGTCTTGGCCAGCGCCTGCAGTCCGGCGTCTTTGCGGCACAGGGCCGCCAGCCGCTCCACGGCCAGCATGGTCTTGGCCGACTCCAGGCGGTTCAGATCGATCTTGACCTCGCCCTTGTGGGCGGCGGTCGCCGCACCGGTCATCATGACGCCGATGGAGGCCGCCTGCCACGCCTGGTTGAGGCGGTCGCGCCACAGCAGGGCGCGGGCGTGCAGCTGCTCGTCGGTGAGCTCCGAGATCTCGTCGCGGGTCAGCGCTTCCGCGTGTGAGGCGGCATTGATGTGCTCGGCGGTCTTGCTGTATTTCATTGCGGTCGAGGCGACCCGGCCCATGGCCTTGAAGGTGCCCGCGCGAGCGGCCATACCGGTCGGCATGGCCGGGCGGCCCTTGGGGTGCAGCTCGACATCGCCGATGGTTCCGTAGACGTCGCGGCGCACGCTCTCCTCGTCCCAGCCGGGCATGTTCTGCGCGGAGAAGACGCCGATCGAGGCGTTGATGTACACGCTGTGGCCGAGCACGCTGGTCACCCGGGACACCCAGTGCTCCAGCGCGATTCCCTCGATCGCGATCATGTGGCCCATGGCCTCGTTGCCGAGCCGGATGGCGCCGGCCTGCAGGTCGATGGTCAGCGGGGTGAGCGGGCCGGGCAGCGCCTCGGAGGTATTGGTGGCCGTGTAGACCGGGATGCGGTCGTCGACCATATCGTCGAACTCGCCCTGCAGGCCCTCGGGCGCAGCCGATTTCAGCGCGTAGCCGTCGGAGGTCGGGGCGTTCTGGGGCACCACGTGGGTGGGCAGCGGGATCGCGCCGCGGCGATCACGGATGCCGGAGCCGCCGCTCTTGCGGCCGTGCAGGCCGCGCGCGACGTCGGCGATCACCTCGGCGGCGGTCCAGCCGTAGCGGAAGCCCCAGTCCTCGCGGGCCGCGCTCGCGTCCACCGGGGTCTGCGACACCGACGACTTCGGCAGCCACGCACTGTATTTCACGCCCGCGTCGGCGAGAATGCGCTTCACCTCGGCGCTCGACACATTGCCGGGCGCGGCCAGCTCGACCACGCCGCCGCGCTGCGACAGCGCCGCCAGCACCAGGAAGCGCTCCAGGTCGTCGTAGTGCAGCACCTGGATGCTGCCCTTTCCGCCACCGGTCAGGCTCTCCAGCGCGCGCCAGCTGCCCCGGTCGATGCGACGGCCCGCCACCAGCGCGGTGCGCACGATGAGGGCGTCCGCGCCGGAGCCGGTCACGATCTTCTCGACGCGCGAATCACCGCCCGCCGCAACGGGAACCACGAGGCGTACACCGGATTCCTTGGCGGCCTGGGCGATCGCCGCCACCGCCGGACCCGCCAGGTGCACGATCGCGTCGACACCGGCCACGGCCCGCGCGCAGACCTGGGCGTCGGACAGATCGCCGACGACCACCTCGACCCGCGGGTCCACGTAGCGGTGCCGCTGCCGGTCCAGACCGACCACCTCGTGGCCGGCCGCCAGCAGCATGCGCGCCACGGCACGGCCGCTCGGCTCGGTGACCCCGGTGACCAGAATCCGCATTGACTCTCCTCCTCGTGCAGGCATCCCCAACCACAGTGACGCCGTTCACACACCATCCCCAGTGCGGCGGTTGGTGACGGCTCACAGTCCCGGTCAACGGGATCGGTGAATCGCTCAGCAAGATGGGGCGCTAAGTGACGGCCGTCGGAGCGGGCACCGTCGAGGCATGACAGTGCGAAATCCGGTCACGCCGCGGGCGGCCGGCGAGGTGAGCCACTACGACCTCGAGACCGATGTGCTGGTCGTCGGGTACGGCGCGGCCGGCGCCTCGGCGGCCTTCGAGGCCGCCCACGCGGGCGCGCGGGTGCTGGTGGTGGACCGGTCCGGCGGGGCGGGCGGCGCGTCGGCCATGTCGGGCGGCGAGATCTACCTCGGCGGCGGCACCCCGATCCAGGTGGCCTGCGGCTTCGACGACACCCCCGAGGCCATGGCCGCCTTCCTGAAGGCGGCGCTCGGCGCGGGCGCAGACGCGGCCAAGATCGACGAGTACTGCGCGGGCAGCGTCGAGCACTTCCACTGGCTCGTCGACCGCGGCGTGCCGTTCAAGCCGACCATGTGGGACGCCCCCACCTGGGTGCCGCCCACCGACGACGGGCTCATGTGGCTGGGCGAGAACAGCTGGCCCTTCACCGAATTGGCCTTCCCGGCCCCGCGCGGGCACCGGCCCGCCGCCAACGACTTCGGCGGCAAGCTGCTGATGGAGTGCCTGGCCGCCGCGGCCGAATCCGCCGGCGCTACCGCGCTGTTCGACACCCACGTCGGCAGCCTCGTCGTGGACGGCGACGGCGTCGTGGTGGGAGCGGTCGCGCGGCAGTACGGCAAGGAGATCACCATTCGCGCCCGGCGTGGAATCGTGCTCACCACTGGCGGATTCGTCGACAACGACGCCATGCTCGCCGGGCACGCGCCGCAGCTGCTGGGCCACACCAAGGTCAGCGCGGGCACCGACGACGGGTCCGGCATCCGCATGGCCCAGGCCCTGGGCGCGGCCGTGCGGCACATGTCCGCCGGTCAGGTCGGCATGTCGCTGATTCCCGGGCTGGCCGCGCGCGGCCTGGCGGTCAATGCCCTGGGCCGGCGCTTCATCAACGAGGACACCTATCCCGGCCGCATCGGCCAGCACGCGCTCTACCGCCAGAACATGGGCGGCAGCTGGGCGGGCGACGACACCGCGGTCTGGGTCGTCGTCGACGAGGAGGGTTTCGAGGACGTCCCCGCGCCGCAGCGCTGGGGCGTGCGGCCCACCCACGTCGCCGAGACCCCCGCCGAACTCGAAGAGCTGACCGGTCTCCCGGCGGGCTCGCTCACCGCGGCCATCGCCCGCTACAACGAATTCGCCCGGCAGGGAAGCGATCCCGACCACCACAAGTCGCCGCGCTGGCTGCGCGAACTGACTCCGCCGTTCGCCGCCATCGACGTCAAGGCCGGCATGCGCCCGCCGTCGGAAGCGGGTGACCGCCGCGGCACCGGCGCCTCGGTCTTCACCCTGGGCGGCCTGCACACCGACCTCGACGGCCACGTGCTCGACCTCGACGGCCGCCCCATCTCCGGTCTCTACGCCGCCGGCCGCGCCGCCAACGGGCTGCACGGTTTCGGCTACATCTCCGGCACCTCCCTCGGCGACGGCACCTTCTTCGGCCGCCGCGCCGGCACCGCCGCCGCCCGCCGCGCATAGCCGCCCACGCGATCGATCCGGCGGCGGGAGCGCCGCCGGATCCGGCCGGTTGCCGTGGCCGATGGTCGTTTCGACAATGAGAACAGGTTCTAGACTCGCTCGCTATGGAAACTCACACGCGGCAGCTGCGGTACTTCGTGGCGGTGGCGGAGGAGCTGAGCTTCACGCGCGCCGCGCAGCGGTTGCATGTGGCGCAGCAGGGGCTGAGCGCGCAGATCCGGCAGCTGGAGAAGGCGCTCGATCTGGTGCTGTTCACCCGCACCACGCGCAGCGTCGAGCTCACCGCGGCGGGGATGGCGCTGCTGGAAGGGGTCCGAAGCGCCTTGACCACACTGGAAGTGGCGGCCGAGCAGGCGCGGGTGGCGCAGCGGCGGGAATCGGACCGGCTGATCCTCGGGTACCTGGAGGGCGCGGCGCTCACGCTCACCGAGCCGATTCTCGCGGCCTTCCGCGAACGGCACCCCGGGGTGACGGTCGACATGCGGCAGTTCACCTACGAGGAGCCCGCGGCCGGACTGGAGAACGGGACCGTCGACGTGGCCTTCGTGCGACTCCCGTTCCGCGCGGACGGAATCCGCTTCGAGCCGCTGTTCGCCGAACCGCTGGTGGCGGTGGTGCCCGTCACGCACCGGCTGGCCGAACTGCCCGAACTGCGGGTGCGGGACCTGCTCGACGAGCCGCTGCTCGGGGCGGCCACCACCGATCCCGAGTGGAATGCCTTCTGGGAGTTGCACGATCACCGCGACGGCCGGCCCGCCCCCGTGGTGTCCCGGTCGAGTTCGCTGCTCGAGGAGCTGCACAAGGTCGCGGTGGGCGTGGGTGTCGTGCTGACGGTGGCGTCGGCGCGGTGGATGCCCTTTCCCCGGGTCCGGTTGCTGCCGATTGCCGACGCCCCGCGCAACGAGGTGACGGTGGGCTGGCGGGCCGACCGCGAGACCTCGCTGGTGCGCTCGTTCGTGACCATCGCCCGCGAGGTCCGCGACGCCAACCCCGACCTGGTCTCCTGCCTGGAACGACCCGATTTCCAGGACTGCACGCTGCCGCTGCACCTGTGATTGACAACCCGCCCTTGTGAATGGCTGAGGAATAGCTGTTTCACATCGCTTCCCTTGCGCCCTAGTGTTTTTCCGCGTGGACGATCAACGCGGGGATTGCGGCGTCCACGCGTGAACCCGCCCAAGGTTCGTGCGGCCTCATTTACCCGGTGAGGCGATCTCGGATAGCCGGCACCGCCGGACCACCGGCCTGAGCCCCCGGTCGTCCCGGCGGTGCCGGCGCGGGTCCCCGCGCGTGTCGCGGCCGGTCGGGCGCGCCCGGGCGACCAGACTCGGGGGCATGACGGCGGAAGATCAGCGGGGCGGCGAGCACGATGGGACGGTCGGCCGCGCCGGCGTGACCGAGCCCAGCACAGCGATCGAGCCCAGCGCGGCGGAAGCGATCAAGCCCTGCGCGGCAACCGAATCGGGCGACACGACCGAGCCCGGCGAGACGGCCGAGGGTGCGGGCGCCGATCGCGGGAAGTCGCTGCTGTCACGCGTATGGGCGTTCATGGATCGGGCGGAACGGGCCGTCAATCCGAGCTATCCCGGCCTGGTGGTGGCCTGGATCTTCTTCCTCTGGGCGGTATCGCCCTCGTTGCTGCCGCGTACCTGGCTGTTCGAGGGCCTGGTGTGCGGGATCAGCGCGGCCATCGGATACGCCGTGGGCTGCGTGCTCGAATGGGCCTTCAAGAAGTGGGTGCGGCCGCGCCTGCCGGAATCGGCCGAGGGTCTGGCCAAGCTGTGGCATCCGACCGAGACGGCGCGAGCGGTCGGCAAGGCCGTGATCCTGGTCGGGACCATCCTCGGCGCGGCCCTGGTGCTGGCCCGGTCGGCGCGCTGGCAGCGCGACCTGGAGGTGCTGATGGGGATGACGCCCACCACGACCTCCAGTTATCTGCGCGCCGAACTGGTGGCGGCGGTGACCCTGGCGCTGGTGATCGTGGCGTATCGCCTGGTGCGGTGGCAGATCCGGCTGATCGTGCGGCTGCTGAACATCGAATGGCGGGTGCCGCGCGATATCGCCTACCCGAGCGCGGTGATCGTGGTCGCGGTGATCGCGGTGCTGCTGTTTCAAGGTGTGCTGGCGAAAGCCTTCTTCTCCGTGGCGAATTCGGCATTCAGCCTGCGGAACGGCACGACCTCGCCGAGCGCCGTCCAGCCGCAGCTGCCCGAAAGGTCCGGCAGCCCACAGTCATTGGCGCCCTGGGACACGCTGGGATCGGAGGGCCGCTGGTTCGTCTCCACCGCGCCATCCGCCGACCGGATCGCCCAGGTCACGGGAAGGCCCGCGCGCGAACCGATTCGGGTGTACGCGGGCCTGGACTCGGCGAAGACGCAGGACGACATCGCCGATCTGGTGGTGAAGGAGCTGGATCGCACCCGCGCCTTCGAACGCAAGGTGCTGGTCGTGGTCACCACCACGGGCACCGGCTGGGTGGACTCCACCACCGCCGCCGCCATCGAGTACATGTACGGCGGTGACAGCGCCATCGCCGCCTCCCAATACTCGTATCTGCCCAGCGTGCTGTCGTTCCTGTCCGACCGGCAGAAGTCCACCGACTCGGGGAAGGCGGTGATCCACGCCGTCCACGAGCGCTGGGCGCAGTTGCCGCCGGGACAGCGGCCGAAACTGCTGGTGTACGGGGAGAGTCTGGGCTCGCAGGGTTCCGAGGGCGCCTTCACCGGACTCGACGACATCCGCACGCTGGTGGACGGCGTGCTGTGGGTCGGCCCGCCCAACTCCAACCGGATCTGGAGCCAGATCGAGCATCGTCGCGATCCCGGGACGCCGGAGATCCTGCCCATCTACGCCGACGGCCTGATCGTCCGCTTCGCCGCCACCGCACCGGATCTGGCCCGCCCGGACCGGCCCTGGTACGAGCCGCGCGTGGTCTACCTGCAGCACGCCTCCGACCCGATCGTCTGGTGGTCGCCGGATCTGCTGTTCAGCAAACCGGATTGGCTGAAGGAGCCGCGCGGCGCGGACGTCTCCAAATCCATCCGCTGGTGGCCGATCGTCACCTTCTGGCAGATCAGCGCCGACCTGGCCAACGCCCAGGGCGTCCCGTCCGGTCATGGTCACCGCTATGGCGACCTGCCCCTGGACGGCTGGATCGCGGTCGCCCAGCCGCAGGACTGGAACCCGGACCTGGAACGCAATATCCGCAAGGCCCTCGACGAGGACATCACCTGGGAGTACGCGCACAAGTAGCCAGTCCCGGCCCGGGTCCGTATCCAGCGGAACCTGGATTCCGATCATTGGGACTATTTCGGTTCGAAACAGCGTGTTGGCCATAGCTTCGAGGGCAGGAAACTCTGGCACGAGGAGGAACGCCCGCATGACTAACAAGGTGCTCGATCGGGTCCGCGATCTGCTGCCCGCGATCCGGGAACGCGCGGTTCAGGCCGAGGAGCAGCGGCGGGTCCCCGACGCCAGCATTGCCGAGCTCACCGAGGCCGGAGTGTTCCGTATGCTCCAGCCGGCCCGCTTCGGCGGCATGGAGGAGTCCCCGGTCGCCTTCTACGAGGTGATCCGCACCATCGCCACCGTCTGCCCGTCCACCGCCTGGGTGTCCTCGGTGCTGGGCGCGCACCCGTGGCAGCTGGCCCTGTTCGAGGACCAGGCTCAGCAGGACGTGTGGGCCGAGAACGCCGACACCCTGGTGTCGTCCTCCTACGCGCCGACCGGCAAGCTGACCGTGGTCGACGGCGGCTACGAGCTGTCGGGCCGCTGGCAGTTCTCCTCCGGCTGCGATCACGGCCAGTGGGTGTTCCTGGGCGCGCTGGTGCCGACCGCCACCGGCATGGACTACTACACGGTCCTGGTGCCGCGCACCGATTACCGTATCGAGGACACCTGGAACGTGTCGGGCCTGGCGGGCACCGGGTCCAACGACATCGTCATCGAGAAGGCGTTCGTGCCGGGCTACCGCGCCTACTCGGCCGCGGATCAGGCCAACCTGATCGGCCCCGGCCAGCAGGTGAACACCAATCCGCTGTACAAGATCTCGTTCGGCGCGCTGTTCTCCAATACCATCACCGCCCCGATCATCGGCGCGGCCCAGGGCGCGTACGACGCGCACATCGAGCGTCAGCGCGAGCGCGTGCGGCTGTCCTACGGCGGCCAGAAGGTCTCCGAGGATCCCTTCGCCCACGTCCGGATCGCCCGTGCCGCTTCGGAAATCGATGCCGCAGTACTCCAGATGGAGCGCAATATGGGCGAGCAACTGCGCTACGCGCAGGCCGGTGAGGAGATCCCGTTCGAGCTGCGCCTGGCCACCCGCCGCGATCAGGTGCGCGGCACCGAGCGCGCGCTCGAGGCGATCGACCTGCTGTTCAAGAACTCCGGCGGCCACGCCATCCGCCAGCCGAACATCATCGAGCGCAACTGGCGTGACGCGCACGCCGGCAGTGTGCACGTGATCAACGATGTGGAGCGGGCACTGGCCATGTACGGCAAGGGCGCCATGGGCCTCGAGGTCGCGGATCGGATGCTCTGATGACGCTGACAGCGGAGAACACCGCTCGATGGGTGACGGTCGACGGCCACAAGCTCCGCTATCACGAGGCGGGCGAGGGCCCGGCGCTGGTGCTGCTGCACGGCTCCGGCGCGGGCGTGTCCGGCTGGGCCAATTTCGGTGACAACCTGCCGGTGCTGGCGCAGCACTTCCGCTGCCTGATCCTGGATCAGCCGGGCTTCGGCGAGAGCGGCCGCCCCGAGGTGTACGAGCGCAACTACCTGCGTATCGCCGCCGACGCGGTGATCGGTCTGCTCGACGAGCTGGGCATCGAAAAGGCGCACGTACTCGGCAATTCCATGGGCGGCACGGTCGCGACCCTGCTCGCGCTCGAGCACCCGGGTCGCGTCGATCGCGTGGTGCTCATGGCGCCGGGCGGGGTCGGCGTGAACGTGCTCGGACCCGAACCGTCCGAGGGCATCACGCGGCTCATGGAGTTCAACGCCGCCCCCTCCGACGAGAAGGCCATGGGTTTCCTGCGGGCCATGGTCTCCAACCCGGCGACCCTCACCGAGGAACTGGTGGCCAAGCGGCTGAAGGCCGCGGCCGACCCCAAGGGCCAGGCCGCCCTGCGCGACGCCTACGCGACGTTCTACAACCCGAAGCTGGCCGAACCGGTTCCGCTGTGGGCGCGGTTGAAGGGGATCAGGCAGGAAGTGCTGATCCTGTGGGGTCGCGACGACCGGGTCACCCCGGTGGAGGGCTCGCTCTTCGCGGCCCGGCAGCTGCCGAACGCGGACCTGCGCACCTTCGCCCGCTGCGGTCACTGGGTCATGGTGGAGCGCAAGGACGCCTTCGAGCGGTCCGTCATCGACTTCCTGAACAACGGTCTGTAGCAAGCGGTTTCCCGTGATTCGGGGGGTGGGGTTTTTCCCACCCCCCGAATTCGTTTCCCCCGGGTTCCGGCCCGGCGCTACAGTCCGAGCATGACGTGGACCGCGCCGGAAGCACCCCGTTCATCTCAGCTGCTCGTCGGTGACGAGCGCGCCATGCTGCACTCCCTGCTCACCCGCGGCCGCGAGATCCTGCTGTGGAAGTGCCAGGGGCTCACCGGCGCCCAGCTCGCGACCCGCAGCGTGGAGCCGTCAACCCTGTCCCTGCTGGGGCTGCTCCGGCACATGACCGAGGTCGAGCGCATCTGGTTCCGCAAGCGGGCGGCGGGGGAGCGGCTCGGCTATCTCTACTCCACCGGCCCGGGCCAGGACGGCGACTTCGCCGGCACGGTGCCCGAGGACGCCGAGGCCGACCACGCCCGCTTCCTCGCGGAGATCGTCCTGGCCGACAAGGCCATTGCCGACCTTCCCCTCGATCACCTCGCCACCCATCCCCGCTCCGGCACCGAGATCTCGCTGCGCTGGATCTACCTGCACATGATCGAGGAGTACGGCCGCCACAACGGCCACGCGGACCTCCTGCGCGAACGCGTTGACGGCGCCACCGGCTATCAGTGATGCCTCCGTTGCCGGCGATATCGCCGGCAACGGAGGCAGACGGCGTCGTTCCTACAGGTCGTGTTCGTGAGCCCAGGCGGCGAGCTGGGTCCGTGAGGTGAGGCCCAGTTTGGTGAGGATGTGCTCGACGTGGGTCTCGGCCGTGCGGACCGAGATGACCAGGTCGGCGGCGATGCGCTTGTTGCTGTGCCCGGCCGCGACCAGCCGGGCCACGTCCTTCTGGCGGCGGGTCAGCACATTGGTCTCGGACAGCGTGGCGGTGGCCGCACGCGGGGTCCGCTTCAACGCGGGCGGCGGCGCGACCGGTTCCGGCTCGGGCGCGGTGCGGCCGAGGGCGTAGTCGATGGCCTCCTCCAGCGGCAGGCTCGCGCCCGCGCCGAACGCGGCCCGGAAGGCATCCTCGCCCAGCGCGTCCCGGACCTTGAGCCGCTCCTTCTCGCCGACCGCGACCGTGATGGTGTCGGCCAGGCGAATCGTGCTGCGCTGCAGGGATTCCGCCGCGCCGAGCAGGCGGGCGGCGCGCTCGTAGTCGCCGTCCGCGGAGACCGTCCAAGCCAGTCCCTCGAACGCCGAGGACAGCCAGATGCAGCGCTCGAACAGGGCCAGTTGTTCGATGGCGCGGCGGTGGAATTCGGCTGCGGCCTCGAGCTCCCCGCGCCGCCAGTGGTCGATCCCGACCGTCCACAGCGCCAGCCCGCCCAGCAGATGGGAGCCGCTGTCGGTGGTGAGTTCCAGGAAACGCTCGGCCAATTCGGTGCGGCCCGGCGCCTCCAGCACCATGGCCGCCATGAAAGAGAAGGCGTACGAGTCCATCTCGATGGCGGGCTGGTCGGTGGCGGCCGCCAGCTCGATGGCGCTGCGGCCCAGTTCCAGTGAGCGCTCGCGTTCACTGGACGAGAAGGCCAGCAGTGACCGGTCCAGGGCCACCTCGGCCCTGATATCGGTATCGCCCAGGGCAGCAGCCAATTCCATGCACTCGGTCACCAGGTGCGCCGCGGATTCCTGATCGCCGAGCAGCGCGGCCAGCGAGGCCGCTGACGACAGCGCCTTGGCCCGTTCGGGGGTCCGCTCCGGATTGCGGTCCAGTGAATCGGTGAGCCAGCGGTAGCCTTCGGACAGGAAGCGGTTGTGCTCCCAGAACGGCCGCAGCACGGTCACCGTGGCCATGGTGCGGAGCGGTTCGTCCTCGAGTCCGGAGCGCAGGGCAGCACGGAGATTCGCGTGCTCGCGGCTCAGTTCCCGGAACCAGTCCACGTCCTCGTCGGTCCAGTACGCGGTCCGCCCGCGCATGGCCAGCTGCCGGAAGTGCTCGCGGTGCCGGGCCCGAACCTCCTGTGCCGTACCGCGTTCGGCGAGCCGGTCGGCGGCGAACTGGCGGATCGGCTCCAGCATCGAGTACCGGGCGACATCCCCGTCGAAGCGCAGCATCACCACCGACTTGTCGACCAGCCCGGTGAGCGCCTCGATCAGCGACGCGGACCCGAGCTCGCACACCGCCTCCGCGGCGTCGATGTCGAAACCACCGGCGAACACCGAAAGCTGTTCCCACAGTGCCTGTTCCGCCGCCGTGCACAGGTTGTAGCTCCAGCGGATCGCGCCCTCGATGGTCTGCTGGCGCTGCGGCGCGGTGCGCGGCCCGGCGCTGAGCAGCCCGATGGTGTCGTCGAGGCGGTCCAGAATCTGCTCCGGCGTGAACATACGCAGGCGCAGCGCCGCCAGTTCCAGCGCGAGCGGCATGCCCTCGAGGCGGCGGCAGATCTCCGCCAGCACCGGCCGGTTGCCCGGGGTGGCCTGGAAGCCGGGATTGGCGGCGCTGGCACGCTCGATGAACAGCTGCAGTGCGTCGCTGTCCTCCCCGGTGGTCGCCGGGACGGTCAACGGTGGCACCGGCATGACCTGTTCACCGGGAATGCCGAGCACCTCGCGGCTGGTCGCCAGCACCCGCACATCCGGTGTGGTGGCGATGATCCGGCCCACCAGCGCCGCGCACGCCTCGATCAGGTGCTCACAGTTGTCCAGGATCAGCAGCGGCCGCTTGTCGGCCAGGAACTCGGTGAGCCGGGGCAGCGGCGCGGTGGATTCGTCGCGCAGGTTCAACGCTTCGGCGACGCTCAGCGTGACGAGGGCGGGGTCCTGCACATCGGCCAGCTCCACCAGCCACACGCCGTCGGGGAACGCGCGCGCGACCAGGTGCCCGATCTGTCGTGAGAGGCGGGTCTTCCCCATGCCGCCCGGACCCAGCAGGGTGAGTACCCGGGTGGTCGGCAGCAGTCGCTTCGCGGTGGCCAGCTCATCGCGGCGGCCGACGAAGCTAGTCACCTCCTCGGGGAGGTTTCCATTGACACGCCGCGCCATGCCCTTCAACCTATGTGATTTGCCGCATTCTTTTCCAGCAAGCGCACATAAACCCAGCTCGGGCCTCTCCGGCGTGTGTGCGGCGATACAGATACCGGTGTGTGCGGCGATACACTCGACCGGGTGCCGAGCCGAACGCGCCGAGCCCGTCTCACGGGCGTCCACGAACTGGCCATCGGAATGCCGCACGTGACCGTCGAGCACGGGCCCGCGGGCAACCCGGTCTACCAGGTCGGCCGCAAGTCCTTCGTCTACTTCCGGACCCCGCGCCCCGACGCTGCCGACCCCGACACCGGGGAGCGGTACGACGACGTCATCATCTTCTGGGTGCCGTCGGAGGACGACAAGCGGGCCCTGACCCAGGACCCCGATTCACCGTTCTTCACGACACCGCACTTCCAGGGGCATCTCTCGGTTCTGGTGCGCGGCAGCCGAATTCCCGAACTGGGCCTGCAGGAGCTCGCCGAGGTCGTGCAGGACGCCTGGCTTTCGCGTGCGTCGGCGACCCGGGCTCGGAAGTGGCTGGCCGAAAACGCGCCGGGCACAGGCAAATCCGGCTGACCCTCAGGCCGGGGACGTCGCCGGGGTCAGCGCGCCGCGCAGGGCGTCGATGATGAGCTTGCGCGCCTGCTGCCCTTCGGGTGTCGGGGTCAGGGGATAGACGTGGACCAGTTCGGCGGCCTCGTGATAGTCGACCTCGACCCCGGCGGCCCGGGCCTTGCCCACCATGATCCGGGTGTCGGGCACGAGGATGTCGCGGGTGCCGCAGAAGACGGTCAGCGGGCCGAGACCGGCGAAATCGGCGAACAACGGACTGACCCGCGGGTCGGTGATCGGGAGCGGGCCGCGCCAATGGTCGCCGAGGATCAGGGCACCGTCGCGTCCCAGCCACGGATCCTCCGGTTGCACGGTGAGGATCTCCGGATTGCTCAGGCTCAGGTCCAGCGCGGGCGAAATCAGCACTGTCCGAGGCACAGCCGGTTGCTGCTCGTCCCGCAGCAGGACCGCCGTGGACAGCGCGATCTGACCGCCCGCGGAGTCTCCGGCCAGGCAGACGTCACCGTATTCGGCCCGATTGGCGCGCACGAGCGCCGCGAAGGCGGGGATCACCTGGTCGGCGGTGCCGTAGGGGATGAGCGGATAGATCGGCAGCGTGACCGTCGTGCCCGCCTCGGCCGCGATATCGGCGGCCAGCTGCCAATGCTGCCGGGCGACCTCGTTGACCCAGCCGCCGCCGTGGCAGTAGACGACATTGCCCCGGGGCCGGCCGGATCGGGGCGCGAGAGTGTAGATCGGCCAGCCGTTCTCGCGCCGCACCTCGATGCGCACATCCGACCGCAGCAGGCGCGGCGGACCATAGGCCTGAGGCCGGAGGCTGCGCTCCCGAATGTGCTCGCGAGCGCCCTCGGCGCTGATGAAGGGCCGATTGGCTCGGACCACCCGCAGATACGCGGGCACCGCCCGACTGAGCAAGCTGGGCATCAGCGCCTCCCGTGCGGTAGTCCGTCTGCGGCCTCGACCATACCGAACCGGGCGAAGCTGTCAGCCGTGTTCGACGACCGCGCCGGTGAGGAAGGCGGACATGGCGGCGGCGACGGCGTCGGGCTGATCCAGCATCGACAGCACGTAGGCGTCGTCGATCTCCACCAGGCGGGCCTTGGGGATCAACTCGGCGAGGCGGCGGCCGTGCTCGCGCGGCATGACCTTGCCGGCCGACGACCACAGGATCAGGGCCTCACCCGGAAAATTCCGTAGCGCTTCGGTATTCGCGATCAGCTCGGCCTTGGACCGGTGGGATCTGGTGTAGGCGAGCAGGTCGCGCTGAATCCGCTTGTCCCGCAAACCCGGATCGGTCCAGCCGCGCACGAGTTCGTCGCTCAGCGGATAGCGCGCCATCCAGCCGAACAAGAGCGGCAGCGAACGCAACCAGGGGATGCGCAACTGCCTGAGCGCCAGCGTGACTCCGCCGGGCAGTGCCGAGGCCAGGATGGCGGACTTGCCGGGCAGGCCGGGCGGGAAGTTGGCGAAGGCCTCGCAGGGCAGCACGATCAACCGGCCGACCCGCTCGTCGAGGCCGTAGGCGGTGAGGAAGAGACCGCCACCCCAATCGCTGTGGACCAGGGTCACGTCGTGCAGGTCGAGGACGGCGAGGAAGTCCGCGACCAGCTGATTGAGCCCACGCATGGACAGATCCGCGCCTGCGCGCAGCGGCTCCGGATGCGACCCGAGCGGCAGGTCCGGCAATAGATACCGGAAGCCGTCGGGCAGCTTTCCGACCACCTCGTCCCACACCGTGTGGTTCATCAGCAGTCCGTGCAGCAGCACCACCGGTGGCCCCTCGCCGTGCTCGGCGTAGTGGACCCGTCCCGCACTCAGTTCGACAGCCGGCATGATATCTCCCCTCTAGAGCACACGCTCTAGTGCGTTTGCTCTAGTCTGGACGGGTGAGCGAGAAGCTGTCAACCACCACCCGGGATCGCCTGGTCACCGCCGTCGCCGAACTCATGCGCGTGCAGGGCTACAGCGCGATCACCGTCAAACAGATCACCGCCGCCTCGGGTGCGCCGATGGGCTCGCTCTACCACCACTTCCCCGCGGGGAAGTCGGCCATCGCCGCCGAGGCCCTCCGCGTCTCCGGTGCCGCCTACATTCAGCTGCTGCCACTCCTGATGGACGCTCACGACGACCTCCGCGAAGCCGTCCCGGCAGCGTTCACCGCCGCCGCCGAAACCATCGAACAGGCGGGGTGGATGAACATGTGCCCGGTCGGCACCGTGGCGGGGGAGGTGGCCGACAGTGAACCTGGAATTCGTGACGTGGCAGCGGAAGTCATGAATTCCTGGATCGATGAGGGCGCAGCCTATTTCGTTCGCCGCGGGTTGGGTGAGGCCGATGCCCGGGAATTGTTCATTGCGATTCTCGGTGCGCTGGAAGGGGCCTTCATTCTCAGTCGGACCCTGCGGTCGACGGAGCCGCTACTGGCGGCGGGGAGCGCCATGGCGGCTCGGGTGTCGGAGATTGTGAAAAGTTGAGGGACGCACCGTGTCACGTCAAGTGGCAGCCGGCATCGCCGCAACCGCTCATCACCTCGGATCGGCCACTCGCCCACGCCGAGAACATCGCTGGGTGCGGGCTGTGTACACCCGCCGCTACGTATTCGGCCACAAGCCCGGTGTCGGTGTCTACTGGTGCGCCGCCGACATCGGCCGGATCACCGGGCGCACCCACATGGCCACGGGCCCGCTGTCGAACGGAGCGACTCCGGTGCTCTACGAGGGCACTCGAACTTCCCGGATGAGCACCAGCACTGGCAGATCATCGAAAAGTACGGCGTCACTGCCCTTTACACCGCGCCGACGCTGGTCCGCGCCTTCATGAAGTGGGCCGCGAGATCCTCGACGGGCACGACCTGTCGAGCCTTCGCATCCTGGGCTCGGCGGGCGAACCGATCAACCCGGAGGCGTGGCCACCCAGGTGGAGACGCGCCGCTGGTGGCGTCGGTTGCTGCACAATCCTCGCGGTCCGGGCGTGGTACCACGACGTGATCGGTGGCGCCCGGGCCCCGGATCGTGGATACCCGGATCCGAAGGTCCTCGCCGCGATCCGGGGTCGCTGAAGCCGATTCGCGACGACCCCAGCCTGTCGAGGGGTCCGGTTCGTGCAGTCGCCGCCCGGCAATCAGCCTGCGGCCGTGAACCATTGAATCGCACTGCCCGTGTCAGGCGCCGAGCCGACCGGCCGAGCCGGCCAGTGCACCCAGCTGACCCAGCGTGCGACCCAATTGCTGACGACCCTGTCCCTCGACGAGGGTGGCTATGGTGCCCGTGATGGCGGGGCCGGTGAGGACCACGCTGGCGGTGACGGTCGTGCCGTTTTCGGATTGGATCAGCCAATAGGTGAGATCGCACTGCCAGCCGGTTCTCACGTTGCCGTACAACACGATCCGGTTCGGATCGTCGAGCCTCGTCACGGTCCACTCGATCTCTTCGATCATCCCGTGCATCAGGATCTCGGCGACCAGCGTCGACCCCTCGGTCAGCCGGTCGGGCGTGTCGTCCACGAAGTCCCGGTGGCTGGCCATCCAGTGCTCCCATGTGGAGGGCGAGGCGATGGTGGTGAACAGGGCCTCGGGGGTCCCGGGTACTTCCCGGGATACGACAATTGCTCGCACAGCTGCTCCTCGGATTTCGATGCAGCGGTCAACGAGTCGCCGATGACTGTGTCCCGCAACGTGATCGGACCATCGACTGACTCCCCCGAGTCGACTGCGCTGATCTTGACACAGCGGAACGGGGAGTACAACACCCGGCGAATACTGTTCTTGCATTTGAGATCGCACTTCGTCGACGGCAATCGCGGAACGCTATTCCAGTTGCGGCACCGCGGGTTTCCTATCGATTAGCCAGGCCGCAGAGATTGCCCGTGCGAGATATGTGAAAAGGCGAGATATACTGGACATTTCGGTTTCCTAGGCTGTGTTTGCGACGGTAGAATTAGTACATGAATTCGATGGGGGTGACACTGGACACGAGGCCCTGTCGGATTCCGTCCTCCACGCAAACCTCGACGCGTTCGCCGATGGAGATGTGGTGGAGTTGATGCAGCGCCTGGAGACCTGCAAAAGGCAACTGTCGGCGTTGGATTCACGGCTGATCATCGAAGCCTGCAACCGTTCGCTGCCCAAGGGCAGCGCGGCGAAAGACGTCGTACCGTTCCTGCGCCAGACCCTGGGTTTGTCGAGGTACGACGCGTCGGTACGAGTGAAGATCACCCCCCCGGACTCGTCCCAGCACTCCGCACCCGATCGGTGCTCCCTCCACAGCCCGGGCCCATCACGGCCCGCTCCCACGAAATACATACTCCCAGCGCGGTATCCACTGACCACGGCTTCACCCCAAGCGCCTCGCTTGGCCGGCACCCCCTCCCCACGCCAAGCACACCGCGACCACGCCGCTGCCGGTGACCGACCGCCGACCCCTCATGCGGTGAGCCCAGTACCGTGATCCAAGCGAATACCTCCCGCAGCGACATCCACATGCAGGTTCAAAGGCGAGGGGCCGGAAGCCGAAGGCGCGTCCCCAAGCCCAGCCCCTCTTTCCTCCAGGCATCTCTTGTCTTTGATCTCTTGGTTCTTTGGCCTTTCGTTCTTTGGGTCTCGGTTCTTCGACTCTCGCCCTGGACTTGACCTAAACCAAGGTTCAGGGTGAAGAGTAGGGTCCATGCCGATTGAATCCACTCTGGCCGCAGCGCCTTTCGACGCGACAACCACCGACACTCTCGCGCGATCCCTTTCAGCCGCAACCGTCATCGGCATAGGCGAATCGACCCGCTTCGCACACGAAACCTTCACCCTCCGCGACAACCTGTTCCGAAACCTGGTCGAACACCACGGATTCCGCACCCTGGCCATCCAGGACAGCGCCGACGTCGGTGAAACCCTGGACGCCTACGTGCGCGAGGGCAAAGGCACGGCCGAGTCGGCTCTCGACCTCGCCTGGCGCCCATGGCGGACAGCGGAAATGGCTTCAACCCTGTCCTGGATCCGCGAGTTCAACGAAGCCCATCCCAGCGACCAGGTGCAGATCATCGGCGTCAAACCCGCCCAGGCCAAGCCGGAAGACTACGACGTCGTCCTCGACGCCGTCCGGACCCACTCCCCGCACCGGCTGCCCGATCTCGCTGCGCACCTGGAGCCCATCCGTACCGCTCACACACTCGACGAGCACGTTCAGCAGGCCCGGGGCGTCCACCCCGGCCGCCCCTTCCTCGACCATGCCCAGGACGCCTCGGCTCTCCTCTCCTCGATCCCGGAGATCAGCGAACCCGTCCGAGCCCGAATGGCTCTGATCGAGGACTTTCACCGCCACAGCGTCGCGGGCCGCGGCAGCTACGCGGGTGAGGCCGAGCTGTGGGCCTCCTCGATCATCGGCCACCACCAGCGCACCGGACTGCGGACCGTGTACTGGGACGGCATTTCGCACATCTGCGCCGATGACACCACCCTGGGCCTGGCCGGTGACCAGGTCTCCGAGTCCAGCGTGGGCAGTGTGCTGCGTGAACATTTCGGCCGCGGCTACTCCCCGGTCGCCATCGGCTTCCACCACGGCAACGTCGGCGTGGCCGAGATCCCGTCCCCCGCACCGGATTTCCTGGACGCGACGCTCAGCGACTCGGGTATTCCGGAACTCTGGCTGGATATGCGCACCGCACCGATCGCGGCGCCCGCCAAGATGCGCGTGATCAGCGGCGTCTACGATCCGGTGCGAGATGCCGGCGAGCACTTGGCGATTCGCGACCTGTCGAGGGCGTTCGACATCCTCGTCCACATCCGCGAGGTGACTCCGGTGCACTGGTTGCCGTGACCTTCGGGCAACCGAGACGTTGTCGTTGCCATAGTCGCATACGCTGCGGCGCGTGAGTGAAGACGTGGGTGAAGACCTCCCGCATCCGACGGAAGAGCAACGGCGGCAACGCAATGCGGAGGCGAACGAGTGGTGGGCGCGCAACTATGGCCGCCCGATGGACCTGGGCAGCTTCGGCGACGCGCTATCGGTACTACTGGCCTACCAATTCGGCGACTGGTCGCGGACGGAGATCGGCGATGTCTTCGCGAAACTGGCTTGGGAACCCACCGACGCCACCGGTGCATTCATCTCCGCGACCGCCGAAGGTGCACGGCTGGATGCCGTCGAGACGACATATTCCATCACCGCGCCGGGCTTCGGGTACGGGGAGATCAAGCAGCTCAGGCTGGTATATCCGTGCGGGTCCGGCGTCGTCGATCATCTCTTCACCACCGCTCTGGCCGAGTGTGTGCGCGTGCTGGGCGAGCCGGACCTGGTCGGCGGTCCGGGCGCGCTGGCCATCTGGTTTCGCGCCGACGACATCGTGACACTGGGCCGATCGATCCGGCCGATCCAGCTGAGCCTGCGCGTCGAGCCGCGCGGGCCGCGGATGGTCGAGCGCGAATTCGGCTGGGAGTACGACGAGGACCATCGGCCCGCCGAATGCTGGCTGGCCTGGCCGGACGAGTCACGCCGGACGGAGGTCGGCGTCCTCGGCTACAAGGAACCCGACGCCGTGACCCTCGATGAACTCGACGACCACATCGACCGGCTGTTCCTCTCCTTGGCGGTGGATCTCCCGGTCCTACATCCCCTTGTCCCGCACGCCATCTGGGTCCTCACCCTGGCCGACGAGCCGGAATGGGTGGCGCAGGGCTTCTTCGCCTCCAACGCCCAGTCCCGCCTGGAGGTCCGGGACGAGGGCGGGGTGCGCGGCCAGATGTTCAATCACGGCGTCGCCGCAGCACGGCAGATCGCGGACGAGACGAAGGCGGCCATCCGCCGGTCGGGCGCGAAATACCCGTCGGACTTGCGGTTTCAGGCCTGGCTGTCGCCCTCGAAACCCGGGTTGCAGGCGTTCCGGCTCGGGTTGCGGTGGGACGAGCGGGAACCGGAGGAAGGCTGACGCCGCTACCCCACCGCCGGAATATCGGTGAGTTGGTGGCTCATCCGATCACGCTTGGTGGCCAGGTAGCGCACATTGTGCTCGGTCGGCTGGGTCTGCAGGGGAATCCGCGCGTGCACGGCGATGCCGTTGGCCTGCAGCCCGGACCGCTTCGCGGGGTTGTTGCTCAGCAGGCGAACCGAATTCACGCCCAGATCGGCGAGGATGCGGGCAGCGGCGCCGTAGTCGCGGGCGTCGATGGGCAGGCCCAGCCGGACGTTCGCGTCCACGGTGTCCGCGCCGGCGTCCTGCAGTTCGTATGCGCGGAGCTTGTTGAGCAGGCCGATGCCCCGGCCCTCCTGGCCGCGCAGGTAGACGATGACGCCGCGGCTCGCCTCGGCGACGGCTTCCATGGCGGCGTCGAGCTGTTCGCCGCAGTCGCAGCGCAGCGAGCCGAAGGCGTCGCCGGTGAGGCATTCGGAATGCACCCGGGCCAGGGCGTTCTCGCCGGAGGGGTCGCCGAGGACGAGGGCCAGGTGTTCGGCGCCGGTGTGGGCGTCGGAGTAGCCGTAGACGCGGAAGTCGCCGAAGCGGGTGGGCAGGCGGGTTTCGACCTCGCGGGTGACGCCGTGCTCCAACCGCTTCCGGTGCGCGATCAGGTCTTCGATGGACACCAGGGGGATAACCCATTCGCGTGCCATGGCCAGCAGTTCGGGCAGGCGGGCCATGCTGCCGTCGTCATTGACGACCTCGGCGATGACACCGGCCGGCCGCAGTCCGGCCAACCGCATCAGGTCGACGGCGGCCTCGGTGTGGCCCGGACGACCGAGCACGCCAAGGGGATTCGCGCGCAGCGGGAACACGTGCCCGGGGCGGGAGAGCTGGGCGGCGGTGGTGCGCGGATCGGCCAGCAGGCGCATGGTGTGGGCGCGGTCGGCGGCCGAGATCCCGGTGCTGACACCGGAAACGGCGTCCACCGAGACGGTGTAGGCGGTGCCCTTGGGATCCTCGTTGACCGCGGTCATCGGGGGCAACTGGAGGCGGTCGCAGTCCTCGCCCGTCATGGGCACACAGATGACGCCGCTGGTGTGGCGCACCAGGAAGGCGATGTTCTCCGCGGTCGCGTGCTCGGCGGCCAGGATCAGATCGCCCTCGTTCTCGCGGTTCTCGTCGTCCACGACCAGCACCATGCCGCCGCGGGCCACCGCCGCCACCGCGGCGGCGATGGAGTCGAGTCCACCGGTCATCGTCGACCACCTCCTCCGGCCGCACGGGCTGACGGCCTATTTCCAATCGAAATATGACGAGTGCGGAACAACGAGGTGAGGTCCCGCTCACCGGTCAGGAAAGTGCGCTCAGCGCGCCTCGTCGGCCATGGTGGCGACGGAGTTTTCCAGTGCGCCACAACGGCCCGAAGGCAATCGCCTCCGGGCCGTTGTTCATTCAATTGTCAGTGCTTCACACGAGGGGGTCAGTGCGCAGCACCACCGGTGGCCGGGGTCCGGCCGTGCTTCATGAAGAACGCTCCGATCAGCGCCACCGCGGCGGAGATGGCCACGAAGTAGAAGCCCAGCTCGTAGCCCCTGTCGGAGTAGAGCAGCGGAATGTCCTTGGTGACCGGCGGCTGACCCGCCACCGTCACCACAGCCGTGACCGGGTTGGCGACCAGGAACGCCGTCGCGACCGCGAGGCCGATGCCCGCGCCCATGGCCTGCATGACGCCCAGCATGCCGGCACTGATGCCCTGCTGTTGTGCCGGAACGCCTTCCACGATGAGGTTCGGCGTGGACGCGTAGTACAACGCGAAGGCGGCACCGTAAACCGCGCTGATCAGCGCCTGCGTCTGCCAGCCGTGCGAGAGCGCCGCGTAGGCCAGGCCGCTGCCGACGAAGATGACCAGTGCGGTCACCAGCGGCCAGCGTGCACCCGAGCGCCGGATCCACAGGCCGCCGAGGAAGCCGAAGACCATGGCGATCAAGGACTGTGCGAGGGTCACGTGGGTGGCGAACCGGAGCAGCGAGAAGTTGTCACCGTAGCTGTAGCCCGGGTTCAGATCGACCTTGACCATGTCCGGCGGCAAGTGCTGGTACACCTGCTCCGGCGGCACCTGCGCGTTCACGACCTCCGGGGTCACCTGCGCGTTCACCTTGTCCGTCAGCATCTTCACCACGTCCGGCGGCAGGTCCATGCCCGGCGGCAGCGCGGCCTTGGCCTGTGCCTCGGCCTGGGCGAGACCCTGGGCCCGCGCCTGCGTGAGTGCCATGCCCTGCGCCTGGCTCAGCGCCCCGGCCTTCACCTGATCCCATGTGGCGTCCTTGACCTGTTGGACCACCTCGGCGGACGGGGGCGACTGGGTCATGTAGCCGGTCGCGTAGGACTGGTAGCCGATCATGAACGAGGCCAGCAGGCCGATGAACAGCACCACGCTGACTCGCGGGTTGAACAGCAGCTTCATGTCCATGATCGGGTGCTTCGCCCGCATCTCCATGATCGGGAACAGTGCGAGCAGCACCAGGCCGGCGATCAGCCAGACCAGCGTGGAGGGCTTGGTCCAGCCCCAGTCCTGACCCTTGTCCAGGTACAGCAGGGTGAGGGTGGCGCCCGCGCCGAGCAGCACCGCGCCGATGATGTCCAGGCGCTGCGGGGTGCGCAGCTTCGATTCCGGCACAACGATGATCAGGAGCGGAAGCATGACCACGGTGAAGACGAACAGGAACCAGAACAGTCCGCGCCAGGAGTAGTGATCGGTGATATAGCCGCCGATCAGCGGGCCGGCCAGGGCGGACACACCCAAACCCGTGGAGGCGATGCCGAGGCCGATGGGAACCATGCGGCGCGGCATCAGGTCCCGGATCAGGCCGTAGGACACCACGGTGGTCGCGATGGCCGTCGCCTCCAGCGCGCGGCCCACGAGGAAGACCGCCCAGTTGCTGGTCACGGCGCACAAGGCCGTGCCGATCAGGAACAGCACGCTGCAGACCAGGAACATCCGCTTCTTGCCGTAGATGTCGCTGAGCTTGCCGATCAGCGGGGACACGGCGGCGCCGAAGATGCCGAAGATGATGATGGCCCAGTTGATGTTCGCGCCCTGATCGGGGAACGTGGGCGCGATCTGCCGCAATGCGGACGCGACCATCACGTACTGCATCGGGGAGACCTCGGTGAACAGCACGATGATCGCGAGGACCGACCAGATCCTCAGGTTCGATACGCCGTCGAGGCGACCGGAATCGTCAGGCGCAGTTCCGGGCGGCACCGCGGTGTCGACGGAGGTGGACATGTGGCGTCCTCCATGGGTGGGTAGTAACACAATCGTGTGAACCGTGTCACGCCCGGAAGGCGCCGACTATTACCAAGTCCGTTCAGTGGGAATCGCTGGAATTTTGTTTCTTCGCAGGCTTCCGGCGGCTACGCTGTCTCGCCAATTTGTCCAAATCCGCCAGTAGATCCTCGGCGAATTCCTTTTCGGCCTCGTAATGCTTGACGCACCAGCGCAATACCGCGCTGGGATATGCCCAGTCCGGGTTCACATCCGCGCCCTCGGCGTCGGCCTGTGCGCGCCGCCGCATGGTCTCGGTGTATTCGATGTGCTGGGTCAGGATTTCGCGCATGCGTTCCGGCTCGGCCAGATGCCCCAGCCAGGCCCGCAGCATCACGCTGTGTTTGAGCACCGGCGCCTCGACAGGGGAGTGGTTGACCCACTGCGCCGCCGCTTCGCGCCCGGACTCGGTGATGGCGTACATGCGTTTGCCGCGCATACCGTCCTCGGATACGACGGTCCGCGAGATCGCGTAGCCGTGTTTTTCCAGGCGTTTGAGCTCTGCGTAGATCTGGCTGAACGACGGACTCCAATAGAAGAACTGCAGACTCCAGTCGGCCCATTTCTTCAGGTCGTATCCGGACAGTTCTTCGGCGTGCGAGAGCATTCCGAGAACCGCCCACGCCGTTGTGGGTAGATCCGGAATCGCCTGCGCCTCTTCGGCATGCACGCCATCGGTCATCATCGAACTGTATCGCCCCCGCATGCTCCGGCTCCGCTCAGCGCCAGTGGGCGCGACGCGGGAACAGGGCGCGGCCGGCCTCGTGCGCGACCTCGAGGACCACGCGGGCCAGCCGGTCGTAGCTCATGCCGTCGGCGCGGCCGGACAGGGACAGTGCGGCCGGCGCGGTGCCGCGGCCCCGCAAAGGCGCTGCGACGCAGGCGATTCCGGCGACGGCCTCTTCGCGGTCGATGGCCATGCCCTGGCGCATGCGGATCTGCTGCAGCTCGCGCGAGAGCGCCTCGGGCTCGCAGATGGTGCGCGGGGTCAGGCGCGCCAGCCGGGTGCGCAGCGCCGCCTCGGCGATGTTCGGCTCCAGGCAGGCCAGCATGGCCTTGCCCAGCGCGGTCGCGTGCGCGGGCATCCGGCCACCCAGGCGGGTGGGCAGGCTGGCGGCGAAGCGACCGCCGGCCTTGTCCAGGTAGACCACGTCGCGGCCGTCGAGGACCGCCAGGTGCCCGACCATGCCGGTGCGCTGGCTCAGTTCGTGCAGCAGCGGGGACACGGCGTCGCGAATCTCGTTGTGGTCCGCGGTGAGTCCGCCCAGTTCGAGTGCGCGCATGCCCAGTCGGTAGCCGCCCGAGGTGTGGGCCAGCCAGCGCAGCTTGATCATCTGGTCGAGGATCCGGTGCACGGTGGACCGCGGCAGCCCGGTGCGCTCGACCAGACCGAGCAGCGTGAGCGTGGGGGTGGAGGCGTCGAATGCGTCCAGGATCAAGGTCATTCGCTCGATCATCGAGACGGGAACCTCGGCGCTGGCGCGAGAATCCTTGGCGCGCATGGGGTTGTGGGGGTGTCCAGTCTCCGCCGGGGGCAGCATGGTGACGGACATATGTACCTCCGTTGGTTCACATTCAGTCTAGGACTATTCCGATTAGGCATGTACCTAGTTCGGAGCTTGTGCTACCCATCACAGTGCCCTGTGTCACGACCTGCGGAATCGGGAGAACTACGTAAAACCTACGCATACGTGTCCCGATGACCGAACCATGGAGTTGACGCCTCCTGCGCGCGACCTGCTGTCATGACTGCTAGCTATATTTCGGATCGAAATAAGGAGGCGCCGGTGCTCACTGGTGTCAATGTGCCAGGCAGCCGGACTCCGGCCATCGACGCGACGGCGTTCAAGACCGTCCTCGGCAGATTCTGCTCGGGTGTCACGGTGATCACCGCCCTCGACGAGGACGAACCTCTCGGCTTCGCGTGCCAGTCGTTCGCATCGCTGTCCATCGACCCGCCGCTGGTCAGCTTCTTCCCGGCGCGGACCTCGAGCACCTGGCCGAGAATCCGTGAGGTGGGCCGGTTCTGCGTGAACATCCTGGCCGACGATCAGGCCGAGATCTGCCGTCAGCTCGGGCGTCCGGGCGCCGACAAGTTCGCGGGCGTGGAGTGGACCGCCTCGGAGAACGGCTCGCCCTTGCTCGCCGGGGCCATGGCCTCCATCGACTGCGAGCTGTACGACGAAGCCGACGGCGGCGACCACACCATCGTCATCGGCCGCGTGACCTGCTTGAATGAGCATTCCGAGGCGAAGCCGCTGCTGTTCTATCGCGCGGCGTTCGGTCGTCTCGACACGCAGTAGAAGCACGGTCGTCCCGAGCATCAGTGGGCGTAGTCGTCCCGGCCATCGGCCGGCGCGGTCATCTCGTCCATCAGTAGTCACAGCCCGGCCAGTGAGACTGCGCTGTCGTCGCCGTCACATCGGCCGCAACCATCGAAGCAAGGCAAGGGAGAGGAATTCACATGACCACCATGGACGGTGAGGCGCGGGTCATCGACGCGGGCAAGCCCCCGACGCGATTCGCGCGCGGCTGGCACTGCCTGGGCCTGGCCGACTCCTTCCGCGATGGAAAGCCGCACACCGTCAAGGCTTTCGGCACCGAGATCGTGGTGTTCGCGGCCGAGGACGGCACCCTCAACGTGCTCAACGCGTACTGCCCCCACATGGGCGGCAACCTGGCCGACGGCACCGTCAAGGGCGACTCCATCGCCTGCCCGTTCCACGACTGGCGCTGGAACGGCAAGGGCAAGTGCACCGGCATCCCGTACGCGCGCCGCGTGCCCCCGCTGGCCCGCACCAAGGCGTGGCCGACCATGGTCGAGAACAAGATGCTGTTCGTCTGGAACGACCCGGAGGGCAAGCAGCCGCCGGCCGAGCTGGCGATCCCGCGCATCGACGCCGCCTTCGACGACGAGTGGACCGACTGGACCTGGAACTCGATGATCGTCGATGCCAACTGCCGCGAGGTCGTCGACAATGTCGTGGACATGGCGCACTTCTTCTACGTGCACTACGGCTTCCCGACCTTCTTCAAGAACGTCTTCGAGGGCCACACCGCCAGCCAGTACATGACCTCCGTATCGCGTGAGGACATGATGGGCGAGACCGCCAAGGCGTTGGGCGGCAAGAACGTCCTGCAGTCGGAGGCCTCCTACTACGGGCCCTCCTACATGATCGACTACCTGAAGAGCGAGAGCCCGAACGGGCTGGTCGTCGAGGGCTACCTGATCAACTGCCACTACCCGATCAACGAGAACCAGTTCGTGCTCATGTACGGCGCGATCGCCAAGAGGCCGCAGGGCGTGCCCGCCGAGCAGGCGCGGGAGATCGCCGAGAAGTTCGTGGGCGGCCTGGGCAAGGGCTTCGAGCAGGACGCGGCCATCTGGAAGCGCAAGTCGCGCATCAACAATCCGCTGCTGTGCGAGGAGGACGGGCCGGTCTATCAGCTGCGTCGCTGGTACGAGCAGTTCTACGTGGACACCGCCGAGGTCGAGGACGAGATGACCGACCGCTTCGAGTACGAGGTGGACACCACCCGCGCGGTCACCGCCTGGGAGGCGGAGGTCGCCGACAATATCGCCAAGCGCGAAGCCGCCGTTGCGAGCAACGTCTCCGGCGCAGTGGCGCAGAGCTGAGAGACGCTGCCATGGACAAGGTTTCGTGCCGGTCCTGCGGGACGTGCGTGCTGGTGGAGAAGTACAGCGACCAGCACACCAGCGTGCAGTGGAACAAGGACGCGCAGGCCGCGTGCACGGAACTCGCGGACACGGGGCTGCGAGCTCACACGTGCCGGGCGCTACGGGCGAGCATCGAGAAGGCCGTCGCCTCGGGTGCGCTGACCGTCAGCACGCGCGACGTGGACGTGCGCACTCGAGGGCGGACTCTGGCCTGAGTGGGGTCGTCGGCTCCGGCCGGCGACCTCCGGGTGGGCCTCCCGACATCGTCGGCGGTCGGCCCCGAGTATCTGATACCCGCCCCGGACGGGCTCGAAACAGACAGCACAGGAATGGAACTGGTGGAACGGATGACCGTGACAGACTTCGAGGTCGACGAGGCTGTGGCGAACGCCCAAGTGAGCGGGATCACATCGGTGCAGGTCGTGCGCGTGGTGCGCGAGACCGCCGACGCGGTGTCGCTCGAGCTCGCACCGGACGCCGCGCACGCCGACCGGTTCTCGTATCGTCCGGGACAGTTCCTGACCCTGCGCATCCCGAGCGAGCTCACCGGCTCGGTGAGCCGCTGCTACTCGCTGTCGAGCGCGCCGCACGAGGGCGGCCCGCTGAAGGTCACTGTCAAGCGGACCGTCGACGGCTATGGCTCGAACTGGCTGTGCGACAACGCAGCCGAGGGCCTGGCCCTCGACGTGCTACCGCCCGCCGGCATCTTCACCCCGAAGTCGCTGGACACCGATCTGCTGCTGTTCGCCGGCGGCAGCGGCGTCACGCCGGTGCTGTCCATCCTGAAATCCGTGCTGGCGCAGGGCTCCGGTCACTGCACCCTGATTTACGCCAACCAGCACGAGAATTCGGTTATCTTCGCCGCAGAGCTCGCGGAACTGGCTGCAGCGCACCCGGATCGGCTCCTGGTGCTGCACTGGCTGCAGTCCGTTCAGGGCTTGCCGAGCGTGGCCGGCCTGGCCGCGATGGCGCGTCCATGGGCGGGCCGGGAGGTTTTCGTCTGCGGTCCCGGTCCGTTCATGGACGCGGTCGTGGCCGCCATGGCCGAACTCGGCGCGGACCGCATGCGCGTGCACTCCGAGAAGTTCGTCTCCCTGTCCGGCAACCCGTTCGAGATCGACACGGCCGCCACCGAAGTGGTGGCCGACGACGGTGACGCCGCCCTCGCGCGGGTCGAACTCGACGGCGAGAACCACGAGCTGACCTGGCCGCGCCGGCAGACCCTGCTCGACACCATGCTCGCCAAGGGCCTGGACGCCCCCTACTCGTGCAAGGAGGGCGCGTGCAGCGCCTGCGTGTGCCGGGTGGTGTCCGGCGAGGTGAGCATGCGCCGCAACGAGATTCTGGAGGAAGAGGACATCGCCGACGGCTATGTGCTCGCCTGCCAGGCCGTTCCGGTCACCGACGACGTCACCGTCACCTATTCCTGATATCCCTAATCTCCCGAGGAGTATCACCATGGCTGCCTTCGCCTCGCTCGGCTATGTGCGCGCCCAGATCGCCGATGTGGACGCCTGGCGCGCATTCGCCTTCGACACCATCGGTTTCGCGGAGGGCTCCGGCCCGAATCCCGACTCGGTGTACCTGCGCGTCGACGAGCACACCTACCGGCTCGAGCTGGTGCCCGGCGACCGTGACGCGGTCATCGCCGTCGGCTGGCAGGTCGCCGACCGCCGCTCGCTGGACCTGGTGCGCGAGATCCTCGAGAAGGCCGGCGTCGCGGTCACCCCACTGACCCTCGCCGAGGCCGCCAACCGCCACGTCGAGGCGGCCATCGCCTTCGTCGATCCGTCCGGGTTCACCATCGAGGTCTTTCATGGCCCGCTGCTCGACCACAGCCCGGTGGTCGGCAAGTTCGGCAACCGCTTCGTCACCGGTGACCTGGGTCTGGGCCACGTGGTGCTGCCGGTCCACGACATCGAAGAGGCGCGCAAGTTCTACACCGAGGTGCTGGGCTTCGCCTCCCGCGGCTCGTTCCGGGTGGGCCCGCCCGAGCACCCGATCTGGATCCGGTTCATGGGCGTCAATGCCCGCCACCACAGCCTGGCGCTCATCCCGGGCTCGCGGCCGGACGGCCCGGGCATCGTGCACGTGATGGTCGAGGTCGACTCGCTCGACGATGTGGGCCGTGCCCTGGACCGCGTGAACAAGGCGGGCTACCACCTGTCCTCCACGCTGGGCCGCCACACCAACGACAAGATGATCTCCTTCTACGTCCGCACCCCGGGCAACTGGGATCTCGAATTCGGCTGTGAGGGCATGCTCGTCGGCGACGACTACGTCGCCGAGGAGATGACCGCCGACAGCTACTGGGGCCACGAGTGGGCCCGAAGCTGATCCGCGTTCCGTAGCCCGCGTCCCGGTACGGAAGGACAGTGACATGCGCGCGGTAGTCATGCGCGATCGGAAACTCGTGGTCGACCAGGTTCCCGAGCCCGTGCCGGGGCCCGGTCAGGTGCTGGTCGAGACCATCGCCTGCGGGATCTGCGGATCCGACAGGCAGGCGCTCGACTACACCGAGGAGTTCCTCCAGGCCTCCCGTGACAGCGGCGTGCCGACCCTCCTGTTCGATCCGCACCGGGACCTGGTGCTGGGCCACGAGCTGGCCGCCCGGGTCATCGGCGCGGGACCGGACACCCCGTTCGTCGAGGGACAGAACGTGGTCGCGCTGCCCTGGGCGCTGGACACCGCGGGCGGTATCCACGGCATCGGCTACTCCAACGAGTTCCCGGGCGGCTTCGGCGAGCGCATGGTGTTGCAGGCCATGGCGCTGGAACCCATTCCCGACCATGTGCCGCCGCATGTCGCGGCCCTGACCGAGCCGCTGGCCGTCGGGTTCGGCAATGTGGCCCGCGCCGGCATCGGGCCGGACGGGACCGGAATCGTGATCGGTTGCGGGCCGGTCGGTCTGGGCGCGGTGGCCGCGCTGGCGGAGCGCGGCGTCGCACCCATCGTGGCCTCCGATCCGTCGAAACTGCGCCGGGAGGCCGCGCTGCGGCTCGGTGCGCACCGGGCGGTGGATCCGGCCGCCGAGGATCCGGTCGAGGTGTGGCAGGAACTGTCCACACCGGGGCAGAAACTGCACGTGTGGGTGTGCGCCTCGGTGCCGGGGCTGCTCAACGACCTCATGTACAAGGTGCCGCGCGAGACGGCGATCCTGCAGGTCGGCGCGGTCATGACCGACGATGTCATCCGGCCGATCGTGGGCATCTACAAGGACATCTCGTTGCAGATGTGCATGGTGTACCCGCACGAGGAGTACGCGAAGACGTTGCGGCGCATCGCCGATGGCACCGTGGACGCCGCCTCGCTCATCACCGATCAGGTGGGGCTGGACGGGGTCGCGGGCGCCTTCGGGTCACTGCGCAATCCCGACGACCACATTCAGATCCTGGTTCGTCCCGGGTTGTGAGCGCGCACCAGCCGGCAGAAGTCCACGGGGTGCAGGCCGTCCGTGCGCTGCCAGAGGGCGGCGTCGACGGCGGTCTGCTGCGAAACATGGTCGGCCACAGTGAATCCGTGACTGTTCAGCAGTGCCGTCACTGATTCGGGCGAGAAGAAGCTGAGCAGCGGCTCACCCTGCCCCGCGGTGGCGGCGAGCGCGAATTCGGCGAAGACGCGGCCGGATTCGTCACGCAGCTCCGGCAGCAGCGCGTACTCCATCACCAGTTCGGTGCCGGGCGCGAGGCGCGAGAGCGTGTCCAGGGTGGCCGCGATCGCGGATTCGGTCAGATACATGGTCACGCCCAGCCAGCTCACCAGCGTGGGACGATTCGGGTCGAAACCGTGCGCGGTCAATTCCGCCGCCAGATCGTCGCGTTCGAAATCGACGCCGACGAATTCGACCGCGGTGTCACCGATTCCGGCGGCGGCCAGCAATTCCCGCTTCCATGCCTGGGTGGCCGGATGGTCCACCTCGAAGACAGCGACCTGCCCGGCCAGGGGCGAGCGGTAGGCGAAGGTGTCCAGGCCCGCACCCAGGATCACGTACTGCTCGAAATCGCCTGCCGCCAGCCGGGCCTCGGTGTAGTGGCTGCGGGCGCTGACCTGGGATCGAGTGCCGCTGAGCACCGGGTGATCGCCGGATTCGCGGTGGTAGGAGAGGAGTTCGGCGGCTCGTTCGCCCAGCAGCGTCTCCGCCACCGTGTCCTGGAACAGGTGCGGTGCGCGATCCACGATCAGATGTGCGGCGCGACCGGCCGCCGCCATCATCGCGGTCCGGCTCGGGCCCTTGGTCTCCGTCGAACCGTTGTCCATCGAATTCTCCTGTCTTATTCGGATGCGTGGCAGCGCACTATCCACTCGCTACCGCGAGACCCGATGGTAGACAGGAGAATTCGATTTCGCTTTCACCATATCACATGAACATAAATTCCTGATTACGGTGAAATTCCGTCGGACTGTCGATCGGTGAAGGTGATCCGGACCGTCACCGGATCGCTCTCCAGTGCCGCGAAGACGCTGCGGGTGAACGGCGCCAGTGCCGGATGCGGGGCGAAGGTGCGGGCGCGGGCCACCACATCGTCGTCGGGGAGCAATACGGCGGTACCGGTGCGCCAGCGGTCACCCTGGCGGACCCGGACATTCGGATCGGCCGCGAGATTCAGCCCCCAGCCCGACCGCATGCCGTGCTGGCAGATGGCCCACGCGCCCTCGCCGTCGAACAGCAGCGATACCGGCACGCGGCGCGGCAGCCCGGACTTACGCCCGATGGTCTCGATCTCGCTGGCGAAGGCCGTGCGGATGCCGATCCTGTCGAGCGCCCGCACCGTCGGGTTCATGACGTAGCGGCCCATGGCGCGCTCGGTGCGGAACTTGCGGGCCGCGCGGTCGGCGGCGGTGCGCGGGGCGGCGGATCGCTTGCTGCGGAAGGCGTCGAGGCCGTTGCGGCGCAGCATGGTCAGGGCCGTCAGCCAGGGTGAGCGGTCCGGGTCGGGGTCCTTGCCCGCGCCCAGCCGGTGCAGCTGGTCGGTGTGCCACTGCAGATCCAGCGCGCCGTCGAAGGACTTGAGTCCGCCATTGGCGGCCAGGCGCGGCGGCAGGCCCAGCGAGATGTGCGGCGGGCGCAGCGTGTCGGTGCTCTCGGTGAGCAGATCGGCTGCGGCGCTGGGGATCACGGCTGTGGGGCGGCCCAGGCCGACCAGGTCGCAGGCGCCGGCGGCCAGCGCGTCGGACATGGCGGCGCGGGAGCGGAAGCCGCCGGTCACCGCGATCGGCACCGAGCCCGCGGCCCGCCGGGCGGTCTCGGCGTAGTCCAGGAAGTACGCCTCGCGGGCCCGGGTGCTCGCCGACGCGGTGCGCGGGCGGCCCATCATGGCGGGGGATTCGTAACTGCCGCCGCTGATCTCGAACAGGTCCACCCGCTCGGCGGACAGCTCCTCGATGACGGTGCGCGACTCGTCCTCGGTGAAGCCGCCGCGCTGGAAGTCGGCCGAATTGAGCTTGATGCCCAGCCCGAAGCCGGGGCTCACCGCCGCACGGATGCTGCGCGCGACCTCGACGACGAACTGCCGCCGGCGCTCGGCGTCGCCGCCCCAGGCGTCGGTGCGCTGATTGGACAGCGGTGACAGGAACTGTGACACGAGGTAGCCGTGTGCGCCGTGGATCTGCACGCCGTCGAATCCGGCGGCCTCGGCGACCCGGGCTGCACGGCCGAAGCGGGAGATGATGTCGAGGATCTCGTCCTCGGTCAGCTCGCGCGGGGCGGGCACGCCGGGAATGCCCATGGCGATGGGCGAGGGCGCGACCGCGCGGGTGCGGGTGACGATCGGATTGGCCTGCCGTCCAGGATGATTCAGCTGCACCCACACCTTGGCGCCGCCGTCCTTGGCGACCTTCGCCCAGCGGGTGAGGGCCTCCAGGTGCCGGTCGTCCTCCATGGCCACATTGCCGGGTTCACCGCAGTGGCGGCGGTCGACCATGACATTGCCGGTGACGATGAGGCCGTAGCCGCCGCGACTCCAGCGGTCGTACAGTCGTTCCAGGCGCGCGTCGGGGGCATTGTCGCCATTCGCCAGCCCTTCGCTCAGGGCCGATTTCATAATGCGATTGGGTAGCACCTGTCCGCTGGCCAGCGGCAGGGGATCGTGCAGGGTCGACTGTCGCGGTGTGGATGCTGACGCCATGGCGTGGGCCCCGATTCCTCGTCGAAGAGTTGAGCGGCGGACTACACTCGGGTAGACCAATCGGTATATCCGAAAACGGTAGTACACCGATCGGTATACAGCAAGGAGGAACGACCCATGGGCGCCCGCGACCGCCTCATCGACAGCGCCATCGCCCTGATGCGCTGCAATGGCATCGCCGGAACCGGCATCGCGCAGCTGCTCGACCACAGCGGCATCTCCCGCCGGTCCATCTACCTGAACTTCCCGGGCGGCAAATCCGAACTGGTCGCCGAGGCCACCCGCACCGCCGGGCAGGCCACCAGCGCCCTCATGCGAACCGTCACCGCCGGCACCGATCTGGCCGGCGCCGTCGCCGCCTTCCCGGCCCTGTGGCGGGATGTGCTGGTGTCCAGCGATTTCACCGCCGGCTGCCCGATCGTGGCCGCGGCGCTCGGGCGCTCGGAATCGCCGGAAGCGGCCGATGTGGCGGGGGAGACCTTCGGTGAATGGGAGGACATCCTCGCCGATCGGCTCGAGGCCGAGGCGGTGGAACCCGACACCGCCCGATCGCTGGCGACCACCATCATCGCCGCTGTCGAGGGCGCGGTCGTCATTTCGCTGGCGACCCGGTCGACCGCACCCCTGGAACGCGCCGGCAAGCAGATGGCCGACCTGGTCGCCCTGCACACGGGCCGGACGAACCCGGTCGCCTGAACCTCAGGACAGGCTCAGGCCGCCGTCTATGGTGACGATGGTGCCGGTGGTGTAGCCGGATCGGTCCGAGGCGAGAAACGCTGCCATGTCGGCGATTTCGCGGGTGTGGGCCGGGCGGCCGAACGGGAGGTCCGCCGCCATATCGGCGAAGTGGGTATTGGTCTCGATGAGCGTGGTGATGCGGTCGGTCGCCACCGGGCCCGGATTGATGCCGGCCACCCGGATGCCGTCGCGCCAGCTGCGGCTGCCCAGCGCGCGGGTGAACGCCATGAGCGCCGCATTGCCGGTGCTGCCGGCGATGTACTCGGCGTCGGGCCGCTCGCCCGCAGAGCCGATGACGTTCACGATCACGCCACCGCCCCGGTTTTTCATGTCCGCGTAGACGCGGCGGCTCAGGTCGATGTAGCCGAAGACCTTGAGCTCCCACGCGTGTCGCCAGGTGTCGGCGTCGACAGCGGCCAGGGTCCCGGCCGGAATGTCACCGGCATTGTTGACCAGGATGTCCGGGGCGCCGACCGCGTCGGCCAGCCCGGTGAGCTGCGCGGCCGAGCGCAGATCCACCGTGTGTGAGCGCACCCGCACCCCGCAGTCGGCGCTCAACTGCTCGCCGAGTTCGTCCAGCCGCTCCTTGCTGCGGGCGGCCAGGTGCAGATGGCAGCCCTCCGCGGCCAGTACCCGCGCGATCTCCGCGCCGATGCCCGCCGACGCGCCGGTCACGAGCGCGGTTCTGCCGGCCAGTCCCAAATCCATTGGCCCATCTCCTGAATCCTGTGATCGATACCGATGCCGAACGACATGGGCACCGGCACGGTTCATATCTTGGTCGAATGTCCACCTGAGTGGAGTGCCGAAATCCGGCGGTTATTCCCGCGCTACGCCCGCGCGGGAGCGCTGGCATCGATGCCGGACAGGCCGAGTGCGCCCTGGATGACGCGGTCACGCAGCCGGGCCGGGACGCGCCGCACATCCGGCTATCGGACCTCGGTCTCCGCGAGCAGCCGCTCGATCTCCGCCGACTCCGGAATCGACGCGCTGGCCCCCAGTTTCGTGGTGGTCAGCGCACCCGCCGTGCAGGCCCAGGCCAGCGCGGTCGCCGGGCCCTCGTGCCAGTGCGCGGCCAGCGCTCCGGTGAAGGCATCACCCGCACCGGTGGTGTCCACCACCTGCACACGCACGCCGGGATGAGCCAGGGCGAGACCGCCGGGCCCGCGATAGGACGCGCCTGCCGCACCGAGGGTGGTGACGACGTGCGGGACCGCGGTGAGAACACCGGCCAGGCGCGCCGCCTCGCCCTCGTTGACAACCGCTACGTCGACCTCCGCCCAGACCTCGTCCGGAAGTTCCTGCACCGGTGAGGGATTCAGCAACACCACGGTGCCGTTCGCCCGCGCGTGCCGAGCCGCCGCGAGCACCGTGAGAACCGGAATCTCCAACTGGCACATGAGCACATCCGCGCCGGCGATCGCATCCAGATCCGCCGCACTCAATTCCGTCATCCGCCCATTGGCCCCCGCCACCACGATGATCGTGTTCTCCCCGCCCCCATCCACCACGATGGACGCGATCCCACTGGGCCCCTCGACCGCCCGCAGCCCGGAATCCCCAACTCCTGCGTCCCGCAACACTCTCCGCAGGGCCTCGGCGAACACGTCCGCGCCGACCGCCCCCACGAGCTCGACCTCGGCGCCCGCCCGCCGTGCGGCGATCGCCTGGTTCGACCCCTTCCCGCCCGGAACCAGCGCGAACCTGTCCCCGGACACGGTCTCCCCGGCCTCCGGCCGCCGCCCCACGGTCGTCACCAGATCCATATTGATGCTGCCCACCACCACGATCCGCGCCATGCCCCGGACCCTAGACGACGGCCGCGCTATCGCGCCCTACCTCGACAGCACGGCGCCGGGCCGCCCTCAGCCGAGGGCGGATTCGACGGTGGCCATGGCCTCGGGGGTGACCGGGTCGAGGAGGCTGTCGAAGTCGTGGTGTTTTTCGACATAGGACTTCACGAAGGGGCAGATGGGGACGATGCGTTTGCCGGCTTCGCGGGTGGCGGTGAGGGCGATGCCGATGAGTTTGGTGGCGAGGCCCTGGCCGCCGAAGGCGTCATCGATTTCGGTGTGGAAGAAAATGCGCTGGCGGCCGTGATCGATGTAGGCGGTGAGGCCCGCGCGGGTGTCGCCGACCTTGATGGCGAAGAACTGGGGCGCGGTGTCGGTGACCTGGGTGACGGTGGGTTCGGGCGCGGTCATGAGAGCTCGCTTCCGGTCAGGGTGCTGTGGTCGGGTTCGAAAGGCGGGCCCGCGACGGCGGAGAAAGTGCGGCACTCCGGTTTACAGGAGGGCGGGGCGGTGCGCAGAGCATCGTCGCGGACGGTGCAGAACGCCAGGACGGCCGCCGCGAACATGAGGATGGCACAGGCCACGATGGCCAGGTGGAAGCCGTGGGCGAAGTCGGGCGGATTGGTGTATGCCGCGCCGGCGAGCCCGGCCAGCGGCGGGATGGCGGCCACGCCGAGCAGGCCCGCGGCGCGGGCGACCGCGTTGTTGACGCCGCTGGCCACGCCCGCGTGGCGTTCGTCGGCGGTGGCCAGGACGGTCGCGGTCAGCGGGGCCACGGCCAGGGTGAGGCCGAGGCCGAAAATCAGTGCGGCGGGCAGCACATCGGTCAGGTAGGTGGTGTGGACGTCGATGCGGGTCATGAGCAGCATGCCCGCCGCGGCCAGCAGCACACCGATCGTGATCGGCCAGCGGGGTCCGATGCGCTGGGCCAGCGCGCCCGAGCGCGCCGAGAACAACAGCATCAGGACGGTGACCGGGAGCATGGCCGTCCCGGCCGCGATCGGATTGAACCCGGCCGCCACCTGCAGGGTCAGCACCAGCAGGAAGAACACCACGCTCATGGCCCCGTACATGACGAAGGTGACCGCATTGATCGCGGTGAACTGCTTGGAGGCGAACACGTCGACGGGCAGCATCGCCGCCGGATCGTGGCCGCCGCGCGACCGCCGCCGCTCCACCGCCACGAAGCCCGCACCCGCCGCGACACCCGCGATCGCGCTGCCCCACACCAGGATTCGACTCGTATCGTGCTCGGGCGCCATGGTCAGGGCGTAGGTGATCCCGGCCAGGCACAGGGCCGCCAGCACCGCGCCGAGCGCATCGAACCTCCCACGCGCCTCGGCATCCCGGGTCTCGGGCACATGCCGGACCGTCACCGCCACGACCACCGCCGCCAGCGGAACGTTGAGCAGGAACACCCAGCGCCAGCCGGCCGCCTCCACCAGCCAGCCGCCCAGGAACGGACCGATGGCGCCGGCCACGCCACCCAGCCCGGACCAGGCCCCGACCGCCCGCGCCCGCTCGTCGGGCCGGAACGAGGCCTGAATGATGGCCAGCGACCCGGGCGTCAGCAGCGCACCGCCGACCCCCTGCAGGGCCCGTGCCGCGATGAGCATCGAAACATCCTGTGCCGCACCACACAGCGCCGAGGCGACGGCGAACCACACCACCCCGATCAGGAACACCCGCCGCCGCCCGTACCGGTCACCCAGCGACCCGCCCAGCAGGATCAATCCAGCCAGCGTCAGCGTGTACGCGTTGACCGTCCACTGCAGGCCCGCCATGGAGGCGCCGAACTCGTCACCGATCCGCGGCAGCGCCACATTCACGACGGTGGCGTCCAGCATGGCCATCCCCGAACCGAGGACGGTGGCGAGGAGAACCCATCGACCGGTGCCCGAGGACAACCGGATGCTCGCGGTCATTCGCCCACGGTAACAACCTGCCCCCGACCGGCGTTGGATCGTCATCAGTAATCTGTCCTCTATGACTGCTCCCACGACCACCGGCCGGGACGCCGTCCGCGAGGCGGTGCACGACTCGGCGCGCCGGGCTCGGGTGGCGTCGCGGACGCTTGCCCAGCTCACCACCGCGCAGAAGGACGCCGCGCTGCACGCCGCGGCCGACGCGCTGCTCGCGGCCAAGGACGCCGTACTGGCCGCCAATGCCGAGGACATCGAGATCGCCCGGGCGGGCGGCACCGCCGACTCGCTGCTGGATCGGCTGCGGCTGACCGAGGCCCGCGTCGACGGGATCGCTTCGGGCCTGCGCCAGGTCGCCGGGCTGCCGGATCCGGTCGGCGACGTGGTGCGCGGATCGACGCTGCCCAACGGCCTCGAGATCCGCCAGGTGCGGGTGCCGCTCGGCGTGGTGGGCATGGTGTACGAGGCGCGGCCGAATGTCACCGTCGACGCCTTCGGGCTGGCGCTCAAGTCGGGCAACGCCGCGCTGCTGCGCGGGTCGTCCTCGGCGGCGAAATCCAACGCGGCGCTGGTGAAGGTGCTGCGGGAAGCCCTTGAAGCACAGGGCATTCCGGCCGACGCGGTGCAGCTGCTGCCCGCCGAGGACCGCTCCAGCGTGACCCATCTGATCCAGGCCCGCGGCCTGGTGGACGTGGTCATCCCGCGCGGCGGCGCGGGCCTGATCAACGCGGTGGTGCGCGACGCCCTGGTGCCGACCATCGAGACCGGCACCGGCAACTGCCATGTGTTCGTGCACAAGAACGCCGACCTGGACATGGCCGAGTCCATCCTGATCAATGCCAAGACCCGGCGCCCGTCGGTCTGCAACACCGCCGAGACGGTGCTCATCGACCGGGCCATCGCCGAGGTCGCGGTGCCGCGCATGATCAAGGCGCTCGAGGACAACGGCGTCACCATTCACGGCGACCTGCCGGGCCTGGTGCCCGCCACCGACACCGACTGGGCCGACGAATACCTGTCCCTCGACATCGCTTTGAAGGTCGTCGACGACCTGGACGCGGCCGTCGAGCACATCAACGAGTGGGGCACCGGCCACACCGAGGCCATCGTGACCGCGGACCTGAAGGCCGCCCGCGAGTTCAGCGCTCGCGTGGACGCCGCCGCCGTCATGGTCAACGCCTCGACCGCGTTCACCGACGGCGAGCAGTTCGGATTCGGTGCGGAGATCGGCATCTCGACCCAGAAGCTGCACGCCCGCGGCCCGATGGGCCTCCCCGAACTGACCTCCACCAAGTGGATCGTGTGGGGCGACGGGCAAATTCGCCCCGTGTAGTAACCCGGCTTCGCCGGTTGGAATTGGGGTCCGGGGGCTTCCCCCCAGACCCCCGAAAAAGGAGGACCGCCCGTGGCTCCGACCACCGCGCCCATCCAGGAGCCGATCTTCTCGTCGGTCGACGATGTGATCGAGCGGCTGGCCCGCACCGGCTACCTGGCCGACAAGGCCACCGCCACTTCGGTTTTCCTCGCCGACCGGCTCGGCAAGCCCCTGCTCATCGAGGGTCCGGCGGGCGTCGGCAAGACCGAGCTGTCCAAGGCCGTCGCGCAGGTCGCGGGTGCGGAACTGGTGCGGTTGCAGTGCTACGAGGGCGTGGACGAGGCGCGGGCGCTCTACGAGTGGAACCATGCCAAGCAGATCCTGCGCATCCAGGCCTCCTCGGAGAACGACTGGGCCGAGACCAAGGCCGACGTCTTCACCGAGGAGTTCCTGCTGGAACGCCCGCTGCTCACCGCCATCCGGCGCGACGAGCCGACCGTGCTGCTCATCGACGAGACCGACAAGGCCGACGTCGAGATCGAGGGCCTGCTGCTGGAGGTGCTGAGCGACTTCTCGGTCACCGTGCCGGAATTGGGCACCATCAGCGCCACCCGCAGGCCGTTCGTGGTGCTCACCTCCAACGCCACCCGCGAGCTGTCCGAGGCGCTCAAGCGGCGCTGCCTCTACCTGCACATCGACTTCCCGGACGAGGAGCTCGAGCGCCGCATCCTGGCCAGCCGGGTGCCGGAGCTGAAGCCCGCGGTGGCGGCGCAGCTGGTGCGGATCGTGCACGTGCTGCGCGGCATGCAGCTCAAGAAGCTGCCGTCGGTCGCGGAGTCCATCGACTGGGCGCGCACGCTGCTGGCCCTGGGCGCGAACGATCTCGACGACAAGACGGTGCGGGCCACGCTCGGGGTGGTGCTCAAGCACCAGGCCGATCACGTGCGGGCCCAGTCCGAGCTGAAGCTGGCCTGACGTCATGGCGGGCGGGCCGGGGCCTTCCAAAGGCAAAGAGAACACGCCGCGCGGACTGGTTTCGGCTGCCATGCGGGCCCTTTCGGGCGGGACGCCCGCAATCGGCGCGGTGGGTGGGACGCCGGCCAAGGCGGTGACCGTGCCCGGGCCGACGGCCGAGCACGGGCTGCCGGGGCATCTGGTCGGCTTCGTGGAAGCCCTGCGCGGCAGGGGAATTCCGGTGGGGCCGTCCGAAACCGTGGACGCCGGACAGGTTCTCACCGTCCTGGACCTGCTGGACCGGGAGGCGCTGCGCGAGGGCCTGGCCTGCGCGCTGCTGCGCCGCACCACCCAGCGGGCCACTTTCGACGGCATGTTCGACCTGTGGTTCCCGGCCGCGCTCGGGGAGCGCGTCGGCGTCGTCGACGTCGAGCTGCCGGTCAAACCCGACGGTTCGGTCGACATCCTCGAACTGCGGAAGATGCTGGCGGAGTTGCTGATCCAGGACCCCTCCGGCGAGCAGGCCCAGCAGTTGCAGGCGCTGGCCGCGCAGATGGTCGACCAGATGGGCCAGTACCAGGCGGCGGGCGGCCCGTCCTTCTCCGCCTACCAGACCCTCAAGGATCTCCAGCCGGAGCTGCTGGTGAGCAAGATCCTGGCCGGTCTCGCCCAGGGCATGGACAACTCCGACTTCGACGACGAGATCTACCGGCGCGCGGCCCGTCAGCGCATCAAGGACTTCCGCGGCACCGTCGAGGCCGAGACCCGCCGCCGGGTCGCCGAGCGCATCGGCCGCGATCGGGTCGCCACCTACGGCGTCGCCCGGCAGGCCGAGGACGCCGACTTCCTGCGCATCTCCCAGACCGAACTCGACGAACTGCGCCGCGGCAGCCAGCGGCTGGCCCGGGTGCTGGCCTCCCGGCTGGCCGCGCGCCGCCGCCGCGCCCGCCGCGGCGAGATCGATCTGCGCAAGACCATGCGCAAATCCATGTCCACCGGCGGCGTCCCGGTCAACCTGGTCACCCGCAAGCCGCGGCCCGGCCGCCCGGATCTGGTGCTGCTGTGCGACATCTCGGGCTCGGTCGCCGGTTTCTCCAGCTTCACCATGCTGCTGGTGAACGCGCTGCGCGAGCAGTTCTCCCGGGTCCGGATCTTCGCCTTCGTGGACCGCGCGGACGAGGTCACCCAGCTGTTCGACGCGGCCACCCCGCTGGATCAGCTGACCCGGCGCATCTTCACCGAGGCCGAGGTGGTCGGCATCGAGGGGCACTCCGATTACGGCTCGGCCCTGGAGGGTTTCGCCGAGCGGTTCCCCGACGCCGTGACCAGCCGTACCTCCCTGCTCATCCTCGGCGACGCCCGCACCAACTACCGCGACCCGGCGCTGGCCACGCTGCGGCAGCTGGTCGACACCGCCAAGCACGCCTACTGGCTCAATCCGGAGGCCGAGAAGATGTGGGGCACCGGCGATTCCGCCGCCGACCGGTATGCCGACATCATCGAGATGCACGAATGCCGCTCGGCGCGGCAATTGACGGCCCTGGTCGGCCGCCTGCTGCCGGTCTGAATCCGGATAGCCGGTCCGTTGCGCCCCGCCGGTGCGGCGGTAGCGCAATAGCCCCCGGTAAGCTCGCTTTTCGTGCATACGAACGGCCGCCGCAAGCTGGGCGTGATGGGCGGCACCTTCGACCCCATCCACCACGGGCACCTGGTCGCGGCCAGCGAGGTCGCGTATCGGTTCGATCTGGACGAGGTGATCTTCGTCCCGACCGGGCAGCCCTGGCAGAAGGGGGACCGGCCGGTCAGTCCGGCCGAGGACCGGTACCTTATGACGGTCATCGCCACCGCGTCCAACCCCCGCTTCTCGGTCAGCCGGGTCGACGTGGACCGCGGCAAAGAGACCTACACCGTCGACACCCTGCGTGACCTGGCCGAACAGCATCCCGACGCCGATCTGTACTTCATCACCGGAGCGGACGCGCTGGCCAGCATCCTGACGTGGCAGGATTGGTCGGAACTGTTCGAGCTGGCGAAATTCGTGGGCGTGAGCCGGCCGGGGTACGAATTGAATATCGACCATCTCGCCGACCACCTCCGCGATTACCCGGAGGGCACGGTCACGATGATCGAGATTCCGGCCCTCGCCATCTCGTCGAGCGAATGCCGGCGACGGGCGGGGGAGGGCCGGCCGGTGTGGTACCTCGTCCCGGACGGGGTCGTCCAATACATATCGAAACGGCACCTGTATGTGCCGCAAGACAGTGCATTGTGAAAGTGCGCAGGGAAGAGGTAGCAGGGTGACAGCATCGGCAGAAGCGGTCAAGATGGCGACGGTCGCCGCACTGGCGGCCGACGAGAAACTGGCCGCCGACGTGGTCGTGCTGGATGTCTCCGAGCAGCTGGTCATCACCGACTGCTTCGTCATCGCGTCCGCGCCCAACGAGCGCCAGGTCAACGCGATCGTCGACAATATCGAGGACAAGCTGCGCGAAGCCGGATACAAGCCGGTACGCCGCGAGGGCACCCGCGAGGGCCGCTGGGCCCTGCTCGACTACGTCGAGATCGTGGTGCACGTCCAGCACGAGGACGAACGCGACTTCTACGGCCTCGAGCGCCTGTGGAAGGACTGCCCCGTGGTGCCGATCGACGGCATCGGCGATCCGCGCACCACGACCGAGGAAGACAAGGGCGGGGACGACGAGTGAGCAAGATGGCCGGCGTCCGCCGGTTGATTCTGCTGCGGCACGGGCAGACCGAGTGGAACGCCGGCGACCGCATGCAGGGACAGATCGACACCGAACTCAGTGACATCGGCCGACGGCAGGCCAAGGACTGCGCGCCCGACATGGCGACCAGCGACCTGATCGCCATCGTCTCCTCCGATCTCAAGCGCGCCCACGACACCGCCCTCGCCGTCGCCGAACACGCGGCCATGCCGGTCGTCACCGACCCGCGCCTGCGCGAGACCAACCTCGGCGACTGGGAGGGCCTGGACCACCACCAGGTCGACGCCGAATACCCGGGCGCGCGCAAGGCGTGGCGGCTCGACGCCCGCTTCACCCCGCCCGGCGGCGAATCCAAGCTCGAGGTGGGCGCGCGATCGCTGCCCGTGGTGACGGAACTCTTCGCCGCGCGGGAGGACTGGCCCGGCCGTACCATCATGCTGGTTGCGCACGGCGGGCTCATCGCGGCGCTGACCGCGGCCCTGCTCGACCTGCCCGAGGCGAACTGGCCGGCCCTGGGCGGCCTGGCCAACACCAGCTGGGTCCAGCTGACCAGCCACGGTCCCAGCGTCGACAAGCCCGGCTGGCGCCTGGATGTGTGGAACGCGGTCGCGAAGGTAGCCCCTGATGTCCTCTGAGAGTGCGAACGGCCAACCGGCGCAGGACGGTTCGCCGGAGCGCAAGGTGCTGGTGGTGGTCGCGGACTCGCTGTCCTACTTCGGCCCGAAGGGCGGGCTGCCCGCCGACCATCCGCGCATCTGGCCCAATCTCGTTGCCGCTGAACTGGACTGGGACGTCGAACTGGTCGCTCGGATCGGCTGGACCTGCCGGGACGGCTACTGGGCGCTGATCGGCGACCCGCGCATCTGGGCCGCGGTGCCGCGGGCCGGCGCCGTGGTGTTCGCGACCGGTGGCATGGACTCGCTGCCCTCGCCGCTGCCGACCGCGCTGCGCGAGCTGATCCGCTACGTACGGCCGTCCTCGGTGCGCCGCCGGGTCCGCGAGGCCTACAACTGGGTGCAGCCCAAGCTGTCTCCGCTCGGCTGGCCGGTGGCGCTGCCGCCCGCGGTGAGCGTGGACTACCTGGAGCAGTCGCGGAACTCGCTCGCCCAGCTCCGGCCCGAGCTGCCGTTCGTGGCGGTGCTGCCCTCCGTGCACAAGTGCGAGGCCTATGCCGAGGTGCACACCGGGCGCGAGCCCATGGTGCGGGCCGTCACGGCCTGGGCCGACGAGCACGCGGTGCCGCTGGTGGATCTCGGGGAAGCCGTGCGCGACAACGTGTTCAACGGCCCCGCCAACCCCGACGGCATCCACTGGGGCTGGGAGGGCCACAGCGCGGTCGCGCGGGCCATGGTGAAGGTGCTGACCGAGGCGACGGCCGACGAGGTACACACTGCATGACCGTAATGGTGGTGACCGACTCGTCGGCCAGCCTGCCGGCCGGCCTCACAGCTGATCTTGGTGTGCTGGCCGTGCCCCTGCACGTACTGGTCGACGACCGCGAGATGCGGGAGGGCATCGACGCCTGCGATATCGACTACGGCTCCTCCCAGGTCACCACCTCCGCCGCCTCACCGGGCGATCTGCGCGGCGTCTACGAGCGGGCGCTGGAACTGTCCGGCGGTGACGGCGTAGTGGCCGTGCACATCTCGCGGCAGCTGTCCGGCACCTGGGAGGCCGGGCGGCAGGCCGTGCGCGACATGGACGCCGCCGATCGGATCCGGCTGGTCGACTCGCTGAGCGCCGGACTCGGCACCGGGCTGCCGGTGCTGGCGGCGGCGCGGCGGGCCCGGGCGGGCGAGCCGCTCGATGTCGTGTACGACTCGGCGGTGGCGGCGGCCAGCCGGGGGCGCGCGTTCATCGTGGTCAACCGGACCGAGCAGCTGCGCCGCGGCGGGCGGCTGAGCACGGCCGCGGCGTTCTTCGGCACCGAGCTGGTCACCAAGCCGATCATCCAGATCGTGAACGGACGGCTGGAACTGCGGGAGAAGGCCCGCACCCGCTCCAAGGCGTTCACCAAACTCGTTGCGGCGGCGGTGGATGCGGCGGGGGAGGACGGGGCGGCGGTCGCGGTCCAGCATCTCGGGGCCGAGGAGGCCGCCAACACCATCGCCGGTCAACTGCAGGATCTGATTCCCGGTATCCGGGAGGTCATCATCGCCGAATTCGGGCCCACCCTGGGTGTGCATCTGGGTGTGGGAGCGGTCGGCGCGCTGGTGGTTCCCGGCGGCTGCGGCTGACGCGGCGCCTGGGTCGGCCAGTTGCCTTTCCGGACGCGGTGACCAGCGGAAACCCTGGTGTCCACAATCGAATTCGCTGTCCACAGGGCGGCGGAAATCCCAGGTCGTGTGGGCGGAACGGGCAGCCGTCGCTCCTACCGTGAGCCACATGCCACGACTCGACGAACGCACCCCACTGCAGCGCCTCTCCGCCCGCGCCGCCACCGAAACAGACCCGGCCGAATTCGCCTCCGCCCCGGCCGAATCCGGCGGCGGTCGCGGTCCACATCCGTCCCGCTGGGACGAGGAGTCGCTCGACCATCTCGCCGACCCTGATCGGCGGGGCGCCGATCACGCCGCCTCACCGGACTGGTTGTCCGAGCCGTGCGGCAGTGTGTCGCTCTGGCACGAACGCCTGGTGCCCGAACGCTTTCGCGGCACCCGGTGGGATCCGGGCCCGCGCGGTGTCCTCGTCATGGCCGCGATCGGCCTGCTCGCCATCCTCTTCGCCGGTTACGTCACGCTGCGCGAAAAGCCTGTCTCCCAGCCGGTCCCGCCCATCACCGCACTCAGCGAAACCGTCCCCGCCGACCCGGACGCCGCCGCACCCGACCCCGCCGCCACGGTCACCGCCACGCCCGCACCGGGCGTGGCCCAGCCGCCCGCGTCGCGGACCGGCGAACTCGTCGTCAGCGTCGTCGGTCTGGTCGAGCACGGCGGCCTCCGCCGCTTCCCTGCCGGCGCCCGCATCGCCGACGCCCTGCGCGCCGCCACTCCCCGCCCCGAAGCCGACCTCACCGCGCTCAACCTCGCCCAGCCCCTCACCGACGGCGACCAGATCATCGTCGGCCGCACCACACCCCGTCCCACCACCCAGACCGGCACCACCCTCGTGAATTCCGCCCACCCTCCAGCGGATTCACCCCCGTCCTCCGGACCGCCCCGCCCCACCGCCACCCCCGCCAAGATCAATCTCAACACCGCCACCGAATCCGACCTCGACGCTCTCCCCGGCGTAGGTCCGGTCACCGCCAAGGCCATCCTCACCTGGCGCACTCGCCACGGGCGCTTCACCTCCATCGACCAGCTCGGCGAAATCCAGGGCATAGGCCACTCCCGCCTCAACCGGCTCCGCGACCGGGTGACGATATGACCACCGCGAAATCCCCTGCCGCGCTGCGGAGAACACGGGCGCTCGCCGTCCCCGTCTCGGCCGCGCACCCTGATTGCGCGGAACGGCCGGTAGCGGGTCGGCGTGTCGAAATCGGGTGGCGACGATGACGACGGAGCGGGTGGCCGAGGATCGCGCGGATGACCGTGGGCCGGTCGAGGTCGCCGAGGTGCTGGATGCGCGGTTGGTGCCGGCGGCGGTGTGTTGTTGGGGAGCAACGGTTGTGGCGTTGGTCGCGGGGTGGCGGGCCGGGATTGGGGTGGCGGCGGGGTGCGGGCTCGCGGGGATGGGGGTGGGGGCGTTGATGGTGAGGTGGGCGCGGATCGGGCGGGGGAGCGGAGTGGCGTGGGTGGTGTTGGGGGCCTTGGTGATCGGGGCGGGGTTCGGGGTGGCGGGGGCGTGGCACGCACATCGGGTGCAGGCGCATCCGCTGCGGGCGGTGCGAGCCGGGCAGCGGTTGGTGGCGGTGGTGGAGCTGACCGATGATCCGAAACGGGTGTCCGGCAGGCCGTTCGGCGGGCCGAAGGTGATGATGCGGGCCGCGCTGGTGGATTACCGGCTGGGTGGGCGGGTTGTGCATTCCGGCGGGGCGGTGATGGTGATGGCGCCGGCGGCCGGGTGGCGGACCCTGCTGCCCGGGCAGCAGGTGGAATTCCGGGCCCGTGTTGCCCGTCCGTGGCGGCCGGATATGACGATCGCTGTGCTGCGGGCCGAGGCCGCACCCGCTTCGGTGAGCGAGCCACCCTGGTGGCAGCGGGTGGCCGGGCAGGTGCGCGGTGACTTCGCGACCTCCGCCCACCGCGCGCTGTCCGACGATGCCGCGGGCTTGCTGCCGGGCCTGGTCATCGGCGACACCTCGACCCTCACCGACCATGTTCAGGAGAACTTCCGTGAGTCCGATCTGACGCACTTGACCGCTGTCAGCGGGGCGAATGTGACGATTTTGCTGGGGGCCGTCTTGGTTTCGATGCGCACTCTCACGGTGGATCCGCGTATCGGTGCGGTGGCCGCGGGCGCGGCCCTGGTCATGTTCGTGATCCTGGCGCGCCCGTCGCCGAGTGTGCTGCGCGCCGCTGTCATGGGAGCCATTGCGCTGCTTGCTCTCTGCACCGGCCGCCGGAAGCAGGCCCTACCCGCCCTGTGCGCCGCGGTGATCGGATTGCTGGCCTGGTCACCGGGTCTCGCGGTGGACGCGGGTTTCGCTCTGTCGGTGCTGGCCACCGCGGGACTGATCGTGATCGCCCCGGGCTGGTCGGATTGGCTTCGCGCCCATGGGTGGTGGCGTATCCCCGCCGATTCCTTCGCGGTGGCCGCCGCGGCCTTCGTGGTCACCACACCCCTGGTCGTCGCCATGACCGGTCACCTCAGCCTGGTCGCGATCGTGGTGAACATGCTGGTCGAACCGGTGATCGCGCCCATCACCATCCTCGGCGCGATAGGCGCGCTGCTCGCCTGCGTGTGGTCGCCGCTCGGCGCGGTGGTCATGCACTGCACCGCACCGCCACTGTGGTGGCTGCTCACCGTCTCCGATCGCGCTGCGGCTCTGGGAGCTTCGGTCTCGCTACCGACCGGCCTGCGTTCGGGGCTGGTCGCGGCAGTGGTGTGCGCCTTGGTGATCGCGGCGCTGCACCCGTGGCGTGTGCCGGCGGATCCGGAGGCCGACCCGTCGTCCAGCTGAAGGAACCGTCGTCCGGTTAGAGGGAGCTCAGGAACTGGTTGACGGCGGTGGCGAAACCGGCGGGGTCGCCGGCGTAGGCGAAGTGGTCGGTGTCGAGTTCGATCAGGCGGGCGCCCGGGCGGCGGTCGCGCATGGCCTCGGCCATGGCGGCGGGGATGACGCCGTGGGCGGCGCGGATGAGGAGCGCCGGGGAGGTGCCGGCGAGCCAGTCGGACCAGTGGTCGCCGTGGACCAGGTCCTCGGAGGCGACGATGTCGAGGGGGTGGAAGGGCAGGCTCCAGGAGCCGTCGGCGCGCTCGCGGACCAGCGCGCCGAAGTGGGCGGCCATCGGGCCCATGGCCTCGATCAGCTGCTCGCGGGTGGCCGCCTCGTAGGGGAGGCCGGCCACGAAGCCCAGCGGATTGTGGCCGTCGAGGCCGAGGGCGGCGGGTGCGTCGACATCGATGATGGCGTCGACACGCTCCGGGTGGCGGGCGGCGAACTGGTAAGCGTTGATGCCGCCGAGCGAATGACCCAGGAGCACAGCGCGTTCCAGGCCGAGGTGGTCGAGCAGGGCCAGGATGTCGGCGAGGTAGCCGTCGCGGGTGTAGTCGGCCGCCCGATCGGAGTGGCCGTGGCCGCGCTGGTCGAGGGCGATGAGCCGCCACCCCGCCGACAGCCGCCCGGCCAGATCGGCGAAGCTCTCGCCGTCGGACATGTGCCCGTGCAGCGCGATGACGGTTCGGCCGTCACCACCGAACTTCAGGTAGGACAGGCCGCGGCCGTCGATATAGAAGCTGCTGCGGGCGGTGGTGTGCGTGGTCATGGTCCGACTCTAATGGAGAATTGAACAATTGTGCAAGACAAATGAATTAGACGTACGTATCGGTCTCGCTCGACGGCCGGACCGGGTGCGGGATGCCGGGGTTGTCGGGGCGGACTCGTAGGATCGGGGCGTGAACCAGCGACCCGCGCCCCTGCATCTCGTGCTCGGTGAAGAGGAATTGCTGATCGAGCGGGCGGTGGCGGCAATTACCGCACAGGCCCGGGCCGCCTCGGCCGTGGCGGACGCGCTGCCGGTGGATCGGCTGCGGGCGGGGGATGCCAGCAGCGCGGAACTGGCGGAGCTGCTGAGTCCTTCGCTGTTCGCCGAAGATCGGGTGATCGTGCTGGAGTCGGCCGCCGAGGCCGGCAAGGACGCGGTCGCGGTCATCCAGGACGCGGCCACCGCCCCGCCCGAGGGCGTGGTGCTGGTGGTGCTGCACAGCGGCGGCGGGCGCGCCAAGGCGCTGGCCCCGGCCCTGCAGAAGCTGGGTGCGGTGGTGCACGACTGCGCGAAGCTCACCAAGGCGGGCGAGCGAGTCGAGTTCGTGCGCAACGAGTTCCGGGCCGCCAACGTGCGGGTGCCGGCGGACGTGGTGCAGGCCATCATCGAGGCCGTCGGCTCGGATCTGCGTGAACTCGCCGCCGCCAGTTCGCAATTGGCGGCCGATACCGGCGGCAAGGTGGATCTCGCGGCGGTGCGTCGGTACTACTCGGGCAAGGCCGAGGTGACCGGATTCGATGTCGCCGATCTGGCCGTGTCGGGCGATCGGCCCGCCGCCATGGAGGCGCTGCGCTGGGCCATCGATCGCGGCGTCCCGGCGGTACTGCTCGCGGACGCCCTCGCGGACTCGGTGCACACCATCGCCCGCGTCGGTTCGGCCGGCCGCGGCGACCCGTTCAAGATGGCGAGTGACCTGGGCATGCCGCCGTGGAAGGTGAAGAAGGCGCAGGGTCAGGCGCGCGGCTGGACCGGCGCGTCCATCGGCGCCGCGCTGCAGGTGGTGGCCGCGCTCAACGCCGACGTCAAGGGCCAGGCGGCCGATTCGGATTACGCGCTGGAGCACGCACTCTCGCGCATTCTGGACCTGCGCGAGAGCGCCTCGTAACCCGGGCGCCCCGGACTACTGCCCGTCCGGCTTCCAGGTGATCTTGCCGCCCTGGAATTCCTGGGCCTTGCCGCCCTGATAGTCGTATTCGTCGCTGGTCGGGTAGCCGTAGCGGCCGTTCTCCGCACCGTTGCGCACCCACTCGTCGCGGATCGAACCCCACACCACATGGGTTCCGGTCTTCTGGGTGGAGTAGAGGGCCCCGCCCTCGAACAGCTGCTCGTGAGTGGTCGAGCTGTTGGTCTTGTTCTCGTCGGCGATGGGGAAGCCCAGCGGGCTGCTCTCCCAGCCGACCGCGGAGTACTTGTCACGGATCACGCCGCTGATCACATGGGTGCCCGAGCCCAGCGACCAGTAGATCGAGCCGCCCTGGAAGTGCTGGAAGCGGCCGGGTTTCGAGGTCTGCCCCTCGTCCGACACCGGGTACTTCAGCGAGCCCGACTCGCCGCCCGCGCCCCTCCACTTGTCCCGGATGGCGCCGCCGATGGCGTGCGCGTCGGTGGCCGGGGTCCAGTAGATGGAGACGTTGTTGACGAAGTCCTGCTTCTTGCCGCCGCCCGCGGCGTCGCTCTCCGGAGTGGTGGGGTCACCGAAGAAATCCGGTCCGCCCGCCGCGTCGTACTCGACCTCGATGGCCCCGCCCACCTCGAACGGACCGATGGGCCGCGCGGCTGCCACCCCCATTCCGCCGGTCAGCGCGACCGCGGCCACGCTGACGGCCAGCGTGCCCCGGGTCAAGGACGAATGGTGGTCACGACGCAGCGATGCCAAGAGATCTCCCAATGCCGGTTTTCAGTAAACCCCCGACGGTTCGCAGTCATACTGCTTCGTTCGACGCCGGTCGGCAAGTGTGTCGGTCGTAACGGACGCTACAACTGATCTCGTAGCGGCCGAGGTAACTCCCCGGGCGCGGCCGAAATTGTTTCGGCACTGGACCGCCGGCACGCGTGCGCGGCGGTTGGCGGCACCTGAGCCGGGCTTCGTGCGGGGAGGCGGAGCCGCAGTCGCGGGGAGGCGGGTATGTCAAAAGCCGCCGTGGTCTTCGTGGCCACGGCGGCGGTGAGAAGCATGTTGCCGGTAGACGTACCGGGCAGAATCAGCCGAGCTTGTTGAAAGCCAGCGACAGGGCCGACTTCTTGTTGGCGGCCTGGTTGGCGTGAATAACGCCCTTGGAGGCGGCCTTGTCCAGGCCCTTGCTCGCGGACTGCATCAGCTCGAGCGCCTTGTCCTTCTCGCCCGCCGCAGCGGCCTCGCGGAACTTGCGGATCGAGGTGCGCAGCGCGGACTTCACCGACTGGTTGCGCTGGCGCGCAAGCTCGTTGGTGCGGATCCGCTTCATCTGGGACTTGATGTTGGCCACGCCTGTTTCCTCGTGTTCCTTCACTTGGTGGTGTATGCGGGATGCAAAGTCTTCGGGCGCGTACTACGAGAGGGGCAGTTGCAGCGCCGACAGTCGAGGCTACCAGGCGACGCGGCGAGGTATGAAATCGAGCCTGTCCGCCACATGGCCGCAACCAGAAATCCATCGCCGTCCAACTGCGTGTTGCCCCTGCGTGATGGGCTATTTTTGCATGCTCCCCGCCCGCACTCCCCCCGGCCGGGCTGGAACGCTACGGCGAGCAGACCATCCTGCGCGACCTCCCGGACCTGTTCGCCGCACCGCGTGGCGTGGACCGGGCAGTGGTGGGGTTACGACCGGACCGACAACATCCCGGTCGGTGTCGGTCGTGATTACGCGGATGTGCCCCGACTCAAAGGTATCTTCAGCGGGAGCGGCTCGACCGATCTCGAGGTCGTGGTGGAGATAACCCGCCTGGCCTGAGGCGTTTTCTGCTCGCGCCGCCACATCTTGCCGGTGCGTTGTCCATGCAAGCGGAAGGTAGCCGATGTCTCCCACAGCTCAGGAAGTCGCCGAGGATCTCACCGAACTACGTCCGCCCACCTTGGTGCGCAAAATATTCGCCGAGGGTCTGGGCACATTCGTGCTGGTGCTGGGTGGTGTCGGCACCGCGGTGCTGGCGGGGAACCGGGTCGGGGTGCTCGGGGTGGCGCTGGCGTTCGGTCTGTCGCTGCTGTTCCTGGTGTACTCGATCGGGCCGATCTCGGGTTGCCACGTGAACCCGGCTGTCACCGTCGGTCACCTGCTGCTGGGACGCTTGAATGTCGTACAGGCGGTGGCCTACTGGGTCGCGCAGCTCATCGGCGGCCTGGTTGCGGGCGCGGTCATCTACGCCATCGCCAAGAACCTGCCCTCCTACGATCGCGCCAAAGACGGCCTCGCCGCGAACGGCTGGGGCGAGCACAGTCCCTCGAGGCTGGTGCTCGGTGACGTCACCACCAACGGGTACGGCTTGGCGGCGGCCATCGCGGTCGAGGTGATCCTGACCGCGCTGCTGGTCTTCGTGGTGCTGGCCTCCACCGACCAGCTCTCCGACATCCCGCTCGCGGGGCTCTCGATCGGCGTCACGCTGGCCGTGGTCAACCTGATCTCGATCCCGGTCGACAACACCTCGGTGAACCCCGCCCGCAGCCTGGCGGTCGCCTTCTATCAGGACGGCGCGCCCGCCCAGCTCTGGGTGTTCATCGTCTTCCCGCTGGTCGGCGGCTTGCTCGGCGCCCTCGTCTACGGGATGCTGTACGGCCGCTCGCGCAATATGGAAAGCTGACCCCTCGTCGATCCCGAACCCCGCTCCGCCGGAGCGGGGTTCGTTCGTTCCCGGGACCGCGCTAGTGCCAGTGGTATTCGGCGCACAGCCGGTGTGCCACCTTGTCGAACGTCTTGCGGGGGACGATCGCGCCCTCGCGGCGGATGCCCATCTCGGGGACGTCGAGGACGCGATCGAGCCGCACCCAGCTGTCACGTTCGGCGCTGTCCCACGGGCCGGAGCCGATGCCCACCCAGTTGTGGTGGTCGGCGTGTTCGGAGTTCGAGGACAGCATCAGCCCGAGCAGCGTGTCGCCCTCGCGGCCGACGACCAGCACCGGGCGGTCCTTGCCGTTGTCGGGGTCCTCCTCGTAGGGCACCCAGGTCCACACGATCTCGCCCGGATCGGCCCGGCCGTCCAGCTGCGGGCTGTAGATGATGCGGCGCGCGCGTTCATGCGACGGCACGCCCGCCGACGAGGTCGGCCGGACGTTGACCCCCGGCCCCTTGCGCGGCGTGCTCACCGCCTTCAGCGCGCGGTCCAGCATCGTCGACTGCCGCACCCGCCCGATCAACTTCGGAGCCTGCTGCGTGACGAGCTGAGCACCCTGCTCTTTAGCCACGATCCCCAACTGCTTCCCCAGAGCGTTCCACCTGCCGGCCATGCCCGGCAGCCTAACGGCGGACAACGCGATTCTCATCCGTACCGGATCTGCTTGCGCCGATGCACCGTTCGCACGCGGGGAACGCCGGGGCGAGGACATTCGGTCCAACACCGTAGACTTGCCGGTTGACATGCCGCTGTTTCGCCATGCCGAGGAGTGACTCCGATTAGCAGCTTCGCCGACACGACGTTCACCGATCCCACACGGATCAGGAACTTCTGCATCATCGCGCACATCGACCACGGGAAGTCGACCCTGGCCGACCGCATGCTGCAACTCACCGGAGTGGTCGAGGAGCGGGCGATGCGCGCCCAGTACCTGGACCGCATGGATATCGAGCGTGAGCGCGGCATCACCATCAAGGCCCAGAACGTGCGGCTACCGTGGCAGGTCGACGGTGAGGACTACGTCCTGCACCTGATCGACACCCCCGGACACGTCGACTTCACCTACGAGGTCTCGCGTGCGCTGGAGGCCTGTGAGGGCGCGGTGCTGCTGGTCGACGCCGCGCAGGGCATCGAGGCGCAGACCCTGGCCAACCTCTACCTGGCCATGGAGCGCGACCTCACCATCATCCCGGTGCTCAATAAGATCGACCTCCCGGCCGCGGACCCGGACCGCTACGCCGCCGAGATCGCGCACATCGTGGGCTGCGAGCCCGAGGATGTGCTGCGGGTGTCGGGCAAGACCGGCGTCGGCGTGCCCGAGCTGCTGAACAAGGTGATCGCGGAGATCCCGGCGCCGGTCGGCGATGCCGACGCGCCCGCGCGTGCGCTCATCTTCGACTCGGTCTACGACACCTACCGCGGCGTCGTCACCTACGTGCGGGTGGTGGACGGCAAGCTGACCCCGCGTCAGAAGATCAAGATGATGTCCACCGGCGCGACCCACGAACTGCTGGAGATCGGCATCGTCTCGCCCGAGCCCAAGCCCACCCAGGGCCTCGGCGTCGGCGAGGTGGGCTACCTCATCACCGGTGTGAAGGACGTCCGCCAGTCGAAGGTCGGTGACACCGTCACCTCGGCGCGCGACGGCGCGACCGAGGCGCTGGCCGGCTATCAGGAACCGCGGCCGATGGTCTACTCGGGCCTGTACCCGGTCGACGGCTCCGATTACCCGGACCTGCGTGACGCGCTGGACAAGCTGCAGCTCAACGACGCCGCGCTGACCTACGTCCCGGAGACCTCCGTGGCCCTCGGCTTCGGATTCCGTTGCGGCTTCCTGGGTCTGCTGCACATGGAGATCACCCGCGAGCGGCTGCAGCGCGAGTTCGGCCTCGACCTGATCTCCACCGCGCCCAACGTGATCTATCGCGTGGTCATGGAGGACGGCAGCGAGCATGTGGTCACCAACCCGTCGTTCTGGCCGGAGGGCAAGACGCGGGAGATCTACGAGCCGATCACCAAGTGCACCGTCATCGCGCCCAGCGAGTTCGTCGGCACCATCATGGAGCTGTGCCAGGCGCGGCGCGGCGAGCTGCTCGGCATGGACTACCTGTCCGAGACCCGTGTGGAGATGCGGTACACGCTGCCGATGGCGGAGATCATCTTCGACTTCTTCGACTCGCTGAAGTCGCGCACCCGCGGCTACGCCTCGCTCGACTACGAGGAGGCCGGCGAGCAGCAGGCCGATCTGGTCAAGGTGGACATCCTGCTGCAGGGTGAGGCCGTCGACGCGTTCTCGGCGATCGTGCACAAGGACGCGGCGCAGGCCTACGGGCACAAGATGACCACCAAGCTGCGCGAGCTCATTCCCCGGCAGCAGTTCGAGGTGCCGATCCAGGCCGCCATCGGCTCGAAGATCATTGCGCGCGAGAACATCCGGGCGATCCGCAAGGACGTGCTCGCCAAGTGCTACGGCGGTGACATCAGCCGTAAGCGCAAGCTGCTGGAGAAGCAGAAGGAAGGCAAGAAGCGCATGAAGACGATCGGTCGCGTGGACGTGCCGCAGGAAGCCTTCGTGGCCGCGCTGTCCACGGATTCGGCGTCGGACAAGAAGAAGTAGGAACACGCGGTCGGATGCAAGGTTCGGTGTGCAACCGGAAACTGGGTCTTCCGTACTTATATGCCGGGTGACAAGCTATGTGACGCACCGCTGTGCACACCGCCTCCGAACTGGCGGATGTGACAGACCGGTTATCCGGAAATAGGGTGTGAAACGAGTTTGGTTCGGCGGCCCGCACGGCGGGTCGCCGAAGCCCTGAGAGCGGAGCCCAGATGACACGTGATCTGCCCTTCGACGACGCTGCCGGTGCCGATGACAACGGCGGAGACGCCGCCTACCGCATTGCCAACGGAGTCGCGCGCGTGGCCAGGGCAGGTGCGTACGTGACCGGTGGCGCGCTCATCGCCGCCGGTGGCAATCACGGCGGCACCCCGGCCATCAACCACGACAGTAAGAACGTGGGCTGGTCGCAGGTCGAGGACCCGCAGCCGAACGTGCCGAGCCCGACCATCACCTTCCCGGACCTGACCGCGGATTCGGTGCTGCCGCACCACGGTCCGGCGGCCGCGCCGGTGAACGCGCCCTTCGGCCCACTCGGCGACTCCGGCCACGGCGATTTCCAGCACGGCACCGACGCGGGACTGTTCCCGTCGCTCGACGCCATCCCGAGCCCGGACCCGGCGATCTCCGGCTTCCACGGCCTCGGCCTGCCCGACACCGACACCGGTGCGTCCGGCCTGCCGGGCTACGGCCCGCGCCCCGGCTGGGGTCTGCCGCTGGAGAACTCCAATGACCAGCAGGTGGATTCGACTCCGGCGCAGCCGCATCTGCCGACCCTCGATCAGCAGCAGCCGAACTTCCTGCAGGGCCTGCCCGGCTTCGGGCTGCCCGGCGCGACCGGGATGCACCTGCCCGGCATGAACGGCGCGTCCTTCGCGCCCAGTGCCGGCACCGGTCTCGCCGACCACTCCAACGCCTTCGACGGCATCGGCGGCACCGCCGGCCATGGCACGGGTGTGTTCGTCGGCACCGATTGGTCCTTCGACGCCCATGTCGGGCTGGACGGCGCGTGGGTGCACTCGAACCTGCAGGTGAACGTGGGCGTCGGTGCGGTCGGGCACCAGCTCGATGCCTTCGGTCAGCAGCTGGGACAGGGCATTTCGCACATCCCGGAGAACACGACGCTGCCGAACAATGGCGGCGCGCCGAGCCTGCCGGGCGCTTCGACGCCCAACAACCTGGGTACGCCGTTCCCTTCGCAGGGCTCCTCGACGCCCGCCGGGGTGAGTTCCGTTCCGGGCCAGAGCATGTCCGCGATTCCGACGGGCGCCGCGCCCACTTCCGGTGTGCCGGGCGCCAATTCGCCGGCGCCGTCGAGCGGCTCGCCGTTGAACCTGGCCGGGGCCCAGAGCCCGGCGGCACCGTCGGGTCCGCTGTCCCTCGCGACCTCGCCGGTCGCGTCGCCGACGCCGTCCGCGCCGATGACCTTGACGCCGCCGGCCGCGCCCGCGCCCGTGGCGCCCGCCCCTGTCGCCCCGGTGTCGGTTGTGCAGCCGGTCGCGGTGACGCCGTTGCAGACCACCATCCAGCCCGATGCCGCCAACCAGCCGATCGCGAATCTGCTGTCGACGCACGGCGGTCCGTCGCCGCTGACCGCGCCGGCGGCCGTGGTGCCCGCCCTGTTCGATCACGGTCGTCAGCCCGTGCTGGCCAGTGGTGAGCCCACCACGCCCGGCCACCCCGCACCGCTGGTGGACAAGCCGGTCACGCCGGCGACCACGCCGACGCCCGCGGCCCCGCACGTGAGCGTGCCGGCCAAGACCGATCCCATGCCGGTGCTCACCACCGTGCCGCCGATTCCGACCACCAAGATCCCGGGCCTGGACCCCGATCTCACCAAGGGCGGCACCCCGGTCGTCACCCCGCCGGTGACCTCCGGTGGCGACACCGATATCACCACCAAGCCGCAGAAGCCGGCCGACGACTCCGGGACCCACGGCAGCACGCCGACCGTCACGGTGCCGACCGACGAACCGGTACCGACCCACCAGCCGACCGTGACCAACCCGCCGCACCCGACGGCCCCGACCGTGCAGCCGACGGTGCCGACGGTGCCGGATCACGCTGGGCAGCCGAGTGTTTCGGCCGCGCCCGTGCCGACCGTCGCGCCGGCCCCGACCGTGCAGCAGCCGATCACCACGCCGCCGCACATCGACCCGCCGCAGCCCGTGAAACCCATAGCGGACCAGTTCGATTCGGGTAACCACGTGCTGCCGATCGCCGACGACTCCGCGCTGCACCCGCTCTCGGTGCACGACGGTGGTCTGCTGGTGCACGATGCCGGGCTGTTCTCCGGTCTCGGTCCCGATGTCTCGTTCGTCGACGCTCATTACCCGGTGCAGGGTCCGGGCGATCACATGCTGCTGCTGTGAGCGCCCCCGGTCATCAGGTTGCGGTGAAGAATCCCGATGCGCTGGGCCCGCTGGTCGAGCTGCTCGATCGGCTGCTCGAGCTGACCCATGCCGCCGGCCGGCTCGATCTGTCCGGGCGGCTGGGTATCGCGCGTGCGCGCCTGGCCGATCCGCGGGTGCGGCTGGTCGTGGTGGGCGAATCCAAGAGCGGCATGAGCACGCTGGTCAACAGCCTGGTCGGGGCCGCGGTGAGCGCCACCGAGGGCCAGGCCAGCGTGCCGGTGATCGCCGAGTACGGGCCGAAACCCAGTGCGACGCTGGTGAAGGCGGGCTCGGGCGGCATCGCCCAGCGCACCGCCGTGGATCCGCAGGCCGCGCTGGCCGAGCTGGATTCCGGTGATGTCATCAGGGCCGAGTTCACCCAGCCCAGCCCGCTGCTGGCGGAGGGCTTCGTGGTGCTGGACGCGCCCGGCGCGCCCGCCGAGGCGCCGGCCACCTGGTCGCTGATCGCCGCCGCGGACGCGGTGCTGTACGTGGCCGATGCCCGGACGCCGTTCACCCCCACGCAGATCGAGCAGCTGCAGCGGATTGAGCAGGTGTGCCCGACGGTCGTCTGCGTGCTCAACAAGATCGACCAGTATCCGCAGTGGCCGCAGGTGCAGCAGCACGACCGGCAGCTGCTCGACGACGCCGGGCTGGCCTTCGCGGTGGCCCCGGCCTCGGCGCGGCTGCACGAGCACGCCACCGCCGCGGGGGACGCGCAGCTGGATCTGGAATCCGGTGTGCCGCAACTGCTCGACCATCTGCGCTCCTATGTGCTGGGCCGGGCGGACGCCGTCGCGGTGGAGGCCGCGGTGCGCGATATCCGGCTCATCACCGACCATTTGTCGCTGGCACTGCGCAGTGAGGCCGAGACGCTGCGGGATCCGCGCCGGCTCACCGTCATCACCGAGCAGCTGCGCCGCACCCGCGAGGAGGCCGAGCAGCTGCGGCAGCGCTCCGCCAACTGGCAGGTCACCCTGGCCGACGGCGCGGGTGAGCTGATGGCCGACACCGAACACGATCTGCGGCACCGGCTGCGCAGCCTGATCCGCGACGCCGAGGCCGACATCATGAAGGGCGATCCGGTCCGGCGCTGGGCGGATTTCGGCGCGGAGCTGGACGCCAAGATCTGTGAGGCGGTGGAGGAGAACTTCGTCATCGCCCACTACCGGTCGGTGGAGCTGGCCGAGCAGGTGGCGGCCAAGTTCCCCGACAGCGGCATCCCCACCCCCGATCTCAAGCTCGACAATCCGGGCGATGTCGGCGAGGTGCTGGAACCCGTTGCGGCGCTGGACAATCTGGACAGCGCCAAGCACGGCATCACCCAGCAGGTGCTGACCGCCCTGCGCGGCTCCTACGGCGGTCTGCTGATGGTCGGCCTCATCACCAGCCTGCTGCACATGTCGCTGGTGAACTGGTACTCCGGCGGCGCGGCCGTGCTGCTCGGCGTGAACGCGCTGTGGGACGACCGCAAGGCCCGCCGCCAGCGCCGCCAGGCCGAGGCCAAGATGGCGGTGGCCCGGCTCATGGACGACGTGATCTTCCAGGTGAGCAAGGAGTCCCGCTACCGGCTGCGCGCGGTGCAGCGCAGCCTGCGCGATCACTTCACCGAGATCGCCACGGCCACACTGCGTTCGGTGGACGCCTCGCTGCGCGCCGCCGAGGAGGCGGCCACCGTCCACTCGGGCGCGGGCCGCGAGGCCCGGCTCACCGAGATCGAGCGCTCACTGGTCCGGCTGCGCGATATCCGCGAGCATGCCGACATGATCGGCGAGAATCCCGCCTACTGAGTCGAGAACACCTGAGAACCAAGGGAATCGGCCGCGTGCGCGGCCGATTCCCTTGTCCTGGTTCAGCGTCCGGGGTGCGCCGGATGGAACTGTCCGGCGTGATGGGATTCCTCGGCGCGGATCACGTGCATGACCGCGTTGATCAGCGCCAGATGGGTGAACGCCTGCGGGAAGTTGCCCAGGTGCCGTCCGGTCCGCGAGTCGATCTCCTCGGCGTACAGCTTGAGCGGGCTGGCGTAGCCGAGCAGCCGCTCGCACAGCTGCCGGGCGCGTTGCAGCTCACCGATTTCCACCAGCGCCGACACCAGCCAGAACGAGCAGATGGTGAACGAGCCCTCCTCGCCGGGCAGGCCGTCGTCGGTGGTCTCGGTGCGGTAGCGCAGCACCAGGCCGTTCTCGGTGAGGTCGTCGGCGATGGCCAGCACGGTGGCCCGCACCCGGTGATCGGTGGGCGGCAGGAAGCGGGTCAGCACCACCAGCAACAGTGAGGCATCCAGGCTGTCGCTGCCGTAGCTCTGGGTGAACACGCCCTCGGAGTTGACGCCGTTGTCGAGGATGTCGGCCTTGATCTCCTCGCCGATCTCGTGCCACTTCCTGGCGTAGTCGAATTCCCCGTGCAGCTCCGCCAGTTTCGCGCCGCGGTCCAGCGCCACCCAGCACATCACCTTGGAGGAGGTGAAGTGCTGCGGCTCGCCGCGCACCTCCCAGATGCCGCGATCGGGGTGGCGCCAGTTCTCGATCGCCGCCTGCACCTGGCGTTCGAGCATGGGCCACAACGTTTCCGGCACCTGCTGCCGCGACTTCACGTGCAGGTACACGGAATCCAGGATGGTGCCCCAGATGTCGTGCTGGTTCTGGTTGTAGGCGGCGTTGCCGATGCGCACCGGCCGCGCCCCGTCGTAGCCGGACAGGTGGGGGAGTTCGGACTCGGTGATGATGCGCTCCCCGCCGATGCCGTAGAGCACCTGCAGCGACAGCGGGTTGCCGTCGTCGTCGGTGGCGACATCGTGCAGGAAGGCGAAGAAGTCGTCGGCCTCCCGATCCAGGCCGAGGGTGTACAGACCCCACAGGGCGAAGGTGGAGTCGCGCACCCAGGTATAGCGGTAGTCCCAATTGCGTTCGCCGCCAGGGGTTTCCGGCAGCGAGGTGGTGGCCGCGGCCAGCAGCGCGCCGGTGGGCGCGTAGGTCAGGCCCTTGAGGGTCAGAGCGCTGTGCTGCAGGTAGCCGCGCCACGGGTGATCGGGGAAGCGCCCCAGCGTGATCCATTGCCGCCAGCACTCGGTGGTCTGCCACATCTTCTGGGCCGCCTCGGCGAAGGTGCGCGGTGGTGGCAGCTCCGACCAGGACAGGGCCACGAACACCTCGTCGCCCTCCTTCATCCGGGTGCGGGCGCGCGCCTCCCGGCCCTCCAAGCCCAGCCGCAGATCGGTGGTCAGGGTCAGCGGCGGGCAGCCCTCGATATCGCTGGTGGCACTGGCCTGTTCGTACACGTCACCGCTGTAGTGCCAGTTGGCCGGGCCGCGGTGGTAGTCGAAGGCGGGCTCGCAGCTCATCTCCAGCTCGACCACGCCGTTCACACATTTCACCGTGCGCAGCAGCATGTGCTCGGCATCCCAGTCCATGGGGGTGCGCTTGTGACTGCGGCTGCGCGACCGGTTGTTGTGCCAGGGACCCAGCACGAGCGCGTCGCGCACGATGAGCCAGCCGGTCTCGGTCTGCCAGGTGGTCTCCACGATCAGACCGCCGGGCAGATACCGGCGCGCGGCCGGCACCCTGCGACCGTAGGGGCCGATGCGGAAGTGGCCCGCGCTGCGGTCCAGCGTGGCCCCGAAGATGCTCGGGGAGTCCGGCCGCGGGATGCACATCCACTCCACCGAGCCATTGCGGGCGATGAGGCAGTTGGTCTCGCAGTCGGACAGGAAGGCGTAGTCGTCGATGGGGGGAAACACCGACTGGCGCATCGCACCGGCCGCGGTGGGCGGGAAGCTGTCCGCCATCCCGGGGTCCGAGGGGACGATCGGGTCCCGCGGGGCGTCTACCTCGGGTGGATCGTCGTAGTCGGCGGCGGGGTCGAGGCCGATCTCACTACCGAGCGGACGGTCGGCGGATTCCGGTTCGTCGTACGCATCCATACCAATCATGATCGGCCCGCCACGTCTCCCACCGCCACCCTCAACCGAGGCCAGCCGGCCGCTCCCCCTATTCCGCGGCCCGAATCGTCCACCTCCCGCTACTCGGCCTAGGCTGGGGTCGTGCATGCGATCGCAGGATGGTGGGACGGCGTCGAACTCTGGGTGGCCGGCCTGCCCTTCGTTCCCCAGTTCGCGGTGGTGCTGGCCGCCATGGTGCCGGTCTGCCTGGCCATCGCCTATCTGCTCGACCGGGCGCTGCGGGTGGTACTGCGCGTGCTCGGCCGTGATCGGATCGCCGCCCGGGAGGCCACGGTCCCCGTCACGTCGCCGCGTCGCATCCGGAAGGAAGTCGCCTGAGATGCCTCGCTCTCGTGTCCAGCTCGCCTTGATCGCACTTCTTGTTCTCGTAGTCGTCGCCTGGTTGTTCACTCGCTGAGCGAGTTTCGGTACCGCTCGGGCGAATTCTCGGCGTACTGTGCTGACCCATGTCAACCGATGAAGGTCTGGAACTGGTGCTGTCCGAAGAGGACTTCGAGGACGAGCCCCGTCTGATCGCCACCCACTACTGCGGCCCCGACGAGGCCATCGACATGGTGAAGGCCGCCCAGCTGCTGGGTCTGGGCGTGCGCCTCACCAACCGCATCCGCCCTGACGAGGACGATGCCGAGAGCGCCACCGAAGAGTGGATTCTCGACATCCTCGAGACCCCGCCCGTCGTCGAGGGCGACGAGTAACAGTCAGTCGTCCGATCCGCGGATTCGCTTGCCCAGCTTCGACAATGTGTCGCTGACCTCCTGACCCACCGTGCCGACCGCGGCCCCGACATCGCGGCCCAGGTTGCGCACGGTGCGGATCAGGGGGTCCTCGGACTGGTCGAAGGTCTCCCGGTAGGACCGGGCGGCGTGCTTGATCTCCTCGCTGATGCGGGCGTTCTTGTCCTGGTCGCGGCGCGGGTACTGGCCGTCGAGAATCCGGTCGTAGTCGCCGCTCGCGATCCAGCGCCGCAGTTCGGCCGCCCGCAGCACCGAGAACGGATGGGTCTGCAGCTCCAGATTGAGGAGCTTGAGCACGCCGTCGCGCAGATCGCCCGCCCGGTCGTAGTCATCGGCCTGGGCCAGGAAGGCGGCATGGCTCATCTGGTCGACCCGCGAGCCGCCCGCCAGCTTCATGTGCACCCGGACCGAGGCCTCCACGTCCTGTCCGACCAGCAGGCCGGCCCGGTCGCCGGACAGTTCGGACTTGCGGCTCCACTCCAGCAGCGCCGCCACGATGGCCCGTAGAGCCCAGCCGCCCACGGGCATCCAGCCGACATTGGCGGCCATCCGCATCAGGTGCATGAGCATGGTCCGGTAGACGGCGTGCCCGGAGAGCGCGTGCCCGAGCTCGTGGCCGATCGCGAAGCGCAGCTCCTCGTGATCGAGCAGATCCAGCAGGCCGGTGGTCAGCACGATGAAGGGCCGGTCCATGCCGATGGTGAAGGCCGTGGCCTCGGGCTGCTGCAGGACGAACATCTCCGGCGTGCGCTGCGCGTCGAGGATCCGGACCGCGTCCTCGCGCAGTTGATGGATGTTCTTGAACTGGCGCTCGTCCACCCGTACCGCGGTCGCCAGGTACATGAGCCGGTGCTGCCGCTCCTGCAACAACCCGGACAGTGTGCGCAGGAGCATGTCGAAGCCACTCAGCTGCCGCAGCCCGACCAGCGCGGTGCGGTCGGCCGGATGCTCCCAGGCGCGAGTGGAGATGCCGGGGAACTCCCGGCGGAGACGAGCGGGTGTGGTCATGAATTCCCCCGTGTGCGTTCGGCAGGCGACGCGGCGTCGGGCCGCTCGTACAGTCTGCCGCGTCCGTCCAGGGTTGTGCTCGAGTCGATTTCGAACGGCGTCCACAATTCGCGCCCTGACGTGCTGCTCTGCTAAAGTCGCCGGGTGCCGTCGAGTGTTCTGCCCCAGGTCCGCCATGAATTGGCGTTGATCGCTGTGGGCTGCCTCGCGGTCGCGGACATCCACTGTCGCTGATCGCTGATCGGGCACTGCTGCACGTCTGAGTAGACTTGGCGCGCGCATTCTTCGCAGTTCGTGTTCGTCCCCCGGCGGCCCCTCGGGCCGGAGCGCCACCGTCGCCGCGTCCCCGCGTGACGGGTCTACGGCAGTACGTTCATTCCCGCCGGTCGACGTCCATCGGCGGGTCGCCCGAAAGGTCCACGCCGATGTCGCGCAATATCCGTCTCTCTCGCCGATCTACCTTCGCCGTCGCGCTCACCGCGGTCGCGGCCACCGTGCTCACCGCGTGCAGCGGCGGCGCCAGCGACAGCAAGGACAGTGGTCCGGCCAGCGGAGGCGGCGGCAATATCAACCTCTACGCCTACTCGGTGGCGAAGGCCGCCTACGACAAGGTGATTCCGGTCTTCAACAAGACCGACGCCGGCAAGGGCACCCAGTTCCAGGCCTCCTATGGCCCCTCGGGCGATCAGTCCCGGAAGGTGAAGGACGGTGCCGAGGCCGACGTGGTGAGCTTCTCCGTCGAGCCCGACATCACCCGCCTGGTGGACTCCGGTCAGATCGACGCGGGCTGGAACTCTGACGCCAACAAGGGTGTTCCGTTCGGTTCGGTGGTGGCCATCGCGGTCCGCAAGGGCAACCCGAAGGGCATCAAGAACTGGGACGACCTGCTCGCTCCGGGCATCGAGGTCGTCACCCCGAACCCGTTCAGCTCGGGCTCTGCCAAGTGGAACCTACTGGCCCCGTACGCCGCCAAGAGCGAGGGCGGCAAGAATCCGCAGGCCGGACTGGACTACCTGAGCCGGCTGCTCACGCACGTGCACGTGCAGCCGAAGTCGGGCCGCGAGGCCACCGACGCCTTCCTGCAGGGCACCGGCGATGTGCTGATCAGCTACGAGAACGAGGCCATCTTCTCCGAGACCAAGGGCGACCCGATCGAGCACATCGTGCCCGACACCACCTTCCGGATCGACAACCCGGTCGCCGTGCTGAAGAACGCCAAGAACCTGAAGCAGGCCATCGCTTTCCGCGATTTCCTCTACACCAAGGACGCGCAGCAGGCGTTCGCCGAGGCGGGCTTCCGTCCGGTCGATCCGCAGGTGCGGTCGGACCACGCCAAGGACTTCCCGACCCCGCAGAAGCTGTACACCATCGACGACCTGGGTGGCTGGAAGACCGTGGACAAGGAGCTGTTCACGCCGAACACCGGCACGGTGGCCCAGATCTACGACAAGGCCACCAAGTAGCCGGGTGACCTGCGACACAAGTGATACTCGAAACCGTGAGTGACAGCAGTTCGAACGCCGGGATCGATCATGATCCCGGCGTTTCGGTAGACGACACCCCGCGTAAGGCGGCGGGTCCGGGCCGGATCCGTTCCTGGTTCCGGGTCAGCGGGTCGGTGGGCCCGCTCGGCATCGGCACCTCCGTGCTGTGGCTCAGCATCATCGTGCTGCTGCCGCTGGCGGCGCTGACCGTCAAGTCCTTCGAGAACGGCTGGTCCGGGTTCTGGGACGCGGTCACCGCGCCCGGTGCGGTGGACGCCCTGAAGGTGACCGTCCTGGTGTCGGTCGTCGTGACGCTGATCAATGTGGTGATGGGCACGCTCATCGCCTGGGTGCTGGTGCGGGACGAGTTTCCGGGCAAGGGGTTCGTGAACGGGCTCATCGACCTGCCGTTCGCCCTGCCCACCATCGTGGCCAGTATCGTGCTGCTGGCGCTGTACGGTCCGCAGTCGCCGTTCGACATCCACCTCAACGCGACCCAGCCGGGTCTGGTGGTGGCGCTGGCGTTCGTGACGCTGCCGTTCGTGGTGCGGTCGGTGCAGCCGGTGCTGATCGAGGCCGACAAGGATGTGGAGCAGGCGGCCGCGTCACTGGGCGCGGACAACTGGACCACCTTCCGGACCATCATCCTGCCGACGCTGGCCCCGGCCATCGTGAGCGGCTCGGGCCTGGCGTTCGCGCGCGCCATCGGCGAGTACGGCTCGGTGGTGCTGATCGGCGGCGGCATCCCGAAGAAGACGCAGATGGCCTCGCAGTACATCCAGCAGCAGATCGAGGTGGACCGCCCGGTGAACGCCGCCGCGGTCTCGGTGGCGCTGCTGGCCATCTCGCTGATCACCCTGTTCGTCCTGCGGGTCACCTCGGACCGCTTGGCGCGCAAGGAACGGGAGGCGTAGATGAAACTCGGTTTCTGGACCAGGATCTCGCTGCGCACGGTCGCGCTGGCGTATCTGTTCGTGCTGCTGCTGGTGCCGCTGGGCATCATCCTGTGGCGCACCTTCGAGCGCGGTTTCGGCGCGTTCTACGACTCGATCTCCACCCCGGCGGCGATCTCGGCGTTCAATCTGACCCTGACGATCGTCGCGATCGTGGTGCCGGTGAATGTGATCTTCGGTGTGATCATCGCGCTGGCGCTGGTGCGCGGGAAGTTCCCGGGCCGCAATCTGCTGCAGGCCGTGGTGGATCTGCCGATGGCGACTTCGCCGGTGGTGGTGGGTGTTTCGCTGATCCTGCTGTGGGGCGCGAACGGCTGGTTCGGCGGGCTGGACCAGCACGGGCTGAAGATCATCTTCAATCTGCCGGGCATGGTCATCGCCACCATCTTCGTGACGCTGCCGTTCGTGGTGCGCGAGGTGGAGCCGGTGCTGCACGAGATCGGCGACGATCAGGAGCAGGCCGCCGCCACCCTGGGCGCGTCGGGCTGGCAGACGTTCTGGCGCATCACGCTGCCGGCCATCCGCTGGGGCCTGACCTACGGCATCGTGCTGACGGTCGCCCGCGCGCTGGGTGAATTCGGCGCGGTGATCATGGTGTCCACCGGTCTGCCCGGAAAGTCACAGACGCTCACACTGCTGGTGAACGGGCGATACGTGAACGATCACAACACTTTCGGCGCGTACTGCGCGGCGACCCTGCTCATGGGCATCGCCCTCGTTGTTCTTCTGCTCATGACCCTCCTCGAACGCAAGCGGGGCACTGCCAAATGATCACCGTGACCAATGCGAACAAGCGGTACGGCACCTTCGCCGCGCTCGACAATGTCAGCATCGACATTCCCTCGGGTGAGCTGACCGCGCTGCTGGGACCGTCGGGTTCGGGCAAGTCGACGCTGCTGCGCTCGATCGCGGGACTGGAGACGCTCGACGACGGCCTGGTGACCATCGCGGGCCGCGACGTCACCAATGTGTCGCCGCAGAAACGCGATATCGGTTTCGTCTTCCAGCATTACGCCGCGTTCAAGCACATGACGGTGCGCGACAATGTGGCCTTCGGGCTCAAGATCCGCAAGCGGCCCAAGCCGGAGATCAAGAAGAAGGTCGACGACCTGCTCGAGATCGTCGGCCTGGACGGCTTCCAGCACCGGTATCCGGCACAGCTGTCGGGTGGTCAGCGCCAGCGCATGGCCCTGGCCCGGGCGCTCGCGGTGGACCCGCAGGTGCTGCTGCTGGACGAGCCGTTCGGCGCGCTGGACGCGAAAGTCCGTGCGGACCTGCGCACTTGGCTGCGGCGGTTGCACGAGGAGGTACACGTCACCACCGTGCTGGTCACCCACGACCAGGAGGAGGCGCTGGATGTGGCGGACCGCATCGCGGTCATGAACAAGGGCCGCATCGAGCAGGTCGGCAGCCCGGCGGACGTGTACGACAGGCCCGCCAACGAGTTCGTCATGTCGTTCCTGGGCGCGGTGGCCAAGCTGAACGGGCATCTGGTGCGGCCGCACGATATTCGCGTCGGCCGGGATCCGAGCATGGCGCTGGCCGCGCACGAGGGCACCGCGGAATCCGCGGGTGTCACCCGGGCGACGGTGGAGCGGGTGGTGCAGCTCGGGTTCGAGGTGCGGGTGGAGCTGCGCAACGCGGCCACCGGTGATCTGTTCACGGCGCAGGTGACGCGTGGTGACGCCGCAGCGTTGCACCTGGCCGAGGGCGAAACCGTGTACGCGCGGGCCACGCAGATTCCGGAACTCCCGGTCTCGTAAATTCGCCCCATTCAAGCGATTTCGGTGAAAAATCCCGACACGCCCAATTGATTCAAAGATTGGCGAGTCGCCCCGACGCAGGTACGCCGGATCTCGCGCTGCCGTAGCGTGAGCCTCGAAACGTGCAGGTCCAGAGGGGAAACAGCGGACGTGACGAGTGCGGGTGGAAAACGGGCCGGGATCATCGGAGCCGGTATCGCGGGGCTGGTCACCGCGAAAGTGCTGCGAGATGACGGTTTCGAGGTCGTCGTCTTCGACAAGGAGGGCGCGGCGGGTGGGGTGTGGATCGAGGCGCGGACCTATCCGGGCCTGCGCACCAACAACTCCCGCGACACCTACGCCTACTCCGATCACCCGTACCCGGAGTCGGCCGACGTGTTCCCGACCGCCGGGCAGGTGCGTGAGTACCTGACCTCGTATGTGGAGCGCTTCGGACTGTCGCCGCTGCTGCGGCTCTCGACCGAGGTGATCCGGGTGTCCGAGGTGGACGACGGCTTCGAGCTGAAGATCTGCGGTCCGGACGGGGTCGAGGAGCTGCGGTTCGATTTCGTGGTGGTGTGCGCGGGCGTGTTCTCGACGCCGCGGCTGCCCGTCATCGCGGGCGAGGACGAATTCGGCGGTGTGCGGCTGCATTCCAGCCGGGCCACCGACCCCGCGCTGTTCGCCGGCCGGCGGGTGGTGGTCGTCGGGGCCGGGAAGTCGGCGCTGGACTGCGCGGCCTGGGCGGCCGAGCACGGGCGGGAGTGCACGCTGGTATTCCGCCGGCCGCACCCGATGTTGCCGCGGTTCCTGCCGGGCGGGGTGCCGTCGGATCGGATCGTCTTGAACCGCAGCGCCGAAGCCTTCTTCCGGTATCACCGGCAGACCCTGATCGAGCGGTTCCTGCACGGTCCGGGCAAGAAGCTCACCGAGCGGTATTGGCGGGCGATCTCGGCCTACCTTCGGTTGGTGCTGCGATCGCCCAAGATCATGCGCCCCGATGCGCCGCTGCCGGCCGGGATCGAGAATCTGGGTGTCAGCGACGAGTTCTTCCGGATGGCCCGGCGCGGGCGAATCTCCCTGCGGCGCGACACCATCGCCGCGTTTCCCGGGGGTACCGCGATCCAGCTGGCCGGGGGTGGCCGGCTCGACGCCGATGTCGTGGTCTTCGCGACCGGCTGGCGGCAGGAGCTGGAATTCCTGTCGCCGGAGCTGGCGAAGACCGTGCGGGTGGAGGGCCGGTTCCAGCTCTACCGGCACATCCTGCCGCCGACGCTGCCCCGGCTGGGCTTCGTCGGCTACGGCTCCTCCGACGCCTGTCAGCTCAGTGCCGAGGTGTCCGCGCACTGGCTGTCCCAGCATTTCCTGGGTGAGCTCGAGCTACCGGGTGTCGACGCCATGTACCGGGAGATCACGCGCGTCGGCGCCTGGCTGGGCGAGGTCATGCCGGACCGGCCCGAGGGCTATTACGTCGGCCCCTATCTGACCCACCACATCGACGAGTTGATGGGTGACATGGGCCTGCCGGCCCGGCGCACCGACAATTTCGTCACCGAGTATTTCGACACCCTGCTACCCGGCCGGTACGCCGACCTCACCGAGGAACGCCTGCGGGCCCGGCTGTCCGGGACCAAGCGTCGCCGGTATGTGAGCGCCCGACGTTCCCTCGGGGGAGTCGCGGCGCTCACCATGGCCTATGCCTGCTACCGGAAGATCCGGGGCCGGCCGGCGTAGCCGTGCCGGTGCTCAGCGCAGGGTCCGCACCCACCGCCGGGTATCGGCCGGGTCGATGACGTCGTCGAGTTCGAGAACCGTTGCGGCGGTGAGGGCTTTGCCGGCGTCGTAGGCCGCCTGGACCAGCGCGTCGAACGCGGCCTGCCGCTGCACCGGATCCTCGAGGGCGGCCAGCTCCTTGGCGAAGCCGAGCCGGACCGCGCCCTCCAGGCCCATGCCGCCGATTTCGCCGGTGGGCCAGGCGATCACGAAGCGGGGCGCGCGGAAGGAACCGGCCGCCATGGCCTGTGCGCCCAGCCCGTAGCCCTTGCGCAGGATGACGGTGCCGAAGGGCACGTCCAGCGCGGCGGCGTCGATGAACAGGCGGCTGAACTTGGTGACGGTGGCGTGCTCCTCGGCTTCCGGACCGACCATGAAACCCGGTGTGTCGCAGAGCGAGATGATGGGCAGGCCGTGGGCGCCGCAGAGCTGCAGGAAAGCGGACAGTTTGTCGGCCGCCGGCGCGTCGATGGCGCCGCCCAGGTGATGGCAGTCGTTGGCGATGAGACCGAAGGGGCGGCCCTCGACCCGGACCAGGGCGGTGACGATGCCGACGCCCCAGTCCCGCCGCAGTTCCAGCACCGATCCGACATCCACGATGGAGTCGATGGCGGCGCGAATGTCGAAGGCGCGCAACCGGTTCTCGGGCACCACGTGCCGGGCCCGCCGCGGGTCCGGCGCCTCCCACTCGGTCGCCGCCCCCTGGAAGTACGACAGGTAGCGGCGGGCGATATCGACCGCCTCGGCCTCGTCGTCGGCGACGACGTGGACCACGCCGTTGCGGCGTTGCACCTCGATCGGGCCGATGTCCTCGGGCGCGTACACACCCAGCCCGCCGCCCTCGATCATGGCGGGGCCGCCCATACCGATATTGGCATCGGGGGTGGCGATCACGACATCGCACATGCCCAGCAGGGCGGCATTGCCGGCGAAGCAGCGGCCGGAGACGATGCCGATGAGCGGCACCGTGCCCGACAGCGCGCCCATGGCTCGGAAGGTGGTGACGTCCAGTCCGGAGATGCCGCCGTGGTCGGTGTCGCCGGGGCGGCCGCCGCCGCCCTCGGTGAAGAAGACCACCGGAAGCCGTTGCTCACGAGCCAGTTCCAGCATGCGGTCGGTCTTGGCGTGATTGCGCATGCCCTGGGTGCCGGCGAGCACCGTGTAGTCGTAGGACATGACCAGCGCGCGGGTGTGGTCCGGGCCGAAGCGGTCGGCATTGATGGTGGCGACGCCCGCGATCAGGCCGTCGGCGGGGGTGTTGGCGATGAGGTCGTCGAGGCTGCGGCGGCTGCGCTGCGCGGCCACCGCCAGCGCGCCGTATTCGACGAAGCTGTCGGCGTCGACGAGGTCGGTGATGTTCTCGCGGGCGGTGCGGCGGCCCAGCCGATGCCGTTTGGCGACCGCCGTCTCGCGGTGGGCGTCGAGGGTGGTGTCGTGGCGGGCCAGTACCTCGGCGAGGTCGGCGCGCACCGAATCCAGGTCCACCACGGTCGATTCCGCGGCGGGGCCGTCGTGGTCGGCGGCCACCCAGGTGACCAGGATCGTGTGCGGGTCGACGACAGCACCGGGGGCGACCGCGTGGCGCAGTACCCGCAGTGGTTCGGTCGCGCGCAGCACGTGCTGCATCTTCATGGCCTCCAGGACCGCGACCTCGGCGCCGGCGGCGAGGAGGGTGCCGGGCTCGGTGAGCGAGACGACGGTGGCGCCCATCGGGGAGCGCAGCGCCTGCTCGCCGTCCTCCAGGTCCAGGTCGGCCGCGGCGGCGTGCTCGGTCGGTTGCGGCAGCGTCGGATCCTCGAAACTCTCGGCGCGCGAGCGCAACCCGTCGAGCTGCTCTTCGAGCCAATCCGTGGTCACCGGGCCGCTGTCGCTCAGCTCGGCGAGTATCGCGCGCAGCAGGTGCAGGTTGGTGTCGACGCCGCCGATCACGGTCTCGGCCAGCGCGTCCGCGCATCGCCGCAGCGCGGCGCGATGGGTCGGCGCGGACGCGATGATCTTCGCGAGCAGCGAATCGAACTGCACCCCTTGCCGCATTCCCACCTGGGCGGCGGTGTCGACCCGCACGCCCAGTCCGGTCGGGGCGTCGAAGCGGGCGATGACGCCGGTGCTCGGCAGCACCGAGCCGTCGGCGGCGAGCAGTTCGGCATTGACCCGGGCCTGCACCGCGTAGCCGCGGGTCTCGTTCTTGGGCAGGTCGAGTTCGGCCAGGGTGCGGCCCCGCGCCAGCTCCAGTTGCAGCGCGACCAGATCCACGCCGGTGACCGCCTCGGTCACGGTGTGCTCGACCTGCAGGCGCGGATTCACCTCCAGGAACCAGACATTCGTGCCGTCCACCAGGAATTCGACGGTGATGACGCCGCGGCAGCCCACCGCCTCGGCGATCAGGACCGCCTCCCGGTGCACCCGATCCCGCACGGCCGCGGGCAGTTCGGGTGCGGGCGCGATCTCGATGATCTTCTGCCGCCGCCGCTGCACGCTGCAGTCCCGGTCGCCCAGCGCCGCCGCGGCGAACCCGTCGGCGACCACCTGCACCTCGATGTGCCGGGCCCGGGCGACCAGGGCCTCGGCGTAGACGCTGTCGTCGCCGAAGCCGGCCAGGGCCTCGGCCCGGCAGCGTGCCACGATCTCCGGCAGCTGCGCCGGGTCGGTCACGGGCCGCATGCCGCGGCCGCCGCCACCCGCCGCGGCCTTCACCATGACGCCGTCGGGGTGCTCGGCCAGCAGGGCCGCGATCTCGTCCGCCCCGGCGCCGGCCCGGGTCGCGGGCAGGACGGCCGCGCCGGCCCGCTCGGCCGCCTCGCGTGCGGCGACCTTGTCGCCGAAGATCCGCAGCGCCTCCGGTGCGGGCCCCACGAAGGTGAGTCCGGCCGCCGCGCAGGCCGCCGCGAATTCCGCGCTCTCGCTGAGGAATCCGTACCCCGGATGCACCAGCGCGTCCCGTCCGCAGGCCGCCGCGGCCCGCACCACGGACTCGACATCGAGGTATCCGGCCGCGCCGCTGCCCGGCATCATCAATGCCCGGTCGGCCAGCCGTACTGCCAGGCTGCCCGCGTCCTCGGCGGTGTGCAGCACCTCCGTCGGATATCCGAGCTCTCGGGCCGTCCGCACTACCCGGACCGCGACCTCACCTCGATTCGCAACCACAACTCGCACGCCGCCAGGCTAGGGCACGGATCACCGCCGGGTCGATGGCCGTGGCGTCCGTCAGCCGAGTGGGTGGCAAGTCGGGCACGGCGGAGGGACCGGCGGGGGATATGTTCGGGGGATGCATTGGGATCAGATGACGGCCACGCCGGGCGCGCTGCGGACGGCCGCGGCGCGGCTGCGGCGCGGTGTGGGGCAGCTGGAAATCCTGGCGTCGATCATCGAGGCGGCCGACGGACCGTGGCTGGGGGCCATGGATTCCGACGGCCGCGGGACCGCCGAGCTGCGGATGCACCTGGCGGGGAAGTACCGGTTCACGGCGGTGGTGACCAGCGCCGGGAAACTGTCCCTGGCCGAGCTGAATTCGCCGGGCCGGGGCAGGAAGGCCGAGTTGGTGCTGTCCACCAAGGCCGCCCAGCGCAAGGGCTGGGAGACGCCCAAGGACATGCCCAAACCGCAGGAGTGGGTGGACTACGTGGTCGGCTGGGTCCGGGCCGCCAGTGCCGCCGTCGGTCGGCGTGACGTGGTCGAGTGGTTGCTCAGGGGCGCCGATCAGCGGCTGGCCGCCATGAACGACAGCGTCGAGACCATGCGGGCCGCGCTCGCCGAACGCGAGCAGATGCGCGACGAGCTGGCGGCCGAGGTCGCCGAGCTGCGGGCGGAACTGGAGGCCGAATCAGCCCTCGCCGACAAGCGCGTCGTCGTCGGCGACATAGCGCCAGACCGGGAGGAGGGCGTGGTCGTCGAGGGGGTCGCCGGCGAGATGGGCGGTGGCGCGCAGGCGGGCGGTGACGTCGCCGGCGTCGAGGCCGGAGCCGATGAGGACCAGGCTGCTGACCCGGGGCTCGTGGCGGGCCCAGGGGCCGGGCTCGATGGTGATGTGGCGGCCGACCATGTGCAGCACGAACTTTCGCGGGTCGTCGGGGACGGCGAAGGCCAGCACACCCTTGGCGCGGAACAGACCGGCGGGCGGATCCTCCAGTAGCGCGATGAGTTCGCGCGGGTTGAGATCGGTGTCGGAGGTGAAGGAGACGCTGTCGTAGGCGTCGTGCAGGTGGTGGTGGCAGTCCTCGCCGCGGTCGTGGTGCTCGTGGCAGTGGTCGCCGGGCTCCGGGGCCGCGTGCTCGTCGAGCAGTAGTTCGTCGAAGCTGAGCTGTTCGCCGACGCGCGGCCGGTGCGGTTCGCGGGCGGGGACGTCGAACAGCAGGCCCGGGTCGATCCGCCCGTGGCTGGTCGGATACACCGGGACCGGACCGACCAGGCCGGTGATCTCGGACCGCAGCCGCTCCAGCGCGGCCGCGTCGACGCGGTCGGCCTTGTTCAGCACCACCAGGTCGGCCATGCGCAGGTGCGTCGCGAGTTCCGGGTGCAGTTCGCGGCTTTCGGGGAAGTGCTCGGCATCGACCACCTCGACCAGCCCGCCGTACCGGATGCGTGGATTGTCGCTGTTCACCACCATGCGAATGAGATTGCGCGGCTCCGCGAGACCGCTGGCCTCGACCACGATGACGTCGATTTTCTGCTTGGGGTGCGCCAGCCGGTCGAACAGATCGTCCAGCTCACTCACGTCCACCGCGCAGCATACGCATCCGTTGCCCAGCGACACCATGGCATCGACCTGACCGGCCACCAGCATGGCGTCGATATTGACCGCGCCGAAGTCGTTGACCACCACTCCGATTCGCGTGCTCCGGGTCCGCAGCAGCCGGTTGAGCAGCGTCGTCTTCCCGGCGCCGAGGAATCCGGCCACGATCAGGACTGGGATGGGGCGGGTCACGGCGACCACCCTACCGATCGCCGTGAGCCCGCCGCAGCATGGCCGAAACCGGCTGGAAATACCCGCGATCTATCGTGGCGTCCAGTCGGACCGACCACCGGAGGTGCGCTGTGCGGGTGCGCGACATTCTCGATGCGCCGCAGTTGCGCATGCGGCTGCTACACGGTGACGCGAGCGAGCTGGATCGGCCGATCGCCCGGATCTGTGCGACCGATATGCCCGATCCCCGGCCGTTCGTGACCCCGGGCGCGCTGGTCTGCACCGGTCTGGTGTGGCGGCAGGGGGCCGCGGACTCCGACCGCTACGTCGGCCTGCTCGCCGGAGCCGGGGTCGCCGGCGTGGTGGCCGGGCAGGCGCTGCACGGGCAGGTGCCCGAGGACGTGGTCGAGGCCTGCCGGCGGCACGGGCTGCCGCTGCTGTCGTCGCCACAGAGCGTGCCGTTCAGCCGGATCATCGAATACCTGGCCGAACAGGCGGCGGAGGTGCGCTGGCGGCGGGTGCAGTCGCGTGCCGACCGGCAGCGTCGGCTGCTGTCCGCGGTGGCGGCCGGGGCGGCCGTCGAGACCCTGGTCGCGGATTTCGCACGGGAACAGCGTGTTTCGGCCTGGCTGCTGACCTCGATCGGGACCGTCATCGCCGGCACCGAGGACCTGGCGGAGGCGGAGACCGACCGGATTCTCACCACCGCCCTCACCGCGCCCCGCCTGCCCGCCGTCACCGCGGGCGCGATGCGGATCCTCCAGGTGGGCGCGGGCGATCGAATCACCGCCTGGTACCTGGTGATCCGGCCGTCTGCCGCCGAACTGGACCCCTTCGGTGCGGACCTGGCGGCCGTGGCGGAGCTCTACCGCCAGCGCCGCGCCGACCGGCAGCACTTGGATTGGGAACTGGCCGACCGCTTTCCAGCACCGTTCACCGAGCGGCCGAACGGGCCGGAAGCGGCGATCGTCTGCGAACTCCACGCGGCCGCGACGGAGACGGGCGCCGAGCCGGAACCGGACCCGCCGCCGCGCCTGCCGCCCGGCGGCGTCCCGGGCGCGATCGAACGGGCGGGAACGCCGGTCACCGGCGCGGAACCCGTTTCCCCGCAACGGGTTTCGAGCTGGGCGGATTCCGTCGTCGGGTTGATGGCCGTGCGGGGCGCCCTGCACGACGCACTGCCGGGGCTGGTCACCTCGATCGACCGGGAGGGACGCGTCGTGGGTGTGGCCCCGGTCGCCCAGGAGGACATGGCCCGCGCCATCCGGCAGCGCATCGGGCGCATCGCGCCCGCGCTCGGCGAACTTCGGCTGGCCATCGGAGTGAGCGCCCGGCAGCCGGAGGAGACCCTGGCCGGGGCGACCGCGGCGGCGGCGGCCGCCGCCACCGCGGCCGGCGACGACGCGGCTCCGGTGAGCCTGCGCGTCGCCGATATCGATTCGGCCGTCGGCCTGCTCACCGCGGTGCCCGGGAATCTCCAGCGGCGCTTCGCGGAACGCGTGCTCGGTCCGGTGCTGGAGTACGACCGGCGGCACGGGGGCGGACTGCTGGAGACGCTCGAGGTGTATCTCGGGTGTGAAGGCTCGTGGCGGCAGGCGGCGGATCGACTGCATTTGCACCTCAATACCGTTCGCTATCGGATCGGCCGGATCGAGGAGCTCACCGGGCGCGATCTCGGGCGGCTCGACGATCGGCTGGATCTGTACGTGGCGGTGCGCACGCTGGCCGGTCACACCGCGCCGGTGTAGGGATCCCAGGCGGTTCCGGCGTCCGAGGCGCCCTCGCGCAGCACATTCGCCTGGATCAGGCCGTAGGGGCGGTCGTCGGCGTGGAAGACCTCACCCAGGTTCGGCACGCCGAAACGGGCTGTGTCGTAGGCGAAGTGGTGCTTGTTGGGGGCCGACATGCGAATCTCCGCCAGGCACGGATACGCCTCCAGCGCGGCCCGGCCCATCTCGAACAGGGTCTGCTGCAAGGCTTTCGAGTGCAGGGTCGCGAAGGTCTCGACCATGGCGGCGCGGATCCCGTGGTAGGCGGCATCCCAGTTCTCGGGCGGGGTGGCGAAGCGCCAGCGGGCGATCAGGCTGGTGGCCAGGATCCGGTCGTGGGCGGGTTCGAGGACGGTGAACGGGTCTTCGAGGAAACCCGTGAACTCCGAACCCGTGGACTTGAGGATCACCAGGTCCTTGACGCCCCCGATCACCCATTCGCGGCGCTCCGCACCGGTCCCGCTGACGGTGATCGCCGCGATCCGCACCTCCGGCCCCACCCGCGTCCAGGTGTGGTCGTGCCCGCTGCCGCCGACCGGAACCCGTTGCCACGCATACTCTTCGATCTCGAGGCGGGCCGAGTCGACGGGTGCGATGTCGTCGACGAAGTGCCGGGCCAGGGCCAGCCCGTACTCTTCGATGCTGCCGTCGCCGTGGCTCTTGGCGTAGGTGTAGATGGTCTGCTTCTGCGAATCCGTCGGCAGCACCGCGCCCTGGTCGCCGACGGTATGCGCGTCGTCGAACGCGCCGCGAAGGCACGAGGACACGTTCAGGTCCCGGATTCGATGCCGTGCGGTGTCGCGATAGATGCGCACCACCCGGTTCTCGGCCTTGCCGTACTGGTGCGGGCCGAGCACGATCCGGCCGTCGCCTGCTGCACTCATCATCGCCTCCCATGGTCACTGATCACTGTGCCCACTGTCGCGCACCGGACGCGCCGCACCCACTGGTTCGGAAGACAAAACGCCGTGCCAACGACCATGACGTTTGAGCGAATCGGACAAAAACCCGTCGAGCGAGCCCATCGTGACCCCGTGCGAGAGCTGATTCAGCCGCAGGCGTTGACCCACTCGGAGAGGCCGTCGGTGAACATCTGGCGCTTCCAGATGGGGACCTCGTGCTTGATACGGTCGACCAGTTCGGCGCAGGTGGTGAAGGCTTCGGCGCGGTGGGGCGCGGCGACGGCCACCACGATGGCGAGGTCCCCGATGGTCAGCGGGCCGACGCGGTGCACCGCCGCCACCGGCAGCCCGGAGGACGCGGCGACCTCGGCGCACACCTTGCGCAGGAACTGCTCGGCCTGCGGATGCGCCGAGTACTCCAGGGCCGAAACCGATTGCCCGCCATCGTGATCGCGCACCTTGCCGGTGAACACCACGATGCCGCCGTGCTCCGGCCCGCTCACCGCCCGCTCCACCTCGGCCGGATCCAGCGGCCGATCGCTGATCCGGGCCAGCAGTTCACTCATGGCTGCCTCCTCCGGCCACCTGGGCCAGCAGATGTTCGAGAAGCGGTGTCAGCACGGCCATGCCGTCCTTCACCCCGCCCGGCGAACCGGGCAGATTGACGATCACGGTGCGCCCGGCCAGGCCCGCCGCGCCGCGGCTGAGCGCGGCGAGCGGGAACTTGGCGGTGCCGGCCTGGCGGATGGCGTCGGCGACGCCCGGCAGCTCCCGATCGATCAGGGCGAGCGTGGCTTCCGGGGTGGCGTCGGTGGGGGAGGCGCCGGTGCCGCCGGTGCTGATGACCAGATCCGGCTCGGTGGACAGGGCGTCCTCGAGGCCGTACGTGATATCCGAGTCCGCGAAGACCAGTGGTCCGCGCACCGAGAAACCCTGTGCGGCAAGCCATTCGACCAGGACCGGGCCGGTGGTATCGGTGCGGGTGCCGGCGGCGACGCCGGTCGACGCGACCACGACGGTGGCCGTCCGGCCCTGGCCCGCCGGCGGAACCGGAGCCTCGATGGCGGCGGACTTGTCGTGCTTGCCGTGCTTGTGGTGCTTGTGGTGCTGCTCGCCGTGGTGCCCCTCGGCCTCCGGCCGCACCCAATGTCCGTGCTTGCCACCCTCTTTGGTGATCAGGCGCACCCCGTTCAGGGTGGCGGCCGGATCCACCGCCTTCACCATGTCGTGCAGCGTGAGACCCGCGACCGCGACCGCGGTCAGCGCCTCCATCTCGACACCCGTGGGGCCCTTGGTCTTCGCGCTCGCCTCGATGGTGATGGTGGTCTCGGTGAAGCCGAAGCTCACGTTCACCGACGACAGCGCCAGCTGATGGCACAGCGGAATCAGCTCGGAGGTCTTCTTGGCGCCGTTGATGCCGGCGATGCGCGCGGTGCTGAGCACATCGGCCTTGGGCATGTCGTCGGCGCGAACCAGCCGGATGACCTCGGCGGTGGTGTGCAGTTCGCCGGCCGCGACCGCGATGCGCGCGGTATCGGCCTTCGCGCTCACGTCCACCATGCGGGCGCGACCCTCACGGTCGACATGCGACAACTCACTCATGGGCACCACCTTGGCACAGGAATTCCAGCGGGTTCACAGCGGCCGGACCTCGACGATCGTGCCCGCGGGCAGTTCGGTCGCGGCGGCCGGAACATCGACCAGCACATCGGCGTGCGCCATAGCCGCGATCAGATGCGAGCCCTGACCCGACACCAGCGCCACCCCGCCCTCGGTGAGCTTGCCGCGCAGGAACTGCCGCTTCCCGGCGGGGGAGCGGACCGGTTCCAGCAGCGGCAGTTCGGCGATCGGCAGCGCGGGCAGCCCGGCCAGCTCGCGCAGGATGGGCCGGGCGAAGATCTCGAAGGACACCATGGTGCTCACCGGGTTGCCCGGGAAGCTCAGCACCGGCACCCCGTCCACCATGCTCAGTCCCTGCGGGCCGCCGGGTTGCATTGCGACCGAGCCGAATTCGCCGCCCAGCGGGGTCAGCACCTCCTTGACGACCTCGAAGTCGCCCATGGAGACGCCGCCGGAGGTGAAGACCACATCGGCCGCCGCGACCGCCTCGTTCAGGCGGGCCCGGAACTCGTCGTGATCGTCGGTCGCGTGTGCCACCGACACCACCTCGACGCCGTTGTCGGCCAGCGCGGCGGCCAGCGCGATGCCATTGGAGTTGAAGATCTGCCCGGGCAGCAGCGTCGCTCCGGCGGGCCGCAATTCGTCTCCGGTGGTGAGCACGGCCGCGCGGACCGGGCGGAACACCGTCAGCTCGGGCAGCCCGACGCCGGCCAGCGCGGCGATGTGCCGGGGCCGCAGCAGCGTCCCCGCCGCGACCAGCAACTGTCCGGCGCGCACGTCGGTGCCGGGCTCGCGCACGAAATCGCCGGTGGCACGGCTGGTTCGGACCGTCACAGTGACGCCGTCGGACTCGGTGTGCTCCACCGGCACCACGCAGTCCGCGCCGGGCGGCACCGGCGCGCCGGTCATCACCTTCACCGCCGTGCCCGGTTCCAGGGTCACCTGCTCGGTATTGCCCGCCGCCACCACGCCGGCCAGCGGCAGCGTAGCGGGGACGATGGCCACCGACTCGGCCGTGACCGCGTAGCCGTCCATGGCCGAATTCCGGAACACCGGCAGATCCAGGGGGGCATGCACGTCGACGGCGAGCCGGCGGCCCAGCGCCCGCGCCATCGGCACCGGCTCCGCGGAGCGTCCGGCCAGCGGGCGGAGCACATCCTCGAGGCGTCGGCGGTGGTCGTCGACGGGTCGGGCCGGGGCTAGCGCGTGCCGGGAACTCATGCCGGTGAGCCTATACGCGGGTGGATCCTCCAGGCCGTGACCGGCTGCGCCTCGTAGGAATCTACGAAGACTTGCGGCCCCGGCAATAATGGTCCAATGACCGTGGTCGCGATGGGGATGCCCGCTGTGCGAACCGGGCGGCCCGCGCAGGACGGACGCCCGGACACGCCGTTGCTACTGGACCGATTCGGACGGGTCGCGCGGGACCTACGGGTATCCATCACCGAGAAGTGCTCGCTGCGCTGCACGTACTGCATGCCCGAGGAGGGCCTGCCGGCCATCCCCGCCGATGAATTGCTCTCCCCCGACGAGATCGTGCGGCTGGTGACGCTCGCGGTGCGTGAACTGGGCGTGCACGAGGTGCGATTCACCGGCGGCGAACCGCTCATGCGCCGCGATCTGGAACGCATCATCGCCGGTTGCCGTGCGGCGCTGCCGGATACGCCGCTGGCCATGACCACCAATGGCGTCGGGCTCGAGCATCGGGCGCGCGGACTGGCCGAGGCCGGGCTGCGGCGCATCAATGTCTCGCTCGACACCGTGGACCGGGACGGCTTCCACCGGCTCACCCGCCGTGACCGCCTCGATTCGGTGCTGGCCGGGATTCGCGCCGCCATCGCGGCGGGGCTCACCCCGCTCAAGGTGAACGCCGTGCTCATGCGCGAAACCCTCGACGGCGCGGCCGATCTGCTGCAGTGGTGCCTGGACGCGGGCGCGGAACTCCGGTTCATCGAGGAGATGCCGCTCGACGCCGACCACGAGTGGGCGCGCGCGAACATGATCACCGCCGCCGAACTGCTGGAGGTCCTGGGCACGCGCTTCGGCCTCACCGAGACCGGCCGGGAGGATCCTTCCGCGCCCGCCGAGCGCTGGCTGGTGGACGGCGGCCCGGCCACCGTCGGCATCATCGCCTCGGTGACCCGCAAGTTCTGCGGCGACTGCGACCGCACCCGCCTGACCGCCGACGGCCGGATCCGGTCCTGCCTGTTCAGTGATCAGGAGTACGACATTCGCGCCGCGCTGCGGTCCGGCGCGAGCGACGCCGACATCGCCGGACTGTGGCGCGGCGCCATGTGGAACAAATCGGCGGGGCACGGCATCGACACCGCCGGCTTCGTCCCGCCCGAACGAACAATGGGAGCCATCGGTGGTTGAGGTCCGCTATTTCGCCGCGATCGCCGATGCGGTCGGCAAGGACAAGGAGACCCTGGACCTGCCGTCCGGCGCCACCGTCGCCGACCTGCGCACCACCCTCTCGGCGGTCTACGGCCCGAAGCTGGACCCGATGCTGAAGGTCTGCGCCTATCTCATCGGCGACGAACTGACCCGTGACGTGAGCACCCCGCTGTCGCCGCGCGTCGACGTCCTGCCGCCCTTCGCGGGCGGCTAGTCTTCGCGCGGTGCTGCTCCGCCGCGAATTTCACTGCCGGGCGCTAACATTCGCCGGTCCCCGCACACCTTCGCCAGGAGACCGATCCGAATGACGCACCTTCCCAAGCCTCGCCACCCCGCCGTCCTGAAGGTGCAGGAAGAGCGCGCCGCCAGTTTCCAGCTGCGGATCGCCGACTGGATCACCAAGTTCGCGGGCTCGATGAATTTCGTCTACATCCACGCGCTCGGCTTCGCGGTCTGGATGATCTTCGCCGAGAAGAGCCCCTGGCCCACCCTGACCCTGGTGGTCTCGCTGGAAGCGATCTTCCTGTCCACCTTCGTCATGATCGGCCAGAACCGCCAGGCCGATTTTCAGCAGGCCAAGGCGGATCACGACTTTCGTGAGCAGGAACTCGAACTCAAGACCAACACCGAACTCACCCGTGCCATCCACTTGATGACGGCCGAACTCCACCGCCGCCTCATCGAAGACTCCGATCGGGGATGAACCGGCCGCTATCCGATGCACGAGGTGTGGCGGGCTACTTCCACCAGGTGTCGAGCGGGGACACCGGGACGGTCCGCTTGTGGCGGGTGTTCAGGAAGATGGTCTCTACGCGCTCGGAGACCTCGGGTCCGACCGGCTTGCCCTCGAGGTAATCGTCGATCTGGGAGTACGCGAGCCCCAAGGCTTCCTCGTCGGGCAGGGACGGGCGGTCGTCCTCGAGATCGGCGGTCGGGACCTTCTGCCAGACGCTCGGCGGCGCGCCGAGTTCCTGGAGCAGAGCCGCGCCCTGGCGCTTGGTGAGACCGGTCAGCGGGGTGATGTCGACGCCGCCGTCGCCGTACTTGGTGAAGAATCCGGTCACCGCCTCGGCGGCGTGGTCGGTGCCGACGACCAGCAGGTTGAGCTGGCCGGCGATGGCGTACTGCAGCAGCATGCGCTCGCGGGCTTTGATATTGCCGCGCACGAAGTCTCGCAGGCGGGGTTCTTCGTGCAGCTCGAGGATGCCGGTGGCGGCCTCGCCGGCGGCGGCGTCCGCGCTGGGCTTCACATTCACGACGACCGACCGGTCGGGCTGGATGAACCGCAGTGCGATCTGCGCGTCCTCCTCGTCGAACTGGACGCCGTAGGGCAGGCGCACGGCCACGAAGGTGGCGTCGTGGCCCTCCGCGCGCAGTTCCTCGGCGGCGAGCTGGCACAGACGGCCGGTGAGGGTGGAGTCCTGGCCGCCGCTGATGCCGAGCACGAAACCGGTCGCGGGCGTGGAGCGCAGATAATCCTTGAGGAAGTCGATGCGCCGCCGCACTTCGGTTTTCGGTTCGATGGCCGGCAGGACGCCCAATTCGGCGATGATCTGTTCGCGCAGGTTCCCCATGGCCACACTGTACTGAACGGGCGGCGACCCTACCGCGCGGCCGGAGCGGTGACCTGCCGGACCAGGTGCTCCCAGTGGTCGCCCACCTGTTCCGGTGTGTAGCCCAGCTCGCGGATCTGGTGCAGCACCAGCCCGGCGTCGAGGGTGGCGAGCAGGGTATCGGCGGTCAGGGGGATCTCGCCGGGCGCGCCCGCCTGCCGGAGCAGCAGGGCGACATGGGTTTTCGCGATGTTGTAGGGCGGGCCGGAGTACTGCCCGCCGAGGTCGGCGTTCTTGCGCACGTCGCCCTCCACCTCGACCAGGGCCAGGCGGGCGCGCCCGAAGGCGACGAGCCGGTCCACGGGCGGCGCGCCGGGGCCCAGGGGCGGGGGCCCGAACATGTAGGCCCACTGGAGTTTCTGATCGGACTGGTCCAGCAGCGCCAGCATCAGTCCGGCCCGATTGCCGAAGCGCCGGAACACGGTGCCCTTGCCGACGCCGGCCAGCTTGGCGACCGCGTCCATGGTGACCGCGTCCGCGCCGCATTCACGAACCAGCTGTTCGGCGGCGTCGAGCAGCAGCTGCCGGTTGCGGGCGGCGTCGCTGCGCTCGCGGCTGCTGCCGGGCATGAGCAGCGGCGCCGAGTGCGCCGGCGGCCGCTGCGTGCCGACGGGTTCGATCGGCAGCCCGATGCTCGGCAGGGCTGGAACGACCTCATTCGGTGAGGTGTCGCGTGTCACAGGCTCTCTGCTCCTACCCGGGAATGTAAGCGGACTGTGGTCCGGTTAAAGTGTATCGAAGTTCCGCTGCTGAATCAGTAACCCTTGGAGTGATCATCATGTCGCAGACCCGCATTCTCGTTCTGGTCGGCAGCCTCCGTGCCGCGTCCATCAACCGCCGCCTCGCCGAGGCCGCCGCGAAGACCGCGCCGGAGGGCGTGGAGCTCGCGATCTACGAGGGCCTCGGTGAAATTCCTTTCTACAACGAGGACATCGACGGCGAGGGCAAGGTCCCGGCCACCGCGCAGACGCTGCGTGACGCCGTCGCCGCCTCCGACGCCGTGCTGCTGGTGACCCCCGAATACAACGGCACCCTGCCGGCCGTGCTGAAGAACGCCATCGACTGGGCATCCCGCCCGTACGGCGCCGGCGCGCTCAAGGACCGTCCGGCCGCCGTCATCTCCGCGTCCATCAGCCCGAACGCCGCCAAGTGGTCGCACGACGACACCGTCAAGGCGCTGGGTGTGGCCGGTGCGAAGGTCGTCGAGGACGCGTCGCTGAACTTCGGTGTCATCGGCCAGCGCTTCGGTGAGAACCACCCGGCCGACGATGCGGAGGCGCTGACCCAGCTCGCCGCCACCGTGCATCTGCTGGTGGAGGCCGCCGACGCCCGGGCAAACGCCTGACACGTACGGCGATAACCCGCTGAATTCAGCACAAGGCCACGGCTTTCGAGCCGTGGCCTGTCGCTTTTCCCGGACAAATCGGGCTACCGTCAGACCATGAAGCTACCAGCGGGCAACACTGTGTTAGGCCGTTGTTTCATGGCGGTCACCCTGGCCGTCTCCGCCGCCTCGGTGGTGGTCAACGCGGCCGACGCGGCGGCCGAGTCCTATGTCCGCCTCTACCTGGGTAACTGGGCCGGATATGTGGTGCGGGGGAATTTCCGGGAGGTCAGCGCCACCTGGGTACAGCCGCAGGTGGACTGCCGCAATCCGGGCATCCTGCAGCGTGTGGTGCCCTGGGTGGGACTGAACGGCGCCACCGGCCTCGACGGCCAGGTCGCCCTCCCGCTCATGCAGACCGGCGTCGAATCCCTGTGTGCCAGCGACGCGGCCGTGTACGCGGCGCTGCCGGGGCTGCAGATCGAATCGGCCGCGGCGAGCCTGGCGTACGCCGATCCGCACCTGGCCGGGACGGTCATGAACGCCGGCGGCAAACTCTCGGACATGCTGGGCGCGGCCGCGGACGGCCTGTGCTCGCTCGGCCTCCTCGGCGGTTTCTGCACCCCGGACAAGCAGGTCGACGGTTGGTGGGAGAGCTATCCCGAGGCGCCGGTCAGCTATGACGATGTGGTGGTGCGGCCGGGCGACACCATGCATTCGGTGGTCAGCTGGGACGGCGCGCGGTATGTCATGACGCTGGAGAATCGCACCTCGGGTTGGACCAGGACCACGGTCGCCGCGTCCACGGCGCCCGCCCGTACCGCGGAGATCATCGTCGAGGGGCATCTGGGCGCCGCGCTGCCCGGGTTCGATCCGATCACCTTCTCCGACATCACCATCGACGGTCAGCCGCTGGGGGCCTACGACGCCGAGGTCTACGGGATCGGGGCCACCAATCGATTGCTGGCGCCCGGTCCGGTCGACGGCGCGTCCTTCACGATCCGCTGAATCGCCTGCGTTTGCCGCGACACGCCGAGCCGAGCGGGGGCTCTGGAGTCGGGGCACGGCGCGGCCAGGTTTGCAAACCGGGTGGTCGCTCGAGTCTCCTGTGACTCGTGAGATGCGTGTTGATCAGCGGTGATGGTGTGTTTGCTGGAAATGAGCTGATTGCCGAAATTGTGATGTCCGTCGCAGTCGTGTCGAGTTGCGAATCGAGTGTCCTGGTACTTACGGCACCGGAATTTCACCTTTGTGAGTCGCAACATGTCGTGTTGTATGAATCTGTCGGCCACTAGGTGTAGTGTCTTGGGAGCTGGAAGGCCGCTAGGCGAGGACCTCGAACGACGCCGGGTGACCAGGAGCTTCGGTTCCGCTTCCAGGGGTTTGCGCACTTACTACGTGGATCTTGTTTGAGCCGTGTGACTGCAGACGGACGACGGCACTGCAGACGGACCGAAGGCAAGGAGAAGGGGATACCAATGACCATCACCGTTTACACCAAGCCCGCTTGTGTCCAGTGCAACGCCACCTACCGCGCCCTCGACAAGGCCGGTGTCGACTACAGCGTCATCGACATCTCCGAGAACCCCGAAGCCCGCGACTACGTCATGGCCCTGGGCTACCTGCAGGCCCCCGTCGTCGTCGCCGGTGACGATCACTGGTCCGGCTTCCGTCCGGACCGCATCAAGGCTCTGGCCGACATCGTCGCCGTCGCCTGACGTCGCGCCGCCGGTCAGGGCCGGCGGCCTCCTGCAGGTTCGTCCGAATCGAAAGGAGGGGAGATGACCGAGATGTCCAGCGCGACACCGAATCTGGTCTACTTCTCGAGCGCTTCGGAGAACACGCACCGCTTCGTCGAACGGCTGGGCCTGCCCGCCGTTCGCATACCGCTTCACACTGCCGACTCGCTTCGCGTCGACCGTCCCTTCGTGCTGATCGTCCCCACCTACGGGGGAGGTCGGCACGTTTTGGGTGGGCAGCGATCCGACAAGGAATTCGTCCCCCGTCAGGTGGCCAAGTTCCTCAACGACCCGCACAACCGCGCCCTGCTGCGCGGCGTGATCGCGAGCGGCAACACGAACTTCGGCGATACGTACTGCTATGCGGGAGAAGTGATCTCACGCAAGGCAGGGGTTCCGTACCTGTATCGCTTCGAACTCATGGGAACTGCCGAGGACGTCGAGCGCGTCCGAGAGGGATTGGGATTGTTTTGGCAACGACAACAGCACCGGTCGGAAAGACTGCCCGCGTAGAGCGGCCCGTCAGCGGCGACTCCGCGACCGAGGGTCTGGACTATCACGCCCTCAACGCGATGCTGAACCTGTATGGCCCCAACGGCGAGATCCAGTTCGACAAGGACCGGGAGGCCGCGCACCAGTACTTCCTGCAGCACGTCAACCAGAACACGGTCTTCTTCCACAATCTGGAGGAGAAGCTCGACTACCTGGTGCGCGAGAACTACTACGAGACCGAGGTGCTCGACCAGTATTCCCGCGAGTTCGTCAAGCAGCTGTTCAAGCAGGCGTACGCCAAGAAGTTCCGGTTCCCGACCTTCCTCGGCGCGTTCAAGTACTACACCTCGTACACGCTGAAGACGTTCGACGGCAAGCGCTATCTGGAGCGTTTCGAGGACCGCGTGTGCATGGTGGCCCTGACCCTGGCCGCCGGTGACGAGACCCTGGCGAGCGAGCTGGTCGAGGAGATCATGGACGGCCGCTTCCAGCCGGCCACCCCCACGTTCCTGAACTCGGGCAAGCAGCAGCGCGGCGAGCCGGTGTCCTGCTTCCTGCTCCGCATCGAAGACAACATGGAGTCGATCGGCCGCTCGATCAACTCGGCGCTGCAGCTGTCGAAGCGCGGCGGCGGTGTCGCGTTGCTGCTGAGCAATATTCGTGAGGCCGGCGCGCCGATCAAGAAGATCGAGAACCAGTCCTCCGGTGTCATCCCGATCATGAAGCTGCTGGAGGACTCGTTCTCCTACGCGAACCAGCTGGGTGCGCGGCAGGGCGCGGGCGCGGTGTACCTGCACGCGCACCACCCCGACATCTACCGCTTCCTGGACACCAAGCGGGAGAACGCGGACGAGAAGATCCGCATCAAGACGCTGTCGCTGGGTGTGGTGATCCCGGACATCACCTTCGAGCTGGCGAAGAAGAACGAGGACATGTACCTGTTCTCGCCGTACGACGTGGAGCGCATCTACGGCGTGCCGTTCGCGGACATCAACGTGACCGAGAAGTACTACGAGATGGTCGACGACAAGCGGATCCGCAAGTCCAAGATCAAGGCTCGCGAGTTCTTCCAGACCATCGCCGAGTTGCAGTTCGAGTCGGGCTACCCGTACATCATGTACGAGGACACCGTGAACCGGGCCAACCCGATCGCGGGCAAGATCACCCACTCCAACCTGTGCTCGGAGATCCTGCAGGTCTCCACCGCGTCGGAGTTCAACGACGATCTGTCCTACGCCAAGGTGGGCAAGGACATCTCGTGCAACCTGGGTTCGCTGAACATCGCCAAGACCATGGACTCGCCGGACCTCGGCAAGTCGGTCGAGGTCGCGATTCGCGCGCTGACCGCGGTGTCGGACCAGACGCACATCTATTCGGTGCCGTCGATCGAGCAGGGCAACAACGAGTCCCACGCCATCGGCCTGGGCCAGATGAACCTGCACGGCTACCTGGCGCGGGAGCGGGTCCACTACGGCTCCGAAGAGGGTGTGGACTTCACCAACATCTACTTCTACACGATCGCCTACCACGCGATCCGGGCCTCGAATCTGATTGCGATCGAGCGGGGTTCGGCGTTCGGTGGATTCGCCGACTCGAAGTACGCCTCCGGTGAGTTCTTCGAGAAGTACACCGAGCAGGCGTGGGAGCCCAAGACCGACCGTGTCGCCCAGATCTTCGCCGACGCCGGTGTGCACATCCCCACCCAGGAAGACTGGCGTGCGTTGAAGGCCTCGGTCATGGAGCACGGCATCTACAACCAGAACCTGCAGGCGGTGCCGCCGACCGGCTCGATCTCGTACATCAACCACTCCACCAGCTCGATTCACCCGGTGGCGTCGAAGATCGAGATCCGCAAGGAAGGCAAGATCGGCCGCGTCTACTACCCGGCCCCCTACCTGACCAACGACAACCTCGAGTACTTCGAGGACGCGTACGACATCGGCTACGAGAAGATCATCGACACGTACGCCGCGGCGACGCAGCACGTCGACCAGGGTCTGTCGTTGACCCTGTTCTTCAAGGACAGCGCCACGACTCGCGACGTCAACCGGGCCCAGATCTACGCCTGGCGGAAGGGCATCAAGACGCTGTACTACATCCGGATTCGCCAGATGGCTCTCGAGGGCACCGAAGTCGAGGGCTGCGTGAGCTGCATGCTCTGACAGGTGCTATCGATAAGGGCGTCCCGGCTGTCGCCGCGGACGCCCTTTTCGTGGCAGCCGATGTGGGGGAGCAGTATGGAAACCGCCGATCGTTACCGGGCATTCGCCGAGAAGGAAGTGCGGGGCTACTCGCCCTGCTACGAGCACTGGTGCCTCGGAATCGCGAGGGACGCGGAGCTTCTCGCACTGATAGACGCCCTGCCGGTATACAAGCGTCAGCCCAATCTGGTCCTCGGTGCGGCCAGATTCCTGGGCGTGACCGTAGGGTCGTTCGAGGAGTTCAAGGACTTCCTGATCAGCAACTGGCCTGAGGTCAGGGATGTCGCCATGACCCGGAGAACCCAGACCAACGAGGTGGGCCGGACCGCGACCCTGCTACCGCTGCTCGCGAGGCATGGCTCGGATCCGGTGGCGCTCATAGAGTTCGGTGCTTCCGCCGGGCTGTGCCTGTACCCCGATCGGTACAGCTACACCTACGATGACGGCCCCATTCTCGATCCGCTGGATGGGCGATCCACCGTTGTCCTTCCGTGCGCGACGACCGGAAACCCGCCGCTGCCCACCGAATTGCCGAATGTCGTGCACCGCGCGGGGATCGATCTGAACCCGCTGGATGTGCGAGATCCCGACGATGTGCGCTGGCTGGAATCACTCGTCTGGCCGGAACAGCGAAATCGCCTGGACCGCTTGCGAAATGCCGCTGCCATCGCCCGGGAGAATCCGCCGCGGCTGGTGCGGGGTGATCTCAGCAATGCTCTGGCGGACCTGGTCCATGAGGCTCCCGCCGATATACCTGTCATTGTCTTCGGGAGCGCTGTGCTGCTCTATCTTGCGCGCGAGGATCGAGCGGCTTTTCCGGACATGGTGCGTGAGCTTCCGTGTGAGTGGATTACCAATGAGCCTCCGGGAGTAGTGGATTTCGGCGCTGATGATCTCCCTGCCGGACCGGCCGACGTGCATCTCGTACTCGGGTGGAATGGGGCGCCGATGGCATACACCCGCCCGCACGGACAGAGCCTCGACTGGTTCGGGAAGCCTGTTCTCGAGCGGGCAATCCAATAATCCGGTCAGCACACTGGCGATTCCAACCGCCCTCGCCGGGAAATCCTCTCGGCGAGCAAGATTCGACTGAGAACAGTCCCCGGCCACGATGCTGGATTCTCGAACGAGATAGGGGATGGGTGTGGCGTGATGAACAACGCCCACTCCGTCGAACGGTGTCCAGGAGGCTACGCAACAGCCTCTTGTGAGACCCCACAACGCCGATCGACGGCCGGCGCTGACGCCCGGATCCGGCGGGCCCGGCTCGAGAGCGCGATGAGCGCGACGCCGGATGCGGGATAAACCCTGCTGTGGTCCATCCCACGCCCGCGCCGCACATCTTGTGAACTCTCCAGAAGGTGGCTCGCGCCCTGCCGATCGGCCCCAGGGGCTGGTTACGCTCGCCGTGGTTCGGGTATCGAATGAATTGCGCGGTCGATGCCGGAATCGGAAAACGCACCGGGACACGTGTTTTGGAGGTGAGTAAGAGGTCCTCTCCTGCCCCCGCACGCGAGGACCGCTTGTTCGAGACGAGACCGGTGCAGTCGCAACTGCACTCCCATCGGATGAAGACCCATCGAGCGGCCAACCTCGCACCCGCTCGGTGGGTTCTTCGGATATCACGCCCGGCGTGAGGAGTTAGAGTGTCGCACAACAGGATTCACGACAATCCCGAGACGGGAGCCGGGTCGTGAAGCGCCGGGTTGCCGCCGGGGCCGCGGCGCTGGCGATGATCACGTTCCCGTATTTCGGCGTGACCGCCCAGGCCGGGGTGCCGCTCCGTGCCGCGGCGCCGACCAATGTGACCCGGGTGAATCAGCTCGGCCCGCACTGGGAGCGGGTCGACGTGCCCTCCGCTGCCATGGGCCGCACCGTGTCCCTCGATGTGCTGCACGGTGCCGGCGACGGACCCCGCCCCACCCTCTACCTGCTCGACGGCGTGGACGCCGAGGGCGTCTCCGACTGGCTGACCAAGGGGCACGCCGCGGATTTCTTCGCGGACAAGCCCGTCGACGTGGTCTTCCCGGCCGGCGCCACCGGCAGCATGTACTCCGACTGGCAGCATGCGGATGCCGCCCTCGGCTGGAATCGCTGGGAGACCTTCCTGACCTCCGAGCTACCCGGCGCCATCGAGCCATATCTGCATTCCGACGGCCGCCGGGCCATCGCGGGCGTCTCGATGGGCGCGCAGGGCGCGATGATGCTCGCCCACCGTCACCCCGGCTTCTACCGTGCCGTCGCCGGATTGAGCGGCTGCTACTCGACCATCGATGGTCCCGGTAGCGCCATCACCGCGCTCACCGTCGCCTCGCGCGGCGGCAATGTCGTGAACCTGTGGGGTCCGCCCGGCACCGCCGACTGGCTGACCCACGACAGCACCGTGGGCGCGGAAGCGCTGCGCGGCACCGTGATCTATCTGGCCGCCTCCTCGGGTGTGCCCGGCGCTCCCGATATGAACGAGGTGCTCCAATCGCCCAATCCGATGGCGGCCCTGCTGGCCGGTGGTGGCGGTGTGGTGCTGGAGGCCGGGGCCCGCGTGTGCACCGAGCACTTCGCGAAACGGTTGAGCGACCTGGGAATTCCCGCCACCCTGCGCTACGAGCCGACCGGGATTCACGCCTGGGAGGATTTCGCCGCCGAGCTCGGCCCGGCCTGGGACACCCTCGCCACCGCCTTCGCCCAGGACTCCGGGCGGTAGCCAGGACATACGAATTCAGTTAGGGCGCAGCCTATTTCAGTGCCGGAATCCGTAGCGGGGCAATCTTCGCAGCCCCGGCCGGATCCGGTTGTCCACCGTCACGGCCAGTCCGGCGTGCACGGCCGCGACGGTGAAGTCCGAGGCCTCTTTCCAGGTCGCCGCGTATTCCATGGTGAGCTCGGCCCCCTCCTCGGGCCCGCCCAGGTAGACGGTGACGCGGTGGGTGAGCGCCTCGCCGACGCTGTCGAACAGGACCTTGCCTTCGGTGATGCCGGCCATGTGTGCTGCTCCTCGATTGGTGGCGGGGGAGACACGCGCGCCGACCCCTGCGTCGGCCGCGCGTCTCTGTAACCGAAAGTAACTGGATTTGCCTGTACAGGAACGTGTTTCGGTTCGCGCTTGGAAATGTCACAAGCGCCGCGCGAGCGTGGTTGTTACCCGTTGGAACGGAAACATTCGCGTGCCAGATCGGGCGCGCGTTCACAACCGGTCACCGTGCCCATTGTGACTATTCGGAAGGTTCGCTCGCCCCTCTGGCCGCGGCCGCCTCGCCTTTCTACGCTGCCCGGCATGAGGATTCGCGTGTCCATCGCGGTGGCCGCAGCTCTGCTGCTGACCGTCGCCGCGGGACCGGCCGCAGCCCGACCACTTCTCGCCGCGCCGGATCCGGACCCCTTCTACGCCGCCCCCGCCGACATCGCCGACCACCAGCCGGGCGACGTGCTGGCCCTGCGCGCCATGCCCGCCCTGCCCAGCTTCCCCGGCACCGACGTCACGCTGATCAAGTTCCGCTCCACCGACTCCACCGGTCAGCCCATCGCGGCCACCACCACGGTGCTGTCCCCGCGCAACCGCCGCCCGGACGCGCCCGTGCTGTCCTACCAGCAGATCATCAACGGCCTGGGCGCGCAGTGCGCGGTCTCGCGGGTGCTCTACACCAGCGACCCGAACCTCGTGGTCCGCGAGGCCCCCGCCTGGAACATGCTGCTGCGGCGCGGCTGGACGCTGGCCCTGCCCGACCACCTCGGCCCCCGATTCGCCTACGGCGTGGCCAAACTCGGCGGTCAGATCACCCTCGACGGCATTCGCGCCGTGCAGCACGTCCCGGATCTGAAGGTCGAGCACAGTCCGGTCGCCATGGCCGGATACTCGGGCGGCGGCATGGCTACCGCCTGGGCCGCGGCGCTGGCCGCCTCCTACGCCCCCGACCTGCACCTCGCGGGCGCGGCCATGGGCGGCGTGCCCATGAACCTGGTCAGCATGCTGGAAGCCCTGGGCATGAACCGGCATCCGGCCTTCGGGCTGGCGCTGGCGGCCGGGCTGGGTCTCGAACGCGAATACCCGGACCGGTTTCCGCTCACCGACCAGCTCAACGAGCACGGCCTGGCCGTGCGCGACAAGCTGCTCAACAGCTGCACCAATGACATTCTGGCCGCGGGCGCGGGCCAGGGCGCGCTGGACATCGCCAAATCCACGGTCATGACCGACGACCCGCAGGCCCGCTCGGTGGTAGAGGAGAACAGCCTGGAGCTGTACCCCGGCGTCCCGAATATGCCCGTCTTCGAATGGCATTCACCCATCGACGGCCTGATCCCGGTGGACGCCGTGGTGAACACCATCCACCGCTACTGCGCCGCCGGCGCCCAGGTGTGGAGCGTGCAGGTTCCGGTCCCGGACCATCTCACCGCCGCGGTGCTCGGTCTCCCGCCCGCGCTGTCCTGGCTGGATGCCCGCATGCGCGGCGAGCCCGCGCCGGCCAACTGCTGACGCCCGCGGGTTCGCTCTGTCAGCCCGCCGCCTGATACGTGCGGGCCACCAGCGCCGAGCGCAGGTACCACAGTCCCGACGCCTGGGTGGGATCGAAGCCGGTCAGCTGCCCGATCCGTTTGAGCCGGTAGTCCACCGTATTGGTGTGCACGTGCAGCATGCGCGCGGTGCGCTGCCGGTTCAGGTTGTTGCTGATGTGCGATTGCAGCGTCTCCAGCAGCTCGGCGTGCTCGTCGAGCGGATCCAGCAGCGACCCCAGGTGATCGCGGCCCGGACCCGGCCGGGTCAGCTGGTATTCCAGTGCCAGTTCGTCGAATCGGAACAAGCCGCGCACGAGCCGCAGCCGGTGCACGATGTCGAGCAGTTCGTGCGCCTGGTCGGCGGCGTCCGGAATCTGTTGCGGCGCGGCCGAAACCAGCGTCGCGGTGATCGGCACCCGGGCCGCTCGCGACAGCTGCTCGATCAGTTCGTCCAGCTCCTCGTCCACGAGCGCGGTGCTCGGCACCAGCAGGGTGCCGCCGTCCACGCTGAGCAGCGACAACACCCGGTCCGGATACCGGTGTGCCAGTTCGGCCTGCACCCGGCGCAGCTTGCGCCGCGCCACCACCGCACCGTTCACGGTGGGCGAGTGCTCCTCGGGATGTTCGGGAATCGCCAGTGCCAGTACGTGATACGTCTCGGCGATCTCGATGCCGCATTCGCGGGCCATGGTGGAGGTGCTGTGCCCGCCCAGCAGCGCGGATGTGAGCGTGTGCACCGCCGTGTGGTGTTCGCTCACCACCGACCGCAGCTCCCGCACATAGGCCATGGCCACCGCTGAGGTCATCCGGTCCAGCAGTTCCACCACCAGTTTGGCGCCGCCCATGATGTTGTCCATGTCGGCGGCCGAAATGACCAGCGTGACATCGCCATCGTCGTCCTCGCGGCGCACGTGACCGGCCATGGCATTGGCCATCACCAGCTCCGACCCGATCTTGAAACCCTCGTGGATGGCATGGTGGATGGTGTCGATCGGGATGCCCTCCCGCGCCCACTGCGCGGCGGCCTCCTCCAAGCGCTTGGTCTGCTCCGGAATGTCGCGTCCGTCCAGCATGCCCACCGCCAGCTCCAGGCAGGTGCGGGTGATGGTGGTGACATCGCCGTGAATGGCGTCGCCGGGCAGCGTCCCGCACGGCGCCACGGTTTCGACGAAATGACCCACCATGTGCTGCGCGAGCCCGCGCACATCCTTGAGCGGCGACGATATCGGGCTGCCCGACACGGTGAGCCCCGTACGGGCCGGAATTCCCACGGACATCCGTGACTCCCTTCCACCCCCGGGTTGTGCCCCTACCGGGGCCTGAAACGCTAACGCATGCCGTGAACGGCAGCGGCCGGATCGATCTCTGCTGTGAAGCACAGTAATGCGATTTCCGCGCACTTGTGACTTCTCACATGCGCCAGGCAGGCGCCGCATGACAGCCCGGCAATCCCGACACACCGTAGTTTCCGCGCGCACGCGGGCCAAACCCGCGCCTGCCCGAGGCTCGAGAGCGCCATCGTCGTGATCTACGCGACTCCGGCTCGGGACGAAACCTGTTGTCAGCCCGGGTGGACGTACCGGTGGCGGGGCTCAGCCCAGATGGCTCGTGTCGTTGTACGAGGTGAGCCGCATACCGGAATCGTCGCGCTCCCAACGGGTTATGGACGCATTGCGGACCTGCGCGGTGGTCTGGGCGCTGATCTCGGCCTCGTCGAGGTCGCCGAAAATGTAGCGGGTCAGCACGATTGCGATGTCATGGGTGAAAACCAGGACGTGACCGTGCATTTCACGCAGTACCGCCCGCAGCCGCAGCGCGACGTCCGGCCAGGATTCGCCGCCGCGCGGGCGATGGTAGAAGCCGCCCGAACGCTGCATCTCGCGGTACTCGTCCGGGAAGCGCCGCTGGATGCCGAGTCTGGTGAGCCCGAACAGCACCCCCGGCTCCCGGTCCCGGATCCGCTCGTCGAAGTACACGGGCGGCGGTGTCAGGTGTCCGAGCGCGATGCGCGCGGTCTCGCGGGTACGCAGGTATGGCGAGCAGAGCACCAGGTCGAAGCCCGGATCGACCTCGGCCAGTCGCTTCCCGGTGGCCGTCGCCTGCGCCTCGCCCAGCTCGGTCAGCGGCACATCGGCATCCCGGAGTCCGGTGACGAACTCCTCCGCGCCGCTGTACGGCGCCGCGTTCGCGATGCTCTGGCCGTGCCGCACCATGGTCAGTGATTCCAGTCCCGCCCCTGTCACATCCACCCATCCATCGTGCGCGCAACCACGGTCGTCCGTCCGGCGAAACGCCAAGCGCGGGTTTCGCTAACGGTGCGCGGCGACCGGACTGCCCGCCGTGATGTCGGCGGGCGGCAGCCACAGTGTCGCGATAGCGCCGCCACCGACCGCCGGCTCGATGGAGGCATTGCCGCCGTGCGCCTCCGCCACCCACGCGACCAGCGCCAGCCCGATGCCATTGCGCCCGCTGCGCCCCGCCGCCCCCCGATTGAACGGGCTGGCCGACATGACCGGATCGACGCCCGGGCCGTGGTCGCGAATGCTGACCCGCCCCTCCGCCACATGCACCTCGACCGGTGCGGACCGGTTCACCGCGCCGTGAGTCAGGCCGTTCTCCAGCATGTTCCGGATCGCCAGGCTCAGCAGTTGCGGATCGCCCACCACCACGCTGGGATGCGCAGTCACCACGATGCGCTCGTCGGCGGCCTCCTCGGCCACCGCCTCCGCCAGCTGATCCAGCCGCAGCAGGGTGCGCTCGGGTTCGGCGATGCCGGACTGCATGCGGGCGCGGGCCAGCAGCCCGGTCACCAGCCGCGCCATCCGGTCCGCCAGCCGGCGCGCCTCGGCCAGCGTCTGCTGTACTTCCTCCGGCTTGGGCCTCGATTCGGTGAGCAGCTTCAATGTGGTGAGCGGCGTGCGCAATTCGTGCGCGGCATCGCCCAGGAACTGCTCGTGCTCGTCCAGCATGCGCAGCGCCTGCCGTTGACTGCGGCCCGACAGCAGGAAGGTCGCCGCGGCCGACAGCAGCACCAGCACGGCGCCGCCGATCAGCAACTCCCACACCAGGATTCGATGCGCCCCCGCATCGGCCATGGACTCGGTCCCGGCCAGGATGACCACGATGCTGTCCCAGTCGTTCCAGAACACCGGCGCGCCCGCCACCGTCACCGAGCGCCCGGTGATATCGGTGCCCGCGAACCGGCTGCCCTGATAGAGCAGCCCCTCGGCGTGATCTTCGGTTTGCGTTGCGAGCGTGGAGATCTGGGTGTCGTCGGGCATCAGCGAACGCTGATAGGTATGCGCCTGCTTCCACGGCTCGCCCGGTTTGCGCACCGCCACCACCACCGCCGTAGGCCCCTTGCCCAGCTCGTCGTCGATGACGGTGGACAGGTCCAGCACCTTGGCGTCGTCGTGCTGGATGGCCCGGGCCAGCCCGCCTGCCACCTGCTCGGCCTGATCCTGCGCCCGGGTCTCGCGCGCCTGCGCGTCGATGGAGGCGGCCACGAACCCGAACACCAGCACGGCTGTCGCGGTGATCACCGTGACCAGCGCGGACATGATCCAGCGGGCTCGTTTCAGCCGGGCCACGGCGGGGGAGCGGTGCGCGCTCACGAGATCCCGCCGCCGATGAGGAATCCGGTGCCCCGCACGGTCTCGATCACGCTCGGCTCCCCGAGCTTGCGCCGCAACTTGGCCACCACCGCGTCGACCACGTTCGATGCCGGCTCGGCCATCTCGTCCCAGCAGCACTCGATGAGATCGGTACGGGTCACCACGCTGCCGAGCCGGGTGGCCATGAGTTCGAGGACCGCGAACTCCTTCGGGGTGAGCATGAGCATGATGCCGCCGCGGGTGACCCGGCGGCGCATGAGGTCGATATCGATGTCCGCCACCGCGATTCGCGAGGCGGTCGGCTGCTCGCGGCGTCGGCACAGCGCCCGCACCCGCATCACCAGCTCCGGCAGCGCGAAGGGTTTGGTCAGGTAGTCGTCGGCGCCGTGCTCGAAACCGGCCAGCCGGTCGTCGAGTCCGTCGCGGCCTGTGAGCATGAGCGCCGGTACCGTGTGCCCGGCGCGGCGCGCCGCGGCGACCAGGTCCAGGCCGTCGCCGTCGGGCAGGCCGCGATCCACCACCAGGCAGTCGTAGCGGTTGACGGCGAGCTTGAAATCCGCGTCGGCGATGCTCTGCGCGAGGTCCACCGCGAACCCGGCCGAGCGCAACCCCTCGGTCACCTCACGGCAGAGCTGGTGGTCGTCCTCTAGCACCAAAACACGCACAGAGGCAGAGAGTAAGGCATTCCGGACCCGCGCCCAACGGCTGCGGCGACCGGATCTCCGGAAAATGATCGGAAAATGATCCGGCGGCAAACCGGCGCGCTATCAACAGCTTCCGAGCCTCTCACGGAACCGCCCGCCGGGCCGAGATACCCGGGCCACCGCTCCGTACCCTGAATACGGTTTGTTTCTGTCAGCGGCTACCGAGAGGGGGTGAGGTGTATGCGCGGCGAACCTCCCAGTCGAAGGCCGGGGGCATCGCCCCCCGAATTCGTCGGTAGCTTCCCGACGACCGCGCCCGCATGCTGCGTGAGGCTCCGGCCAAGGCGGCCAAGAAGGCCGAAGTGCTGGTGGGCATCTGATCGGCTAACTCGGGACAGGTGTGGACACGCCGACCCCGAGTCGCTGTGACGGATTGCACCGCTGTAATTTTCTGCAGTCGGTGGCGTACTTGCCCATCCCCTTTTCGCATTCTCGCAGGACAGCGCGAGGACACGTGAAGACACAAGTTCTTGTGCTGCACGGGGATGTCACCTACCAGTAGTAGTGTTCAGGGCAGAAGGAATCCGCAGGGTCTCGGGAGCTGAGAAGGGTGTGTGAGCGGGCGTGAAGCTGATCGATCGGGTGACCGCGATCAATTGGAACCGCGTGCAGGACGAGAAGGATGCCGAGGTCTGGGATCGGCTCACCGGCAACTTCTGGTTGCCGGAGAAGGTCCCGGTCTCCAATGACATTCCGTCGTGGAACACGTTGACCGCCAACGAGAAGCAACTCACCATGCGGGTCTTCACCGGCCTGACCCTGCTCGACACCATCCAGGGCACGGTCGGCGCGGTCAGCCTCATCCCCGACGCACTGACCCCGCACGAGGAAGCGGTGCTGACGAACATCGCCTTCATGGAGTCGGTGCACGCCAAGAGCTACAGCTCGATCTTCTCCACGCTGTGCTCCACCCGCGAGATCGACGAGGCCTTCCGCTGGTCCGAGGAGAACCGGAACCTGCAGCGCAAGGCCGAGATCGTTCTCGACTACTACAACGGCGAGGACCCGCTCAAGCGCAAGGTCGCCTCCACCCTGCTGGAGTCGTTCCTCTTCTACTCCGGCTTCTACCTGCCCATGCACTGGTCCTCGCGGGCCAAGCTCACCAACACCGCCGACATGATCCGCCTGATCATCCGCGACGAGGCCGTGCACGGCTACTACATCGGCTACAAGTATCAGAAGGGCCTGGAGCTGGTCTCCGAGGCCGAGCGCGAAGAGCTCAAGGCCTACACCTTCGAGCTGCTCTTCGAGCTCTACGAGAACGAGGTCGAATACACCCAGGACCTCTACGACGAGGTCGGCCTCACCGAGGACGTCAAGAAGTTCCTCCGCTACAACGCCAACAAGGCCCTGATGAACCTCGGCTACGAGGGCCTGTTCCCCAAGGACGAGTGCGACGTCAACCCCGCCATCCTCTCGGCCCTCTCGCCCAACGCCGACGAGAACCACGACTTCTTCTCCGGCTCCGGCTCCAGCTACGTCATCGGCAAGGCCGTCAACACCGAAGACGAAGACTGGGAGTTCTGACAAGTCGCGGCGCTCGACCCGATGACGCGGGGAAGTCGCCACCCGGCCGAGCGCCGACCGCGAAGTTCACCAGCGAGATCGTGAACTTTTCGTGATCACGGGTGTTCCCCGCAGGCAGACATGGCAAACGGCCTCGAGCAAAGATTCGCTCGGGGCCGTTTGCTGACCGCAGCAACTGATTTCGCAGCGTTCGGGGTAACTCGTCGGGTACGGCCAGAATCGGTTTGCTCCCCAACCGCCGGCACCCGTGCCCAACGGTTGACGGCGGTTGGCCGCGCGTTGAAGGTCCCGGGGAGGCGGGGGAGCTCAGTCCGTGACGTATCCGTTGAGGTTGTTGCGGACGTCGTCGAGCAGAGCGCGGGCGGCGGTGATGCCGCTGCCGTGCCAGATGCTGTCGTCGACGGCGAACTCGCGGCGGTCGCTCACGGCGGAAAGCTGTTTCCAGTTGTCGCCCTTCATGATCGACTTGCCGTAGTCCAGGCCGTCCTTGCCGTCGAACATGAGGAAGATGAGGTCGCCCTCGATCCGGTTGCGGTCGTCCTGGGTGCTCAGGCTGGTCACGTCGAAGGAATCCCCACGCTGCGACTGCGGCCGCTGCACGCCCGCGTCACCGAGCACCTGGGCGGCGAAGGTATTGCCGCCCTGCACCTGAATCGCCTTGGGCTCGAAGCGGATCACCGACGCCTGGGTGAGCGCGGCATTGGCGGCGACGCCCGCGTCCTTGGCGGCCGTGCGATAGTCGTCGAGCGCCCGGGTCCCGGCGGTCTTGCGGTCCAAGGCCTCCGCGAAACCGGTGAAGGTGGCCTGCCAGCCGTTCTCCGCGCCGACCAGCACGGTCGGAGCGATGCCCGCGAGCGCGTTGTAGTGCGAGCCGTCGGCAGCCGGACCGATGATCAGATCCGGCTTCAGCTCCGCGATCTTCGCGGGATCGGGGGCGCCCGCCAGGCCGACCGAGGGAATCGCGGCGACGCCGGTACCCAGGTAGGCGGGCTGCGGCGACGGACCGTCCAGTGTGGCCGCGCCGACCACGCGCTCCCACAGTCCCAGCGCGCAGGTGGCGTCCAGCGCGGAGGTGGAGAGCACCACGATGCGCTTGGCGTCGGCCGGCACCTCGGAGGTGCCCGCGGCGTGGGTGACGGTCTTCGTGCCCGAGGCCGAGTCCGGACTCGACGGCGCCGGACACGCCTTGGTGGTGTCGCGCTCGATCCCGACCACGCCCGCACCCGCGATATTCGTGGTGGTCCGCACGATCGAGGCGGAGTTGTCATCGGTCTTGCCGCATCCGGCGACCAGACCCACCGTCAGCAGCGTCGCTGCCGAGACCAACCCCACACTGCGCAAATACCGCAAAGGGGAAAAGGTGGAGGCGAACGTGTTTCGGGTGGAAGCGGACTCGCGCACCGGCATGCCGGGCAGCCTACAGCCGTGCCCCGCGACTCCCAATTACGACACAGAGTAGGACCCGGAGCGAGCGCTGTCGGAACACAGTTTACGATCTGTCACAGCGCAAGCCACCGTCGTTCGTCATGTGCCGAACCGGACGCCGGAAGCAGCGTACGAACGATGGCATACCTGTGGAGGTTTCGTGACTGCCGTAGAACCGCGGCCGGCCAGCCTTGTGGAGGCGGCTCGGCCCTATCCTCAAAGGACGGGTCCGAAGGGATCGTTCATCTACAAGATGGTCACCACGACGGACCCGAAGGTTCTCGGCGTCATGTACCTGGTGACGGCCATGTCCTTCTTCATGGTCGGCGGCATCATGGCGCTGCTCATGCGCGCCGAGCTGGCGCGTCCGGGCATGCAGTTCCTGTCGCCGGAACAGTTCAACCAGCTGTTCACCATGCACGGCACGATCATGCTGCTCTTCTACGCGACCGCGATCGTGTTCGGCTTCGCCAACATCATCCTGCCGCTGCAGATCGGCGCCCCTGACGTCGCCTTCCCGCGTCTGAACGCGTTCAGCTACTGGCTGTACCTGTTCGGCGGCACCATGGCGACCGCCGGCTTCATCACCCCCGGCGGCGCGGCCGACTTCGGCTGGACCGCCTACACGCCGCTGTCGGACATCGTCCACTCCCCGGGCGTCGGCGCCGACCTGTGGATCCTGGGTCTGGCCGTCTCCGGTCTGGGCACGATCCTCGGTGGCGTCAACATGCTCACCACCGTGGTCTGCCTGCGCTGCCCCGGTATGACCATGTTCCGGATGCCGATCTTCACCTGGAACATCGCCGTCACCTCGGTGCTGGTGCTGCTGGCCTTCCCGCTGCTCACCGCGGCCCTGTTCGGTCTGGCCTACGACCGCCACCTGGGCGGCCACATCTACGACCCGGCCAACGGCGGCGTGATGCTCTACCAGCACCTGTTCTGGTACTTCGGCCACCCCGAGGTGTACATCATCGCGCTGCCCTTCTTCGGCATCGTGTCGGAGATCTTCCCGGTCTTCAGCCGGAAGCCGATCTTCGGTTACACGACCCTGGTCTACGCGACCCTGGGTATCGCGGCCCTGTCCATCGCCGTGTGGGCGCACCACATGTACGCGACCGGTGCTGTTCTGCTGCCGTACTTCTCGTTCATGACCTTCCTGATCGCTGTTCCGACCGGTGTGAAGTTCTTCAACTGGATCGGCACCATGTGGCGTGGTCAGCTCACTTTCGAGACCCCGATGCTCTGGTCGGTCGGCTTCGTCGTGACCTTCCTCTTCGGTGGTCTGTCGGGCGTCATCCTGGCCTCGCCGCCGCTGGACTTCCACGTGTCCGACACGTATTTCGTGGTGGCGCACTTCCACTACGTGCTCTTCGGCACCATCGTGTTCGCCACCTTCGCGGGAATCTACTTCTGGTTCCCGAAGATGACCGGCCGCATGATGGACGAGCGTCTGGGCAAGTGGCACTTCTGGGCCACCTTCGTCGGCTTCCACACCACGTTCCTGGTGCAGCACTGGCTGGGCAACATGGGTATGCCGCGTCGGTACGCCGACTACCTGCCGAGCGACGGCTTCACGACCCTGAACACCATCTCCACGATCGGTGCCTTCATCCTGGGTTCGTCGATGCTGCCGTTCATCTGGAACGTCTTCAAGTCCTACCGCTACGGCGAGGTCGTGACCGTGGACGATCCGTGGGGCTACGGCAACTCGCTGGAGTGGGCGACCTCCTGCCCGCCGCCGCGGCACAACTTCTACGAGCTGCCGCGCATCCGCTCGGAGCGTCCCGCGTTCGAGCTGCACTACCCGCACATGGTCGAGCGCATGCGCGCCGAGGCCCATGTCGGCTGGGGCTCCAAGTCCCACACCGTCAAGGAGCTGGAAAAGGTATCCAGCTAGTCGCCTGACAGCCTGAACACACTGCGGCACCCGTCTCACGAGACGGGTGCCGCAGTGTTCTGCGGCGTGCTCCGTCGCACTCGATTCGGATATCTGCCGGTGGCGGGGCGGCCCGACGTTCCCTCAATGAGCGCACTGTGCAACAGTTGTCATGTGCATTATTTAGTGGCTCGGCAGCGGACGGGAACGAGCGCGGCGGCGCAGCGTGATGTCGGGCATCTGGTCGACTTCACCGCGACCCCGTGAGTGCTGTTGATCGCGGCCCTCGCCGTGCCCATCGGAGCGCTCGACGCCTGCGCTGCCTGGGTGCTCTCGCATCTCATCGCGCTGATCACCAATCTGGTCCGGTACCAGCGGTTCAGCGCCGATCCGGTGTATATCGGCGCCGTACACCACCATCCGCTGCTGATCATCGGCGCGCCCGTCCTGGGCGGCATGGTCAGCCTGACCATGCTGCTCGCCGGCCGCGTCCGCGACCACCACGAGGAGCACACCGCCCAGCGCTTCCTGCGCCTGCCGACCATCCGGCCCTCCCGCGTCGAGGTCGGCGCCACCGCCTGACCGCCCGCCGGGACGGCGGGCCGGATGTGTTGCTATTGCCTGATGGAGGATCCGGGAGCGATGGAAACGGGACTGACCACCGAGTGGTCGCGCGTGCTGGGCTTGCGGCTGCCGGTGGCGAACGCGCCGATGGGCGGCGTGGCCGGCGGCAGGCTCGCGGCCGCGGTCGCGGCGGCCGGGGGTCTGGGCATGATCGGGATGGGCAGCGCCGGATCCATCGAGGCTCTCGAACGGGAGCTGCCGCACGTCGCCGACGCGCCGGGTCCGGTCGGGATCGGCCTGGTCGACTGGGTGGCGGCCGCGCGGCCGGGACTCTTCGAGCGTGCTCTCGCAGCCGCGCCCGCCCTGTTGTCGGTGAGCTTCGGCACCGACCTGTCCTGGGCTGAACGGGCCCGCGCGGCCGGAATCCGCACGGCGACACAGGTTTACACGGTCGACGATGCCCGCCGCGCACACGACGCCGGGATCGACGTCCTGGTCGCGCGCGGTCTGGAGGGCGGCGGGCACGGCGCTCCCGAACTGGCGACCCTGCCCCTGCTCGAGGCCGTCCTCGACGCCATCCCGGGCCCGGTGCTGGCCGCGGGCGGGATCGGGTCGGCGCGCGGCGTGGCGGCGATGCTCGCCGCCGGGGCCTCGGGGGTGTGGCTGGGCACCGCCCTGGCCGCCTGCGAGGAGTCCCTGCTGCCGCCCGAAGCCCGCCGTGCCCTGCTCGCGGCGGAGGACACCGACACCATCCTCACGCACTCCTTCGATGTCGGCATGGAATTGCCCTGGCCGCAGCGCTTTCCGGCCCGGGTGCTGCGCAACGACTTCACCGCGCGCTGGCACGACCACCTCGGTGAACTGGCCGGTGACGCCGCCGCGCGCTCCGAGCTGGCCGCCGCCAATGCCGTCGGCGATCCGCGTCTCGCCCCGGTCGACGCGGGCCAGGGCGTCGGCCTGGTCACCGCGGTGCGCCCGGTCGGCGAGGCGATGGCCGAATTGTGTTCCGGCGCTGCCCGTCTGCTCGCTCATCCGGGCCGCTGATCTCGGCGGGCGTGATGCCCGCCACCGTCGGCGGCGGTCGGCGCTGTCCCGTCCGCGCCGACCTGACAGAATGAGCTGCCGCCGCATGCCGGGCGGGACAGGCAGTCGCATGGAACGGAGTTATCGATTGAGTGCAAGCGCGGGGAGGCGGAGCGCTGACACGACGGTTCTGGTCACGGTCACCGGACCTGACAAGCCGGGCGTCACATCGGTACTTCTGGCCGCCCTGGCCAACAGCGCGGTCAGCCTGCTTGATGTGGAACAGGTCGTCATCCGCGGCCGTCTCACCCTGGGTGTGCTGGTGTCGTGTCCCACCGATCCCGAAGCGCTGCAGGATCAGCTCGAGGACGCCATGGCCTCCATCGGCATGAACGTCGATGTGGAGATCGGGGCGAGCGCCGTATCGGGCGCGAAGCTGTCCACCCACGCGGTGGTGGTGCTGGGTTCGCCGGTCACCGCCCGTGCCTTCAGTGCCATCGCGCGCACGCTGGCCGCACAGCGCGTGAACATCGACTCCATTCGCGGCATCGCCGACTACCCGGTCACCGGCCTGGAACTCATGGTCACCGTCCCCTCCGCCGCCGCGGACGCCGAGACCGAGCTGCGCACCGCGCTGGCCACGGTCGCGGCCAAGGAGAGCGTGGACGTGGCCGTCGAGAAGGCGGGCCTGGCGCGACGGGCCAAGCGGCTCATCGTGTTCGACGTGGACTCCACCCTGATCCAGGGCGAGGTCATCGAGATGCTGGCCGCGCACGCCGGCGTCGAGGAGGAGGTCCGCAAGGTCACCGAGGCGGCCATGCGCGGCGAGATCGATTTCTCCGAATCCCTGCGCCAGCGGGTGGCGACCCTGGCCGGGCTGGACGCCTCGGTCATCGACGAGGTCGCCGAGCGGATCGAGCTCACCCCCGGCGCGCGCACCACCATTCGCACCCTGCGCCGCCTGGGTTTCCGCTGCGGCGTGGTGTCCGGTGGTTTCCGCCAGGTCATCGAGCCGCTCGCGCACGAGCTGGAACTGGACTTCGTGCAGGCCAACACCCTCGAGATCCGGGACGGCAAGCTGACCGGCGCGGTGGTCGGCGAGATCGTGGACCGCGAGGCGAAAGCCGTTGCGCTGCGCCGTTTCGCGGCCGAGACCGGGGTGGCGATGGATCAGACCGTCGCGGTCGGCGACGGCGCCAATGACATCGACATGCTCAATGCCGCCGGGCTGGGCATCGCGTTCAATGCCAAGCCCGCGCTGCGCGAGGTCGCCGACGCGGCGCTGTCGCATCCTTTCCTGGACGCGGTGCTGTTCATCCTGGGCGTGACCCGCGACGAGGTCGAGGCCGCCGACGCCCGCGACGGCGGCATCCGCCGGGTACCGCTGCCGAACTGATCCCGCGGGCCGCAACGCGTCCAATTCGGTTGCGCCACTCGTAGCTCCGCTCTCGGTACCGTGGTCCAGGGGGTATCCGACCACGATCGAAGGAGAGTCCGTGCGCGTGCGTCTGCCGCTGGTGGTGGTGTCGGCCGGTCTCGCGCTGGCCGGCTGCGGCACGTCGTCCGGCCACCCGGCGGCGGTCGCGGTCGGCGCGGATTCCGACGGCAAGAACGTGAGCCTCGCGGTCGGCCAGGACCTGATCGTTACCCTCGAGGCCGATCCGACCACCGGATATGCCTGGGCGCTGGGCGATCTCGATCAGAAGATCGTGAAACAGCATGGCGCCCCGGACTACGAACAGGACCCGAATCCGGTTGGTATGGCCGGCGTCGGCGGTAATTCGGTGTCGAATTTCGTGGCGGTCGTGCCGGGTTCGACGACCTTGAATCTGGAATACAAGCGAGCCTGGGAACAGGGCGTGGAGCCCGCGAGACGCTTCACCCTGAACCTGACGGTTCATTAGCCGGAACAGCGTGTAGGAGTGGTTGTGTCGAGCGTCGGATCCACCATCGATGCCGGTTTCGTGGCCAGGCACGCGGAATTGGCGCGGGGATATGGCGGCGGGGGTGATCCGGCGGACCCGGCACTCGTGCAGGCCATGCAGATGGTGTTGCACATTCCGAAGAACGATCCGCCGGCGCGCAGCGCACTGCTGGCAGCGGCCGCGTCCGCGGTGGTGGCCCTGTGCCTCGACGAGCGGGTCGGGCCCGAAGGGGAGTGGGAGGAGCGTTATCTGACCTGGAAGCGCTCGCGGATCCGGAAGGTGTCGCGGCGGGCGCGCGGAGCGCAGTGGCTGGCGGCGCAGGAAGTCGACGGTGTCACAGTCGAATTTGCGGGCGCGCAGGCGCGAGCCCTGGTGCCGGGCCCGGTCGGCGAGGTGGATCCGCGCATCCGGCGCCTCCAGATCAGCGGTACCGAACTGCCGGCCGAGGAGGAGATCGCGATCGATCCGGAAAGTCCGGTGCTATGGGTGAACGCGGAACTGGGTATGACTGTGGGTAAGGCCGCGGCACAGGTGGGGCATGCCAGCATGTTGCTGGCAGGTGCTCTGCCGGTGCAGCGGGCGTATGCGTGGGCCGCACAGGAATTCCGGTGCACCGTCGCGGAGGCCGATCCGGGCCGCTGGGCGGAATTGCAGCGGCGTGTGGCCGAGGGCAGCGCGGTGGCGGTGCGCGATGCCGGTTTCACGGAGGTGGCGCCGGGATCGACGACCGTGATCGCGGTGCCGTAGTGCGAATGTCGCACTAGCGAAACCGGATGGTCGGCGCAATGACCCATATGGGCAGTGCATATCGACTTACCCGGACGGGTCGGTAAGGATCGATTCACGTTTCCTCGAAAGGAAACCACCGAAATGACAACATTGCTGGTTGTTCTCATCGTGTGGGCGGCGCTCTCGGTCCCGGCGGCACTCATTCTGGCGCGCATGTTCCGATCCACGAGCGCGGATGCGCGGGATCGCGGAATGGCGGAGCCGGAGCGCGAACCAATGGAATTCGACGGTGGCGCACACGAAATCGCTTATCGCCACCGCACTTCGGGAGAGGACACGCACCGAGTTTTCCCACCACGTTGACGAGTGTCCAGGGTGGTGGGCCAAGATGGACCCCGTGCCGCAACCGGATCCCGATCTGCTCATCGATTTCAGCGACGTCACCGTCCGACGTTCCGGACATACCCTGGTCGGTCCGGTCACCTGGCAGGTGGAATTGGACGAACGCTGGGTCGTGCTCGGCCCCAACGGCGCCGGCAAGACCTCGCTGCTGCGCATGGCCGCCGCCGAGATGCACCCCACCTCCGGTGTCGCCAACCTGCTCGGCGAGACCCTGGGCCGGGTCGACATCAACGAACTACGTCCGCGCATCGGCATCTCCTCGGCCGCCATCGCCAGCCGGGTGCCGCTCGACGAGAAGGTCGCCGACCTGGTGGTGTCCGCCGGCTACGCGGTCATGGGCCGCTGGCGCGAGCGCTACGACGACATGGATACCGACCGGGCCGTCGACATCCTGGAAAGCCTGGGCGCCGAACACCTTTCCGACCGCACCTACGGGACGCTGTCGGAGGGCGAGCGCAAGCGTGTGCTCATCGCCCGCGCGCTCATGACCGATCCGGAACTGCTGCTGCTCGACGAACCGGCCGCCGGACTGGACCTGGGCGGACGTGAGGAGCTGGTGGAACGGCTCGGCGATCTGGCCGCCGATCCCGACGCGCCCGCCACCGTGCTGGTCACCCATCACGTCGAGGAGATCCCGCCGGGCTTCACCCACGGCCTGCTGCTCAACGAGGGCAGTGTGGTCGCGCAGGGTCTGCTTCATGATGTGCTGACCTCCGAGAACCTGAGCGACGCGTTCCGGCAGTCGATTCAGCTGGACCGCATCGACGGCCGCTACTTCGCGCGCCGCAGCCAGCGGTTCGGGCGGCATCGCAACCGCTGAGCCGGTCCCGCAATCGCTGAAACGGGCTTCCCGCAACGGGTCTCACGGGCCGCGGTGCGCGGCCGTTGCAACATCAGCCACCTCCGGGCAAACTGTCGGCAAATGTTGCGGACGGAGGGAGTCGGCTGTGGGCCGGAGCATTGGTGCACTGGCGATCCTCGCGCTCGCCCTCGTCGCCGCCGGATGCGTGGCGGACCCACCGGCGGCCCAGCGGGTTTCGAACTCGCACGCCGCGGGGACGCTCGGCAAGGCCGCGGTCCCGTCTGACCTGAACGGCAAGACGGCGCAGCTCAGCTATGACAGCGGCGCGGGCGGCGCCATCGCCTTCGCCTCGGACGGGCGCACGCTGACCTACACCGCCGCCGACACCGGCCACCGCTCCAGCAGCCCGGTCGTGATCCAGCCCCTCGGGGCCGGCATCTTCCTCGTTACCTGGACCGACGATACGGGGGCGGTGATCAGCCAGGTGCAGGACTATCGGACCGGCAGGGTGGAGGGCACCTGGACCCGCCGCGACAGCGCTGGTCGGACCGTGATCGAAACCCGCACCGGATCAGTTCATTTGACCGAGTGATCGGCTGACCCGCGGCGCGTGGTCCGGTTCGCCGGGGCGAGTTGTATCGCTTAGCCGGGGCAACGGTTATGGTGCGAAAGGTGAGCGAAGCAATGGCCCAGCCCGAATCCCAGCCCGCGGCCGCGCCCGTCAAGGACGCCTCCACGGTCATGCTGGTGCGCGACGGCGCGCACGGGCCCGAGGTGTTCCTGCAGCGTCGAGTGGGCGGCATGGCCTTCGCGGCCGGCATGACCGTCTTCCCCGGCGGCGGCGTCGACCCCTCCGACGCGTCCATCGCGCTGGACTGGGCCGGGCCCGAACCCGCCTGGTGGGCCGAGCGATTCGGCATCGACCCCGGCCGCGCCCAGGCGCTGGTCTGCGCGGCCGTGCGCGAGACCTTCGAGGAGTGCGGCGTGCTGCTGGCGGGACCGACCGCCGACAGCGTCGTCACCGACACCGCGGTCTACGCCGAAGCGCGCGGGCAGCTGGAACGCCGCGAACTGTCCTTCGCCGAGTTCCTCACCCGTGAGAACCTGGTGCTGCGCGCCGACCTGCTGCGTCCCTGGGACAACTGGATCACCCCGGTGATCGAGCCGCGCCGCTACGACACCCGCTTCTTCGTCGCCGTGCTGCCGGAGGGCCAGCTCGCCGACGGCGCGACCTCCGAGGCCGACGTGGTCGCCTGGTGCACGCCCACCGAGGCCATCGACCGCTGGCGCGGGGGCCTCGACGTGCTGCTGCCGCCGACCTGGACCCAGCTGGCCGCCTTGAACGAATTCGCCTCCACCGCCGAGATTCTCGCGGCCACCCGCACCATCACCCCGATCATGCCGGTGTACCACCCGTCGGGCGGCGGCCCGGCGCTGGCCTTCCCGCGCGCCGACCGCTACTTCGCCGAACTGCCGGACAGTTCGCGCATCCGCGGGTCACGGCGACCCGAATGATGTGCGCGCGGGCGGCCGGAACCGCGCCCGCACGGGCGGAGCGACCCGGTGTGCGGGGCCCGAAGTAGGGTGATCGGCTGTGGCCGAATTCGTGACCGTGGACCGGAGCGTGGCGGATGGTATCGCCGTGCTCCGCATCGCACGCCCGCCGATGAATCTGATCGATCTCCAGGTGGCGCTGGAGGTGGCGGCCGCCACCGAGGAGGTCGCGGCCGACGCGTCGATCGCGGCCGTGGTGGTCTACGGCGACGAGCGGGTGTTCTCCGCCGGTGACGAGATGGCCGAACTGGCCCGGCTCACCTCCGAGCAGGCGCAGGCCATGGCCGCTGATTTCCAGTCGGCGCTGAGCAGCCTGGCCCGGCTTCCGCAGCCGACCGTGGCCGCCATCAGCGGTTACGCCCTCGGCGCGGGCCTGGAACTGGCCCTGGCCGCGGACCGCCGCGTCATCGGCGACAACGTGAAACTGGGCCTGCCGCAGATCAAGGCCGGGCTCATCCCGTTGGCCGGCATCCGGCGCCTGAGCCTGCTGATCGGCCCGTCGCATGCCAAGGATCTGGTGTACAGCGGCCGGTTCGTGGATCCGAAGGAGGCCGCGTCGCTCGGCCTGGTCGACGAGGTGGTCGCGCCCGACGATGTGTTCGCCGCCGCGCTGCGCTGGGCCAAGCAGTTCGCCGACGGTCCGCGGGCGGCGCTCGCGGCCGCGAAGCGGGTGTTCGAGGCGGGTACGCACGGCCACGATCGCGCGCGCCGGGAGTGGGCCGATCTGTTCGGTACCGAAGATCAGCAGGTTGGAACACGTTCTTATTTGGTCAACGGTCCGGATGCGACCCGGTTCACCGGCCGTTGAGCAGCCCGATAACACCGTTCACCGGGGTATTCATTAGGCTGCCCTGCATGACAGTTGGTCCTGAAGACCCCGCGCCGAACCCGCACGCCACCGAGGCGGAGGTCCAGGCCGCGTATAGCGACAACAAGCTCGCCCAGGTCCTGTATCACGACTGGGAAGCCGAGACCTACGACGACAAGTGGTCCATCTCCTACGACGAACGCTGCATCGAGTACGCCCGGGGCCGCTTCGACGCTGTCGCCTCGAGCGCCGAGCTGCCCTACGACCGGGCCCTCGAACTCGGCTGCGGCACCGGCTTCTTCCTGCTGAACCTCATGCAGGCGGGCGTCGCCAAGCGCGGCTCGGTCACCGACCTGTCTCCGGGCATGGTCAAGGTCGCCACCCGCAACGGCCAGAACCTGGGCCTGGACGTCGACGGCCGGGTCGCCGACGCCGAGACCATCCCCTACGAGGACGACACCTTCGACCTCGTCGTGGGCCACGCCGTACTGCACCACATCCCGGATGTGGAGCTGGCGCTCAAGGAGTGCCTGCGCGTGCTGAAGCCGGGCGGCCGGTTCGTGTTCGCGGGTGAACCGACCACCATCGGCAACCTGTACGCCCGCAAGCTGGGCCAGATCACCTGGAAGATCACCACCGAGATCACCAAGCTGCCGTTCCTCAGCGACTGGCGTCGCCCGCAGGAGGAGCTCGACGAGTCCTCCCGCGCCGCCGCCCTCGAGGCCGTCGTCGACCTGCACACCTTCGACCCGTCCGACCTGGAGCGCATGGCTCGCAGCGCCGGCGCCGTCGACGTGCTGGCCAAGACCGAGGAATTCGCCGCCGCCCTGTGGGGCTGGCCGGTGCGCACCTTCGAGGCCGCCGTCCCCGACGAGAAGCTGACCTGGCGCTACCGCATGGCCCAGTACAAGGCGTGGCTGGCGTTCTCCGCCCTCGACGAGAAGGTGCTGCGCCACGTGGTGCCCCGGCAGTTCTTCTACAACGCCATGATCACCGGCGTGAAGCCCGGCGCCTCCGCCAAGTAGGTCGGTCCACGAATTCCCGTGGGCTACGCCTTCTCTCGCGACGACATCGCCTACCTCGCCAGTCCGGCCGGCGCGGCCGCCCTGGCCGAGGTAGGCGATTTCGCGCTCACTCCCGCCTCGCTCCTCAAAGACCTGGAGCGCATCCGCCGCACGCACGGCGACCACGCCCCGGCCCTCGTCGAAACGGTCCGCCTCCGCCGCCGCGCGACCGCCAAACTCGACCACGCGCAGGACTGGCTCTTCACCGACGACGCCCTCCAGCAGGCGACGCCCTCGGCCGTTGCTCGCCACCGCGCCCAGCGTTTGGCCGGCCGCACGGTCCACGACGTCACCTGCTCCATCGGGGCGGAATTGGCCGCGCTGGCCGAAGTCTGCCCCGCCGTGATCGGCAGCGACCTCGATGACGTACGTCTCGCGATAGCTCGGCACAATCTCGGTGTGCCGCCGGTGAATTCCCGCTCGGATGGCGAAACGATCCACCGCGGGGATGCGGGCGCCGGGCATGGAGGTGGCGTCTCGTCGACGCTCGGCGGGGTGCCCACTGCGGCGCCCGTCAGGGCGGAGGCGCGAAATGTGGTGCTGGTCAAGGCGGATGCGTTGGCACCCTGCAGCAGTGCCGAGGTGGTGATCGCGGATCCGGCGCGGCGGGCGGATGGACGGCGGACGCATGATCCGGCGAAGTTGCAGCCGCCGCTGCCGGATCTGCTGGCGGCGTATGCCGGCCGCGACTTGGCCGTGAAGTGCGCTCCCGGACTGGATTTCGACAAGCTCGCCTGGGCGGGGGAGATCGAAGTCGTCTCTTTGGACGGGGCGGTGCGTGAAGCCTGTTTGTGGTCACCGGGTTTGGCGGAACCGGGTGTGACTCGGCGAGCGACTGTGCTCTCGTCGACTGCGGGGCCGTGGACGCTCACCGACGCCGATCCGGACGACATTCCCCAGCGTGAGCCGGGGGAGTGGATCATCGACCCGGACGGGGCGGTGGTCCGCGCGGGTCTGGTCCGGCATTACGCCGCGAAACACGGGCTGTGGCAATTGGATCCGCGGATCGCCTATCTGACCGGCGCCAAGGTTCCCGAAGGCGTGCGTGGCTTCCGGATCCTCGATCGCATGGAATTCCGTGAGAAGCCGCTGCGTGCCGAACTCCACCGCCGTGATTGCGGGCCCCTGGAGATCCTCACCCGCGGCGTCGATATCGACCCGGACGCCCTTCGCAACCGCATCAAACCCCGTGGCTCCCAGCCCTATACCCTTGTCGTCACCCGAATCGGGCGTACGGCAACCGTTTTCCTCTGCGCTACCCCGTAGGCCGACCAGCGCCCCCCGCGGATCAGCCCTGATATGTGGTGTGGGTCGGCCGCATGACGAGGACGACGCGGTCGGCGTGGTCGCCGACCGGCTTCCGATAGTCGAGGCCGTAGCGCTGGGCGAGGACGTCGAAGAATTCGCCTTCGGGATCGGTGTCGATGCGCTCGATGACGCCGCGCACCTCGAGGTAGCGGTAGGGGGCCTCCGGATCGTTGATGCTGACCGCCACGTGCGGGTCACGAGACGTGTTGCGGTGCTTGGCCCGGGTCGTGGTGGTGGTGAAGCGCAGGAACTCGCCGTCCCAGATCTGCCAGATCGGGGTGACCTGCGGGGTGCCGTCGGGGTTGAGGGTGGCGAGGTGCGCGAACAGCGGGCGGGTGAGCAGGTCGGTGTACTTCTCGGGGATGACGGAGTGAGTCATGGTGTGCTCCTTCGGAGTTGGGAGTTCTCGGCGCTGTGTCGCGGAAGACGACATTGACGTGCGAATGCGAAGATAGATTAGAACTCTAATGATCGTCAAGGTTCGAACAACTGCATGAGCTATCATGCCCGAGTGACGTCGATGCCGGTCGAAGAACGCCTGGGGACCTTCATCAAGCGCGCCGAACAGGCGCTCATGGGCGCGAAGAACGCCGCGCTCAAACCCGCGGGCGTGACGATTCCGCAATACGCGGCCCTCTACGTCCTCAGCGAGAACCCGGGCATCTCGGCGGCCGAACTGGCCCGGCGCTGCGGCGTCACCCCGCCCACCATGAACACCGTCCTCACCAATCTGCGCGAGCGCGGCCTCATCGAGCGCACCCCGCACGCCTGGCACCGCAATGTGCTCGAGACCCGGCTCACGGACGAGGGTCGCGAGGTCATGCATGCCGCCGACAAGCGGGCCGTCCCGGTCGAACGCGCCCTCGAGGCCGAGTTCACCGACGCCGAGCGGGAGGCGCTCATATCCCTGCTCGAGCGCGCCGCGACGCTCCTCGATTCGGTGCGACCGGACTGATCCCCGCCCTTCGCTGACAGCGCCGAAGTCGGCGGACCTCAGCGACGACGACCAGCGCACGCTGCTCGCCCTGCTGCAGCGGTCGCGGCGCAGGTCGAGGTGTTCGCGCTGACCCCGCGGTAGCGCTTCACGACCGAGGCGGCACCCGCTCCACCCGGGTCCAGCCCTTCCAGCCCCGCTCCGCCAGGATCGCCAGGAGTCGCTCGGCGACCGGCGAGGTCTCGAGCATGGTCGTGTCCAGCAGGTCGACGAAGTTGTCGTCCATCAGATCGCTGAATTTGCCATCGCCCCCGCCCGCCGCCGCGGCGTGAATGATCAAGCGCTCCAGAATGTCCGCGACCTCGACGATCCGCGGGTCCTCGACCGTCCAGTCGAGCGCCCCACTGAGCAGGTGGTAGAGCCGCACCATGTCGGGGTTGTTCAGCTCCTCGTGCTTCTTGGCGATCACGGCGTCGATCAGGTCCGGCACCTGAGCGGCGATCATGATCCAGCCATCCCGCTCCAGCTCGATATACCGCTCCTCGACCCCCAGGCCCCGCAGTCGATCGAGGTAGTCCACCACGCTCTGCGGCAATGCCAGCTGCTCCCCGGCGGCCAGCTGGGCCAGCCGCTGCCGGGTCCCCTGCAGCCGCCGGATCTCGGCGCGCAACTCCTTGTCGATCGCCCGGACACCCGCGGCGAACTCCTCGGGTTCGGCGTCGAGCAGTTCCTGCACCCGAGCCAGCGGCACCCCCGCGGCGGCGAGGGTGTGGATGCGGATCAGCCGCACCACCGCCGCCGCGCCATAGGTCCGGTACCCGGAGCGGTCGCGCTCCGGCTCCGCCAGCAGCCCGATCCGGTGGTAGTGGCGGACCGCCCGCACCGTCACCCCCGCGTAGGCCGCCAGCCTGCTGATGGTGAGCATTGCTCCAGCCTGCCTCAGGCGATCTTCCGGCGGTAGGTGACCATCGCGAATCCATAGGCCACGACCAGGATTCCGACGCACCAGGCCAGCGCCGTCCAGGCATCGCCGCCGACCGGCTGCTGGGCGAACAGGGCACGGATCGTATTCACGATCGAGGTCACCGGCTGGTGTTCGGCGAACCAGCGCACCGGCCCGGGCATGCCCGCGGTGGGCACGAACGCCGAGCTCACGAACGGCAGGAAGATGAGCGGGTAGGAGAACGCGCCCGCACCCTCGACCGATCCCGCCGACAGGCCCGGGATCACCGCGAGCCAGGTCAAAGCCAGGGTGAACAGGATCAGGATCCCGGCGACGGCGAGCCACGCCGCGACTCCGGCACCCGAGCGGAAACCCATGAGCAGCGCCACGCCCACCACGATCACCAGCGAGATCAGGTTGGCGATCAGCGACGTCAGCACGTGTGCCCACAACACACCGGACCGGGCGATCGGCATCGACTGGAAGCGTTCGAAGATCCCGCTCTTGATATCGGTGAACAGCCGGAACGCGGTGTAGGAGATACCCGATGCGATCGTGATGAGCAGGATGCCGGGCAGCATGTAGTTCACGTATTTGTCCGAGCCCGTGGCGATCGCGCCGCCGAACACGTAGACGAACAGCAGCATCATGGCGATCGGCACGATCGCGGTGGTGATGATGGTGTCGGGGCTGCGGCTGACGTGCCGCAGGGTCCGGCCGGTGAGTGCGGCGGTGTCGCCGAGGAAGTAGGAGGGCATCGTCTTTCCTAGGAGTTCGTATCGGCGGATTCGGTGCCGGTGGCATCGCCCGCGTGGTCGTCGCCGATGATCGCGAGGAAGATCTGCTCGAGCGTCGGCCGCTTCTCGACGTACTCGACGGTGGCGGGCGGGAGCAGTCGCTCGAGTTCGTCGAGGGTGCCGTTCGCGATGATCCGGCCCCGGTGCAGGATCGCGATCCGATCGGCCAATTGCTCGGCCTCGTCGAGGTATTGGGTGGTGAGCAGGACCGTCGTGCCGCGCCCGGCGAGGTTTTCGACCGTCTGCCACACCTCGAGGCGCGCCTCGGGATCGAGTCCGGTCGTCGGCTCGTCGAGGAAGATCACCGGCGGATTCCCGATCAGGCTCATGGCGATGTCCAGGCGGCGGCGCATCCCACCCGAGTACGTGGACACCCTGCGCGCGCCGGCGTCGGTCAGCGAGAAGCGCTCGAGCAGGTCGTCGGCGATCGAGCCCGGCTGCGCGAGGTGGCGCAGCCGGGCGACGAGCACGAGATTCTCGCGCCCGCTGAGGATCTCGTCGACAGCCGTGAACTGCCCGGTGAGACTGAAGGATTCGCGCACCTCCGCCGGGTGCGTGGCGACATCGAAGCCATTGACATGGACCGTGCCCGCGTCGGCCTTCGACAACGTGGCGAGGATCCGCACGGTCGTGGTCTTGCCCGACCCGTTGGAGCCGAGCAGCGCGAAGATGCTGCCCCGCTCCACCTCGAAGTCCACGCCGCGCAGCACCGCGAGCTGCCCGTACGATTTCTCGAGACCCCGCACCCGGATCGCCGGGGCGAGTGTCGGTTCGGTCGTCATCATCGTTCTTCTCCATCCCGGAGCTGTTCCGGTCGGTCCGGAGAGGCTCCCGGAACCAGGATGGAGGGTTGACCCTGCGTCAGGGTCAAGCCGGCAACGGCACTACTTCTCCGGTTTGAAGACGAACAGCTCGCCGATGCGGGTGGTCACCACGACCTCGCCCTGATCGCCCACCGCGGTGGCCACGGTGGTGCCCTCCGCGCCCGGCAGTTCGTTCGACTGGACGGTGGCGCCCGTCTTCGTGTCGAAGGTGACCAGGGTCAGCTTGTCGCCGATCGGCGCGACCGTGTACCCGGTTCCGCCCGCCGTCTGCACCGGCCGTCCGCGCAGCTCCAGATCCTTGCGCTCCCAGGCGATCTCGGCGCTGTCACCCTTGTCGCGCAGCGCGACCAGGTGCCCCTGGTCGCCGGCGGGCACCAGCAGGCCGTCGGCCACCGAGATGCCGCCGCGTGCCGGGAAGCCAAGATTCTGAACCCATTTGGTGTGCCCGGTGGCCGCGTCCACGGCCATCAGCCGGTTGGTGTTGTCGCCGACGTACACCGTGCCGCCGTCGGCCGACAGGGCCGGACTGGTGGCGCTGCCCTGCTCGAGCATCTTCGCGGTCCAGTCGACGCGAACGTCCTTGCCGCCGTAGGTGAGCGCGATCAGCGCGGCCGTATCGTCGCCGGGCTTCCACACGGTCGCGTAGAAGCGACCCGTCTTCTGGTCCACGGCAGACACATTCGCGACCGGGCACCGCGGCCCGCCGGTCGCGCAGTCCTCCAGGCCCTGCCCGTCCGGCGGGCGGCTCAGCGACGGGTTGGCCATGTAGTCGGGCTCACCCAGCAGCTGGAAGGTGGACGCCCGCCGATCGCCGGTCTGCCGGCTGAGCACGTCCACCTGCCCGGACTGGGTCACCGACAAGACATTTCCGTCACCGGTGAACTGCACCGACACCGGTGTCCCGGCGGCCGGGGTGCGCCAGCGCGGCTGCCCGAGATTGTTGAAGGAGTTCACCGCGCCGTCGTCGCCGACGTACACGTTGCCGTTGCCGTCGACCGCGGAGCCGCCGGCGATGGCGCTGGGGCCCATCGGGTTGCAGAACCGTTTGCGGCCGGTCGGCATCTGGAACGACTGAATATTGCAGCCGGTGGTGCGGGTGGTGACGTACAGCTGGCCGTCGCTGCCGATGGTCACCGGCTGCGCGACCGGACCGCCCACGGGGCGAGACCAATTCAGCGCCAGCTTCCGGGACCCGGTGATCGGGCTCGACCCGCTGTTGTGGGCGTCGCGGAAGGCCAGCGGCCAGCCCTTGCCGGGACCGACGCCGATATCGTCGACCTTGGTGCTGCCGTACGCGCACGCCGTCAGCGCGAACAGCCCGGCGCTTGCCACTGCCAGCACCTTCGCCCCGGTGCGGGTGCCTCGTTCACGTCCGGTCCGCCGCCTGCCGTTTCGCACCTGCTGGTGTCCCTTCTGCCAGTACGGAAGTCTGTAGTTTCTCGCCGGGCCGCTACAGCCGGAGCACAGCCTACTTTCACGCCCTTTCGAGGGGGCGGATACCCTCGTTGAAACGACCGGTGAACACAGGGAGTAGTTCGTGACGAGCATGTGGGGCGCACCGCTGAGCGCGCGTTGGCGGGGTTCGCGCCGCCGGGATCCGGAGCAGGCCCGTTTCCTCACGCCCGCGTCCCTGAAATGGGTGCTCGCGAATCGCGCCTACACGCCCTGGTATCTGGTGCGCTACTACCGGCTGTTCAAGTTCAAGATGGCCAACCCGCACGTGGTGTTGCGCGGCATGGTCTTCCTGGGTCGAAATGTCGAAATCCACGCCACTCCCGAACTGGGTCGGCTGGAGATCGGCCGCTGGGTGCACATCGGCGACGGCAATGCCATTCGCTGCCACGAGGGTTCGCTGCGCATCGGCGACAAGGTGGTCTTCGGCAAGGACAATGTCGTCAACACCTACCTCGACATCGAGATCGGTGAATCCACCCTGGTCGCCGACTGGTGCTACATCTGCGATTTCGACCATGTCACCGACGACATCAACCTGCCCATCAAGGACCAGGGCATCGTGAAGTCGCCGGTGCGCATCGGCCCCGACACCTGGATCGCCGCCAAGGTCACCGTGCTGCGCTCCACCCGCGTCGGCCGCGGCTGCGTGCTCGGCGCCCACGCCGTGGTCAAGGGCGATGTCCCCGACTACTCGATCGCCGTCGGCGCCCCCGCCAAGGTGGTCAAGAACCGGAAGGTCGCCTGGGACTCGGCCGCCGAGAAGCGCGCCGCCCACCTGGCCGCCCTCGCCGACATCGAACGCAAGAAGAGCGGCGCCACCGCCTCCTGACAACACACCTCGCGAAGGCCGGGCCCGGATGCCCGGCCTTTTGTCATGCCCACCCGGTACCTTCAGGCCCATGCACCGCTACGCCGCCTTCCTGCGCGGGATCATGCCCACCAACCCGAATATGCGCAGTGAGAAACTGCGCGGCGTGTTCGAAGGACTCGGCTTCGAAGGGGTCAGCACGCTGCTCACCAGCGGCAACGTCGTCTTCCGGTCCGCCGACACCGATGTCCCCGCCCTGGAAGCCAAGGTCCAGCAGGCGCTGAACGCTGAACTCGGCATACCCGGCGGCACCCTGATCCGCACCCAGGCCCAACTCCAGACCCTGGTCGACTCCGACCCCTTCGCCGGACTGACCCACGGCCGCGAAACCTACCTCACTGTCACTTTCGTCCGAGAAGCCTCGAAATCCATTCCCGACTTCCCCTCGGCCACGGTCCGGATAATCCGCTTCGACAAACCCTGCCGAGCCCTCCTCTCCGTCATCGACAACACCGACCCCAGCACCACCGGCTTCATGTCCGTAGTCGAGAAAGCGTGGGGCAAGGACATCACCACCCGCACCTACCTGACGGTCCAGAAGGCCCTCAAAAAGATGGACGCCTAACTCATTTCGCCGCGGGTGGGGTGCGGAGGGTTGCCGGACACTCTGCGGAACCGCAGGTCGCGCGATACCGTGGGCCGGTGACTCTCGGATTTCGAGCTGTGCTGACCGGGGTGGCGTCCGTCGCGATGGTGGGGTCGTTCGCGGCGACCGCGCACGCGACGCCGTCCAGTGGCATCACCGCGGTGATCCTCTCGCAGACCACCATCGGCGGCATGGACTACATCCTCCGCGAAATCACCATTGCCCCAGGCGGTTCCACGGGGTGGCACTACCACGACGGGAACCTGTACGCGCTGGTGCGGCAGGGGGACCTGAGCCACTACGGGCCGGACTGCGCGGTGGACCAGACCGGCGGGCCGGGCACCACGTTCGTGGAACGGGCCGGGACCGGGAACATCCATCTCGAGCGCAATCTCGGCACCGTGCCGCAGGTCCTCGATGTGCTGTATGTGCTGCCCGCGGGCAGTCCGCTGTCGGAGGACGCGCCGAATCCGGGCTGCCCGTTCGAATGACGGACGCGAACACCCGCGCCCCGAATTAGAACTCGTTCCAATTCGGGGCGCAGGGCTGTCCCCGGGCGAATTCCGAGCCGGGGCGGGCTCAGTACGGCTGGTTCGGATCCCGTTCGGGGAGCGGGCGTTCCGCGATCACGGGACGACCCAGCGGCGTCCGGACCCGGCGCTTGGCGGATTGATAGACGAGGGCGGTCTCGGCCGCCACCACGTCCCAGGCGAAGTCGGCGGTCAGCCGTTCGCGGGCGGACCAGGCGCGATCCTGGGCGGCGGACGGGTCGTCCAGCACCGAGATCACCGCTTCGGCAATACCGTTCACGTCCGCCGGTTCGAAGGAGGCGCCGGTGACGCCGTCGGTGACCAGATCGCCGAGCCCGCCCGCGGTGGAGGTGACCAGCGGGGTGCCCGCGGCCGCCGCCTCCAGCGCCACGATGCCGAACGGCTCGTAACGGCTGGGCAGCACGATGGCGTCGGCGCTGTGCAGCCAGCCGAGCAGATCGGTGTGGTCGAGCTTGCCGATGAAGTTGACCGCGCGCGCCACCCGGTGCGCCCGCGCCCGCTCACGCAGCCAATCGAATTGGGTGCCGATACCGGCCACCGTCAGGGTCGTGCCCGGGTGCGCCTTGCGGATGCGCGGCAGCGCGGCGATGGCGTCCTGGATGCCCTTCTCGTATTCCAGCCGCCCCACGTACAGCAGCCGCGGCGGACCGGAGCGCGGCGCGCGCTCCCGGAAGGTCCACGCGCCCACGTCGATACCGTTGCGGATCACCGTCATCGGCACCCGCTCGGCGCCGTAGAGACGGTGCACCTCGTCCTTCATGGACTCCGAACAGGTGATGAGCGCGTCGGATTCGTGCGCCAGCCACCACTCCACCGAGTGCACCTGGCGGTTCACCCGCCCCGACACCCAGCCGCTGTGGCGGCCCGCCTCGGTGGCGTGAATGGTGGAAACCAGTGGCACGTCGTAGTACTCGGCCAGGGTGATGGCCGGGTGCGCGACCAGCCAGTCGTGGGCGTGCACCACATCGGGGGTCCAGCCCTCGCCGATGCCGGGCTTGTTCAGGGCGATGCCGGCCCGGACCATGGCGTGGCCCATGGCCAGCGTCCACGCCAGCATGTCCTCGCCGAAGTCGAACGCCGGCGGATCCTCGGCGACCGCGACCACCAGGACGCCCTCCTCGATGAAGGAGTGCGTCGGGTGGGTGGTGGCGTCGGTGCCCATCGGCCGGCGCGCCAGCACGACGACTTCGTGCCCGGCGGCGGCCAGTTCGACGGCGAGGTGGTGCACATGGCGGCCCAGCCCACCGACTACGACGGGTGGGTACTCCCACGACACCATCAAGATCTTCATGCGGGTCCTTCTGAAGCGGGGCCGAGCCTGCGCGCATCGAGCGCGGGGAAGAGTCCGTCGGCCGGGTACCATCCTGCCGCCAACTGCCCCGCTTTGGCGAGTTGCCCGGCCGCCACCGCCGCGGCGATCTCGCGTACCGCGTGGGCGTGTTCATGGGCTCGGTCGCGCGCGTATCCGGCCGCGGAATCCTTCGACACCATGAACGCCCAGTCGCTGGAGACGGCCAGGATCGCCTCCCTCAGCAGCTGGTCGGCAACCGGGTCGCGGAGCCCGGTGGCGTCCACCCGCATCTTGTCGAGGGTGTCCAGGGCCAGGCGCACCACCTCGGCATTGAGCTCGACCAGATCGGCGACCTGGTCTCCGGCCCACACCCGCCAGTCCTTGCCCGAACCCCAGGAGGAGTCGGCCAATTCGACGCGTTCGCCCACGTAACCACGGGCCCGCGCGTCGGCGAGCGTGCCGACGGTGACCCCGGCCGCGGGCAGTGCGCGCAGCACCTGTTCGAGCCATTGCGGGCCCTCGTGCCACCAGTGCCCGAACAGTTCGGTGTCGAACGCGGCCACCACGAGCGCGGGGCGACCGATACGTTCCGACTCTGAGATCAGCCGCTCGCGCACGGTCGCCACGAAGTCTGCGACGTCCTTCTCGACGGCCGCGGCCGCGAGTTCGGGGTCGTAAGGAGCCTTGTCGGGGCCCGCGACAGTCTTGCCGGTGACGCGCGCCGGTTTCAGTCCGGTGGCGTGATCATAGTGATGGAAATCACGGTAGTAGGACTGGCCCGGGTACCCGGATTTCGGCGACCACACCCGGTAACTGACCGTCAGGTCGCGGCCGAAGGCCACCACGTCCGAATCCCACACCGGCCGACCGAGCGTGGTGTCACCGCGCAGCGCGGGACCGTCCACCATGAAGTGCGAGATGCCGACCTTGTCGTAGGTCCGCTCCATGCCCGGCGTGAACCCGCATTCGGGGGCCCAGATGCCGGCGGGCGTGTGCCCCCAGCGCGCCCGCGCGTCGGCCAGGCCCTCGGTCAGCTCGTATTCGCGCAGCCGCCAATCCAGCAGCGGCTGGAACGGATGCGACAGCGGGCCGCCCAGCAATTCGATGGCCTCGGCGTCGATGAGCTCCCGCCACACCGGCGAGGCCCCGTGCATCCAGCGGGTCTCGAAATCGTCGAGAGCGGCTGCGGCGAGCCGGTGTTCGTGCCCGCCGAGCGCGGTATTGCCCGACATGGACGCCTCGTCGGCGCGCAGCCGCCAGTTGCCCAGCCAGTGATGCATGCCCTTCAGGCAGTGCGGATCATCCAGCTGCGCCGCCAGCACCGGCGTGATCCCCAGGCTGATCAGGTGCGAACGTCCCTCGGCCGCAAGGGTTCTCAGCACCTTCGCCACGGGCAGGTAGGACGCTGCCCACGACTGGTACAGCCACTCCTCGCCGACCGGCCAGCGCCCGTGATGGGCCAGCCACGGCAGATGGGAATGCAGGACCAGCGTGAACTGGCCCGGAGCCGGGGGGAGCCGGTCGGTCACGCCTCCACCTCGCTGCGCTCGGCTCCGGCGTGCCCGACGCGGGCTGTGTCTTCGGTTCGCTCGCTGCGCTCACTCACGGCTTCACCGCGATGGCCAGCAGATCCAGGCTGGCGTCGATGTCCCGCTCGGAGTCGGCGACCAGCTCGAAATCGTCGATGCGCACGGCGGCCACATCGGCGGCCAGATCGGCCGGCCACGGCTCGCCGGCGAGCGCCCGTTCGATCTGCGCGTCGATGATCGACCCGCCCCACTTCGCGTCCAGCGCAACCAGTTCGGGGCCGTGGAAGATGCCCGCCATCAGTTCCACGGTGAAACCGGCCTCGGCGAGCAGTTCGGTCATTTCCGCGGCATTCAGCTCACGGGTGTGGAAAGGGTTGAGCGGCGTGTCGCGCCCGGGGGAGAAGGTGATCCGGTTGGGCGTGGAGATCAGCAGCTTGCCGCCGGGCCGCAGCACCCGCAGGCATTCGCGCAGGAACTGGGCCTGGTCCCAGAGGTGCTCGATCACTTGGAAGTTCACCACGATGTCGACCGAGGCGTCGTCGAGCGGCAGGTCGGCCAGATTGCCCTGCACCATCTCCACGCGCGGGTACTTGGCGCGCACGTGCGCGACCGCGCTGTCGTCGTAGTCCAGGCCGGTGACCCGCGCGGCGACGCCGGCGATCATATTGGCGCCGTAACCTTCTCCGCTGCCGGCCTCGAGCACGACCTTGCCCGCGCACTGCTCGAGCATGCGCACGTAGGCGATCTCGTGCCGCCGGAACCAGTAGTTCTCCTCGGCGATGCCGGGCACCGTCCGCTCGCCGGTCAAAGGCAAGGGGTCGGTGGGGTTTTCAACAGGACTCACGGCCTCGCTCATTGCTCCGACGTTAGCGGTTGTCCATATCACACCCGCGACCGGATCAGCCGATGCGGAAACTCACACCGTAAGTTACCCACGAGTAACTTAACGTAGGGTAATCTCCCGATCGAGCTACTCGTGGACGTACGTGACGAACTCGTGCGACCGCCACACCCAGTGCCACCAGAACAGGAGGTCGACGAAGACCAATGCCGAACATCGTCGTACTGATCAAGCAGGTTCCCGACACCTGGTCCGAGCGCAAGCTGACCAGCGGTGACTACACCCTCGACCGCGAGGCCGCCGACGCCATCCTCGATGAGATCAACGAGCGCGCCGTCGAGGAGGCGCTGTTGATCAAGGAGGCGCAGGGCGGCGAGGTCACCGTGCTGGCCGCAGGCCCCGATCGGGCCACCGAGGCCATCCGCAAGGCCCTCTCCATGGGCGCGGACAAGGCCATCCACATCAACGACCCGGCCATCCACGGCTCCGACGCCGTGCAGACCGCCTACATCCTGGCGGCCGCGCTGGGTCAGATCGAGGGCATCGAGTTGGTCATCGCGGGCAACGAGGCCACCGACGGTCGCGCCGGTGCGGTGCCGGCCATCATCGCCGAGTACCTGGGTCTGCCGCAGCTGACCCACCTGCGCAAGCTGACCGTCGACGGCGAGCGCATCGCCGGCGAGCGCGAGACCGACGAGGGCGTGTTCAAGCTCGAGGCCACCCTCCCGGCCATCGTCTCGGTCACCGAGAAGATCAACGAGCCGCGGTTCCCGTCTTTCAAGGGCATCATGGCCGCCAAGAAGAAGGAAGTTCAGACCTTCACCCTGGCGGATCTGGGCGTCGACCCGGAGACCGTGGGCGTTGCGAACGCCGGCACCCGGGTGACCGGTGTGACCCCGAAGCCGGCGCGCACGGCGGGCGAGAAGATCGTCGACGAGGGCGAGGGCGGCAACCAGATCGCCACCTACCTGGTCGGTCAGAAGATCATCTAATTGCCCCCGGGCCCAACGACTTTCAGGAGATAGAAAAAATGGCAGAAGTTTTGGTGCTCGTGGAGCACGCTGACGGTGCGCCCAAGAAGGTGACCACCGAACTCCTCACCGCCGCTCGCGCGCTGGGCACCCCGGCCGCCGTCGTGGTCGGCGCTGCCGGCACCGCCGACAAGCTCGGTGACGCGCTGGCCGCCGCCGGCGCCGAGAAGATCTACGTCGCCGAGGGCGACGACGCCGAGGGCTTCCTCGTCACCCCCAAGGTCGACGTGCTCGCCGCCCTGTCCGAGTCCGCCGCCCCGGCCGCGATCCTGGTCGCCGCCACCGCGGACGGCAAGGAGGTGTCGGGTCGCCTGGCCGCCCGCATCGGTTCCGGTCTGCTGATCGACGTCATCTCCGTGAGCGGCGACGGCTCGGCGCAGCACTCCATCTTCGGTGGCGCGTTCACCGTGGACGCCAAGGCCACCGGCGACGTGCCGGTGATCTCGGTGCGCCCGGGTGCCATCGAGGCCGCCCCGCAGGCCGCCGCCGGCGAGAAGGTCGTCGTCGAGCTGCCCGCGCAGGAAGAGGGCGTCACCAAGATCGTCTCGCGTGAGCCGAACGTGGGCGGCGACCGTCCCGAGCTCACCGAGGCCGCGATCGTGGTGTCCGGTGGCCGTGGTGTCGGTTCGGCCGACAACTTCGGCAAGGTCGTCGAGCCGCTGGCCGACGCCCTCGGTGCGGCCGTCGGTGCTTCCCGCGCCGCCGTCGACTCCGGCTACTACCCGGGCCAGTTCCAGGTCGGTCAGACCGGTAAGACGGTCTCCCCGCAGCTGTACATCGCCCTCGGCATCTCCGGCGCCATCCAGCACCGCGCCGGCATGCAGACCTCGAAGACCATCGTGGCCGTCAACAAGGACGAAGAGGCCCCGATCTTCGAGATCTCGGACTACGGCATCGTCGGCGACCTGTTCAACGTCGCCCCGCAGCTGACCGAGGCCGTGAAGGCTCACAAGGGCTGATTTCAGCTCTGCTGCAAGCGGATCGAAGGTCCCCCGGCCGGATTCGGCCGGGGGACATTCGTTTTCGGGCCCAAGGAACTGAGGGCACGGAGGTGCCTCACGCGGATTCTCATGACCGGCGCTGCGGTCGCGGCAATGATGGCGGCCGGGATCGGGTCGGGTACGGCCGCGCCGCTGCCGCTGACCGATCCCACCAAGATCTCGGTGGCGACGGATGCGGTGGCGCCCGGAACCGGGGCGACCACGATCGCGGCATCCAATCCGAGTGGCAGCCGGGGCTGCGGTGTGACGGTGTTCTGCTCGGACCCCGTCGGGTAGCGCGATCGCTGTGCGTCGTGGACGTACAGTGACACCGTGCGTGGGCGATTCGATCCTCGGCGACGGCGGGCCGAGGAGCCGGTCGCCCGTAAGACCAGTAACGCTGCCGGTTCCGGATTCGACGACGTCGAACTCGGCGACGTCGTCGCGGCCCTGCATTTCGATCTCGCCGAATGGCTGGGATCGGACGCGCCCCTGAAGGTCTTCGACCGCATCTCCGGGGCGCTGGACGACCAATTCACCTCGGTCGTGACGACCGGGCAAGCCGTGGACCGCGAGACCTTCCTCGCCGGCATGTGGTCGGCCCGAAACATGCTGGCAGGCGTGGAAATCGAGGTCTCCGAGGTCCAGGAGATCGCCCGCAGCGGCCAGCTGATCGTCGTCCGCTTCGTCGCCGAGAACCGCATCGGCACGGTGAAAACCGGTCGGCGCACAGTGACGGCCGTCCTGGTGACCGACGGCCGAACCTACCTGTGGCGCACCGTGCACGAGACACCGGTACCGGAGCCGGCCGCCGCTACGCCACAACCAGCCACCGAGAGTTCAGCCGTAGACGCGAGCGGCGATGTGGCCGTCGGGCCGGACCAGCAGACCGGTGGTGGGGGAGAGGCCGCAGGCATCGCGGAGGGCCTGGGGGAGTTGGGAACCGGTGAGCAGCACGTGGCCGGGGCCGAGCAGGTCGAGGGTGGAGCGGCAGTCGGGGAGCCAGGCGTGGGGGAGGCGGTCGCCGATCTCAGCGGCAGGAAGGTAGCCGCGATCGGCGAGGGTGCCGGTGTCCCGGCAAGCGGTGCCGAGCAGCAACTCGTCGTCGATCCGGTAGCTCCCGCGCGTACGGGAGTTCTCGGTGGAGATGTCGATGACCTGGCGGGCGAGCTCGCGGCGCTCGGATCGTAAGTGCCGAGCAGGATTTCGGGAGCCGCCCCGGTGATCACGGCGGCCGGCTTCCACGCGAGGTTGTCGGCGTCGCCGATCCCGAGGTTCATGCCGTGGCCAATGTCGCCGAGGTTATTCCGGCGCGGCTCCTGGATCGTGCCGCGGAGCGTCGCGCCGAACTCGCGGTGCCGGACGGCCCGCTGCTCGTGGTCAATCGCGATACGCATCTCGGCAATATCGTTGCGGCGGAACGGGAGCCGTGGCTGCTCATCGACCCGAAGGCATATCTCGGGGAGGCGGCGTTCGATGCCGGGTTCCTGGTGATGATCCAGGTGCAGAGCGACCCGACGGCCGAGCATGCCGGGGCGGTGGTCGAGCGGACCGCCGCGGGATCGGCCGTCCGCGCCGATCGGGCGCGCGCCTGGGCGTTCATGCGATCGATGGAGGAGATCGTGTGGGCCGTCCAGGACGAGGAGCCCGAGGATCTGCGATTGCATCTCGCGGTGGCGGCAGCCCTGGCGTGACCGACGAAAACTGCGGTGGAACTATCGTGGCCGATACCGATCCCGCGCCGCCTGCCGCCGCCGCTGGGCGTCGCGTTGCACGACCATCCCGATGGAGGTGGGGATCATCAGCGCGACTCCCCACGGTGCGGCGACCCAGATCGGCCAGAAGTAACCCAGTCCGGTGGCCACCCAGATCACCACGCACATCAAGGTCACGAAGACCCAGGGCGCCCAGATGATCTTCACCCAGAGTGGCACGCTGCTCACGTCGGCCGGGGTGCTCAGGCTGGAAACCCGTTGGACCGGTAGGTCGGACATGATCGGCGCGAGTTCCCCGTAGGTCCGGGCCGAATACACCTGCTGCAGTCGTTCGTCGAACTCGTGCAGCGTGATGCGCCCCTCGTCCATGGCCACGCGCAGCCGGTCGGCGATGTGTTCGCGGTCCCTGTCGGAGGCCCGCATGTTCTCCTGCCCCACGGTGCCAGCGTAATTCGGTTCCGGCGGACGTGTCGGCCGTATCCGGCCCGGTGCGCCGCGCTCAGGCGGCGGGCAGTCCGGCGATGCTCGCGATCAGCGCGCGGGCGTCCGCCCGCGCGGTGTCGGCCCAGGGCGCGCTCGGTTTGTGGATGCGCAGGGACGCCACCCCGTGCACGGCGCACCAGATGCGCAGGGCGGCGGCGCGCCGGGTCCGCGGGTCGGTCTCGGGCAGCAGCCGGGCGAGGCGGTCGAGCAGGTCGAGGCCGGGTCCCTCGCCTTCGGTGTCGAGCGGATCGGGCCGCTCGAAGAGCAATTGGTATGCGCCCGGGTGGCTTTCGGCCCAGGTCAGGTAGGCGCCGAGCAGGGCGTCCAGTCGCTCGGCGGGTGTCGCGCCGGCCGGGTCGGCGGCGTCGAGGTCGGCACGCAGCCGGCCGAAGAGTGCGGCTATGACGGCGTAGTTCAGCGCGTCCTGGGAAGCGAAGTGCATGTAGACGGCGCTGGGGGCGACGCCGCAGGCGCGGGCGATGGCGCGCAGGGACGGCGCGGGCAGCGGTTGCGGCTCGAGCAGCAGGTCGATGGCGGCGGCGACGAGTTCGGCGCGCAGCCGTTCGCCTTCGCCTCGGGTTCGGCGCTGTCGGGTACCCGGCACGAAGTCCTCCTTGACAGAGATAGCTGAACAGCTGTTAAGTATACATAGCTGAACATATGTTCACCTAGGAGGAGAAATGACCGAGTGGTATCCGGCGACCGCGGTCGTCACCGGCGCGAGCAGCGGCATCGGCGCGGCCTTCGCCACCGCCCTGGCCGCCCGCGGCTGCGATCTGGTCCTGGCGGCCCGGCGCGAGCCGCGGCTGCGGGAACTGGCGAAGGAACTGGAAGCCGCGCATGGGGTTTCGGTGCGCGTGCTCGCCGCCGACCTGTCCGATCCGGCCGGTGTGGCCTCGGTCGCCGAGGTTCTCACCGATCCGGTGCGGCCGGTCGGCATCCTGATCAACAATGCCGGTTTCGCCACCCACGGCGCGCTGGCCGGCCACGAGGCCGGCAAGGTTCGCGAAGAGATCGCGGTGAATGTCGCCGCGCTCGCCGAACTGACCCACGCCGCGCTGCCGTCCATGGTGAGCCGCGATCGCGGGGTGATCGTCAATATCGCCTCGACCGCGGCCTTCCAGCCGATCCCGTTCATGGCCGTCTACGGCGCGACCAAGGCCTTCGTCCTGTCCTTCACCGAGGCCCTGTGGGGTGAACTGGAAGGCTCGGGAGTCACCGCGCTGGCTGTGTGCCCGGGCGCGACCGACACCGAATTCTTCGACGTGGCAGGCGATGCGGCCAGCGTCGGCAACCGGCAGACGCCGCAACAGGTGGTGGCCACCGCCCTGCGCGCCCTGGACCGCCGCAACCCGCCGCCGAGTACCGTGTCCGGCATCGTCAACGCGGTCTCCTCGGGCCTGCCGCGAATCCTGCCCCGCCGCACCACCATTCGCGTGACCAGGCGACTGGTGGCGTCGAAATGATGTTCGCCCTGCGCCCGAGCGAACTCGGCGACATCGATGCCATGCGACTGCATCTGCACAGCGAGCGCACTGTGGCGGCCTCCGCGGCACGCACTTTCGAGATCCTCGCCACCGGCGAGGGACAGCCGGAGTGGGCGAACGGCTACCGTGCCACCACCTGGTATTCGAATGCCCGTGCCGCGGGGGCGATCCGCGATATCCACCTGCGCTGGATCAGCGTGCGGGAACGCTTCCTGGCCTGGGAACCGGCCGCGCGCTTCACCTTCGGCGCGGACGCCATGTCGATTCCCCTGGCCCGCCGCATGATCGAGGACATCGCGTTCACGCCGATCGACGCCGGGCACTGCACCCTGACCTGGCAGGTGCACCTGGATCCGGCGCCGGCGCTCGCGCCGATCGAGGCGCGGTTCGTGCGGTCGATGCTGGCCCCGATGTTCGAGTCCTTCGCGGCCGGGCTCGCCGAGTTCGCCGCCGCGCATCCCGGTTAGCAGTCGCGCGTCAGGCGCAGTGCAGTGCCGCCAGCAGGGTCGTCACGATGGGGGAGGTGCGGCCCTCGCTGCGCGTGACGGCCGAGACCGGGATGCGCAGTGGGTGCCCGGTGAGCCGCAGGGTGGCGATGCCCTCGGTCTGGCTGTCGGCGTAGAGGATGGTCCAGGCGTCGGGCCGGTTGATGAGTTCCATGGTGGCGGTGTGGTCGGGCGGGATGGGCGGGCCGAAGACCGGCCCGGTCGGCAGGTCGGCGAACGCGGCCCGCACCACATTGTGGAGCAGGACCTGTTCCGACTCCGGGGGCAGCAGCAGCGGATAGGTCCCCAGTTCCGCGAGGGTGACATCGCCGCCGCGCGTGACGAGCGGGTGCGCGGTGGAGGTGGCGATGACCGGATCCTCGACCCAGAGCTTCTCGACCGTCAGCCCGGGCTGGTCCACACTGCCCCGGATGAGAGCGAGATCACAGTCGCCGTCGGCCACCGCCTGGATGCGCTGCCGGAACGGCTTGATGACGAATTCGATCTCCGCTCCCGGATGCGCCTCGCGTGCGCCGGCGATCGCGGACAGTGATCTAGTTGCGAAGCTCATATTAGCCGCCAGGCGAATGCGTGGTCCGGAGGCCCGCACAGCTGCGCGAATGGCCGATTCCAGGCTCAGCATTTGTTTCGCAAGGGGAAGTAGCCGGGTGGTCGCGTCGGTGGGAACGACCGAGCGGGTGGACCGTTCGAAGAGGTTCACGCCGAGGTCGCGTTCCAGCCGGGCGATCTGGTGACTGATTGCCGACTGCGAGATGAAGCATCGGCTCGCGGCCCGGCTGAAGCTCAGCTCCTCGCAGACCGCCACGAAGTAGGCCAGCTGGCGCAGCTCCACGGCTTTCTCCAATTCATGATCAATGTAGATAAGAGTCATCTTGATTATGCGCCCAGATCCTTGGAACAACCGCGTTCCGAATCACGGTTAGTCATGACGGAAGGGAGCAGTCATGCAACACGTGGAGGCGGGAATCGAAACCGCTGATGTCGTCATCGTCGGATCGGGATTCGGTGGTCTCGCCGCTGCGAAGCAGTTGAACAAGTCCGGAGTCCGGTACGTCCTCATCTCGGGTACCCCCGAGCACCTCTTCCAGCCCCTCCTCTATCAGGTTGCGACCGGTGTGCTCGCCTCCGACGAGATCGCACCGCCCATGGCCAATATCCTGCGCAGCCACAAGAACGGCGAGGTGCGCCTGGGCAAGGTCACCGCCGTCGACGCCCCCAATGCGATCCTCACCTACGAGACGGCCGAGGGTCCGAAGCGAATCCGCTACGGCAAGCTCATCGCCGCCACCGGCGCCAGCCAGTCCTACTTCGGCCGCGACGACTTCGCGGACAAGACGTTCTCGCTCAAGACCATCGACGACGCCCGCAACCTGCGCGCGCAGATCCAGCGCGTTTTCGAGCAGGCCGAGCACGCCGACCCCGAGACCCGCCGCCGCCTGCTGAGCTTCGTGGTGGTCGGCGCGGGCGCGACCGGCGTCGAGGTCGCCGGTCAGCTGAAGGAACTCGCCAAGCGGTACTACCACCAGGAGGACACCGTCACCCTGGTCGAGGGCGCGGGCGTGGTGCTGCCGCCCTTCGGCGGCGGGCTGTCGGAGTACGCCAAGGAGTCGCTGGAGCGCAGCGGCGTCGAGGTGCTGGTCGACACCTTCGTGACCGATATCGAGGACGGCAAGGTCACCGTCAAGAGCAAGGACGGTGTGGAGCGCCGCATCGCCGCCGAGACCGTGGTGTGGTCGGCGGGCGTGGCCGCCGGCGCCTTCGCCCAGGTGCTGGCCGAGGCCACCGGCTGCGAAACCGACCGTGCCGGAAGGCTTCTCATCAACCCCGACTGCACCGTCGGCGGGCACGCGGACATCTTCGCCATCGGTGACATGACCTTCCTCAACGGCTACCCGGGCCAGTCGCCGGTCGCCATGCAGGAGGGCCGCCACGTGGCTGACATCATCCGTGGCAAGAAGCCCGCGGCCACCCCGTTCAAGTACTGGGACAAGGGGTCGATGGCGGTGATCAGCCGCTTCAGCGCGGTCACCAAGCTGAACGACAAGATCAAGTTCACCGGCCTCATCGCCTGGGTAGCCTGGCTCGCGGTGCACATCTACTACCTGGTCGGCTTCCGCAACCGCTTCGCCGCGGTGCTGTCGTGGCTGGTGGCCTTCATCGGTAGTGGCCGGCCCGGCTTCAACGAGGTCGAAAAGGCCGCGGCCGCAATGACTCCGGAGAAGTCACCGGTAGCGGCCTGACCGCACGAACGAAACGAGCCGTCCGGCGACGCGCCGGGCGGCTCGTCCCGTTCGCGGGGTTCTTCGCTTCCGGTGAAAAATCATTGACCTGAACAGCGCTTCAGGTTTCACGATGGCGTTATGCCTGAGAACACGAAACGCGCCCTGATAACCGGGGCATCGGCGGGCTTCGGTCGAGCGGTCGCGCTCGCGCTCGCCGAACGGGATTGGGAGCTGATCATCGTCGCCCGTGGCGCGGATCGGCTCGAGCAGGTGCGGGCCGCGACCGGCGCGCACGCTATTGCGGGGGATGTGGCCGATCCGGCGGTGCGGGCGCGGATCGCGCAGGCCGTCGGGACGGGACGCCTGGACCTGGTGCTCAACAATGCCAGCGCACTCGGACCCAGCCCCCTGCCCACGCTGGACCGGTATCCGCTCGATGCGCTGACCGTCGTCCTGGACACCAATGTGATTGCGCCCCTGGCGATTCTGCAACTTTCCCTGCCCGCATTGCGGGCGTCGGAAGGGGCGGTGGTGGATATCAGCTCCGACGCGGCGGTCGGCGGCTATGAGGGCTGGGGCGGCTACGGGGCGTCCAAGGCGGCCCTGGACCAGCTCACCAATGTGCTCGCCGCGGAGAATCCGGCACTGCGGATCTACAGCTTCGACCCGGGCGATATGCGGACCGAGATGCATCAGGCCGCCTTCCCGGGTGAGGACATCTCCGATCGGCCCGAGCCGGAAACCGTGGTCCCCGCGCTGCTGCGGCTGCTCGAATCTCGGCCGCCGAGCGGGCGCTACCTCGCCTCGGAGATGCGGGTGGCGTCATGACGCTCGGCATGGACGCGGCGCTCGGCGCGGACCCGATCGACTTCCAGCTCCCCGACGACCTGTCCGCCACCAGCCCGCCGGAGGCGCGCGGGCTGGCACGTGACGGCGTGCGGCTCCTGGTCGCCGATGGCCCCGTGCTGTCCCACGCGCGGTTCCGGGAGCTGCCGTCGTTCCTGCGCCCGGGAGATCTGGTGGTGGTCAACAACTCCGCCATGATCGGTGCGGCGGTGGATGCCGAATACCAGGGCGAACCGGCCGTCCTGCATTTCTCGACCTGGCTGGACGACGGTGGCTGGGTGGCGGAGTTGCGTGACCCGCACGGCGTCCCCTGGTGCGGCAGGGCCGTGGAACCCGGTGCGCGCGTACAGCTTCCGGCCGGGTCTTACGCCACGCTGCGCGGCCGGTGGCTACCCGGCGCGGAACGGCTCTGGGTCGTGGATCTCACCGGCGAAGACCTCGACAGGGCTGACGTGGACGTGCGGGAACTGCTGGCGCGGCACGGACGGCCGATCACCTATGCGTATGTCACCGAACGCTGGTCGGCGTCCTACTACCGGACGGTCTTCGGTCTGATCCCGGGCAGCGCCGAAATGCCCAGTGCGGGAAGACCGTTCACCGATACATTGGTGACCGAGCTGGTCGCGGGCGGGGTGGGGTTCGCGCCGATCACCCTGCACACCGGGGTGTCCTCACCGGAGACCGGCGAACCGCCCAGCCCGGAACGGTTCGCGGTACCGGAGATGACCGCGCGACTGGTCAACGCCACGCATGCCGCGGGCGGCCGGGTGGTGGCGGTGGGGACCACGGTCACCCGTGCTCTCGAAACCGCCACTGCCGCAGACGGTCTGGTGCGCCCGATGGCCGGCTGGACCGAGCTGGTGCTGGACGGTGACCGCCCCGCGCGGGCGGTGGACGGCCTGATCACCGGCTGGCATGCGCCGGGCGCCTCGCACCTGCGCCTGCTGGAATCCGTCGCGGGCGGGGACGTGGTCCGGGAGGCGTACCGGGTGGCGCTCGACTCCGGTTATCTCTGGCACGAATTCGGCGATTCCGCCCTGCTCTTCCGGAACTGATCCGCTCTCGTTCCGGAAGCGGACCCCCGCGGTGCAAGGCTCACCTCCGGTGGCGTAGGCTGGCCTCTTCCGCGTTGCCGACCACCCGCGGAGCCGATTCGAGCCCGCCACAGCGGGTTCGGGGCCCGCGCCAAGGCGCCGGTACCCCGCTGGGATACGAGCGTTTGTCCTGGTAGAGAACGTTCGGAAGCGGTCGGATGAACTCCCGGTGCGGTCTGCGTCGCGTTCACCGGACTGGCATCGAGAGGTAATCCGGCGGTCGCTCCAGCGCAGTCTGGGACTGGCTTGATCAAGCCTATGACCACCAAGGCAGCGTCGAATTCCAGCCTGCTGGCAGCCGCGTCGAAGCCCGCCCCGGAAGCACCCCGCACCACCGGACGGTCCCAGTACTCCCTGGTCGTCTCCTCCGACGCCGAGCACCGCGAAGCCGCACAGCGGCTGCGCTACCAGGTGTTCGCCAATGAGCCGGGATTCACCATCCCGGACAACGGAACCGGCCTCGACGCCGACCGTTTCGACGAGCACTGCGACCACCTGCTGGTGCGCGATGAGCTCACCGAGCAGTTCGTCGGCTGCTACCGCATGCTGCCACCGGACAAGGTGCCCACCGCCGGCGGCTACTATACCGCCACCGAATTCGATTTGGCCGCACTGGATCCCGTCGGTAACCGGATCGTCGAGATGGGCCGCGCCTGTGTGGTGCCCGATCACCGCAACGGCTCGGTGCTGACGCTGATGTGGGCCGGCATCCTGCACTACATCCAGCTCACCGGATACGACTGGGTGATGGGCTGCGTGTCGGTCCCCATGCAGACGACGCCCGAGGACGAGCCCGGCGTCAATGTGCGCGGCGTGCGCGACATGCTGCTGCGCAAGCACGCGCTGGAGACGGAACGCCATGTGCGCCCGTACAACCCGGTCGTGGTGGACGGCCGGACCCTCGACGAGCTGGCCGCCCCGGCCCGACCCAAGCTGCCGCCGCTGCTGAACGGCTACCTGCGCCTGGGCGCGCAGATCTGCGGCGAGCCCGCCCACGATCCGGACTTCGCGGTGGCCGACTTCGTCGCGCTGCTCGGCCTCGAGACCATCAACACCCGCTACCTGGAGCGCCTGCAGGGCGCCGCCAACAGCCTGGATGCCCGGTGATGCCCCATGATGCCCGCACTGCTCTCCCCGGACGCCGGATCGCTCTCGTGCCCGCCGGCCGAGGCCTCCGCCCACTCCTGGATGCCCCACAGTCCCTGCGGCCCTTCGTGTGTCGACTCGCCCGCTGAGGCGAGCACGCTCCGGGTGGCCACCCGGATCGCCGGTATCGCCGGTGTGCTGCTGAGCTTCCCGATCGCGTATTACGCCGCCCCGCGCCGCCGCCGCGCGGGCGTGCAGCGCCGCTATGCGCGAGCCTTGCTGGCCTGCTGTGGAATTCGGGTCCGCATCGTCGACAATCGCGCCCCCGAGGACCGTCGGGAGGGCGGCGTGCTGATCGCGGCCCGCCACATCGGCTGGACCGACATCGTGGCGCTGACCATCGTCGAGCCCATGTCCTTCGTCGCCCGCGCCGATCTGGTCGAGTGGCCGATGCTCGGCGATGTCGCCAAGCGGGTCCGCGTCATCCCCATCGAACGCGAACGACTACGGCAGCTGCCCGCGGTCATCGAGACCATGGCCGACCGGCTGCGCGCCGGCGAGCGCGTCACCTTCTTCCCCGAGGGCACCACCTGGTGCGGCCGCGCCCACGGCCGCCTGCGTCCCGCCCTGTTCCAGGCCGCCATCGACTCGGAGACGCCGGTGCAGCCGATCCGCCTGCGCTACCTGGACCGCGACGGTGAACTGTCCGCCATCCCGGGTTTCGTCGGCATCGATTCGCTGGCCGACTCGTTCCGCCGCGTCCTGCGTTCCAAGGGCGTCGTGGCCGAGATCGCCCTGCAGCCGCAGCTGCATCCAGCCGGCGCGGACCGCCACGAGCTGGCGCGCCGCTGCGAGCGGACCTTGGAGGGCGACACCGTCGCCCGCGCCTTCACCGATGTCATCCACGGCTCCGAGCACCTCGAGGCTGTCGGCACCGGCGCGGTCCGGCGGGCCGAGGCGCCACGGGTGACCGCCGGGCAGTGATCCGGCCCCGCGGGTGCCGGGACTGATCAGGAATCGAGAAGCGCTGGTCAGTGGCGCGACCGTAGCGTTGCCGACATGACTTCCATCGACACCATCACCCTCGATGTCGCGGACACCGACGCCGCGGCCACCTTCTACTCGAACGCGTTCGGGCTGGGCTCGGAGCTGCTGAACTTCCGGACGACTCAGGAGCCCAGCACCGGATTCCGCGGCTACACGCTGTCGCTGACGGTGGCCCAGCCGGCCGACGCCGACGCCTACCTCGACGCGGCGCTGGCGGCGGGCGCGACCTCGCTCAAGCCCGCGGCCAAGTCGATGTGGGGCTACGGCGGCGTGGTCCAGGCCCCCGACGGCGCGATCTGGAAGGTCGCGACCTCCTCGAAGAAGAACAGCGGCCCGGCGTCCAAGCGTTTCGACTCCATGGTGCTGCTGCTGGGTGTGGAGAACATCGGCGCCAGCAAGCGCTTCTACGTCGACCACGGGCTGCCGGTGGCCAAGAGCTTCGGGCCGATGTACGTCGAGTTCGACACCGGCTCCAGCCCCGTCAAATTGGCGCTGTACAAGCGTCGCGCGCTGGCGAAAGATGCGGGGGTCTCCTCCGACGGCAGCGGGTCCCACCGACTCGTCGTGGGCGGCGCCGCGACGTTCACCGATCCGGACGGATTCGCCTGGGAGACCGCGTCCCAGCATGCCGCGCGCTGAGTCGCCGTCCTATCCGTGGGCGCGTGCCCCGACCTGACGGAAGGCTGCTGGCGTAGTCGGTGAAGCCGAGCAAATTAGGGGCTTCGGGTGGGGTAGGTGGCGCATTAGGGGTTTGTACAGGCGTCCAGTTTCGAATGTGCCGGAGTCGGCATAGTTTTCGCGGTCACGGGCGACTTGTCGGTAACACACCGATCCGTCTGTTCGACGGCAAGGCAACCGAACAACATCGTCTGGAAGCGAATTCGAAATGTCGGCAAGGACATTCCCGGTCGTGGTGGTAGCCGCGGCCGCAATTGCACTCAGCGCGCCCCTGGCCGTCGCGGACCCCTCCGCGACGACAAGCCCAGCCCCGGGCGCCGGCCTGGGTGTGGACGTCGGCATCGGGCCCGGAGGGCTGAACGTGGGCGTCGACGTCCAGGGTGGAGGCGGCGCCAATGCCGGTGCGTCCACCCAGCCGAGCGCCGGCGCGAACGCAGGCGGCGGTGTGCAGGCCGGGGGCAACACGGGCGGCGGCGTGCAGGTCGGCGGTGGCGTGCAGACCGGCGGCAATGCCGGTGGGGGCGTGCAGGTCGGTGGCGGAACGCAGGTCGGCGGGGATGCCAATGGCGGTGTGCAGGTCGGCGGTGGCACCCAGACCGGCGGCAATGCCGGTGGCGGTGTCCAGGTCGGCGGCGGTACGCAGACCGGTGGAGATGCCAATGGCGGTGTCCAGATCGGTGGCGGTACGCAGACCGGCGGGGATGCCAATGGTGGCGTGCAGATCGGCGGGGGCAGCCAGGTCGGTGGGGACGCCAATGGCGGTGTGCAGATCGGCGGGGGCGCGCAGACCGGTGGCAACGCCAATGGCGGTGTGCAGATGGGCGGGGGCAGCCAGGTCGGTGGAGATGCCAATGGTGGCGTGCAGATCGGCGGCGGCACCCAGATCGGTGGCACCGCCGGAGGCGGTGTGCAGGCCGGCGGCGGTACACAGATCGGTGGCGCCGCCGGAGGCGGTGTGCAGGCCGGCGGCGGTACACAGATCGGTGGCGCCGCGGGTGGCGGTGTGCAGGCCGGCGGGAACACCGACATCGGCGGGGCGGCGCTGGGCGGCATCGACCTGGTGACGGCCGGAGCCGGTGCGGCTGGTGCGGACACCGTGTACGGCATGGCGATTCCGGTGGGTGCGACCGGCGGCATCCCGGGCGGCACGGCGGTCACCGATCAGGTCCCGGCCGGTGGCTACGTGATTCCCAAGGGCGCGCCCGAGACCGGCGCGGGCGGCATGGCCGCCCAGGTGAGCGCGCAGTGATCACCATGAATGGAAACGCGCTGGGCGCGTTGAGAATCCGCCGACCGCTACGCGGTGCGCTGATCGCCGTGGTGGCGATCATCCTGGCCCTGGTGACCGGATGTTCGTCCTCCGGCGCGACCCATCCGGCCGCGAGCACGACCACGGCGGCCGCGTCCGCCACGGGCGTGAAGACCGCGGCCGCGATCAGCCGGTCCACCCCGGTGTCGTTCGACATCGCCTCGATCAAGGCCTCGGGTTCGCTGATCGCGGTGGGGCTCAATGCCGATGGCTCGGTCCAGGTGCCCGCCGACTACCAGCAGGCAGGCTGGTACCAGCAGGGTCCCGCGCCCGGGGAGCAGGGTTCGGCGGTCATCCTCGGTCACGTCGACTCCTACAAGGGCATGGGCGTCTTCTTCTACCTGAAGAAGACGAAGCCGGGCGACATGATCGACGTGAAGCGCGCGGACGGCAAGACCGCGCACTTCAAGGTCACCGATGTCCGCATGTACCTGAAATCGCAGTTCCCCGACCAGCTCGTCTTCGGTCCTCGCGGTGGCGCGACGCTGCAGGTGGTCACGTGTGGCGGCCAGTTCGATCAGGCGGCGAAGAGCTACGAGTCCAATGTGGTCGTCTTCTCGTCCCTGGATTCGGTGACCTAGCCGGGCTCCGGGCGCACGGCGGTCCTGTGAGTCTGCTGTGGCCCCGATTGTCCGAATGTCGGCGTGTCGCGCTGCCTGGGCTGTACGTCCTCGGCGAACACGTTGGCGCAGAACGGTTTTCGCTTCGCCCGCCACGGCCGGTCACGCCACGCCGGGGTTTGCCGGTGGCGACACGGATTGGTTACGTTCCCGTGCGCACCATCTGGCGCCGGCGGCACCGGCGCTGGACAGTACCCACCGGGCCGAGTGCCCACCCGGCCGCAACGTCCCGCAGATCTTCGTCGGCTGCGGGCCGTTGCGGCCTTCTGCTCGAACGCATCTCGTCCCCGGGTCTACCAGCGCATCATGGGCATCGGGCGGGTCGGATGGTGCACGGCGTAGGAACTGGCCCGGCGAGCCAGAAATCGGTGGAAGCCGAGGTACGGGAGCTGTGCGACAACAGAATCGACGTCCGCCCGGGTCAGCGGCCGATGCCACAGTCCACGAGTGAGGTCGATGCGGTCGGCGAGGCGGAAGGTCTCGGTCACGCGGTCGTCGACGCCCCGGATCCGATGATGGTCGAGCACCATGCGCCGCACCGCCGCGACGTCGGCGATCCCGAACTCGGCGGCGTGCACGTCGGCCAGATCCGCCGACGGCTCCAGGTAGTCCCATGTCCCGGCCGTCCAGATGGCGAGATCGTGTACGGCCCAGGCCAAGGCGGCGGTCCGGGGCACCGGCTCACCCAGCAGTCGCTCCTGATAATTCAGGCAGCGCAACACATGATTGCGGTACACCGGAAAGCTGGCGCCCAGCTCCCCCAGATGCCGATCGAGCACCGTATCCACGATCGGATGCGACGTGTGGACCTTCATACGTGAATTCTGCTGGGGCCGAGCGTCAGTACTCGCCCTTGATGACGAAGTAGGAGCCGCGGATGGTGCCGGCCAGCTTCGACTTCTGCCGGGCGAACTTGAAGGCGGAGAGTTCCTCGGGGACTTCCATGCCGTCAGAGAGCTTGAAACCGACTGCTCGTTTCCCGGCGTTGTCGATGGTGTACATGACGTTGACCGAGAGGCCGCTCTCGTAGAACACATAGGCCATGCGAATGCCGTCGACCTGGAAGGCCGTCGCCTCCAGGGGCGGGGAGGCGATGACGATGGACCGTTCCTTCTCGAGGATGCGGCTCACCCAGTTGACGGTGGGCTGCGCGTCCTTCGCGGGCTCGACCGTGAAGACATGGTCGTACTTGTTCTTGTAGTAGCGGGCCTCGTTCGCCCGCAGTCCGGCCAGTGCTTCCGCGACCGGTGACGATTCCAGCCCGACGGTCGAGACGGCGCCGAAGTCCACAACGTAAGCCATGGTGAATTCCTCCACACGAGTGTCGATCACGTCGGGCAGTGCGCTCCAACAGCCCGCCGCGATCGTAGCCCGCCTGCCCGATCCGCAACCGAAAGGGTTACGGGCGTTTTGCGATCAATGCCCGGCTGTCACCGGGTCTTGGTCGTGGTGCTGGAGGGGGTGGTGGTCGGTACGTCGATCACATCCGGGATCTGGCCGCCGCCGAAGAACGGTACCGAGGTTGCCGGCGCGGGCGGGGACAGTGGTTCGCTGCGGTGGTTGTCACAGCCCGCGAGGACTACCGCCGCCATCGCGATCGTCGCCAGTGTGATCAGGTGCTTGGGCACGTATCGACCTTCCATGTGGAATCGGTCGCGGCCGCGCCCCACAACACCCCATTGCCCATGTCCTGGTGTGTGCGGTCGGCCGCGTGTAATCGGGGCCGGTCCGCGAGACGGCAACGGCAGCGCTGATTCTGGTACATCGCCACCGACGTCGCACCATCCCGGAACAAGATCGGCACGCGTGGTCTGCAAGCTGGCACGCTGCGCCGTTGAAGACGCCAGGAAACCACACATAGAGCGCGAAATACGCAGGGAACACGGACTGTTCGGGTGCCGTCGATTGTCCGAATTCGAGGTGCTCGGGCTCGCTTGCGTGGATAGTTCTCTGCCGGTTCAGGATTCGCGGGCCGGCAGGACATGGGCCAGGAAGATGCGAGCTTCGGGCCGGGTCGATTCGAGGATCGTGAAGTGGGTGGCGGGCGCGTGCAGCACCAGTCGGCTGTCGATGCCGCCGGCTCGGAGTTGTTGTTGCAGAAGCACGGTGGTCGGAGGAGCGGCTGGACCGTGTCGGATCCGTCCTGCAGCAGGAGAACCGGGGTGCGGTAGCCGGTCGTGTGGACCGAGAGGTAGTTCACACAATGCCGCCATCAGCGTCGGGTCGGAGAGCGGCGCGGAGAAGAGCGAACCGACCGACTCACCCGCGACCGCGGCCTGCAGGGAGTCCACGCAGTCGTGCCCGGCCCGGGCGAGGGCGAGCAGATCCCGCCCCCGCGTTGTCAGATGGCCGGGGACGTCGATGTCGGGCCGGGCATGGTCGAGGCCCGCCAGGATCATGACGAGCCGCGCGTGCATGACCATCCGACGGCTCGCCGCCGCGATCGGTATCGGGACGACCACCCTGTACCGCCACGTGCAGGACAAGGGCGACCTGCTGGTGCTGCTCAATCACTACGCCGGCCAGGCCGAACGCCCGGACCTGCCCGATGATCCGCGCGACCGCATCGCGGCGGCCGCCGGCGCCATGCACGACACGCTGGCGGGCCGGCCGTGGGCCGGAGATCCTCACCGTCGACGGGTTCGTCGGCCTGCTCGACGAATCAGCGCTGTGGATGGTCGACGCCATCCTCGCGGGAGCCGAGGATTACGGGTGCACACCGGATCAGGCGGTCCATGTCTTCCGCAGCATCTGGTTCTACATGGTCGGCGAGATCCTCGTCCGCGCCCACTCCGTGCGCGAGGGCGCGCCCGAGGCCGCCGCGGGCCGAGCCTCGTCCAGCGGTCTCGACCCGAGCAGGTGCCGCGCCTGGCCGCGATCGGCGCGCGCTGGCCCGCGCTCGCCGCCCGCGATGCCTACCATCAGGGGCTGTGCGCGTTCATCGATGGTCTGCTGAGCCAAGTCCGACCATGCGAAACGTCACCGGCCGGATGAGGCCGCCCGCGCAGGCGGATCGCGGGCGCGGGCGGCCGGGCTTCGGGTGCGTGACGCGGCCGGGGTATGGCGGGAATATCGTCTCGACGGTGGCCGCTATCCTTTACTGGTCATGAAGTCGGTTTTCCCGGGTCCGGTCGGTGCCCAGACGGTCTACCTCGATCACGCGGCCACGACACCCATGTTCCCGGTCGCTGTCGAGGCGATGTGCGCTGCGCTGGGGATGACGGGCAACGCGTCCTCGCTGCACGGGTCCGGGCGGGCCGCCCGGCGGGTGCTGGAAGAGGCGCGGGAGTCGATCGCGGCGGGGCTGGGGGCACGGCCCTCGGAAGTGATCTTCACCTCGGGCGGCACCGAGAGTGACAATCTCGCCGTCAAGGGCATCTACTGGGCGCGCCGTGACGCCGATCCGCGGCGGAACCGGATCCTGGTGAGCTCGGTCGAGCATCACGCGGTGCTGGACACGGTGGAGTGGCTCGAGCAGCACGAGGGCGCGCGCATCACCTGGCTGGAGTGCGATGCCCAGGGCATCGTCTCGCCGCGCACGCTGCGCGACGCGCTGGCCGAGTACGCCGCCGAGACGGCGCTGGTGAGCGTCATGTGGGCCAACAACGAGGTCGGCACCATCCAGCCGATCCACGAATTGGCCGCGGTGGCACAGGAATTCGATGTACCCATGCACAGCGACGCGGTGCAGGCCGCCGCGCAGCTGCCCATCGACTTCGCCGCCAGCGGATTGGCCGCCGCCAGTTTCGCCGGGCACAAGGTCGGCGGCCCGCACGGCGCGGGCGTGCTGCTGCTGGGCCGGCAGGCGCCCGCGGTGCCGCTGCTGCACGGCGGCGGGCACGAGCGGGATCTGCGCTCGGGCACCTCGGACGTGCCCGCGGCGGCCGGGCTGGCCGCCGCGATCCGCGAGACCGTGGCCGGCATGGCCGTGCGCGCGGTGGAAGTGGAGCTGTTGCGGGACCGGCTCATCGAGGGCGTGCGCGCCGTCGTGCCGGACGCGATCCTCAACGGGGCGACCGGCGCGCACCGCATGCCGGGCAACGCCCACTTCACGTTCCCCGGCTGCGAGGGCGATTCGCTGCTCATGCTGCTGGACGCCGCCGGGATCGAGTGCTCGACCGGATCCGCGTGCAATGCCGGTGTGGCCGGACCCTCCCATGTGCTGCTCGCCATGGGCGTGGAACCGGCGCTGGCGCGCGGTTCTCTGCGATTCTCATTGGGACACAATTCGACCGACGCCGATATCGATGCCCTGCTGGCCGTGCTGCCGCAGGTCGTGGAACGGGCGAAGGCGGCCGGACTGGCCGGAGCGAAGGGAGGCTTCTAGATGCGAGTACTTGCCGCGATGAGTGGTGGCGTGGATTCTGCCGTGGCGGCCGCCCGCGCGGTGGACGCCGGACACGAGGTGGTCGGCGTGCACCTGGCGCTGTCCGCGAGTCCGGGCACACTACGCACCGGGTCGCGCGGCTGCTGTTCGAAGGAGGACGCCGGTGACGCCCGGCGCGCCGCCGACGTGCTCGGAATCCCGTTCTACGTCTGGGATTTCGCCGACCGGTTCAAGGAGGACGTGATCGACGACTTCGTCGCCGCGTACGCCGCCGGTGAGACCCCCAATCCGTGCCTGCGCTGCAACGAGAAGATCAAGTTCTCGGCGCTGGCCGACCGCGCGGTGGCGCTCGGCTTCGACGCCGTGGTCACCGGGCATTACGCGCGACTCGAGGACGGCGTGCTGCGCCGGGCCGTGGACGAGGACAAGGATCAGTCGTACGTGCTGGCCGTCCTGACCGCCGACCAGCTTTCACGCGCCATGTTCCCGGTCGGCGACACCCCGAAGCCGCAGATCCGCGCCGAGGCCGCCGAGCGTGGGCTGGCGGTGGCCGGCAAGCCCGACAGCCACGACATCTGCTTCATCCCGTCCGGCGACACCCAGGCCTTCCTGGGCGCGAAGATCGGCGTCCGCCCCGGCGCGGTGCTCGACGCCGACGGCACCAAGCTCGCCGATCACGAAGGCGTGCACGGCTTCACCATCGGCCAGCGCAAGGGCCTGGGCCTGCCCGGCCCGGCGGCCGACGGCAAGCCGCGCTACGTGACCGGCATCGACCCGGACACCGGCACCGTGCACGTGGGTTCGGCCAAGGACCTCGAGGTGTGGACGGTGCTGGCCGACCGCGCCATCTGGACCTCGGGCGAAAGCCCTTCCGGCCCGGTGGAATGCGTGGCTCAGGTGCGCGCCCACGGCGGCACCGCCCCGGCGGTCGCCGAGGCTGTGGACGGCGGCCTGGTGGTGCACCTGCGCGAACCGCTGACCGGTGTGGCCCGCGGCCAGGCCGTGGTTCTCTACCGCCCCGACGCGGCGGGTGACGAGGTGCTGGGCAGCGGCACCATCTCCGGCACCGAGCGTGAACCTCATTCGTACGCAAGCGAACTGCTCGCGGAAAGTGGCCGGTGAGCGACCGCCACACGCGCGCACGCGCGAAATCATATGTAGCGCCGCAGATTCGATCGACCTCCCGGGTGGTCTGGCGCACCGGAATGCCGCAGCCGCTGCGCCTGCGCCCGCGCCGCGCGCCCGGGCGGGCCAGGCTCGGCCGGAACGGGGCGGGCAGTGCCGTGCTCCCGGAGCAGATCGCCCGCACCGACACCGGCGAATTCCGGCCCGGCGAGCCGCAACCCGGCCCGGACGGGAAAGCGGACGCCGGGAACGGCACCGGCCGCAGCCGGCCGCGGACCGGCGTGGTCGTGCGGGTCACCCCCTACGCCGAGCGCGGCCGCCCCACGACCGGGCCCGCCGACGCGCCCGAGCGGGCGGGCAAGACCTGGGACTGGTTCGTCAACGCGACCTGCTGGGACTGGTACGCCAATTCGACCGGTCGCACCGAACGCGGCGATGCCGGCGAGTGACCCCGCGCGGCTCGGCCCCCAGGTGACGAGTTCGATTGGTGCGTGGGGTTTCGGAATCGGACGGCCGAGTGATACGGGATGGCTGGGATGACTGACGACACGAACACGGCGCAACTTCGCGGCGGCATCGCGACCGGGGTGGGCTCGTGGCCGGGGACCGATCCGCGGGAGGCGGCGGCGACCGTGGTGGGGGAGCTGGGGCAGCTGCCGCACCTGGTCGAACTGCCCGCCCGCGGGGTGGGCGCGGATACGGTCGGTCGGGTATCGGGGCTGCTGGTGGACATGCAGTTCGACACCACCACCCGCGGGTACCGGCTGGCGGCGCGGCCGGGCGCGGTATCGCGGCGGGCACACGATCTGCTGCGCACCGATCTGGACGCGCTCGAAGAGGCCTGGGAGACCGGCGGTTTGGCGGGCTCCGGGCATCCGGTGAAGGTGCAGGTCGCGGGGCCGCTGTCGGTCGCCGCGGAGGTGGAGCTGCCAGGTGGGCATCGCATCCTGACCGATTCCGGTGCGCTGCGCGATCTTTCGGAGTCACTGGCCGAGGGCATCGCGAATCATGTGGCGGAGGTGGGCAAGCGGCTGGGCACGCGGGTCGTGCTCCAGATCGACGAGCCGCACCTGACGTCGGTACTGACGGGCACGCTGAAGGGCGTGAGCGTTCTGAACACCGTGCGCGCCATGCCCGAACCCGAGGCGTTGCACATCCTGGACATCGTGACGGGCGGCCAGTCCGCGCCGGTGCTGGTGCACACCTGCGCCGACAAGCCCGCACTGGGCTTCCTGAGCAAGAGCGGGGCGGCCGGGGTCGGCTTCGACCTGACCGCCATCGGCACCTCCGACCTGGACCGGATCGGCGAATTGCTGGACAGCGGAAAGCGACTGGTGCTCGGTCTGGTGCCCACCACCGCGCCCGCCGCGCCGATCACCTGGCGTGATATCGCGGAACCCGGTGTGCGCCTGATGGATCGGCTCGGGTTCCCGCGCCGGCTGCTGGCCGAGCAGATTCTGGTCGCGCCGGCCTGCGGCCTCGCCGGAGCCCCGCTGTCGTGGGCGCGCCGGGCGCTGAGCCTGGCCGCCGAGACCGCGCGCGCCTATTCCGAGGAGCCGGAGTCGCTCTCCTTCGAGTGAGGTGCGGCGGCGTCCTGTCGCGGAGCGATGCTGTGCCGCACGCTGTTTCGGCGGCTCACATCCGGTTCAGGATATCCAGCGCGATATTCACCGATGCCTGGTTGCTCTCCTCGTCGGAGAGCTCCAGATCGCCCATCATGGACAGGCTCCAGCTGATGGCCAGCAGCGCCTGCCGGGCGTGGAAGGTGGCCAGCGGTTCCTTGCTGGGCGCGGTCATGAGGTCGGCCAGGACCCGGAACTGGTAGCGCAGGCTGGTGCCGAAGCCGAGGTCGCGGAAGGCGGGCTGGTTCTCGTGCCAGAACCGGATCATGTCCTTGCCGAGGCTGTGCAGCAGCGCGCCGTACCGGATCACGATCTCGCGGGCCCGTTCCGGCCCCGGCGGTGTGCCCTCGGCCCACCGCACGATGTCGTCGACGCCGCCGCGCAGATCCTCGGACAGGCTGGCGACGATGTCTTCCTTGGTCCGGAAGTGGTAGTAGAGCGCGGCTTTCGTGACGCCCAGGCGTTCGGCGATCTCGCGCAGCGAGGTCTTCTCGTACCCGCGTTCGGAGAACAGCTCCATGGCGACGGACCGAATCCGCTCCCGCGTATCACTGCGACGCCCGTCCATCGAGTCCTTCCCTGTGCTCCGGTTTCCCGGCTGTGAGAACCGGCCATCCTGCTCGGCGACCGGCCGCTTTTGCTTGACGACCGGCAAGGGAAAGCCTAACGTCTTCGACACCGGCAGATACCTAGCCGGGCGGCAAGTTAATTGTGCGGTGGGGAGCAGAACATGACCGAACCAGCAGCGACAGTGCCCGTGGACGGGGTGGCCGTGACCGCGATCGGGGTCGCCGTCATCCGGGCGCGGGAGTCCGAACGCGACGACCGCCTCTACGACGACCCGCAGGCGAAGGACTTCGTGGCCGCGGCCCGCAGGGGTTTCGACCCCGAACGCTGGGCGCGCATGGAAGCCCTCGCCGACCAGTTCTACGACGGCCGCACCCTCGGCGTGCGCCTGATCGACGACCGATTCCGTGAGGCGATCGCCGCCGGCTGCGGCCAGATCGTCGTGCTGGGCGCGGGCCTGGACACCCGCGCCTACCGCCTGGGTCTCCCGTCCACCCTGCACGTCTACGAAATCGACCTCCCCGAACTTTTCGCCTTCAAGGAACCGGTCCTCGCGGCCCTCGCCGCCACCCCCACCTGCCACCGCCACGTCGTCATCGCCGACCTCCGCGAAAACTGGCGAAAAACCCTCCTGGACACCGGCTTCGACCCCGCCATCCCGACATACTGGGTCGATGAGGGCGCCCTCGGCTACCTCGACCAGGACTGGAACCGCCAGGTAGTCCTCACCCTCACCGAATTATCCGCCCCCGGAAGCCGTTTCGGCGCCGGCCGCATGGTCATAGACCCCGAAGCCCCGCAATACCGAGACCTACGCCGCCTGGTCGCCGGCGACGACACCCCCGCCGCCCCTCCCGCCCCACCCACCCCAGACCCCGACATCGAACACTGGCTCAACACCATCGGCTGGGCCACCGAATTCCGCCCCTGGAACGACATGGTCGCCCACCTGGGCCGCCCCACCACCCTCTCGGACCCCCGAATCGGCAGCATTGCCGCCATCCGCCGCTGACCGACGCCGATCGATCTCGGTTTTCCTTTGTGTCGTATCGGTATGGCCGCCAGGCGCTGGCTGGGCAGGGCCGCGTCGATCGCTACCGCCGGGATTCGGGACAGACCGACAGCCTGGTCTCGCCGGGAACTGGGATCGGCAGTCGCGGACCTGGTCACGAAGCCGGAGTTCCTGCGAGATGTGAGGTAGTCCCGCGTTCCCGGGGCCGTGGCGGGAAACTTCAGTAGCCCTGGTCTTTCGGGCGTTTGGAGCCGAAGTAGGGGCGGACGCCGGGATGGTCGAGTTGCCATCTATCGGGTTTCGTGGCGGGGTAGACGACGGGGATCTGATCGCCGATGGCGGGCCAGTTGCTGGTGTCCCAGGCGAAGCGGCCGTAGACCTCGTGGGCCACCACGGAGGGGCCGGAGATGCTGCCGCTGATGGTGACGTACTGCTCGCCGGGCTCGTCGGGGCGGGGGCTGACGCCGGTGACGTGGAGGGTGCCCGATTCGAAGCCGACGGTGGCGGCATTGCCGGTGGCGGCGAGGGAGCCGCCGCTGCCGCGCCGGTAGTACACCAGTACGGCGGCCAGCGCGCCGCCGATCAGCAGGACGAACATGAGCTGCAGGAGCATGAACTCCATGCTAGGCGGCGTGGCGTTCTTGCCCACCGCGTCCGCGCGACCGGTGCGCGGTGGGCCGGGGCTAGTGCGCGGTCAGTTCGGAGACGCCGTTGTGGCGGCGCAGCTGCCAGACCGTGGTGCGCTTGGACTGGGAGCGGCCGTTGCCGCGGTCGATGAGGGTGCGGTTGGCGGTGGTGAAGACCAGTTGCGCGCCCTGGGTATTGGTTTCGGGGTTCTGGAACAGCTGGATGAGGCTGTCGGCGGTCTCGGGGGTGAGGTCGGCGTCGATGTCGTCGACGGCGAGGACGCCGCCGGTGTCGAGGGCGTCGAGCATGGGCGGCAGCAGGCGCAGCATGGCCAGGGTGGCGCTGGACTCGTCGGTGATGTCGAAGGCGGTCTCGATGCCCTCGTGGGTCAGGCCCAGGCCGACGCCGCGGCGAGCCACCATGCGGGAGTACAGCGCGTCACGGGCGGCGTACAGGTTGGCCAGTTCGCGCTGCAGCAGGGTAACGGTGATGCCGTGCTCCAGGAACATCTCCTCGGCGTAGTTCGCCGAGACGGTGCAGGACTCGATTTCCTTTGTGGTGGAGGCGATATCGGTGTCCAGATCTCGCAGGTAGTCGGCGTACATGGGGTCGTCGGACGGCAGCAGCAGGTCGGTGATCCCGAGGTCGGCGGCGCGCAGCAGGGTCAGCAGCCGCACCGCGTGATCGGTCGAGCGGGAGATGTGCGAACCCACCCGGTGCGCGACCTCCTGCGGATCCGGCTGCCCGCACTGCACTTCCAGCAGTGACTGGAACCAGCGGTAGGCGGGAACCAGCGGCTCGGCGTACAGCTGCCCGGACAGGCTGAGCAGCAAGGCATTCGGGCGTACCAGCGGCACCACCGCACCCAGCCCGTACCGGGCGGCCTCGAACATGGGCCCGATGCGGATGTCGTCGCCGGCGCGCTCGAAAACCACGCGCTTGCGGTTGTGCGGATGCGAGTGCAGCCATTCGGCCGCCACATCGGCATTGTCGAGCCGGAAGCCGTAGGTGTACGGGCAGCCCTCGGCGACGAAGTTCGCCACGAATTCCGAAGGGCGATCGGAGAATCCGAGGTGCGGCGTGCGGACCGGACCGGAATACGGATCCCACCCGGTGACGGAGTTGAGCACAGCGTCGCGCATGCGATCGAGCGCATCGATGAGGCTGGTCTTCCCGGTGGCGGCCGTCCCGTAGACGGCGGTGACCGGTGTGGCGACCGGCCCGCTACCCCGCGTCAGCCGCAGTTCCTGCGGTTCGGCGAGCGACCGATGATTCGACACCTGAAAACTACGCAACACCCTGGACATCCTGCCGGTCGCGGGTCGGAAATGCGACTCACCTTATTCGGGCATTCCGCGCGGGTGGCACCCGGATGGCAACTTTCACGAAATCGGGATGTGGAACACGGGTGACTAGCGCGGAAAACGCCGCGAGTGAAAACCGATCGGCACGAAGCGCGAACGGCGAATCGCGAATGCCGGTGTGCGCGAACCTCAGCGGAGCAGACCGTAGGCCCGGACGGGAGTGACGCGCACGACTGCCCGCCGGTCGGCGACCATGGCGCGCCGGTAGTCGTCCCAGTCGGGATGCTCGCCGCTGAGCGCGCGGTAGTAGGCGACCAGCTCGTCGACGGTGGCATCGTGCGGATCGGCGGCCACGGGGGAGACCTCGGCCTCGCCCTCGAGCACCGCGTAGGACCAGAAGTCGTCACTGCTCATGTGCAGCGCGGCCCACGGCTCCCGGACCAGATTGTGGTACTTGGCCCGGTCGGCGGTGATGGAGATGCGGAGAAGGCCGTCGTCGCCGACCCAGTGCAGCACGTTGGACAGCTGTGGGCGGGTGTCGCGGCGGATTGTGGTGAGCACCGACTTACGGTGGGAGCGCGCGAAATCGACTGCCGTGGCGAGGTCCATACCGAGTGGAACCCGCGCGGTCACGGGCCTGTTCCCGGGGGCGCATAACACGGTGCGACGTGCGGGAATGTTGATCAATCCTGTCGGTGGGGCGGGATAGAGTGCCTGCTGTGAGCGAATCGGGCATGGAGATCACAGCGGCGAGCGGAGACGAGCGCGTCGAGTGGCAGCGGCTGGCGGAAGAGGTTCGCGACCACCAGTTCCGCTACTACGTGCGGGACGCGCCGATCATCTCCGACGGCGAGTTCGACGAGCTGTTCAACCGGCTGGTGGCGCTCGAGGAGGCGCATCCGGATCTGCGCACCCCGGATTCGCCGACCCAGCAGGTCGGGGGTGGCTTCACCACCGAGTTCGCGCCGGTCGACCACCTCGAGCGGATGTACTCGCTGGACAATGTGTTCAGCGAGGACGAGATGCGGCAGTGGATCGCCAAGGTGGAGGCCGACGCCGGCACCGACCTGCACTACGTGTGCGAGGTGAAGATCGACGGCGTCGCCCTGAACCTCGTCTACGAGGATGGCCGGCTGGTGCGCGGCGCCACCCGCGGCGACGGCCGCACCGGTGAGGACGTCACCCTCAATGCCCGCACCATCGAGGACATTCCGAACGAGCTGATCCACAGCGACGAGTTCCCGGTGCCGAAGCTCCTGGAGGTGCGCGGCGAGGCGTTCATGACGCTGGCCGACTTCGAGGCGCTCAATGCCGCCATCGTCGCGGAAGGCAAAGCGCCGTACGCGAATCCACGCAATACCGCGGCCGGTTCGCTGCGGCAGAAGGACCCGGCGGTGACGGCGCGGCGGCGGCTGCGCATGATCTGCCACGGCTTCGGCCGGTTGGAGGGCTTCGCGCCGCAGTCGCAGTTCGAGGCCTACCGCGCCCTGGCCTCGTGGGGTCTGCCGGTGTCGGCGCACACGATCCGGGTGCAGGGCGCGGACGCGGTGGTCGACCGCATCGACTACTGGGGCGAGCACCGCCACGATATCGAGCACGAGATCGACGGCCAGGTCATCAAGGTCGACGAGTTCAGCCTGCAGCGCCGTCTGGGCGCCACCTCGCGCGCGCCGCGCTGGGCCATCGCCTACAAGTACCCGCCGGAGGAGGCCACCACCAAGCTGCTCGACATTCAGGTGAATGTCGGTCGTACGGGCCGGGTTACGCCGTTCGCGGTGATGCGGCCGGTCACGGTGGCGGGCTCCACGGTCGCCATGGCCACCCTGCACAATGCCTCCGAGGTGCAGCGCAAGGGGGTGCTCATCGGCGACACCGTCACCATCCGCAAGGCCGGTGATGTGATTCCCGAGGTGCTGGGCCCGGTTGTGGACGTCCGCGACGGCAGCGAGCGCGCATTCGTCATGCCCACGCACTGCCCGGAGTGCGGCACCGAGCTGGCCCCCGCCAAGGAGGGCGACGCCGATATCCGCTGCCCCAACCAGCAGTACTGCCCGGCGCAGTTGCGGGAGCGGGTATTCCACGTGGCCGGGCGCGGCGCGTTCGATATCGAGGCGCTGGGTTACGAGGCCGCCATCGACCTGCTGAAGTCGGGCGCGATCGCCGATGAGGGCGACCTGTTCGCCCTCGACGAGGAGGCGCTGCTCACCACCACGCTGTTCACCAACAAGAACGGCACCCTGTCGGCCAATGGCAAACGGCTGCTGGAGAATCTGGAGTCCGCCAAGGATCGCCCGCTGTGGCGCGTACTGGTGGCGCTCTCCATCCGTCACACCGGTCCCACCGCGGCCCGGTCCCTGGCCACCGCGTTCGGCAGCATGGACCGCATCCGGGCGGCCTCGGCAGAGGAACTGGCCGCCACCGACGGCGTCGGCCCCACCATCGCGGCCGCGGTCACCGAATGGTTCACCGTGCCTTGGCATCTCGATATCGTCGACAAGTGGAGCGCCGCCGGCGTCCGGATGGCCGACGAGCGCGACGAATCCATCGAGCGCAATCTGGAGGGCCTGTCCATCGTGGTGACCGGCTCGCTGCAGGGCTTCACCCGCGACGGCGCGAAGGAGGCCATTATCGTCCGCGGCGGTAAGGCGGCCGGATCCGTCTCGAAGAAGACCGCTTTCGTGGTCGTCGGCGACGCCCCGGGTTCGAAGGCCGCCAAGGCCGAGGAGCTGGGCGTCCCCATCCTGGATGAGGAAGGCTTCGTGAAACTCCTCGAGGGCGGCCCCGAGGCCGTGTCGCAGGGATCCGCATTGTCGTAGGGATCGGAAGGCAGGGGTACGGGTGCCTGCTCGGTAGGGGCCCCGCTGCGGCACGATCGGTGGGGATGTTCGATGGGCGAGGAGGCGATGCGGTGATGGGTGCGAGCGCGGATGACGCGGTGGAGATTCGGGATGCCGAGGCCGGGGATTTCGCGGCCGTCGCGGAGCTGACCGTCGAGGTCTATGTGGGCGAGGGTCATGTGAACCCCGAGAGCCCGTACGTCGCGGACCTCGCCGATACCGCGACCCGGGCCGAGGCGGCCGAGATTCTCGTCGCCGTCCGCGGCGGCGAACTACTGGGCGCACTGACGATGGCGCGGCCGGGCACCCCGTTCGCGGATATCGCGCGGCCGGGCGAGCTGGAGTTCCGGATGCTCGCGGTGTCCAAGCGGGCGCGCGGGCTGGGTATCGGGACGGCCCTGCTGGATCGGGTGATCGACACCGCCCGCGCCGAAGGGTTCGAGGCGGTGGTGCTCACCACCATGCCGAGCATGCGGGACGCGCGCCGCATGTACGACCGGCTCGGCTTCGAGCATGCGGCGGAACGGGATTGGCGCACCCCGTCGGGTCTACCGCTCACCGTGATGCGGCTGGAGGTCCAGGCAGGGGTGTGACCTCGACTCAGCTGGTCGGGTCCGGCCGGGTGGCCGGCGCCCGAACGCGGCGGACCGGCTCGGCCGATTGGGCCGAGCCGGCCAACCTGGCGGGCCCTCGGGATGTCCCGCGGGCGGGTCTGGGTCAGGACGCCGTCGATACGGAGCGAGGCCGTGCGCCAGGCCGGGGCCGGGCGGGCGCCGTCGAAACTCCATGGGCACGGTGGCTCCCTGGGCTCGGTGCGCGGTCAGCAGAAGCTGGCCAGTGGACGGCAGACCGTGTACCGCGATCCGTCCGAGTTCCAGGACGGCGACCAGGTAGCCGGATTTCCGGCCCGGCCGTCGAGCGGCGGGGCCTGCCGGGGGACGGGGGTGGACTCCCGCGGATGCTGGTTCTGCAGAACTGGATTCATATCGGAGTGGTAGTAGCCGAAGGGATCGCCGGCGTGAATTCCGGTGGAGTCGTTGCCGTGGGTGACGGTGCCGCGCTGGTTCGTGCCGCCGCCGGGGCGGGTCCCGCTGTCGGATCGCGGTCCGGTCGAGTCCGCGCCGCCGGGCGAAATGGTGCCGCGGGATTGGGCTTCGGCGGTGGCGGGCCCGGCGGCGAGCACGGCCGCGGCCAGACCGGCCACGGGGACGAGGATGAGCGTTGTTCGTCGGAGGGCCGGGCGTGATCGATGGGCTTGCGGCATGGCGTCCTGCCTCTCTGCATGGCGTCACTGCTGGTCTGCTTGCCGGTTCTGGTCACGTCGGTGACTTGTCTACTAAGTAAGACCGTAGATGATCTACGTAGTCGAATAGTAGGTAAATCCTGTGAATCTACTGAGTTAGTACGTAGATGCGAGCCGATGAACGCCAGCGGGCAGACGAGAACGCCCCCACCGGATCTCCGGCGGGGGCGTGGAGCGCTGTGCGCGAAAGGTGGTGTGGCTCAGCCGAGCACGCCGGCGACGATCCCGGCCAGATAGCCGAGCCGCGCGACTTCCGACGGCCGGAAATCCGGACCGCCCGGGCGGCCCAGCAGCAGCACCTTGCCGGTATTGCCGAGCGGCGCGGCGGCCAGCTTGGTGTCCATGTCCTTCCACAGCTGCGGCAGCCAGTCGGCCTCGCCGTCGAGGACCGTCGGCTTCTCCAGTGGCATCCACGGCGCCGACGCCGCCTGGGTCGACGGCGCGCTCTGCGAGCCGACCACGCGGTAGGCGCCCTGCGGGCCCATGTCGATCACGGTCGACCAGCCCACCCGCAACACTCGCGGCACGCCGTCGACCAGCACCTGCAATCGATCGTCGCGCGCGTTGGCGACCTGATCGATGAGCTCGAGTTCGCGGTGGGTGTCCAGCATCCCGGAATACGGGCGCAGGGAATCGACCTGCACATCGTGCAGGGATTCGGCCGCGGTGATGAGGGTGTCGGGCAATGCGCCCGAGGGCACCTCGACCACGATGTCGTCGATCGCGAAGCCGTCGCCTCGTTCGACGACATCCAGCGAGAGGATGTCCGCGCCGACGGAACCCAGCGCCAAGGCCAACGATCCGAGACTCCCTGGGCGATCCGGAAGTTGCACGCGAAGCAGATAAGACACGTGCCTTCCTTTCTTTACTGTGCGACCGAAACTTTCGGACGGGTACCCGAGTCCCGCAATACTTACACTCTCGAGAGCTGGTTATCGAATCGAACCATTCCCTGTGACGCGGGCCACCTACCCATCGGTTACACATTGATGGTGCCAGGTCTGGCGCACACCTGCGACCGGTGGCTCGAGGCGACCCACTAGGCTGTCGGATGGCCAATCACCAAGCTCGAACCATGCCGAAAGGGGTCCCGCGGTGCCCGCCATCTCCAGGGACGAGGTCGCTCACCTCGCCCGGCTGTCCCGGCTCGCTTTGACGGACGACGAACTCGATCTGTACGCCGGTCAGCTGGATTCCATCCTGACCCACGTCGCGCAGATCTCCGAGGTCGCCGCCGCGGACGTGCCCGCCACCGCATCCCCGAATCCGGAGACCAACGTGACCCGCCCGGATGCGGAGCAGCCCTGCCTGACTCCGGAGCAGGCCCTCGCCATGGCTCCGGCCGTCGAGGAGCAGCGGTTCATGGTTCCGCAGATTCTGGGAGAGGGCGAATGACCGACCTGACCAAGCTGTCCGCAGCCCAACTCGCGGACAAGATCCACGCGCGCGAGGTGTCCTCGGTCGAGGTCACCGAGGCCCACATCCAGCGCATCGCCGAGGTCGACGGGGAGATCAACGCCTTCCTGCACGTGGCCGGCGAGCAGGCGCTGCTGACCGCCGCCGAGGTGGACCGTCAGGTCGCCGGCGGCAAGGTGGTCTCGGCGCTGGCCGGTGTTCCCTTGGCGCTCAAGGACGTTTTCACCACCACGGACATGCCGACCACCTGCGGGTCGAAGATGCTCGAGGGCTGGGTGTCGCCGTATGACGCGACGCTCACCACCAAGCTGCGCGAGGCGGGCATCCCGATCCTCGGCAAGACGAACATGGACGAGTTCGCCATGGGATCGTCCACCGAGAACTCGGCGTACGGCCCGACCCGCAATCCCTTGGACACCGACCGGATTCCGGGCGGCTCGGGTGGTGGCTCGGCCGCCGCGCTCGCCTCGTACCAGGCTCCGCTGGCCATCGGCACCGACACCGGTGGCTCGATCCGCCAGCCCGCCGCGGTCACCGCGACCGTCGGCACCAAGCCGACCTACGGCACCGTGTCCCGCTTCGGCCTGGTCGCCTGCGCGTCCTCGCTGGATCAGGGTGGCCCGTGCGGTCGCACCGTGCTGGACACCGCGCTGCTGCACGAGGTGATCGCGGGTTACGACCCGAAGGACTCCACCTCCCGCAACGTGCCGGTGCCGCCGGTGGTGGCCGCCGCCCGCGAGGGCGCCGAGGGCGACCTGCGGGGCGTGAAAGTCGGTGTGGTGAAGGAACTTCACTCCGACAGCTACCAGCCGGGCGTCATCGCCTCCTTCGACGCCGCGGTCGCGCAGCTGAAGGAACTGGGCGCCGAGGTGATCGAGGTGTCCTGCCCGCACTTCGAGTACGCGCTGCCCGCCTACTACCTGATCCTGCCGTCGGAGGTGTCGTCGAACCTGGCGCGCTTCGACGCCATGCGGTACGGCCTGCGCGTCGGCGACGACGGCACGCACTCGGCCGAGCAGGTCATGTCCATGACCCGTGAGGCGGGGCTGGGTCCGGAGGTCAAGCGCCGCATCATGATCGGCACCTACGCGCTGTCGGCCGGCTACTACGACGCCTACTACGGTCAGGCCAACAAGGTCCGCAACCTGATCGCGCGGGACTTCGACCAGGCCTACGAGACCGTGGACGTGCTGGTCTCGCCGACCAGTCCGTTCACCCCGTGGAAGCTGGGCGAGAAGGTCAACGACCCGCTGGCCATGTACCTCTCGGACCTGTGCACGCTGCCCACCAACCTGGCCGGGCACTGCGCCATGTCGGTGCCGTCCGGGCTGAGCTCGGACGACGGCATGCCGGTCGGTCTGCAGATCATGGCTCCGGCGCTGGCCGACGACCGGCTCTACCGGGTCGGCGCGGCCTACGAGGCGGCCCGCGGGCCCATCGCCTGATCCGACTCGCGGCCTGATCCGAGGTTTCGCGGCCTGATCGAGATGGCCGGACCGCCTGATCGAGGCGGTCCCGCAAGCGAATTCGGCCCCCGCCGGTATCGTCCGGCGGGGGCCGTGCGCTGTCCGCCCGCCGTGCCCGCTGCCCGCTGCCCAGCTTGTCCGATTCCGCCGGTTTTCGCGTCCGGCCGATCCGGCAATGCCTGCGGCGTGTCGGTCCAGGCCGGTAGGCTGACAGCCGTTCGGCGTGTGTGAAGGGTTTCTTGGGGATGTTGCGACGCGGCGAGGTCTTCGCGGGCTACGTGATCGAGCGCGAAGTGGGCCGTGGCGGAATGGGTTCGGTCTACGCTGCCCGCCACCCTCGGCTTCCGCGGCTCATCGCGCTCAAACTGCTGCACCGGGAGATGTTCGGCGACAACGAGACCCGGACGCGTTTCGAACGCGAGGCCGACGTCATCGCCCAGCTCGACCATCCCAACATCATCACCGTCTACGACCGTGGCGACGAGGACGAGCGGCTGTGGATCGCCATGCAGTACGTGGACGGCGTCGACTGCGCCTCCATCGACCCCTACGACCTCAGCCCCGACCGGGCGGTCGAGATCATCGTGCAGACCGCGGCCGCACTGGATTACGCCCACGGGCGCGGTGTGCTGCACCGGGATGTGAAGCCCGCCAATATCCTGCTGTCCCGCTCCGGCGGCATCGGCACCGGATTCGCGGAGCGGGCCCTGCTCAGTGACTTCGGCATCGCCCGGGTGCTCGACGACACCGCGCACCTGACCCGCACCGGCATGCTCAACGCCACCCTGGCCTACGCCTCTCCGGAACAGCTCACCTCCGCGCCCATGGGGCCGCGCTCGGATCAGTATTCGCTGGCGTGCACGCTGTTCCGGCTGCTCACCGGGCGCGGACCGTTCGACGCGCCGAATATCGCGACGGTCATGCTCGGGCATCTGCAGTCGCCGCCGCCGGACGTGAGCCTGCTGCGGCCTGAACTGCCCGCCGAACTGGACGCGGTGCTGCGAAAGGCGCTGTCCAAGGATCCGCGCGACCGCTACGAGACCTGCTACGAATTCGCGCAGACCGCCTGGGAGACGGTGGCCGAACCGGTGTCGCTGGTACGGCGGCCGCGCGGGCAGGTCGCGGATCGGCTGCCGCGTCCGGACACCGTGCTCGGCTGCCTGTTCGGCGGGGCCGTCGGGGACGCGCTGGGCGCGCCGATCGAGACCATGCTGCTGCCGAACATCCAGCAGCGCTACGGGATTCAGGGCGTCACCGGGGAGGGCAGCGGTTACCGGGGCCGCATCTCCGACGAGACGCAGCTGGCGCTGTTCACCATGGAGGCGCTCATCCGCAGCGCGCGGGTGCGCGATCGCGGGACCGCCGCCGCGGTCGGCATGATCCAGGAGAACCTGCTGGTGTGGCTGCGCGGGCAGGGGCAGGCGGCGGTGCCGGAACAGCCGGTGCCGTTGCAGAGCGGGCTGACCGGCTACCCGGAGCTCATGACCTATCGCGGCCCGACGCAGACGACCATCTCGGCCATGCTGCGGGTGGCCTCGCGGCAGCGGCCCGGGATTCCGCTGGGCACCCGCGATCATCCGATCAACGACTCCAAGGGCTGTGCCGCCACGGTGCGGTCCGCGCCGTGCGGGTTCATGCCCTCGCTGGAGTACGCCTTCGAATTGGCCTGTGACGCGGCGGCACTCACCCACGGGAATCCGAGCGGCTGGCTGCCGGCGGGCACGTTCGCGGCCATCGTGTACGGGCTGGGCCGGGGGCTGGACGTGCGGTCGGCGGTGGAGCGGGCCCGGGCGCATCTGATCCGCAACCGCGATCACGAGGAGACCACCCAGGCGCTGGACGCCGCCGTGCGGCTGGCCGACACCGCGGCCTTCCGGGGACGGCCCATGCCGGCGCCCGGACTGCTGGAACCGCTCGGCACCGGCGTCATCGGGTCCGAGGCGCTGGCGCTGGGGGTGTGCGCGGCGGTGTGCGCCGAGAATGTCGGCGGCACACCGGAACAGATCTTCCGCAACGGCGTGCTGCTGTCGGTCAATCACTCCGGGGACAGCGACTCGACCGGGGCCGTCTGCGGTGCGCTGCTGGGGGCCCGGCTCGGAGTGGACGCCATCCCCGCCCGCTGGCGCTCCGGGCTCGATGCGGCGGCCGCCATCGAACGGCTGGCCGCCGACTTCACCCGCGAATTCCACGGCGCCGCTCAGCAACCCGGCATGACCGTGCCCTGGTCGACGCCGTAGCGGTGACCGTGGCCGGGCGGCGCGTCGAGCGCGCCCAGCAGGTCGGCGGTGGTCTGCAGGAAGCTGATCACCGGAAGCCAGTGCGGGACCGGCGCGTCCGGGCGGGTGCCGGTGAGATCCGGTGCGCGCCACAGCAGGGCCGGTGACCAATGCACCACCGGATCGGAGGCATTGGCCAGCACCGTCGCGCGGCCGCGATGCACCTGCCCGGCGGGCGGGCCCGCCCACAGCGCGCCGCAGGTGCGGCTGTCCTGGTCGGCGGCATCGGCGAAGACGGCGCTGCCGCCCAGCGCGCCCAGACTCTGGCCGTAGATGTAGAGGCGAGGCGGGTCCGGTAGCGCCGAAATCCGTTGCTCCACCGCCCGGAACAGGGCGCGGGCGGACTGCTCGGCGGCGCTGCGGCCGAAGACGAAGGTGACCCAGCTCGGGGCGTCGGAGTACTGCAGACCGACCAGCGCGACGTCGCCGCCGAAGCGGGCATCGAGCCCCTCGGCCGCGTCACTGTCGATCCAGCCCGAACCGGTCGGCACCGTCACCACCAGATTGCGGCGTCGCAATCCGCCGGTGCGCTCCAGCTCCCGGATCGCCAGCGCCACCCGGGAATCCAGATCGGGCGCGGAGTTCAACCCGACATACACCCGCACGGTCCGCGATGGCGTCCCCGCCACGAACCGCCGGCCCTGCGCCCCCAGCGACGGCCAGCTCGCCATCGACATCGGACTGCCCGACCGGGTCGGCGAACCCGGTTGCACCAGCTCCGGATCCACATACGAATTGGCCGCCGCGAACGCCGCCCGCCGCCACTCCACCACCGTCGGCGCGATCACCAGCTGCCCCGCCACCAGCAACGCCACCCCCGCCGCCACAGTGCGCACCCGCCCCAACCGCCGCGCCACCCAGCCGATCCCGCGCGCGAGGGCCACCACCACGACCACCAGCGGAATCGTCCACGCCAGCCACCTCGCCCAATAGCCCGGTCCTATCCCGCCCACCCCCATCGCCGCCCGCAGCCTGTTCTGCCACTGCTCGGCCCCACCCATCGCGACCCCGACCACCACCACCGCGACGATCGACGCCGGCACCCGCCCGCGCGGGAAGTGCGCGACCCCGAACCGCGTCCACCGCAACATCATCCGGATGATCGCCGCCACCCCCAACCCGATCACCACCAGCAGCGCCGTCAGGATCGCCTGCGCCGACGGCGTCCGCGGCAGCAACCCGGGCGCCAGCGAAATCACCGTCCCCCCGGCCACCGCTAGACTCGTCCCCATCCGCGGCGCCCGAAACCCAGCCCGCTCGAACCACATTCGCGGCCGGACCGGGAGGTCGGCCTTTGAGCGCAGGGAACGCGGTGCGCTCGAATCGCAGTCTGCCGTGACTCGGCCGCCGGCCGAACCGCGGTCGGTGGTGGTTCTCGGTTCCGCGCTGTTCCCATCGGAATCGACTGCGGCGGGCGAGATGTCCGGTGAGATCGTGGGGACGTGCTGAATCGCGCGTTCGTCGGGGCTTCGCACCGCATCGTGCCGGATCACCGCGCGACCGCCGCCTCGCCGAAGCCGAAGGCCGGAGCGGTCCGGCGGGTGCGGCGCGCGAGAACGGTTGCCGCACCGGCCAGTCCGGCGGCCAGGCCGAGACCCGCGAGGGTGAGGGTGGCGGGGGAGGGGGCGTCGCCGGAGTGCTCGAAGAACGGCTCGTAGACGGGGTTGCCGTAGTCCTGGCGGATGGAGTTCAGGTCCACGGCGGTGGTGGCGACGGTGGCCATGACCTGGCATTGGGCTCGGGAGACCGGGTTTTCGCGGGTGTCGCAGGCCGCGTGCATGCGGTGCTCCAGTGCGGCGTCCACGGTTTGGCGGGCCCAGGGGCCGAGGGGCCGGCCGTGGGCGGCGGCGTAGCGCAGCAGGTCGTAGCCGAGGTCGTGGGATTTGCAGGCCGACTCGAACTCGGCGGGGAGCGGGACGGGGGAGGAGCAGTCACCGTTCGGGTCGATGAGCATGCCCGCCTCGATGACCGGGCGGTATCCGGCCGCGGTGACGAAGTCGTCCGGGATGAGCGTGGGATCCGGGTGCGCGGAGACCGCTTGCAGGATGCCGGTGTGCGCGGTGTCGCTCTCGGGCACGGCAGGGCTGATCGACGCACCGGCGCCGGGGGCGAAGGCGACGGCGGCCGAGCAGGTGATCGTCGCCGCGGCGGCCAGCACACCGAACCGGCGGAGGGAGCCCAGCGGCGAGCCCGGCTGATCGTCGCGGGTGGTGGCGGGCCGGGTGGAACGGGGCGAAGTCCGGCGGGAATTCGGGAGCGCTCTCATGGGTCTCGACGCTAGGAATCGGGCTCCGACCGGGGCCTCAGCCTGCGGGGCGGTTCCGCGGTGGGCGGGGCGGGGGAGGCGGGCGGGCGTCTCGTACCGGGGTAGGGGGTGGGAGATCACTCAGGGGTATGAGGTGCGGGCGGCGGGGAGTCTCTACCGTCGAGGCCATGGTCGAAAAGGTGTCTGGGCAGGCCCGTCTCGCACGGGCGCGGCAGGTGTTCGACGGATTCACGGTCCTGCTCGCGATCGTCTTCATCGCGGTGGCGTGGCCGACGCTGCATCTGACGCACAAGGTGCCGGCGGCGGCCGCGCCGTTCATCGCGGGCTTCGCCGCGTTCCCGATCCTGCTGGTGCGGGTGAATCCGCCACTGGGATGGGCGGTTTCGGCCGGTTCGGCGCTGATGATCGCGCTCGCGGTGCCGCATCAGCCGGGCAACACGATCCCGTTCCAGGTGGTGCACATCCTGGTGCTGTTCGCCATGGTGTTCGCGGTGGCCGTGCGCGCCCCCATCCGGATCGTGGCGGTGGTGTGGGTGGCCACGTCCCTGCTGTTCGCCACCGCCATGGCCCAGACCGGGGACAGTTTCGCCGAATCCGGGTTCGGCTGGCCGCTGGCCATCACCGGGCTGGTGGTGTTCGGTCTGCTCATCCGGTGGGTGGTGCTGTCGCGGCAGGCGCTGCTCAGATCGGAGGAAGAGACCGAGTTGGAGCGGGCCCGCCGCGCCATCCTCGAGGAGAAGGCGCGTATCGCCCGCGACCTGCACGACGTGGTGGCACACCACATGTCGATGGTGGTGGTGCAGGCGCAGACCGCGCCCTACCGGATCAACGGGCTGTCGGCGGAGGCCCGGGCCGAATTCGAGTCCATCGGCACCGGTGCGCGGGCGGCGCTCAACGAGATTCGCGGCATGCTGGGCGTGCTGCGCAGTGATGGGCAGCTACCCGAGCACGCGCCGCAGCCCGCGGCCGCCGACGTCCCGGGCCTGCTCGAGGGTGCGCAGCGGGCCGGGGTGCCGCTCACCTGGACCGTCGACGGCAGTCTCGACGCCGTGCCCGAGACCACGGGTCTGGCGCTCTACCGGATCGTGCAGGAGTCGCTGGCCAATGCGTCCCGGCACGCACCGGGCGCGGCGGTGCGGGTCCAGCTCGCCTGCGCGGGCGAGCTGACCCTGAACGTCGCGAACGACCGGCCGATCGCGGTGCGCCCGGGCGACCATTCGGGCACGTCCGGCAGCGGTATCGCCGGGATGCAGACCCGTGCGGCCGCGGTTGGTGGCGTGCTCACCGCCGGGCCCCGGCCGGACGGTGGGTTCGAGGTGCAGGCCCGGTTGCCGTTGGCGGCGGCGCTGAGTGTGGTGGGTTCGGCGGGGGCGCTCGGATCCGGCTTCTGAGCCGCGGCCCGGCCCGCGGGGGCGTGCTGGGGCAGGGGGTGCGAAGTCGTCGTCGCGCGGGCCGTCCCGGCCGGGGCATGGCAAACTCGGTGGCGTGCGTGAGGTGGGACTGTGGCGATAACCGTGTTGATCGCCGACGACCAGGCGATGGTGCGGCAGGGGTTCGGGGCGTTGCTGGCGGCGCAGCCCGACATCAGCGTGGTCGGGGACGCGGCGGACGGGAAAATCGCTGTGGCCGAGGCGAAGCGGCTGCGCCCCGATGTGGTGCTGATGGATGTGCGCATGCCGGAGATGAACGGGCTCGACGCTGCCCGCTCGATCCTCTCCGCCGGTTTCGAACCGCCGGTGCGGGTGCTCATGCTCACCACCTTCGATATCGACGACTACGTCTATGAGGCCCTGACCATCGGGGCCAGCGGGTTCCTGCTCAAGGATGCGCCTGCCGAGGAACTGGTCCGCGCGGTGCGGGTGGTGGCCGCCGGTGACGCGCTGCTCGCCCCGACCGTGACACGCCGGCTGATCGCCGATGTCACGCGCCGCCGCGCCCGTCGTGCGCCCGCGCCGCAGCTGTCGGTGCTGACCCCGCGCGAGCGTGAGGTGCTGGAGCTGGTGGCGCGCGGCATGTCGAATGCCGAGATCGCCGAAAGCCTTTTTGTCGCAGAACAAACGGTCAAGACGCACGTGTCGAAGGTCTTCACCAAACTGAACCTGCGCGATCGTGCGCAGGCGGTGGTGCTGGCCTACGAATCCGGACTGGTGACCCCGGGCTGACCTGCCCGGACAGGGTTTCGACGGGTAGGCTCACGGACTTGTACGTCACCGGAAGGGGGTCGTAGCCAGTGCTGAATAGCGGTGACGTGTTCGCCGGGTTCACCATCGAACGACTGCTCGGTCAGGGCGGGATGGGTTCGGTCTATCTCGCCCGGCATCCCCGCCTGGGCAAGTTGACGGCACTGAAGCTGCTGAATCGGGAACTGTACGCGGACAGGGAGATTCGCGCCCGGTTCGAACGCGAGGCGGATCTGGTCGCGCGACTGGACCACCCCAATATCGTCGAGGTGTACGACCGCGGCACCGAGGACGAGATGCTGTGGATCTCCATGCAGTACGTGGACGGGGTGGACGCCGCCGGCATCAATGTCGCCACGCTGCCGCCCGAGCGCGCGGTGCAGGTGATCGAGGGGGTCGCCAGCGCGCTCGACTACGCGCACGGCATGGGCGTGCTGCACCGGGATGTGAAGCCCGCCAACATCATCCTGGCGCGGGCCGTGGCCGGTCACGGCGAGCGGGTCTTCCTCACCGACTTCGGCATCGCCCGGCTGCGCGAGGACTCCACCCACCTCACCCAGGCCGGCATGTTCACCGCCACCCTGGCCTATGCCTCGCCCGAGCAGATGACCGGCGCCCATCTCGACCCCGCCACCGACCAGTACTCCCTGGCCTGCGCCCTGTACTGGCTCCTCATCGGCGCGGGCCCCTACGACTCACCCCACCCCGCCGAACTGATCCGCGGCCACCTCCAGCTGCTTCCACCCCCGGTTTCTCTCCGCCGCCCCGGTCTCTCCCCGGCCATGGACGCCGTCCTCACCAAGGCCATGGCCAAGCGTCCCGCCGACCGCTTCCCCACCTGCACCGATTTCGCCAAGGCCGCGCGCCGAGCCCTCTCCGGCCCCCCGGCCCAGCATCCGGTCCACCAGCATCCCACCTACCCCAATCCCTCCGCCCCCCAGCCCAATTACGCCGCCCCCCAGCCCTACCCCGCCCCGGCGTACCCCGTTCCACCCCAGGGCTACCCGGCCACCGTCATCCCGCCCGGGTCCTACCCCCCGCCCCCGCACGCGCCCAATTACCCCGCACCGCAACCACAGTCCGCACCGCTGGGCGCCCAGCAGCCCGCCGCTCAGGGCTACCCGGCGCCCCCGCAGCAGCCCGCCGCACCGTCGGGCTATCCCGCGCCGCCGCCACAGCCCGCCGACGCCTCGGGTTACCCGACTCCGCAACCAGGCGCAGCGGTGCCCCCCACGCCACAGGACACCGATCGGGTCAGTTCCGGGCCGACCGTCCGGCCCTATCCATCGACTCAGGAACCCGCGCCCGCGGGTTACGCCGCACCGCCGCAGCCCCAGCTCGCCGGTGCGTCCGGCTACCCGTCTCGACCGCAGCAGCCGAACCCGATGGGGCATATCGGTTCCGGGCCGGTCGTCCGCGAGTTTCCGCAAACCGGCCAACCTGTGGCAGGCACCGGCTACCCTGCGCCGCAGGGACAGCCGGTGGCGACGGACGATGCGTCGCAGCGACCGACGGATATCGTGCCGCAGCCTGTGGTTTCAGCGCCCCGCCCGGATGAATCCCCCGCAGTGGAAAGGGGCGGGCTCGAAACGGCGCACGAGGCGTCGGCTACCGGCCGGCCAGAATGTGCGGGATCGGCAGCGCCGATGGAGGATTCGTCCGACCCGGCCGGAGCCGTCTCGCCAGGGGATTCGGATTCCGGTGAATCTGGCGACGCGGGCATGGCGAAGCCGAGTGGCGACGGGACTTCCGGGACACCCGGCTTCGAGGAGATCATCGCCGAGCCGGTGACGGTGCTCGCGCAGCCCGACGCGGTGGATGTTGCGCCGTCCGCTGCATCGGGTGAGGAGGCCGGGTCGACAGCGGTTGCGGCGGAAGCGGAGTCGGCTGGTACGCCACCCGGTGCAGCCGACGACGCGGGTCAGGTGGTTCCCGGTGGCGAAGCCTCTGGGTCCACGGGAGCGGAATCTGCTGCTGAGGGGGTACCGCCGGGCGCGGCTGCGGAGTCCGGTGCCGGCGCAGGGGCGGCGGATTCCGGTGGCGCCGAGGATGAATCGGGCGAGGTGTCGCGGCATCCGAATTCGGGGGCTTTCGTGCCCGGTGGGACCGAGATCGCCGGAGGGGCGGATGGCGTTGGCGGGCTGACGTTCGAGCCGGCCGCGCCGGATTTCGCTGTGTCCGAGCCGGTTTCGGGGGGTGAAATACCGGGATCCGGGGCGCCGATGTCGGGGATGCCGGGATACGCGAGTTATGGGGGTATGGCGCCGGGTGGGCCTGGGTACGGCGGTCCACCCTATCCGGGGAATCCGGTGCGGCCCGGGCTGATTCCGACGTCACAGCGGGCAGAGGCGTCGCAGTTGACCGCGTTGCTGGTACTGGGGCTGGCGGTGGCGGCGCTGGTGCTGATGGTGATCGTGGCCGTTGTCGTGGTGTCGGGGTAGGCAGGTCGGGGCTACGGGGCCCATTGGACTTCGGTCGCGGGCTCGGACCGGCCCGGTCGCCGAGGACCATTTGGTCCCGGTCGACCAGGATTTGGCGGGCGCGGCGGCGGACGAGGCAGTTGTCCACGGTGCGGAACTTGTGGATCTGCCTGGCCTGATGGGCCTGGGGCGGGAATTGGGTGCGCCCGGCTCGGGGACGAGTGGTCCAGAGATATCAGGGCTCCGGTTTCTCACCGGGCGCGCCTCCAGTCCAGCACCGTTTCGGCGAACCGGCAATCGAAGCCGCGGCGCGGTGGGAAACTTTCCGGAAGCGCCAGGTCAGCATTCATATCGCGTGGGAGCATCATTCGCAGTGAGCGAAAACCGTCTTCGTGGGGGAGGATTCGATGTCGGAGCATGGTTCGAGTCTGCCGCGTCGTCAACTGGGGCGATACCTGCGGGAAGGCCGGATGCAGTGCAATATGACGATCGCCGAGGCGGCGGCGCTGATGGAGTGGAGCGAATCGAAGCTGCAGCGCCTGGAAACCGGTAATGCCGAGAAGATCCGGGTGCTCGATGTCCGGGAATTGTGCCGGATCTACGACTTCGACGACGAGTTCAGTTCGGCGCTGACCGGCCTCGCGCAACAGGCCAGCGTCAAGTCCTGGTGGCACGAATACGACGATCTGATTCCCGAGGGTTTCAATGTGTATGTGGGCCTGGAGGCTTCGGCGCGAGCCCTCGTCTCCTATCAGCCGGAGATCATCCCCGGCCTGTTCCAGACCGCCGAGTACGCACGGGTGCTGATCAATGATTACTGGCCGGATGCTGCGCGGGACGAACTGGACCGCCGGGTGCAGTTGAAAACCCGTCGTCAAAGCCTCTTGACACGCAAGCGAAGTCCGGCCTCCTTTGACGTCGTGGTGCACGAAACCGCATTGCATCGCGTTGTCGGCGGCCCGCACGTGATGGCCGCGCAGCTGCGACGCGTCGCCGACATGTCGACACTGCCGTCGATCGCTGTTCGTGTACTACCCTTCTCGGCGGGCGTACCGATCGGCCACACCGTCGGCCCGTTCGTGATCCTGGACTTCGGCCGGGACGCGGGCAACCGGAGTGTCGAACCCACGGTCGTCTACCTGGAGAACTTCCTCGGCGACCTCTACCTGGAGAAGCGAGCCGCGGTCGACCGATACCGCGAGGCGTACCAAGCGATTCAGCGCGCCGCGCTGGACGAGACGACCAGCAGAGACCTCCTGCGGAGGGTAGCGAAGGAGTACGCGACGTGACCGTCGAACCCGGCGTCCGGTGGTTCAAGAGCGCCCGCAGCACCGGTGCGAAGGAATGCGTGGAAGTCGCCTTCCTGTCCGGTGGCGTCGGAGTCCGGGACAGCAAGAACCCCAGCGGTCCGGCGTTGATCTTCCCGCCGGCGGACTGGGATCGTTTCACCGCCGCCGTGTCCGCCGGGCGGTTCGACTACTGAACCTCGCCCGGCGGAGTCCGGTGGCGGCACAGGGGATTCAGGCCGCGCGCGCGGTGGCGGCGCGGGCGGAGTTGAGGGTGACGGCGGCGGCGTTCCAGATGGCGTAGATGCTCACCGAGTAGGGCACCCAGGTCGGGTGGTGGATGGCGAGCAGGACGATGGTGGCGACGGCCAGCGCCACCGCCCGGATGACGATGCCGTTGTGGAGCAGGCTGCGCAGCACCCGCGCGTCGACGAGGCTGGTGGTCTTGACGGCGTTCATGATTCCGACCTTAAGGATCCGCGCGGGGCTCCCGAGGGGGCCGACCACGCCAGGAATGAGACAGATTACGCGGCGGGCCAGTCGTTTTCGGTCTCGCCGACCTTGTTGACGTAGTTGGTCAGGGTCTGCAGGGCGACCAGGGCGACGATTTCGAGCACCTGCTCCTGCGTCCACCCCGCGGCCAGCGCGGCGGCCGGATCGGCCTTGCCCCGGCTCTCGGTCAGTTCGCGGGCGAAGGCCACGGCCGCAGCCTCTTTCGGGTCCGCGGAGGTGCCGCCCTTGGCAGCCTCCACCTCGGCGTCGCTGAGCTTGGCGACCCGCTTGCCGGTGAAGGTGTGCGCCGCGACGCAGTAGCCGCAGTCATTGGCCGCGCCGACGGTGAGGGCGATGCGCTCGGAGGTCTGGGCGGGCAGCGCGCCTTTCTTCAGCGCGCCGGACAGCCCGAGGTAACCCTCCAGTACCACGGGCGCGTTGGCCATCACCTTGGTCATGTTCGGGACCCGGCCCATCCGCTTCTTGACCTCGTCCAGCAGGGGTGCGTTCTCGATCGGGGTGATCATGGCGTCCTCATTTTTCTAACGGAAGATTGTGATTTCATACGTTAGAACATCATGGATTGAAAGCGCAATACCCGTTAGAATGTGGCTATGGTCGATCCCTTGGCGCTCCGTTTGGCGAACACCATCCGCGCCACCAGCCGTGGCCTGACGGACGCCTTCGGCACCCGCGAATCCACCCGGGAGTGGCTCGTCGCCAATGCCGCGAATGTCGGTGCGTACCTGGACCTCGAGGCCTACCTGCCCACCGAGGACGAGCGCGCCGCGCTGGTCGAGCTGCGCCAGCACGTGCGCGCGCTGTTCGCGGAATACGTTGCGCCCGAGCCGCCCAGCTCCGCCGACGCTGCCGTGCTGCCGCCCTTCCCGGACGCGCTGGCCGCCGTCAACCGCGCGGCCGCCCCCGCCCTGCGGCTGCTGGCCTGGGACGACACCGGCCCCCATGCCGAACCCCGGCTGCTGACCTCGGATGACCTGGGCACCGTCATGGCCGGACTGGCCGACGCCACCATCGAGTTCTTCTCCGGCCCGGAGGCCGCCCAGATTCGCACGTGTCCGGCCCCGCGCTGCGTGCGGTACTTCCTGAAATCGCATCCGCGCCAGGAGTGGTGCTCAGTGGCGTGCGGCAACCGCGCCCGCGCTGCCCGCCACTACGCCCAGCACCGCGAGGATTGAGCCCGGGCACCGGGAGGATTGAGCCCGGCACCGCGAGGACCGAGCCCAGCACCGCGAGGACCGAGCCCAGCACCGCGCGGGCCATCCCGGACCCGTGACGTGAAAAGGCCCCCGCACCAGCAGGTGCGAGGGCCGTATGCCGAAGGGTGTTCGGGCTCAGCCGAAGAAGGCGGCCCCCTCCCGGTACCGATCCGGCGGCACCAGCTTGAGCTGCTTGGTGGCCTCCGACAGCGCCACCAGCTCGATCTCGGTGCCGCGCAACGCCACCATCTGCCCGAATCGCGCGGCGTGCACGGCTTCCGCGGCATGCACGCCGAAACGCGTTGCCAGCACGCGGTCGTACGCGGTAGGTGTGCCGCCGCGTTGCACATGCCCGAGTACCGTCACCCGGACCTCCTTGCCGATGCGCCGCTCGATCTCCGGGGCGAGCTGCTGGGCCACCCCGGTGAACCGCACATGCCCGAATTCGTCGATGCCGCCGTCGCGCAGGGTCATGGAGCCGGGGTCGGGGTGCGCGCCCTCGGCCACCACGCAGATGAAGTGCGAATCCCCGCGCTGGAAGCGGCGTTTCACCATGGCGCAGACCTCGTCCACGTCGAACGGCACCTCGGGCACCAGGGTGAGATGCGCGCCGGAGGCGATGCCGGAGTTGATGGCTATCCAGCCGGCGTGCCGGCCCATCACCTCGACGAGCATGACGCGCTGGTGGGACTCGGCCGTGGTGTGGATCCGGTCGATGGCCTCGGTGGCGATGGAGACTGCGGTGTCGTGGCCGAATGTGGTGTCGGTGCAGTCGATGTCGTTGTCGATGGTCTTGGGCACGCCGACCACGGGCACGCCCTCGTCGGCCAGCCACGAGGCGGCCGTCAGGGTGCCCTCGCCGCCGATGGGGATGAGCGCGTCGATGCCGTTGTCGTCGAGGGTTTGCCTGATACGGGGGAGTCCGGCGCGCAGCACATCCGGGTTGGTGCGTGCGGTGCCGAGGATGGTGCCGCCCTTGGTGAGCAGGCGATCGGTGCGGTCGTTGTTGAGGATCTGGATCTTGCGATCCTCGAGTAGGCCGCGCCAGCCGTCCTGGAAGCCCACGATGGCATCCCCCCACCGACCGTTCGCGGTACGAACGACAGCACGGATCACGGCATTCAGGCCTGGGCAGTCTCCGCCTCCGGTCAAGACTCCGATGCGCATGATGCCCATCTTGCCCTGAGTTCGGCCGCCTGTGATCCCCGCCCCCGTGAACCCCGGGTTACGGTTTCCGCTAGCCGGCGGCGCAGGTACCGCCCTTGAGCTCGTCGAGGTGCTTGCCGATCAGGGTGGCGATCTTGGTGAGGATGACGGTGCCGTCATCGAAGGACCCCGAATTGGGCTGGGTGGCAACCGCGATCGCGATCTGGCCGCCGTCCACGGGGATCAGCCCGAACTGCCGGACCAGGTAGTTGCCGCTCGGATCGGGCCCCCAGCCGCCCTTGAAGATCGCGCCGTCCAGATTGCCCAGCCCCCAGCGCTGGGTGGAGCTGATCTTGCCCATCAGCGAGGTGACGACGTCGGATTGCGCCAGGCAGGGGAGTTTGGCGGCGAATTTCAGCTGATTCGCCAGCGACCAGTCGGCCTGACCGAAGGCGGAGTAGTCGGCGCGGGCGCGAGTGGCGGGCACCGTGGTGTCGGCGTCGCCGCCCTCGCGTAGCACGTCCTGGACGGTCTGGGCCGCGACCTCGGGGGTGCCCAGCGACTGCCAGAGGGTGTCGGCGGCGCTGTTGTCGGAGTACTCGATCGCGTTCACGGCCGCGACCTGATTGCCGGAGTTCTTGCGCAGCGCGGCCAGCGTCAGCGGGACCTTCATGGTCGACCAGCCGGGGCCCGTGCTCCAATCGCCCAGTGCCAGCACCCGATCGGTGCCCACCGGCATCACGGCCAGCCCGACCTTGCCGGTCAGTTCCGGCTTCAGGTCATTGGTGAAATCCCAGGCCAGGGTGCCGGGCAGGGCGAGGACCGTGGTGGCCGCGGGCGACGCGGGCGCCGCCACCATGGTCGTCTTGTCCGGGACCAGGACCGGTTGGCTGCTGCACGCGGTGAGCGTGCCGAACAGCAGCACCAGGGCGCCGCGACCGGCGGAACGGGCGAATCGCCGTCCGCGTGTAATCGGTGCCTGCACCAGTAACCTCCATCCGCCCCGGTTCCGGTGCGTTCCCTGTTCCTAGCGGACACACCTGGACCCGTCAATCGCAAGGATTGTTGTGCGTCGGGGCAGTGGGGGTCAAATGCGGTGGGTATGGGCCTTTTTCGCCACTATTTGCCCGATTCGGCGTGCGTACCGGGCATTTTGGCCCGGATTCGCGCCGAATGTGTTAGCGCGAGCAGAGTCCGCCGTGCAGGTCCGGTAGATGGTCGCCGACCAGCAGCGCGAGCTTGTCCATCATGTCGGTGGCGTCGTCGAAACTGCCCGAGGTGGGCTCGGCCGCCAGCGCCACCGCCACCGGTCCGTTCAGCGTCGGGACCAGCCCGAACTGGCGGACGGTGTACTTGCCGGTATCGTCGTCGGGACCCCAGCCGCCCTTGAATTCCGCGCCGATGAGCCGGCCCAGGCCCCAGCTCTGGCTGGGGGTGATCTCACTCATCAGCGAGACCACCGAATTGGCGCGCGGCAGGCAGGGCAGCCGCGACGCGAAATGCACCTGATCGGAAAGCGACCAGTCGGTGGCGCCGAAGGCGAGCAGATCGTCGGACTCCAGGGCGGCCAGCTTGGTGTGGCGAGCGGCGACGTCCGTGGTGGTGTCGCCGGCCTCGCGCAGCACCGCCTCGACCGCGTCGGCGGCCTCGCTGCCGGTGCCCAGCGAGGACCAGAGGGTCTGTGCCGCATCGTTGTCGGAGAAGGTGATGGCGGCCTCGGCGGTGGAGCGCATGCCCACCGGATCGTGGCGCAGCGCGGCGAGCGCCAGCGGCACCTTGATGGTGGACCAGGCGATGCCGGTGGTCCACTCACCCAGCTGGGTCACGTCGCCGCCGCCGACGGGCATGACGGCCACGCCGACGCGACCGTCCAGAGTGGCCTTCAGATCATTGAAATCCGCTGCGAACGCTACGGATTTCGGCAGCCCGAACAGCTCCGGCAGATCCGGGCCGATCATGCTCGGGACCGGCAGCGCGGCGCTGTCGCCGACCGGCCTGATCCCATCCGAATGCGCCGAAGCGCGATGTGCGGCACCGAGATTCGCGCTGCACGCCGAGACTGCCAGGACAGCCGCCAGCGCCAGCCCGTGCACGAATCTCTTGCGACAGGCCGGAATTGGATCAGTAGACATACACCACCGCGTTCTCACCGCCGACGCAGGTCACCAATTTGCCTGCGGCCGTACAGTTCATCGTGTAAGACCGGCCGGTCACCGGGCTCACTGCCACCACACTAACTGCCGAAGCCGGCCCGCCCGAAGTCGCGTCGGCATAAGCCCGGCGGACCGCTTCCGCGAAAGGACAAGTCGTGACGGTGTTTCCGATCGCGGAGTTGGCGTAGCCGCCGAGCGTCGCGTACACCGGTGGACACGACGTCGATCCGGCCGGCAGTTGCACAGTGGTGGGCGCCGGGGTCGCCGCGGCCGTGCTCGGCTGCTGCGAGCGCGGGGCGGTGGTGCCCGGAACACCCTGTGGTGCCGTCGATATGGATGCTTCGTTGCCGGGGCGGTCGAGGAGTTGCCAGCCCACCGCGCCGGCGATGGCGGCCGCCGCCACCACCAGCACGCCGATCGACAGCGGCGCCGCGATCGACTTGGCCTTGCGCCGCTTCCCCGGCTCGCGGGGCGGCGGCTGGACGATGGGGTGATCCGCGGTCGGGTACAGCGCGGGATCCGGCGCCGGCGCGTACGGGAAGTCCCGCTGCTGCGCCTGGGCGTGGCCCCAGACCGCCTGCTGGTGGGCGTCGGCCGGCAGCGGCGTGTAGTGGAAGTCGCTGACCCGCACCCGGGTCGGATCCGACGGCAGGATGACCGGCAGCTCACCGGTGGGCGAGGGTTCCTCGGCCGCCGGGAAGGACCCGGTGATGTAGGCCGGGATCTGCCCGGTGTTCAGCCCGAGCCCGGAACCGGGTTGCCGCACCGGAGGTTCGGAGGGGCGTGCGGTCGGATCGGACGGCCGCACAGTGGGGTCGGCATTCCGGCCACCCTGGCCCGCGGTGGCCGTCCCGCCGGGCATGACGGTGGTCGGCGGGCCCGCGGGCCCGCCGGTCGGCAGCACGGTGGTCGGGGGCGGGCCGACGGGCGGACCCGGCGGCACGGTCCGGCCCGGCCGGGGCGGTTCGCCGGACGGGGGTACCGGCTGACCGCCGGCCAGCGCCGCTCGGGCGGCCCGGGCGAATTCACCGGCGGTGAAGAATCGGGCGTTCGGATCCTTGGCCAGCGCCTTGGCGACCACGGCATCCAGCGCGGGCGGAATCCCCGTGTGCAGCATGCTCGTCAGCGGTGGCGGCTCCGACAGATGCGCGCGGATCAGCACGCTCATGTTCTGCGCCGGGAAGGGCTTGGCGCCGGTGAGGCACTCGTGCAGCACGCAGCCCAGCGAGTAGATGTCGGCGCGCCCGGACACCGGCCCGGCGTCGAAGCGCTCAGGGGCCATATAGGCGTAGGAGCCCACGGCCGTGCCGGTCATCGTGATGGTGGAGTCGCCCTCGGCCCGTGCGATTCCGAAGTCCGCGAGATATGCGAAATCCGCATCGGTTACCAGGATGTTGGCGGGTTTGACGTCCCGGTGCACCAGGCCCGAGTAGTGGGCGGCGTCCAGCGCCGCGGCGATCTGCTCGATGATCCCGATGACACGCAGCGGCGGCAGCGGGCCGAAGCGGTCCAGCAGCGACCGCAGATCCTGCCCGCGCACCAGCCGCATGTCGATGTAGAGCACACCGTCGATCTCGCCCCAGTCGTGGATGGGGATGATGTGCGGTTCCGCCAGCCGGGCCGCCGCCTGCGACTCCCGGCGGAAACGCTCCTGGTACGAGGGATCCTTCGCGAGTTCTTCCGGTAGCAGCTTGAGCGCGACGACCCGATCCTTGGAGGTGTCGTAGGCCTCGTAGACCTCTCCCATGCCGCCCCTGCCCAGCAGCGAGCGCAACTCGTACGGCCCGAACCTGCTTCCGGCCCGCGATGGCGGTGCATCCACCCCGTCCAACCTCCAACTCTCGGAGGGAAGCAGACGAGGACCCGCGACCCACCTTTAGAGGGTGGATTCTCCCGGTGCCACTACGCCGTGGTCAAACGCAAAGACGATGGCCGCGGCACGGTCGCGTAACCCGAGCTTCCCGAAGATATGTCCCACGTGGCTCTTCACCGTTACCTCCGAGATACCGAGTGTGCGCGCGATCTCAGCGTTGAGGCGGCCGCGGCCGATCAGCTCGAGCACCTCGAGTTCGCGAACGGTCAGCTCGGACAGGCGATTGCCGTCGGCCGCGGGGGCGGGACGGGCCGACCGGTAGGTGGTCAGGACCTGCGGCGTCACCGTCGGGTCGAGCCAGGAGCCGCCGGCGGCGACGGTCCGGACCGCGCGGATCAGATCCTCGGCGGGAGAGTCCTTGAGAATGAATCCGGCGGCGCCCGCCCGCAGGGCACCGGACAGCAACTGGTCGTCGTCGAAGGTGGTGAGCACGAGGACCGGTGGCGCGTCCGCGGCCGTCCGCAGCGTCCGGGTTGCCTCGATGCCGCCGATCCGTTTCATCCGCAGGTCCATCAGCACCACGTCCGGTCGGTGCGCGGTGACGGCGGTGGGCACCTCGTCCCCGTCCGCGCATTCGCTCACCAGGAAGCCGTCCCGTCGGCGCAGGATTCGGCGGAGTCCGCCGCGCACCAGTTCCTGATCGTCCACGACGAGCACGCCGATCAGCTCGTCGTCCGAACGGTCGCTCACGTACCCTCCTGGGGCGTTTTGTGATTCATCGATTCCAGGATGGCCTGCAGATGGTCCTCGACCGCATTGACCGGGCAGGACACGCCGCCGGTCAGCGGGATGCGGGCGTGCACCCGCCAGCCGTCTTTGTCGGGGCCCGCGGTGAACCGTCCGGCCAGGGGTGCGACGCGTTGCCGCATGCCGGAGATCCCCATGCCGTTCCCGGTGCGCTGACCCGCCCCGGCGGCCAGTGTATTGGCGACCGCGATGTCGATGTACTTGGGGCGCAGCCGGATTCGCAGGCGGGCGCGCTCGCCCGGGGCGTGCTTGGCGACATTCGCGAGGGATTCCTGGCAGATCCGGTACATGGCCAGTCCCACCGCGGCGGTGACCGCGGACCGGTCGCCCTCGATGCGGTAGTCGACCTCCACCCCCGCGCGCAGGAAATCGGAGACCAGATCGTCGATGTCGTTCAGGCCCGGCTCCGGAGCGACCGTGGCCGACGGCGCGCCGAGCAGGCCCACGGTGCGCCGGATGTCGGCCATGGCCTGGCGGCCCAGGCGTTCGGCGTCGGACAGCGCGTCCACGGCCTCGTCCACGTCCTGGTCGGTCTGCAGCGCGTGCCGGGCCGCCGTCACGTGCAGCAGTGTGATGCTCAGCGAATGCGCGATCACGTCGTGCACCTCGCGGGCGATGCGCCGGCGTTCCTCGTCGGCGGCCTGCAGCGCGCGGACCTCCTGATAGTCGCGCTCCTGATACAGGTAGCGGCGCTGGTAGTTCAGTAGCTGCCCGGTGAACCAGCCGAAGAGGATGCCGAGCGCGAACCAGGTCAGCCCGTCGATATGGCCGAGGTATCCGAAGAACATGATCTCCGCGAACATGGCCAGGGCGACCGCCGTGCTCACGGCCGTGCGGGTGATGGCCGCGACCTCGCCGGTCACCACGATCAGGAGTATCGGTGAGACGTCCAGCGGTACCGGCTGGACCAGGAACAACGCTACCGCCGCGATGGTCAGCCCGGCGAGCAGCACCGGGCGCGGAGGCAGGTTGAGCACCACGCACGGCGGTCCGGTGAGGTAGACGACCAGCAGCGCGGACAGGGCGAAGACGCTGGGGAAGTATCCCGCGGCCACCCGCTGGGCGAAGGCGATCGTGCTGACGGTGTACAGCATCACGTCCACCAGCACCACCATCGAGACCGGGTAGTCGAAGCCGGTCTCCTCCACCCAGCGCCGGTACTCGCGGACCGGGTTGCGCACGTACTCCCGGGATCGGACACCGGTCTCGTGCAGCCACTCCCGTAACTCCCGTAACGCCTGCCCGACCGCATCGGGGGTGGCGCCGGTCACGTTCATTCTGCAAGGCTATCCGTCGGAACAGACCGCGTACATCGTCCGGCGGCAGGGGCACGTCTCCTACCGGAGTAGGAGGTCAAGTCGCGTCCCCGGCACGACGACAGGGGCATCGCGGCGATCGTAGTTTGGGGACAACGGCACACGCGCCCACCCCCGATGAGGTGCGCGCACAACGAAAGGTTGGGGGCCATGTCCTGGGCAGACTTCCACGCTCGTACCGACATCCTGCACATCGTTCTCGATCGCGCGGCCCGAAATCCCGCTGATCCCAAGCTGTTCGACAATCTCCCGGAGCTGGAGCGACTGTTCGGCGGCCCCGGCGGCGTGCTGCTCGCGCTGCGCAATCGCTGGGAGAACCACTTGACCGTGAAAATGGAAAACGCAATGGAGAAGGGTGCTTTGGCGGTCGAGGTGTACGCGGAGCTGTGCGCCGAGCAGCCGGCGCTGCGCGCGATCCTCGACACTTACGACACCGACCGGTTGTATTTCGCCCGTCCGCGTGCGCGAGCGCTGGCCAGCTGATAGACACCGGCGGGTATTGATCATCAGAGGGGAACGACCAATGCTGGAATTGACCGACGTCACCAAGGAATACCGGGTGGGCGAGCAGACCGTGCGCGCCCTGGACGGGATCAGCCTGCGCATCGAGGCGGGGGAGTTCACCGCCATCGTCGGGCCGTCCGGTTCGGGCAAGAGCACGCTGCTGCACCTGCTCGGAGCGCTGGACTCGCCGGACACCGGGTCGATTCGCTTCCAGGACAAGGAGATCGGCGACCTGGACGACGACCGGCAGTCCGAATTCCGGCGGCACCGCGTCGGTTTCGTCTTCCAGTTCTTCAACCTGCTGCCCACGCTGACCGCCTGGGAGAACGTCGCCATCCCGAAACTGCTGGACGGCACCGGATTACGCAAGGCCAAGCCGCGGGCGCTGGAACTGCTCGACCTGGTGGGACTCAGCGAACGCGCCGAGCATCGGCCGGCCGAGCTGTCCGGCGGCCAGATGCAGCGCGTCGCGGTGGCGCGGGCGCTGATCATGGATCCGCCCCTGATCCTGGCCGACGAACCGACCGGCAACCTGGACTCCAAGACCGGCGCCTCGATCCTGCAGCTGCTCGCGGACATCACCGAGCAGGGCAACTCCGTGGTCATGGTGACCCACGATATGGGCGCGGTGCGGTACTGCGACCGGGTGATCAATCTGCGCGACGGGTTGATCGGGTCCATCGATCGGGTCGAGCGCGGCGACGACGGCGAGGTCCGCACTGTTCCTGAACCAGGGCGCAACGGCTCGGCTCCCGAAGTCGCCGCCGATGACGCCGGGGCGGTGCACGCATGATTCGCGCTGCCCTGGACCGGCTACGGCTGTTCAATATCGGCGAGCTCTTCGCCCACCGCGGCCGCACCACCATGGCCATGGTGGTGATGGGAGTGTCCGCGGGACTGCTGGTTTCGGTGTTCAGCATCTCCGGCTCCATCACCGGCTCGGTGGACAAGCTCACCCACAGTCTGGGTGGCAAGGCGGTGCTCGAGGTCAGCGGCATCACCGACGCGGGCTTCGATCAGCAACTGCTGCAACAGATCCGGTCCGTGCCCGGGGTCGGCACGGCGGTGCCGATGGTGCGTCAGTCCATCGGGGCCGACGACAATCGCGCCCTGCTGGTCGGCGCGGACCCGTCCGCCGCCCAGCTGGGCAGTGACCTCGGCGGGACGGTGACCGATCAGGCGAGCAAGCTGCTCACGGTCAGCAACGGCGTCCTGGTCGGCTCCGCCATGGGCTATCAGGAGGGCGACAAGTTCCAGCTCGGCACCGTGACCGCCACCGTCGCGGGCGTCATCGATGACTCGACGGCGGCCAAGATCAACGGCGGGCACATCGCGATGGCGCTGCTGCCGGTGGCGCAGAAGATCACCGGACGGGAGGGCCGGCTGGACTCGGTGCAGATCATCGCCGCGCCGAATGCCGATATCGGCCAACTGCGTTCGGATCTCACGAAGGCCGTCGCGGGACGGGCCGTGGTCGCCGATCCGGATCTGCGGACCGCGCAGGCCGGGGGCGCGGTCATGCTGGTGCGCTACTCGACGCTGGCCTCCTCGGCCTCGGCGCTCATCGTGTCCTCGTTCCTCATCTACAACGCCATGAGCATGGCCGTGGCGCAACGCCGCCCGACACTGTCGCTGCTGCGGGCCATGGGCGGCAAGCGCGGGCCCGTGGTGCGCGATCTGCTCGCCGAGGCCGCGATCCTCGGCCTGTTCGGCGCCATCAGCGGCTCCATCATCGGAATCTTCATGGGCCGCACCGCTATCCATCAGCTGCCCGCCGCCATCGTGAACTCCGTCGAATCGCGCACCGAGTACGAGGTGCCCGGGTACGCGGTACCGGTGGCGATCCTGGCCTGTGTACTGGCCAGCGTCGCCGCGGCCGCCATCGCCGCGCGGCAGGTGTACAAGGTCGCGCCGATCGAGGCGCTGGCCCCCATCGGCGTCGGCGCGGCCGACACCGTGAAACCGGTGATCCGCTGGATCGCAGCGATTCTCGGCCTGATCATGGTGTCCGGCGCCGTGGTGGTGGCCGAGGCGGATCTGGGCCGGCTCTCCATCGGGGCGATCTCGCTGTCCATCGCCGGCGCGGTCGTGCTGTGCTTCGCCGCCACCGAACCCATCGTGCGCGTGGTCGCCGCGGTGGCCCGGCTCTTCGGCGCGCCCGGCGCCCTGGGCGCCACCACCATCGAACGCGCCCCGCGCCGGGTGTGGGCCACCGTCATGACCGTCATGATCGGCGTGACCGCCATCGTCGCCATCGGCAATGCCAGCCGCAATATGGTCAGCGCCGCGACCGACAGCTTCGAGGGCCTGGCCCGCACCGACGTGTTCGTCAGCCCGACCGCCATGGAACAGTTCCCGACCGGGCCGCTGCTGCCGTCCGACCTGAAGCAGAAACTGAGCGCCATCCCCGGCGTCGGCGGTGTCGGTTCGGCCCAGATGGCTTTCGCGACCCTGGGCCGCGGCCGCGTCATGCTGCAGGCCTACGAGGGCGGCGTGGCGCGAACCTCGGTGCTGGACAGCGTGAGCCAGGCCGAGCAGGCGCGCATGGCCGCGGGCGAGGGCGTCGTCATCTCCCGGGACGTGGCCCGCTCGCTCGGCGTGCACGAAGGTTCCGACCTGACCCTGCCCACCCCGACCGGTGAACACCACGTGCAGGTGCTGAAGGTGGTGCCCTACTTCTCCGCCATCGCGGGCGTGGTGGTGCTGGACCTGAACATCCTGCGCGAGTGGTATCAGCGGCCGGGCGAAACCATCATCGGCATCGACTTCGCGCCCGGCGCGGACCCTGCCGCGGTGATGGCGGCCGTGCGCGCCGCGGTACCGGCCGATATCCACGTCAGCACCGGACGCGCTGCGGTGACCGCGATTTCGTCCAGCGTCCGGCAGGGCACCTCGATCAGCTCGGCCATCCTCTGGATCGTGGTCGTGGTGTCGGCGGTCGCGCTGCTCAACACGCTGATGCTGTCGGTGCTCGACCGCCGGCGCGAACTCGGGGTGCTGCGGGCCATGGGCACCAGCCGCCGCTTCCTGTTGCGCGCCGTCCTCACCGAGGCCGCCGGCATCGGAGTGACCGGCGCCGCACTCGGATTGGCGGTCGGCTCGGCCGTGCACTACCTGGCCACCGTCGCGCTCGGGCATGCCATCGCCATGGACATCCGCTATCAGCCCAGCCCACTGCTGGTCGCTTACGCCTTCATCGCGCTCGGACTGTCCCTGCTGGGTGCCATTCCCCCCGCCCTGCGCGCGGCCCGGCTGCCCATCGTGGAGGCCATCGCCGTGGACTGATCGGGGGGTAAATAGGATGGAGCGCATGAGCGCAGCGACCGTGGACTTGATGGACTACTCCGATGTCATCGACCGGTACGAACCGGTGCTCGGCATGGAGGTACACGTCGAGCTGGGCACCGCGACCAAGATGTTCTGCGGCTGCCCGACCGAATTCGGCGCCGAGCCCAACACCCAGGTGTGCCCCGTGTGCCTGGGCCTGCCGGGCTCGCTGCCGGTGGTGAACGAGAAGGCCGTCGAGTCCGCGATCCGCATCGGGCTCGCGCTGAACTGCTCCATCACCCCGTGGGGCCGGTTCGCGCGGAAGAACTACTTCTACCCGGACCAGCCGAAGAACTACCAGATCAGCCAGTACGACGAGCCCATCGCCACCAACGGCCACCTGGATGTGGTGCTCGATGACGGCACGGTCTTCCGCGTCGACATCGAGCGCGCCCACATGGAGGAGGACACCGGCAAGTCGCTGCACGTCGGTGGCGCGACCGGTCGCATCCACGGCGCCTCGCACTCGCTGCTCGACTACAACCGCGCGGGTGTGCCGCTCATCGAGATCGTCACCAAGCCCATCCAGGGTGCGGGCGAGCGCGCGCCCGAGGTGGCCCGCGCGTATGTGACCGCGCTGCGCGAGGTGCTCAAGTCCCTCGGGGTCTCCGACGTGAAGATGGAGCAGGGCTCGCTGCGCTGCGACGCCAACGTGTCGCTGATGCCCAAGGGCGCCAAGGAATTCGGCACCCGCACCGAGACCAAGAACGTGAACTCGCTGCGCAGCGTCGAGGTCGCGGTGCGCTTCGAGATGCGCCGGCAGGCCGCCGTGCTGGCCTCCGGCCGCGAGATCCTCATGGAGACCCGCCACTTCCACGAGACCGACGGCACCACCTCCGCCGGACGTGTCAAGGAGACCGCCGAGGACTACCGCTACTTCCCGGAGCCCGACCTCGAGCCCATCGCGCCCGACGCCGCCTGGGTCGAGGAGCTGCGCGGCACGATTCCGGAGTACCCGTGGCTGCGCCGCGCCCGCATCCAGTCCGACTGGGGCCTGTCCGACGAGGTGTTCCGCGACCTGGTCAACGCCGGTGCGCTGGACCTGATCATCGCGACCGTCGACGCCGGTTCCTCGGTCGACGCCGCCCGCTCCTGGTGGGTCGCCTACCTGACCGAGAAGGCCAAGGAGCGCAATGTTTCAGCGCTCGAGGACCTGCCCATCACCCCGAAGCAGGTCGCCGAGGTGGCCGGGCTGGTCGACGCCAAGACCATCAACAACAAGGTCGCCAAGCAGGTCGTCGACTTCGTCCTCGCCGGCGAGGGCGAGCCGGGCCAGATCGTCGAGGCCAAGGGCCTCGGCATGGTCTCCGACGACTCCGCCCTGCAGGCCGAGGTCGAGAAGGCCCTCGCCGCCAGCCCGGACATCGCCGAGAAGATCCGCTCCGGCAAGGTTCAGGCCGCCGGCAAGGTCGTCGGCGACGTCATGAAGGCCACCCGCGGCCAGGCCGACGCGGCCCGCGTCCGCGAACTGGTCCTGGCCGCCTGCGGTGTCGAAGGCTAGCCACCGGGCTTGACCCTCACACCGTGTGAGGTCCTACACCTGGAGGAGTCATGTTCAGTATCGGAGACTTCGCCAGGTTCGGGTCGGTGTCGGTGCGCATGCTGCGCCACTACGACGAGATCGGACTGCTCCCGCCGTCCGAGGTGGATCCGTGCTCGGGCTATCGGTTCTACGCGGCCGATCAGCTCGCACGGCTCAACCGCATCGTCGCGTTGAAGGATCTCGGCTTCACCCTGCAACAGGTGGCCGAGATGCTCGACGGGCAGCTGTCCGCGGAACGACTGCACGGCATGCTGCAACTGCGGCGCGCGCAGTTGGCCAATCAGTTGGCCGCGGACACCGCACGGCTCCTGAGCGTCGAGGCGAGGCTCCTGCGTATCGAGAAGGAGGGCGTCATGCCCGAGCAGGAAATCGTCGTGAAGCCACTGTCCGCCACGCTGGTCGCCGAAATGAGCGATGTCGCGGCCGAATCCGGGGAGGCCGCGGTGGGCCCGATCATCGAGCGGCTCTACGCCCGGCTCGGGAAGGCGATCCCGGAAGCCGGCCTCACCATCGCCGGCGCGCCGGTCGTGTACTACGAGGAATTGGACGAGGGCCTGCGCGTGCATGTCGCGCACCAGGTCGCGGGCACCGCCGCGCCGGGCACCGCCTTCGATCTGCGTCTGCTGCCGGAGATTTCGCAGGCCGCCACCCTCGTGCACCGCGGCAAGCTGGCCGAGCTGTGCGTGTCCTTCGAGGCGATGGGCCGCTGGGCCGACGAGAACCGTTACGCCCCTTGCGCTCCCATCCGTGAGGTCTACCTCGATGCGCCGGAGGATCCGACTTCGGATGGCTGGGTCGTGGAACTGCAGATGCCGGTCGCCGCTGCCGTGTGAACGGTTCGGGCCCGGCTCCGCTCCGGCGGCATCCTCAACTGCTCTGAAAAGGACTGCGGCGCACAGCTTTCGCTGTGCGCCGCAGTGGCATCCGGTGGCTAGTCCGGTCCGTTGCCCTGGCCCGCGGACGGCGGCGGGATCCGCACGACGCGGTCGTCGTACTGATTGGGACTGCCGTCGGGCTTGTTCACGGTGCCGACCCAGATATTGCCGTCCCCGCCGAGGGTCGCGCCGTCGAGACGACCGTACTTGTCCTGTGCCAGCAGCGCCGGCGCCGCGGTCACCGCGTGCGTGTTCTTGTCGGCCGTGGCGAGAGCCAGCGCCTTCTGGTTGGTCATGGAGATCGCGACACCGTCCGAGGCGGCGGCACAGCCCGCCACACCCGGGTGATCGGGCCAGGTCCACGCCTTCACCGCGACACCGTCGGGGCCGACCCGCTGCAGCCGGTCCTCGGTGGCGGTGCGGTCGGTGATCCAGATGGAGTCCTTGCCGTCCGAGCACACCCCGCCCGCCACACCGATGCCGGTCACCACCACGTCGGCGGCGGCGCCGGGCGCGGGGGAGTTGATGCTGAGCAGCTTGCCGGCCATCGAATTGGTGTCCGCCGCCAGCGACGGATTGCCGGCGTCGCCGGTCAGCACCAGCATGCGGTTCTGCGCCGCGAAATCGATGGAACCGCGATTGCCGTTGGCTCCCTTCGGGATTCCGGTCAGGATCGGCTTGGGCACGCCGCCGTCGGTGGAGATGCGCACCACCCGGTTGTCGCCGCCGGTGGTCACATAGGCGTAGATCAGTCCGTCCTCGGTGAACGTGGGCGACAGCGCCAGACCGGTGAGGCCGCCGTCCCCGGCCGGATCCACATCCAGCTTGGCGATCTCGATCGGCGCGGGCGGTTCACCCTCGTCGGTGGCGATCACCTTCAGGATGCGTCCCGTGGTGCGTTCGGCCACCAGCGCGCTCCCGCCATCCGGCAGCGCCACCAGGCCCGCGGTGGTGTCGAGGCACGAGACCACGACGGCCAGATCGGGATCCACACACGGCAGATCCGGGCGCTTGGCATTGGTCGGCGGGGCCTTGGGGGTGGTGGTGTTGGGTTCGGCGTCCTGCCAGGTCGGCTCCGTGGTGAACGGGCTCGAGGCACGATCGTCGAAGCGGGCGCAGCCGGACAGCAGCACGGCGCCGAGCGTCACGCCCAGCACAACACTCCGTGCACCCACCCTGACACGGCCAGCGGCAACCAAACTCATGGTTGAGACGTTACGGAAAACCTGCCGTCCACGCTCGGACGGGGTGTCCCAATCCTTCGCCGTGGCGCGAATCGGACGGCGGACACGCCCGCGTTCTGTGATGTGCCGAGCGGTCCCGGCTAATACTCTGACCCGGGTGACAGACAAGCCGAACGAGTCCGCCGTGGCGGGCGACCTGCCGCCCGCCGCACCGCGACCGGCCGGTGGACCGGTCCGCAGCCCCTTCGATTCGCCGACCGAACAGTTTCCCGCCACGTCCGGCGTCCAGACCACCGAGAAACTGCCCCGCACCGACGAGGAACTCGGTCTCGACCCGGAGGTCCCGCTCTACTCCCAGGTCAAGAACGCCATCCCCGGCACGGCCGACAGCACCACCACCACCGAGCCGTCCCCTGCCTACTCCTTCGCCAGCATCCCGCCGGCGCCCGCCGGCCCCGTCGAGAGCAACGGCCGCGTCCGCCGCCGCGACGACCGCCGCGGCACCCTGGACCTCGGACTCCTGCTGCTGCGCTTGGTCATCGGCGGCACCTTCGTCTACCACGGCCTGCAGAAGTCCGTGGGCTGGTTCCACGGCCCCGGCTTCGACGGCATCAAAACCTCCATGGAGAACGGCGGCTGGAAACACGTCGACATCGCCGCCCCCCTCCTCATTACCGGCGAACTCGGCGGTGGCATCCTGGTCGCCCTCGGCCTGGCCACCCCCCTCGCCGCCGGCGCCCTCCTCGCCGTCATCCTCGACGCCTGGATGTGGAAGCAAGGCATGGTCCCCGGCTTCCAATACACCGCCAAGGGCAACTCGGTGGAACTCGACTCGATCCTGGTAGGCATCACCACCGCCCTCCTCCTCACCGGCCCGGGCCGCCTCTCCCTCGACCGCAATCGAGGCTGGGCCACCAGACCCTTCTGGGGCTCTTTCGCCGCCTTCATAGCCGCCATAGCCGCCGCCCTCCTCACCTACATCTACCTCCACGGCGGCAACCCCCTGACCGGCATAGCCGGCTTGCACTAACCCCCCCGAACGCAGAGCGGCCGGGCCGATCCCAACGGATCGATCCGGCCGTTTCCTTGTAGACGTGTGAAGGTTCATCGACCTTCTGAGGCGTGGGGGGCTTGCCCCCCACCACCTTTCACCACTGACGCGTGGTCCAGGATTCCCATTCCTGGAAGGTCTCCTGGTGGAGCTGGAGGACCCGTCCCGACTTGATGTCGATCTCCTGGTGCAGCATCGCCCGATGCTGGCTGATCTTCACCTGCTCGTCCGGCGTCGCCATGAACTCGGCATGGTCGAGTTCGCGGACTTCGGCGGCCAGCTCTTCGGCCTCGGCGAGCAGCGCTTTCGCTTCGGCGTTGCGGGCGTCCGACCGCTGGAGCATGGCCGTGTAGTCGGCAAGCATGGAGTCGGCCTTGCCGATGTATTCGATTGTCATTCCCTTGCTTTCTTGAATTACGGCACGCGCCGGACGGCACCCTTGTCGGCGGAAGTGGCGAGCGCGGCGTAGGCACGCAGCGCGGTCGTCACCGGGCGCTCGCGGTTCACCGGCTGCCAAGGCCGTTCGGACGCTTCCATTTTCACCCGGCGCTCGGCGAGAACGTCTTCGGGGACCAGCAATTCGAGCGCGCGGGTGTGCACGTCGATGCGGATGCGGTCACCGTTCTCGATGAGGCCGATGGACCCGCCGCTGGCCGCCTCCGGGGAGATGTGGCCGATGGACAGGCCCGAGGTGCCGCCGGAGAAGCGGCCGTCGGTGATGAGCGCGCAGACCTTGCCGAGGCCGACGCCCTTGAGGAACGAGGTGGGGTGCAGCATCTCCTGCATGCCCGGGCCGCCGGAGGGACCCTCGTAGCGGACCACGACCACGTCGCCGGGCTGGATCTCCTTGCCCAGGATCTTGGAGACCGCCTCCTCCTGGGATTCGACCACCACGGCCGGGCCCTCGAAGGTGAACAGGTCCTCGTCGATGCCGGCGGTCTTGAGGATCGCGCCGTCGGGCGCGATGTTGCCGCGCAGCACGCACAGTCCGCCCTCGACGGTGTAGGCGTGCTCCTTGTCGCGGATGCAGCCGCCCTCGGCGTCGGTGTCGAGCGAGGACCAGCGGTTGTCGGTGGAGAACGGCACCGTGGTGCGCACCCCGCCGGGCGCGGCGTGGAACAGCTCGAAGGCTTCGTCGGAAGCCTTGCCGGAGCGGATGTCCCAGGTGTCGAGCCACTCGTCGAAGGACGCGGTGTGCACGGTGGTCACGTCGGTCTTCAGCAGGCCGGCGCGGCGCAGCTCGCCGAGGATGGCCGGGATGCCGCCGGCGCGGTGCACGTCCTCCATGTGGTAATCGGAGTTGGGCGACACCTTCGACAGGCAGGGCACCTGGCGCGAGATCTCGTCGATGCTCTGCAGATCGAACTCGATCTCACCCTCCTGCGCGGCGGCGAGGGTGTGCAGCACCGTGTTGGTGGAGCCGCCCATGGCGACGTCGAGGGCCATGGCGTTGTGGAAAGCCTTGGCATTGGCCACGTTTCGCGGCAGCACCGAGGCGTCGTCGTCACGGTACCAGCGGGTGGCGATGTCCACGATCACCCGTCCGGCCTTCTCGAACAGCGCGCGCCGCGCCGAGTGGGTGGCCAGGGTCGAGCCGTTGCCCGGCAACGACAGACCCAGCGCCTCGGTGAGGCAGTTCATGGAGTTGGCGGTGAACATGCCCGAGCAGGAGCCGCAGGTCGGGCAGGCGGACCGCTCGACCTCGGTGAGCCCGTCCTCGCTGACGTTCGGCGAGGCGCTGGCGGAGATGGCGGTGATCAGGTCGGTCGGGGCCTGGGCGACGCCGCCGACGACCACGGCCTTGCCGGCCTCCATCGGACCGCCGGAGACGAACACGGCCGGGATGTTGAGCCGCATGGCGGCATTCAGCATGCCGGGAGTGATCTTGTCGCAGTTGGAGATGCACACGAGCGCGTCGGCGGTGTGCGCGTTGGCCATGTACTCCACGGAGTCGGCGATGATCTCGCGCGAGGGCAGCGAGTAGAGCATGCCGCCGTGGCCCATGGCGATGCCGTCGTCCACGGCAATGGTGTGGAATTCGCGCGGCACGCCGCCGGCCGCCCGGACCGCCTCGGCCACGATCTCGCCGACGTCCTTCAGGTGCACGTGGCCGGGGACGAACTGGGTGTAGCTGTTCGCGATGGCGACGATCGGCTTCCCGAAGTCGGAGTCGGTGAGACCGGTCGCGCGCCAGAGGGCGCGAGCGCCCGCGGCATTGCGGCCGGCGGTGGTGGTGCGTGAGCGAAGCGGTGGCATTGGTCAGGTCCTCGGTTCGTGTCGCAGTGGGCTGTTGAGCGACTGTCCAGAAGTACGTCTCACAACGGTTTCCGGCGGGGCTCAACGTTACTCCCGGCCCATGACATCGATCACCGCCGGTAAGAACTCTGCACCCCCGGAACGCCTACGACTTGCCGGAATCAGCCTCAGGCTCGGTCGTTTCGGGCTCACGCTTCGTGGTCTCCGCCACAGATTCCGTGGTTTCCGCCACAGATTCCGTGGATTCGGCTTTGTCCGCTTCCTCTTCTTCCTCGGGCTCCGCGAACGGATCCGGGATGCGTCCGTTCGAGGCGGCGACGAGATCCGCGAGCCGGTTGTACCCGACCGCGGGCAAGGTCACATCGGAGTCGTCGGCCAGATGCAGCTGCAGGTACCCGCGCTTGGGAATGCGCAGCCCGCGCACGTCGGCCCAGTCGATGTGCTGCGAACCGAACAGGGTCCGTGTGTCGATTCCATTGTCCGAGACGGTCGTCCGCGTCCGCTCGATCCACACCACCACGACGGCCGGGATGACGAACAGGATCCACAGCACCTGCGGCCACCCGAAGAAGGCGAAGGCCACGCAGAACAGCAGGATGAACACCCCGAGGTGAGCGAGCCGAGGGACGCGGATCACGCGACCCGCGTCCGATTCGGCGCCGGGCGTGTGGGACGATCGAGCAGGTGGCACGGACTGATGCTGTGAGGACACACCCACATCCTTGCATCATGGTGAACGGACCCGATTAACCGCACTGTCTCACATAATGAGACCCCATAGGTCAGCTGTTTGACTGATCGACCCACGCGCGCATACCGTCGAGCGCGTGAATCGAACCGAGTTGCTCGTAATCGGCCGGCGCGTCCAGCGCTGAGCCGACGACTGTAGGTCATTTACGTCAGCTCGCAGCTGCGACGCGCCACCCTCGAACAGCCACTGGCTGTCGGGGGCTTTTTTGTGTTCAGGCAAGTCCCATGGACTGGAACGACAAGCAGTAAGGAACCAAGACGGTGAGCGCACCTACCGCACGGCCCGGGCCCTCGGCCCGCAAGCCAGCGCCTTCGGCCACTCAGCCGACCGCGGCTCCGGCCGCAACTCCGAACCGCCGCCAGGTCCCGCCGGAGCGGGTCACCGGCGCGCAGTCGGTCGTCCGTTCCCTCGAGGAGCTCGACGTCGACACGGTATTCGGCATTCCGGGCGGTGCGATTCTTCCTGTCTACGACCCGCTGTTCGATTCCACCAAGGTCCGCCACGTGCTGGTCCGCCACGAGCAGGGCGCGGGTCACGCCGCGACCGGCTACGCGCAGGCGACCGGCAAGGTGGGTGTGTGCATGGCCACGTCCGGTCCGGGCGCGACCAACCTGGTCACCCCGATCGCGGACGCGCAGATGGACTCGGTGCCGCTGGTGGCCATAACCGGTCAGGTCGGCCGCCCGCTGATCGGCACCGACGCCTTCCAGGAAGCCGACATCTCCGGCATCACGATGGCGTGCACCAAGCACAATTTCCTGGTCACCGACCCGATCGACATCCCGCGGATGATCGCCGAGGCGTTCCACCTGGCCTCCACCGGCCGCCCGGGCGCCGTCCTGGTCGACATCCCGAAGGACGTGCTGCAGGCGCAGACCACGTTCTCCTGGCCGCCGGAGATGAAGCTGCCCGGCTACCGCCCGGTCACCAAGCCGCACGGCAAGCAGGTGCGCGAGGCCGCCCGGATGATCATGGACGCCAAGGCGCCCGTGCTCTACGTCGGCGGCGGCGTCATCAAGGCCGACGCCAGCGCGGAACTGCTGGAACTGGCCGAGCTGACCGGCATTCCGGTGGTCACCACCCTGATGGCGCGCGGCGCGTTCCCCGACACCCACACCCTGAACATGGGCATGCCGGGTATGCACGGCACCGTGGGAGCCGTTGCGGCGCTGCAGCGTTCGGATCTGCTGATCACCCTGGGCGCGCGTTTCGACGACCGCGTCACCGGCCAGCTGGACTCGTTCGCGCCGAACGCCAAGGTGATCCACGCTGACATCGACCCGGCCGAGATCGGCAAGAACCGCCACGCGGACGTGCCGATCGTGGGTGACTGCCGCGAGGTCATCGCCGAGCTGATCGAGACCCTGAAGGCCGACCCGGCCGCCGCGGGCCAGGCGCCGGTGCTGGATCTGGGCGAGTGGTGGACCTACCTGAGCGGTGTGCGCGAGAGCTACCCGCTGGGCTGGAAGACCCCGTCCGACGGTTCGCTGTCGCCGGAGTTCGTGATCGAGAAGCTGGGCCAGATGGCCGGTCCCGACGCCATCTACTGTGCCGGCGTCGGCCAGCACCAGATGTGGGCCGCGCAGTTCATCAAGTACGAGCGCCCGCGCACCTGGCTCAACTCGGGTGGTCTGGGCACCATGGGCTACGCCGTGCCCGCGGCCATGGGCGCCAAGATGGGCATGCCGGACCGCGAGGTCTGGGCCATCGACGGTGACGGCTGCTTCCAGATGACCAACCAGGAGCTGGCCACCTGTGCCGTCGAGGGCGTGCCGATCAAGGTCGCGCTGATCAACAACGGCAACCTGGGCATGGTCCGGCAGTGGCAGACCCTGTTCTACGAGCAGCGCTACTCCAACACCGACCTGGGCACCCACACCCTGCGCATCCCCGACTTCGTGAAGCTGGCGGAGGCGCTGGGCTGCCACGGTATTCGCGTGGAGAAGGAAGAGGACGTGGAGGCCGCGATCCGCGAGGCGCAGTCGATCAACGACCGTCCCGTGGTGATCGACTTCATCGTCGGCAAGGACGCGCAGGTGTGGCCGATGGTCGCCGCCGGCACCTCCAACGACGAGATCATGGCCGCGCGTGGCATCCGCCCGCTGTTCGACGACGACGAGGCCGCCTCCGAGCCGGCCGTCATCCATGAGGCGATGTCGCACGAGAAGGCTTCTGTGACTGCTCACGAGCGCGCCTCCCAGAAGGGGACCAAGGAATGACCACCACCCACACCCTGTCCGTGCTGGTGGAGGACAAGCCGGGCGTGCTGGCCCGCGTGGCCAGCCTGTTCTCCCGGCGTGGCTTCAATATCCAGTCGCTCGCGGTGGGCGGCACCGAGATCCCCGAGATCTCGCGCATGACCATCGTCGTCACGGTCGAGGATCTGCCGCTGGAGCAGGTCACCAAGCAGCTGAACAAGCTGGTCAACGTCATCAAGATCGTCGAGCAGGACACGGACAGCTCCGTCGCCCGCGAACTGATCCTGGTGAAGGTGCGGGCCGACGCCAGCGTGCGCACCCAGGTGATCGAGGCCGTGAACCTGTTCCGCGCCAAGGTGATCGACGTGTCGCCCGATGCGCTGACCATCGAGGCCACCGGCACCCGCTCCAAGCTCGACGCGTTGCTGCGCATGATGGAGCCCTACGGGATCCGCGAGATCGTGCAGTCCGGAGTCGTCGCGGTGGGCCGCGGACCGAAGTCCATCACCGCGACTCGCTAGTATCCGGCCGCCACGACTCGCCGGTAACCGGAAGTCACAGCGGCCACCCGCCCGCTCGCCCGGCATTATTTCGCCCGGGAACCAACGCTTTAAACACAGAATCCAGAAGGAGCACCCAAAGTGGCAGTCGAGATGTTCTACGACGACGATGCCGATCTGTCGATCATCCAGGGCAAGAAGGTCGCGGTCATCGGCTACGGCAGCCAGGGCCACGCCCACTCGCTGAGCCTGCGTGACTCGGGCGTCGATGTGCGCATCGGCCTCAAGGAGGGCTCGAAGTCCCGTGCCAAGGCCGAAGAGGCCGGCCTGACCGTCGGCACCCCGGCCGAGGTCGCCGAGTGGGCCGACGTGATCATGGTCCTCGCGCCCGACACCGCGCAGGCGTCCATCTTCACCAACGACATCGAGCCGCACCTCGAGGACGGCGACGCGCTGTTCTTCGGCCACGGCCTGAACATCCACTTCGGTCTGATCAAGGCTCCGGCCAACGTCACGGTCGGCATGGTCGCCCCGAAGGGCCCGGGCCACCTGGTGCGTCGTCAGTTCGTCGACGGCAAGGGCGTTCCGGCTCTGATCGCCATCGATCAGGACCCGACCGGCAACGGCCAGGCGCTGGCGCTGTCCTACGCCAAGGGCATCGGCGGCACCCGCGCCGGCGTCATCAAGACCACCTTCAAGGAAGAGACCGAGACCGACCTCTTCGGTGAGCAGGCCGTGCTCTGCGGTGGCACCGAGGAACTGGTCAAGACCGGTTTCGAGGTCATGGTCGAGGCCGGTTACGCGCCGGAGATGGCCTACTTCGAGGTCCTGCACGAGCTCAAGCTGATCGTCGACCTGATGTACGAGGGCGGCATCGCCCGCATGAACTACTCGGTCTCCGACACCGCCGAGTTCGGTGGCTACCTGTCGGGCCCGCGCGTCATCGACGCCGGCACCAAGGAGCGCATGAAGGCGATCCTGACCGACATCCAGGACGGCACCTTCGTCAAGCGCCTGGTCGCCAATGTCGAGGGCGGCAACAAGGAGCTCGAGGCCCTGCGCAAGGCCAACGCCGAGCACCCGATCGAGGTCACCGGCGCCAAGCTCCGCGGCCTGATGAGCTGGGTCGACCGCCCGATCACCGAAACCGCCTAAGGGTTTCGCGACTTCGGACGACCCGCCGGACCCCGTGTCCGGCGGGTCGTTTCATGTCACGAGGTCGTTGGAGTACTGCGGACTACGATGGCGATGTCCTCGATATTCATTGGCTTGATCTGAGAGGTGCCGGTGACCGTATCGCCCGCAGATGAGAGCCGCTATCTGACGGCCGAGGAGTTTCTCGCCGCCGAACCGGATGCGTTCGGTGATACCGCCGGTGATATCGAGATCGTGGACGGTCGGCTGGTCAGACTGATGTCCCAAAGTGGCGCTCACAGCCGAGTGGTGCGTCGACTGGCATCGATGATCGAAGCCGCGCGCCACCCGTCCGGACCGTGCCTCGTGGTGGATTCCGATGTCGCGGTTCGACTTCCGGACTCCGAAGATCAGCGTGCCGACCGTCGGCTGAATGTCCGGTACCCCGACATCATGGTCCGTGACTGCGAGCCATACGACGTCAACACCGTGCGAGATCACATCCAGCTCGTGATCGAGGTGGCCTCGAAGGAGACCGTCGATACGGATATCGGCATCAAACGGGTCCTCTACGCACGCGCGAGAATTCCCGTCTATCTCATCGTGCATTTCGACAAGAGCTGGGAGATCATCGACCGCATCGAGGAATACCGTCTGGACTGGTCGGGTCTGAGGTACGAACCGCATCACGTCCACCGAACCGGCTTGGTTCTCGACTCCCCGGTCACGCTCGCCGTTACGTTCGAGAGCCTGCAAGCGCCGTGACGGCCTGAGGTTCCGGGATTTCAGCCGTGAAGGCCCGCCAAGATCTTTTCCTGGCGGGCCTTCGCTGTTCGCGCGTGAGGGGGGATCGCGCGAGGTGTGGTCGTGTCTCGGGTTTACCAGCTGCCGAAGCTGCCCGGCAGCGCGTTGCGCCACCAGCAGTCGTCGTTGTCGTGACGCCAGCCCTGGTTCCAGTCGTCCCGGTCGTGGTTCCAGTCGTCGCGGTCGTGGCGGTGCCGCCAGTCGTCGCGATCCCACCAGCCGTTCTGGTGGTGCGGCCACGCCACATCACCGGGGGCGTTGTCCAGCGGAACGTCCGCCGATGCCGGAATGGTCACTGCCGCAAGAGGAACCAGGGCGATCGCACCGGCGACAGCCACACGGGCTGTGATCCGGCGTAGAGATGTCGACTTCATGGTCAGCACTGTGCCCGACCGGTGTCCGTTTGCGATACGGATTCCCTGTGAATTCAGGGCCGAATGGTCCTCATGTATGACACCGCACCCTGAACGACCCTGAAACCCATTGCACGGCAACGGCCCCGCAGGAATTCTCCGGTAGGGCCGTTCGCAAATGCGGCTCGATCCGCTACTTTCGCGGCCGTCGAATCGAAAGTAGCGTCGCAGTCTCAGTAGTGAGTGCCGCCGTCGATCCGAATCTCGGTACCCGTGATGAACGCACCGTCATCCGACGCCAGCATGGCGACCACGCCCGCCACGGTGTCGGGCGACGCGAAGCCCTGCCCGATACCCGGAGCCAGCTTCATGAACAGGCTCAGATCGGCGTCCGCCGGAAGGCCCGGACCGCGCCCGTCGGTCATATCGCTCGAAATCGACCCCGGCGCAACGGCGACCACGCGCAGACCCTGCTTGGAGTACTCCGCGGCGAGCGCGTGGGTCATGGACATGATGCCGCCCTTGGACGCGGCATACGCGGACATGTACGGGTGCGCGAAGAACGCGGACGTGGACGTGAAGTTCACGATCACACCCTTGTCCGAAGCCAGCAGCTGCGGCAGCGACTCCCGAATCATCAGGAAGGTACCCGTCAGGTTGATGGCGATGATCTTGTTGAAATCAGCCAGCGGCATCTCGTGCGTATGCGCCGACCGCAGAATCCCCGCCGCATTGATCAGCGCATCGATCCCACCGAGCGCCTCGACCGCGGCGGCAACGCCGGCCTTCACCGACTCCTCATCGGAGATGTCGACCACGACGGTGGTCAGCCGATCCCCATTCCCGTTCTCCGCCGCCTGCTTGGCAGTCTCGGCCAGCCCCGCCTCATTCACATCGGCCCCGACAACCTGCCCACCCTCGGCCAGAATCCGATGCACGGTAGCCCGCCCGATCCCCGACCCCGCCCCGGTGATCACTACTCGCCGCCCGTCAAAACGCTCCATCGCGGTTCTCCTTACCTAGGTTCTCAGCCTCTCTCGGCACGCTACGCCTACATGGCACGTCATGCCATCATGGCATCCCGTCAACTAGGATTGTCCCAACGTGCCCGCCCAAAGGAGGTGAAAATGTCCGCCCAGCCCCTCCCACGCCCCACCCTCGCCGAACGCCGCAAACAAGAAACCCGCATGGACATAGCCCGAACCGCAGCCCGGCTGTTCGCCGAACACGGCACCTCCGAGGTAACCGCAGATCAAATAGCCGCCGAATCCGGCGTAGCCCTCCGCACCTTCTACCGGTATTCGCGCACGAAGGAAGAAGCTGTCGAGCCGATGCTCGCGGCAGGCGCCCAACGCTGGCTCGCCGACATAGCCGCAGGCCCCCACCGCCTCCCCACCCCGGAAGAATTCGAAGCCGCCGCCGTCCGCTCCTTAACCCTCGGCGACAGCCCGGAAGACCTGGAAATCACCCGCGGCCTCCTCCGAGCCATGGAAACCGACCCAGCCCTCCGCGCCATCTGGCACCGGATCAACATGGAGGCTGAGCGCGATCTCCACCGAATCATGATGGAATTGGCGTGCGGCTCAGCAGATTCATTCGAGGTGAGGATTACCGCCGCCGCAACCGCGGGTGCGATCCGTGTGGCACTTGAACTTTGGGCCGCTGAGAGCGGTCCACTCGAGGGCGAAGGTTCTCCTGCCGACCTAGTTGTCCATTGTATGCGTCGACTGCACGTGGCCGAGTAGCATCACGTCATGGTCGGTGTTCTTTACTGCGAGAACAGTTTCGAACTGTCGGCAACTTCGTCCAAGCCTCTGGATTGCGCCGAGCTCGATGCCACAATCCATTCGGCACCGGACAATAGTTCGTCAAACGTCAGCACTTCCGGTTCGACCAGTTCTCGCCGGAACAGTTCGAACGAACGGATTTTGTCCTGATGGAACCCACCCTTTTCACCTCGAAGGCTATTGAGGCTCCCGATTACCAGATAGGTGCGAGGCCGTAGCAGGTAGGTGAACTCATCAGGAAGGTCGCTGCCGTCCTGTGCCTTGTCCTGGAGTCGGTCCCCGATCTGCATCACTGCGCGATGAACAGTTCCTTGAACCTGAACGATTCCACCGGACAGCTCGGGGGACGGTGCCCAGCATCCGGATCGATACGCCTCTTTTGTCCACTCTAACAGCTCTTTTCGATGTGTTTTGATCTCGGCGAAGACCATTGATCTAACCCGCCCGGATGTCCGAAGCAGTGCATCGGTGCGCTTGCCTACACCCGCGATAGAGTGCCCAGCGACTACCTGCTCGAGTCTCTCATCGCTCCACGACGTCAGTAGTTGCCCAGACAGCGAGACGCCAAAGATCCACGGGTTCTTCTCAAAGAACTGTTGCCAGACAGCCTCTTTCCCTCGACCCGCCAGCTTGCTCGCCTCGGCATCGAAGAATTCCTCGTCCGTCAGCAGCCGTCGGAAGTGCTCAAGTTGCTCCCGTCGATAGGCCATGGCGACTACGTCGCTCGATGCCGCGTCGCTCCGGATGAGTTCCTTGAAAGCCTCCGGGTCCTTCTTGTATGCATTCCTGAGCAGGTCTTCATCGATCTCGCTCTCCTCGGAACGACTCTCACCATCGACCTGGCCAGACCGAATGCGAAGTGCCTTGTCCCCGAACGTCTCTCGCATAACACGGACGATCTCGGCCGCTATCGCTGCGTCAATCTGGAGTGACTGACTGCTCTTGGGATCTGAGACTCGGTCCTTGGAGCCGAACGTTGACAGATGTAGCAGCCGCGTGCCATCTGGCGCATCGATTGCCTGATGCTCGCACACCACCCCCTTGTGTGGACTATGCGCCCTGATTCGCTGCCCGTTCGGCCCCATCTCAAGAATCCGCGCCATGGCCCTGATTCTGAAACGCGACCGCGCAGTCGTCAACCTCGCCAGGGAGACTTCCTGGTGGTCGAACTTGAGTGGAGGTGACGCGAATTGAGTTGAGCAACTTGCTAATTGGATGTGATGTGGATAGATTCGTGATCATGCCTGGGGGTCGTGCGTGGCTGCAAGAATCGCTGATCCTGCCGCCCGGTTTGGTGCGCTTCGCCTGCCGAGGGCGAGCTGATCCTCGTTCCCCGCAGATGCGGCGGTGGCAGCGGATAGAATGAATGCTCTCGCTGCAGAGCTTGACCTTCAAAAGTCTCCAAGGTCCTCCTATTTGCTGATCCTGTGGCCCGATGGGCGCACGCTCTATGTCTTTCTCCCGAGCAGCTTTCGGAGGTTTCGAGAATAGTCAGGACCTTGTTGAGGCTGATTCATTGGATCCGTCCAGCAGTGTTCCTGGTGCGCTGCTGCGAAGCGGCGCTGATTTGCTGGCTTCAACGCTAATGAACCGCGGCTAGCTGGCGGCCTCGAATTCTGCGAACCGGACAGCCAGGCGGTCGGAACTGGGTTTGTCCTTACCTCTTGCCGGTGTGAACAGCTGTCGGCCATTCATTTCCTGGAGACCATGACGGAGCATCGGACCGTCGATCTCATCCATGAGAGATTGGTTGATCCGTATCTGGTAATCAGGTGTGATGCCGAGGAAGTTCTCGTCATATGCCGCGTGGTGGATCTTGCACAGACTCAGACCGTTGTCGACGGTCGGGGTGCCGTTCGGCTTGCCGTCGGCGATGATGTGGGCGGCATCGAGAAGCTTGGCGTGCTTGAGATGGCAAACGGCGCAGCGGCATTCGTAGGCGCGGAGGACTCGGCCTCGGAACTCGGGTTGGTGCAGGCGCTGTTTGGTCACTCGTTCGACGTATTCGCGTTCCAGGGGCTGGAGTTCGAGAGGGTTTTCGACCAAGCGGAGGCTGTCATGAAGGGCGATCAGAAACTGTCGGTTCTCTTGGTCGTCGGCGACCACGTACACACGAGGCACTGGGACGAAGACGCCGTCGGCGATCTTCCGGAGTAGTAGGAGCGGTAGGTCGAGGTCCAGCGCGGCCCGGAGCTTCTTGTTGTCGCCGTTCACGCTGCCCTCGCGGTAGGCGTAGGCGAAAAGTGAGTCCTGTAGTTCTTCGTCTGCGTACTTGCCCTTGGGATCGGACAGGATCGACAAAGTGGCCAGCATGTCCTTGGGATTGCGGATGCCGCGGTTACGGTCGATGAGGCGGTGAGTCGCGCCGTTCAGGGTGAAGTCCCACAGTTGTTCGCGGGTAACGACTCCGGTGTCACCGACCAACTCCTCCAGGTGTAGGAAGATCTCCTCGCGGAGGATGGCCTCGGCATCCCTGTCCATGGAGAGAGTCTGTCATGGACCCGAACCCGAAGAGATGATCTTCAACGGATGCGTTTCAGTGTGCCGTTTCCGTTGTGCTGGCTGAGATGCTGGCCAGGGCTTTCGGACCGTGGCGGAGGATCGTGGCGAGAGTTGCTGCGTCCAGGCAGATCTCGAACTCGCGGCTGGTTTCGCCGAGGATGAGGGTGACGCGGTGGTCTTGGGGGTTGGGGACGAAACGGACTGGGCAGTCGGCGGTGGTGATTACCCAGGCTCCGATGGTGAGTTGGTCGAACATGGTGGGCTCCTCGGTGTTGGGCGGGTTATGTAGAAAGTGCATCACTCGCGCGGGCTGGTGGTTAGCCTGAACTGGGTAAACCAGTGGCTTCTCGTCGAAAGCCCTGGACCGCTGGCAGTTTGGGCGTTCGCGTCACCCAGTACGGGTGCATGTTGATGAGGAAGCGCGTCATGTCGGAGACTGGCTCGACCTTGCCGAGGCGGCAGCTTGGGCGGTACTTGCGGGAGGCGCGGAGCGCGCTGGGGATGTCACAGGATCGGGTGGCGAAGGCTGCAGAAGTTAGTACGTCGGTGTTGCAGCGGTTGGAGCGCGGGATACCTACGCGGCTGAAAGTTCGAGATCTGCAGGCGATTTGCGATGTTTTGGAGCTGTCCGGCGATACCGCGGAGGCCATGGTTGGGCTGCTTCGTCAGGCGGCGGAGACCAGCTGGTGGCATGAGTACGGAAGCGTGATACCGGCGAACTTCGACGTATATGTCGGGCTCGAGACCGCGGCTCGGAAGTTGACGACCTACCAGCCGGCACTCGTTCCCGGGCTGCTGCAGATCCCCGAGTACGCTCGCGCGCTAATTCGAGCCGTGAAGCCTGAAGAGACGGCAGCGGACCACGAGCGTCGAGTCGAGCTGCGGACGCGGCGGCAGGCAACGGTGTCTCGGAGGTATCAGCCTCTGTCGCTCGATGTTGTCCTCCACGAGGCGGCGCTGCGGTGCAATGTGGGCGGTCCAATGGTGATGGCCGCTCAGCTGAGGCATCTCGCCGAGATCGGCAAATTGCCGAACGTCTCGGTTCGAGTGCTGTCTTTCAAGGCAGGAGCCCCGGTCGGTGATCCCGTGGGGCAGTTCGCGATTCTCGAGTTCGACGAAGATACCGGAGGCGAACGAGTATGGCCTCCCGTGGTGTATCTGGAGACCTTCATCGGGTGCATGTACCTGGAGAAGGACGCCGATGTGCGGCGGTACTATCGGGTTCTCGATAGCCTTCAGCGGGCAGCACTGGACGAGGCGGTCAGCCGTAACCTGCTGCGGCAGGTGGCAAAGGAGTTTTCAGCGTGACTGACGACCTATCCGCAGCCGAATGGTTCAAGAGCAGCTACAGCGGCGACAAGGCTGACTGTGTCGAGACAGCACATCTGCGAGACGGTTCGGTCGGGGTTCGCGATTCGAAGAACGCCAGCGGTCCCGTGCTGGTCTTCACACCGAAGCAGTGGGACGCGTTTGTTGCAGGTGTCGTGCGCGGAAAGCTGACATCGGAGCAGGCTTAGGTCGACTTCCAGGATTTGGTGCGCCGGGCGGGTTAGCGTGGGCTATGGCTGCTGATCAGGATCCGCCCGTTATCCCCGGTGTCAGTCGGACCTTTGTCGAGGCTCGGGGTGTTCGATTCCATGTGACCGAGGCGGGGGAGGGGCGGCCTGTGCTCGTCCTGCATGGGTGGCCGCAGCATCACTATGTCTATCGGGATCTGCTCGCGAACCCGCCGGAGGGGTTGCGGATGATCGCGCCGGATCTGCCGGGGTATGGATGGTCGGGCGCGGCGCCGCATCGGTGGGCGAAAGATGATGTGGCGTCGGATGTCCTTGCGTTGATGGATGCGTTGGGGTTGGACAAGGACGTGTTGTTGGTGGGGCATGACTGGGGTGGGTTTGTGGGGTTTCGGATGGTGTTGCGGGAGCCGGGGAGGTTCAGGGGGTTTCTTGTTTTGAATATGGCGCATCCTTGGGCGCCCAAGGGGGTTGTGGCTCGGCATGCTTGGCGGTTGTTGGCTTATCAGCCGTTGATGGCGAGTGTGGGGGTGCCGTTGCAGCGGCGGACTCGGTTCTTGGAGTGGCTGTTCGGGGCTGCTACCTCGGAGGGGCATGCGATGGATACGGCGACGATCAAGGTCTTCGCGGACAGGTTCAGGGATCCGGTGGTGGCTCGGGCTGCTACTGACACCTATCGGACGTTTCTACTGAAGGAAGTGCCGGCTTCCGTGCGGAATCCGGAGACGCGGCGGGCCACCGTGCCGATTCGGGCGCTGTTCGGGAAGGACGACTCGGCGGTGCACTACTCGCTCGCCGCGGCGGAGACGGCTCGGGCGGATGACTACAGGCTGGAGTTGGTGGAGGGGTGTGGGCATTTCATCGTTGATGAGCGGCCGGAGTTGGTGCGGGAGAGGTTGATCGAGTTGGCTGGTGAGACCGCGTAGGTGAGGACGGTGCAGGCTCGCGCCAGTGGGTGACTTTCGGTCGAAAGTGCGGTCGGAGAGGGGGAAAGTGCGAGATCTGATCGGTTATCGTCTGCGCCGCCGGATTACAGCCGCAACCTCGTCCACGCACTTGTCGACGGATTCGTACACGTCGGCGGCCGCGTACCTCAGCACGAGCCAGCCATCGAGCAGCAGTTCGTTCTGGCGGCGCCGGTCGTGTCGGAATGCTATGGAGCCGCTGTGGAATTCGCGGCCGTCGATCTCTATGACGGTGCGCGAACGCTCGTCGACGAAGTCGCAGCGATACGGGCCGATCGGGTGATTGCAGAGCAGGCGCAGGCCGCGGCGGTTCAGGGCCCGTGCGAACAGGCGTTCCGGTTCCGATGCCGCGTGGATCGCGGCCGCGCGCAGTTGTCGGCGGACCGTCGAAGAACCATGGAGGTGGGAGTCGCAGAGGTCGAGCAATGCGTGTCCCGGAACGTGCCGGCCCACGTGCCGATCGATCAGTATGTCCGCATCGCGCTCGGGAAGGACCGAGGCGCAGTCGAACACGGTCAATGCGGCAGTCGTGAGGGGCAGGTCGTAGCGTTCGTCGATCCATTCGGGACGGAGACGGCGGCGGTAGAGCCGCAGCCAGTCCGGTGTGCGGCGGTCGGAGTCCATGGGAATGGTCGCCTCGATACGGGTCGGCTCATCCGGCAGGAGTCCGTGCAGCCAGGCGGCGGTGCGGTGGCTGAGGACCGCGCGTGGCTGCCAAGCGACGACTGCATGGCATCGGTCGAGAGTGGTTGGCGCGCCGAGGCAATACGTACTGGGAAGCAGTCGCTGGTAGATGCCGCGCCGGCAACGGGCGTTGATCGTGCCGACCGGGACGCCCTCCGCCAGGAGTTCGCTGCGTGTTCGAATCATCCAGCGAGCGTGTCACCGCGCCCGGACATCGCTGGGGCGGCGAACCGCGATTACGCGCGGACTGTGGATGGGCGCGGCCGCTGTGGAAATCGGTTGATTCAAGTGAGCCGGCCTTCTTCGCGGAGGCACCAGCCGGACGCCGATCGAGGGTCGTCGACGAAGCATTCGAGACCGGCTCGGCGAGGTTTCCACTGTGCAAACTCTTCCGGGGATGCGGGCGGGCGCGGTCGGTGGCCGGCATCGGGGAAACACGCTTTGACCTAGTGGGATCAACGTGTGAAGTGAGCGTCGGGTGGTCGCGGACGACAAGGTGGCGGGCGCGATCCGGCGGTTTCGGCTAGAAATTGGTCAAGTGACCGACTAGTCTGCGGGAAACCTGAAATGGAACAGGTTCACTCTTTGGCGGGTGCGGGCTGGGTTCGCGTTCTCGCTGGTGCGGAAGTGAGGATGCGATGAGTCTGTCCCGGCGGGCTGTGCTGGTGGGGGCTGCGGTGGGCGGCGTGGGGGCCAGTGCGGCATTTGGTGCGAATATGGTTGGGGCGCAACCTGTTCGGCATCGGGATGCTGGGCCGGGGTACCTTGTCGGCGTCGGGATCGCGGACATCACCGGCGCCCCGGCGGGGCAGGGGATGATGGGGTATTCCGAGGCCGATCAGGTGACGACGGGGCTGCTGTCGCGGTGTTACGCGCGAGCCTACATCGTGGTGGATCAGGCTACGGGGGATCGGGTGGCGTTCGTGAATACGGACAATGCCTGCTTGTTCCAGTCGGTGCATCTGGTGGTGATGCAGCAGTTGCGGCAGCGGTTCGGGGATCTGTATTCCGAGCGGAACGTCAATCTCAACGCGACGCACAACCACAACTCGTGCGGTGGGACCGCGCGGGAGTACGCGTATTCGCTGGCGGCCATGGGGTTTCAGCAGAACTCGCATGATGCCGAGGTGAACGGGATCGTGAAGGCGATCGTCGCGGCGCACGAGAATCTCGGGCCGGGCTCGATCATGCTGGGGCGGGGGGAGTTGCACGATGCCAGCGCGAATCGGTCGCGGGCTGCGTTCGAGGCCAATCCGGACGAGGACAAGGCGGCGTTTCCGGACGCCATCGACCCGCAGGTCACCGTGCTGCGATTCCGGCAGGGCGGCAAGGATGTCGGGGCGATCACCTGGTTCGCCACGCACGGCACCTCGCTGACCGACCGAAACACCCTCATCTCCGCGGACAACAAGGGTTACGCCAGTTACCGCTGGGAGCACGACGAGATGGGCGTGCGGCACCTGGACGGTGCGCCGTCGTTCGTGGCCGCGTTCCCGCAGACCAATGCCGGCGACATGACGCCCAACCTGTGGACCCGGCCGATGCATCCGTCGGGGCCCACCGACGACAATCGCACCAACTGCGCCATGATCGGTGAGCGCCAATACCAGGCGGGCCGAAAGGCTTTCGACGCCGCGACGTCCATGGGCAGCACAGGCGTCGACTCGGTGCTGCGCTATGTGGACCTGTCCGACGTCGCCATCGACGGCGACTACACCCCGGACGGCAAGCCGGCCCGCACCTCGCCCGCCATGATGGGCGCGGCGGCCATGGCGACCAGTACCGAGGACAACTGGAACTCGCAGCTGTCGTTCCTGCAGGAGGGCGACTCCAATCCGATGGTGGCCGCGCTCGGCGGCATCAACTCGCCGATCGAGCAGTGGATGCGGGATGTGCAGGCGCCCAAGATGATTCTGGCGCCGCTCGGAATTCTGCCGCCGCGGCCCTGGTGCCCGCAGATCGTGCCGCTGCAGCTGATGCGGATCGGCGATCTGGTGCTCGCCTCGGGGCCCTCGGAGTACACGGTGGTGTCGGGGCTGCGGATTCGACGGCTGGTGGCGCGGGCGCTGAACGTGCCGCTCGAGAACGTGCTGCTGCAGGGTTATGCCAACGGCTACTGCGGGTACGTCACCACCCCGGAGGAGTACGTCGCACAGCAGTACGAGGGCGGCGAAACCCTGTACGGGCGTTGGACGCTCTCCGCGCACATGCAGGAATTCGACCGGCTGGCAAAGGCTTTGGCCGCGCGCATCGACCTCGGCCGCGGACCCGCCCCGCTCGACTGGGCCTTCGGATTGCAGCCCAATCTGCTGGCGCCGGTCCCGGCCGACCTGCCGCACGCGGGCCGTGCCTATGGCGACGTTCTCACCCAGCCGGGCGCGAACTACGTTGCCGGACAGACCGTTTCGGTGGAGTTCGTCGGCGCTCACCCCAACAACGACTTCCGCCTCGACGGCACCTACTTCGAGGTTCAGCGGGCCTCCGGCAACGATTGGCAGCGCGTCTACGACGACAACGACTGGTGCACCGAACTGCACTGGTCGCGCCCGGACGGCCAGCCCGCCGCCTCCACCATCGCCATCCAGTGGACGGTGCCCGACAGCGCCCCGTCCGGCCGCTATCGCATTCAGTACACCGGCGACAGTCGCGACGGCGCCGGAACGATCAGCGAATTCACTGGAACATCAGCCGAATTCGTGATCGGCTGAGGCATGGTATTTGTCCGGCCGGCCGAAGTGACCGACGAGAAGTTCCTGTGGGCCATGCTGTTCGAGGCGTCACACGCCCGTGACCGGGGCCTGACCTCGCCCGAGCAGCTGATGGATCAAGCGAATGTGGCGCGATACGTCCAAGACTGGGGCGCCGCAGGCGATCTCGGTGTGGTCGGCGGGGCCGACGGGGTGCTGTTGGGCGCCGCCTGGCTGCGCAGGTTCACCGCCGAGAACGCCGCCTTCGGCTATGTCGATGACGACACTCCGGAGCTGGCAATCGGTGTCGCGCCCGAGAGCCGTGGCACCGGACTCGGGACGAAGCTGATGACCGCGCTGCTCGACACCGCCCGCGAGCAGTGCGACGCCGTGAGTCTCAGTGTCCGCCTGGAGAATCCGGCCCGGCGGCTCTACGACCGCCTCGGCTTCGTCGACGTCCCGGGAGCGGAGCGGACCAATCCGGCCGGTACCACCAGCATCACAATGCTTCTCCGCTTCCGCTGAATATCGCTGCTCAGGCGGTGTGCCAGGTGACCACCTCGTCGAGCCCGGCGCGCGCGGTTCGGAAACTGTTGGCGGCGTGCCCGGGATCGGCGTAGCCGAACGACACTCCGGCGATGATCCGGCGATTCGCCGGTAGCGCGAAGTAGTCGCGCAGGAACGGCGAGTAGGTGGCCAGCGCGGCCTGGGGCGCCGCCGCCACGCCGAGGCTCTGCGCCGCCAGCAGGAAAGACGTCAGATACAGCCCGCAGTCGACCGCGCCGTACGTGCCGAGATCGGCTTCCGTGGTCAGGATGGCGACGTGCGGCGCGTCGAAAAGCTCGTAGTTGCGCACCATTTGGCGCATGCTGCCCGCGTGGTCGCCGCGCTCGACCCCGACCGCGGCGTAGAGCGCCCCACCGCACTCACGGCGGCGATCGCGGTAGACGCCCTGATAACCGGCGGGAAACGGGATGTCGGAGGCGATCGGCGCACCGTCGATGTGATCCAGTAGCGCCTTGCGAAACCGATCGGTGGCGGTCGGGTCGTCGGTGATGACCAGCTGCCAGGGCTGGGTGTTGCACCACGAGGGCGTGCGCTGGGCCAGGCGCAGGATCGATTCGATGTCCGCGCGGGGGACAGGGTCGGGCAAGAAAGCCCGGCAGGTATAGCGATCTGCCAGCAGTGATTCCAATACGGCATAACTGTCGGACATGTGTCCCTTTCTCAATGTGGTCCCATTTCGAGACCAATCCAATGTGGTCTCATATTAGGACCAGATGGGTAGAATCGGAAGATGCGCTACGAGGAACTGGCCGAGGAACCGTGCTCGATCACGCGGTCGCTGGTCGTCTTCGGCGACCGGTGGACGCTGCTGATCCTGAAGGCGGCCTTCTCCGGAGTGCGCCGATTCAACGGCTTCCAGGCCTACCTGGGAATCTCCCGGGGGCGGCTGCAGGACCGCCTGGACCGCCTGGTGGAGCACGAGATTCTGGTGAAGCAGCCGACCACGGCCGGAACCTACGAGGAATACCGGCTCACCGCCAAGGGCCACGACGTGTACCCGATCCTCATGGCTTTCCGGGACTGGGGCGACAACCACATGGCCCCGGCCGGGCCGCCGGTGCGCTACCGCCATCGCGACTGCCCGGGGGAGGCGCACATTCATCTCGACTGTGATTCGTGCGGAAAGGAACTCACCGCGCGCGACATCGCGCCCGAAGCCGGACCGGGCATGAGGGCATGACCCGATCCGGCTGGGCGCCGGCCGATCAGGTTGCGGAACTCAGGGTTTCACGAGGCCGAAGGCCAAGCGGCCCGGTGCGAGGTAGTCGTCGCGGTCCAGCTGCATCCGGACCTCCGGCCGCCTGCTTTCCGGCAGGCGGGCCAGCTCCTCGTGTAGCGGTGTCCGGAACGCCTCGCCGCGGGCGGTGATCAACGGCAGCCAGTTGTCGTGATGGTTGGGCACGAACACCCTCGGCCGCAACGCCTCGATATAGCTGCGCGGGTCACGCAGGCCGTTGGTGAACTGGTTGTGGCCCTGCACCGCGCCGATATGCACGTCCGAGGCGGGCAGTGTGCGCAGTACATCCAGGACCCGCGGCGCCTTGTCCAGCAGCGGGCCGGAGGAATCGTGCCAGGTCAGCACGAAATCGCCCAGCCTGAACTGATACAGCAGCACGCCACCTTCCGGTGCGAGCAGGTTGCGCGCCAGGTGCCCGGAATCGGCCCGCCCCGGCGGGTAGGCGCGGATATCGGACAGGCAAGGCTTGGGCCGCACCGGCGCTGAAGCGTCCGCTCCCTCGTGCCGCGCCGTCCGCGCTGAATGCAGGTGGCGCACCGCGGTTACCGAGAGCCCCGTCGCGAGCTCGAAGTCGTAGCGGTCACCCGGCGCGGACTTGCTGGAACCCAGTTCCTGGCAAGCCAATTCGGCCCCACCGACCTGCTTGCGCGCCGTCGCGCAATGCTCGGCGGTCCCATGCACGACAGCCCCGCTCGCCCGCGCGATGGCCCCCGCATCGGCCGCGTGATCGAAATGCCCGTGCCCGATGAAGATCGCCGCCGGATCCAGTGCCGCGACCTCCTCCGGCGTTGTCGGCACATACCCGGAGGTCGCCCCGCGCGGCACCCACGCGTCCAGCAGAAACACCACGCCGCCCATGGCCACCGCGAAACTGGCACATCCGAACCAGGACACCAGCACCTGATCCTCGCGCACGGCCCCGCTCACCGGATCCACCGCCGCCTCTCCGAAGAAGCGCTGACGTGCGGCGATGGTCTGACTTCTGGCCACCCGGTACCCCTTTGTCTCGCGTCGCGGCGGGCGCCGCCCGCCGCTGCCACGCATTCTGCCTCCCGCCGCCTGACCTGTCACCCAGCAGCCCGCCGATCACTCACGAAGCTCGGCACTTGGTCCGGCGGCCGACGCGTCGATGCGACATCCTGGCGAGTGCGGGCCAACGCCCGGGGCGGGTTGTCAAGGCGCGCTCGCAGTCTCGCGGAGGTAACCGAGACCTTGCCGTTGTCGTGGGCTGTCGGTCGGTGAATCCTGGAATCACACCGTGACGAAGCGGTGGGCAAATGTTCAGCCTGCTGTTAATCAATCAGCGTTGCATCGTATTCAGAGGTAGCTGAACGACGGCTGCCCGAGGGTAATTGGGGGCCCACCATGTACAACGACGTGCATGCGGCCACGCAGGAACGCGATGACCACAAGTACACGATGCGGATCAGTCGGCTGGCGATCGACAAACTCGGCATCCGGCTCTACGACCGGGTGTCGGCGGTGCTGGCCGAGCTGATCGCGAATTCCTATGATGCGGACGCCACCGAGGTGGAGGTCGTGCTGCCGTGGGGCGCGATGCTGGCCGGAACCGTCAGGGCCGCAGACGAACCGGCCTACGAGATCGTCGTCTCCGACAACGGGCACGGGATGACGGCCGAGGAGGTCAACGAGCACTATCTGATGGTCGGATCCGACCGTCGCGTGCGCACCGGATCCGATCTGTCCCGGGAGCGGCGGCGACCGGTCATGGGGCGCAAGGGAATCGGGAAGCTCGCGGCCTTCGGCATCTGCCGCACCATCGAGGTGATCACGGCGGGCAGCCGCGACGAGGACCGAACACCGCTGGGCTGGAGCGTCTCCCACATCGTGATGGACCTCGACGACATGCTCTCCGACACCGAGCGCGACTACTTCCCTCGCCCCGGCCGCCTGGACGGCACCTGCACCTCCCGGCGCGGCACCACCATCATCCTGCGGAATTTCCTTCGCAAGCGGGTGAATACGGGGACCGAGCTGAACCGGCAGCTGGCGGCCCGCTTCGGTATCGAACGCGCGGACTGGCGGGTGGAGGTGCGCAATGCCATCGGCCAGGAAAGCTTCATCCTCAGCCAGTTGCCGATCGACGTCATGGAGGAGACACGCGTCGACGTCGGCCGGGTGCCGGTGCGATTCGGCCGGCAATTCCTGCCGGTGACCGGGTGGATCGCCTACTCGAAACAGCCGTACCGCGATGAGGCGATGGCCGGGGTCCGCATTTACGCGCGCGGCAAGATCGTCGCTCAGACAAGAGATTTCGGTATTTCCTCCGGATTCACCGGCGAATTCAAACTGCGCTCCTATCTGGTCGGCGCGATCCATGTGGATTGGCTCGACGATGACGACGATCTCGTCCGTTCCGACCGCCAGGACATCATGTGGAGCTCCCCGCGCGGCGAAGCGCTCGCGCAGTGGGGCCGGGCGTTGATCAGGGAGATCGGCAGGCTCGGCGAGAAATCCATCCGTCGCCGCGTCTGGGAGGAGTTCGTGGAACGCTCGCGCATCCACGAGACCCTCGACGCCATCGCGCCCGGCGACCGCGTGTTCCGCGACTCCGTCCTGGACGCGGCACGAATCCTGGTGGCGCACAAGGACCGAGCCGCCATGGACGATCCCACGCACATCGAGAACATGCTGCGGCTGGCGCTGTCGCTGGGCCCGCAGCGCAGCCTGCTCGACACCCTCAAGGAGATCGCCGAGGACGCCGACCCCGCACTGGACGTGGTGGTCGCGCTGTTCGAGCGGGCCCGGGTGGCCGAGATCTACTCGCTGGGCCAGATCGCCAGTGAGCGGGTCGCCGTGGTGAACCGGCTGCGCTCGCTCATCGCCGAACGCCGCTCCCTGGAACGACCCTTCCAGGAGCTCATCGAATCCGCGCCCTGGCTGCTCGCTCCCGAGTGGACGCCGCTGGGCATGAACGAATCCCTCAAGCGCGTGCGCGCCAGCTTCGAACGCTGGTACGCGCAGAAATTCGGCACCCCGCTGGTGACCACATCCATCGGCAGCGAGAAGCGCGAACCCGATTTCGTCCTGCTGCACGACTCCGGCGAGCTCTGGATCGTCGAGATCAAGCGCATGGATTACCACCTCACTGACGAGGAGTACAACCGCGCCGTCAACTACCTCTACGAGCTCGACCACTTCCTCGACGAGAACCCCCGTATCGGCGCCCAATTCCCGCGCCGCAGGCTAACTTTCATCGTCGATCACATCGACAGGCTCGGCCCCGCATCGCTCTCCTCCCTGGTCAGCGACCAGCGGGTGGACCGCCGCACCTGGCGCGAACTCCTCGACGCCACCCTCCGAGCCCACCGCGACTTCCTCGAACGCGTCTACGCCATGCGCGATCCCGAACCCGCCGAGGAAGCCCCGCCGCGAAACATGCGTGCCGGCTGAGGAAGACCGCCGGGATCACCCGCGACGCACTGTCAGCGCCGGGCCGAACGGGCACGGCCCGCGTGACGCGGCGGTGCACGACGCGGGGCGCGGTGCCCGGGCCGAAGCAGGGCAGGTCCGGGCACCTGCTGCGCGGCGGGTGAGTGATACGCGGAGGCAACGGAATTCGATAGGGAGATAAGGGCCGTACGGGCTCGTCGTGGCGACGCGGGTGGCCGGGGCGGGCGTGGCGGCCGACCCTGCGGACCCGGAGCGTGACACCATGGACCGCGGCACGCGCGGGGGCGTGGGAGTCCCGTCGGTTCGAGAAGGTTTGGGTAATGGTGCACGGCACGGTGAAATGGTTCGACAGCGAAAAAGGGTTCGGTTTCCTGAGCCCCGACAGTGGCGGGCCGGACGTGTTCGTGGAGTACACCGCCGTGGAAGGCGAGGGGTTCCGGTCGCTCGCGGAGGGGCAGCGGGTCGAGTTCGAGGTGCGACGCACCAAGCCGGGGCCCGAGGCGCTGGTCGTGCGGGTCATCGCACGAGTCGAGTACTGAGACACCGGCCCCCGACGCGGTGCGGCCGCGGTTCCGAGGTGATCGGGGCGGCCGCCGCCACGTGATGCGCGAGGATTTCTTTCAGCGGCGCAGTCGCAGCCGGAAGAATTCCGCTGCCAGAGCCTGTGCGTGTCGCCGCTGGGTGGGGTCGCCGGCCGCGAATTCCGTGGCAGCTCGATCGAACTCCCCCGAAATGAAATCCGCGATCGGACCGGGCACGCTTCCGGAACCCATTTCACGGGTGCGGGATTTCAGTTCCGTCAATTCCTGTACTGCGTTTATGAAATCGGCGGGCAGGTCGCATTCATCGAGCAGTGTCGGCAAGTGCATCGGCGCCACCGCCTTATCGGGATGTTCGTGCAGCCATCGCAATGCCATGGCCGGGCGAAGCGAATAGAACACCTTCTTCAAGGAACGATTGGTGTCGAAGAGTCGCCACTGCCGGCGTCCCAGGTGAAGGTAGTGCCGGGCCACCCGGTTGCGGTCGGCGACGTCGTCGGCCAATGCGCGCAATTCGTCGCGGAATTGCGCGTCACCACGATAGGCGATGGGCGACATCAGCCATTCGATGAGGACCGCGTTGCCGTTCACGAGCAGCCGCAGCGCCTTCACGAGATCCCAGCCGTTGACATCGAGCAAGCCGACCAAGGGTGTCTCGATGACATCGCGACCGGGCCAGGGGGTGAGGTAGTCGTCCCTCGGCCGGAGGTAGACGAAGCGGCAGTCGTAGTCCGAGTCGGGGGAGGGGAAGCCCCAGGCGCGGCTGCCGCTCTCGATGGCGAGCAGCACGTCGACGCGGTGTTCGCGCACGATCCGGTCCAGTTCGCCGTCGATCGTGGCGACCACCGCCGGGTCCATGGAGGCGGGGATCGAGCGCAGGGTCATGGCGGTCGACGTTAGCGCCCGCGATCTCGCTGGTCCACGGCTTTTCCCGCGCTCGAAGCCCCCAGAAATAGGGGCGTGATAGCAATGTTATATGGCGGGAATTCGACATGCATATGAACGAGGCCACAGAATTCTGATGGCGTGACGCCGGTCACATCGTGTAAATCCTCCGTAACGGCTTGTGAAACGGCCCCGATAGGCTGCACGTCGGAAAGTTCGTACGGAATTCAGAAGAGGTATTTCCATGATCCCCGTTATCATCGACACCGGTTCCGCTGCTCTGAGTGGCCTGCTCGACACCGGCTCGGCCGCGCTGCACGGTCTCCTGAACACCCTGTGGACCGGTTCTTTCGGTCGCTGAGGAACTACTGACGTCGATTACTCGACTTTCGAAAGCCCGCCCTCGGGCCCCGCAGCTCCGAGGGTGGGCTTTCGGCTATCCGTCCCGGTGTTTCGATGCCTCGCATTGCGGCTCCGGAGTGCGCTATTCGCTCAACGTGAGCCGAAAGTCGCGGCCGCACTTCTGCTTGGACACACCCCGAGGCGATGCCCTGTGCTCGCAGCTATTCGGGCAGTCGCCCCAATAACTGAGAAGTGCTGTGCGGACCCGCACTGCGGATCCGTCGTCCGTGCAGCAGCTGGGCGTCCACCACGCTCCCGGCGTCGTCGCCGACCACTATCCGGCGCCTGGCGCCTTGCCGCTCGCCACCTGAGCCGTGCTCACGAAGCCGGTTCCCGGACCCCGACACGGGCTTTTGTAAACCCGCAGTTCACAGCTTTGATGGCAGTTGCCTACCAGGCGGTAAAACAGCCCGGAACCGAGCGCACTAAGCTGACGCCCGTAAATCCCGGAACCCTTCCTCAGGAGTACCCCACCGTGAGCCAAGCAGGCCGTCCTGTTGTTCTGATCGCCGACAAGCTCGCCCAGTCGACCGTCGACGCGCTGGGCTCCGACGTCGAGGTGCGCTGGGTCGATGGCCCCAACCGCCCCGAGCTGCTCGCGGCAGTGCCGGAAGCCGATGCGCTGCTGGTCCGTTCGGCCACCACCGTCGACGCCGAGGTGCTGGAGGCGGGCAAGAACCTCAAGATCGTCGCCCGCGCCGGCGTCGGCCTCGACAATGTCGATGTCCCCGCGGCCACCGAGCGCGGCGTCATGGTCGTCAACGCGCCGACCTCCAACATCCACACCGCCGCCGAGCACGCCGTCACCCTGCTGCTCTCGGCCGCCCGCCAGATCCCGGCCGCCGACGCCACCCTGCGCGAGCACACCTGGCAGCGCAGCAAGTTCAACGGTGTCGAGATCTTCGGCAAGACCGTCGGCGTCATCGGCCTGGGCCGCATCGGCCAGCTGTTCGCGCAGCGTCTCGCCGCCTTCGAGACCAAGGTCATCGCGTACGACCCCTACACCTCCCCGGCCCGCGCCGCCCAGCTGGGCATCGAGCTGCTCACCCTGGACGAGGTGCTCGAGCGCGCCGACTTCATCTCCATTCACCTGCCCAAGACTCCTGAGACCAAGGGCATGCTGAACAAGGAGACCCTGGCCAAGACCAAGCCGGGCGTCATCATCGTCAATGCCGCCCGCGGCGGTCTGATCGACGAGCAGGCCCTGGCCGACGCCATCACCTCCGGCCACGTGCGCGCCGCCGGCATCGACGTGTTCGAGACCGAGCCGTCCACCGACAGCCCGCTGTTCGAGCTGCCGCAGGTCGTCGTCACCCCGCACCTGGGCGCCTCCACCGCCGAGGCTCAGGACCGCGCCGGCACCGATGTGGCCCGGTCCGTGCAGCTCGCCCTCGCCGGCGAGTTCGTGCCGGGTGCGGTGAACGTCACCGGTGGCGCGGTCAACGAGATCGTCGCCCCGTGGCTGGACATCGTCCGCAAGCAGGGCGCGCTGCTGGGCGCCCTCGCCGACGAGCTGCCGGTCTCGCTCGAGATCCAGGTGCGCGGCGAGCTGTCCTCGGAAGACGTTGCGGTACTGGAGCTCTCGGCGCTGCGCGGTGTTTTCTCCGCCCTCATCGAGGACTCGGTCACCTTCGTCAACGCCCCGTCGCTGGCCAAGGAGCGGGGCCTTGAGGCCTCCGTCACCACGCACACCGAGAGCCCGACCCACCGCAGCCTGGTCGACCTGCGCGCCGTGTTCGGCGACGGCCGCACCCTGAACGTGGCCGGCACCCTGACCGAGCCCGCCCAGGTCGAGAAGATCGTCAACATCAACGGCCGCAACTACGACATGCGCGCCGAGGGCCTGAACCTGGCCGTCCTCGCCTACGAGGACAAGCCGGGTCAGCTGGGCCGCCTGGCCACCAAGCTCGGCGACGCGGGCATCGACATCCTGGCCGCCCAGCTCACCCAGGACCTGAGCGACGAGGGTGCCACCGTCATCCTCCGCGTCAACAAGGAGGTTTCGGCCGACATCCAGACCGCCATCGCCGAGGCCGTCGGCGCGGCCAAGGTCGCCCTGGTCAGCCTGGACTAGCCGACTCGAAGAGCCCGACCGCCGCGCCCCCGCCCGCACTCGCGGACGGGGGCGCGGCGCGTCCGGCGACGGGCAGCCCACCGATTCCGCCGCCGACATGCCGCCCCGGGCCGCCTGGTCGGGATCGCAGAACTGGAAGGCGCTGCTGTTCGGCTCGCTGGATCCGGGCAATTTCATCACCGTCGACAAGCAGCCGGTGTCGCAGTGGGATCGTCGATGTCGGTGTCGGGAATGTCGATTGGAACGGCTCGGCGGGGGTCTCGACTCGCCCGCGGTGCCGGACGCGAAAAGGCGGTGGGCCGAACCGGGCCCGAGGCCGGGGTCGCGTGCGAAACTGGCTGGGATGCAGCTGCGCCGGAGTCCAGGGGAGGCGTCATGCGCGGGAAGACGCCGCCGACGGAACCACTGAGCGCGCCCGAGCGCCGAAATCTGCTGATCGGTGTCGCTGTGGTCGCCGGGCTGATCGTCGCCGGCACGGTGGCCTGGGCGCTGCTCGACCATCGGCCCGACTACAGCCGTTCCGAGAATGGTTGTGTCGCAGTGCTTTCCGCCGGGACGATGGGTGGTCAGCAGCAGCGGGCATGTGGCACGCAGGCGCAGGAATGGTGTCGGACGGTGGCGGGCCAGCAGGACGCGCTTTCCCTGCGCGTGCAACAGCAGTGCCGCCGCGCGGGAATTCAGCCCTAGCCCGCGTGTCGCCGTGGCCGGCGGCGCGATCCGGTGCGACGGGGCGGTGATCCCACTGGTTGGGAGCGATTCGCCCTGGTGAAAGGGGTTGCGGGCCTACCCGCTAGGGTGGCCGGTGACTCTCCTGCCAGCGCGGAGAGGATCACCCGCGCACTATCGAACGGAGCATGGATTTCATGAAACTCGCTGTCATTCCGGGCGACGGTATCGGCCCCGAGGTCATCGCCGAGGCCCTCAAGGTGCTCGATGTGGTGGTGCCCGGTGTCGAGAAGACCGAATACGACCTGGGAGCCAAGCGGTTCCATGCCACCGGCGAGATCCTCCCGGACAATGTGATCCCGGAGCTCAAGCAGCACGACGCCATCCTGCTCGGCGCCATCGGCGACCCGTCGGTGCAGAGCGGCCTGCTCGAGCGCGGCCTGCTGCTGCGCACCCGCTTCGAGTTGGACCACCACGTCAACCTGCGGCCGTCCAAGCTGTACCCGGGCGTCACCAGCCCGCTCGCGGCCAACCCGGACATCGACTTCGTGGTCGTGCGCGAGGGCACCGAGGGTCCGTACACCGGCACCGGCGGCGCGATCCGCGTCAACACCCCGCACGAGGTGGCCACCGAGGTCTCCACCAATACCCGCTTCGGCGTCGAGCGCGTCGTCCGCTATGCGTTCGAGACCGCGCGCAAGCGCCGCAAGCACCTGACCCTGGTGCACAAGAACAATGTGCTGGCCTTCGCCGGTTCGCTGTGGTCGCGGACCGTCGCCGAGGTCGGCGCCGAGTACCCGGACATCGAAACCGCCTACCAGCACATCGATGCCGCCACCATCCACATGGTCACCGACCCGGGCCGCTTCGACGTGATCGTCACCGACAACCTGTTCGGCGACATCATCACCGACCTGGCCGCGGCGGTCTCCGGTGGCATCGGCCTGGCCGCCTCCGGCAATATCGACGCCTCCGGCACCAACCCGTCCATGTTCGAGCCGGTGCACGGTTCGGCCCCGGACATCGCCGGTCAGTCCAAGGCCGACCCGACCGCCGCGATCCTGTCGGTGTCGCTGCTGCTGAACCACCTCGGCAAGGCCGAGGAGGCCGCGCGCATCGAGGCCGCCGTCGCCAAGGACCTGTCCTCGCGCTCGGGCGCCGCCTCGACCGTCGAGGTCGGCGACCGGATCGCCGCCTCGCTCTAGGTTTCACGGTCAAGCCCCCGTGCCCGCGACCGCGGGGACGGGGGCTTTTCGGTGTGTATCGCCGGATATCGAGCCGGACAAGGTGATTCGCTGGTACGTACCAGCTGGCGAATCGCCGAAACCCGACTACTTCACACGCTTCGTCCGTTCCCTCCGCGGTGCCGAAATGGAATCCTGAGAGGTGCTCGTGCGAAACATATTGGGCCAGTGAGGCATATCGCACTTTTGCATTCGTATGCGAAAACGTAACGGGCGCAGCTCTTCCGGATTTGCCGAAGATCAGCCGGTCACCGGGAACCCCTGGGTACCAACGGGACTGCCGCCAGCGCCACCAGCCCCGCCAGCAGGTAGGTGATCGGAAAACCGGCCGCGGTGATCAAAGCGCCGAAGGCCGGGGCGATCACGGCCGCCGCCAGATTCTGGCCCGTGTTCTGGATGCCCAGCCCGCGACCCGACCAATAGGGACCGGCGATCTCGGCCACCGCCGTGAACGCCAGGCCGTTGTCGGCTACCGTGATCACCGAGGCCGCGACCAGAATCGGAATCGCCGCCCACCACTGGTGCATCCAGGCCGCTACGGCCAAGGCGGACATGGAGATAACGGCCGCGATCGCCACCGTGCGCAGCGGCCCCAGCCGGCTGCCCGCCCGGTCCGACCAGACGCCCGCGCCGATTCGCCCTCCCGCGCCCAGGATTTGGGTCGCCGTGACCAGTGCGCCCGCCACCGCCAGCGACATCCCGACATCGCGGTGCAGCCACAGCAGGCCGAAGGTCCAGATGGTGGCCTGTGGGATCACCAGCAGAATCGACACCCCGTGAATGCGCCACAGCGTGGAGTCGCCGCGGTACGGGTTGACGGGACGCCCTGTGCCCCCGGCGGATTCAGGCCGCGGCGGATCCACAATCCCGACCAGGCAGCCGATCGCCGCCGCGCCCGCCATCGCCGCGGGGACCAGCACCGCCGCCGAGAACCCGTGTGCCGCAGCGACGGCCGGGATGGTCAGCGCGCCCAGCGCCACGCCCAGCGGCTGTGCCGTCTGCCGGATCCCCATGGCCAGCCCGCGCTGATCCGGTGGGAACCAGCCCACGATGACGCGCCCGCTGGCGCCGTTAGTGCTGCCCGCCCCGGCCCCGGCCAGGAACAACAAGGCCCCGAGCGCAATGTAGTTGGAGACGGCCGCCGCGGCCGCGCCCGCCACGAACATCAGCGCGGGACCGGCCACCAGCGCCTTGCGCTCGCCCACGTGATCGACGATCCAGCCCCACGCGATCAGCGTGCAGACCAGCCCCACCATGGGCATCGCCACCAGCAGACCGGCCGTGGCCAGCGACAATCCGCGCCGGGTCAGCGCCGGCAGCAGGAAGGCGGTGCCGTGCACCAGGACCGCGCTCGAGCTCTGGGCGAAGACGCCGAGGGCCAGCATGGTCCACCGCCGAGTCGTCCTCATCTCCGTCACGGTGGTCATGACCTCACCTCGCGTCTCATTATATGGAACGTGCATCCTACTCTGTGAACATCGGGCCTTACGGTACACCTGATGCGCAAGATGATTTCCGGGGCGAGCTGTCTGTTTGCTAACATTTGCGAGGTGATCTTGTGAGCCCACTGGCCGGACCCGAGTTCGCTTGCGTATAAGGGCTTTCCACATTTGGATCGGGATGATGCGGGCCGGGATGCCACCGGCTCCCGCGGCCCCGGCGGGCGCTCCGCCCGCCGCCGGCCCGCGCTCCCGTCCCGCCCCGCGGTCGGGCGCGTTCGGGCAGGTCGAGGCCGGTCGATAGGATGCCAAGCATGCGCCTAGGTCGAGTTGCCAGCCCAGATGGAGTCGCTTTCGTCAGCATCGAAGGAGACGGTTCCGACGCCGTCGTCCGGGAGATCGCCGAACACCCGTTCGGGAACCCGACCTTCACTGGCCGCAGCTGGCCGCTGGCCGACGTGCGCCTGCTGGCGCCCATCCTGGCCAGCAAGGTGATCTGCATCGGCAAGAACTACGCGGCGCACGCCGAGGAGATGGGCGGCCCGGCGCCCGCCGACCCGGTCATCTTCATGAAGCCGAGCACCTCGATCCAGAGCCCCAACGCCCCGATCATCCTGCCGCCCAGCTCTTCTCAGGTGGACTACGAGGGCGAACTGGCGATCGTGATCGGCCGCCCCTGCAAGGACGTGCCCGCCGCCCGCGCCAACGAGGTCATCCTGGGCTATACCGTCGCCAACGACGTCACCGCCCGCGACCAGCAGCGCCACGACGGCCAGTGGACCCGCGCCAAGGGCTACGACACCTTCTGCCCGCTCGGCCCGTGGATCGAGACCGCACTGGACCCTTCGGATCTGGAGATCGTCACCGAGATCGACGGCCAGGTCAAACAGCGCAGCCGCACTTCACTTCTGCTGCACGATATTCCGAAGCTGATCGAGTGGGTCACCGCCGTAATGACCTTGCTCCCGGGCGATGTCATCCTCACCGGCACCCCGGAGGGCGTCGGCCCGCTGCAGGCCGGCCAGACCGTGTCGGTGACCGTCTCCGGCATCGGCACCCTGTCCAATCCCGTTGCCGCCAAACGCTGAACGAAAGAGAGCCATGACCGACGTCCGGGTTCGCTTCTGCCCGTCACCCACCGGCACACCGCATGTGGGTCTCATCCGTACCGCCCTCTTCAACTGGGCCTTCGCGCGCCACCATGGCGGCGCCTTCGTCTTCCGCATCGAAGACACCGACGCCGCACGCGATTCCGAGGAGTCCTACAACGCCATCCTCGACGCGCTGCGCTGGCTCGGCCTCACCTGGGACGAGGGCCCCGAGGTCGGCGGCCCGTACGGCCCCTACCGGCAGTCGCAGCGGCGTGACATTCATCTCGATGTGGTGCAGCGCCTGCTGGCGGCGGGGGAGGCCTACGAATCCTTCTCCACCCCTGAGGAAGTCGAGGCCCGTCACAAGGCCGCCGGCCGCGACCCGAAGCTCGGCTACGACAACTTCGACCGCGACCTGACCCCCGAGCAGATCGCCGCCTACAAGGCCGAGGGCCGCGGCGCGGTGGTGCGCCTGCGCATGCCCGACCGCGACCTCACCTGGAACGACCTGGTGCGCGGCGAGACCACCTTCCGTGCAGGCGTGGTCCCCGACTTCGCGCTCACCCGCGGCAATGGCGATCCGCTCTACACGCTGGTCAATCCGGTCGACGACGCCATGATGAAGATCACCCACGTTTTGCGGGGCGAGGATCTGCTGTCGTCCACTCCGCGGCAGCTCGCGCTCTACGATTCGCTGAAACGAATCGGCGTCGCGGACTTCACCCCGGAGTTCGGTCACCTGCCGTTCGTGATGGGTCAGGGCAACAAGAAGTTGTCCAAGCGTGATCCGGAGTCCAATCTCTTCCACCACCGCGACCGCGGGTTCATTCCCGAGGGTTTGCTGAATTATCTGGCGCTGCTCGGCTGGAGCATCGCCGATGATCATGACGTGTTCTCCATGGCGGAGATGGTGGCCGCCTTCGATATCTCGAAGGTGAATTCGAATCCGGCTCGATTCGATCAGAAGAAGGCCGACGCTCTGAACGCCGAACATATTCGGTTGCTGGCCCCCGGTGATTTTGCTCACCGGCTGCGGGAACACCTCACCGAACACGGGCATATCGGCGCCGAGATCGATGACAAGTTGTTCGAAACGGCGGCCGATCTGGTGCAGACCCGGATCAAGGTGCTCAGCGATGCCTGGGATCTGCTGAAGTTCCTGTTCATCAACCCCGAAGAGTTCGCCATCGACCCCGCCGCGCAGAAAAAGAACCTGGGCCCGGACGCGATACCGGTGCTGCAGGCGGCGGTAAAGGCTCTCGAAGGCGTTTCGGAATGGACCCCGGAACCCCTCGAGGAAGCGCTCAAGGGCGCGCTCATCGACGAGTTGGGCCTCAAGCCGAACAAGGCATTCGCACCCGTGCGCGTCGCGGTGACCGGATCCCACATCAGCCCGCCGCTCTACCAGTCGCTGGAGCTGCTGGGCCGTGAGCTCACCATGGACCGCATGCGGGCCGCGCTCGCGGAGATTGCCTGAGTGCTCGCCGGTATCGCCCGAGATCGGTTCCGCGAAGGCCTCGGGTAATCCGGAAATGATGCACAAACCGGCCTCTGACCAGCCGGTTTGTGTATCTACCGGGGGATGCTGCTAATCTTCTTCTCGGCCGGAAAGCGGTCGGGAGCTTCCCCCGGGAGGAACTCGAAAGCCCAGGTCAATGGGGTATGGTGTAATTGGCAACACAGCTGATTCTGGTTCAGCCATTCTAGGTTCGAGTCCTGGTACCCCAGCTACGAGAGCTCCGGCTCTCGAATTCGAGAAGCTTCGGCGGGCCGCAAAGTCCGCCGAAATCTCATCCTGGTCCCGTCGTCTAGCGGCCTAGGACGCCGCCCTCTCAAGGCGGTAGCGCGGGTTCAAATCCCGTCGGGACTACAAAGCGAAGGCCCCCAGCCAACCGGCTGGGGGCCTTCGCTCTTCTCATCCGTGATTCACGGCTGCTGACCGGCCGTGGTGCCGCCCAGCGGCATCGCGGGCAGGCCGAGTTTGCGGTGATCCCAGCTGCGGAGGCGCTCGGGCACCACGCGCACGGCCACCCGCTTGTTCAGCATGGCCTCCACGAACGGCTTGGCCTCCTCGCTGTACGGCCCGGTGTAGCGCTCCCAGACGCTGATTCCCACCTTGAACAGCGCCTCGGGGTCCTCGATGACCTCCGCGCGGCCCTCGATGGAGACGCCGCGCAGCTGGTCGTAGGTGTCGCCGGCCTCGAGCATCACGGTGATGCGCGGATCGCGGCGCAGGTTCACCGTCTTCTGGGCCTTGGCCTTGGTCTCGAACCAGATCTCGCCGTCGATCACCGCGTACCACATGGCGACCAGATGCGGCGCGCCCGTGGCGCCCAGCGTGGCCATGGTGGCAATGCGGCTGCGCTCGATGAATTCGGTGATCTCCTGTTCGGACATCACGATCTGCGCGCGTTGATTTACTCCCATGGGCCGACTGTAATTTACGGCGTATGAGCGCGGTCACACTGGCCATTTCCGGCCAGATCGCGCACCGCGCCGGGCGCGGGCCGGAACGCCGCAGCCCCCGCCCGATAGCGGGCGGGGGCTGCGGCGTTCCGGGATCTGGTGGCTGAGCGGCCCGTGGGGCTGTCGTGACGGCTGTGGCCGCCTCGAAGGTCGGCTGGGGCCCGCAAAGTCCGTCAGGGGCGCGTCAGAGGCGTTTGTGGAGGGCGTCGGCGGCGGCCACGAGGTC
>NZ_BAGC01000044.1 GCF_000308655.1 Nocardia niigatensis NBRC 100131 | reverse complement strand
CCGCGCCATGGCCGCCGAGTGCCCCGACGAGGAGCTGGCCGCGGCGCTCACCGCGGCGGCCGCCGTCACCGACCATGGGCACATGGCCGCCGCGGCCATGCTGCGGCAGGCCGCCGCCATCACCCCGGACCCGGCGCGGGCGGGGGAGCGGCTGGCCGCGGCCGGTCGATCCGCCTGGGCGGGTGGGGATATCGCGTCCGCGCGCGGCCTGCTCGAGCGTGCTACCGCCCGGCTCGGTCCGGAGCGGGCCGCGGTGGCCGGGCGCGGGCTGGCCGGACTGCTGGAATTCGTTGCGGGAGAACCGGAGCGGGCGAGCCGGCTGCTGCTGCGCGATGCCGAGCTGGTCGATCCGGAGACGGCCACGCTGCTGCGGATCGACGCCGAACGCGCCCGCTGGGTGGCCGGGCACAGTGTGCTCGACCTGGATCCCGCGGAAATGACCGTGCGGGAGGGTATTTCACGTTTCCACACCATGATCCGGCCGTTGCCGCCGGCGCCGCTGGTGCTGCTGTGGGGGCTGGCGGACGTGGCGCTGGAGCCGTACACGCAGGCCGCGGCGTACCTGCGCGGCAGCTCGGCGCCGGCCGCGGTGTCGCTGCTGCCGCAGCTGGCGATCGTGCAGTTCGCCAACGGCCGGTTCGCGGCCGCCGAGCAGACCCTGGCCGAGGCGTTCGAGCTGGCCGAGGCGGGCGGGGTGGAGAACGTGCTCGCCCAGTGCTGGGCGCTGCGCGCGAAGATCGCGGCACTGCACGGTGATTCGGATGCGGTGCTGGACAGCGCGGACCGGGTGCTGGCGTTGGCGCGGCCGCGGCGGTCGCACGCGCTCATCGCGTCGGCGCACTGGCATCTGGGTTTCCACGCGCTCAGCCTGGGCGATCCGGAGACCGCGTACCTGCGCCTGCGGACTCTGGCCCAGCCGGGGCACGACGCCCGGCATCCGACCTACGCGCGGCTGGCCGCGGTGGAGCTGGTGGAGGCCGCCACCCGGGTCGGCCGGCACGCCGACGCGCTCGAGTACTACGGCGAGATCCGGGATTGGGCGGTGCGGTCCCGCGCGGACTGGGCGCTCTCGGCCGCCTACACCTGCCGGGCCCTGCTGTGCTCCGACCAGCGAGCCGACCACTATTTCCGGCGGGCGCTGGCCGTCCGGCGCACCCGCCACGATCTGAATCATGTGCGTACGCAGCTGCTCTACGGCAAGTGGCTGCGGCGTGCCCGCCGGCGCGCCGACGCCGCCGAGCAATTGCGCACGGCCGCCGACGCGTTCGAGACCATGGGCGCGGCCCCGTGGGTGCTGCGCGCCCGGCAGGAGCTGGAGCTCACCGGCCGCCGGGCGGCGCCGGTCACCGCGCACGGCGAGACCTCGGTGCTGACGGCGCAGGAGCTGCGGGTCGCGCGCCTGGCGGCGCAGGGCCTGACCAATCGGGAGATCGGGACCGAACTCTTTCTGAGCCCGCGCACGGTGGGTCACCATCTGTCGCGGGTGTTCGGCAAGCTCGGGCTCAGCGGCCGGGCCGATCTGATCGACGTGGATTTCGACAACGGCATGCGAATTGTGCGGCCGCGCTGAAGTTCTCGTTTCGGAGCAAGGCCCGGGGCGTCATTCCAGGTGGACGGACTCGCCCCAATACCGGGGGTCCCAGTTGATGAGGATCATTCCGGCGACACTGCCCGCGCAACCGCCGCAGGCGTGTACCTCGATCACGTTGTCCACATCGATGTCGCCGGCGAGAACGGCGCGGGTGGAAAGCCACACCGCCCGCAGATGCAGGGCGGCGGGCTTGCCGCAGCGCACGCATTCCGGCAACGTGCCTTCCGGGTCGTTGCGCCCTATCCGGACTTCCGGGGTGACGGGTGCGCCGGGTCCGAGGGCATCGTCGAGGAGCGGCGAAAATTCCTTGCGCTCACGGTCTTCCACCTCGGCAGGCTAACTATTTCCGGCAGTGTCCGCACCCCGGCGGCCGGGATCGGCGATCCCCTGCGGCGTCGATCCGGGACGGCGCGGGAACCGCTCGGATCAGTTACCGGTGGTGGGCGTGGTGGTGCCCGGGGTGGACGCGCTGCCGGTGATCAACGCCTTGATGACGTTGGTGAGGCTCTCGGCCGATCCGGTGGTCGGGGTGGTCGTCGGCGGCGTGGTGGTGTCGGCGGTGGCCAGGCCGGTGCCGGCGAACAGCAGGCCGGTGGCAGCGGCGGCCACACCCGGAACACGGATCTTGCGCATTAAATCTCCTTGGAATCAAACGAATGAGCAGGAAATTCAGCTGATGAAAAATGTTTAGCACGCAGTCTTCGGGGAATGCAATGGATGTCGATCGCGCGTCGTCCGCATTCGCGGAATGAATTCGCGCGCATTTTAGCCGAGAGTGGGCGAATTAAAATCGGTCGCTGTATCGGTCATCGTATCGGTCATCGATGAAAGACTCGGAATCGCATATCCCCCATGCGATCTCAGTCGCTGGGGCATCGGTGACGCCGGAATTTGTCCGGCCCTCCGCGGCCGGGGTAACTTGCGATGTGCGCGAGATTCGAGTGTTCCAGGGGAGGGAACGAGAACAGGCCGAACTGTCTCGTGTATTGAGTGAGGCGCGTGCAGGCCGCGGCGGGGGATTGCTGCTGTGGGGTGAACCGGGGATCGGAAAAACCGCGCTGCTGCGCGATGCCGAACTGCGCGCCACGGATTTCCGAGTGATCGGCTGCCGTGGATTTCCCGCCGAATCGGAGCTGGATTTCGGGGCATTGCACGAACTGCTGCTCTCGCTGACCGACCGGGTCGCCTCGCTGCCCGTCCCGCAGGCGCGCGCCCTGTCCGCCGCCCTCGGCCGCGACTCCGGCCCGGCCGACCAGTTCCTGGTGGGGGCGGCCCTGGTGACTCTGCTCGCGACGGCCGCGAGGGAGCGGCCGCTGCTGCTCATCGTCGACGACGCCCAATGGGTCGATGACGCCACCGGGCAGGCGCTCACCTTCGCGCTGCGCCGCCTGAGCGCGAGCCGGGTGGCGCTGCTGGCCGCGGTGCGGGAATGCCCGGCCGCCGCGGTGTGGCAGGCGCTGCCGGTGCTGCCCATCGCGCCGCTGACCGACGCACAGGCGCGGCTGCTGCTGGCCCAGCGCTCCGGCGGCATCGGCGAGCCACGCGCGGCACGCATCCTGCGGCTGGCCGACGGTAATCCGCTGGCGCTGCGGGAACTTCCCATCGACTCCGAGGACAGCGCCGGAATCGGCTGTGGTCCGGTGTCTTTCGGCCCCCGACTACGTGCCGCCTTCGCCGACCGGCTGGCCGCCCTGACTCCGCGGGTGCGCACCCTGCTGACCGTGGTGGCCGCCGAGGACCGGGGCACCCTGTGCCCGATCAGCGCGGCCGCGTCCGAACTCGGTGTCACCGCGGCGGATTGGGAGTCGGCGCTGGCGGCCGGGCTGCTCACGGTCACCGACGGGCGCGCCGAGATGCGGCACCGCCTGCTCTGCGGCGCGGCCTACGACGCCGCGTCGACCGCCGAGCGCCGGGCCGTCCACCTGGCCCTGGCAGATGCGCTGCACGGCGCCGAGAACGGCGAACTGCGCACCTGGCATCTGGCCGCCGTGCTCGACGGTCCGAATCCCACACTGGCCCGGGGGCTCGCCGACGGTGTCGAGCGAGTGCGGGCCCGCGCCGGCGCGCTGGCCGCGGCCGCGGTACTGCGCCGCGCCGCGGCCATCACCCCCGACACCGACACCGCCGGGGTGCGACTGGCCGGCGCGGCCCGATTCGCCTGGGAGGGCGGCGATGTCGAGTCGGCCCGTCGCCTGCTCACCCTCGCCGAGGCCCGCACGGCTCCCGTGGCGATCGCCGCCGCGAGCGGCGGCCTCCCCGGCCTGCTGGAATTCGTCGCCGGCGACCCGGCCAAGGCCCACGTCCTGTTACTGCGGGACGCCGAGGCAATCGATGAAAGACCGGAAACCACTGCCACGGTTGCGGATTCGCACTGGAAGGGTGGCGGTCCCGACCTGGCGTCCGGGCTGCGGCTGCTCGCCGACCGAGCGGACTGGTGTGCGGGCCGTGCCGCGGACCTGCCGCTGGACGGCCAGCTCGAGGCGGTCGGGGCCGCGGCCGCGCCCATCGCGGCCGCGCATCTGCTGCCGCCGGCCGCGCAGCTGCTGGAGTGGGGGCTGGCCGAGCGGGCCCTGGAGCCGTATCTCAGAGTGGCCGGGGGCCTGCGCAATTCGGGTGATCGGCCGGCGGCGCTCGGCCTGCTGCCGCAACTGGCCGTGGTGCAGTTCGCGACCGGCCACTGGGAGGAGGGGGAGAGCACCCTGGCCGAGGCGTTCGAGCTGGCCACCGGTGCGGGCGCGGACAATATCCTGGCCCACTGCTGGAATCTGCGAGCCCGGCTGGCCGCCCAGCGCGGTGACGCGGACACGGTCGCCGGCAGCGTGGATCGTGCGCTGGCCCTGGCCCGCCCGCACGCCGTGCCGGTGCTGATCGGCGGCGCCTACTGGCATCACGGCTTCCACTCGCTGACCACCGGCGACGCCGAGTCGGCCTATCGCCGCCTGCGCGCGCTGTACCTGCCCGGGCACGAGGCCGCGCATCCCACGCTGGCCCGGCTGGCCACCCTCGACACGGTCGAGGCCGCCTGCCGCGTGGGGCGGGTCGACGAGGCCGCCGAGTACGCCGAGCTGATCGCGGATTGGGCGCGGCGCTCGCGGGCCCGCTGGGCGCTGTCGACCGCCTACTCGTGCCGGGCGCTGCTGGCCGAGGAGGACCGTGCCGAGCACTACTACCGCCGGGCCGTGGCGGTCGGCGACGCCCGGCACACCAGTTTCGGCCGGGCCCGCGCCCAGCTGCTCTACGGCAAGTGGCTGCGCCGGGTCCGCCGCCGCCGCGACGCCGCCGAGCAATTGCGCTCCGCCGCGGACGCTTTCGACCTCATCGGCGCGACCGCCTGGGCTGTTCGCACCCGGTCCGAGCTGGAGCTGACGGGCACCGGCGCCAAGCCCAGCGGGACCGGCTCCACGCCGCTGACCGCGCAGGAGTCGCAGGTGGCCAAGCTGGCCGCGCAGGGCCTCACCAATCGGGAGATCGGCGCCGAACTGTTCCTCAGCCCGCGCACGGTCGGGCACCACATGTCCCGCGTTCTCGAAAAGCTCGGTCTCACCAGCCGTTCCGAGCTGAAGGGCATCGATTTCGACAACGGCATGCGGCTGACCCGCCCGCACTGAGCCCGCGTCCGCAGTGGACGAGAAAAGCAGTGGCTAATATCCAGCAGCCGTTTTCGCGTCAGAGCCGGGCGAGCTCGAACAGCCGGAAGCGACGCATGCCCGCGTGCCGCTGCTCCATGGCGTAACCGGGCCAGAAGTCCAGCGCCCGCCGCCAGGCGCGATCCCGCTCGGCCCCCGTCAGCTGTCGCACCTCGACCGGGAACCGTTCACCCCGCACCACCAGTTCGGCGCGGTCGGCGGCGCGCAGATTGGCCGACCACGAGGGTTGTTCCGGCCCTCCCCAATTCGAGGAGACGATCAGAAAGCGCTTCTCGTCGTATGGATTCGGGATGTAGAGCAGACTGACCGTGCGGGGCAGGCCGGTCCGGCGCCCGGCCACCGTGAGCTGCAGTGCCGGCAGTCCCGCGACATCGAGGATTCCCTTGCGGCCGTGGGTCACCCGCCGCGTGAAGCGCTCCAGCGCGAACACCACCGGCGCGGTGCGCATGACGGTCCGGCGCCGGGCCAGGGTGCGGCCCAGTCGCGGCAGCGGATTCCAGCGGGCGGGCGCCTCGGGCCGGCGCCGCCATTCAGCGAAAGCCATGTCCCGAGCCTAGGTCGCTCCCGGGATCAGGGCGCCCAACGCGCCCGATCCCAGTCCTCCTGCCAGTCGTGCGGGTCGGCGGGGGACCGGTCGTCCGGATGCTCCGGCGGCAGCTTCTCGTCCTTGTCGCGCGGCCGTTCACCACCCTGTTCCGCTCCGGGCCGACCGGCCTGATCGCGGGCGGGCCGGACATCGTCGTGCCGCCGCGCATTGGCCGGCGGCAGCTCGGGGAGATCCTCGCTCATGACATCCCTTCGTGCCGGTTATGCACAAAAGGTATCGAATGGGCGAATTCTCAGCTACCTCTGGGCTACCGCGAGTCTCCGTCGGCGTCCCGCGCGTGTCAGCTGTCGCTGCTGCCCCGGAACCACGGGTCGTTGGAATTCAGGGCGGTGAGCAGGCGTCGGATGGCCGCTACCCGGAGTTCCTTGCCGGGGAGTTCGTCGAGCGCGCATTCCGGGTCGGCGGGCGGGCCGAGATGGGTGCAGCCGCGCGGGCAGTTCTCGATGGCGTCGGCCAGATCGGAGAACGCCTGGATGACGTCGTCGGGCGTGATGTGGGCCAGGCCGAACGAGCGCACGCCGGGCGTGTCGATGACCCAGCCGCCCTCGGGCAGCGGCAGCGCCACCGACTGGGTCGAGGTGTGGCGGCCCTTGCCGACCCCGGACACCTCGCCGACCGCGCGCTCCGCGTCCGGCACCAACCGGTTCACCAGGGTCGACTTGCCGACCCCGGAATGCCCGATCAAGGCGGTCAGCTTGTCGTCCAGTAACTCCAGCACCGGCTCCAGCGGATCCTCGATCCCGCCGTAGACGATGGTCAGATCCAGATCCTCGAAGGCCGAGGCGAATTCGGAGTAGGCGGCCAGATCGTGCTTGGTCAGGCACAGAATCGGTTGCAGCCCACCGACATACGCCGCCACCATGGCCCGCTCCACGAACCCGGTGCGCGGCGGCGGATCGGCCAGCGCCACCACGATGAACAGCTGCTCGGCATTGGCCACCACCACCCGCTCGAACGGATCGGTGTCATCGGCGGTGCGGCGCAGCACCGTTCGCCGATCCACCACACGCACGATGCGGGCCAGGGTGTCGGGCTTGCCGGACAGATCCCCGACCACGTCCACCTGATCGCCGACCACGATCGGGGTGCGGCCCAGCTCGCGCGCCCGCATGGCCGTCAGCGGCCGCTCCGGATCCCCGTCCAGCACACACCCCCAGCGCCCCCGGTCCACCGAGACCACCATGGCCGCCTCGGCATCCAGATGCTGCGGCCGGGTCTTCGTGCGCGGGCGCGAGCCTTTGCCCGGGCGCACCCGGACATCGGACTCGTCGTACTCGCGGCGCCTCAGTGTCCTGCTCCCGGCGAGGCCAGCATCCCGTCCCACAGTTCCACGAAGTTCGGCAGCGTCTTGGCGGTGGTGCCGATGTCCTCGATCTCCACGCCCGGCGTCACCAGGCCGATGATCGCGCCCGCGGTGGCCATCCGGTGATCGGCGTATGAGCGCCACTGGCCACCGGTCAGCGGGTTGGGCACGATGGCCAGCCCGTCCTCGGTCTCGGTGACCTTGCCGCCGAGCCGGTTGATCTCGGTGGCCAGCGCGGCCAAGCGGTCGGTCTCGTGGCCGCGCAGGTGCGCGATGCCGCGCAGCCGCGACGGCGAATCCGCCAGTGCCGCAAGGGCGGCCACGGTCGGGGTCAGCTCGCCCACGTCGTGCAGGTCGATGTCGATGCCGGCCAGCCGCTCGGGGCCGCGTACGGTCAGTATGTTCTCGAAGAAGCGCGCCTCGGCGCCCATGCGCACCAGGATCTCCCGGATCACGTCGCCCGGCTGGGTGGTGAGCCGCGGCCAGTGCGGAATGCTCACCTCGCCGCCGGTGACGGCCGCCGCCGCCAGGAACGGGGTGGCGTTGGACAGGTCCGGTTCGACCTCCCAGTCCACCGCCCGGATCGGGCCCGGGGCCACCGTCCAGGTCTGTGCCTTGCGCGGATCATTGGGCGCGTCCACGCGAACATCGGCCCGCCGCAACATCTCGACGGTCATCTCGATGTGCGGCATGGACGGCAGCGCGGCGCCGTCGTGGTTCACGGTGACGCCCTGCTCGAACCGCGCCGCCGACAGCAGCAGCCCGGACACGAACTGCGAGGAGCCAGAGGCGTCGATGGTGACCGGCCCGCCGCGCAGCGTGCCCGTACCGTGCACCACGAAGGGCAGCCGGTTGCCGTCGATGTCGAGGCCCAGGGCGCGCAGTGCGTCCAGGATGGTGCCGAGGGGCCGCACCCGCGCCTGCTCGTCGCCGTCGAAGGCGACATCGCCGCGCGCCAGCGCCGCCACCGGCGGCAGGAACCGCATGACGGTGCCCGCGAGCCCGCAATCGACCACGGCACTGGTGAATTCGGCCGGCGGGGTGACGGTGAGCGTCTCGCCCTCGCCCTCGATGCCGGTGCCCATGGCCCGCAGGGCCGCGATCATGAGGTCGGTGTCGCGGCTGCGCAGCGCGCCGGTGATGGTGGACGGCCGATCCGCCAGCGCGGCGAGGATCAACGCCCGATTGGTAATGGATTTGGACCCGGGCAGGGTCACGGTCGCGTGGACGGGAACTCGGACGTGGGGCGCGGGCCAGAAAGTCACAAGGCCCATCTTCGCACTCCCGCCTCCCCGAGACTTTTGCCGACAAGAAATTGCCGTGAGACTCGCGTTGCGGACCGGCGGACGGGTGCCGTACCCGGCTGAGCCCGTCCCCGGCGAGTTACACCCAACTTTGCGAAATCAGTAGCTCGGTGAGCATCGGAAGGACTCGGGGTATACGCACATGAGTACGTATACCCCCTGGGGCTGGTTCTACTTCGCGCGACCGTGGACCAGCGGCACGATCTTGCGCAGCAGCTTCATGGTGCGGTCGGTGCGGGCGTAGGACAGCAGCGCCATGCCCGGAATCGCGAAGCGCTGCACCGCGATCGAGTGCGGCCGCGAGAACTCCAGCAGGCCCGGCGCGCCGTGGATGCGGCCGATGCCGGACTCGCGCACGCCACCGAAGGGCAGACCCGAGATGGCCGCGTAGGACAGCACCGAGTTCACCGAGGTGCAGCCGACCTCGAGGCGGCGGGCGATCTCCATGCCCTGCTTCTTCGAGTACACCGCCGACCCGAGCCCGTACTTGCTCCTGTTGGTCAACTCGACCGCCTCGTCCACGCCGTTGACGGTGCGGATGGTGACGGTCGGCCCGAAGGTCTCCTCGCACACCGCGTCCGACGACTCGTCCACGTCGACCAGCACGACCGGTTCGATGAAGGCCCCCTTGACCGATTCGGGCCCGCCGAGCACGGCCTTGCCGCCGTTCTTCAGCGCGTCGTCGATGTGCCGGCGCACGATGTCGATCTGGCCGGGCATGGTCATCGGGCCGTAGGCGGCCTTGCCGTCCGAACCGGGCTTGATGTCGGTGAGGATGCGCTTGACCTCGGCGACGAACTCATCGGCGATGGACTTGTCCACGTACACCCGCTCGACACCGGCGCAGGTCTGGCCGGAGTTGGAGGTGGCGCCCCAGGCGACCGCGTCGGCGGCGGCCTTGACGTCGGCGTCCGCGGCCACGATCACCGCGTCCTTGCCGCCGCATTCCAGCAGCACCGGGGTGAGGCTCTCGGCGGCCGCGGCCATGATCTTCTTGCCGGTCGCGGTGGATCCGGTGAAGGCCAGCTTGTCGACGCCGGACTTGACCAGCGCCGCGCCGGTGGCGCCGTAGCCGTTGATGGCGATGAAGACGCCGTCCGGCAGTTCCGGATTCGCCTCGGCGAACGCCTTGGCCACGAAATTGCCGATGCCGGTGGAGAATTCGCTCGGCTTGAAGACCACGCAGTTGCCGGCCGCGAGCGCGTAGGCGATGGAGCCGTTCGGGGTGTAGATCGGGTAGTTCCACGGCCCGATCACGCCGACCACGCCCAGCGGGCGGTACTCCAGGTGGGCGGCGAAGTTGGCCATGAACGCGCCGGGCGCGACCTTCCTGGGCTTGAGCACCTTCTCGGCGTTGGAGGCGGCCCACTTGATGTGCTCGAGGGCCAGCATGAGCTCGAGGAAGGCGTCGTCGAGGGGCTTGCCGTTCTCGGCGTGGATGAGCTCGCTGAGCTCGTCGGACTTCTCTACCAGCTTGCTGCCCCAGCGCAGGATGTGCTTCTTGCGCTCGGCGTAGGTCAGCGCGCCCCAGGTGGCGGCGGCGGTCCGGGCCTTGGCGACGGCCGCGCGCACCGCCGCCTCATCGTCGATCTGGTAGGTGGCGAGCGTCTCGCCGGTGGCGGGGTTGACGGAAGTCAGCGTGTCGGCCTGATCGAGCGGGGCGGTTTCGGTTGCAGTCATGATTGGCGGCGATCCCTTGATGAGAGTGTGATGAGACGAACGTCTCATACTGTCCAAGTGATGTCAATTGCCATCACATCGGGTGCGATTCGCTTCTGGTGACTGTCGGCACGCGGTGGCAGCATGGTCGGCATGTGCGGTAGATACGCGACCACGACGAATCCCGCGAAACTGGCCGTCGAGCTCGATGCTATCGACGAGACCGGCGACAAGGGCTTCGATCCCAATTACAATGTGGCGCCGACCAATCAGGTGCTCACGGTCGTCGAACGCCACGACCACGACCACCCGGAGGACCCGGCCACGCTCCGCGTCCGGGCCATGCGCTGGGGCCTCATCCCGCCCTGGACCAAAGCCGCCGAGCCCGGCATCCCGGTGAAGGGTAAGCCCCTGTTCAACGCCCGCGCCGACAAGGCCGCCACCACCGCCTCCTTCCGTGATGCCGTGAAGAAGCGCCGCTGCCTGGTGCCCATGGACGGCTGGTACGAGTGGGTCACCGAGGCCGATTCGCTCGGAAAGGCCGTCAAGCGGCCGTATTTCATGTCCCGCGCCGGCGGGGGGCGCCTCTACATGGCGGGTCTCTGGTCGGTCTGGCGCGACCGCGAGCAAGGCGACGAGGCGCGGCCGCTGCTGTCCTGCACGATCCTGACCACCGACGCGGTCGGCGACCTGGCCAAGATCCACGACCGTATGCCGCTGCCGATGCCGCGCGAGCATTGGGACGCCTGGCTGGACCCGGACCATCCCGCGCCGGGGTCGTTGCTGGAAACCCCTGCGCCCGCGGTGGTTTCGGACATTCTGGTGCGTGAGGTGCCGTCGCTGGTCAACAGCGTCAAGAACAACGGCCCCGAACTGCTGGCGGAAGTGGGCGCACAGGCCGGTCAGATCGGTCTGATCTGACCGGCCCGCAAGGCATTCGGCTGCCGCTACCCGCACTTCACCGTGGGCAGCGGGATGTTCAGGATGCACTTCACGGTGTCGGCCATCGAGTCGATCATCTTGGTGATGATTCCGCCTCCGAGCCTCTCCCCCTTCTCGAGACGCTCGTCCTTCTTCTGCTGACCGCCGCCCGGGGCGCCCGGGTCGGGGAAGTTCGGGCTCGGCGCCGCCGGCGCCGGCAGGGCGGTCGCGGTGGCGACAGTCAGGGGACCAGCGCCCAGCGCCAGCGCGAGTACACCGGCGGCGAGGGCCGCGCGACTGCGTCGATTGAAGAACGTGGGCCGATGGGGAGACATAAACCGCATCACATCCTCGGGTTCGAATAGGACCTTCCGGACAAAGGGTTCACAACAAGCTCACTGCTCGTTCCCAAGTAACTCACAGAGTCCGGCCCGAATTGTGAAATGACAATGCCCCCGCCGCGTCTCCGCGACAGGGGCACCGTCTATTCGATCGTCGGCCGGGCCGATCAGACCGAGGCCGCGTCCGCCTCCTCGATGGCTTCCTTCCGGGCCTGGATGCCGCCGGCGCTGCGCAGCGGCACCTCCTTCCAGAACAGCACCAGGATGAAGCCGAGCAGCGCCACGAAGGTGGCCGACAGGAACACCCGGTCCATGGACTTGGCGAAGCCCTCCTTGAACGGGTGGGCCAGCGCCGGGTTCAGCTGCTGGACGACCGAGCTGTCATTGAGCACCTGGCCCACGGCCGCCGGCGCGGTCTCCGGGTTCGACAGCTGGGTGACGACCCGCTTGTCGACCGCGCTGCCTTCGCCCTTCATGGCGTTCTGGGCGGCGACCGAGAAGGACGTGCCGGGCTGCCCGGCGCTCTGCAGCGAGGTGGTGATGTTCGGCGCCAGCTGGGTGAACAGCACGGACAGGAACACCGCCACACCCAGGGTGCCGCCGATCTGCCGGAAGAAGGTCGCGGCCGCGGTGGACACGCCCATGTCCTTGGGCGGCAACGCATTCTGCAGCGCCAGGGTCAGCGGCTGCATCAGGTTGCCGAGGCCGAAGCCGGTGACCGCCATGAAGATCATGACGATCCACAGCCCGGTGTCGGCCGACACCAGGTGCAGCAGGAACAGGCCCGAGGTCAGCAGCGCCGCGCCCACCGGCGGGAAGAACTTGTACCGTCCGGTCCGGGCGATCAGCTGGCCGGCCAGGATCGAGCCGGTCATCATGCCCGCCACCAACGGCAGCATCAGCAGACCCGCCTTGGTCGGGCTCGCGCCCTGCACCACCTGCAGGTACTGCGGCAGCAGGGTGATGCCACCGAACATGGCCGCACCGACCACCACCGAGATGACCACGCCGAGGGCGAAGGTGGAGTTCTTGAACATGCGCAGCGGGATCAGCGCGGCGTCGCCCTGCTTGGCCTCGACCGTGATGAAGGACAGCACGCCGATCGCGCCCAGCGCGTAGCAGAGGAGCGCGTGGCTACTGGTCCAGCCCCATTCGCGGCCCTGCTCGGCGACCACCAGCAGCGGCACCAGGCCGACGATCAGCGCCGAGATGCCCATCCAGTCGATCGGCACCTTGGTGACGGGACGCTTGGGCAGCTTGAGCACGCGGGTCACCACGGCCAGCGCGATGATGCCGACCGGCACGTTCACCAGGAACACCCAGCGCCAGCCGGTGACGCCCAGGATCTCGTTGGTGCCGGACAGGATGCCGCCGACGACCGGGCCGACCACGCTGGAGGTACCGAACACGGCCAGGAAGTAGCCCTGGTAGCGGGCGCGTTCCCGGGGGGACACGATGTCGCCCATGATGGTCAGCGCCAGCGACATCAGACCGCCCGCGCCCAGGCCCTGGAAAGCCCGGAAGGCGGCCAGCTCGTACATGGAGGTCGCCATGGAACAGGCCAGCGAGCCGATCACGAAGATGGTGATGGCGGCCAGGTAGAACGGCTTGCGGCCGTACATGTCCGAGAGCTTGCCGTAGAGCGGCGTCGCCAGGGTCGAGGTGATCAGGTAGGCGGTGGTCACCCACGCCTGGGCCGAATAGCCGTGCAGCTCATCGGCGATGGTGCGGATGGAGGTCGACACGATGGTCTGATCCAGGGCCGCCAGCAGCATGCCCATGATCAGGCCGCTCATGATGACCAGGATCTGCTTGTGGGTGAAGCCGGCCGAATTGAGTTCCGGCTCCGCCACTTCCGCTTGTGTAGTCACGAATTGCTCTCCGCGGGTGCGTAATAGGAATGAAGGTCTTTGTGGGCCGTGATATCGGCCAGCATGCGCTGCCGGGTCTCCTCGTAGCCGTCGACGAAGCGCGTCAGCAGTTCGGCGAAGGTCTCCCGCTCGCGGGGCGCCCAGTCCTGGAGCATGTGGCGCAGCGAGTCGTTGCGGCGGGCCCGGATCTGGGTGGCCACCTCACGGCCGGCGTCGGTCACGTCGAGGACGCTGGCGCGGCCGTCGGCCGGGTCGGCGCGGCGTTCGATGAGTCCGCGCTTGACCAGGCTCGCGACCTGCCGGCTGATGGTCGAGGCGTCCGAGTAGAGGGCCTCGGCCAGTGCGCCCGAGCGTTTCGGGCCGCAGTGGATCAGCTGGAACAGGACGCTGTAGGCGGCCGGTTCGATCTCGCCCTGGGTCATGGACGCGATCTGCGCATTGGTCCGGTCGCGCAATTTGGTGAGCCGGGCGATCTCGTAGGCGATGGCGTCGACAAGGCCGTCGTCGATGTCGGTGGGGGTAATCGCCGGGTCATCGTCGGTCACGGTCGGTCTCACCTCCTTGCGTGGGGCAACTGTTTGTATGCGTCAACTAGTTGTACGGCGCAAGTATTCCGACATAGTTGTCGCAGGGCAAGTTTTTTCCGGAGGTTGTGTCTCCACTCACGTTCGAATCGGACAATTCGCCCTGAATGGGCAGGTCAGGCCACCGCGACCGCCGCGGTCACCGCCCCCGTGAGCCGGACCAGATCCGCCGGGGCGAGCTCGATCTCCAGCCCCCGCTTACCCGCGCTGCACAGCACCCTGTCCCACTCCAGCGCCGACTCGTCGACGACGGTCGGCAGCCGCTTCTTCTGTCCCAGCGGCGAAATCCCGCCCAGCACATAGCCCGTCGTCCGCTCCGCCCTGGCCTTGTCGGCCATGGCCGCCTTGCCGCCGCCCAGCGCCGCGGCCGCCGCCTTCAGCGACAGCGTGGTGGGCACCGGCAGCACCGCGATGGCCAATCCGCCCGAGCTCAGCTCGATCACGAGCGTCTTGAAGATCTGCCCGGCGGTAACCCCGAGCTCGCCCGCGAGCGCCTCCACCGCCTCCACGCCGTACGAATCACTGCGCGGGTCATGGGTATACGAGTGCACCCGGTGGTCCACCTTCGCGTGCACCAGAGCCTTGATCGCGGGGGTCGGAGCTGCAGCCATGGGCTCACCCTAGCCAGCGGCCGCAACCGGATTTCCGGTGCTGGGAACAGGGTGAGCGCCACACCTGTTGCATGCGGTACGCACTTCGGAGCAGCCGCCGGGCCCACGGTTGCCGGGTGCACGCATCCAATCATCCAAGGAGGAGTCGGTGACCGTTCTGGTCGAGGAACCCCCGGTGCGGACCGGGCCGCCGCAGTTCCGCAGGGCAGCGGCAGACGTCGCGGCCCCGGCCGGTTTCCTGGCCGAATCCCTGTTCGCGGTAGATTCAATTGCTACGGCGATCGAAGGGATTAGCGTGACGAGCGACGACGACATGGTCGATCGCCAGCGTGATGACGACGCGGACAGCGAGGGCATCGACGCCGGCGACGACCAAGCGGTCGACTATGACGAGGTGAGCGAATCCGGTGCCAGGAGTACCGAATCCGCTGCGGAACTGGCCACGCGATTCGAGCGTGACGCGCTCCCGCTGCTGGATCAGCTCTACGGGGCGGCGTTGCGCATGACCCGCAACCCGGCCGATGCCGAGGATCTGGTGCAGGAGACCTTCGCCAAGGCGTATCAGGGTTTCCGCTCGTTCCGCGAGGGCACCAACCTGCGGGCCTGGCTGTACCGCATTCTCACCAATACCTACATCAACTCGTACCGGAAGAAGCAGCGCCAGCCCGCGCAGTATCCGACCGACGAGATCACCGACTGGCAGCTGGCCTCCACCGCCGAGCACACCTCCACGGGTCTGCGCTCCGCGGAGATGGAGGCGCTCGAGGCGCTGCCGGACGACGACATCAAGGCCGCTCTGCAGTCGCTTCCGGAGGAGTTCCGGATGGCGGTGTACTACGCCGACGTGGAGGGCTTCCCCTACAAGGAAATCGCCGAGATCATGGGAACTCCCATCGGTACCGTCATGTCCCGGCTGCACCGCGGGCGCAAGCAGCTCAAGGGCCTGCTCGCCGACGTGGCGCGGGAACGTGGATTCAACCGGTCGAGCAGCGACGCGGCGCGCGAGGAGGTAACCCAGTGAGCGACGAGATGGAAGAACTGGACTGCTCGGCGGTGCTCGCCGATGTCTGGCTGCTCCTGGACAACGAGTGTGACGAGACCGTGAAGGCACGGTTGCGTGAGCACATCGACCGTTGCTCGCCGTGCGTCGAGGCCTACGGCCTGGAAGAGAAGCTGAAGTCGCTGCTGAACCGCAAGTGCGGCGGCGACCGCGCGCCGGATTCGCTGCGGCAGCGCCTGACATTGGAGATCCGGACCAGCTACACACGTGTAGACACACGCGTCGTGACGGAACCGGAGAAGTGATTCGGTGGCTACCCGGTCAACTCACCGGGTACGTCCAAACTGGGTCCGGCACTTGGCCGCCGGTACGGGTGCGGCAGTGGCGACGGCATCCGGCCGTCCGCTGAAGTCCCGCAGAAGCGGAACCGAGCGGCACCCTTCCCAGCGGGAAGTGGTGCCGCTCAGCAGTTTTCGAGCTTTTCGCTACAGCTCAGGCGTTCGGCCGCTTGCCGTGGTTGGCGGCACTCTTCTTGCGGCCACGCTTCTTACGTCCACGCTTACCCATAGGTAATCTCCCTTCAGTCGGCCGCCATTCTTTCACGTGTGGTTGGCTGTACCTTCAGGGGCTACAGGTCACTCGAGAGCGAGAGGTGTTCATGGCTGAGGAAGTGCTGGCCGAGATGGTGTCGACCGTGCAGGAGATCCTGGTCTCCGTCGGCGACGTGGTGAAGGCCGACGACCCGGTGGTCATGCTCGAGTCGATGAAGATGGAGATCCCGGTCATCGTCGAGGGCGAAGGCACGGTCGCCTCGATCAACGTCAAGCCCGGCGATGTGCTGCAGCCGGGTGACCTGATCGCCGTCATCGCCTGAGGTAACGAGCCCTCGGCCTGCTCTTGCCGCACCTTGCCCGTGTCGCGTGGGAACATACACGCGACGTGGGAACAGAGGAGCGTGGGTGAATGTCGACATTGAGTGAGCTACTGGCCGAACATACCGATCTACCCGGTGCGGCCGTCGATCATTTGCAGCGGGTGGTGGGGGACTGGCAGTTGCTGGCGGATCTGTCGTTCGCGGATCTGCTGTTGTGGGTGGGCACCGGCCCGGTCAGTGAGGGCGCGGAGGTGGTGTGCGTGGCGCAGTGCCGCCCCACCACCGCGCCTACCGTGCACCTCGAGGATCTGGTCGGCACGCTCGCCACCCCGGAGGCGAATCCGCAGGTGTTCGAGGCCCTGCATACCGCCGATATCGCTCGCTTCGAAACCGATACCGCCCTGACCGGTGTCTACCACCCGCATCCCGTGCACGCCATGCGTGAGGCGATCCCGGTGCGGGTCGGCGAGGACATCATCGCCGTGCTCGGCCGCGACACCGATACCCAGCGCCGCAAGATGCGCTCCAGCCTCGAGATCGCCTACATGTCCTGCGCGGACGACCTGTGCCAGATGGTCGCCGACGGCACCTGGCCCGCGCTCGAGGACCGCACCGGCGCGCACTCCAGCCCCCGCGCGGGCGACGGTTTCATCCGCCTCGACACCGAGGGCACCGTCGTCTACGCCAGCCCCAATGCCCTCTCGGCCTACCACCGGATGGGTTTGCAGAACGATCTGGTCGGCCAGGATCTGGCGCTGACCACCCGCTCGCTGATCACCGATCCGTTCGACGCGCAGGAGGTGGTCGGCGACATCCAGGCGGCCCTGGCCGGAAAGGCCGGGCGCCGAATGGAAGTCGAGGCGCGCGGGGCGACCGTGCTGCTGCGCACCCTGGTGCTGCGCCCGCACGGTGAACTCGCCGGAGCCGCGGTGCTGGTCCGCGATGTCACCGAGGTGAAGCGCCGTGACCGCGCGCTGCTGTCCAAGGACGCGACGATCCGCGAGATCCACCATCGGGTGAAGAACAATCTGCAGACCGTGGCCGCGCTGTTGCGACTGCAGGCTCGCCGCACCGAGAACGAGGAGGCCCGGCTGGCCCTGACCGAATCGGTCCGCCGCGTCACCTCCATCGCCTCGGTGCACGAAATGTTGTCCATGTCGGTTGACGAAGAGGTCGATCTGGACGAGGTGGTGGACCGCCTGCTGCCGATCATGGCCGACGTGGCGACCGTTCACACCGCCCGCATCAAGGTGCGCCGCGCCGGATCGCTCGGCGTCTTCTCCGCCGAGCGGGCGACGCCGCTGGTCATGGTGCTGACCGAACTGGTGCAGAACGCCATCGAGCACGCCTTCGACGCCGGCGAGAACGGTACGGTCACAATCCGTTCCGAGCGTTCGGCGCGCTGGCTCGACGTCATCATCAGCGACGACGGCCGCGGCCTGCCCGACGGATTCAGCCTGGAAGCCTCCGACCGGTTGGGCCTGCAAATCGTCCGCACACTCGTCACCGCGGAATTGGGCGGATCGATCGGGCTTCATCCCGGCGCGGATGTCGGCACCGACGCGGTCCTGCGAGTTCCGCTCGGCCGGCGCTCCGCGCGCTGAAAGACCGCTGCGCGCGCTGAAAGATATTGCCGGACGCATAAGTTCGGGCTCCGCTGAAAAGCTGCGGCTTATCCGCCTCTCCGCGCCTTTTGCCGATAAGTGGGAGCCCGGCCATTCGCCTCGCGGACCGGCGGCCGGGTGCCCGCTCACTTCCGGGCGCCCCCGGCGAGTTACCCCGGCCTTACGAAATCGGTTGTCCGGACAGCCCGGATCTGTTCGGAGCCCTGAACACACTGAAGCCCGGCACCTGTATTGGTGCCGGGCCGAATTGCGTTGCGGCCGCGAGGCTGGGGTCGGCCGTAACGCCTGCCGTCCGACTGGGTCAGACGACGGTGCGGGTACGCGTGCGCGCGTTGCGGCGCTTCAGCGCACGACGCTCGTCTTCGCTCATACCACCCCACACGCCGGCATCCTGGCCCGACTTCAGGGCCCAGGAAAGGCAGTCAGCAGTGACGGGGCAGCGAGCGCAGACCAGCTTGGCATCGGCAATCTGGGCGAGCGCCGGACCACTGTTACCCACCGGGAAGAACAGCTCGGGGTCCTCGTCGCGACAGATGGCCTTGTGGCGCCAGTCCATTCCTCTGCTCCTTTGCTTAGGGCGCGCACGGCGCTGCCCCTTAGGTTTGTGGTCCGTTCACTTGTGCGACTCGAATGTTTCCGCACGGTTGCTTGTGAATGCTTTCACGAACACCGTAGATGTCAATAGATACCCGGTGCACCGTGGGGAAGCTCACGCTGTAAGACCCCTACATGGGGATCCGCCGTGTCATTTCTACTCGGTTGAGCCAGTTTTCGCAGCGCAACCGCGATGTTTCTCAGGTGTGTCGAACCAGCTAGGGCTTCGGCGCGACCACATCGAGGATATCCGGGACTGCTGTGAAATTCACCATGTTGCGGCGTCCGATGAAGTCGCCGTCGATTTGCAGCCCGATCGGCTCGGCGGCCGTGACGGTCACCGCGGGAACGTCGTCGGTGCGAAACAAACTGTGGCCCTTGGGATCACCTTGGGCTGCCAGCAACTGCCGGGCGACCATCAAGGTGGGCAGAACGCCCATTGTTCGCATGGCAAACACCCCGAGACCCGATTCGAAAGTGGTCCCCGGGTTGGTGACCACGGGCGTGTTGTCGAGATAAGTCCAGGGGCTGGCATTGGTCACGAATGCGTAATGCACATCTGTGACCGGTTCGTGACCTGGAATGTCCAGACGAACTTGCGGGGCATGCCGTTTGGCACGGAAGAACTGCCGGACCGTGGTGCGCAGATAGCGAGCGGGCGTGGCGGCCTTGCCATCCGCACGTTTGGCGTCGATGACCTCGCACACATCCGCGTCGAGTCCGACGCCGGCGCTGAAGCAGAACCAGCGACCGTCGGCGACGCCGAGCCCGATGCGGCGGTCCGCGTCATCGGCCACCAGATCGATGAGCTGATTGGTGGCGGTCACCGGATCCGGCTCGATGCCGAGCGAACGCGCGAACACATTCGCCGAGCCGCCCGGAATGACGCCGAGCCGCGGCAGCCACTCCCGCTGCGGTTCACCCGGCAGCGGGAGGAAACCGTTGACGGTCTCGTTCACGGTGCCGTCCCCGCCGTGCACCACGATCAGATCCATCCGGGTGTCGGCGGCCCAGCGCGCCAGTTCGGCGGCGTGCCCGCGGTGCTCGGTCTGGCGAACGGTCAGCTGGGTGCGGCTTTCCAGTGCGTGAGCGAGTAGATCGCGAGTGGACCGAGTGGTCGAAGTGGCATTCGGGTTCACGATCAGCAGGGTCCGCACGGTGCCTATTTTGCCTCCGCTTCGCTCCGGCGGGTTCGCGGCCCCGAAGTCTCGCTCTTCCCTCCTCCGCTCCCGCGCTCCGTCAGTCCGGAACGAGACGGGCCGCGAACCTTGAAGTGCCAGTTCCGAACTGATTTCGGCCGGACGGGTGCACTGGGCAACGACGCTCGGTCGTAGGCTGGGCGGGTGGCTGAGGAGAACAACGGCGAGACGAAGCCCGCGGGCGCGACCGACGTGGTGCCGGTGACGGTTCGCGTCGCGGGGGCGCTGGTCGCCCTCGAGGGCGCGCTGGGCCTGGTCGCGATGGTCGTGCTGATCATCGTCGGCGTGAACGGGTCGGCGCAGAGCCCGAAGAACAGCTATCTCACCGCCGGGTACGCGGCCATCCTGGGCGGTGCGGTGCTCGCCGCGGGCATCGGGCTGATGCGCGGGAAGCGGTGGGGGCGGGCCATCGCCACGCTGACCCAGCTGTTGCTGCTGGGCGTCGCGTACTACATGTTCACCTCGGACCGCCCGGAGTTCGGCGCACCGCTGGGCCTGTTGGCGCTGGGTGCGCTGGGCACGCTGTTCGCGCCGGCCTCGAACCGGTGGATGGCCGCGGGCTACGGCTCGATCGAGGGGTAGCTCCGGCTCCATCGAGGAGTAGCCGCCTCCGTAGCGGCTGCTGAGCGGCGCCCAGGCGAGTTTTCGGACGCTTGCCCACCTCCTTGGGTGAGCGAGCGCTTTCCGGCGCCGCTACGGCGAATTCGGTCGGGATATCGAGCCGGGCGACGTCAGTCGTCGGCGTGCGTCGCCAGGCGGGCCAGGGCGGAACCGCTCAGGCGGTACCCGGTCCACTCGTGCTGATGCTCGGCCCCGATGGACTCGTAGAAGTCGATGCTCGGGGCGTTCCAGGTGAGCACCGACCAGTCGACGCGGGCGTACCCCTGCTCGACCGCCTCGCGGGCCAGCGTCGCGAGCAGGCTCTTGCCCAGTCCGCGGCCGCGGACCTCCGGCTTGACGTAGAGGTCCTCCAGGTAGACCCCGTGCACGCCCTTCCAGGTGGAGAAGTTCAGGAACCAGATGGCACAGCCCACTACGCCCTGGTCACTCTCCGCGACATGGGCGTACAGCGCGGGCTGCGGGCCGAACAGGGCGGTGCCGAGCTGGGCTTCGGTGAGGGTGCACTCGTCGGGAGCCTTCTCGTACAGGGCCAGGTCGTGGACCAGTTGCACGAGCGCCGGGATGTCGGCGGGTGTGGCGCGGCGGATCATTCGGCGCCCCTTTCCTACAGGTTGAGCGGTGGAACCAGATTGTGCGCGAGCACGGTTCGGGCCTGGTGGTCGTGTCCCAGCACGGTAACCGCGGCGGTGGACAGGAAGAATCGGCGGCCTTCGATCACGTCGAACTCGGCCCAGCGGGCGATGATCGCGCGCGAGAAGTGGCCGTGGCCGACCAGCACCACATCGCGGGTGGCCAGTTCGGGGATGACGGTGGCCAGCACATGGTCGGCGCGCTTGCGGATGTGCTCGGCGGTCTCGCCCTCGGGGGTGGCGCCGGTCCAGATGGTCCAGCCGGGGGACACCTGCTGGATCTCGGGCGTGGTGAGGCCCTCGTATTCGCCGTAGTCCCACTCGACCAGATTGTCGTCGACGATGACGCCGGGGAGTCCGGCCAGCGCCGCGGTGCGCAGCGCGCGCTGCCGGGGGCTGCTGAGCACCAGCGGATTCCGCAATTCCATGTCGTACAGCAGTTTTCCGGCGTCCCGGGCCTGGGCTTCGCCGGCACCGGTGAGCGGAACGTCGGTGCGGCCGGTGTGGCGGCGCGCGGCCGACCAGGCCGTCTCCCCGTGTCGCAGGACCACCAACCGGAAATCGTCACCGCTCATGAAATCGATCATGCTCCACCGCCTCCCCGAATACCTAGCGGGCGGCAGAGCGCCGTCGGAATCGGGCGGCCGGGGTCAGGATCCGGCGCCGACGCCGAACACCCGGGTGCCCCGTCGCTCCAGGAAGACATTGCCCGAGACGGCCAGCCCGATGGGTTCGTTGTGGTAGTCGCTGCGCTGCAGCGGGATTCGGGAGAGCTGTGCGCCGGTGGCGGGATCCAGCACGGCCAGGCCGTCCGGGACCGGGGCCACCAGCTGCCCGGCCATCAGCGCCGGGGTGCCGAGCACGTGCTGTGCGCCCCACTGCGGGTCGAGGGTGGTGGGGTTCAGCGCGATCAGAGCGTCGCCGGTGAAGACGAAGAAGCCGGTCGACAGGCGCGCCACCATGGCGCGGTCGGTGAAAGCCGGAACCTGGTGGGAGGCAAGCAGATTGCCGCTGACGTCATAGATCGTCAGGACCGGCGGGGTGGTCGCGGTGGCGGGCAGGTAGAGCGCGGTGCGGGTGTCGGACACCGCGACCACGCGCGCGCCGTCCACCGCGCCGCCGGGCTCGTTGAGTACGTGGGTGCTGTACTCCTCCGGCACCGTGCCGTCCTTGGGCGCGGGATTGAGGATGGACAACCGGTCGGCGGAGTCCTTCGGGCAGCGCTCCAGCACCGCCAGCCGGCTGGGCGCCGAACCCGCCGAGAGCAACCGGCAGTCGGCGCGCGGCTGGGTGTGCGGATTCACCGGGGCGTCCACATAGCCGTATTCGAGGGTGCGGACCAGATCCGAGCGCCACATCTCCAGGCGGTCGCCGCCCAGCGCGAGCACGTAGGTGCCGTCCGGGGCGAGGGTGATGTCGTGGTCCATGTAGCTGGATCGCGCCGCCACCCGGGACCCGGTCTCGGCGTTCAGCAGTGTGGTCTGACTGCATCCGCGCTGATCGCGGTAGGTGGCGATGACCGTCCCGAACTGGACCTCCACCGCGCACAACGGCATGTCCCGCTGGTACTTCCACACCTCGTCGCCGGTGCGGGCATCCCGCCCGGTGACGGTGCCGTCGTCGGCGGTGACGGCCACCGCGCCCACCGTCAGCGAGCGCATGGCCGCACCGTCCGGCGCCTGCCACAGCTCCTTGACCTGCGCCGGCAGCGAATCGGTCGCCGACGGAGGAGCGAGGGTGTGGTCCGCGGACCGCGCGTGGGTGCCGCGCACATCGCTGGTCAGCACCACGACCGCTGTCGCGATCGCCACCAGAGCGGCGATCGCGACAGCGATGAGAATGTCGGCGCGCGTCCGCCGCTCGGGTGCGAGCACGACAGCGAGAGTAACCGATCCGTGCGGCTAGGCCGAGGCCGCGACCGCGGTGTCGGTCACCACCACGGTGGCCTCGGCGTCCGCGTCGGCCTTCTTGCGCCGCGTCCGCCGCACCGGAGCCGCCGCCGCGACCTCGTCGGAACCGCCTGCCGCAGCACCCGACTCGACCGCCTCGTCCTCGGCCTTGACGGCCTTGCGGACGCGCTTGCGCGGCGCGGCCTTCGGGGCTTCCGCAGCGTCCGCCGCCTCGACCACGTCGGCCGCACCGTTGGTGTCCTCGGCCGGAGCCGCGGCCTTGCGGGTCCGTTTGCGGGGTGCGGTCTTCGGTGCTTCCGCGTCGTCCGCCGCTTCCGCGACGACGTCGGCGGTGCTGTTGGCGGCCTCGGCCGGAGCCGCGGCCTTGCGGGTCCGTTTGCGGGGTGCGGTCTTCGGTGCTTCCGCGTCGTCCGCCGCTTCCGCGACGACCTCGGCGGTGCCGTTGGCGGCCTCGGCCGGAGCCGCGGCCTTGCGAGTCCGCTTGCGCGGCGCGCTCTTCGGAGCCTCTGCCGTGATCTCCGCCGTGACCTCGGCGTCGCCGCCGCTGGCGGTCTCTTCGATGGTCTGCGGCTTGCTCGCGGCCCGGCTGGTGCGCTTGCGCGGGGCCCGCAGGGCCGGCTCGGCCGAGTCGCTGTCGGTGCCGGCCGATTCCACCGGGGTGGCGGAATCGGCTGCGCCGGTACCGGATTCGGCCACGGCGGCCTTGGCTCGACGGGTGCGCTTGCGGGGCGCCTCCGCGTCCTCGGTCGCGGGAGCCGCTGCCGCGACGGTGGTCTCGGCGACGGCCTCGGCCGACTCCATGGCAACCGGGGCCTCGACAGCTGCCTTGGTGCGGCGGGTGCGCTTGCGGGGCGCCTCGGCCGTGACCGGCTCGACCGGCTCGACCGCCGCGGTGGCCACGGTCGCCTCGACCGGCGCGGGCGCCTCGGCGACCACGGCTTCGGTGACGGCAGCTTCGGTGACGACGGCGGCGCTCTCGCTCACGCCGTTGGTCTCGGCGGCACCCTTACCGCCGCGACGGGTCCGCTTGCGTCCGCGGCGACCGCCGTCCGCGGCCTCCTCCGGGGCGTCGGCGGAAACCGCCGCGGGGCCCTCGGTGTCGACATCGGTCTCGACCGTGGTCGCGACGGTGGCCTCGGCCGGGGTGTTGCCGCCCTTGCCACGGCGGCGACGGCGGCGACGTCGACCGGACTTCTCCGGATCACCGGCGGCCGAATCGGCCTCGGCGGCAGGGGTTTCGGCGGTCACCACGGTGGCCTCGCCCTCGGCCGCCCTTCCACCGCGGGTGCGGCGGCGGTTGCGGCTGCGCGGGGTGCGGGCCTCGCGCTCGACGACGACGGAGTCCTCGTCGCGCTCGGGCTTGCGCTTGCGGATGACGCCGGTGACGCCCTCGGGAATGCCGAGTTCCTCGTACAGGTGCGGGGAGCGGGAGTAGGTCTCCACCGGTTCCGGGATGCCGAGGTCGAGGGCCTTGTCGATCATGGCCCAGCGGTTCAGCTCGTCCCAGTCCACCAGGGTGACCGCGACGCCGGTCTTGCCCGCTCGGCCGGTACGGCCGATGCGGTGCACGTAGGTCTTCTCGTCCTCCGGGCACTGGTAGTTGACGACGTGGGTGACGTCGTCGATATCGATACCGCGGGCGGCCACGTCGGTGGCGACCAGCACGTCGGTCTTGCCCTCGCGGAACTTCTTGAGCGCCTTCTCGCGCGCGATCTGGCCCAGGTCGCCGTGCACCGCGCCGACCGCGAAGCCGCGCTCGGCCAGATCGTCGGCGACCTTCTGCGCGGTCCGCTTGGTGCGCGCGAAAATCATTGTCGCGCCACGGGTTTCGGCCTGGAGGATGCGCGCGACCAGCTCGCTCTTGTCGAGCGCGTGCGCCCGGTAGATGAACTGCGCGATGCGATCGTGCACCGCGGATTCGTGGTGCTCCTCGGCGCGGATGTGGGTGGGCCGGTTCAGGAAGGTGCGGGCCAGCGTGATGATCGGGCCCGGCATGGTGGCCGAGAACAGCATGGTCTGCCGCTGCTCGGGAACCATATTGAGGATGCGCTCGATATCGGGCAGGAAGCCCAGGTCGAGCATTTCGTCGGCCTCGTCGAGGACCAGCACCTGCACCTTGCCCAGGATCAGATGCTGCTGTTCGGCGAGATCCAGCAGGCGGCCCGGGGTGCCGACGACCACGTCGACGCCGGCGCGCAGCGCTTCGATCTGCGACTCGTACGGACGGCCGCCGTAGATCGAGGTGATGCGCACCTTGGTTCCGGTGCTGTCGTCCAGGTACTTGGCGGCGTTCTCCAGATCCTGGGTGACCTGGATGCACAGCTCGCGGGTGGGCACGATGACCAGCGCGCGCGGGGTGCCGTCCAGGGCCTTGGTGCCGGAGTCGCCGGTAGCGATGCGGTGCAGCAACGGGACGCCGAAGCCGAAGGTCTTGCCCATACCGGTACGGGCCTGGCCGATCAGATCCTCACCGGCCAGCGCGAGCGGCAGCGTGAGTTCCTGAATGGCGAAAGTGCGTTCGATGCCGATCTCGGCGAGGGCCCGGACGATTTCCGGCCGCACGCCCAATTCGGCGAAAGAGGGAGCGAGGTGGGTGTCGTCGAGTTCCGCGGTCAGCAGCGTGTCCGCCACACCCGGTTCCTGCTCTACGGTGATCTTGCTCAGGTTCTTGCCTTTCCTCGTTAATCGCGTCTCGCGCGCACGAGGCGTGGGGCGGACCCGGACGGTCCGCGACGACCACTTGATCCGTTCTCGCCGCTGCGGGATGCCTCTCCGGTGGATGGGCGTCGACCTGGCGCGGCGGTGCAGTGCTGCGGATCGGAGTGCGCGCACATTTTCCATGGGCTACGGGTATGAAATTCCGCCGCCCGCGGAGATTGTAGCGTGATACGGCCTTCGCTCCGATTTCCGCCACCGCTAATGTGTGGCGTTATTGCGCTGGTGGGCGCGCTTATCGGTAGCGAAAGGCGGCCTGATCCGGGGTTTCGCATTGCCGTTAATGATTGTGGCGCACCATAATTCGCCCGGGGGCAACCGTGTCTGCCGGCCCGTGGGCGGTCGAGCCGGCCGTGCGGACAGTTGAGTTGCTCACATATGTGTTACACCATGTACCACCATCTGCGAAGGTGGTGCCGTGAGTTTGGCAGACACCGTGACCACCGCTGCCCGCAATATGTGGGCTCTGACCTTCGGCGACGGCATCGAAACACCCGAACCGACCCCGTCGACGGTGCTGTCCGAGGCGCCGCATCGCGAACTGCGCCGCTACGATGGCGCGGGCCCCGACGATCCGGCCGTGCTGCTGGTCCCGCCGCTGGCCGCGCCCGCTTTCTGCTTCGACCTGCGCCCCGACCAGAGCCTGGCCCGGTTCCTGCTCGACACCGGTCGCGCGCCCTTCCTGGTCGACTACGGCGACATCACCTTCGACGACCGCCGCATGGGCTTCGAAAGCTGGATCGACGACATCCTGCCCGAGGCCATCCGCCAGGTCTCCGCCGATCGCGGCGGCCGCCCGGTGGATCTGGTGGGCTGGTCCATCGGCGGCGTCCTGTCCCTGCTGACCGCCGCGGCCGACCAGACCCTGCCCATCCGGTCCGTCACCGCAGTCGGCGCGCCGCTGAGCTACGCCCGCATGTTCGGTGCGCGTGAACTGCGCGTCCTGTCCCGCGTCGAGGGCGGCCTCGCCACGACCACCGCCATTCGCGCGCTCGGCGGCGTCCCAGCGCAGATGACCCGGATCGCCTACCGCGCCACCGCGTGGGACCGGGAACTCAAGCGGCCGTACTTCATTGCGAGCAATCTCGCGGATACCGCGACCCTCGCCCGTATGGAGACCATCGACCGCTTCCAGAATTCGCTGCCCGGCTATCCGGGCCGCTTCTACAACCAGCTCTTCGGCCGCCTGCTCCTCAACGACGACATCGGCAAGGGCGGCCTGCGGCTCGGTGATCGCGAGATCGCGCTGGCCGACATCACCCAGCCGGTACTGCTCGTCGGCGGGCCCAACGACGCCATCACCCCGGCCGGCGCCGTGAAACACGGCACCACGACGCTGACCGGCTCGACGGACGTGCGATACGAGACCGCACCCGGATCTCACCTCGGCATTCTCATCGCCCGTGACACCACCTGGACCTACCTGGACAAATTCCTGCGCGATCAGCCCTGACCGCGGGATCCCTCGGCGGCGGGCAATCTGCGGGAACGGCCGTCGCCGAGCGCGACGAGGTTCTGGATTGCGTTGTGTCGCATGGCGTTATGAACGGGACGAGGGCGCGCCTCGCCCGGGGTGGTCGATGGGTGAATGCGCGTCGTTTTCTGCCGCTAGGGTGGGGTCCCATGGGAGCAAACTCGTCCACCGCGCTCGGCGCTGCCTCGGAGTCCTCTGACGACAGTTTTTCCACATCCTCCGACGGCCGTATTTCCCCCGAACACCCCGGAGTCACCGACCTGTTCGCGGTGCTCGCCTACGGTGAGATCTCCGCCTTCTACCGTCTCGCCGAGGAAGCCAAGCTGTCGCCCACGCTGCGCGGGCGGGTCGCCGTCGCCAAGATGGCGGGCAACGAGATGGAACATTTCAAGACCCTGGAGCGGGCGCTGGCCGATCACGGTGTCGACATCTTCGACGCCATGGCCCCGTTCGTGCGCGCCCTGGACGCCTATCACGCCTCCACCGACCCCTCCACCTGGCTGGAGTCGATGGTCAAGTTCTATGTCGGCGACGGCATCGCCGCCGACTTCTACACCGAGATCGCCGGCGCCCTGGCTCCCGAAGTCGCCGACGTGGTGCGCGATGTGCTGGCCGAGACCAGTCACTCCGAATTCGTGATCGAGGAGGTGCGCACCGCGGTCGCCCAGAACCGGTCCGAGCGGGACCGCCTGGCGCTGTGGGGCCGCCGCCTACTCGGCGAGGCCATCACCCAGGCGCAGTACGTGATGGCGCAGCGCGACGAGCTGACCGAGCTGGTGCTCACCGCCACCGGCGATCTGAACGGCATCGTCACCCTGTTCGAGCACATGCAGAACAGTCACGCCGAGCGCATGCGGGTCCTCGGCCTGAGCTGACGCCCGGCTTGCTCCCCGCCCGCCTGTGCTGTTCGCTGACAGCGCAGGCGGTCGCGGCCGGACGCTGTCCCGGCTGCGCTAGCGTGATCAGGACAGCACAGAACTCTAGGTTCGGAGGTTGGCCGTGGAGGTCAAGATCGGCATTTCGGATAGCCCGCGTGAACTCGTCATCAACAGCTCGCAGTCTCCCGCCGAGGTCGAGGCGGCCGTCACCGGCGCGCTCCAGGGCGATGGGGGCGTCGTGACGCTGACCGACGAGAAGGGCCGCAAGTTCCTGATCCAGGCCGCGAAGGTCGCCTATGTCGAGATCGGCACCCCCTCTTCGGGTCGCGTCGGCTTCGCGGCCGTCTGACCGAACTCTAGGAGATTCCCGAAACCCCTAGTGGCATAAAAGAATTGCCCCGCCGAGCGACTCGGCGGGGCAATTCTTTTAGCGTTGTTCGGGATTCGAGGGATTACCCCCGAGTCGCGAGAAGCGAGAGAATTTTTCTCTCAATCCATCGGATGCAACGGCACGTGCTTCAGACCACCCCAGCACAGCGCGACGGTGGTGTCGACCGCGTCGTCCTTGGTGATCGGCCGGTCCGCCTCGAGCCAGTAGCGGGCGCTGAGCTGGCTGGCGCCGACCAGGCCGACGGCGAGCACGCGGGCTCGGTAGGGCTCCAGGCCGGAGTCGTGGGCGACCAGGTCGAAGACGGCGTCCACGCAGGCCTCGGTGGCCTGCTCGACGCGGCGCTGCACCTGCGGCTCGTTGGTCAGGTCGGATTCGAAAACCAATCGGAAGCCCTGGGTTTCGTGATCGACGAAATCGAAGTAGGCCTGCACGGCGGCGCGCACACGCTGCTTGTTGTCGGTGGTGGAGCGCAGCGCCTGGCGCACGCTCGACACCAGGGCGTCGACATAGTTCTGCAGGACGGCCAGATACAGTTCGAGCTTGCTCGAGAAGTGCTGGTAGAGCACCGGTTTGCTGACGCCGGCGCACTGCGAGATCTCATCCATGCCCGAGGCGTGATAGCCACGTAGCACGAAGACCTCGCTGGCTGCGGCGAGTAGCTGCGCCCGGCGCGCCTCGCGGGGCAGGCGGGTGCCACGCTTGCTTGCCGCCATGGCCTCGGATGACGTGCGGTGCGACGTCATCCGGTCCACGAGGTCAGTCATTGCCTTTTCTCCCAGTTGATTCCCGGTGGGAAGGATGTCACCGGTATCCCACGAACGATACTCGCTCATGGGGCCCGTGCCGATCCAGGTTCCGAATATTGGTGTGCTGGTTGTTGTCGATCAGCACCTGTGATGGTCGAGTGGGTCCTCGCGTCGATTATGCGAGACCGATCACAACTGTGTAGCACATGTTCCGAATTGTGAGCTCTGCCGCATTGACGTGAGATATCTCGCAGCAATAGCGCCGCCCGGGTACGGCCCTTCCGTGCGTGGGGCCGGGCTGTGAGAGTCTGTCAGGCGTGACCGACCATGGGGGCAGTAGTTCCGGCGGGCGCGATGCGCGCCGCCCCGTGGGGGCCGGTGTGCCGAAGGCCACCGGAGACAAGCGACGGGGAAGACCCAGCGGACCGGTCTACGATCCGCTCGGTCTGTACGTCGGTGACCAGGCGTCGCAGACCGGCCCATCGGTATCTTCCGGGCTCATCACACCGCCCGCACCCGTACCCGATCCGAGTCAGCCCGCCGGCGACCAGCTGCCGCTGCCGCACCAGCCGCTGCGCGCCCGCTGGGACCCCACCGCCCCGCCCGCCGACGCCCGCAACCGGCAGCGCCCGGACCGCGAGACCAAGAAGCAGAGTCCGCTGGGCCGGTTCGTGAACACCTACGGCTGGCGCGCCTACGCCCTGCCCGTCCTGTTGATCATCACCGTGCTGGTCGCGGTGGACGCCCTGCGCCACACCGGCGACAGCGACACCGGACTGCCCGGCTTCGGCCGCCTCAGCGAGCACACCGACAAGCCCAGCGGCATCATCGGCGGCGCACCCAAGGGCGATGGCAATTACGCCGCCGACCTGCCCACCGGAGCCGTCCCGCCCGGCGGGCCCTACACCGACACCGGCACCGGGAACTGGCACGTGGTGCCCGGCAACACCGCTCAGGTCGGCGCCGGCTCCCAGCACGTGTTCACCTACACCGTGGAGATCGAGGACGGCGTCGACACCGCCAGCCTCGGCGGTGATCCGGCCATCGGCCAGATGATCGACGCCACGCTCGCCAATCCCAAGTCCTGGACCCATGATCCGAAGTTCGCGTTCCGCCGGGTGGATACCGGCAATCCGGATTTCCGCGTCTCGCTGACCTCCCGCGACACCACCCGCAAGTCCTGCGGGTTCGAGATCCCGGTCGACTCTTCCTGCTACAACGCCGATCTGGGCCGCGTGCTGCTCTCGGAGGTGCGGTGGGTGCGCGGGGCACTGGCCTTCGAGGGCGATGTCGGCTCCTACCGGCAGTATCAGATCAATCATGAGGTGGGACACGCCATCGGCTATCACGAGCATCAGCCGTGTGAGGTCGACGGCGGCCTGGCGCCGGTCATGATGCAGCAGACCTTCGGGACCAAGAACAACGACATCGCGAAGCTCGATCCCGAAGGCGTGGTGCCGATGGACGGCAAGACCTGCCGCTTCAACCCCTGGCCCTACCCGCGCGCCTGAACCACCTCGGGCTCGGCGGATTCCGTTGCGGCCGAACCCCGGTGCCGGGCAACGGCACGACGTCGTCGAAGCCGCCAACCTCCACGTCCTCACCCTCGATCGCGACGGTGTCCCCCGCGTGGACCTCTGCCACTCCCCGGACCTCTTCCGCCTCTTCGACCTCCCCGCCCGGGTCTGAGGCTGCTCCGATCGCCCGGCTTTCCGGGGCGTCAGCCCCTGAGAGCGTCGAGAGTCGTACCTCACCTAGGCTGGGGAAGAACGACCCGCCTTGCGGTGTTGCAGCAATGGCCGCGAGTTTCCGGCGAATTCGATTGAGGAGTCCGAAGACGTGTCATCGCATCCCTCCCTGCCGCCCCTGGTGGAGCCGGCGGCGGAGCTGACCCGGGACGAGGTCGCCCGCTACAGCCGCCACCTGATCATCCCGGACCTCGGGGTGGACGGTCAGAAACGTTTGAAGAACGCCAAGGTGCTGGTGATCGGCGCCGGCGGGCTGGGTTCGCCCGCGCTGCTGTATCTGGCGGCGGCGGGTGTCGGCACGCTCGGCATCGTGGAGTTCGACGAGGTCGACGCCTCCAACCTGCAGCGTCAGATCATTCACGGCGAGTCCGATATCGGCCGTTCGAAGGCGGACAGCGCCCGCGATTCGATTCTGGAGATCAATTCCGGAATCACCGTGGTGCTGCACAAGATTCGCCTCGAACCCGACAATGCGGTCGAGCTGTTCAGCCGTTACGACCTGATCGTCGACGGCACCGACAACTTCGCCACCCGCTACCTGGTGAACGATGCCGCGGTGCTGGCCGGCAAGCCCTACGTGTGGGGTTCCATCTACCGGTTCGAGGGCCAGGTCTCGGTGTTCTGGGAGGATGCCCCCGACGGCCGCGGCATCAACTACCGCGACCTGTACCCGGAGGCGCCGCCGCCGGGCATGGTCCCGTCCTGCGCCGAGGGCGGCGTGCTGGGCGTGCTGTGCGCCTCGATCGGCTCGATCATGGTGACCGAGGCGATCAAGCTGATCACAGGTATCGGCGACCCGCTGCTGGGCCGGCTCATGGTGTACGACGCACTGGACATGACCTACCGAACCATCAAGCTGCGCCGCGACCCCGAGCGTCAGCTCATCACCGAGCTCATCGACTACGACGCGTTCTGCGGCGTGGTGTCGGAGGAGGGCCAGGCCGCGGCTATCGGCTCGACCGTCACAGCCCGTGAACTCAAGGAGATGCTCGACGCGGGCAAAGATGTGGCGATCATCGACGTCCGCGAGCCGGTGGAGTGGGACATCGTCCGCATCGAGGGCGCGACCCTGATTCCCAAGGACCGCATCCTCTCCGGTGAGGCGCTGTCCGAGCTCCCGCAGAACACCCCGATCGTCCTGCACTGCAAGACCGGGATCCGTTCCGCCGAGGCCCTCGCGGCCCTGAAGAACGCCGGCTTCTCGGACGCGACCCACCTTCAGGGCGGAATCGTCGCCTGGGCCAACCAGGTCGACCCGTCCTTGCCGGTCTACTGACCAGGAACGTCGATCGATCGGGAGGCGACAACTGATTTCGGAAGGATCCGGGTACCTCCGAAATCGGTTGTGCGCCGCGCCGGCGGTCGACAACGGCACTCCGACGGCACCTGAGTCCGGCCTCGGGTCGCGGGGAGGCGGGACAGCGTGGCGTCCGATTTCCGCCTCTTCACAGCGGTACCGTACGCGCGTGACCATGACTGCTGTGGAACCTCCCGAGCATGTGCGCTCGACCTTCGGGCTGCGCGAGGAAGTGCCGGTTCCGCTGGGGAACTGGGACGGCGGCTGGCGTTGTGGCGATGTGGTGTTGAGCCCGGTGACCGATCACGCGCGTGCCGCGTGGTCGGCGAAGGTGCGCGAGACGCTGCGGGTCGACGGGCTGCGCCTGGCGCGGCCGGTGCGGGCCACCGATGGACGGTATGTCGTATCCGGTTGGCGCGCCGACACCTACCTCGAGGGTGTCCCGGAGCCGCGGCACGACGAAGTGGTGTCGGTGTCACTGCGCCTGCACCAGGTCACCGCGCATCTCGAGCGCCCGCGTTTCCTGGCCGCGCAGCCGGTCGCGCCGTGGGCGGACGTGGATGTGTTCGCGGCCGCGGATCGCGCTGCGTGGGAAGCGGTTCCGCTGCGCAGTCTCAAGATGGGCGGCATGCTGCCGGCCACCTCCCCGGACGGCGACCGTAGCCAGATCCTGATCACCCAGCTGTCCACCCTGCGCAAGCCGGTGGCCACGCCGCCGCAGCTGGTGCACGGCGATCTGTTCGGAACCGTCCTGTTCTCGGGCGCTTTCGCGCCGGGCCTCACCGACATCACCCCGTATTGGCGGCCGGCCCCGTGGGCGGCGGCGGTCATCGTGGTCGACGCCCTGTCCTGGGGCGGGGCCGACGACGGCCTGCTGGAGCGCTGGGGTGAGCTGCCGGAGTGGCCGCAGATGCTGGTGCGCGCGGTCATGTTCCGCCTGGCCGTGCACGCCCTGCACCCGCGGTCGACCCCCGAGGCGTTCCCGGGTCTGGCCCGTACGGCCGACATGATCCGCCTGCTGCTCTAGGGGACGGAACACACGAGATGGCCGTGACACGCGAAAAGGCCGCGCCGGGTGACGAATCCGGCGCGGCCTTTCACTTCCCCTGAGGATGGGGATCTTCGGAATACCGTGCTTCCGAAGCTTTCACCTGGGGCCCCGAGAGCTGGGCCTGCTCAGACGTTGGCGTGGGCCAGGGAGGGAGCGCGTCCGACCGCGAAGGACGAGCGCAGGTAGAACCACCAGCAGATCGCGCCCATGGCGAGATAGGCCACGACATAACCCCAGAAGGCCGGATTCATGCTGTGGTAGTGCGTGTTCGACAGTCGCAGGGCCTGCTGCAGAATCCAGCCACCCGCCGCGCCGACCGCGCCGATGACGCCGATGGCCGCGCCCGCCTGCCGTTTCGCGGAGATCAGCGCCTCACCGATGTCCTGCCCGGTCTCCGCGGCCCGCCGCCGCGCCTCGGCGGTGAAGATCATCGGGATCATCCGGTAGGTCGAGCCGTTGCCGATGCCGCTGAGCACGAACAGCAGCAAGAACGAGATCAGGTAGAGCGGGAAGTTCTTGGCGGACAACGACGCCACGATGAGCGCGGTGGCGACGGCCATGCCGCCGAACACGTACAGCGTGATCTTCGCGCCGCTGAGCTTGTCGGCGATCCAGCCGCCGAGGGGCCGGCTCATGGATCCGACGAGCGCGCCGAGGAAGGCCAGGTTGCCCAGCGTGCCCATCCAGCCGATCTTGGCGAGGCTGGGGAAGTTGGCCTTGAGCAGGGTCGGGAAGGCGAAGGAGAACCCGATGAAGGAACCGAAGGTGCCGATGTAGAGGATGGCCATCACCCAGGTGTGGCGGTTGGCCAGGGCCCGCTTGTAGGACGTGCCATCGGATTTCGCGCCGGACAGCGAATCCATGTAGCGCAGCGCGCCGGCGAGGGCGATCAGGATGAACGGAATCCACACCAGCACCGCGAGGGTGATTCCGAACCGGTAGCCGGCCGCGTCCTTGGCCATGATGTGGGTGCCGAGCGTGATGATGAGCGGCACGAACAATTGTGTCTGTGCCACACCGAGATTGCCGCCCGCGGCATTGATGCCGAGCGCCGCGCCCTTCTTGCCCTCGGGGAAGAAGAAGTTGATGTTGGCCATGGAGGACGAGAAGTTGCCGCCGCCGACACCGGCGATCGCGGCCAGCACCATGAACACCCACATGGGGGTCGAGGGCTGGTTGATGAAATACGCCAGGCCCAGGGTGGGTACCAGCAGCATGGCGGCGCTGAAGGCGGTGAACGCGCGGCCGCCGAATCGTGGGATGGCGAAGGTGTAGGGCACGCGCAGGGCTGCGCCGACCAGGGTCGGGGTGGAGGTGAGCAGCAGCGCGTTGTTGACCGAGTCGGGATTCTTCGCGCTCAGGAAGGCGAATCCGGCCGAGCCCATGGCGGTGACCACACTGGCCCACAGCACCCAGACGCTGAATCCGAGGTTCTCGGCGAATACCGAGAACATCAAATTCTTACGGGCGGTTTGCTTGCCGCCGTTTTCCCAGAATTCCGTGTTGTCCGGTTCCCAGTGGTCTATCCACCGCCCGCGTCTCTGGAAGGTGATGGCGGTTTCGGGTGCCTCTACTACGGTTGCCATGAGCGCCTGTCCTCTCGGCTGTCACGACCGCCCTCATCACGGGTTCCCCGAGTCGTATGGGGAACCGCTGCGGTCGCGTCCAACCGTAGGAAGCGCGTTTTACGTCCGAGTGTTTTTCCGTGACGGAGACGGTAATTCGCCCTCACCCGGCCGCGCGTCGCGTGGTGACCTTTCGGTTACTCGAAATTCGTATCAAGCGTCCGGTATTCGGCCATGAGCGAGTCGAGGAAGCAGTTGGCGGTGCGGGCCGCCCGCTCGGGGTCGCCGTCGATGACCGCCTGCACCAGGTCGGCGTGCTCGTCGTGGTAGGTCTCGCCCTCGCGCTCGGAACGGAACCGGATGCCGGCCGCGATGACGGGCAGCAACGAGTCGTAGAACTCGAGGTACACCGCATTGTGGCTGGCGACCACGATAGCGCGGTGCAGTTGCACGTCGGCCTCGATGGCGGCGTCGAAGTCGGTGTCCCAGTTGCGGGTTCGCTCGTCGAGTACGCGCCGCAGGGTGGCGATGTCGGTCTCGTCGCGGCGTTCGGCGGCGAGCCGGGCGGCGGTGGTGTCGAGGGCCCGCCGGAGTTCCAGGACGTCGCGCTGCTGGGCGTCGGCGAAGTACTCGGTGAGGGTGCCGCCGAGGGTGGAGGTGGAGATGACGTAGGTGCCCGAACCCTGTCTGCGCTCGAGCATGCCGGCGTGCACGAGGGCCTGGACGGCCTCGCGGACGGTATTGCGGCCGGTGCCGGTGAGTTCGGTGAGCTCGGGTTCGGTGGGGATACGCGAGCCGACGGCCCAACGGCCGGAACGGATTTCGGCACGAAGCTGCTCGGTCACCTGGGCGATGAGGCTCGTGCGCCGGACTGGTTGCACGGGTGACAGCGTACCTTGCCTCACATTCGTTGCATCATATCATCGGGTCATCCTATGATTTGTCGGTGACTGCGACGATGGATGAGACGAAGGCCCCCGAGCGGGGCCTTATCAATGCCCCCGCCGAGACGACCGGGTTCCGCCCCGAAATGTCGAAGCGCGCCCTGTTCGAGGGCCGCCTGCTCGTGCTCGTCGCCATCGTCGTGTCCGCCCTCACCCTCCGTGTCGCCGTCACCGCATTCACGCCCCTCGCCGCCCGCATCGGCGATGACATCGGCTACTCCACCGCGGTGGTCGGTGTGTTCGGCATGCTGCCGACCGCGATGTTCGCCCTCGGTGGGCTGCTGACCCCGGTGCTGTCGCGGCGCCTGGGCCTGGAGGCCACGGCCCTGGTGGCCATGGTCGTGACCGGCATCGGCTCGGTGATCCGCGCCCTGGTGCCCGCCACCTGGGAACTGCTCGCCTTCTCCGCGCTGGCCCTGGCCGGCATGGGTATCGGCAATGTCGTGATCCCGCCGCTGGTGAAGCGGTACTTCTCGGATCGGCTGGCCGTGCTCAGTTCGGTCTACATCGTGATGGTGCAGCTGGGCACCGTCTTCCCGGCCCTGATCGCGGTGCCGGTGGCGGATGCGCACGGCTGGCGGCTGTCGCTGGGCATGTGGGCCGCGCTGGCCTTCGCCGCCGCGCTGCCGTGGATCGCGGTGCTGCGGGTGCGGCGTGACCACGCTCGCGTGGACACCACCGAATTGCCTTCGGACGCGGTCGAATCCACGGGCAAGGTGTGGCGCTCGCCGGTGGCCTGGGGCATGGCCTTCATGTTCGGCATGACCTCGCTGATCACCTATTCGCTGTTCACCTGGATGCCGACGATCTTCAGCGATGCCGGCGCCAGTGCCTCCTTCGGCGGCAGCATGGTCGGCATCTTCGCCCTCATCGGCCTGGTGGCCGCGCTGAGCGCGCCGATCGTGGTGGGCCGCATGGCCAATCCGTTCCCGGTCGTGATCGGCTGCGCGGTGTTCTTCTACATCGGGTTCGCCGGTCTGCTGCTCGCGCCCATGAGCGCCCCGCTGCTGTGGGTGCTGGCGGTGGGTCTGGGCCCGTCGACCTTCCCGATGGCGCTGACCCTGATCAATCTGCGGACCCGCACCGGCGCCGGTTCGGCCGCGCTGTCCGGGTTCACCCAGGGCGTCGGCTACACCGTGGCATGCGTGGGTCCGCTGCTGTTCGGCACGCTGCACACGATGACCGGGGGTTGGCCGGCGCCGTTCGCCTTCCTGGTGGTGGCGGTCCTGATCCTGATGGCGGGCGCCTGGGTGGCGTGCAAGCCGCAGATGCTGGAAGACACCTGGAAATAAATTCACCGTTCGAGTTGCCGAGCCGTGAGGTTCGGGCCATGCTTTTGTGGCAAGGCTCTCACCTACCGGCTCGGTTTCGTGTTTTCAGGCGTTTTCTGGCGATTTGTGGCTGCCGGAAACCCTTGTGTCACATGCTCGAAACATAACGCGAGTTCTCACGCCCTTTGCTGGGATTTCGTGAGCAACCGTTGATTTATCGGTCATTTCGCGCAGCATCGCCGCAATACCCGTTTTCTACCTTGGGGCCATCCAGATTTCAGGAGGGCCTCTTGTTGACGACGCTGACCCGCAAGCGCGACATCGAGCATTGGGATGCCGAGGATGTCGTGGCTTGGGAAGCCGGTGGTAAGGACATCGCGCGCCGCAATCTGATCTGGTCGGTGTTCGCCGAGCATGTCGGGTTCTCGGTGTGGTCGATCTGGTCGGTGATGGTGCTGTTCATGCCCACCGACAAGTTCGGCATCGACCCGGCCGGCAAGTTCTTCCTGGGCGCGATGCCCACCCTGGTCGGCGGCTTCATGCGGATCCCGTACACCGTCGCCACCGCGAAGTTCGGCGGTCGCAACTGGACCATCGTGAGCGCGCTGCTGCTGCTCATCCCGACGCTGCTCGCGCTGTACTTCATCAACCAGCCGGGCACCTCCTACACGACCTTCCTGGTCGTGGCGGCCTTCGCGGGCTTCGGCGGCGGCAACTTCTCCTCGTCGATGTCCAATATCAACGTCTTCTACCCGCAGCGGCTCAAGGGCTGGGCGCTGGGCGTCAACGCGGGCGGCGGCAATATCGGCGTGCCGGTGGTGCAGTTGATCGGCCTCGCGGTGATCGCGACCCTGGGCAACGCCTACGGCAACGCCTCGGTGGTGTGCGCGATCTACCTGGCCCTGATCGTGGTGGCGGCGCTGGGCGCGGCGCTCTACATGGACAACGTCAAGAACCAGAAGGCCGACCTGTCCTACATGATCAAGGCGCTGCGGGTGCCGCAGTCCTGGGCCATCGCGTTCCTCTACATCGGCACCTTCGGTTCCTTCATCGGTTACAGCTTCGCCTTCGGCCAGGTGCTGCAGATCAGTTTCAAGGCCGGCGGCGCGAGCGTCGCGGCGGCCACCCTGCACGCCGCGCAGATCGCCTTCATCGGCCCGCTGCTGGGTTCGCTGGCCCGCCCCTACGGCGGCAAGTGGGCCGATCGCATCGGCGGCAGCAAGGTCACGCTGTTCACCTTCGGCGCCATGACCGTGGCGGCCCTGGTGGTCACGGTGGCCTCGAGCATGGGTGACCACGCCGGACATCCGAAGGGCGGCGTGCTGGTGGCCATGATCATCGGCTTCACCGCGCTGTTCGTCATCTCGGGTTTCGGCAACGGCGCGGTCACCAAGATCATCCCGTCGGTCTTCGAGGCGAAATCCCGCTCCCTGGAAGGTGATTCGGCCACCCGCGCGGCCTGGGCCCGCAATACCTCGGGTGCGCTCATCGGCTTCGTCGGCGCCATCGGCGCGCTGGGCGGTGTCGGCATCAACCTGGTGCTGCGCTCCTCCTACGCCTCCACCAAGTCCGCGACCACCGCGTTCTGGGTCTTCATGGCCTTCTATGTGCTGTGCGGCGTGGTCTGCTGGGCGGTCTTCATGCGCCGCCCGAGCCTGCGGGCGCTCACTCCCGAAACTGCCGACGCCGCTGTCGTCATCGAGGCCGAAGCCCTGGTGCTCGAAGCCGAAACCGGTTCCACCGCAACCGATTCCCAGTCCACTACGTCGGCTCGCGCCTGACTTCCCCATCCGCGAAAGGGACCGTCATGACCCACAGCATCGAACGCAAGACCGTCGTAGTGGTCGGCCACGGCATGGTCGGGCACCGCTTCGTGGAGGCGCTGCGCTCTCGTGACGAGGCCGGGACCTGGCAGGTCATCGTCCTCAGCGAGGAGAAGCTGGCCGCCTACGACCGCGTCGGCCTGTCCTCCTACGTCGGCATCTGGGAGGCGTCCGCGCTGGCGCTGCCCGGCAACGAGTACGAGGGCGACTCCCTGGTCGACGTCCGGCTCGGTGTGAAGGCCGACGTCATCGACCGCACCGCCCGCAAGGTCACCACCTCCAGCGGTGAGGTGATCGGTTACGACGCACTGGTTCTCGCGACCGGCTCCTACGCCTTCGTGCCGCCGGTGCCGGGCCACGACGCGGATGGCTGCTTCGTCTACCGCACCATCGACGACCTGGACGGCATCCGGGCCGCGGCCGAGGCGGCCGGTCCGGGCGCGGTCGGCATCGTGGTCGGCGGCGGTCTGCTCGGCCTGGAGGCGGCCAACGCGCTGCGCCTGCTGGGCATGACCCCGCACGTGGTCGAGTTCAACAAGTGGCTGATGCCGGCCCAGATCGACGAGGGCGGCGGCGCCATCCTCGAGAAGCTGGTGACCGAGCTGGGTCTGGCCGTGCACACCGGTGTCGGCACCTCCTCCATCGAGACCGTCGAGGACGCGCCGCTGGCCGAGAAGCTCAAGGTCAGCTTCTCCGACGGCAGCGAATTGCGTTCCGCCCTGGTGGTTTTCGCGGCGGGTGTCCGTCCACGTGACGAAATCGCCCGCGGTGCGGGCCTGGCGGTCGGCGAGCGCGGCGGTGTCATCACCGACCTGGGCCTGCAGACCTCGGACCCGAACATCTACGCGATCGGCGAGGTCGCGGCGGTCGAGGGTGTCTGCTACGGCCTGGTCGCCCCCGGCTACAACACCGCCGAGGTGGTCGCCGACCGTCTGCTCGGCGGCGCGGGCGAGTTTCCGGGCGCGGACCTGTCCACCAAGCTGAAGCTGCTGGGTGTGGACGTGGCGTCCTTCGGTGACGCGCACGGCCGCACCGAGGGCGCGCTGTCGGTGGTGCTGCACGACGCGGCCAAGGGCACCTACGCCAAGCTGGTCGTCTCCGATGACGCGCAGACCCTGCTCGGCGGTGTGCTGGTCGGTGACGCGACCCAGTACTCGGCGCTGCGCCCGCTGGTCGGCCGTCCGCTGCCGGCCGATCCGGCCGCGCTGATCTCCCCGGCCGGTGCGGAACTCGGCGCGGACGCGCTGCCCGACGACGCGCAGATCTGCTCCTGCAACAACGTGTCCAAGGGCTCGATCTGCGGCGCCATCGCCGACGGCGCCTGCGACGTGCCGGCCATCAAGAGCTGCACCAATGCCGGAACCTCCTGCGGCGGTTGCGTTCCCATGCTCAAGAAGCTGCTGGAGCAGTCAGGTGTGGCGGTCTCCAAGTCGCTGTGCGAGCACTTCACGCAGTCGCGGGCCGAGCTGTTCCACATCATCCAGTCGACCGGCATCCGCACCTTCTCGGGCCTGATCGCCAAGTACGGCACCGGAACCGGCTGCGACATCTGCAAGCCGACCGTCGCCTCCATCCTGGCGTCCACCTCGAGCGATCACATCCTCGACGGCGAGCAGGCCTCGCTGCAGGACACCAACGACCACTTCCTGGCCAACCTGCAGAAGAACGGCACCTACTCGGTGGTGCCGCGCATGCCCGGCGGTGAGGTGACCGCCGAGCAGCTCATCACCATCGGTGAGGTGGCCAAGGAGTTCGACCTGTACGTGAAGGTCACCGGCGGTCAGCGCATCGACCTGTTCGGCGCCCGCGTGGAGCAGCTGCCGCTGATCTGGAAGCGCCTGGTCGACGCGGGCATGGAGTCCGGTCACGCCTACGGCAAGTCGCTGCGCACCGTGAAGTCCTGCGTGGGCTCGACCTGGTGCCGCTACGGCCAGCAGGACTCGGTCGGCATGGCCGTACTGCTCGAAAAGCGTTACCGCGGTTTGCGTTCCCCGCACAAGCTGAAGCTGGCGGTCTCGGGTTGCGCCCGGGAGTGCGCGGAGGCGCGCGGCAAGGACGTCGGCGTCATCGCCACCGAGAACGGCTGGAACCTGTATGTCGGCGGCAACGGTGGTCTGACCCCGAAGCACGCGGTGCTGCTGGCCGGTGAGCTCGACGATGAGACGCTGATCCGCTACATCGACCGCTACCTGATGTTCTACATCCGCACCGCGGACCGGCTGCAGCGCACCGCGCCGTGGCAGGAGGCCCTGGAGGGCGGCATCGACTACCTCAAGCAGGTGGTCTGCGAGGACAGCCTGGGTATCGCCGCTGATTTGGAGGCGGCCATGGCCAAGCACGTCGAAGGGTACAAGGACGAGTGGGCCGCGGTGCTCGAGGACGAGGGCAAGCTGTCGCGCTTCGTGTCCTTCGTGAACGCGCCGGAGGAGTCCGACCCGACCATCGGGTTCGACGAGACCGGTGAGCGCAAGGTGCCTGTCCTGCTGGGAATTCCGGACATTCCGGTCAATGCGACCAGTGCCACAGAGACCGCCACGCACGGGAAATGACTGCTTAACCGCGAGGAAACAGGACGCCGGTACCAATAGATAAGGCGTTCGGAGGAGAGTTACCGATGACCGTGATCGACACACCCAGCACCGCAGTCACCGCAGTTTCCGGTTGGACACAGGCCTGCCGGCAGGACTATCTGATTCCCGGCCGCGGCGTGGCGGTCCTGCTCAAGGGCGGCCGTCAGGCAGCCCTGTTCCTCACCGCCGACGGGACGCTGTTCGCCGTCGGCAATATCGATCCCTTCGGACGCGCGGCGGTCATGTCGCGCGGCCTGGTGGGCGACCGCGGCGGGGTGCCGGTGGTGGCTTCGCCCCTGCTCAAGCAGGCCTTCTCGCTGATCGATGGGCGGTGCCTGGACGATGACACCATCTCCCTGCCGATCTACGCCGTCCAGGTGTCGGACGGCGTGGTCGCGGTGTCCAACGACCCCGTCCAATTCGTCGGCGGTACGGCATGACCGAGGTTGACGGCGGTACCCCCCTGGCCGGATTCACGGTCGGCATCACGGCCGCCCGGCGCGCCGAGGAACTCGGCACCCTGCTGGCCCGGCGCGGCGCGAATGTCATTGCCGCCCCGGCCATCCGGATCATCCCACTGGCCGACGACACCGAGCTGGAGCGGGTGACGCGGCAGCTGGTCGCGGACCCGCCGCGGATCTCGGTGGCTACCACCGGCATCGGCTTCCGCGGCTGGATGGAGGCCGCGGAGGGCTGGGGCCTGGCCGAGGACCTGCGCACCACCCTGGCCTCGACCCGCATGCTGGCCCGCGGACCCAAGGCCAAGGGCGCCATCCGCGCGGCCGAGCTGCGCGAAGAATGGTCTCCCGCTTCGGAATCCAGCGCCGAGGTGCTGGACCACCTGCTGGCCCAGGGGGTCGAGGGGGTCCGGATCGCGGTGCAGCTGCACGGCGCCACCACCGAGTGGGAGCCGGTGCCGGACTTCTGCGAGGTATTGCGCTGTGCCGGAGCCGATGTGGTCCCGGTTCCGGTCTACCGGTGGATTCCGCCGGACGACCGCACCCCCATGGATCGCCTCATCGAGGGGATCGTCACCGCCGGACTGGACTGCGTGACCTTCACCAGCGCCCCGGCCGTGGCGTCACTTCTCATGCGCGCCAAGGAAACCGGGCTGCTGGAGGCCGTACTGCACGCCTTCCGCACCCGGGTGCTGCCGGCCTGCGTCGGTCCCATCACCGCCGCGCCGCTGGAGGAGCTGGGCGTGCCCACCTCCATGCCCGGCCGGGCCCGCCTGGGCGCGCTGGCCCGCCACGTCGCCGAGGAACTTCCCCGGCGCGCCAACCGGATTCAGGCCGCGGGCCACGTCCTCAGCGTGCGCGGCGCCTGCGTCGTGGTGGACGGTCAGGTGCGGCAGCTGGCTCCCGCGCCCATGGCGCTCATGCGTTCCCTGGCCCGGCAGCCGGGCCGGGTCGTCTCCCGCGAGGATCTGCTCGCCGCCCTCCCCGGTGGGGGCGACGACACCCACGCCGTGGAGACCGCCATCGCCCGTCTGCGCGCGGGCCTGGGCGCCCCCAAGTCCATCCAGACCGTCGTCAAGCGCGGCTACCGGCTGGCCCTGGACCCCGCCGAGTGCACCGACAACCCGCACCCGGAGCCCGCGGTTCCGGCTGCGCGCCAACCGGTTCCGGCGCACACCCAGGGTCTGGGCGCGCGCCGCGAGGCGCCGGCGCGCATTCCCGGTGCCCGTGCGCCGCACGCGGACGTTCCGCCGACCGCCGTCGCGGCCCGCCGCCCGGTGACTCCGGTGAACGGCTCGGCCCGCCCCGTGGGCTTCCCGGCGCAGGCGGCCTCGGCCGCCCGTCCCGCCCCCGTGGCGGCCGCGCGTCCCATCCGTCCAGCCGGGGGTGCGTGGTGAGCGCGCCCGCGCTGGTGCTGGTGGCACACGGCACCCGGAGCGCGCGAGGCGTCGAGATGATCGCCGAACTGGCGGATGCGGTGGCACGGGAGCTGAGTGCGCACGCGCACGGAGCCCGCGGTGTCATGACCGAGACAGGTGCCGGTGCCGATTTCGGGGCCGCATCGGCATCGTTGCGTGAGATCGCGGTCGCGCCGCGGGTGCGCACCGCGTTCGTGGATGTGCTGGGGCCCGCCCCGGCCGAGGTGCTGCGGGATCTGGATCCGGTTCCCGCCGTGGTGGTTCCGGCCTTCCTGGCCTCGGGCTACCACGTGTATCAGGACGTGCCTCGAGAGGTGGCCGCGAGTGCGCACAACGCGGTCGCGGTCACCCAGGCCATGGGGCCCGACCCGGCGCTGGCCGAGGTCATGCACCTGCGGCTGCTGACGGCGGGCTGGCGGCCGGGGGACGCGGTGGTGTTCGCCGCCGCGGGTTCCTCCGACGCGCGGGCGCGCCGGGATGTGCAGCGCGCGGCCAACCTGCTCTCCGACCGGGTCGGCACGACCGCCCACTTGGCCTATATCGCGACCGGTGAGCCGAAGGTGCCGGAAGTGGTTGCGGCGGTGCGGGCCTCGGGTGCGCGCCGGGTCTTCGTGGCCTCCTATCTGCTCGCGCACGGCCTGTTCCAGCAGCGCCTGCACGAGGCGGGCGCGGACGGTGTCGCCGAGCCGATCGGTGTGCATCCGGCCGTGGTGCGCTTGCTGACCGATCGCTACTATGCGGCGAGCGATTCGCTGGCGGCCGCTCGCGCCGCCTGATCGGTACGGTCCGGGCCCGCCGCGTTAGGGGTTCACCCCGGCTCGTTAGGGGCCCGGCCCGAATCGACTTGACCAATTCCCCTATCGCTTGGTGATTTTCGATTCGCGTGGCAACCTTTACCGGAATTCGGTCGAGACTTTGGAGGACCCCACGTGAAGAAGCTTGTCGTCGCCGCTGTGATCGCGGGCGGTATCGCCGGCCCGGCCGCCACCGCGGCCGCCGATTTCCCCACGATCTACGACCCGTGGACGGCGTGCATCCAGTCGGGCCAGACCTACGACCAGTGCCAGGCGCTGGTCAACAACACCCAGCCGACCGATCAGGGCGCGGGTTTCGGCTGGACCGGTTCCGCCGCCTCCCATTCCTAAACAATTAGATTTCAGATTCCGGGCCGACGTCGAAATGGCGTCGGCCCGAGTCATTTCTCCCCGTGTGAGACACGCCACGGTATGACCGGAGTTCTCGTTCTCCGCCGGTGACCTCTCACCCCGCGCGTCCGGGCCGCCTGACGCCCGCAATTCGCACGGGCGGGCCCGATCGCCGCGTCGGCCTTCGAATATCCCGCTCACCGGTATTCGCCGCCCCCGCCCACCCCACCGCCGGTGAGGATGGCGGAATGCCGCCCGAACACCCCGCCCGCCGCGCCGGCCTCGCCTCGCAGGCGGCAGTGCGCGCCCAGCGCAAGGACGAGTGGCTGTCACTCTTCGCGCCGGACGCCCGTGTCGAGGACCCGGTCGGTATCTCCCCGTACGACCCGATCGGCGAGGGCCATTCGGGCCAGGAAGCCATCGCGGCCTTCTGGGACAAGGCAATCGCCCCCAGCCGCATCGAATTCACCTGGACGGATTCTTTCGCCTGCGGCGACGAAGCCGCCTTCACCGGCACCATCCGCAGCACCCGCCCGGACATTGCCGTCGAGGTCGATCTCGTCGCCGTCTACCGCGTGAATTCCGACGGCAAAATCCTTGCGCTGCGCGCATTCTGGGAACTGGACCGAGCCCGTGTCACGCCGGCGCAGTGGGAAACGACCTGGCCGCCGGTGCTGCCGGTCTGAAAGCCGTTCAGGAACGCTTCGATCGCATTCAGGCCGGAGCTTTCAGTGGACGAACTTCCGGCAATGAATCCGGTGGTGCCGTTATACCTGGAGTCGGCCGACTGTTGACCGGTCGAGCCGTCGACATTCTGTTGCAGCACGGCGTCAGCGCAAAGGGACTGCCTCCCGGTACTACTTTCCGGGGGTCTGCAGGGCCGGGTACCAGATGTCGGTGAGGACGTTCGCGGCCTCCTCGGCGGAGACGTCGATGGTGCCCTGCATGGCCCACCGGGTGAAGAAGCGTTCCAGTTGGGCGACAAGGAGTTCCACGCGCAGGTGGGCTTCGTCCTGGCGGTCGGCGGGCCAGCGGGAGAGGTAGGAGCTCATGACGTTGGGGAGGGCCATGATGCCTTCCCTGGCCACCTCGCGGAACTCGGGTTCGAGGGTGGTCGCCTCGTCCCACGCGGGGAGTAGGTCCTTGTATTCCTGGAACCAGTCGATGGCGCGGCGCATCCAGGCGGCGAATTCCTCGCGTGAGCCGGTGTCGAGCACATGGTCGAGGTCCTCGTAGAAGTGCTGGACGCTGGGCAGTGTGCCCTGTTCGGCGATTGCCCGCAGCACATCGGGTTTGCCGGTGAAGTGCAGGTAGAAGGTGGCGCGGCTGCAGCCCACGGCGGCGGCGATGTCGTCGACGCGGACCGGCGCGTAACCCTCCGTGGTGAACAGCTGTTTGGCCGCGTCGATGAGCCGGCTGCGGGTGAGCCGCTTCTGTTCGTCGCGCAGCGAGGTGCGCCGGGGTGCGTCGGGGTCTACATCGGATCGGGTCACGCTTGAATAATAGACGCAAGTTCACTCACTAGACACACTGTCTAGCGAGTGTTAGCGTGTGTGGCACGTCACGTCCGGCAGGGCTCAATGGCCCGTCGCCGAACCAGGAGAGTGAATTGGCTGCGCTATCTGCACAAAATCGTGAGCTGCCCCGGGTCGCCATCATCGGCGCCGGCCCGTCCGGCATCACCGCCGCGAAACGGCTCGCCGAATACGGCATTCCCTTCGACTGCTACGAAGCCTCCGACGAGGTGGGCGGCAACTGGTACTACAAGAACCCGAACGGGATGTCGGCCTGCTACCAGAGCCTGCACATCGACACCTCGAAGTTCCGGCTGCAATTCGAGGACTTCCCGGCGCCCGCGGAATGGCCGGACTTCCCGCACCACAGCCAGTTGCACCAGTACTTCAAGGATTACGTCGACCACTTCGACATCCGCGACCGGATCATCTTCAACAACAAGGTGACCTCGGCCGAGCGGGGCGCCGACGGCCTGTGGACCCTCACCACCGATCAGGGCCGCGTCGAGACCTACGACGCGCTGATCGTGGCCAACGGTCACCACTGGGATCCGCGCACCCCCGACTACCCGGGTGAGTTCGACGGCACGCTGATCCATTCGCACGCCTACAACGACCCGTTCGACCCGATCGACATGCGCGGCAAGCGAGTCGTCGTGGTGGGCATGGGCAATTCCGGCCTGGACATCGCCTCGGAGCTGTCGCAGACGTTCCTCGCCTCGAAGCTGTGGGTTTCGGCCCGCCGCGGTGTGTGGGTGCTGCCCAAGTACGTCGGCGGCAAGGTCGGCGACACGCAGGTGGTGCCCGCGTGGATGCCGCCCAAGGTGGCGCTCAAGCTCAAGCAGCGCTTCGTGGTCAAGAACCGCGGCCGCATGGAGGATTACGGCCTGCCCAAGCCCGATCACCTGCCCTTCGAGGCGCATCCGTCGGCGAGTGAGGAGTTCCTGCACCGGGTCGGTTGCGGCGACATCGATTTCAAGCCGGCCATCACCCGTCTGGACGGCAAGACCGTGCACTTCGCCGACGGTTCGTCCGAAGAGGTGGATGTGGTGGTGTGCGCCACCGGCTATCACATCAGCTTCCCGTTCTTCACCGATCCGGCGCTGCGGCCGGACGCGAGCAACAAGCTGCCGCTGTGGCGTCAGATACTGAAGCCGGACATCGACAATCTCTTCTATCTCGGCCTGGCGCAGCCGATGCCGACCCTGGTGAACTTCGCCGAGCAGCAGTCCAAGCTGGTCGCGGCGTATCTGTCGGGCAACTACCGCTTCCCGTCGCAGGCGGATATGACCACCGCGATGGCGAAGGCCGAGGCCGAACGCGCCGAGCGCTACTACAACTCGCCGCGGCACACCATTCAGATCGACTTCGACGTCTACGTCCGCGAGCTGAAGAAGGAACTCGCCGACGGCGCGCGCCGGGCCGCCGCCGCGGGCAACACGCTGCCGGTGCGCAGTCGCGCGCTGGCGCGGGCGTAGAGGGGGAGAAATGAACACGGCATCGCAAAGCGATTCCCATCGGGGCGGCGATGGGGCAACGGGCGGGCGCACCGTGGCTGGATTCTGTGCCGACGAATTCGAGTCGGTCCGTACGGCTTTCACCGAGCAGGTGGAGTCGGGCGCGGAACTGGGCGCCTCGGTGTGCGTGACCGTGAACGGCGAAACGGTGGTAGATCTCTGGGGCGGCTGGGCCGACCCGGAGCAGACCCGGCCGTGGACCTCGGACACCCTGGTGAACACCTTCTCCATCACCAAGACCATGGTCGCGCTGAGCGTGCTGCTGCTGGTCGACCGCGGTGAGCTGGACGTGTACCAGAAGGTAGCCCACTATTGGCCGGAGTTCGCGGCCAACGGCAAGGCCGATATCGAAGTGCGGCATCTGCTTTCGCACACCTCCGGCGTCTCCGGCTGGGAGGCTCCGATCGTGCTGCCGGACATCTACGACATCGACGCGGCCACGGATCGCCTTGCGGCGCAAGCGCCCTGGTGGGAGCCGGGCACCGTCTCGGGCTATCACGCCATGAACTACGGGCACCTGCTGGGCGCGGTGGTCAAGCGTGTCACCGGCCGCCCGCTGGGCCGCTTCTTCGCGGAGGAGCTGGCGCAGCCGCTGGGCGCTGACTTCCACATCGGCACGCCCGCAGCGGATTTCGACCGGATCGCCACCCTCGTCCCGCCGGATCTTCCCGAGTTCGACCAGTCGCTGCTGCCGCAGGACAGCGTCATGTTCAAGACGCTGTTCCAGCCTCTGCTCGACTTCGCCGAGTGCGCGACCCCGGGCTGGCGGCAGGCGGAGCTGGGCGGCATGGGCGGTCACGGCAATGCCCGTTCCATCGCCTGGCTGCAGTCGGTGATCAGCAATGGCGGCGAGCTGGCCGGCCGGAAGTTCCTGTCGGACAAGACGATCGACCTCATCTTCGAGCAGCAGTCCGACGGGGTGGACCTGGCCATCCTGCTGCCGCTGCGCTTCGGCATCGGCTACGGCCTGCCGCACCCGCAGACCGCGCCGCAGGTGCCGGACGGCCGCGTCTGCTGGTGGAACGGGCTGGGCGGCGCGCACGTCGTCAACGACCTGGACCACCGCGTCACCTTCGCCTACGCCATGAACCGCATGGCCCCCGGCCTGATCGGCTCCGAGCGGGCCGACGCCTACATGAAGGCGACCTTCGACACAGTGAGGGGACGTGCGTGACGGGCCTCACTCGGGCAAGCTGCGAGGGTTCGCGCAATCGGATTCGAGGACTTGATTCATGACCAATGCTGTTGATCTCCAGGCTCTGGCCGCCCAGGTGGCCGGGAAGCTGACCGGGCCGGGCGGGCCGTTCGAGATGACAGTCGAGCCGGTGCTCGGCGCACCGCTGCCGGTGTTCAAACATCGCCACCGATCGCTGCTGGAGTTGCTGGAGGCGTCCCGTGAGCTGGGCGATCGCGACTATCTCGTGTCCGCGCGGACCCACTACACCTTCGCCGAGCATTACGCCGCCGCCGGCGCGCTCGCTGCCGCGCTGGCCGAGCGCTACGGCGTCGGCAAGGGCGACCGCGTCGGCATCCTGGCCGCCAACAACCCCGAATGGGTGCTGACCTTCTGGGCTGCGCAGCGGCTGGGGGCGATCCCGGTCGGTTTCAACGCGTGGTGGGTGCCGCGCGAGATCGCCTACGGCCTCGAGCACTCCGCCCCGAAGGTCGTCATCGCCGATGCCAAGCGCGCTGCGCTGGCCGCGGAGACCGGCACGGATATTCCGGTGCTGACCATGGAAACCGACCTGCCAGCGCTGGTCGCGGAGTTCACCGGCGGCAATCCGAGCGCGGAAGTGGGCGAGGACGATCCGGCGATCATCCTCTACACGTCCGGCACGACCGGTCGCCCCAAGGGTGTGGTGCACACCCAGCAGAACATGGTCGCCGTGGCCGACTACCACCGGTTCATGGACGCCCTGGCCGCCGGTTTCCGTGGCCAGGACTGGGACGGTTCCCCGGCAGGCCGCCGCTACCTGGCCACGATGCCGCTGTTCCACATCGCGAGCCTGCACAACCTGTCGGTCCCGCGCCTCACCACCGGTGACGCCGTCATCTTCCCGACCTCGGGCGAGTTCGACGCCGAATCACTGCTGAAGCTGGTCGAGACGGAGCGGGTCACCAACTGGGCGGCCGTGCCGACCTTGGCGACTCGTATTCTGGCCGTGGACATCTCGAAGTACGACCTGTCCTCGCTGACCGCCTTCTCGCTCAACTCCGCGCCGTCCTCGCCGATTCTGGTGCAGCGGCTGCGTGAGCGGTTCCCGGTCGCGTTGCAGGGCCTCACCACCAGCTACGGCTGCACCGAGTCCGGTACCGCCGCGACCGTCGCGACCCCGCCGGAACTGGCCGCCGACAACGAAACCGTGGGCCGTGCCGTGGTCGGCGTCTCCCTCGAGGTTCGCGACCCCGACGGCAAGCCCGTGCCCGACGGTGAAGAGGGCGAGATCTGCATCCGCAGCCCATACGTCATGCTCGGCTACTGGAACAACGAGGATGCCACCAAGGCGTCCATCGACGAGAACCGCTGGCTGCGCACGGGCGATTACGGCACCCTGCGGGCGGGCAAGCTCTACATCTCCGGCCGCCGTTCGGATCTCATCCTGCGCGGTGGCGAGAACGTCTACCCGCAGGAGATCGAGAACGTGCTCGACGAGCACCCGCTGGTGCGGGAGTCGGCCGTGATCGGTGTCCCGCACGAGGATCTCGGCCAGGAGGTCGCCGCCATCGTGGTGGTCGACGACCCGGAGCAGCTGTCCGAGGACGAGTTGCGCGATCACGTGGCCGGGCAGCTGGCCTACTTCAAGGTGCCTGCCCGCTGGCTGGTCACCGCGGATCCGTTGCCGCGCAATGCCACCGGCAAGGTGCTGCGCCGCGACCTCTCTTTGGGGAAGTGAATTCCTGTGTACGACACCATCATCAAGAACGGACGCTGGTTCGACGGCACCGGGGCGCCCTCGGCTATCCGCAATCTCGGCATCCGTGACGGCCGGGTGGCGACCGTGTCGTCCGCGCCGCTGGACGAGACCGGGTGCGGCCGGGTGATCGACGCGACCGGCCGCTGGGTGATGCCGGGCATGATCGACATCCACACCCACTACGACGTGGAGGTGCTGCTGGATCCGACCCTGTCGGAGTCGCTGCGGCACGGCGTCACCACCTTGCTGCTCGGGTCGTGCTCGCTGTCCACCGTGCATGTCGGCGGCTCGGATGCCGGTGACCTGTTCGGCCGGGTGGAGGCGATCCCGCGCAAGCATGTGGTCGAGGCGGTCGAGGCGCTGAAGACCTGGAACAGTGCGCACGGATATGTGGCGGCGCTGGAGTCGCTGCCGCTCGGCCCGAATGTCGCTGCCTTCATCGGGCATTCGGACATCCGGGCCTCCCAACTCGGTTTGCAGCGGGCCACCGACCCGGACGTGAAGCCGACCGAGTCCGAGCTGACGGCCATGGAGCACAAGCTGACCGAGGCGCTGGACGCCGGGTTCGTCGGCATGTCCTCGCAGCAGCTGCTGTTCGACAAGCTGGACGGCGAGGTGTGCCGGTCGCGGACGCTGCCCTCCACCTATGCCACCACCACGGAGCGGCGGCGGCTGAATCGCATTCTGCGCGACCGCAAGCGGGCGCTGCAGGGCGGTCCCGACGTGGCCAAGCCGCAGAGTCTGGTCGCCATGGCGGCGAGCAGCCTGGGCTTCTTCCGGCCCAAGCTGAAGGTGAGCCTGCTCTCGGCGGCCGACATCAAGGCGATTCCCGGTGTTGTGAAGATCTTCCCGCTGCTGGGCAAGATCATCAACGGGCTGGGCGGCGACTTCCGCTGGCAGCATCTGCCGGTGCCGTTCGAGGTGTACTCCGACGGCATCGACCTGCCGGTCTTCGAGGAGTTCGGTTCCGGTGCGGCGGCCCTGCACCTGTCGAACCAGCTGGAGGAGCGGCGGGCATTGCTGGCCGACGAGAACTACCGTCGCTGGTTCCGCAAGGACTACGACAAGAAGTGGGGCCCGCGGGTCTGGCACCGGGACTTCTTCGACGCCGAGATCACCGAGTGCCCGGACGAGAGCGTGATCGGCAAGACCTTCGGTCAGGTCGGCGTGGATCGCGGCGGCGTGCACCCGGTGGACGCCTTCCTGGATCTGGTGGTGGAGTACGGGCCGAAGGTGCGCTGGCGCACCACCATCTCCAATCACCGGCCCGAGGTGCTGGATATCCTGGCCGCGGATCCCACTGTGCAACTGGGATTCTCGGACGCGGGCGCGCATCTGCGGAACATGGCCTTCTACAACTTCGGGCTGCGGCTGCTGAAGCGGGTGTACCAGGCGCAGCAGGCGGGTCGGCCGTTCATGACGGTCGAGCGCGCCGTGCACCGGGTGTCCGGTGAGCTGGCGGACTGGTACGACCTGGACGCCGGGCACCTGCGCGAGGGCGACCGGGCCGATGTGCTGATCATCGATCCGGCGCGCCTGGATGACAGCCTGGAGGCCTATGCCGAGAACCCGATCCCGGAGTTCGACAATCTCTCCCGCATGGTCAACCGCAATGACGAGACCGTCACCGCGGTGCTGGTGAACGGCGCGTTCGTCTTCGGGCTGGGCGAGAAGGCCGATACCCTGGGCCGGGAACGCGCCGGCGAGTTCCTGCGCGCGGGACGGCGCTGACCGCCCCGATCGACCTCGAAATCCCCTGAGGAGCAATAGTTATGAACGCCCGTAGATTCGACGGCCGCGCCGCGGTCGTCACCGGGGCGGCCTCCGGCATCGGCGCGGCCATCGCGGCCGCGCTGATCGCCGAGGGCGCGAATGTCGTCGGCCTCGATCTCGACGAGGCCGGCCTGCAGAAGAAGGCCGCCGAGCTCGGCGAGGCCTTCGTTCCCGTGGTCACCGATGTCACCGACGAGGCCCAGGTCGAGGCCGGAGTCGGCACCGCCGCAACCCGTTTCGGCCGTCTCGACGCCGCCTTCAACGCGGCGGGCGCGTCCCGTATCGGCGCGGTCACCGACCTCACCGAGGCCGACTGGGACTTCACCATCGACCTGATCCAGAAGAGCGTCTTCCTGTGCACCAAACACGAAGCGCGCCTGATGAAGTCGACGGGCGGCGGATCGATCGTCAACATCTCCTCTCTGGACGCGCGCGTCCCCATGCCCGGTGGCAGCCCCTACGCCACCGGCAAGGCGGGCGTGGTGATGTTCACCAAGAACGCGGCCCTGGAACTGGCCCAGCACCGCATCCGTGTGAACGCCATCCTCCCCGGCCTGGTGGACACCCCGCTGGTCGCCGCGGTCATGGGCTATGAGCCCGCCAAACAGATGTTCCTGGACCGCATCCCGATGGGCGCCCCCGCCACCCCGGAACAGATCGCGGGCCCCTGCCTGTTCCTCGCCTCCGAGGACGCCTCCTACATCACCGGCATCGACATGGTGGTGGACGGCGGCTGGGAACTGAGCAACTTCCCCAACTTGGCGAAGCTCGCAGGCTGAGCTCGGGAGGGGGCGCGGCGGCCGCGAACACTGTGGTTCGTAAGAGCTCGGTATGAAGTGTCATTGCTTCAAATCGGGCAGGGTTGCCCGGGTGGTGCGGGCCCCCGGCGGGGATGTCGATACCGGCCCGCCCGCGTGGGATCTGTGTTTGGATACGCGGACCCGGGCGGCCGGACCGGCGGTCCGGGGCGACCTTCCATCTGGAACAGGTTTCACTCGGTGATGTGGTCCTGACCAGGGATTATCGGTTTCGCTGCCCCGAGTATCCGGGGCAGTTTCCCGAATCGGGGCAGGCGGGGTGAATGGGTTTTGTACACTGCCCGCTGAAGTGAATAGATCACACTTCAGATCCAGATTCGAGGTACCCATGAAGTCTGCTACACCGGGGGAGTTCGTAGTCCGTGCCGCCGCGGCGCTGATCGGCGGAACGTTGCTGTTGGCGGGGGTCACAGGATGCGGCAGCGACAAGTCGTCCGACGGGTCGCAGAGCGGCACCAGTAGTTCGGCCGTCACTTCGGCGCCCGCCGCGAGTTCGACGGCCGCTCCCGCGCCGACCACCGTCGCGCCCGCACCCACCACCGAGGCGCCCGCTCCGCAGCCGGCCGCAACGGAACCGGTCGCGCCGCAGCCGGTGGCTCCCGAAGTCGTCGCGCCCCAGCCGGTGGCTCCCAAGCCCGCGCCGCAGACGCAGCAGCAGCAGAAGCCCGCGCCGCCGACGCTGGACGCGCCCGGGTTCGAGCCGCGTGCGGGTTACTGAGGAAGCTGGATCGTCTCGTGCTGGGTAATGGTGGGCGGTGGCTTCGCGCCGCCGCGGTGGCGCTCGCGGCCTCGGTCTCGACTGTGGCCTCGGTCTCGAGCGTGACCGCCGCGAACGCGGATCCGGCCTCGCCGGATTCCGCCCCCGCGGGCAAAGAGCTGGTGGTGCTGGGCGATTCGTTCTCCGCGAACGCCTGGGACTTCCTGGACCAGGACAACAGCTGTCTGCGTCACGGCCGCACGGCCTGGCCGGTACAGCTGGGCCGGCTCATGGGCGTGTACGGGACCGACGAGATGGCCGATCCCTCCTGCCCGGGCGCGTCGATCGACAGCGGGCCGGGGTGGAGCCTGGCCCAGGAGGCCCAGAAAGCGGACAAGGCAGGCGCTTTCGGGCCGAACACCAAGCTCGTCACGCTGCAGTTCGGGCTCAACGACAAGTGGGGCAAGAACGACCAGACGCTCTGGAAGTCGTTGCAGGGCTGCGTGTTCAACCTGGCCGACGGCTGCGATCCGGAGTCTGTCGATCAGGGCCGGATGCCCGACTACAACGGCGTGTCCGGGGCGCTGATGGCCAAGCGCATGAGCAACGCCGTCACCTACATCCGGTACTACGCGCCCAACGCCCGCATTGTGTTCGTCGGCTATCCGGAGTTGTTCACCCCGGGCACCAGCACGGTCTGTCTCAGCATCGGCGGCGTGGTGCCGTTCATCCAGTCACGTGGTCGCGCGGTGGTGGAGTACTTCTACCGTATCGACCAGGCGCAGCGGGAAGCCGCCCAGCTGCTGGGCATCGAGTTTCTCGATTCCCGCGCGCTCACCACCGGTCATGGGCTCTGCTCGTCGCAGCCCTGGCTCAACGGCGTCTTCGATCCACGGACCGATATCGACGGCCTGTTCTTCCATCCGTCCACCCAGGGTGACGCCGTGGTCGCCAATGCCATCTACGACCGATACGGGCGCTGATGCTATCCAGCGCCCGCCGATCGGCTGTTTGACCGCTGATAGCGTCCTCGTCGAGTTTCCCGATTGCCCAGGGGTTTTGCGGTTTGCTCTTGCCGCGGCCTGGCCCTCGGGGCCTCTTGTACACTCCGCGCAAAAGTGAAAAGCTCACCGTTCAATTTGCGATTCGAGGGTTCCATGAAGTTCCGTATCCCAGGCGCTCCGGCCGCGCGCACCGCGGCGGCCGCCATCGGCGGGGTCTTGCTGATCGGCGCGCTGGCGGCGTGCGGAAGCGACAAGGCCGCCGACACGCCCGCCACCCCGGCGAGCACCACCACTGTCGCCGTCGTCAGCAGCACCACCGCCCCGGCGAGCACCGCCGCCCCCGCTCCGAGCGCCGCCCCCGCACCGGCCGCGGCCCCGGAGCCCGCCACCGAGGCGCCCGCTCCGCAGCCGGTCGCCCCCGTGGCGCCCGAAGCCCCTGCGGCACAACCGGTTGCGCCCAAGCTCGCGCCGCAGACCCAGCAGGCGCCCAAGCCCGCGCCGCCGACCCTGGACGCCCCCGGGTTCGAGCCCCGCGCCGGCTACTGACGAAACCGGAGTATGCACGTGTCGGGAAACAACGGTCGGTGGCTGTGTGCCGCCGTGGTCGCCGTCGCCGCGGCCCTGACGGGAACGGCTGGAGCGCAAGCGGATTCGGCTCCGCAGGGCAAGGAACTCGTCATCCTGGGCGATTCGTTCACGGCCAACGGCTGGAACCCGCTGTCCCAGGAGAAGAAGTGCGACCACGGCGACACCGCGTGGCCGGTGCAACTGGGCGAGCGGATGGGCGTGCAGGGCACGGATCAGATGTGGAACCAGTCGTGTCCGGGCGCGTCGTTCGACACCGGGGACGGGTACACCCTGAAGGTTCAGGCGGCCAATGCCGACAAGGCGGGCGCGTTCGGGCCGAACACCAAACTGGTGACATTGCAGTTCGGGCTCAACGACTTCTGGGGCGGCGCGAAGCAGTCCCCGTGGAGTTCGATCGAGGGCTGCTTCTACGACGTCCTCGGCGGCTGCGGTCCCGACGCGGTGGCCGCCGGCCGGATGACCGACCCGCAGAACGTGACCGGCGCCGAGTACGCCGCCCGCATCAGCAAGATCATCACCTACATCCGGTACTACGCCCGCAACGCGCACATCGTGATCGTCGGCTACCCGGAACTGTTCCGGCCCGACCAGGACTCGATCTGTTACGACATCGCGGGCATCCCGGCCACCCAGCCGCGCGGCCGCACCGTCGTCGAGTACCTCAATCGCCTCGACCAGGCCGGGCGTGAAGCCGCCACGCAGCTGAACCTGGAATATCTGGACGCCCGCGCGCTCACCGCCGGGCACGGGCTGTGCACGCCGCAGCAGTGGGTCAACGGAGTGCTCGACCCGAAAGTCAATATCACCGGGCTGCCGTTCCACCCCGCTCCGCAGGGCGACGCCGTGGTAGCAAACGCACTGTACGAGAGGTATGCACGATGACCCTCCCACCCGAAGTCGCCCCGCGCGAGGCCGCCGCCGCGCTCGGGGTGGAGCAGTACACCACCCAGCTTCTCCAGCCGGCCCAGTCCACGCGGGCCGCCGAACCGGTCCGAGCCGCCGAGCCCGTCCGGACGGCCGAGCCGGTCCGGACGAAGGGCCTCACCGAGTCCGTCGCCGAGCGCGCCCGGCGGGAGCGGCCCGCGCTGCCCTCGCTGACCGGCGCGCGGTGGTGGGCGGCGTTCGCGGTATTCGTATTGCACGCCTTGGTGTTCCTGCCGGTCTACCCGTTCCAGAAGTCGGCGCTGTTCCGCCACATCCACGAGTGGATCCCGATGCAGCTCGGGGCCGCGGGCGTCACCTTCTTCTTCGTGCTGTCCGGCTTCATCATCTACTGGTCGTTCCGGCCGGGCATGTCGGTGCGCGCCTTCTATCGGCGGCGGGTGCTCAAGATCTATCCGACGCACCTGCTGGCCGCCGCCGCCTTCATCGTGGTGGCGAGCGTGCCCCTGCACCGCGCGGTGGTGTGGGTGCCGAACCTGCTGCTGGTGCACACCTGGGTGCCGAAATGGACCACGGTCGGCGGGCTGAATGTCCCGTCCTGGTCGCTGGCCGCGGAAGTGCTGTTCTACCTGAGCTTTCCGCTGCTGCTGCCACTGGTCATGCGGATCCCGACCCGCCGGCTGCTGCTGGCCGCCGGCCTGCTGATGCTGGGCATCGCCCTGCTGCACACCTCGTACTTCCTGTGGGTGGACGGCCCGAAGGGCATCGCGAATGCCTTTGCGCCGCGGCTGGTTCCGGGCAACGCGTCGCCGCACTACGAACTGCACGCCTCCCCGGCCTGGTTCCAGCAGCCCGACATCCCGGTGTCCCCGTCGTACTGGCTCAGCTACACCTTCCCGCTGTCCCGCCTGCCGGAGTTCTTCCTCGGCGTGCTGGCGGCCCGCATGGTGCTCGAAGGTCGTTGGCGCAACACCAATCTCGCCTGGCCGCTGGTCGCGCTGACCATCGCGTACGCGGCGACCTGGGTGGTGCCGGTGAACTACAAGATGTCGGTGCTGCTGCTGCCCCCGATGACCGCGGTGGTGGCCACCATGGCCGCCCGGGACCTGGCCGGCATTCGCGGCCTCAACTCCCACCCGCGCATGGTGTGGCTCGGCAATGTCTCCTTCGCCTTCTACCTCATCCAGTTCCCGGTCATGGTCCTGGTCACCCGATTCCTGATCGGCGGCAGGGAGTTCGGCATCCTCGGCTGGTCCGGCTTCTCCCTGCTGTGCCTGGTCGTGTCGACCGCCCTCGCCGCACTGCTCTACCACTGGGTCGATCTGCCCATCATGCGCAACTTCGCCCGCTCGAAGCGGGACGCCCGCGCGAAGGTCTAGCGCGGCAGCCTCGGACACGCGAAGCGCCCAGTCAGTCACGCACCCCCTTGGCCCCGGTTCCGGGGGCAGGGGGTGTGGTGGCAATGGATTTGCCGGGTACGCCCCGGCTGTTCGCTGACCTAACGTTCAGCGCCGCAAGGTAATCGGTTGCGGTAGCTGTCGAAGGGATCGGCGTGGTTGTGCGATTGGACGTCGAAGCGGGGGCCGGGGCGGCGGTTGAGCCGGCGGAGCCTTGCTGGAGTCCCTGGCGGCGGATGATGTTCCGGTACGCATTCGTGGTGCTGGGTGTGGGCATGGCCGGGGTGTGGGTGCTGCACATGCTGCTCCGGTCGGTGGGAGTCTCGCAGCAGGCCGTGATGGGCGTGGCGAAATGGACGGCACTGCATCCGCTCACGGACCAGGTGGGCGAGCGGGTGTTCGGCGTCCGCGTCGACTGGTCGTTCACGGGAAGCGGTGATACCGCCGCGAACTGGGTGTCGATATTCACCCTGCTGGTCGTCGCGGCGCCGATCGCGGTGATGTGGTCGGTGCTGGATCGGCGGCGGCCGGACTATGCGCGCCTGTACGCGTGGTTCCGTTTGGTGCTGCGCCTGGCTCTGATGAGCGCCCTCCTGCTGTACGGCGTTACGAAACTGCTGCCCTCGCAGATGGCGTTCGCGCTGGACCGGCTGGTGGAGCCGTTCGGCGATCTGAGCCCGATGGCGGTGCTGTGGTCGCAGACCGCCAGCTCTGAGCCCTACGAAATCGCCTTGGGCGCAGCGGAAATCACCGCAGGCGTGCTGCTCATCCTGCCGTTCACCGCCGGCCTGGGCGCGGTCCTGGCGGTCGTGGTGACGCTCCAGGTTTTCCTGCTGAATCTCACCTTCGACGTGCCGGTGAAGATCCTCTCGGGTCAGCTGCTCGTGTACGCGGTGGTGCTGGCGGCCCCGGAGATCGTGCGCGTCGTCCGGGCACTGACCGGTCACGCGGTGCCCGGGCGCGGGCCCGAGGCGCTGGTCCAGTCCCCGCGTGGGCGGCGAATCCTGGTGGCAGCGCAGGCGATGCTGGGGTTGTGGGTGCTGTTCACCACCCTCACCGAGGGTCATGACGCCTGGCGGACGTACGGTAACGGCCGGCCGCACTCGGCGCTGTACGGGATCTGGGATGTCACCGAGTACACGGTCGCGGGCCAGGAGGTCCCCGCACTGGTCGACTTCCGGCCCACGCCCCCGGAGGGACAGCTCATCGGCCCGACGGACCGATTTCGCCGCCTCATCTTCGACGTCCCGCAGGGGGTGACCGCGCAGCGTATGGACGACTCGCTGGTGTCCTTCCCAGTGGAGATCGACGCCGATCTGCACACGGTGACCATCACGAAGGACCTGTCGCATCAGTGGAAGCTCGCCATTCTGAACTATGACCAGCCTCAGGCCGATCAGCTGAATCTGGATGGTCAGCTGGCCGGGCGTCCGGTCCACTTGCGCCTGACCCGTGTCGATCTCGACCGCTTCCGCGTGATCTCTCGCGGATTCCACTGGGTCCAGCCTGTCCCGTACCTCCGCTAGTGGCGGCGTGTTCGTCGAGACGCGCCGCACGCTGGGCGGATGGCGGGCTACGTCGTCCTGTCGGCTCGCGCCGCTACTCTGCGGGGATGGTCAAACCGGAGTCGGCGCTGCGCCGCTTGATGCGCGATACGGGAAAACTGCTGCAGCCGTATGGTTTTGAGGGGGCGGAGCCCACCTGGGTGCGGGTGCTGCCGGGTGGAGTGGCCACGGTGGCGCGGACGCGGACCTTCCGGACCTTCACCGGTGGGCAGCAGATGCTCCGATTCGGGCTGGGGGCCTGGGCGACCCCGACCGCGTGGTGGGAATTCCGCAACTGGCGCAACGAGCGCCTGGGCCGCGCGCCGCTCGCGATCGAGACCGCGGCGGGGCCGGGTCTGCTCACCGGCGAGGGACTGCCCGAGGACCCGGACCTGATGTGGTCGGTGCGCCTCGACCCCGACCAGCCCGGTCACGTCCAACCTCGCGACATCGACATCATCCGCGCGGAGCTGCCCCGGCGCGTGCACGCCCACGCCCGCCGCGCCCTACGCCTGCTGGACCCCGACAGCTATCTCGAAGAGCTGCTGGCGCAACCGAATCCGACCGCCGCCACCTGGGAGGCCATCGCCGTCCTGCTCGCCGAGCACGGACCGAGCTCCCGCCTCGACGACGCGCTGGAACACCTGACGCGCGCGACGCGGGAACAGCCCGGCAGCGTTCAGGACGTCGTCGACTTCATCGCGGCCCGCACCCTGTCGAGCCGTTCCGCGTAGAAGAACACCCGTCCGCAGCCGAGGCAGAGCAGGGCGAGCAGGTCCGACAGGGCCCGCCCGCCATTGCGCAGGATCAGATACGTATCCATATTCGCGCTCAGCGTCACGCGGCGTTCCCCGCAGTCGGGGCAGGGCGTGGTGGGAGGCGTAACCCGTTCGGGCTCGGTTTTTTTCGAGAACACCGCGCTATTGTCGCTCGGAAGAGCGCCTAATGCTGCCCGGCGGAGCGCTGGTATTCACGCCACGCCTTCTGCGTATCGGTGAGTTTCGGCTTCGGCGTGCGATTGCGGAAGTAATTGACCACCATCACGACCGGCAGAATGAACGCCTGGAAGAAGATGAGGTAGGAGCCGCCGTCGAACAGGAAGGCGAGATAGAACGCGTAGCCGAGATAGACCGCGCCGAAAATGCCGTTGACGGTGCGTGAGGCGCTACTCTGCCCCTGCCGCACGGCCGCCAGTACCAGCATGATGACGCCACTGAGCGCGAGCAGGCCGACATACCAATTGAACACGATTTCCCCCGAAGACAATTCCAGGCCCAACCGCTCGGCTCGGCCGGGCCGAACAGTAACACCGGACGGAACCGGGCGCCATCGATAAATCGATGGCGCCCGGTGTCCCGCTGAACGGCCCGTGTCTCAGCGACGCGGAATGGCGGGGGTCTCCCAGGCGCGGGCGTAGCGCGTCTTGTCCGCGGACTTCTTCGGTTTGGCGCGGTACACCACATACGGGCGGACCAGGTAGCCGACGGGGGCGGAGAACATGTGCACCAGGCGGGTGTACGGCCAGAAAGCGATGAGCGACAACACGATCAGGCCGTGCGCCTGGAAGGTCCACGGCGTGCCGACCATGAGGTCGGGGTGCGGATGCAGGGTGAACAGACTGCGGAACCAGGGGGAGACGGTCTCGCGGTAGTTGTAGGTGCCCCACAGCAGGTTGCTGCCGAGGGTGTTCAGCAGCCCGGTGATCAGGGCGGCGGCCAGCAGGATGTACATCACCTTGTCATTGGTGGTGGTGGCCTGACGGACCGCGGAAACGGTGACGCGGCGGTAGAGCAGAATGCCGATGCCGGCGATGACGGCCACGCCCGCAACGGATCCCGCCGAGACCGCGACCACGTGGTACATCTCCTCCGAGATGCCGACGGCGTCGGTCCAGGACTGCGGAATGAGCACGCCGAGCACGTGCCCGCCGATCACCCCGAGCATGCCGAAGTGGAACAGCGGACTGCCCAGACGCAGCAGCCGCGACTCGTAGACCTGCGAAGACCGTGTGGTCCAGCCGAATTGGTCGGTGCGGTAGCGCCACAGGTGCCCGAGCACGAAGGACGTGAACGCGATGTAGGGCAGCATCAGCCAGAGCGCGGAGCTCATCGGCGGGCCTCCGATCCGGTGAAGGCGAGCGGGTCCATGGCGAAGGGCTCCAATCCGACTTCTTCCTCGGGCGGGCCCTGGGCGGCGAGTTCGGCGATGCGCCGGCGGTCGGCGGTGGTGACCGGTGGCAGGGTCGCCACCACCGACGCCAGCACCCCGGCATAGGGAGATCCGCTGTCGGAAAGCGACAACCGCAGCAGTTCCAGCACCGGGACGTGTTCACCCAGCAGCCGTTCGCCGCCGACGGGGTCGACGGTGGCGGCGAATTCGAGCAGCACGGGCAGGTGGTCGGGCAGTTCCTCGTCGCCGAGTTCGACACCGGCGTGCCGGTAGGCGTGCTTGAACCGCAGCAGCGCCATCCCGCGCTTGCGGGTGTCCCCGTAGGCGTAGAAGGTCAGGTGCAGGCTGGCCCGGCGGCGCATGTCGAAGGTCTCGACATACTCCTGGGCCAGCGCGATGGCATCGCCGGTGCGCAGATGTTCGAGGAACCCGGCCAGCAGCGGACGCACCGAGTCCGGCAATTCCGCTGCGGCGGCGTCGAGTTCGTCGAGCATGCCCAGGGTCTGCGCGCTCGGGTAGTCGAGCAGCAGCGCACCCAGCCGCCACACCAGCCGGCGATCGCGTTCGCTCATGGCGACGGCTGGTTCGGGCCGGCGCCGCAGTTTCAGCAGGCTCATCGCGGCGCTCCGGTGGAGTCCGGTGCGGCGGCGTCGAGTTCGTCGATCCGGGCGCGGGTCCGCGGGTGCGGGTAATCCAGCGACAGGGCGTTCAGCCGCCACGCCTGACGTCGATCGTCCTCATGCGCGCTGACGGCGGGTTCGGGGCGCCGGCGCAGTCTCAGCAGGTTCATCGTGTGGCTCCGGTGGGTTCCGGCTCGGCGGCGGTAGCGCCATTGCTGACGCCGTCGATGCCGGAACCATGGTGGCCATTGCCGTTGCCGTTGCCGTTGCCGGACGTGGCGGTGGAGACGACGGCGCCGCTGCCGTTCGCTCCGCTCCCGCCATGGCCATTGGCACCGGAGCCATTGGTGCCGTTTTCGGTGGGCACCAAGCCTTTCGTGCTCTTGCCGTCCCAGTTCAACAGGTTGATCCGGTTGGATTTCTGGTCGGGGGAAGCGTCGTTGGTGTCGGTGAGGTGGAACTTGTCGGCCATGTAGTCGAAGGCCGTCATGCCTGGCCCGCCGTCGGTGTCGAGGGAGCAGCCGGTGGCGAGGGAATCCAGTTCGTGGGCGCGGGAAGTCGCGCCCGAGGGGATCACGTAGCGGTGTTCGTATTTCGCGATCGCGAGCAGCCGGTACATGGCTTCGATTTCTTCGGGTTCGAGGCCGACCGCGTCCGGGATGGTGAGGTCGGGTTCTTGGCCGAGGTTGATCGAGCGCATGAACGACCGCATTCCGGCCAGCCGTTGCAGCGAGGCGCGGACGGGTCCGATCTCACCGGCGGTGAACAGCTCGGCCAGGTACTCCAACGGGATTCGCAGGGCGTCGATGGCGCCGAAGAGGTTGTTGTGGTTCTCCCCGTCGTGCCCGGTCTGGGTCAGGGTGTCCACGACCGGTGACAGTGGCGGCACGTACCAGACCATGGGCATGGTCCGGTATTCCGGGTGTAGCGGCAACGCGATCTGGTAGTCGACGATGAGTTTGTAGACCGGTGAATCCTGCGCGGCCTGAATCCATTCCGGGGAGATCCCGGCCTGTTCGGCCTCGGCGATCACGCGCGGGTCGTGCGGGTTGAGGAACACCCCCAGCTGCGAGGGATACAGGTCCTGGTCGTTCTCGACGGAGGCGGCTTGGAGGACTTTGTCGGCGTCGTAGAGCATGACGCCGATGTAGCGCAGTCGTCCGACGCAGGTTTCGGAGCAGACGGTGGGGATGCCGACTTCCACGCGCGGGTAGCAGAAGGTGCATTTTTCCGCTTTGCCGGTTTTGTGGTTGAAGTAGATCTTCTTGTACGGGCATCCGGTCACACATTGGCGCCAGCCGCGGCATTTGTCCTGGTCGACGAGCACGATGCCGTCCTCGGCGCGCTTGTAGATCGCGCCTGAGGGGCACGACGCGGCGCAGGAGGGGTTGAGGCAGTGCTCGCAGATGCGGGGCAGGTAGAACATGAACGTTTCTTCGAACTCGAGCTTGACCTGCTCGGAGAGCTTGGCCAGCAACGGGTCCTTACCCACCTGCTCGGGCCCCGACCCCAGCGAGTCGTCCCAGTTCGCGCCCCAGGTGACGCTGGTGTCCTCACCGGTGATCAGCGACTTGGGCCGCGCCACCGGCGTGGTGTCCATCTGCGGCGCCGACAGCAGATTGTCGTAGTCGTAGCTCCACGGGTCGTAGTAGTCCGACACGGTGGGCAGATCCGGGTTGGCGAAGATACTGAGCAGCCGCTTCAGACGCGACCCGGACTTGAGGGTCAGCCGGCCCTTCCGGTCGAGGGTCCAGCCGCCCTTCCACTTCTCCTGGTCCTCGTAGCGCCGCGGATAACCCTGTCCCGGACGGGTTTCCACATTGTTGAACCACACGTACTCGGTGCCCGAACGGTTGGTCCAGGCCTGCTTGCAGGTGACGCTGCAGGTGTGGCAGCCGATGCACTTGTCCAGGTTCATGACCATGGCCAGTTGCGCCATTACGCGCATATCAGTACTCCACTTCCTGCGAGCGCAATCGGATGCCGTGTGGTGACCTCGTCGGAGTCATGTCAGTACTCCACCTGTTGGTTGCGCAATCGGATGCCGTGTGGTGACCTCGTCGGAGTCATGTCAGTACTCCACCTCTTGGTTGCGCAATCGGATGCCGTGTGGTGACCTCGTCGGAGTCATGTCAGTACTCCACCTCTTGGTTGCGCTTGCGAATCGTGGTGACCTCGTCGCGCTGATTTCCGGTGGGGCCGTGGTAGTTCAGCGCGAACGACTGCTGCGCGTAGCCACCGATGAGATGCGAGGGCTTGATCATGATCCGGGTCAGCGCGTTGTGGATACCGCCGCGCTTGCCCTTGCCCTGCTTGACCTCCGCCGTGCCCTCGATACGGGGCACGTTCACGGCGCGGTCCTGGGCGTGATACATGAACACCGTGCCCTCGGGCATGCGGTGCGACACGATCGCGCGCGCCACCACGATGCCGTTGCGGTTGATCGCTTCGATCCAATCATTATCGGCGACACCAATTTTCGCGGCGTCCCTGTCCGACATCCAGATCGCCTGACCACCGCGCGAGAGCGTCAGCATGTGCAGGTTGTCCTGGTAGGCGGAGTGGATCGACCACTTCGAGTGCGGCGTCAGGTACCGCACGGTCACGCCGCCCTCACCGACATTGCCGATACCGGGTTCGGCGAAGAGCGCCGTCATGTCCAGCGGCGGCCGGTAGATCGGCAGCTGCTCGCCCAGCTCCATCATCCAGTCGTGATCGAGGTAGAAGTGCTGCCGTCCGGTCAGGGTGTGCCAGGGCTTGGACCGCTCCACATTGATGGTGAACGGCGAATACCGGCGTCCGCCCGTCTCGCTCCCGGACCATTCCGGTGAGGTGATCACCGGAACGGGCCGGGCCTGCGTGTCGGCGAAGGTGATTCGCTTTCCCTCGTGTTCGGCAGCCAGGTCGGCCAGCTCGGTTCCGGTGCGCCGTTCCAGCGCATGGAACCCTTCCACCGCGAGCCGGCCGTTGGTGGTGCCGGACAGTGCCAGGATCGCCTCGGCCGCGTGGGTGTCCTTGGCCAGTGACGGACGGCCCTGCGCGACACCGGAAACCACAGTGCCGTTCACGCCGCGCAGGTAATCTACCTCGGCATCGGGCAGGGTGGTGACACCCTTCGTGGTGAGTCCCAGTGTTTCGACGAGTGGGCCGAGCGCGGCCATCTTCTCCGCGACCTTCGGGTAGTCACGTTCGACGACAACGAGTTTCGGCATGGTGACACCCGGGATGGGTTCACATTCGCCGTATTTCCAGTCCAGTACGCGTCCGCCGGCCTGTGCCATCGCGTCGGCGGTGTCGTGCTGCAGTGGCACCGCGACCAGGTCTTGGCGCACGCCCAGGTGCTTCTCTGCCAGCCAGGAGAACCCGCGGGCGATGCGGTGGAAGGCCTCGAAATCGGTCTTGGCCTCCCACGGCGGGGAGATGGCCGGGGAGAAGGCGTGCACGAACGGGTGCATGTCGGTGGAGGACAGGTCGTGCTTCTCGTACCAGGTGGCGGCCGGGAACACGATGTCGGAGAACAGGGTCGTGGACGTCATGCGGAAGTCCATCGACATCAGCAGGTCCAGCTTGCCGGTGGCGGCCTCGTCCCGCCATTCCAGTTCCTGCGGGCGGACACCGGTGGTCTCGGTGGTCTGCAGGTTCGAGTCAGCGCCGAGCAGATGCTTGTGGAAGTATTCGTTGCCCTTGCCGGACGAACCCAATAGGTTCGCGCGCCACACGGTCAGCACGCGCGGAAAGTTCTCGGGCGCGTCCGGGTCCTCGCAGGCGAAGCGGAGATCGCCCGACTTCAGGCCGTCCACCACATAGTCCGCGGGCGTCTTGCCCGCCTGCTCGGCCTCCTCGACGAGGTCGAGCGGATTGCGGTTCAGCGTCGGGTACGCGGGCATCCAGCCCAGACGTGAAGCGAGCGCGATATTGTCGGCGGCCGTGCGCCCCGCGAACGCGCCCTTGCTCAGCGGCGAGGCGAACGATTCGCTGGTGAACGGGTCGTAGCGCCACTGGTTGTTGGCCAGGTACCAGAACACGGTGCCCTGCATCTGCCGCGGCGGCCGCTGCCAGTCGGAGGCGAAAGCCAGTGTGGCCCAGCCGGTCACGGGCCGGCACTTCTCCTGGCCCACGTAATGCGCCCAGCCGCCGCCGTTCACGCCCTGGCAGCCGGTGAGCAGCGTCAGGGTGAAGAAGGAGCGGTAGATCTGGTCGGAGTGGAACCAGTGGTTGGTGCCCGCGCCCATGAGGATCATGGACCGGCCCTTGGAACGTTCGGCGTTGTCGGCGAATTCGCGGCCGAGACGTTCGGCCTGTTGGGCGGGGACGCCGGTGATCGACTCCTGCCAGGCGGGAGTGTACGGCTGGGTCGCATCGTCATAGCCGGTCGGCCAACTGCCGGGCAGGCCGGACCGGGCTACGCCGTACTGCGCCAGCAACAGGTCGAACACCGTCGTCACCCGTCGCCCCGCGATGACGGTGGTCGGCACGCCGCGGGTGAGGACATCCGAGACGGGCCCGTCGAAGCGGGGGAACTGCACGGCCGCAACGTCATCGGTGCGTCCGTGCAGGGTCAGCAGGGGATCGGTGTCCCCCAAATCCAGATTCCAGCGCCCCTTGCCCGCCTCGTTGAAGCGGTGGCCCAGTGAGCCATTGGGCACCTGCGGAACACCGTCCGAGTCCAGCAATACGGTCTGATGCTCGACGCCTTCACCGCTACGGCCGAGATCGGCGGCGGTGAGGAACTTGCCGGGCGTGAAGGTGTGACCGCTGTATTCGCCTTCGGTCGACCAGCCGCCCTCGTGCTCGTCCAGCACGACCAGATAGGGCAGGTCGGTGTAGCGCTTGACGTAGTCGTTGAAGTACGGAGTCTGCTTCTCCACGAAGAACTCTCGCAGCACCACGTGCCCCATGGCCATGGCCAGGGCGGCATCGGTGCCCGGGCGCGCGGGCACCCACTCGTCGGCGAACTTCGTGTTGTCGGCGTAGTCCGGGGAGACCACCACGACCTTCTGGCCGCGATAGCGGGCCTCGGTCATGTAGTGGGCGTCCGGGGTTCGGGTGACCGGGACATTGGAGCCCCACATGATCAGGTAGCCGGCGTCGAACCAGTCGGCGGACTCGGGCACGTCGGTCTGGTCGCCGAAGACCTGCGGCGAGGCCACGGGCAGGTCGGCGTACCAGTCGTAGAACGACAGCATCGAGCCGCCGATCAGCGAGATGAACCGCGCGCCGACGGCGTGCGAGACCATGGACATGGCCGGAATCGGCGAGAACCCCGCCACCCGGTCCGGGCCGTACTTCTTGACCGTGTAAACGTGTGCGGCGGCGGCGATTTCGGCGGCTTCCCACCATTCGGCGCGCACGAACCCGCCCTTGCCGCGCGCGGACTTGTAGGCCTTGGCCTGGTCCGCGTCCTCGACGATGGACTCCCACGCCAGCACCGGATCCTTGAGCCGGGTCTTGGCCTCGCGGTACAACTCCAGCAGCGTGCCACGCACGTACGGGTAGCGGATGCGCGCGGGGGAGTAGGTGTACCAGGAGAAGGACGCGCCACGCGGACAGCCACGCGGCTCGTACTCCGGCTTGTCGGCGCCCACGCTCGGGTAGTCGGTCTGCTGCGACTCCCAGGTGATCACACCGTCGGAGACGTAGATCTTCCACGAGCACGAACCGGTGCAGTTCACGCCGTGCGTGGACCGCACCACTTTGTCGTGCGACCACCGATCACGGTAGAACTCGTCGGCCTCGCGCCCGCCCACCTTGTGCAGGGTGCGCAGGTCACCGGATACCTCGCCGCGGTTGAAATACTTCCCCAGTCGAAGCAGCGCATCGGCGGACGAGTGTCCGTTCTGCGTAATAGCCATAACGCCCCCTTCGAGCTGGAAAACCGGGCTGCTGGCTCGACTGTAGGGACGCCGGGGGAGGCATCAAAACGATTTGCTCACAATGCTCGGAGGCCATTTGTGAGCTGTGAGATCGCCGCAATGTTCCGGTCACTGCGGGGTAGCGGCCGAGGTCACACCTTCCGGTCGCGACCTGGGAAAACCTCTTCGCAGGGGGTGAAACATGTTCCCGGAAGTGGGTTCCGGGCCAGTGGCGGTGAAGCTTACGAAACGGTTGGTTCTCGGTTACTTAATATTTGTTAACACACTTTCGGATTGCTGGTTGATCGCTATATCGTTCACCTACGCAACGATTTGTCGGCGTCATCGAGACCGACTGTCAACGGCGGTGCATACATCCCCATCCCCCCGTCGTCGCCGCCTTCGGCGGCGGAGGCCGCATCCCAGTCCAGGCCAACCTTCGACGCCATCCCGTACCGCGGCTCCATCGCCAACATGGGCGCAGGGCCGTGCCTCGGCCCGCTGAAGGCGATCCGCACCGAACTCGGCAGGGGGGCCCGCGACCAGGTCGCGGTCGCCGTCGAACGTGACACCGCTCCACGCACCATAGACGTCCCCGACGATCTCGCCGACGCGTTAGGGCGGCCGGGTGTGCGGGCCGCTTTCGACCGTCTCTCGTGCACCAACCGCTGTGAACACGTCACTGCCGTTATAAACGCGAAGAATCCGGAAACCCGTACCCTGCGGATCGTCAAAATTGTCGATTCCCTCGCAGGCGGGGCCTGAGCTTAATGCTATGTTCGCTGAAATTCTTTGAGAGGGTGATGATTCGAAGTATTGATTTCCGAATTACCTTGGCATACAGGACATCTCGGGTTCGGACATGCTGCCGTTGGCGATAGAATTAGCACATGAATTCGATGGGGGTGACACTCGACACGTGCGGTATCGCCGAACTGGCTACCGCCGTCGAGGCCCTGTCGAATTCCGTCCTCCACGCAAACCTCGACGCGTTCGCCGATGGCGATGTGGTGGAGTTGATGCAGCGCCTGGAAACCTGCAAACGCCAACTGTCCGCACTGGATTCACGGCTGATCATCGAAGCCTGCGACCGTTCCCTGCCCAAGGGCAGTGCGGCGAAGGATGTCGTACCGTTCTTGCGTCAGACGCTGGGTTTGTCGAGGTACGACGCGTCGGTGCGGGTGAAGATCGCCCTGCAGTGCGGGGAGTTCTTCGAGCCGACCGGGCACCTGCCGAGGCTGAGCGCCGAGACCACCAGCAGCGGGCCGACGGCCATGGCCGGATTGGCATCGAGATTGCTGGTCGACTCGACGATGATCGACCCAAGGGCCGGGTCCGCCCCCTCACCTTTGAACCTGCATGTGGATGTCGGTCCCGGACTATGTGGCTGGCTTGAAGGGTGAAGCCGTAGTCGACAGATGCCGCCCTGGGGGTCGCCCAGGCGCTGGGCCGTGCCCGGTGGATCGGATGACAGACGACACCTTGCTAGACATTCGGGACCCCGTCGTGCGTTTCGGTGAACGCACCGTGGTGAACGGCGTCGGCATCCGCGCCGCGCGGGGCGAAACCGGTGCGCTGGTCGGCGAATCCGGCTCCGGCAAGTCCCTCACTGCACGCGCCGTGCTGGGCCTGCTCCGCACCGGTGCGACCGCCACCGGCTCGGCCCGGCGAATCGTCGAATCAGGTTCGGTCGCAGTCGTTTCCAGCATCCGCGCGCGGATACCCGCGACGCCCGCCGGCGGCGGTCCCCGCCCCGGATCCGGCCCGCGCGTGTCGAGACGAAAACGTGTCCGTCCAACCGCCCCTGGCATTGGGGGTATGAGAGTAATTTGGGGAGAGGCATTCCGCAGCGGCGCCGCGGACACACCGGACCTATACCAATAGGAGTATCCGGTGATACTGATTGGATTTGCGCCGCTGAACGGTTGGTGTCCAACCCTGTGTAAGTATCCGTCTCGAAGGAGATCTCGGCGGTGCCTCCACGGGGAGGCTAGGTGGGCCACCGGGATTCCGTGAAGGAGGAACCCAGGTGGGCGCGAGACCGGTATGTGGACAGGATTTTCCGGAACTCGAGGCACCCACCTTCGGAAACCTGCTCCGCCGACTCCGTGACAATCGCGGTGTTTCCCGTGAGCGCCTGGCATTCAACGCCGGTGTAAGCGCCAGTTATATAACGCATTTGGAGAAAGGTGACCGGGGTAACCCCACGCGGGAAGTGGTCGAGGCGCTCACCCGCTACCTGCACCGCCTGGAGCCGCTGTCGCACGAGGACCGCCGGCAGCTCGGCGACCTGGCGGGCCTGGGATCAGGCGTCTTCCCCAGCGTGCGGGAACTGCGCGCCGCGGTCACCCCGGAGATGGTCCGGGCCCTGGAGCTGCACAGCCCGAATATGGCCGCCCTGCTCGACATCCGGGCCAATCTGCTGGCCAGCAATGACGCCTGGAACGACACCTTCCCCGGCCTGGTCGCGGACGGCAATATGCTGCGCTGGTTCTTCGCCAATGACCTGGCGACCCGGGTGATGGTGAACTGGGATTCCGACGCGCGCCGGGTCGCCCGCTGGATGCGCGGATTGATCGGGCGGTCGGGTAATACCGACGGATTCGCCGATCTCATTCGCGAACTAGGGAAATTCCCGAAATTCCGTCAGGCCTGGTCAGAGGGCGGCGTGGAGTTCGCGCCGCACGTATGGACCCTGCATCTGCGGAATCCGGTGACCGGGCTCCGGCGCAAGATGTACGCCCAGCACGGCCGATTGGACAGCGCCACTCACCCGGGTCAGTTGCTGACAATTCTCGGGCTCCCCGGCTGAACCCGCCTCCCCCGGATCGGATGAGCATCACCACTGCAAATCCGTTGGAGTACAGCGGTTCTGCGCTGCCTAGCGGGGTGGGGTACGGGCCGGCGCCATGGTCATCGAGGCCCTGTGCCACCGGGCCGAATCAGCCACGCAGTGGGATGAATTCGGCCATCGCGCCGTCCTCGGCGTCGGCCGGGACCACCACCAGGCCCTCGCGATGCAGCAGATCCGCCAGGTGCGCGGTGCGCAAGCTCAGGTCGCCGCGGAAGCCGCCGGTGGGCAGTGCCTGGGCCGGGACGATGCGCGCCACCGGCGCGGTCAGCTCGGCGGCATTGACCAGTGGGGCCATGATCGGGCGGGCCGGGGTCGCGCCGGTCATGCCCTCGACGGTCGCGCCGATCAGCGCCAGCAGGGTGGCGATCGCCGCGAACGGATTGCCCGGCAGGCCCAGAACAACGGTGCCGGAGGCCAATTGAGCGGCCACCGTGGAACCGCCGGGACGCAGGCGCAGGCGCCGCAGCAGCATGGTGGCGTCGGAGCGATCCAGCGCCGAGCGCAGCTGATCGGCCGCCCCGCCGCCGGTCGCGCCGACGATGACGAGCAGATCGCAATCACCGGCCGCCGCCAGCACCTCGTCGAAGGCGTTCGCGGTGTCGCGCAGGTGCACCCGATCGATGGTGGTGACCCCGTGCCAGGCCAGCACGTCGGGCAGGATGGGACCGATCGAGTCCCGGGTCTGGCCGGTGTGCAGCGGCCCGTCCCCGCGAATCTCGTCGCCGGTCATGACGATTCGAGCGCGCACCGGTCCGCGCACGTCGGCCGCCGCGACCTCCGCGCTGGCCGCCACCGAGATCAGCGCCGCCGTCACCGCGGTGCCCGCGGCCGCGACTTCCGCACCGGGAAGCCAGTATTCGCCCCGGCGCCGCACATCCTCGCGCACCGGGGTGTCGGGTAGCCGGTACAGCGTGCCGTCGTCGTCGACGCGGACGAACTCGTCGCGCACCACCGAACTGGTCCCGTCGGGCACGTGTGCGCCGGTGGCGATCCGCACCGCCTCGCCGTCCAGCAGCCCCACCGGCCGCTGACCACCCGCGAAGCCGATATCGCGGCGCAGCTGCCAGGGCCCGTCGCCGCTCACCGCGTACCCGTCCATGGCCGACACGTCGAAGCGCGGCAGGGCGTCCGCGGCGGCCAGCGGCGCGGCCAGGGTCGCGCCGCGCGCCGCGCGCAGCACCGTCCGGCGCACCGGCAGCGGGATGATGCTGCCGCGCAGCACGTCGCGGGCCTCGTCGAGCCACAGCGGCGCGGCCGTGCGGGCCGCCCCGGCCCGGGCCCGGCGCACGTCCTCGGGGGTGTCGCAGTCCTCCACGCCGGGCAGCGTCACCATCACGGTGTCCACCGGCACCAGGGCCTTCATCGGCCGATTCACCAGGGAATCCAGGTCTTTCAGTGCCGCGGTCAGTGCCGGGCGCCGCCACACGCCGACCAGGTACTGCGGGCGGCCCGACGCGTCCGCGGCGAAGACCGCGTCACTGCCGGAATCCCTTGCATGGGACAGCAGTTCGTTCACCGCCGCCGCACTGAGGAACGGCATGTCCGCGGCCAGCACCACGATCAGCCCCGCGGGGAAATCGCACCCGGCCAGAGCGCCCAGACCCGCGGCGATGGCCGCCACCGGGCCCGCTCCGGCCGGTATCTCCTGTGCCTGAAGGACTTCCGGCGGCAGCTCGGGCCGATGCGGGCCCACCACCACCGTGCGCGCGCAGCCGGCGACCGCCGCCAGGGCCGCGTCCAGCATGGACTGCCCGCCGACCACCAGGGCCGGCTTGTCCACCCCGCCCATCCGGCTGGCCTTGCCTCCGGCCAGCACGATGGCGTCGACGGGTGTCACGAGCATGATCCGGAGTAGGGGCGTGTCCCACGTTCACAGCGCATGGTTGAAGATCGTAGTGGCAGGCTGTTCGGAGCTTGTTGGGCGCGCCCGGAAACCTGCGCTTGCTAAGCAATTGCGGATAGTCGTCACGTTATGAGATGTGGCGCGACACATAGTAGAAATGGTCTTGTTTTAACCTTGAGAACAATCTCATATGGCAGTATCCGACCTGAGAACTGGCGGAGTATGCGGCGTTCGTCACAGTTCACACCAGGCGTCACACCGGGTCCCACTGTCCGGTACCGGGAGGATTCAGACCGATGAAGGTTGGTTTGCTGAATGTTTGTGGAGAGGGAACGGCGTGGTGCTGGGCGTGAAAGCGGATAGGGACTCCGACGATCTGAAGCCGCCGACATTCGGACTGCTGCTACGCCGCCTGCGTGATGCACGAGGCGTATCACGAGAAAGGCTGGCGTTCAATGCCGGCGTCAGCGCCAGCTACATCAGCCACTTGGAGAAGGGTGATCGCGGCCATCCCACCCGCGAAGTGGTGGATGCGCTGCTGCGATATCTGGACCGAATAACCCCGCTGTCGGCCGTCGAGCGCCGGCATCTGCTCGATCTGGCCGGACTCGGCGTGAGCGAATTCCCCTCCGTGGAACAACTGCGCGGCGAAATCACCGACGACATGCACCGCGCCCTGGAGCTGCACGAACCAAATCTCGCCGCCTACGTCGACACCCGCTGGAATGTGCTGGCCTGCAACGAAAGCTACTCTCGCGCTTTCCCCGGGCTGGAGCAGGATATCAATATTCTGCGCTGGTTTCTGGGCAACGAGGCCGCCCGCGAGGTGATGGTCGAGTGGGAGGAGGAGGTCCGGCTGACCGTGCACTGGCTGCGCGGTCTGATTGCGAGCTCTGGAGATACCGCCTGGTCGGTTGAATTCCTCGCAGAACTCGGACGTTTCGGACTTTTCCGTGAAATGTGGGATGAGGGTGTCGCGGCATATGGACGGCCCCGCGCCACCATGCGCCTGCGCGAACGCGAGACGAACCGGCGCTTCGATATCGCGGTCCAGCTGTTCAGCGTCTTCAACGCGGCCTACCCCAGCCAGATTCAGATCTTCCTCGGCATCCCGAGCTGGCACGAGGCCGGGTGAGTCCCGGCCGGCCGTGACCGCCGTGGGCACGGCCTTCCCCCGCGCACCCTCCCGCTGGAGGGCTCCCGTCACTGCGCGGCCAGGATCTCTCGTCCCCCGCGCATCCGCGGCCACGGCGCCGACAGCGCCCGCGTCAGCCGGTTCTCCCGCCGGGCATTGGCTCGTTCGACCAGCCGGATCAGCAGCGGCGCAACCACTTCCGGATGAGTCCAGGCCGCGCCGTGCCCCGCGCCCGGAATGGTGACCACGCCGGCCGCCCCGGCCAGTCCGGTGGCCAGCGCCTCGGACTTCTGGGCGGTGCTGCTGGTGTCGTGACTGCCGCGCACCACCAGCGCCGGCGCGGTGATCTCGGGTAACCGATGCAACACCGAGCGGCGGTCCATCAGGCACCGGGCGGCGGGCATGATGCTCTGGCGGTCGGAGTCGTACCAGCGGCTGGTCCAGGCCCGCCACAGCCGCGGATCGGTGCCGCCGATGAGCTGCGGGGCCAATTCGGCGACCAGCGGGGCCATCGGTTCCGGACCCGACCAGCGCTCGAAGAATTCACGGTAGTAAGCCAATTCGGCCGGACTGCACGCGGTGGCCTCGGTATCGATCAGTGCCAGGCCCTGTACCCGCTCCGGCGCCAGCAATGCCATGCGCAATGCGGCATAGCCGCCCTGACTCATTCCGCCCACGACGGCCTTCTCGATTCCGAGTTCGTCGAGAACGGCCAATCCGTCGGCCGCCAGATCCCAATAACTGAACGGTTCGCCATCAGGTGACTGAGTGCGGCCATGGCACCGTGCATCGACCGTTACGAGATTGATACCGGCGTCTGCCAGGGATTCGCGCATCGGCTCGAACATCGACCCGTCCATGAAGAACCCATGGGCGAGCAGCAGGGTCGGCCCGTTGACGTCACTGGTCACGTAATGAACTGTTGCTGAACCTGATCGCACATAAGGCATGGTCAGACCCTAAACGGCGGAAGTGGCCACTCCATATACGTTTGCCCGCGTGGTGCCAGGCACCGTTCGGTGACGTTCCCGACCGGTACCCACACTGGCCAGTGTCAGTACTGCTAGGGGTTTGCCCCAGATTGCCTCAAAACTGGACAACAAGATCACGCGCCGCCTTAAATCAGGCCGTGGCGCTTTTGGGACAAGCGCAATTTCAAGGGAGGAAACAAATGTTCGACGTCACCACCGCAGCCCGACGCAACGACTTCCGGATCGATCGCGGCGCGGGATTGCGGGAGTCGCTCGAAGGCCTGCTGCTGCACGACGGGGTCGGCCTGGATGCGCGGATGCGCCACGCGATTTCCGCCGTGGTTCATCTCGCCGTGGACGCCCCGCTCGGTCTTCCGGAAGACGCCGAAGAATTCCTGGGCCGGCTGGATGCCGCCTGGCTGTTCGCCGCTTGGAATGACAGTGATCAGGAACTGTCTCTGTTGAATACCCTCGCGTGTGGCGAGGTTCCGGCATTGAGCTGGTGCGAACTCATGTTCACCACCGCGCTCGCGCCATGGTCGGGTGCGCCGGCCGCCGTTCACGCTCGTCGAATCTTCGTCAATGGGGAGCAGGCCCGTCTCGCCGCTGTCAGTGGTGACTGCGGAATGAGCCGCGCGTAAAACATACCGCGCGTTTTTCTTTCTGAAACTTATTGAAGGGATAGAGGAAGTGAAGCTGCTTTTCACCAATTTCGACGCCATGTTCGAATCCCTCGCCCGCCGCGACGGATCCGAGAACGAATCCTGGCATCAGCAGGCGCTGTGCACCCAAACCGATCCCGAGGCATTTTTTCCCGACAAGGGTGGCTCCACCCGGGAGGCCAAGCGCATTTGCTCCTCCTGCGAGGTCCGTAAGGAATGCCTCGACTACGCGCTCACCCATGATCAGCGTTTCGGAATCTGGGGCGGCCTCTCGCCGCGCGAGCGCCGCCGTTACGACCGCGGCGCGGCCTGAGCGATACACCGTGGGGAAGCGGTCGGCATCAGTAGCGTCAATCGAGAGTCGCTCGTAACAGACAGAATTCATTGGTCTCCGGATCGGCCAGGACCAGGACCGGCTCATCAGCCGGTGATTCGCCGCCGAACGACGGCGTATCGGGGCCGACCGGAACCGCGCCCGCGGCCCGCAATCGGGCCGCCTCCTCGACGGGATCGTCGAAGGGGAAGGCGACGAGATCCAGATGGAGACGGCTGCGCGCACCCGCCGCTGCCGGCTCGAGCAGGAATTCCAGCCACGGGCCCTGCCCGGTGGCGGCCCGGATACCCGCGTAGCGGGGGGTCCGGTGGGCGAGGGGCCAGCCGGAGGCGGCGGACCAGAACTCGGCCAGCCGCAACGGGTCCCGGGTATCCATCACGATGGCCGCGACCGCGCCGGTATCCACATACTGCTCACGCGGCTCCAGCACGCAGAACTCATTGCCCTCGGGATCGGCCAGCACCGCCCACGGCACCGCGCCTTGACCGATGTCGAGCCGGCGGGCGCCCAGCGACAGCGCCCGGTCCACCTGCATCTCCTGGTGGTCCAGCGAACGGCTGCACAGATCCAGGTGGATGCGGTTCTTGGCGGTCTTGGGCCGCCGCGCCCGGAGGAAAGTGAGTGCCACGTCCGGACCGTCCGGGTCCGGTGCGGCGACCTCGACCCACCCGGGCCGATCGATCGTCACCAACCAGCCCAGTAGCTCGGCCCAGAAACGGGCCGCCGCTGCGGGCTCGACCGCATCGAACACCACGCACGCCAGACGGGTGGACATCTTTTCACGGTAACCGCCGGGCGGGGTGGCGCGTATCAGGTTTCGGCGAACCGGAAACGGGCACGTCGCAGGTCCACTCGGCCGTCGACGACGGGACAGCCCTCGGCGGCCAGTTCGGCCAGCTGCCGATGCGCCAAATGTGGTGCGGGCGTGCCGTTTGCGCGCAGCACCCGATGCCACGGCAGGTCCGCGGAATCGGTGCGCATGATCCAGCCGACCGTGCGGGGCGTGGACAGGCCCGCCGCGGCCGCGATATCGCCGTAGGTGGCGACTCGGCCGGGTGGAATGGCCGCGACCAATTCCCGCACTCGCTCGACTTCGGCGTCGGTGGTTGGCATTTCGCCTCTCCGGTCAGAGCAGGGTACGGACCAGCGCGGCGGTCTGCGACGGTCGCGCCTGCGCGACCATGTGGTCGCAATCGAATTCGTGGACCGTGAGCCGCTCACCCAGATGCGCGGTGAGCGCCGCGCGGAAGCCGGGCGCCACCAGGGGCGGATCCACCTTCATCGCCTGCACCATGACCGTCGGCAGGCCGGCCGGTGGCAGCACGAAGTCACGGGCGATCTCACCCCAGAAGGCGATGATCGCCGGCAGGGTCATGCGCCAGCCCACACGGCCGTTCGCGGTGGGCACCAGATGCTCGGCCAGTTCGGCGTCCAGGACCGCCGGGTCCACCTCGCCCCACGCGGTCTCCAGCTTGTCGAACCGAGCCTGTTCGACGCTCTCGTAATCCGGTGCCGCCAGCATGGAATTCGCGATGGTGAGCATGCGCTCGGGTTCCAGGCCGATGGCCGGATCCAGCAGCGCCAGCCCGCGCACCAGGCCCGGCCGGCGATGCGCCAGATGCACCGCGATCGCCGCGCCGAACGAATGCCCGAGCACCACCACGGGTTCGCTCGTCTCCCGCTCCAGCAGCTCCGCGAGATCATCGACGAGAGTCTCGAAATCCCACGGCGGCACGCCGGGCGACCTCCCGTGCCCCCGCAGATCCGGTGCGATGATCCGGACATCGGGGAGATGCTCGTCGGCCAGCGCCTGCCAGCGTCGGCCGTGGCCCGTCAACCCGTGCAACGCCAGCACGACCGGACCGGTCGAGGGACCGAAACGATGACAATGAAGCTCAACCACGCTGCCCATTCTGCTGCCTGCACCCGATTTGAACAGCTTCCGGATTGTGATCGGCGGCACGGCCAACTCATGGCAAACGAAATCTGTCAGGGCGGTCTGTTGAAATAGCCGACGTGATGCGATCGGATAGCTCGGTGCAATTGGTGCGCCGGGCCGAGGCGGAGACCCCCTCACGGGAGTGGGACGCCGCCCTCCGGCCGCTGTTCGACGACCTCGGCGCCGACCCCGGCTGGCGGCCCTGGCAGGTGCTCGGCGGGCCCGGGACCGGCAAGACCGCACTCCTGGCGGATCTGGCCGCCACCCGCATCCTGGCCGGCGCCGCACCCGAATCGGTGCTGGTGCTCACCTATACCAAGCGCGCCGCCACTGCCGTGCGTGCCGCCATCACCGCCCGCGTCGCCGCCGCCGATCCGGACCTGGGCGGCGTGCCCGGCGCCACCCGCGGTCCGCTGGTGCGCACCATCCACTCCTACGCCTTCGGGCTGCTGCGCTCCTTCGCGGCGGCGCACGGCAATCCGCCGCCGCGGCTGCTCACCGGATCCGAGCAGGACATCGTGGTGCGGGAACTGCTGCGCGGCGACCTCGCCGACGGCGCCGCGGGATGGCCCGAACGGCTGCATCCCGCACTGCCGGCCGCGGGATTCGCCGAACAATTGCGGGACCTCATGCTGCGCGCCACCGAACGCGGTCTGGGCCCCGAGGATCTCATCGAACTCGGCCGCGCGCACCGGCGTCCGGAATGGGTCGCCGCCGGTCGCTTCGCCGAACGCTACGAACAGATCATGATGCTGCGCTGGTCGGTCGGCATGGACGTGCCCGAGGCCAGCGCCCCCGCGCTCGACGCCGCCGAACTTGTCACGGCCGCCCTCGACGCCTTCCACGCTGATCCGGAACTCCTTGCCGCCGAACGTAATCGGCTGCACTGCATTCTCGTGGACGACGCCCAGCATCTCGATCCCCATGCCGCCCAGCTCATCCGCGCCCTGGGCGGCGGCGCCGCCACCACCGTCATCGCCGCCGATCCCGATCAGGCCGTCTACACCTTCCGCGGCGCCGACCCCCGCTTCGCCGCCGACCCCGACGCCCCCGCCGACCGTCGAATCATCCTGCGCCACAACCACCGCTGCGCCGTAGCTATCCAGGAAGTAGCCGACCGCATCGCCGCCCGCCTTCCGGGGGCCGCCACGCACCGCACACCACCGACCGATCACACGACGTCCACGGCCACTGATTTCCTCCACGACCTCGTCGCGGACCGGCCGCGGGAAAACGGTGACCTCGGCGCGGAACCGGGCGGCGCCGACGGCAGAACACATCGCCCGAATGGACGGATCGACGGCGCCGGTCCGCCGCCGGACAGCGCACTCGCCCGTGGCGGTGCGGGACGTAGCCGGGCCGGCGGCCGACGTGCGGCCGAGACCGACTGGGGCGCTTCGCAATCCGTTGGCGAAGTACGGGTTCAGGTGCTGACGACGCCCGCGAAGGAGGCGGCGCTCATCGCCGACCATCTGCGGCGTGCGCATCTCATCAACGGAGTGCCCTGGTCCCGCATGGCGGTGATCGTGCGATCGGTGCCGTTGTCGCTCGCACCGCTGCGGCGGGCGCTGCTGGCGGCGGGAGTTCCGGTGCGGCAGCCGCCGGCCGATGTTCCGCTCGCGCGGCGGCGGGGCGCGATGTGGATGCTGCTGGCGCTGCGGGCCGTGACCGCGGGTGATCCGACATCGGTCCGACGCCCCCGGCCGATCTCCTTCACCGCAGACGATGCGCTCGATCTGCTCGCCGGGCCGCTGGGTGGTGCGGATCAGATCAGCCTGCGACGGCTGCGGCGCGGTATCCGGCGCACGGTCATGGAGCTCGGCTACCCGGAGCGCGGCGCGGACGAGCACGATGCGGTCGGTGAATTCGACGAGGAGGCAGCGCGATTCGCGGACCTCGATCGCTCGTCGGCGGAGATGCTGCGGGATCTGCTGGTGGGGGCTGGGAATCGGGTGATGCTGGAGAAGCTCACGCCGGTGGAGGCCGCGCCGCTGCGGCGGGTGCTCGAGGCGCTGGGGCGGGCGCGGAAGGTACGGCGGGACGGCGGCGGGCTGGAAGACGTGATGTGGGGGGTGTGGCGGGGCTCGACGCTGGAGCGGCGGTGGGTCGGGCAGTCCGAGCGCGGGGGCGCGTCCGGAATGCAGGCCGATCGGGATCTCGACGCCGTGGTCGGGTTGTTCGAGGCGGCCGCCGCGTACGTGGATCGGCTGCCGCGCGCCACCATCGAGGGATTCGTGGAATACCTGGAGCAGCAGGTGATTCCGCAGGACAACGCACCCGTCACCGATCCGGGCGAGGCGGTGACCATCTGCAGCGCGCACGCGGCCGCCGGGCGGGAATGGGACACCGTGGCGGTGGCGGCCGTGCAGGAGGGCGTCTGGCCCAATCTGCGGCCGCGCGGCACCCTGCTGGGTGTCGAGGAGCTGGTGGATCTGCTCGCGGGCGTGGGCGGTTCGGGCGAGAAGGTGAGCCGGGCCGCGCCGCTGCTGGCCGAGGAGCGGCGGCTGCTGCTGGTGGCGTGCAGCCGGGCCCGCCGGTCGCTGCTGGTGACCGCCGTCGAATCCGTCACGGGGGACCAGGATCTGGTGCCGTCCCGGTTCCTGGCCGAAATGGACCGCGAGGCCGCCGACGGGCAGCCGGGCCGGATTCCGCCGCCGGTGGACCCGGGTCGCGCATTGGCCATGCACGCCCTCATCGCCGAATTACGTTCCGCCGCCTGCGATCCCGAGACCACGCCGGAGCGTCGCCTGCGCGCGGCCCGGCAGCTGGCACGACTCGCCGAGGCCGGAGTCCGGGGCGCGCACCCGGACGACTGGTACGGCACCGCGGAGCTCTCCTCCGCGAATCCGCTGTGGGACAGCGAGGATGGGGCGATCTCGCTGTCGCCGTCCACCGTCGACCAGCTGAAGACCTGCCCGCTGCGCTGGGCGCTGGAACGCCACGGCGGCGGTGACGGCGAGAACCCGCACGCGCTCAAAGGTAATCTGGTGCACACGCTGGTGCAGGCGCTGGCCGGGCAGGTCAGCGAGGACCAGGTCAAGCAGGCCCTGGCCAAGGCATGGAAGAAGGTCGACCCCACCGCGCGCGACGGCGATAACTGGCACTCGCGCGCGGAACTGCGCCGCACCGAGGGCATGGTCGACACCTTCCTGGCTTGGCTGCGCAACACCCGCGACGAACTCACCGCCATCGGCGTCGAGGTGCCCGTGGACTGTGTGCTGCCCGCCCGTGGCCCCGGTGAACAGCCGGTGCGGATCAGCGGCCGGGTGGACCGGGTGGAGCGGGATGCCCTGGGCCGCTTCGTCATCGTCGACGTGAAGACCGGCAAGACCCCCATCTCCAAGCAGGCCGCCGAGGAGCACGCCCAGCTGGCCACCTATCAGGTCGCCGCCGCCGAAGGCGCGCTCGGCGAGGGCGAACCCGGTGGCGCGCGCCTGGTCTACGTGGCCAAGCCCAGCAGCAAGGAGGGTGCGACCCAGCGCACTCAGCCGCCGCTGGACGCCGACGGTATCGACACCTGGCGCACCATCATCCACGATGCCGCCGATGCCTCCAAGGGCCCCAGCTATCTCGCCATGCGCAATGACGGGTGCCGTCACTGCAAGGTCGCCGGCAGCTGCCCCGTGCAGGACACCGGCCGGCAGGTGACGGACTAGTGCGCATCACCCCGCGTCAGCTCGCCGACGCGCTGGGCCTGCCGCCACCGACCGACGAGCAAGCCGCCGTCATCTCCGCACCCCAGGGTCCGACCCTGGTGGTGGCGGGCGCGGGCGCCGGCAAGACCGAGACCATGGCCGCCCGCGTGGTCTGGATGGTGGCCAACGGCCTGGTCGAACCCGAACAGGTGCTGGGCCTCACCTTCACCCGCAAGGCCGCCCAGCAGCTCACCCAGCGCATCCGCACCCGCCTGGCCCGCCTGGCCGGAGCCCCGGTGGTGCGCGATATCGACCCCACCGGCCACCTGCGCGCCCAGCTCACCTCCTCCGAACCGGAGATCAGCACCTACCACTCGTATGCGGGCCGTCTGCTCACCGAATACGGCCTGCTGCTGCCGGTCGAACCCACCGCCACCCTGCTCACCCAGACCCAGCTGTGGCAGCTCGCCTACCGTGTCGTCTCCACCTGGGACGGTGACCTCGACACCGACCGCAGCCCCGTCGGCGTCACCGAGGCCGTGCTCGCCCTCTCCGGCCAGCTCGCCGAACACCTGGTGGAGCCGCAGCAATTGGCCGCGGCCCACCTGGAATTGGAGCGCCTGGTCCACACCCTGCCCGCCGGCCCCCGCCAGAAGGGCGGCCCCAAGAAGGCCCTGCTCGACCTGATCGAAGCCCAGCACGAACGCGTCGCCCTGCTACCCCTGGTGGATCGCCTCGCCGAGGAACTGCGCCGCCGCGGCGCCCTCGACTTCGGCGCGCAGATGTCACTCTCCGCCCGCCTCGCCTCGACCCACGCGGAAGTCGGCGCGGCCGAACGGGATCGCTTCCGTCTGGTCCTCCTGGACGAGTACCAGGACACGGGCCATTCCCAGCGCATCCTGCTGTCGTCCCTCTTCGGCGCCGCCCGCCCGGCGGAGAGCGAACCGGACGGTGATCTCCGGCTCGCGGTCACGGCGGTGGGTGACCCCATGCAGTCCATCTACGGCTGGCGTGGGGCGTCGGCCGCCAACCTGCCGCGCTTCGCCACCGACTTCCCCAGTGCGCCAGGGGTTCCGGCGCCGATCCTGCCATTGCTCACCAGCTGGCGGAATCCGCCGGAGGCGCTGGATCTGGCCAACCTGGTGTCGGATCCCCTCCGCGAACGAGCGGCACGGGGTGGGGGAGTGACGGTGGACGCCCTGCGGCCACGGCCGGACGCCACGGCCGGTCTGGTCGCCTTGGCGCTGGCGGAAACCGTTGCGGTGGAACGGGAATGGGTGGCCGATCGGATCGCCGCCGAATGGCAGGCCGCGGACGAAGCGGACAAGCCGCCACCCACCTCCGCGGTGCTGGTGCGGCGCAATGCCGACGCCGCCCCCCTCGCGGAAGCCCTGCGGGATCGCGGATTGCCCGTGGAGATCGTCGGCCTGGGCGGACTGCTGCACACACCGGAGGTCGCCGATATCGTCGCCACCCTGCGCCTGGTCGCCGACCCGTCGGCGGGCAGCGCGGCGGTGCGCCTCCTGACCGGCGCGCGCTGGCGGATCGGCGTCTCGGATATCGCGGCGCTGTCCCGCCGCGCGCGGGAACTCTCCATCCGCCGCCCGGCCGGGCAGACCGACGCCATCACCGACACCGCCGCCCTGGACGAGGCGCTGCGCGAGGTCGCGCCCGAACCCGCCGAGAAGGCCGGACTCGGCGACGCCATCGCCGATCCCGGTGAGCCGGACGAGTATTCGGCCCAGGGCTTCGCTCGCATCACCGCCCTCGGCCGGGAACTGTCGGCGCTGCGCGAGCGGGCCGGGCAGCCGCTCGCCGAACTGGTCGCCGATGTGGAACGCACCATCGGCGTCGGCGTGGAGACCCAGGCCCGCCGCACCCACGCCGCCGCCGGACGCGAGCATCTCGACGCCTTCGCCGAGGTGGTGGCCGGATACTCCGCCGACCACCGCTCCTCCCTGTCCGGCCTGCTCGACTTCCTCGCCGCCGCCGAAGAAGTCGAGAACGGTTTGGAGCCGGGCGAAGTCGAGGTTGCCCACGACCGCGTGCAGGTGCTCACCGTGCACGCCGCCAAGGGACTGGAATGGGAGGTGGTAGCGGTTCCGCACGTGGTGGACGGCACCTTCCCGTCCGGCACCGGCACCGCCACCTGGATGGGCGCGCTCGCCGAACTCCCCACCGCGCTGCGCGGCGACCGCGAGCAGGAGGACGCCACCGATGGCGTCCCCGTCCTCGGTCTGGACGATCTCTACGATCGCGCCGACCTGGAACGCGCCCTCGACGAGCACAAGAAGGCCCTCGCCGCCCGCCGCCTCGACGAGGAACGCCGCCTGTTCTACGTGGCTCTCACCCGCACCGAGCGCGCCCTGTTCGTCTCTGCCCACCACTGGTCGGAGACCGGCTCGAAACCCAAGGGCCCCTCCGCTTTCCTGCTCGAACTCAAACGCGAGACCGAGTCCCCGGGCTCGCGACTGGCGAACGGCGTCGAGATCGACCGCTGGGACGATCCGCCCCTGCCCGACACCCCCAACCCGTTCACCGACAACCCGCAGACCGCGACCTGGCCGCGTGACCCGCTGGGCTCCCGCCGCGAATTCGTGGAGGAGGGCGCGACCCTGGTCAAAGCCGCACTCGACACCTTGCGCGACGAATCCCGCCCGCAGCAGACCGAACTCGACTTCGGCCCCGAATTCGGCGGCACGGCAGCCGATTCCGAGCCCGCGGACGAGGAGGATCCCGAAGGCTGGGCCGAGGATGTCAGCGCCCTCATCGCCGAGCACCGCGCCGCCGAAGAGGCCGTCCGGGAGGTCGAACTGCCCGGCCAGCTGGCCGCCACCGCCCTCGTCGACCTGAGCGCCGATCCCGCGAAACTCGCCGCCCGCCTGCGTCGCCCGCTCCCGTACCCGCCCAGCCCGTACACCCGCCGCGGCACCGCCTTCCATGCCTGGCTGCAGCGCTGGTTCGGCGGCGCGCGCCTGCTCGGATTCGAGGAACTGCCCGGCGCGGCCGACATCAACGACACCGACGCCGATCTCATGCGCCTGCAGGAGGCCTTCCTCGCGTCCCCGTGGGCCGACCGCAATCCCGTCGAGGTGGAGATCTCCTTCGAAACCACCATCGCGGGCACCGTGATTCGCGGCCGCATGGACGCCGTCTTCCGCCGCCCCGACGGTGCCTGGGTCATCGTGGACTGGAAGACCGGAGCGGAACCCAAACGCGCCGAAGAGGATTCGGTCGTCGTCCAACTCGCCGTCTACCGGCTGGCCTGGGCCCGCCTGGAGGCCGCTCGCAGCGGCCGCCCCGAAGCCGACCTGCTGGCCGAGACGGTCGCCGCCTTCCACTACGTCCGCACCGGCCGCACCATCGCCCCCGAACACCTGCCCGGACCAGCCGAACTCGCCGCCATCATCACCGACGCGGCCCCCATCCGGATCCCGCCGACCCCGCCTCAGCCGCCGCTGCCGCCCGAACCGGACGAGGACGATCCAGGCCCCGCCGAGCCCACCGATGTCGAAATGCTGCGTCTCCCGGCCGCTTCGGGGCGACCCGGGCCCACCGGATTCGACAACAGCCCGGGACCCGGCTTCGAACCGCCGCCCGACCCAGAAGCGCCACCCGGCCCCGATGCGCCGCCGATCCCCGCGCCGGCGTCCGCCGAGCGCGCCGATTCCCACCCTGGCCCGCACTGGGATCCCGTGCCCGGCATCGATTTCCCGCCCGATTTCGAACCGCCGCCCGACCCGGAGTGGCTGCCGCCGGACCCGCTGCACTGATCTGCGAACTCTCGCGGGACTTCGCGACGCGCGCCCGCCGAAACCGCCGCACGCCGTTTTGCCCGGTACGCTCCGGACCGTGCCGCAGCCAGAAGTGCCCGAAATGATCGGTGATTCGCGTGTTCGGTGACTCCTCGCGCGGACTGGCCGGCCTCACCGGGCGGCCCGACTTCGCGCTGGTCGGCGTGCTCCGGGTCCCGTCCGCCCAGTCCAGCCCCTGGTACTCGCTGGTGCGCCGGCTCGGCCTGGCCGTGCTGCTGCTGGTGGGCGCCACCGTGGTGGTGTACCTCGGCCGCGACGGCTACCACGACAACGCCCGCGACAAGATGGGCCTGCTGGACTGCGCCTACTACGCCACGGTGTCGCTGTCGACCACCGGCTACGGCGACATCACACCCGTCACCCCCACCGCACGGCTCATCAATATTCTCGTGGTCACGCCGCTGCGGATCCTGTTCCTCATCGTCTTGGTCGGCACCACCCTGGCGGTGCTCACCGAACGATCCCGGCAGGCGTTCAAGATTCAGCGATGGAGGCGCACCGTGCGTAATCACACCGTGGTAGTCGGCTACGGCACCAAGGGCCGCACCGCCGTGGACGCCATGCTGGCCGACGGCGTGCAGCCCGGCGACATCGTGGTGGTCGACACCGACCAGCAGGTCCTGGAATTCGCCGCCAACGCCGGGCTGGTGACGGTGCACGGCTCGGCCACCAAGTCGGATGTGTTGCGGCTGGCCGGAGTTCAGCACGCCTCGGCCGTCGTGGTCGCCGCCAACCGCGACGACACCGCCGTCCTGGTCACCCTCACCGCCCGCGAAATCAACCCCAGGGCAAAGATTTCCGCGGCCGTTCGCGAGGCCGAGAACACCCACCTGCTGCGCCAGTCCGGCGCCGACTCGGTGGTGGTGTCCTCCGAGACCGCCGGCCGCCTGCTCGGCATCGCCACCACCACCCCGGCCGTGGTCGACATGATCGAGGATCTGCTCACCCCCGAGGCCGGCTTCGCCATCGCCGAACGCGACGTGGAGACCGAGGAGATCGGCGGATCCCCGCGCCACCTGCGCGACATCGTGCTGGGCGTGGTCCGCGACACCCGCCTCATCCGCGTCGGCGACCCCGAGACCGACGCCCTCGAAACCGGGGACAGACTCCTCTATCTCCGCCGCGTCCACGGCTGAGCACCGTGCCCGTCTAGTCTCGGGGTGTGTCAGGTTTCCAGCTGAATGCCGTTCCGGTGCTGTCCCGTACCTCACTCGACCGGGCCGAAGACCTCCGCTCCGACGAACAGGCCCTCGAAGAGGGCTGGGCCCAGGCCAAACTCCTGCGGATGAACAAGCGCGGCCAGGTCCGCGTCGACAACGGGACCGTCGTGCTCGAGGCCGCGCTCACCCTGGCCCCCGAGCGCGCGCCCGATGCCGTGTTCCTCGGCGTGGACGCCGGCATCCACCTGTGGGCCGTGCGCGACAACACCATCGAGGGCACACTGGCCGACCTGCGTGCCTTCGGCTCCACCCTCGACCTCGACGATTTCGGCACCGGCCTGCTCTCCACCGCCATCGCCCTGCTCAACTGGCACGACAAGGCGGCCTTCAGCGCCGTCGACGGCACCCCCACCACCGCCGCCAACGGCGGCTGGTCTCGCATCAGCGAGACCGGGCACGAGGATTTCCCGCGCACCGACCCGGCCGTCATCTGCCTGATCCACGACGGCGGCGACCGCGTACTGCTGGGCCGCCAGCACACCTGGCCGCAGGGATTGTTCTCGCTGCTGGCCGGTTTCGTGGAGGCGGGGGAGTCCCTGGAACGCTGTGTCGAACGCGAGATCAAGGAGGAGGTCGGCGTCGACGTCCGCGAGATCCGCTATCTGGGCAGCCAGCCCTGGCCCTTCCCGCGCTCGCTCATGCTCGGCTTCGCCGCGGTCGCCGACCCGGATCAGCCGCTGGCCTTCCACGACGGCGAGATCGCCGAGGCGTACTGGTTCACTCGCGACGAGGTGCGGGACGCGCTGGCCGCGGGCGCGTGGGGATCGCCGACCGGCGCCACCGGAGGCGAGGCGAAACTGCTGCTGCCGGGGTCGATTTCGATCGCCCGGACCATCGTCGAATCCTGGGCCGCCGAAAACTGAACGGACGCAACAGGAAGCCGCACACCTGCTGGCGTGCGGCTTCTTTCTTCGGCCCCGGGGCTAGCCGATGGCGGCCAGGGCCTGTTTCACCTGGACCAGGGTGGGGTTCGTGGCGGTCGAGCCGTCGCGGTACTTCACGGTCGGCACAACGTGATTGCCGTTGTTCACACTGCCCACGAATTCGGCGGCGTCGGGGTGCTCTTCGATGTCGATCACCTCGTAGGTGATGCCGGCCTCGTCGAGCTGCTTCTTCAGACGACGGCAGTAGCCGCACCAGGTCGTCGAGTACATGGTCAGATCGGTAGCAGTCACGGTCGGTGCAACATACCCGCCGCTGATCGTGTTCCCCGCGGAGGGTCGGTTGTGAGCCGATCGACCCCCTTCCGAATCTCCCGAAAATCGGGGGTTGACGCAGAAGTAATAAGCGCGCATACTAATTGCATGACGCAGATCGCAACAGCCACCGCCACTTCGACCGCCGCCCCCGCCGCCTTCTTCACCAAGTGGGCCGACATGGCCACCTGGCCCGAGTGGAACCAGGACACCGAGTGGGTCACCCTCGACGGCCCGTTCGAACAGGGCGCCACCGGCACCCTCAAGCCCAAGGGTGGCCCCAAGACCAAGTTCGTCGTCACCAAGCTCACCGACACCGAATTCATCGACTCGTCCAAGCTGATCGGCGCGCGGCTGATCTTCGCCCACGAGGTCACCACCGACGGCACGATCACCACCGTGCGGGTCAGCATCTCCATGGAGGGTCCGCTGCGCGGGCTCTGGACCAAGATCATGGGCGGCAATCTCGCCAAGTCCCTGCAGGGCGATGTCGACGCGCTGGTCGCGGCCGCCGAGGCGGCGCTGGTATGAGCACCGGGTACTGGCTCGCGGTCGTCTCCCGCGACCATGTCCGCCGCGGCGTGGAACTCGGGTTCGCCCAGGCCAACCACGGCAAGCGCGCCGCCGTGGAACGCATGCGGGCCGGTGACGGCCTCGTCTACTACTCGCCCCGCACCGGCATGCGCGAGGGCGAACCGATCAAATCCTTCACCGCCATCGGCACCGTCGCCGATGGCCCGTCCTGGCAGGTCGAGGAACAGGGCGGCTGCTTCCGCCCCTGGCGGCGCGCGGTCGACTACGACCGCGCGGCCCGTCAGGTCCCCATCGACGATCTGCGCAGCGAACTCGACCTGACCAGCGTCCCCAACTGGGGGATCGTGCTGCGTCGCGGCCTGGTCGAGCTCACCGCCCACGATTTCGGCCTCATCTCCCGCGCTATGGTCGGGCAGTGATGGCCAATGACGGACTACACACCGAATTCGAGCACGCCGACGAAAGTCCCGGTCTCTTGCTCTGGCAGGTGACCAATCGATGGCAGGCCGCGCAACGCGCGGCCCTGGCGCCCTTCGACCTGACCCACGTGCAATTCGTCCTGCTCGCCTCCCTGACCTGGCTCACCAGCCGGTCGGGTGGCGAACCCGTCACCCAGCGCGACCTCGCCGACCACGCCGCCACCGACCCCATGATGACCTCCCAGGTGCTGCGCACCCTGGAACAGAAGGGTCTGCTGGAACGTCGCGATCACCCCACCGACCGCCGCGCCAAATCCCTCGTCCCCACCGAAACCGGTGCGGCCCTGGTCAATCGGGCCATCGGCGCTGTCGAAACCTGCGACCACGACTTCTTCGCCCCGCTCGGCGACCGCACCTCCGGCTTCACCGCGGCACTGCGCCGACTCCGCGACCGCGAGCAGGACTGACCATCCCGCTCTCCCGCCCGGGCGTCCCGCTGCCGGCATCCGCCGGTGCGCTGCCGCCTGTCCCGGGCTCTCGTCGACCACGTCCGCACGCTGACCGCCCGCCCCGGCCCGGGCCCGGTTTCCGCGCCGCCACGCCGAGGGCCGCCCGGCCTGTCGGAGGTCGCTGTCATGATGGAGCGCGTGACTGCCGCGACCACCCAGGCCCAGCTCCGGCTCGACGACCTCGATGCCGAGCAGGCGGCGGCCGTGCGCGCGCCCCGGGGACCGGTGTGTGTGCTGGCGGGCGCGGGCACCGGCAAGACGCGCACCATCACCCACCGCATCGCGCACCTGGTCTCGGCCGGGCACGTTCGCGCCGACCAGGTGCTGTCGGTGACCTTCACCGCCCGCGCGGCAGGGGAGCTGCGGAACCGGCTGCGCGCCTTGGGTTTGAGCGGCGAGGCCGGGCAGGTGCAGGCGCGCACCTTCCACGCCGCGGCCCTGCGGCAGCTCAAGTACTTCTGGCCGCAGGTCGTCGGCGATGTGCCGTGGCGGCTGATCGACGGCAAGTTCCCCATCGTCGCCCAGGCCGCGGGCCGGGCCGGGCTACCCACCGACACCGACAGCTTGCGCGATCTGATCAGTGAGATCGAATGGGCCAAGGGCTCGCTCGTCGCGCCCGAGGACTACGCGGGCGAGGCGGCCCGCCGCCACCGCGACGTGCCCTACGAGGCGAAGAAGGTCTCGGCGGTCTACACCTACTACGAGGCGCTGAAGAACACCCCCGACGGGCTGCTGCTCGATTTCGACGATCTGCTGCTGCACACCGCGGCCGCACTCGAGGACTTCTCTTCGGTGGCCGAGGAGTTCCGCGGCCGCTACCGGTGTTTCGTGGTGGACGAGTACCAGGACGTCACCCCGCTGCAACAGCGGGTGCTCGACGCCTGGCTCGGCGACCGCGACGATCTGACCGTGGTCGGCGACGCCAACCAGACCATCTACTCCTTCACCGGGGCCAGCCCGGCCTATCTGCTGGACTTCTCCCGCCGCTTCCCCGACGCCACTGTCGTCCGCCTGGAGCGCGACTATCGCTCCACCCCACAGGTGGTGTCGCTGGCCAACCGGGTGATCGGCGCGGCCCGCGGCCGCATCGCCGGCACCCGGCTGCAGCTCATCGGCCAGCGCGCCGACGGCCCGGAACCGCTGTTCGCCGAGTACGACGACGAACCCGCCGAGGCCGCCGCCGTCGCCAAGGCGGTCGCCAAACTCCTCGAAAATGGTGTTCCCGCAGCGGAAATCGCCATCCTCTACCGCATCAACGCGCAGTCGGAGGTCTACGAGCAGGCGCTCACCGAGGCGGGCATCGCCTATCAGGTACGCGGTGGCGAGGGCTTCTTCAATCGCCCCGAGGTGCGGCAGGCGGTCTCGGCGCTGCGCACGGCCGCCAATCGCGATGATCTACCCGACGCCCGCGGCGAGAAGCTGGTCACCCTGGTGCGCGCGGCGCTGGCCCAGGTCGGGCTAACCAAGGAGGAGCCGGTCGGCGCTCAGGCCCGGGAGCGCTGGGCCTCGCTGGTGGCGCTGGTCCAGCTCACCGAGGAACTCGCCGAACAGGATCCGGACCTGGAACTGACCGGCTTGCTGCGCGAGCTGGCCGCCCGCGCCGAGGCCCGGCACCCACCGACCGTGCAGGGCGTCACCCTGGCCTCGCTGCACGCGGCCAAGGGACTCGAGTGGGACGCCGTCTTCCTGGTCGGCCTGGCCGACGGCACACTGCCCATCCAGCATGTACTCGGCCCGGACGCAACGGTTTCCGACGAGGCCGCGCTGGAGGAGGAACGCCGGCTGCTCTACGTCGGCGTCACCCGCGCGCGTGAGCACCTCCAATTGTCCTGGGCCCTGGCCCGTTCCGCGGGTGGTCGCAAGGTGCGCCGCCGCTCCCGGTTCCTCATCGGCCTGGTCCCCGAGGACTCCCCGGCCTCGCGCATCGCCAACCACACCACCGAGCGCCGTAACGGCCCCAAGCGACTTCATCCAACCTGCCGGGTCTGCGGCCGTCCGCTGCTCAATACCCAGGCCACCATGCTCGGCCGCTGCTCCCGCTGCCCCGCCGACATCGACCCGGAACTGCTGGCGGCGCTGCGGGAATGGCGCAAGGAAAAGGCCGAGGAGCTGTCACTGCCACATTTTGTGGTGTTCAGCGATACGACCTTGATCGCCATCGCCGAACAGCGCCCGGCCGATGACAGTGCCCTGGTGGCGATCCCCGGCATCGGGGCCAAGAAGCTGCGCACATACGGCGCGGATGTCCTCGCGATCGTCCGATCGCGGGCCCGGGACTCTTCCTAGTGCTTGCGAAGAATGCGAGCAAGCCCCGAAAACCGCAGGTCAAAAATAGGTTGTGCGCATCCGTATGGATACCTACTGTGGTTCTCGGCACCGGGGAAGAACCCGCGCGCACAAAGTACTGATCGCATACGAGTGAAGGAGGGAGGCAGACCGATGAACAACATTTCGAGCTTCGTGTCGACCGGCAGTTTCGCCGGCCGTCAGGCGACGGCGTGCGTCATGTCCGTCGTGTCCGTCTCCCGGGGGATCCTCGCGCCCAAGGGGATTCGTATGTCCGGCGTCAATGGCGATCTTGGTCTTCAGGTCTTTGCAAGCAAAGCCCAAGCGGATCAGCAGATCGTGATCAAGCAGGACAAGCCCAAGAGTGACTGGCACCCGGCAGCCGTGTATGCGGCCGTCGAAACCCTCGCAGTCGCAACCGGAACCGAGCGTCCGGTGCATCTGCTGGCAGCCCGTCCCCGCACCACCGACCCAGCGACCGTGATCAGGAGTCGACACCGAAGTCGACTCAGGTAGGGAATACCTCCCAGACCTCCTGGCCACGGATCGCGAACCCCGCGAAACCGTGGCCATAGTTTTATCCGGCCCTCCAGCCACCGGCACCGGTTTCGCGAAACACCGAACGACCGATGCACGAGCTGAAGGAGCCCGACGTGTCAACCACGGTCATCCGTGAACGAGTGACATGCCGCAACACCGTGGCCAACACGACTACCCGCGTCCGCCGGGGAGTCACCATCACCCTGCCCTGCCGAGTTGGCAACCCGGACCTCTGGTTCGCCGAGGCCCCCGCCCAGTTGGAAGAGGCGAAGGCGCTGTGCGCTTCCTGCCCGATCCGTCAGGGCTGCCTGTCGGCCGCCCTGGATCGCGGTGAGCCCTGGGGTGTCTGGGGCGGTGAGATCTTCGACCAGGGTGTCGTGATCGCCCGCAAGCGCCCGCGTGGCCGCCCGCGCAAGGTCGCGGTGGCATGACCGCCCCAGCATCCGGGGGAGTAGAACGCATACGACCCGCTTACCAGACGGTAGGCGGGTCGTTTTGCGTCACAGGGTAATTCAGCTGGCGGCGCGGAGGGTTTCGGCGTAGCCGGGGACCCAGTCGTTCATGAGCTTCATGAAGGGGATTTCGGCGTCGAGCTGGGCGCAGATGCCGACGGAACCGCCGAGGACCCGGAAGATCATCACATGTTCGGCCGGAAGTTGCAGGGAGCGAGCGGTTTTCATCATCTCGGCGTTGGAGATGTCGGTGGCCTTGCCGGCCACGCGCTGCATCCACCGGCGGGTGAAATGGAAGGTTTCGGTCTTGATGGGGTCGGTGAAAGGGCGCAGGTAATCCTGGATCTCCTGGATGCTCACCGTCTTGCCCGGGATGACCCAGCCATTGTCGTGCAGCAGCGCTGTCAGTTCGTCGTAGCGCTCCTGAACCTCGAGCGCGACCATCTGGCCCAGGATCTTGGGGAAGCCATTGGGCAGCGGAGCGCAGGCGCCGTAATCGATGACCGCGAGGCGGCCGTCCTCGAGCACCATGAAGTTGCCCGGATGCGGATCGGCGTGCAGCAGGCCCGCGATCGACGGTGAGCTGAAATGGAATTCGCCCATCAGCGCCGCAGTCCGGTTGCGCAGTTCGACCGTGCCCGCCGGATCCTCCGCGCCGCGCTGGATGATCTTCGACACCGGGGTGGCATTGTCCAGCCATTCCGTGACGATCACCTTCGGCGCGCTGGCCACCACCTTCGGCACCAGGAAGCGCGGGTGACCGTTGTAGGCCCGGGCGAACTGGCGCTGGTGACCGGCCTCGATCCGGTAGTCCAGTTCCTCCTCGGTGCGCTCACTGATCTCGGCCAGGATCGGTTTCACATCGGCGCCCGGTATGAGCGCGCTCATCATGCCCGCCATCCGGTTGAGCGTCTTGAGATCGGCGCGCAGCGCCTCGTCCGCGCCGGGGTACTGCACCTTCACCGCGACCACCCGGCCGTCGGACCAGATCGCCTTGTGTACCTGGCCGATGCTGGCCGAGGCGGTGGGCGCGTCGTCGAATTCCCGGAAGCGTTGCCGCCAGCCGGTCCCCAGTTGCTGGTCGAGCTGCCGGTGCACGGCCGCGGCCGGCATGGGTGGCGCGGCGGCCTGCAGCTTGGTGAGCGCCTCGCGATAGTGCTCGCCGAACTCCTCCGGGACGGCGGCCTCCATCACCGACAGTGCCTGGCCGAACTTCATGGCACCGCCCTTGAGCTCACCGAGGACGGCGAAGAGCTGTTCGGCGGCCTTCTGATTCAGCTCGGCGTTGATCTCCTGCTTGTCTCCCCCGGCCAGTTTGCGGCCGAAACCCACGGCCGCCCGCCCTGCGATGCCGAGTGGAATCTTGGCCAGCTTGGCATTGCGGGAAGAGCGCTTGCTCACAATCTCTGACACGTTCCCATCATGCCGATGTCCCAGACGGTCCGCCATGGGATTGGGGTGTTCTTCCGGGTGAGGGGGGATAGTGGTTTCCATCACACTCCCGCGCCTTCGCCGCAACCGCAGTTCGGATGGGCGGGCCACGGCCGCCGATCCAGGTGCGGACTATCGAGATCCACCTCGAGTGTGGCGTCGAGCGTGGCGGGTGGGTGATCCGCGCGGCCGGAGGACACGATCTCGATCTCCCGCAGCGCCAGGGCCGCGGTCATGGCGGTCCCCGCCGGGGTCGCGCAGCCGACCCGCCCCAGCAGCTGTGCCGCCAGCTGCGGCCAGGCCGGCTCGGCCTCGGTGCGGCGCAGATCCGCGCAACGCAGGCAACCGGTTTCGCCCGGCAGCACCAGCGGGCCGACGATGCCGCGCCCGTCACGAATGCGGACCTGCAGATGCGGGATGCGGCGGCGCATGAGGCTCGCGACCAGCCCCGGGTCCGGCACCAGGGCATCGGAGAGCACCAGCAGATCCGGGCGTTCCGCCTGCAGCGCCTCGGCCCCCGTCCCGCCGGGCCGTTCGCAGGAGTGCTTGGCCCGCAGCCCGATTCGGTGCAGACCCGCCAGCAGCGCGTCCGCCAGCGGGCCACGCCCGTGCACATGCACCGTCCGCAGCCGCGCCCGGGGCGCGTCGGCGGCCAGCAGATCGGCGGCCGCCATCTGATCGAGCAGCGCCTGCGCGACCTCGGTGCCGAACCCCAATTCCCGGGCCTGCCAGAGAATCTCGGCCTCGGTGCGGGAGCCGTCCAGCAGCCTCAGCAGCGCGGGCATCGCCTCGATCGGCCCCGGCGGTCGCAGTATGACCGCCCGCTCGGGATCCCAGCCGAGTTGGATCGCGCCATTCGGGCGCAGCAGCACGGTGATTCGGGGATGGAGCATCGGGCCACGGGCCGGCATCACAGTCGTCATGCCATCAGCCTGCGCGCCGCCGGAAACGCGGTAACCCACGAAAACGCTTGTTCATCAGCGCTTTCGTGGGTTATCCACAACTCGGTTCAGGGCCTTGCGTCCATCCACAGGTCAGGTTGCCGTCATCGGTCAGGCAGTGGCGTCGCCCTCGGGCTCGCCGCCCGTGGAATCCTCACCCTCGCCGTCCTTTTCGGCGTGGCCTTCCTTCTCGGCGCGCTCGCGCGCCTCCGTCTCGGCCAGCTGCGCCAGTGGATCGTCGAACACCCCCGCGCCGCCGCCCAGCACCGAATCGATGAAGCCCGCCGGGGCGTCCAGATCGGAGGAGTCGGGCAACAGGTCCGGGTGCGCCCACACGCCGTCGCGCTTCTCCAGCCCGGCGTCGGTGGTCAGCCGCCGCCACAGCGCCGCGGCCTCACGTACTTTGCGCGGACGCAGCTCCAGGCCGACGAGTGTCGCGAAGGTCTGCTCGGCCGGTCCGCCGGTGGCCCGGCGGCGGCGCAGGGTCTCGGCCAGCGCACCCGCGCCGGGCAGCCGATCGCCGACCGCGTCGGCGACCACGGTCTCCACCCAGCCCTCGATCAGGGCCAGCAGTGTTTCCAGCCGCTCCAGCGCGGCCTTCTGCTCGGGGGTGGTCTGCGGTTCGAAGGTGCCCTGCGACAGCAGTTCTTCCAATTTCGACGGATCCTGCACCAGCGTCATGGGATCCAGGTTCTGGGCGGCCTGCTCGATGGCGGAGAAGTCCATCTTGATGCCGCGCGCGTAGTCCTCGACTGCGGCCAGCACCTGCTGGCGCAGCCACGGCACGTGCGCGAACAGCCGCTGGTGCGCGGTCTCGCGGGCGGCCAGGAAGACCAGGATCTCGCTCTCCGGCTGCTCGAGCCCGGCGCTGAATTCCGAGATGGCCGCGGGCAGCAGTGCCGCGGTGCCGTCGGGACCCAGCGGCAATCCGATGTCGGTGGAGGTCAGCACCTCCTTGGCGAGCTGGCCCAGGGCCTGGCCCAGCTGCGAACCGAACGCGAGTCCGCCCATCTGGCCGAGCATTCCGAACATCGGTGCCGCGAATTCCTTGGCCTCGGCCGGGAGGGTGGCGGTCCACATGCCCGAAACCTGTTCGGCCACCGGGTCGCACAGCCGCTTCCATGTGGGGAGCGTCTCCTCGATCCAGTCGTTGGCAGTCCACGCGACGGTCTTGCTCGCGCCCGCGGGGAAGGTGGTGGCGGCGTCGAGCCACAGCTCCGCCAGGTGCGCCGCGTCGGTGACGGCGCTCTGCGCGCCGGCGGACACGGGCGGGACGCTGGCCCCGAGCTGCTGGCGGGCCAGCCGCTTGGCGATGTCGTAATTGACCGGACCCGTCTGCGTGCCCGGCTGTCCCATGCTCGAGAACATGGCACCCAGCTGCGACAGCATCTGACCGAGTTGCGAGGGATCGAATCCGCCGCCGCCCGGACCGCCCATCTCGAATCCGAACGGGTTGTTCGCACCAGAACCGCTGGACTGGTCCCCGGGCTTGCGCTCCGGGTCGTCATCGCGATTCGAGAATCCGAACGGAAAATCACTCATACCCACTACGGTACTGGAGCCACGAAGCACGCGAACCGCCGAGCGGAGCGCGGCAATGGCCTCGATGACCAGTACCCTTGGCCGCGTGAACCGTCGGATATTCACCCTGCTCGCCGCTCTCGTCCCGATTCTGGCGCTGGGCATACTGGGCAGTGTCGTCACTGTCCCGTTCGTGGCGCTCGGACCGGGGCCGACCTTCAATACGCTGGGCGAAGTCGACGGAAAACAGGTCGTCGACGTGAAGGGCGCGCCGGTGAAATCGACCTCCGGCAATCTGAATATGACGACCGTCTCCGTTCGCGACCGGCTGAATATCTTCGAGGCGATCGGCTTGTGGATCGACGGTCAGCACGGTTTGGTGCCGCGCGCCGAGGTCTATCCGCCGGGGCAGTCGCGTGACGATGTAGACAAATCCAATCAGCAGCAGTTCAAGGATTCCGAGGACTCCGCGGAATTGGCGGCCCTCAACTATCTGAAGCTGCCGACCGCGGTGCAGCTGGCGAATGTCGCCGACGACGGCCCGGCCAAGGGCATGCTGAAGAAGGGCGACGAAATCGTCAGCGTCGACGGTAAGCCGATCGCCACCACCAAAGATGTTGTGACCGCGGTCTCCTCGGCCAAGCCGGGCACCACGATCCCGGTGGTCGTGCGTCGCGACGGCGCCGAGCAGACCGCGGAGATCACCCTGGGCGCGCGCCCCGACGATTCCGGCAAGGGCTATCTCGGCATCACACCCGACGAGGTCAACAAGGGCCCGATCAAGGTCGACTTCAATCTCGGCGAGATCGGCGGTCCCTCGGCGGGCCTGATGTTCACCCTGGCCCTGGTCGACAAGCTCACCACCGGCGACCTGTCCGGCGGCAAGTTCGTCGCTGGCACCGGCACCATCGACCCCGACGGCAAGGTCGGCCCGATCGGCGGTATCCAGTACAAGATGATCGCCGCCCGCGAGGCCGGCGCCGAGACCTTCATGGTCCCCGCCGCCAACTGCAACGAGGCCGCGCAGCGGACCCCGGCGGGCCTGCGCCTGGTCAAGGTCGAGAACCTGTCCGGCGCAGTGCAATCGCTCGAGGACATCAACGCCGGCAAGGAAGTCACCAGCTGTAGCTGAGCCCCGTCAGAACTCGTCGGGGTCGTTCTCCAAGGTGTGCCGCAGCGCCTCGACCAGATTCGGGGCCAGGTTCGGGGCGGTACGCAGATCGAGATCGCCGAAGGGGTCCTCGTCCTCCTCGCTGGGACGGACCTGCAGCAGCGACAGCGAGGTGCCGTCGCGCAGCACACCGACGAAAAGCCGGGCGTCGCGGCGCTCGGCGTGGGTCATGGCCGCGCGGCGGCCGGCCTGGTCGGCGGCATCGCGGTCGGCGAGCAGGGGAGCGATGGCATCGTCGAGGCTCTGCTCTGCGGTGGGCGGCAGCACCACGATCTGCTGGACGAGAACGCAGCCCTCGACCGACGGCGGCCAGCTGGTGGTGGCCAGGAACTCGTCGAGCGCCATGGCGTCGGCCTCGCCCGCGATGTCCTCCGGGAACGGCTCCTGCGCAATGGGAGTCAGGGCGTCCTGCTCGTCCAGCTGATCCAGCAGGGTGGGTTCGGCGGCGACCAGGTCGGCCGTCGGTACCAGCGCGAACATCTGCGGCGGGCGGTCCCAGCCCTCGCCGTCCACATATTCCGCGACTTCCCGGATACACCGGTACAGGGCCGAGGCCGCCCACTGCTCTGGATTCACCCGGCAATCCTCGCATCCCGCCCGGGTGTGCCCCGCGCGGCAGGTGTTGGGCCGCGCGGCGGGCGTTTTACGTAGAGTGGGGCGCGAACGGTCCCCTGGGACCAACTCGCATCATCGGACTGCGACGCTGCGTGCCGGTATCCCGGCCGGGGCGTCGCCGGGACCCTGGGAGAGTGGCATCGTGGGCATGCGCCCCCCGACCGGCTTACCTTCGCTGTCGCGACGCAGCCGCATTCTGCTCGTCACGGCACTGGTGCTGGCCGCCCTGTTACTGGTCGGGCCCCGGCTCACCGACGCCTACACCAACTGGTTGTGGTTCGGTGAGGTGGGTTTCCGCAACGTCTACCACACCGTGCTGCTCACCCGGATCCTGTTGTTCCTGGTCGTCGCGGTGGTCGTGGCGGCCATCATCTGGCTGGCGCTGCTGCTGGCGTACCGCTCGCGTCCGGTGTTCGTGCCGGTGAGCGGACCCGGCGATCCCATCGCCCGCTACCGCACCACGGTGATGAGCCGGCTGCGCCTGTTCGGCATCGGCATCCCGGTGCTCATCGGCGTGCTGTCGGGTCTGGTGGCGCAGTCGAGCTGGGTGACGGTGCAGCTGTTCCTGCACGGCGGCTCGTTCGGGGTCAAGGATCCCCAGTTCCACCTGGACGTCGGCTTCTACGCCTTCGACCTGCCGTTCTATCGGATGGTGCTGAACTGGCTGTTCGTCTCCGTGGTGATCGCTTTCTTCGCGAACCTGGTGGCGCACTACGTCTTCGGCGGGCTGCGGCTGTCGGGCCGCGAGGGCACGCTGAGCACCTCGGCGCGTGTGCAGCTGGCCATCCTGGCCGGAATCTTCGTGCTGCTCAAGGCCGTCGCGTACTGGCTGGACCGCTACGCGCTGCTGTCGAGCACCCGGAAGGAACCGACCTTCACCGGTGGTTCCTACACCGATATCAATGCGGTGCTGCCGGCCAAGCTGATCCTGCTGTCCATCGCGGTCATCTGCGCCATCGCCTTCTTCGCCGGAGTCGTGCTGCGCGACTTGCGGATTCCGGCCATGGCGGCGGCGCTGCTGGTGCTGTCCTCGGTGCTGGTGGGCGCGGTGTGGCCGCTGCTGGTGGAGCAGTTCTCGGTGCGCCCGAACGCGGCCACCAAGGAACAGGCCTACATCGAGCGCAATATCGAGGCCACCCGCGAGGCTTACGGGCTCACCCAGGACAAGGTCCAGTACGTCGACTACAAGGGCGAGGCGACCAAGGACCCGGTCACCGTGCCCGCCGACCAGCAGACCATCAAGAACATCCGGCTGCTGGACCCGAACCTGCTGACCCAGACGTTCATTCAGCGCAATCTGCAGCTGCAGAACTTCTACGGCTTCCCGGATCCGCTGGACATCGACCGCTACACCATCAACGGTGAGATGGGCGATTACATCGTGGCCGCGCGTGAGCTGCAGCCGCAGAACCTGTCCGGCAACCAGACCGACTGGATCAACAAGCACACCGTGTACACGCACGGCAACGGCTTCGTGGCCTCGCCCGCCAACAAGGTGAACGCGGCTCCGCCCAAGGAATCCCAGCAGGCGGGGCAGTCCGCGGGCAGTGATTCCGGTGGCGGGTACGGCTACCCGGTGTTCAATGTCGGCGACAAGAAGACGGTCAGTGACCTGTTCACGCCCAAGGAAGAGCAGGCCGTACCGGTCGATGAGCCGCGCATCTACTATGGCGAGCTGATCTCCAAGAGCGATTCCGACTACGCCATCGTCGGCGCCAATGGCGGACCGGCGCGCGAATACGACAAGCCCGACGCCCAGTTCACCTACAACGGTGCGGGCGGCGTGCCGATCGGCAACTGGTTCAACCGGCTGGCCTTCGCGGCCAAGTACGCCGAGCGCAACATCCTGTTCTCGGGCGCCATCGGACCGGATTCGAAGATCATCTTCAACCGCAATCCGCGCGACCGCGTCACCCAGGTGGCGCCGTGGCTGACCGCCGACGGCGATGTGTACCCGGCCGTGGTGAAGGGCCGCATCGTCTGGATCGTGGACGCCTACACCACCCTCGACAATTATCCGTACGCACAGAAGACCTCGCTGGACGGCGTCGTCGAGGACTCCATCGACCAGACCACGGGGCGTCTACTACCCCGCAAGGAGGTCTCCTACATCCGGAACTCGGTGAAGGCCACCGTCGATGCCTACGACGGCACCGTCAGCCTGTACCAGGTGGACAAGACCGATCCGGTGCTCAAGGCGTGGATGGGCGTGTTCCCGAACACGGTGAAGCCGGAGAGCGCCATCTCCGACGAGCTGCGCGCGCACTTCCGCTACCCGGAGGACCTGTTCAAGGTGCAGCGCGAGATGCTGGCGAAGTACCACGTGGACGATCCGCGAGAGTTCTTCACCAACAACGCCTTCTGGTCGGTACCCAACGATCCGACCCAGGAGGGCGCGGCGAGCGGGGCGCACCAACCGCCGTATTACGTGCTGCTCGGTGATACGAAGACCGGTAAGTCGCAGTTCAATCTGACCAGTGTGATGGTGGGTTACAAGCGGAACTTCCTGTCCGCTTACATCCAGGCGCACTCGGATCCCGACAACTACGGCAAGATCACCGTTTTGAAGCTGCCTGCGGATTCACAGACGCCGGGCCCGGGGCAGACGCAGACGTCCATGACGACGGCCGATCAAGTGTCCCGAGACCGGAACCTGTTGACCGGCGGCAATGTCAACAAGATCAAATACGGCAATCTGCTGACCCTGCCGGTCGGTGACGGCGGCATCCTGTATGTCGAGCCCTGGTACCTGGAACGCAATACCGGCGGACCCAACGCCCCGTCGTTCCCGCAGCTGGTGAAGGTGCTGGCCAGCTACCGCGACAAGGTCGGCTACGGATCGACGGTCAAGGAAGCCCTCGACCAGGTGCTGCCCGGAACCGGCAGCGCCGCAACCGATCAACCCGGGCAGGCGGCGACCCCGCCGACCCAGGGCGCGACCCCGCCGACCACCCCGGCGACGCCTCCGGCCACCGGATCGGGCGGCAAGGACGCGGCGGTCAAACAGCTGGACGACGCCTTGAAAGCGGTGCAGGACGCGCAGAAGTCCGGCGACCTGGGGCAGCTGGGCAAGGCGCTCGAGCAACTGCAGACCGCTGTGAACAACTACCAGAAGACAGGTAACTGACCCGTTAGCGCGAAAGGCGCTGTCACCCACTGGGTGACAGCGCCTTTCGCGTGTCAGGGGCGGCGGGCCCGGGCCGTGGTCGCCTCGACCGCCGCCGCCACCGGAGTGGTTCCAGCGCGTGAATGACATCGAAGGAGCCCAGGCTCCGGGTCGGATAGCGTTGCAGCGCTGCCGGATCCGGGCAGAGCGCCTCGGCGATCAGACCGATGCGGCCGGTGGTGACCGCGACGAAGGCCAATTCCTCGTGCTGGGACAGGGATTCGGTGACCGCGTCGAGCTCGCCGCGCCGGCCGACCATGCCGGGCAGTTCTGTACGGTGACCGGTCCGCAGACGCTCTCGCCCGGCGAGCAGACCGAGACCCTGACCGAAATCGTCAGCCGCCCATTGCGATTCGAGGGGATCTCGGCCGAGCAACCGCGGGCGGATCGGCGGCGGTTCGGCGTGGCGCCGGAGCCGGCCGCCGTCATCATGGCGCCGCGCGGCACGGCGCTCGAGTCCTTCGCCTCGGTGGTGCACCCGATGTCGCCGCCATCACGGAGCGGTCACCGCGAACCTTTCAGGAATGGGGTTCGATAATCGTGCGAAATTATCTGTCGCGCAATGAGAATTGCGACCCTTGAATGGCGAAAGGTGCTGCGTCGCCATTGACGCAGCACCTTTCTGATTTCTTCCGGTATGGGAAGGAGTTTCGGGTTATTTGCCCCAGGATTCGATGAGGGCGGCGTTGGACTGGAGGACCTGGTTGTACTGGTCCTGCACGCCGAACTGCTCGGCGAGACCGCCGGCGACGCTCTTGGCCTGGTCGATCACGGCCTGGCGGTCGCTCGGGACGCCGGGGGCGGGAGCGGGGGCTGCGGGCTCCGGCGCGGCCTGGGGCTCGGGCTCGGAGGTGCCCGAACGCAGGTACTGGCCGCACACCGGCCAGGCGCCGGCACCCTGGGTGGCCAGCACGTTCTCGGCCACGCGGATCTGCTCGGCCTTGCTGGCATTGGAGGCGTTGCCGACACCGCCGTTGGCGGCCCAGGTGCTCTGCGAGAACTGCAGACCGCCGTAGTAGCCGTTGCCGGTGTTGATGCCCCAGTTGCCGCCGCTCTCGCACTGGGCGACGCCGTCCCAGTCGTGAGTCGGGGCGGCGGAAGCGGTTGCGGTGAAGCCGAACGGGACGGCAACAAGTGCGCCGGTGACGGCGGCGAAGCCGAGGGCGCGGGTGTTGATCTTCCGGTTCTGTTTCATGTCTTTTCCCTCCCTGTGCCGACCGGCCCGGTGCAGAAACTCCACCGTGTCCCTGTCCCCAGGAGTCGGGGTGCCCGACCGCGGGACAGGGTTTCCGGAGTGCAGCGGTTCGGGTCGGAGCCCATCTCAGGTTTGATCCGGGCCGCAACTGACGATAACGAGGAAATCTCGGCAGATCACGTCTTGATAACTCAAGAATTGCATGAAGCGAATGACTCGAAAAATGGCGTTGATGCAGGTTAGCTATGCTGCAAACGCTAAACCCGAGCGGTCTGTTATCTCGCCGTGATGTGATTCAACTCACCAGGAATTTGTGACACCAGTCACGTTTCAGGGCCCTTGGAGTGGCCGACGTGCGCGCGAGCTTCTCAAATGGAAGATTTTCACCTTCATTGCTCCGCTTAGCGGGCGACCGTCTGGCCTGATTCGCCCCGGCGTCCTCGCTGGACCGGACTTCTTGGTCCTCGAAAGTGTGCTTGATCAGGCGATTTGGAGCATCTGTCAGCGCGTGTGTAATGTAGTGTTCACCGACGCGGGGTGGAGCAGCTCGGTAGCTCGCTGGGCTCATAACCCAGAGGTCGCAGGTTCAAATCCTGTCCCCGCTACTAAGCGAAGGGCCCGGAACCAACAGGTTCCGGGCCCTTCGCCTTTTTGAGTGGAGAACCGGCGGGTGCGAGGTCAGGGCGGTTCACGTTTGCCCGGGCACAATCCGGCGGCCATGCTCTGGTCGGAGGAGACCCACTTCTTCCATTCCTCCTGGCTCGGGTTCGTGACCAGCTTGGTGCACAGCTCGTCCGCCCAGGCGGCGGGAGCGGGTACAGTCCAGACCCCTCCGCCGTGCACGCGTGAACCACCGTCCGGATCGACGGCGGGATACGTTGTTATGAAGATGTGTCGCTGGTCCTGGCTGAATTGGATCTCGTCGCCGCTACCTGTCGCCGCGATGTTGACCGCTTCGCCGATCTGTGTCTTCGAGTCGACATCCCAGAGTCGCAGTGTGTTGTCGCCGCCGACGGAGACCAGGTAGCGACCGTCGCCGCTGTAAGCGAGGGCGTTCGCTTGCAGGCCGCGGCTTATGATCATCGCGCCCGTGGGTTCGGCGCTCTTGGCGTTGAACTCCTCGATGTAGTTGTAGTCGGCGATCGCGATCCGGCGCCCATCGGGGCTGATCGCCATCGCGGTGGTGGACGCCCTCGTCTTCACCGTGCCGAGTAAGCGCCGTGTGGCTGTTTCCCAGATTCGCACCGAGTCGACGCTGCGGGAATAGAGCGTGCGACCGTCGTCGCTGAAAGCCACCGTCTCCACCCCGAACTCATGGCCACTCAGCGGCGTCCCGGTCGGCTTCCCGTGTCGCCAATCCCAGAGCTGGACGGTCTTGTCCTCGGTGGCCGTCGCGAGCGTTTGTCCGTCAGGGCTCAGAGCCATGCTGTTCACGCGTGTGTCGCCGACATCGATCGCGTTGCCATACGGTCGCCCGGTCGAGCTGTCCACGAGTCCGCGGCTTCTTCTGCAAGACGCTCAGCAGGGCGCCGATGCCTTCCTTCTCTGAAAGCCGGTGTGCCGCGAGTGCTTTGGTCACCACTTCGAGTTCGGTGCCAGGCCGTCCGCCGGCCAGCATCGCCTGTACCTGTGAGGTCAGCCGCCCGGCCAGCGCGTCACGGTTGAGGGCTTCGGCCTCGTGGCGCTTGGCGTTGGCATTCGTAGTGGACACGGCTGCCACCACGAATGCGGTGACGGCCACCAGCGCCACCGTCAACGTCACGGCGAGCAGTGCGCGCAGGACCCGGGCGCGCGAACGCAGGGCCGCCGCGTGCGCCTCGGCCTCTTCTCGGCGCTCCTGCGCATTGCGTAACTCGTTCTCCTGCCGTTGTCGCTCGGCCTCGGCCTGGGCGTCCTCGTGGTGCCGCGATGCCCGCAGGAATTCGTTTGCGCGACAGACCCGTTCGCGGAACATGGGGGAGTCGGCGAGTTGCTCGGCCGCGGCCAGGCGCACGCCTTCGAACAGCCATTCCGGACCGCGCTGGTTGAGCTCCCAGTCGGCGGCCGCGCGGTCCAGGCTGTCGGCGGCCTCGAGATCCTGTGCGTGTTCGGCCAGCTACTGGGCCAGCGATTCCCATTGCCGCAGTAGGCTTTCCAAGGCCACTTCGACGACGGTCTCGCCCTCGCGCTCGTCCTTCACGAGCAGTCGCCGGGCGACCATCGCGTCGATCAGTGTCCGGCTCTCCGGTGGAAGTTCGTCCCAGTGCGCGATTCGTCTCGAGGGGGAGTCGGTTTCGTGATCGATGGTGGCCAGCCAGGGGATGAACGCGCTGCGCAATATGTCCGGCTGCTGGGCGCGCCGGGCGGGTTCGCTGGCCAGCAGCGTGTTGATCTCGGCTTCGACGATGTGCTCCATTCCACCCATGGCCTCGTAGTTGGCCAGGGTGAGTCGCCCGGTGCTGCCGTAGTCGAGGTACAGCCGTGACAGCACCAGAGCGAGTAGCGGCAGGCTGTCCGCACCCCCGGTCGTGTCGGTGAGTAGCCGGGCCACCAGTGCGGCGTCCAGGTTCAGCCGTCGTCCGGCCGCGGTGGCGCGGGCGGCCGGTCCGGTGATCACGTCCTTGTACTCGGTGACCGGCATCGGTTTGAGGTCGCCGAACTCCCGGGTGTGTACCGCCAGCAATTCGGGGGCGTTCTGGAGCGATTCGTAGCGATCGGCCCGAATCGTCATCGCCGCGATCAGGGGTAGTTCGCCGATCGCGTCGGTCTGCAGCAGTCCGCCCAGCAACGAGAGGAAGGTGGTGGCTTCTGTGCCGGCCTCCGCGGAGAACAGTTCCTCGCCCTGGTCGATGGGCAACACCACTGTCGGCGCCATGCCGTCATCGGTCGCTTCCCGTTGGGCCTCGTGGATCCACGAGGTGAGCCGGGCGATGTCGGCTTCGCGGCAGGCGGTTTTGACCTCGCCGAGCGCTGGACCACCCGGACCGGCTTGTGCTCGCAACTGCCAAATCGCTTGGGCCAAACCCCGATCACCGGCCAAGGCATCGCGGTCGGGACGCACGATCTCGCTCACCAGGAAGTTCCCGGGATCGCGGCGGAGCCGGGGCAGCAGCCCGGCGCGCAGGAACGACGACTTGCCGACACCGGAGGGGCCGAGGATCACGAACAGCCCTTCCACGCCTGCGGTGCGCATCCCGCGCAGCGTGTCCATGCCGCGCAGGATCTGGCAGTCGCGGCCGAAGAACACCGCAGCGTCGGCATCGTCCATCGGCTGCCAGCCGCGATACGGCGCTCGTGTGCTCTCGTCCGGCGGCGGCAACGGGAAGTGTTCGGCGCCGATTCCGGCATCGTGCAACCCACGCAGTAGTCGCGCCAGCCCCTCGGTGGCGAGGTCGACCGGTTCCCCATTGTCGTCATTGACCGTGGTGACACCATTGTCACCGTTGGGGAACAGGTCGCAGATCTGCCACTCGCGCACTTGCCGGCCCTGCGCGGCGGGGTCGACCCGGGCGCAGAAGACGCGTTTGTTGAGCGATTCCGCGAGCCGGGCTTCGGTGAGGCACTCGTGCGAGTGCTCCCAGTTCCTGGAGATCAGGCAGACGACCGCCTCGCAGTGATCCACCGCGCGCGACAGTTCGGACTTCCAGCGCACCCCCGGCGCGATCCCGGTCTCGGGATTGACGTCCAGGAAGATCTGGCCTTTCAGGCTGGGATCCACGCCGTTCAGCCATCGGAAGAGGGCCTGTGCGGCCGCGTTGTCCCGCCTGGAGTGACTCAGGAACACGCGGTACATGCGACAAGACTGCGCCCGGATAGCTGTGCATTCGCGAGTACCGGACTACTCGTTTTCTTGAGGCGCTTGACTCACCGATGGGGTGATGAAGTGACGGACTTCGCTCGGGCCGGGAAATCGGTCCGCTGTACAGCGGGACCGCGATCCCCGACATCGCCGACGTAGCGTTCATCGCCGGCGCTTTCGCATCCTTTCTGGGTTTCCAGAATATTTGCGCGCGTGACAGATTCGCATTCGGTCGGGATGGTGTTCTGCCGTCGTCGCGGGGCCGATCCCCGAGGTCCTGGGCTGGAAAGCCGTTGTGGTGCCAGCCCTCTCTGTTAGGGGATTCGCCTCGGAGATCTTCGAAGCCATCGCAAACCGTGTTGCACCAATGGATGGCGGCTCGATTGCGGCATGATTGCTGTTGGTGTTGCGGCAGTCGCGGTGGCGGTGATGCATACGGTATCCGGCCGACTGTCAACCGTCGGTGGATCTGGCGGCGAATCGGTAACCAGGACTGGTGATGCGGGGACTTCGCGGGAAAGTCTCCAAATCTGTCAACTGATCGAACGGACTTTACTAGGATTTTGCGATGGCAGTGAAGGCGAATCGCGATCACGACTCGAAGGCATTGCGACTACCCACATTCGGTGTCGAATTGCGTCGACTGCGTGAGGACCGCCACCTGTCTCGGGAGCGTCTCGCGTTCGCCACGGGTGTCAGCGCGAGCTACGTGTCGCATCTGGAAGGGGGCGAACGCGCCCATCCGACCCGCGATGTCGTGGAGGCCCTGCTGCGCTATCTGCAGCGGGTGAAGCCGATCCCGGCCAGTGAGCAACGCTATCTGCTGGAACTGGTGGCGCGTCCGCCGGCCGGGGTGTCCGCCGAGCCGGAGGTTATCGATCCGCGCACGCTGCTGACGCCGCAGCTGCTGAGTGTGCTGTCCGCGCACGAACCGAACCTGGCCGCGTTCATCGACCATCACGGCAACGTACTGGCGTGCAATTCCAGCTACGCCCAGGCGTTTCCGGGGCTGCACGCCGACGCCAACCTGTTGCGGTGGCTGCTGCACGATCCGCGCTCGCGGGAGGCCCTGCCGGACTGGGAGCAGGAGTGCACGCTGATGATCCGGTGCGCCCGGACGTCGGCGGCCCGCGACGCCGATACGGCCTGGGCCAAGCAGCTGTTCGCGACGTTCGGCAATGATCAGCTGTTCGTCAAGGTATGGAACGACGGTGAGATCGCGTACAACCGTGAACCCGCACCGATGCGTCTGCGCGACGCTTGGACGGGCAGCGTGAAAACCGTCCAGGCGCACACCTGGCTGGTGCCCGGTCCAGGGATGCGTGATCGGGTGCAGATTTTCGTCGGCATGTGGATGCCTCCGCCCGCCGAAGCCGTGCCACGAGCCGCGGACCAGTCGAGGTCGCAGCTGTCGAACCTGCTGAGGTGCGAACGCGCGCAATGGCTTTCCGGCGGGGCGGTGTTCCTCGGCTGGCCGAGGAACACCGCGACGTCGGATTAGGTCTCGCGGTCCGCCGCTTCCGCCGCGGCCCACAGTGCCCTGGCGAGGGTCCTGGCGTCCTTCACCGTCATGCCGAGATCACCGTCGATGCCGATCAATTCGACCAGGGAGGGGTCGTGGCCGGCGACATCCGCGAGCACCGAGACCAGCAGGTGGTGTTCGAGGCCGTAGGTGCTGCACGGCACGTCGGCGGTGTAGCTCGGCGGCGGGACGTCCTCGTTGAGAGGGGACAGGAAGTTGCCCGAAAACTCTGGCGGGCAAGGTAGTGCAGCGGTCATAACGTCTGGAACCTCCCTCGAACCTCGGGGTGCTGCCGCGGCTCTGGCCGCACCCCGAATGTCGGTACTCGGGAAAATGTCCGGTTACCCGGTTTCGGGTGTTTGAAACCCACGCTTTCCCAACGTCACCGAGTCCAATTGAATAAATCAGACAAACCGTACAGCAATCAGCTAGTAACCATTGCGGAAAGGGTGCGGGATGCCCCGTTCCCGATCCCAGCAAACCTCTGCTGCTACAACGTTAGATCACTGGACGGTCTCCGCGGTTCGGTTTCTGGGAACGCGGGTTCGCTACCCATCGGCGAAGGCTGCTATCGCCGGTGCTGGGGATCGTTTGTGGCAACGGGCATTTCGGACTGATGGGTAATGAGCGGCACCGCGCCCGGCGGCGAATCGTTCAGACGACTCCCCGGTGTGCGGCGGTGCTTCGGTGCGGCCGTGACCGCGCAGATCCGGCGCGACAGCGCGATACCCCGCCGCGGTGAGGGCCGGAAGCCGATGCCGCCAGGAGTACCAGAGTTCCGGGAACCCGTGCGGCAGTGGGACAAGCGGCCCGGTGCCCGGAAACGCGATGGCCTCGACGTGGAAGCGCAGGCTCATCAACGCGATTCCGCCGAGCCCGCAGTGACGCCGGTCAAGCCGAGGACGAACCAGAACACCGGGGTGAGCGCCGCGTCGCCGTCGTGACATGCGTTGGGTTGTTCCATCGCACCGCGTTTGGAGGGCATGCGCCGCTCGAGGACGGGCTGGGGGCTGCGCAGTCGTTCGGTGTGTGCGGGCCCCGGTGTGTTTGATCCGGGCTGTGGTCCGGAACCGGGTTTCCGCCGCGACACGCCCCCAGAATAGGGTGAATGCCCGATTTCCTCAGCAAGCGCACAGACAATTCGGGAGCGCCACTCGGGTTTCGGCCGTTGAATGGGTAGTGCTGCTGGACAGCATCCCGTGAGGCCGAGTCCCAGGAGGTCGGGTCGTGCACACCGAAGCCATCGAAGTAGGAGATTCCGCCGCCGTCGACACCGACGTGCAGGCGCGGCTCGGGCTGGTGGCCGGCGCCGGGGTGAGCCGGCTCGGGCGGCGCACGATCAACGCGGACGCCTTCGCCACCTTCACCGATGCGCGGCTGGGGCGCAGCGCTTTCGTGGTGGCGGACGGCGTGGGGGATCATCTGGCCGCGGCCCGGGCAGCGCGGCTGGTGGCCCGGACCGCGGCGCGGGCGGCGGTCGGGGACGGCGCGCAGGCCGGAATCCTCGCGGCCCAGCGCGAATTGCTACGCGAGCTACCCGAGTCGAGCGCCGACAGTGTCCTGGTGGTGGCGGTGCTGCCGAGCAGTGGTCAGCTGGACGGCCCCTGCGATATCGCCTGGGTGGGTGACTGCCGCGCCTACCGCTGGAACGGCCGTGTCCTGCATCGCATGACCACCGATCACACGGTCGCCGAGTATTTCCGGGTCCGTGGCCACGACCCGCTGCCCGGCATGCGGCATCTGGTGACGACCTCGGTACGGACCGTGCAGCCGGCCGATATCGGTCGCACCGCCTCGGGATCGAGTGCGGGACGCCTGCTGCTCTGCACCGACGGGGTCGGCAAGAAACTCGGCATGCCGATCGTCAAGTCGATACTGTCCCACAGCATTTCGGCGGGCCACACTGCGGAGGCCCTGGTGAGCGCGGCGCTGGGTCGTGGCGGCACCGACAACACCACAGCCCTCGTGGTCGACGCGACCCGCTGATCCCGCGGGCATTTCTCTGAAATCACACATACTGGACGAATGACCAGGTAGCTTGGGCCCCGAATTTGGCAGTGCGCAGTATCGGGGTTCACCGTGGCAGACAGATCGACATCCATCCGCAGTCGCATCGGTGGCCTGGTCCGCCACGCACCGGGGGGATCCGCGCTCACGCGGGTCGCGATCGTCCTGCTGCTGGTCGTGCCGACCCTGATCTCGGCGGTCTACATGTGGATCATGTGGGATCCGGAGCTGTACCTGAGGCACATTCCGGTCGCCGTCGCCAGCGACGACACCGGCGGCGTCTCCGACGGCAAGGCCCAGAACATGGGCACCGAGATTCTCGACAATCTGGTGTCCAGCGGCGAACTCCAATTCCACCGGGTCAGCAGCGCCGAAGCGGTGCGCGGGCTGCGGGAGAGCCGGTACGCCTTCTCGGTCGTCATCCCCGCCGACTTCACCCGCAACGTCCTGAGCGTCACCGATCCCGCACCGCAGCATGCCCGGATCATGGTCTGGTACAACGACTTCAACGGCACGCTGGGACCCGCGGTGGCCAACAGTGTCGTCACCGAGGCCCAGAATCAGATCGCGGCCACCATCGGGCGCGGCTACGCCGGTCAGATCCTGGTCGGCGTCAACAGTCTCGGCTCCGGCCTCGGTGACGCCTCGAAGGGCGCGACCCAATTGGCCCAGGGCACCGCGCAGCTCGCCGACGGCTCCGGCCGGCTCGCCGACGGACTCGATCAGGCCGCCACCGGCGCGGCGCAGCTCGCCGCCGGCACCGGCCAGCTCCACACCGGCGCGGTCCAGCTCGCCGACGGCGCGAACCAATTGGTCACCGGCACCGATCAGCTCGGCTCCGGGGCGCGGCAGATCCGCGACGGCGTGGACCAGGTCGTGACGCCGCTGCTCGACGCGCTGCAGCCGGCGGGGCGGCTCGCGGGTCAGCTGGATCCGCTGCTCGACCAGCTGAGCCGCAACCCGGACCCGGCCGTGGCCGACGCGGTAACCCAGCTGAAGAACCTCATCGGCCAGGTGCGGCCCGGCGATCCGGATTCGCTCGTCGGTCAGCTGACCCAGCTGCGGGACGGCACAAAGGAATTGGCCCGTCAGCTCACCGACCCCAACGCCGACTATCGCTCCGGCGTGCTCGCCCTCGCCGACGGCAGCGCCCAATTGCGCGACGGCACAGTGCAGCTCGGCAGTGGCGCGACCGACCTGTCCGCCGGCCTGAACCAGCTGGTCGCCGGCGGGCGCGACCTTCGCGCCGGTGTCGCCCAATTGGGCGACGGCGCAACCCAGCTCGACAACGGCCTGCGCGACGGCGCGGCCGCCGCACCGCACATCGCCGACCCCGGCGCCTCGGCCGACATCATCGCCCAGCCCGTCACCATGGACATCCGCAACCAGGAACCCAGCCAGCTCGTCCGCGACGGCGACCGCAGTCACAAGGACATCGCCCGCGGCGCGGGCCCCGTCCTGGTCGTGATGGGCGCCTTCCTCGCGGCCATCATTCTGTGGATGCTGGTGCGCCCCTTGGGCGGAACGGCCCGCGGCCGCTCATCCTGGCGACGCGCCGCCGCGCCGGTCCTGCGCGGTGCCGCGGTCGGCGCGGTGTGCGTCCTCGGCGTGGCCGCCCTCACCGCCGTCTACGGCAGCTCGCTCGGCTGGTCCCCACAACAGTGGCCGGTCATGATCGCCGTGATCGCCCTTGTCGCCCTGGTGGCGGCGGTGACCGCGCAATTGTTCGTGGTCCTCTTCGGCCGTGTCGCCGGTTCCATCGCCGCCTTCTCCTTCTACATGTTCCAGATCTTCGCCTTCGGCGGGGTCTTCCCGGCCGGCACCACTCCACTCCTGTTCCGCCCCTTCAAGGACATCGCTCCGATGACCTTCGCCCGCCGAGCCATCATCCGCGCCGACATCGCTCTCTACGACCGCATGTTCTGGACCTCCGTCACGGTCCTGCTCGTCCTGCTCGCCGCCGCACTGGCGATCATGATCGCCGCCCGCCGCTACACCGCGCGCACCACCGATCCGAACCCCGCCGCCCCCACGCCCCGATCCCTCCACCTCATCCCGCCGCACCCCTGAAAACCTGTCCTGACCAGACGATTAGGTTCCACTCCACACCCGTGTGTAATGTTATCCGTACCAACGCGGGGTGGAGCAGCTCGGTAGCTCGCTGGGCTCATAACCCAGAGGTCGCAGGTTCAAATCCTGTCCCCGCTACTACAGAGAACGGCCCCGGAACCACTGGTTCCGGGGCCGTTCTCATGTCACCCGAGGCTCGATGCCGACGGACGGGGACGGAGGTTTCAGATCCGCTCGTACCGGTAGTGACCGAGGTTGAAAGTGCGGCTGGCGACCTCGAGCGCGGGTCCCGAGATGGGGCGCATGAAGGGTGCTTCACCGTGCCGGTCGAAGTAGTAACTGTTGGCGTGCGAGCAGCTGGGCTGTGCGAACGAGGTGTGCCGGACCTTCTCGCGCATGCTCCGCATGTAGGCGTCGTGGGGCTCTTGCTTGACGACCACCTGGGTGGCCCCACGCCGCCGTGCCTCGCGGAGGCAGCGCACGATGTGCCGGCTCCCGGACTCGATCACGCTGAACCAGGACGCCCCGGCGGCGGACCACGGCCCGCTCATCAGCCAGAAATTGGGCGCCAGCGGACTCGAGATGCCCTCGTAGTTCTGGTAGCGGTTCTCATCCCACCACTGCCCGACATCGATGCCGTCTGTGCCGTGGAGCGGGAACGGCGGAACCACTCCTAGTTGCATCGTCTTGAACCCGTTGCGAGCAAGAGGATCTCGACCTCGTGCAGCGTCTCGGTCACCACGCCCGAGGATCGGTCGGCCGTCGCGGTGACGATGCCCTCGGGGACGATGCGCAGAATGCGGTCGGTAATGAGGATGACGTTGTCGCGGTTGAAGGTTCGCAGGTAGGTGTTGGAGAAGGAAGGGCGCTTGCACCCGAGGCCGTACCGCGGTGTCAGCCGCGCGCGGACCTCGGGGTCGGCAACCTGCCTCCGGAGGTGCCACAGGCACAGCTTCTCGACGCTGCGAACGAACAGCGGTATGCGCATGTGGTACGCGATGCCGGCGGTCATCACCAGTTCGGCCGCCAGCGAGGTCGCCATCCGCAGTACACGTTGGACGACCGGGGCGTGTTCGAACAATCGCCGCATCGGCGGTGGGATGGTGCTGTTCGGTTTCGGGATCACCCAGATCGGTGTCCGCTGGAAGGCGAGGAGTCGTCTCACCTCGGGCGCGATCTCGGGAACCAGCTGCAGCGCGGAGGCGCCGCTTCCGATGACGGCGACCCGCTTGCCACGCAACTCGAGATCCGGGTCCCAGCGCGCGGTGTGCACGGTTCGCCCGGCGAAGGTGTCCAGCCCCGGAATGTCCGGGTACTTCGGCTGGTCGAGCGGCCCCACCGCCGAGACCAGGAAGCGTGCCGTGAGCGGTCCCCTGCCCGTCCGTACGTTCCACTGGTGGTGACGCTCGTCGTATGTCGCCGCCTCGACGCGGGTGTTGAGCCGGATGTGGTTCACGACGCCGTACTTGGCGGCGCAACGCTTGGCGTAGGCCGCGAGTTCGTCGCCGGGCGCGAACAATCGCGACCAGGACGGATTCGGCTCGTAGGAATAGGAGTATGTCGTCGAGGGAATGTCGACAGCGACTCCCGGGTATCTGTTGTGGTGCCAGACGCCGCCGAGATCGTCGGCGGCCTCCAGGATCGCGAAGTCGGTGAAGCCCGCCTTGCGTAACTGGATGCCGAGGCCGATGCCGGGGAACCCCGCACCGACGATGACAACTTCGCGATCAACCACTGAAACATCTCCTTGCGACAGAGCCCGGAATTCGCTGTACGCCATGCATTTCGCCGATTCGTCACGACCTTTGCGTTCGAGTGCGCTTGCCGGGCAGCCACGCATAGGTCGCGGTGCGCGAGCCGAATTTCGCGTACCGGGAGATGTATTCCTTCGACACCGCGGCGATCCGGCCGCTGATGTAGAGCCAGCGGACCTGGCCGTCGCGGCTGCTGGCCTGTACCAGGCCATTCTTCCGGCCCAGGCTCAGGGCCTGGCCGGTGTAGCCCATCGAATACGGCTTCGGCTTCTTGTCCGCCAGGATCCGCGCGAGCGTGTCGGCCGCGTGGGCACCCTGCGGTGAGGCGGTGGCACAGCACAATCGGGCGCCCGGTACGGCCGCGCAGTCACCGATCACGAAGATCTGCTGATCGTCGACGCTGCGCAGATACTGGTCGACCACGGCGCGCCCCTCATCGTTGACCGTGAGTCCGCTGCTGGCGGCGAGATCGGGAATCCCGGACACCACGGCCCACAGGGTGAGGTCGGAGGCGAATTCGGTACCGGATTCGAGCCGGACCACGCCGCCCGGCTCGACCGCGGCGACCGAGCCGTTCACGATCGTGACGTTCAACTGTTCCAGCACCTGGTGGACCCGCCGGCGGGCACCGGCGGACAGACTCGCTCCGACCGTCTCGGCGACCAGGCGCACGCGCAGATCCGGCCGGGCCGCGGCCAGTTCGGAGGCTGTCTCGATGCCGGTCAGTCCACCACCGATGACGGTGACGGTCCCCGCGGCCGGTAGCGCGGCCAGGCACTCCCGAGCCCGGACCGCACCCTCCCAGGTGCCTACCGGCGTTGCGCCCGGGATCGGCGTGACCGTGCTGCCGACCGCGAGAAACAGGTATTCGTAGGAGAGGGTTTCGCCGTCGTCGAGTGTGACCACGCCGTCGCCGACCTTCCGCACGGAGCCGGTCCGGAGGGCGATGCCGTCGGAGAGCATCGCCGCGAGCGGTGTCGCCGCGGCGCCGGTGCCGGCGATCTCCTCGTGCAGGCGGACCCGCTCGATGAATTCCGATCGTGGGTTGACCACGGTTATCGCCACGTTCGGCGACTTCTTCTTCAACCGGTTCGCGGCGATTGTCCCCGCATAGCCGGCGCCAACTATCACAACGTTCACGATCGTCCTCCAACTGAATTTGCATCGATACGCTCGTCGCCGCTGCTGCGCTCGGAGTGCGGCACCGGATCCACGTCTCTGTCGAGGCCGAAGCGGCCATGGAATGCCCGCAGCGGCCGCGGCGCCCACCAGTTCGCAGGGCCCATCAATTTCATGAACGAGGGCATCAGCAGCATGCGAATCACTGTGGTATCGAGAATCACCGCCAGCGCCAGCCCCAGACCCAGCATGCGCATGATCGCGACCGAGGATGCCGTCAGTGCGGCGAAGACGATCGCCATCAGCAATGCCGCAGCCGTGACGACCCGGCCGGTCTGCCCGATTCCCAGGGCGACAGCGCCTACTGGATGAAGACCGGCTGGTCGTAGTCGAGGAACCGGGCCTCGACCGCGCGGTCGGCAGGCTCGGCGAGCACCTCGTCGAAGCCGGTGAACGTGGCTGCGCTGATGGTCTCGGGTCCGAGGCTGCCCAGGACGTCCGCCGCGCAGAATGCGGCCGCCGGCCGCAGCTGGGCGCAAATCGCCTCGATCTGCTCCCTATAGGTGCCGACATCGCTGCCGACTGCCCGTTCGGGCAGCGAAGCCAGCGTGACACCGGCGAGCCAGCACCCCATCAGCGTCGAGACCGCCTGGGCCGAGTTGTTCAGGACAACTGCCGCGATGTCGCCACGCCGGACGCCCCGATCGATCAGCTCGCGTGCCACCGAGCGGCCACCGGCCATCAACTCCGCTCGCGTGTAACTCCGGTAAGCGCCACTCTCCCAGAAATACAGTCGATGCTCGTAAGTGAGTGACGTTTCAAAAAGGCGAATCCAGAACTGGTCCGGACCTTGGGCTTCGACGTCGATCCTGTTCAAATTCTGATGCCTCGTTGTTCTTGGTGACAGGCAGAAAGGTCCACTGCTACAAGTAATTCGCCCACGGTTTGAACCGCAGCGAGCAGTGTGGAATCGAGGTCGATATCGAGCTCGTCCTCGATTCTCATGATAATTTCAGCGACCTGCAGGCTTGTCAGTCCCAGGTCTTCGATACGAGTGGTCTCAGAAATGTCGTAGTCAGGCGAGAGGCTCCCCTTGAGCCCTTCGTGAACCATGAGCCGGACATCGTCGATAGTAATCAAATCAGTAGCCATATCAATTTCGATCGAGCCCACCCCCCGGCTGAATTGAAGCCGTATTATCCATAGATTTATTCGCGCCATCAAAGGCGTAAACGAGTCGCCTTTCATCCCCCAATTACATGACTTGTTTCAGTGTCAATTTCCGGCGCCTAGCGGACTCTACACACGGCATTCGACCGACTGCAACTGTGACGAAGGTCACGCGATTCGCGTGACTAAAAGTTACCCTAAACTAGTACAGGTTCTACCTGGCGAACAATGCGCACTCGTTGCAATCTTTCGTGTATCCACGGATGAACAACCTGCCCAATCGGATGGGTTGAACCGAAATCTCACAATTCTGCAGGTGGGTCGGAGATATAGTGCCCGGCTATCGGTCGATCGACCGCTGACCCGGGCCGGGTGTCCACCGATCGGTGGACACCCGGGCCGTTCACCTCCGATAACCTCGAGGGATGAACGGTGCGCCGGTGATCGGTATCAAGGCCATGTACGGCCCACCGCCCGGACCCTGGTACCGGCTCTGGGGCGGGTTCGTCGTCGTCGGATGTTTCGTGGCCGACGTCGTCGTTTTCCTCATCCACAGCCAATCTCCAGCCCGTCAACTCGGTTCCTGCGCCATGTTGGCCGGCATCGTGGTCCTGACCCTGGTGTTCGGACAGGTCCGCGTCGGACGTGCCGAGTACTACTCGACACGCGAGTTGAACTGCCGAACAGCGGGATTCACGCTCGGCGTGGTGGCCCTGTTCGCCACCGCCATCTATCTCTCCGCCGGGGCGGCCGCCGCCCTTCCGGTGGTCTATTCGCTCATTTATCTGGAGTTGCCACTCAACGCCGCGCTCGCGATGGGTACTACGGTCAGCGCGATCATCCCTCTGACAGCCCTGGCGACCCAGGGGGTACACGGTTCGGATGTGCCACTGGCGCTGTCGATCTCGCTCCTGGGGTTGGTGCTCAGCCCCATGATCGGGAGCGCGATCGGGGTAGCGGTCGAACGCGGCGAACAGCAAGCGGTGCTGCTCGATGAGCTGGCGCAAAGCCGGGCGGAAACCGCCCGGCTGTCGCGTGTTGCGGGTCGATCGGACGAAAGAGCACGGCTGGCGCGGGAAATCCACGACACCTTGGCGCAGGGATTCACCAGCATCGTCACCCTCGCGCAGGCGGTCGAGTCGGAGGTCGATGCGCACCCGGAGGCCGCTCGCCGGCACATCGGACTCATCAGGGACACCGCGCGGGAGAATCTCGCCGAGGCGCGCTCGATGGTTGTCGAACTGACACCCTCGGTGCTGGCCGACGGCTCACTCGTCGATTCTGTTCGGCGCCAGGGTGACCGGCTTGCCGAAGGCGCCGGTATCGCGGTGACGGTCAATGCGGCCGAGGCGTTCCCCGTCCTCGACACCGCGAGTGAGGTGGTGCTGTTGCGGGTGGCGCAGGAGGCGTTCGCGAATGTGCGCAAGCACGCCGAGGCATCGACGGTGACCGTGGACATGCTGCGCACCGACACCGGGGTTCGACTGTCGGTGACCGACGATGGGACCGGATTCGCTTTCGACCGCATAACGACCGGCTTCGGTCTCCGTGGGATGCGGGAGCGGGCTGAGCAGGTTGGGGGCACGATGGCGGTGTCGAGTCGCCCGGGTCGCGGAACCACCGTGGAAATCGAGATTCCCGCATGATCACGGTGATGCTCGTCGATGACCATCCCATGGTTCGTGAGGGTCTGCGCGGCATGCTCCAAGCCGAGCCCGATCTGACCGTCGGTGGCGAAGCCGGTTCCGGCACCGAAGCCGTGGCGATGGCCGCGGTGGTGCGGCCGGACGTGGTGCTCATGGATTTGCGCATGCCCGGCGGCGATGGTGTGGAGGCGATCGGGCGGATCCTCTCGATTCTCCCCGAAACCAAGATCGTCGTGGTTACCACATACGAAACCGAGAGCGACATTCTGCGCGCGGTGGAGGCCGGCGCCTCGGGGTATCTCCTGAAGGACGCCTCGAGCCTCGAGCTGGCGAACGCGATCCGCACGGCGGCGCGGGGTGAGACCGTACTCGCGCCCACGGTCGCCGACCGTTTGGTCAACCGGTTGCGCCGACCCGCTCAGCCCACATTGTCGGCCCGCGAAGTGCAGGTGCTCGCCCGGGTGGCGTTGGGCGAGACGAACGCGGACATCGGCCGCGAACTGCATATCGGCGAAGCGACCGTGAAGACACATTTGTTGCGCATCTTCGGCAAGCTCGAGGTCTCCGACCGCACCGCGGCGGTGACCACCGCGATGGCGCGCGGCCTGCTCGGTAGCTGACGGCGTTGTCCACCGTTGGGTGGGCAACGAGTTCAACCGGCCGGTCGTCGCGGCGCCTGGGTGGTCTCGCGAAGAATGACTATATGACGCGAAATACGCTCTACGAGAACAGGTCTGGTCATCGAGAGCCGCCCGCGCCCGCGTCCGGACCCGTCGTGGTCGGTGTCGACGGTTCCGAACTCTCCGACGCGGCCGTCGACAGAGCGGCGAGTGTCGCCGTCATGACCGGGGCGCCGCTGGTGCTCGTCAGCGCCTACGACGTCCGGCGTCGTCGTGACCTCTGCGGCGCGGCCGACGTTCTGAAGCGCGAGGCCTACCTCATCCACGGCAGTACTCCGGTCGACGAGATCCTCCGGACCGCCGAGGAAAGGGCGGCAGCGTCTGGGGTTCATCGTATTGTCCGGCGTGCCGTACCCGGTCCACTCGCCAAAGCCATCCTCGGTGTCGCCGGTGCGACCGGTGCCGCGATGCTGGTTGTCGCCGATCATGACGCGGGGACCAGGAAAGGCCGGTGGCTGGGCACCCTATCCGGCGAGATCCGCCGCCACAGCCTGGTCGAGCTCCTCGTGGTCACCGCTGCGGCGGACGTCCTCGAACCGGTGCCGGCAGTCCGGCGCCGCTGGCTTCCGACCATCTCGACGGCCGGCTGACGAGAAGGCCCGGAACCGCCCTCTCTCCGGGGCCTTTTCGCTGTCCGCCTCCGGAGCTGGTGATCTACAACCGTGGGTTGTAGATCTGAAACGATTATGTGTCTGAAAAGCCTGCGAAACCGAACGGTTGTGGCGAGAATTGTCTATGACTGCGCAGCGGAACGTGCACCCCGCCGCCGCATCGCCCGAAACCCCATCGGCACCAGAGGAATTGGACAATGAGCAGGCTGGCGACAGCGTGCGCGGCGATCTTGGTTGCCGCGGGCGTCATGGTCGGGAACGCGGCGGTCGGCGATGCTCGGGCTGAGAAGCCCGGGGCGCGGCCCTGCACCCCGTATACGGCGATTCTCGCGCCGGGGACCTGGGAGACACGGTTCGATGCCGATCCGACCGTGCCGGTCGGCATGCTCCGGCCGATCGGGGATGGTCTGCAGCGGCAGTTCGGCAGTGACATCACGGTGCTGTACGCGCCCTATGCCGCAAGCGCGTTCGATCAGGGGCTGAGTTACGCGCAGTCGCTGAGCACGCTCGAAGCCCGGTTGCATCAGATGGCGAGCAGCCTGTGCAGTTCGACGCGGGTCTTCCTCGCCGGGTACAGCCAGGGGGCGGACGGGATCGGCGATTTCGCGACCGAGATCGGCAATGGCGAGGGGCCGATCAGCGCGGATCGGGTGGTCGGCGTCGGTCTGCTGGCGGATCCGCATCGCGATCCGAAAACCACGCTCTCGCTGGGCACTCCGCAACCCGGTCACGGGATCGCCGGAACGCGGGGACAGGATTTCGGCGCGCTGACCGATCGGGTGCGGACACTGTGCGCCGACGGCGATCTGTACTGCTCGCTCAATGCGGCCACGTCCCCGTTCCTTTCGGCGCTCGGCCGGGTGCTCAGTGGTGATCCCGCGATGATCTCGTCGCTGATTCCGGCGGGCACCGACCCCAGTACGCTGCTCGCGCAGGCCGTGAAGGTGGGTGCGGGCTGGGCGGCGACCGCGGCGAACCTGCCCACCATTCTGAAGAGCGTCGCCAATCTCCCCGATCTGATCCAGGCGGGCGATATCAGTGGCGCGCATCAGGTCGCGAGCGACCTCAATGTCGCTCTGGCCCCGATGGTTCAGGCCGCCGCGGGCGTGGACCTGCCGCTCATCGGCTCGGTCATCCGTGCGGCCGCCGCCATCGACCCGTCGGGCTGGACCGGCGCCGCCAGCGTCATCGCCGATGCCCTCACCCAGATCGACATTCTGAAGATCGCCGGGGATGTCGGCCGCATGCAGGAAACGCTGTGGCACGCAGTCGAATCCTTCACCCGCAACGACGGGGCCGCCGTCGCCGCCGCCCTGGCGACCCTCACCCCCGCCGGACTCGACCTGGCCGGCTCCGTGATCGGCCCCTTCACCAACGCCGTCCGCGGTGACCTGCGGGTCGCCGCGCAGACCCTGCTCAGCATCGGCGGCCCCGAGAGCATCAACGACCTGCTGGAGCTGAGCCGGCAAGGCGTCGACATGGCCACCTTCTACGCCTCGAACGCCCACGTCGACTACGGCGACGACGCCCAGATCCTGCTGAACTTCCTGGGCTCCCTGGCCTCCTGACCGCGCGCCCGCCCCAGCCCCGGAACCACTGGTTCCGGGGCTGCGTCGCGTTGGGGCGGGCTAGGATCCGAAAACGTATGGCCCGGTGGGGAGCCGGACCTGAGGGGGAGTGAATCATGGGGACCACGACCGAGATATCCGTGCCTGTGATCGGCCGCAGGGAGCGGAACAGGCAGCGGGTCCGAGCCCGGATGTACACGTCGGCGCTGGAGCTGTTCGCGGAAAAGGGTTACGAGGCAACGACTATCGAGGAGATCGCGGAACGCGCCGACGTTTCGCGCGGCACCTTCTTCAACCACTTTCCGCGCAAGGAAGACCTCATCACCGAGTGGGCCGAGGACCGCCGCCGCACGCTGATGGACCGGATGGAGCAGCGGCTCGGTAGCGAGACGGAGGACACCGGCGTCCTGCTGCACCTGTGCATGGACGGTCTCGCCCAGCTCGGCGAGGCGCACCGCGGAGTCACCAGGATCATGCTGACGGCATGGGTGAAGATGGGCCGCCCCCTCACCGAAGAGCCCTACACCGCTGAGGTTTTCGCGCGGATCGTTCAGATCGGCATCCGCCGCGGCGACATCGATTCCCGGGTGGATCCGATTCTCGTCGGCAACCTCCTGCGTGACGCTTACCTCGGCGTTCTGTACCGCTGGGCCCGCCGCCCGACCGGCCACGGGCAGATCGCCGCCGAACTGCGCGAACTGGTCGCGGTCATTCTCCGGGGCGTTCTCACCCGCACCGACACGACGGACTGAAGCCCGAGCCCGTCGGCTCGCCCCGGGCGCAATAACCCGTCAGGCCAGCGCGCTACCGCGCTGCCAATCCGGCCAGAGGATGGTCCAGTCGCCGCCCTGCCAGATGTCGAGCGGATCGCCGCCGGTATTGCGGACCTCGACCACATCGCCCGGATTGGCGAAGTCGAAGAACCAGGCGGCGTTGCCGGGACTGAGGTTGAGGCAGCCGTGGGAGACGTTCGTATTGCCCTGCGCCCAGACCGTGGAGGCGAGTTCGTGCAGGTAGATGCCGTCGTGGCTGATACGGACGGCATTGTTGATGTTCTCGCGGTAGCCGAGGCCCGAGTCGACGGGCAGGCCGTAGCTCGAGGAGTCCATGCTGACGACGGTCTTCTTGTCGAGCACGGTGTAGACCCCGGGATGGGTCCAGAACGACAGCACCCGGCCGCCCACCACGGCGGTGCCGCCCCGTCCCATGGAGGTGGGCATGGTGCGGATCAGGTTGCCGTTCTCGTACACCTCGATCTGCTTGGTGTTGTCGTCGGCGATGGACACGTGCGCGGGACCGATCACGACCGACACCCGCTGATCGTCCCCGCCGTACACCCCGTCGCCGAGCCGAGTGCCGAACACGTTCGCCGTCAGCGTGATTCGGGTGCCGGGGGTGTGATACAGCTCGGGCCGCCAGTGCGCGTTGTGGTCGTCGAGCCAGTACCAGACGCCCTGCACGGGCGGCTCGGTGGTGACCTGGAGGGTGCGTTCCGCGGCGGCGCGGTCCACGGCCGCGTCGAAGTGCGCGACCAGGACCAGGCCCACGCCGTAGGTTTCGCCGTCCTCGAGATCGTTCAGATTGTTCGAGCGCAGTGAGACATTCGCCAGCGTCTGGGGCTGGATCGTGGTGAAGACGCCGGTGACGGTGACGTCCCCGGTCCGCCCGTTGGCCACCGCGGTGGCCGTATAGGTGTGGCCGTAGCCGAGCGGTTCGGCGGCGATCCAGGCGCTGCCGTCCGGCGACAGCGTGCCCGGCAGCGCCCGTCCGGTCTCATCGATCCAGCTGACCGAGGTCAATGTGCCATCGGCCGCGTCGACCCGGGGACGCTGGCGTGGGCCCAGCTGACGCCCGTCACCCGGCACCGGAAGCGTGATCCGCGCGGGCCGGGCGTCGGGCGGCAGCCGTCCCGCGCCCGGGCTCACCGCGCTGCCCGCGACCAGCAGCCCGCTCAGCCCCACAATTCCGCCCAGCACCTCACGCCGCCGCAGCCCCAACGCCCCACTCCCTTCGACCCGAGCCCACCCGCGACTCGATCGCCCCAGCATCACGGCCGCTTGTCCGGGTCCTCGCGACGCCACACCCGCCGCCACCGATCCGAGGCACAACCGACACCTCACGGCAACCGAGCCGGGATGTTCGGCCGGCGGGCCACGTCAGCCGCGCGGTGTCACTTCAGCTTCGCGTGCATGAGGTAGACGTTGTAGCTGTTCCAGGTGGAGATGGTGAAGTAGAGGTCCTTGCCGGTCGACCACGGGTGGATGAAACCCCCGTAGGCGGTGGGGTAGTCGTCGGTGCTGAGCAGCGGGGTCGGATCCGACCACGCGCCCTGGGGTTCGGCGGCGGTGCGCAGGACGATCTGGTTGCGGGTGACGTCGAGGTAGACCATCCGCCACTGGTTCGACTCGGGGTCGAAGTGGATGGACAGTTCGCTGGCCGTGCCGGAAACCAGTGGGGTGGCGAGCAATTCGTTGGCGCCGTCGGCGGCGGTCCAGGTGCCGTCGATCCAGTACTGGTAGGCGGATTTGTTGAGCACCTGGTCGGCGGGGACGCGGGCGAGGCCGATGACTCCGAGCCGGCCGTTGGGGGTGCCGAACATGTAGACGTAGTCGCCGTGCGGAACCATGGTGGCGACCTGGAAGCGGCCCACCCCGAACAGGTTGTCCCAGCGGGCCCACTGCGATTTGGTCCAGGTGCGGCCGTTGTCGTCGGACCAGGCGATGCCACCGAGATTGGTCGACCACATGCCCGGGATCTTGGACCAGTGATTGACCGACATGTAGGTCAGGTACTGGCGGTCTCCGATCGCGAATCCCGAGGTGGGGATGGTGGTGGTCTCGAAGTTCTTGATCTTGCGGCTGTCGAGCAGCTCGGTGGCATGGCAGCGGCTGTTCTGCACGAAGTCGTCGAGGACCAGCCCTTGCGACAGATCGCGAGTGCTGCTGTAGGCCAGCACATTGCTGCGCCAGTCCTGCTGGTCGGTGCCGGCGCCGGTGGGCTTCCAGCCCTTGCCGAAGGTGTCGCCGAACACGACGGCGACCTGGCCGGGCTTGGTTTCCCACATGAGCCCGAGATCGGTGCCGTCGACGGACCAGCGCATATCGGTGCGATTGACCGAGCCCTGCCCGGTGACCTGGTTGACCAGCTGGACCGAATCCACCTGCGGCGCGGCCACCGCCGCGACCGCGGGCGCCGGTGCGGCAGGCTGCACGGCGGCGGTGGGCGCGGCCTGAGGTTCGGGCGGTTCGCCGCCCGGCACCACGATCGGGATGGGTTCCGGCTCGGGGGTGATCTCGATCTGCGGTATCGACGCGCTGCCGCCGCCGGGCTGATTCGCCGGGGCCGGAGCGGTATCGCGGATGTCCGGGCACGGGTTGGCGCACGGATCGGCGGGCAGCGCGACCGGATCCACGCGGGTGCTGTCGGGTTTGGGGCCGGGCACCTGGACGGTCACGATCTGCGGTGCCGGAACCGGGACCTTGATGGTCTGGTTGGCCTGCGGCGGCGTGCCCTTCGGGTCCGCCTGGCGATTCAGCGGGTCGAATCCGGTTTCGCCGCAGCTGTTCACCGGTGCGGGCGCCCACGGATGCGGCGCGGCCCCGGCGGGAGTCGCGGGTAGCAGCATCGCGCCCAGCGCGACGACGCCCGAGAGGACGGGCGCCGCAGGGAATCCGGAATGGAAAGGCCAGCGGCGGGATCGAATTCCCATGTGGTGTGCGGCTCCTCACCCAAGATCGACTGGACCACCCTAGTCCGGTTCCGCCCGCGACGCGTGGCGACACGAACCGGTCGCGGTACCGGTAATTCGAGACGGCAGACTGATCGGTAATGAAACTGCCTGATCTTCCCGACCTGCCGGTACGCCCCGCTCTCGACGAGATCGCGGGCACCCTGGGCGAGCGCGGGACCGCCGTGCTGGTGGCGCCGCCGGGAACCGGCAAGACGACGCTGGTGCCGCTGGCCTTGGCCGCGAACACCGCTGGGCGCGTGGTGGTGGCGGAGCCGCGCCGGCTGGCGGCGCGAGCGGCGGCGGCGCGGATGGCGGCGCTGCTGGGGGAACGGGTCGGGGAGACCGTCGGGTACTCGGTGCGCGGGGACCGCAAGGTGGGGACCGGGACCCGGATCGAGGTGGTGACCTCCGGGCTGCTGGTCCGGCGGCTGCAGAACGATCCGGAGCTGACCGGCGTCGACGTGGTGGTGCTCGACGAATGCCACGAGCGCCACCTGGACGCGGATCTGCTGCTGGCCCTGCTGCTGGACGCCCGCGCCGGACTGCGGCCGGACCTGCGCGTGCTCGCGACCTCGGCGACCGTTGCGGCGGACCGGCTTTCGGTTTTGCTGGGCGGGGAGGGGGAGCCTGCCGCACCGGTACTCGAGGTGAAGGGCCGGGCGTACCCGGTCGAGATGGAGTACATCCCGGCCGCCGCCCGGGAACGCATCGAGCAGCAGGTGGCGCGGGTGACGCGCCTGGCTTTGACCGGCAGTACGGGTGACGTCCTGGTCTTCCTGCCCGGGGCGGGGGAGATCCGGCGGACCGCCGACCTGTTGTCGGGCCTGCCCGACGTCGACGTGCTGCCCTTGCACGGCAGGCTGTCCGCCGCGGCTCAGGATGCGGCCCTGCGTCCGGGCGCGCGGCGGCGGGTCGTGTTGTCCACGGCGGTGGCCGAATCCAGTCTGACCGTGCCGGGGGTGCGAGCGGTGGTCGATTCCGGCCTGGCGCGGGTACCGCGCATCGATCATCGGCGCGGGCTGTCCGGGCTTGCGACCGTGCGGGTTTCGGCCGCGGTCGCCGAGCAGCGGGCCGGGCGGGCGGGCCGCGAGGGTCCGGGCTGGGCGTGGCGGTGCTGGCCGGAATACGAGCACGCGACCCTGCCCGCGTATCCGGAGCCCGAGATCCGCACGGCCGACCTGACCCGGCTCGCCTTGGAATTGGCGTGCTGGGGCACCGTCGACGGCCAGGGACTGGCCTGGTGGGACGCCCCACCGGCGGGCGGCCTGGCGGCGGGGCGGGCGGTGCTGCGAGCACTCGGCGCGGTGGACGACGGTGGGACGGTGACGGATCGGGGCCGGCGGATGGCGGCCGTCGGATTGCATCCGCGCCTGGCCCGCGCCCTGCTGGACGGGGCGAGCGAGGTGGGGGCGCGGGCGGCCGCCGAGGTGGTCGCACTGCTCGATGACGATTCGCTCGCTCCCGGCGTCGATCTGGCCGCTGCCCTGCGTAACCTGCGTGGCGAACGGCCCGCGCGCTGGCAGCGGGAGGCCCAGCGGCTCGCGAAACTCGTCGCGGGCAACGGCGTCGACGACCCGGCTCTCGTTGCGGCACTGGCCTATCCGGAACGCCTGGCCCGACGCCGCGCGCCCGGTTCGGCCAGCTATCTGATGGCCGGCGGCACCGCGGTCAGCCTGCCGCCGGGCAGTGGGCTCGGCGATGCCGAGTGGCTGGCCATCGCGGTGGCCGGGCGTGATCCGGGCCGGTCCGAGGGGCGAATCAGGCTGGCCGCCAAGGCCGATGAGCAGCTCGCCCGGCAGGCGGCCGCGAACCTCCTGGAGACCGCCGACGAGGTCGAGTGGGCCGACGGTGATCTGGTGGCCCGCCGCGTGCAGCGCCTCGGTGCGATCGTGCTGTCGGAGCGGCCGCTCCGAGATCCGGATCCGAGCCTGGTGTCCGCCGCCCTGCTTCGGGGTCTGCGCGCCACCGGCCTGGACCTGCTGCGCTGGGACGAGGACGCCCGCGGTCTGCGGCAGCGCCTCGGCTTCCTGCACCGCACCCTCGGCGCGCCCTGGCCCGCCGTCGACGACGAAACCCTGCTGGCCGAGGCCGAAACTTGGCTCGCCCCTGAGCTTTCCAGCGCCCGCCGCCGCACCGACCTGGAGCGTGCCGACGCCGGTCAGGCGTTGCGCCGGCTGCTCCCGTGGCCCGAGGCCGCCCGCCTGGACGAGCTCGCCCCGGAACGTCTGGAGGTCCCTTCCGGCAGCCGCGTCCGCCTCGATTACTCGGTCGACCCGCCGGTGCTCGCGGTCAAGGTGCAGGAGATCTTCGGCTGGACCGAGCCGCCCCGACTGGCCGGCGGCCGCGTCACCATCCTGCTGCACCTGCTGTCCCCCGCCCAGCGCCCGGTGGCCGTCACCGCCGACCTGCCGTCCTTCTGGCGCACCGGCTGGCCCCAGGTCCGCGCCGACCTGCGCGGCCGCTACCCGAAACACTCCTGGCCCGAGGACCCCACCACGGTCACCGCCCACCGCGGCACCGCCCGCAACGCCAATCGCCTTGGCTGACAAGGCCGGTGCCGTGCCGCCCCGGGTGGCGGAAGTGGGCGGCGGGCGGCAGCATGCGGAATAGCCGGCGAGGGCCTGGTGCTGCAAGGCGGTGCGTCCGGCGTTCGGATGATGTGGTTCGACCCGCCCGGTGAGCGGGCGGAGAGGGAGTGTGGCGGCATGCGTGCGATTCGATTCGACGAATTCGGTGGGCCGGAGGTACTGCGGTCGGTGGAGCTCGAGGTGCCGGAGCCGGGTCCCGGGCAGGTGTCCGTCGACGTGGCCTATGTCGGAGTGAATTTCGCCGATCTGCAGGCGCGGGCCGTGGGCTATCGGGTGCCGGGGCTGCCGTTCGTGCCCGGCCTGGAACTGTCCGGGCGGGTGCGGGCCGTGGGCGAGGGCGTCGAGGGCTTGGCGGTCGGTCAGCCGGTGGCCGCCATCACCGACGGCGGCGCGTATGCCGATGTCGCGGTCGTCTCGGCGGCGACGGTGTTCCCGGTGCCGGAGGGCGTCGATCTGCGCACCGCCGCAACGCTTCCCACGGTCCTGCCGACCGCGTACGCGCTGGTGCACACCGTCGGCCGCCTGCAGCCGGGCGAGACCGTGCTGGTGCAGGCCGCGGCGGGCGGCGTCGGTACGGTGGTCGCCCAGATCGCCAAGCTCGCCGGGGCGGGCGCGGTGTACGGCGTGGTGTCCAGTCCGGCCAAGGCCGAGTATGCCCGCGAATACGGTTATGACGCGGCGTTTCTGAACGAATCCTTCGACACCGATGTCGCGGCTGCCACCGGCGGCCGCGGCGTGGATCTCGCGCTGGAGTCCATCGGTGGCGACACCCTGCGCCGGACCCTGGACTCGCTGGCCCGCTTCGGCCGGCTGGTCTCCTTCGGCAATGCGGGCGGCGCGGGCCCGTGGCAGATCGGCGCGCCCGACCTCTACCCGCAGGGCCGCTCGGTCGCCGGGTTCTCCATTCTCGGCCTGAGCGTCGCGGCCCCGGACGTGCTGCACGAGATCGCCGCGCACGCTTTCGATCTGGCCACCTCCGGCAAGGTGCGGCTCCCCATCACCGCCGAGTTCCCGCTCGCCGAGGCCGCGGACGCGCACCGGCTGATGGCGGGCCGCTCCTCGACCGGCAAGCTCGTGATCGCCGTCAACCCCTGACCGGGCTGGTCCTACCCGCCGTTCTCGGCCGCCTTGACGCGTCCGGAATCAATTGCGGCGAGCAGGGATTCGTGATCGGCCGCCGTCTGATCGGCGTAGGCCAGCGCGAATTCGCCCATGGCCTGGTCGAAGACGTCGTTGCCGCCGAGGTATGCCGCGATGGCCGCCCTGTCGCCGGACCGCGCGTGTCCGCGCGCCAGGGTGTGCCCGCACAGCGCCGCGTACTGCCGCAGCCGGTCCACGGACATCTCGGCGATCACCACGGAGCCCTTCATGTCCCTGAGCTGCCGCCAGTAGTAGAAAAGCCCGTCCGGTCCCGTCGCCCAGCCCAGGAAGATGTCACCCGCCGACTGGGTGAGCCGCTGCCCGTGCACGACCCGGTGCCCCTGATGCGCGAACCGACTGCTCCGCAGGTGCGCGGCCAGCACCGAATGCTCGGCCTGCTTCACCTGGAGGAAGAGCGGATCGCCGGTATTGCGCCCGGTCAGCAGCGCGATGAAGCACCGGGTGCCGACACTGCCGACGCCCACGACCTTCACGGCGATGTCGCGTAATTCGTAGCGGTCCAACAGCACCCGGCGCTCCTCGGGCAGCGTGTCCCGGTAGTCGGAGAGCACCGAGAGCAGTTCGGCGTGCTGCTCTTTCGGCACGGGCCGCAGCAGGGGCGGCTCGGCCTTGATGCGCGGCGCGCCGTCGGGCCCGGGTTCGGTGAGCTTGTCCAGTGCGTGCAGGCTGGTGCGCGCCCGCGCCCGGGTGATCACCTTGTCGGTCCGTTTGCGGTCGGCCGGGCCGAGCAGCTGGGCCACCTGCTCGGCGTCGACCTTCTCGTACCAGACCTCGGTCTCGCCGAGCCCCGCCAGCCGGACCATGGTCTCGCGGTAGGCCCGCGCCGCCGCGACCGCCGCCCCGCTCGCGTCGGCGTCGTCATGCCCATTGGCCCGGACCGCCACCGCCACACTGGCCGTCAGCCGCTTCACATCCCACTCGAACGGACCGGGCAGGGTCTCGTCGAAGTCGTTGACATCGAACACGAGTGATCGTTCCGGCGAGGCGAACACCCCGAAGTTCGACAGGTGCGCGTCCCCGCACAGCTGCACGTGCAGCCCGGTGTGCGGTCCGCTCGCGAGATCGGCCGCCATGATCGCCGGGGCACCGCGATAGAACGGGAACTGCCCGGCCGCCATCCGCGCGTATCGGATCGGCACCAGCTCGGGCAGCCGGGTAGCGGCTTGCCTTTCCAGCACCGCCACCGGATCTGGTCGATCGGCCGGTGGCTGCCACTCGCCCAGCGACCTGCGCGGCACTCGCTTCCGCGCGGCCCGCCCGGCCTCCGCCGCTCCGATACCGCCCGCCGCCGACCCCGCCGCCGATGTCGCCATGGGAGGACTCTAGTTCGGCCGCACGTCGATTCCCAGGACCCGCGGCCCGCCGAACCACCGGTGCAGCGCGGTCCGGAGGCTCTCCCGCGCGGCCGGGGTGATGTCATCCGCCGCCCAGGCCACGTATCCGTCCGGGCGGATCAGCAGCGCGGCGGCCGGAGGTTCGGCGGCCGTGGCGACGATGGGCGTGACGCGGTCGGTCCAACCGTCCACGGCCGCAATCGGATCGAGAGCGGCGTCGAAGCTGAGCAGCACCGGACGGGCGCCCCGCTGGAGTTCGGCGATCCGGTTTGCGCCACTGGCTGTTTCGATGGCGCAATCGGGGAAGAAGTAGCCGGACAGCCGATGATCGTCACCGACGTCGTAGCGATTGTCCGCGCCCGCCAGCAACCCGGCGATATGCGAGGCCGCCTCCGGCAGCTGCAGCAGCTCGCCGAAAAGCTGCCGGAGGGCGGTGATTTCCGGCCCGGGAGAGACCAGTGCCGCCTGGGAGAGCGAGTACATCACCACGCGTTCGGCCACCGGGTGTCGTTCGGCCTCGTAGGTGTCGAGCAGCCCCTCGGGCGCCCACCCCTGGATTTCGGCCGCGAGCTTCCAGCCCAGGTTGACGGTGTCCTGCAAACCGAGATTCAGCCCGGGCCCGCCCATGGCCGAATGAACGTGCGCGGCATCGCCGAGCAGCAGGACGGGTCCCTGCCGGTAATGCTCCGCCACCCGGGTGTTCTGGCCGACCGTGCGGCGCAGGGTGTGCGGGCCCGGGCCGGTCGGCGGTGTGATGGGCAGCGGGACGCCGAGGACGCGTTCGGCACTGTCGCGCAGTTCGTCGAAGGTCAGGGGTTCGTCGTCGGAGAACCGTTCGCCGCCTTGGAATTCCATGGTGCCGATGATCGGCCGCCCCGGATCGAGTTCGGCGAAGATGAACATGCCGCGTTCGAGCCGGTGATGGCCGAGCCCGAAACGGCCCGCCCCGGGAATATCGATGGCGCCGTCCCCGGCGCGGAACTCGTCGGGCAGGGTGGCGTGGCCGACTCGGCTGACGTGCGCGTCGGAGGTGATACCCGGGAAGTCGATCCCGATCCGCTTGCGCACCAGGCTCCTTCCGCCGTCCGCCGCGACCAGGTAGCGGGCGGTCAGCCGGTAGGGCCCGTCGGGTGCGGTCACCGAGACCGTGACCTGGTCGTCGCCGGGCTCGAGGTCGGTCAGTGCGTGGCCCCAGCGCAGGTCGACGCCGAGGTCGACGGCGTGCTTGGTGAGAATCTCCACCATCTCCGGCTGCGGTTTGAAGACGAGGTGCACCGGATTCGGTTGTACGGCAGTGAGATCCAGGGGCATGCCGCCGAAGATGTAGCGCGGCACCGGGGCCGGTGCGCCCGGACTGCCGCTGAACGCGCCGTAGAGCCCGCGCATATCGAGGACCCGGACCACCTGTCCGGCCAGGCCGTTGGCCTTCGGTTCGGGGCTGGGCGCGGGGAGCCGGTCCAGCACGATGGGGCGGAGGCCGGCGAGCGCGAGTTCGCAGGCGAGCATCAGGCCGTTCGGCCCGGCTCCGGCAATGACGATGTCGACTTTGTTTTCGGGCATGGCAAATAAACCTCTTGTCGTTGAGGGTATTTGGCGGAACCGGCGCGAGCGGTGCTGCTAGGCCGGCGGTTGGGGCAGGCCCGCCGCAAGGGCCGCGAGGGCCTGGCGGACCAGATGGGTGACGGGTTCGGGCGGGGCGGTGCGCGCGTAGACCTCGAAGGCAGCCTGGAGCGCGGCGCCCGCCGCTCCTGCCACCAGCCGCGGGTAGATGTCCACGTCGGGATCGGTGCCGGTGCGTTCGGCGATGGCGGCCACGAGGTTGTCCTCGGCGCCCTTGGCCAGCAGGGCCCTGGTTTCGGGGGCGGCCATCAGTTTCCGGACCTCGGCGAGCTCCGCGGGCGTGGGCATGTAGCGCGCCGACTCGGCCAGTTCCGTCTCGAACGGTTCGAGCAGTGCCACCGTGAGCGACTCCCACAGTGGCTCGTTCGCCGGTCGGGAGCGCAGGATCTCGACGGCGCTGCCGAGTCGGGCCAGGTGCCGGTAGACGAGCGCGTCGTACTTGCCGGTGAAGTAGTTGTTGAAGGTGCGCACCGACACTCCCGCGCGGGCGGCGATGTCCTCGCGCACCACGTTCTCGAGGCCGCGCTCGAACATGAGGTGAAGGGCCGCGTCGCTCAGGGCTTTCCGGGTGTCGAGCTTCTTGCGTTCGCGGAGACCGAGGGGCTGTTCGTCCGGCATGACTCCAGTATGCGTAAAACGTGCCCAATGGGCAATGTTTCTCGTTGGGAAAGTTTCCCGCTCATGATCCAGCTGCCCCACCCAGCGTGCCGGCGGCGTGGCTTACGCTCCCGCGGATCGGGAAGGGGCAGGTGGTGCGTGGAGATAGTGGGCTGGTGATCCTGGGCTCGATCCTCGGCACGGCCCGGCCAGGGTGCGGCCCGCGATCGAACCCGCCGTTGTTGGCAGGAACAGAGAATTCTGGTCGGTCTGTTTTTCTCTCGGCTCGACAACCGAGAGTCATTCGGGGATAAAGGTTTTGCCACGATAGTGTGCAGGTATGCGGGTGGGCGGCGAAGATATGCGAGTGCGCACGAAATTCTCCAGCGAACTGATGGCGCTGACCGACGAGCTCGCGCATATGGCGCGACTGACGCACGAGGCCTCGGAACGGGCCTCGGCGGCACTCCTCGGCAGCGACCTGACTGCTGCCTACGAGGTGTTCGCGTTCGAGGAACAGGTGGAGATCGAGCACGCGAAATGTGAGGACCGGTCGGTCATCCTGCTCGCCCTGGAGGCGCCGGTGGCCCGCGACCTGCGCCAGGTGGTGACGGCCATGCAGATCGCCGACGACCTGCTCGCGGTCAGCCGCGCGCTGAGCCGGGTGGCCGATGTGGTGGTGCGCCGCTATCCGAATGCCGTGGCCCCGCGGCAGGCGCTCGACCTGCTCGCGGAAATGTCCGCCGCGGTCACCGATCTCACGGACCTGGCGGGCAAAGTCATTGCGGCACAGAACCCGCCGCGGGATCGCGCGCTGGTGCCGCGCGACGAGAATCTGGAGCGGCTGCGCGGCCGGCTGGTGGAGCTGGCCGCCGATGACGGCTGGCCGCACGGGCCGGCCATGGCCATCGACATCGCGCTGCTGGCCCACCACTACGAGCGCGGCGCCGACCACTGTGTGCGCATCGGGCGGCTCATTCGCTTCTTCCACACCGGTATTCCGCTCTACGCGCAAACGGAGGCGTAACCGCCACCTCGTGTGAGGGGCCCCGATCGGCGGGAGTAGGCTGCCCGAATTGCTTCATGGCGAGGTCTTTTCGAGTAGTACCGCACGCACGGACAGTCGAAATCTGACAAGGGCCCCAAACATGACTAATAGCTCCACCCAGACATCGGTGTCCATCCCGTCGCGGGTGGCGGCGCCGGTCCGGGTCGCCCCGGCCGCCAACGCGCCGATCGAGAGAACACCGCCGATCGAGAGCACGCTGTCGCACCGCCAGATCATGACCATCCTGTCCGGCCTGCTGCTGGGCGTCTTCCTGGCGGCGCTGGACCAGAACATCGTGAGCGTGGCGATCGTCCGCATCGCCAACAGCCTGCACGGGTTCGACAAGCAGGCCTGGGCCACCACGGCCTATCTCATCACCGCCACCATCTCGACGCCGCTCTACGGCAAGCTCGCCGACATCTACGGCCGAAAACCCTGCTACCTCATCGCCATCGGCGTCTTCGTGATCGGCTCGGTGGCCTGCACCTTCGCCACCTCCATGTATCAGCTCGCGGGATTCCGTGCGCTGCAGGGCGTCGGCGCCGGCGGGCTCATGTCGTTGGCCTTCACCATCATCGGCGATATCGTGCCGCCCCGCGAAAGAGTCAAGTACCAGGGCTATTTCATGATGGTCTTCGGCATCGCCACGGTACTCGGCCCGGTGCTGGGCGGCTTCTTCTCCAATGCCGACCACATTCTCGGACTCTCCGGCTGGCGCTGGGTGTTCCTGGTGAACGTACCGATCGGCGTGCTGGCGATCCTGGTCGTCGGCAAGGTGCTGGACGTACCCTTCGAGCGGCACCGCCACCGCACCGACTGGCTGGGGGCGATAACCCTTGCGGCGGGCACGGTTCCGCTGCTCATCGTCGCCCAGCAGGGCCGGGACTGGGGCTGGAGTTCACATCGCGCCCTGCTCGGCTATGCCATCGCGGCGGCCGGGCTGGTGCTGTTCCTGGTTGTCGAATTCCTCATGAAGGACAGCGCGCTGATTCCGCTGCGGCTGTTCGGGAATCGCACCTTCAGCATCGCCATCGTGGGCGGGTTCATCGTCGGCGTGGCGATGTTCGGCGCGATCGTGCTGGTGCCGCTCTACTTCCAGGTGGTGCGTGGGTATTCGCCCACGCGCTCCGGGCTTTTCATGCTGCCACTGGTGATGGGCATCATGCTGGGCGCGCAATTGTCCGGGCTCGTCACCAAGTTCACCGGGCGGTACAAGATGCTGCCGGTGCTCGGCTCGCTGGTGATCGGCGCCGGGTCGGTGCTGTTCGCGCTGGTGCACTACGACAGTCCGCTGTGGCAGCCGCTGCTGTACTGCGGCGTCATCGGTTTCGGCCTGGGCGGGTGCATGCAGACGCTCGTCATCGCGGCGCAGAACGCCGGGCCGCGCACCGATATGGGTGTCTCCACCGCGTCGGCCACCTTCTTCCGGCAGATGGGCGGCACGCTCGGTGTCGCGGTCTTCCTGACCATTCTGTTCAACCTGCTGCCCCGCAAGATCATGGCTGCCTTCGGCGGACAGCTACCGCCGGGATTCGATGCCGGGCAGCTGGGCCGGATCCAGAGCAATACCAGCGGCATCGCGGCCCTGCCGGAGCAACTGCGCGTACCCATCCTGACCGGGTTCACCCATGCCATGGGCGGAGTGTTCTTAGTGGCGGCCGCGGTGGCGGTGGTAGCGGCGTTCGTGCTCATGTTCATGAAAGAGATTCCGCTGCAGGATGTTCCGGTGCGGGTGGTGGCTGAGGTGGCCGAGCCTGAGCCCGACATCGAGCCGGAGCCCGACATCGAGCCGGAGCCCGACATCGAGCCGGAGCCCGAGCCGGAGCCCGAGTTCCACTTCGTCCAGCCGTCGGGACTGTCGGTCTCGGGCTGCGTGCACCGCGAGGACGGGCAGTCGGTGCCCGATACCGTGCTCACCCTCATCGACCAGCGTGGGCGGCAGGTGTCGCGCGCCGTCGGCGCAGCCGACGGCGGCTATGTCATCGGCGTGCCGCGGGCGGGCGGCTATGTGCTGATCGTGTCGGCGTTCGGGTATCAGCCCGCCGCCGTGACCATTTCGGTCGGCAGCCGCCCGCTCAGCCTGGACGTGGCGTTGCTCGGCTCCGGTGAGGTGTCGGGCGTGGTGCGGTCGGCGGGACGCGGTGCGCCGCTGGGCGATGCGACCATCACCCTCACCGACGCGTTCGGCGATGTGGTCGGCTCGGCGGTTACCACCGTGGACGGCGACTTCACCTGCCGCGGCGTGCTGGCCGGCACCTACACGCTGGTCGCGGTGGCGGACCACATGCGTCCCTCCGCGGTCACCCTGACCGTGCCGGACAGCGGAATGCTGCGTCACGACATCGAATTGGCGCCGCGCGCGGTGTTGGCGGGGTCGGCGTGCAATGAGCGCGGTCTCGGCGTGCCCGATGCCCAGATCACGGTGCTGGACGAGGCGGGGGACCTGATCGCCATCACCCGCACCGACGACGCCGGACGCTATGTGGTGCCGGATCTGACCGAGGGACGCTACACCGTGATGGCCCGGGGTTATCCTGCGGTGTTCAGCCGGGTCACGGTCGCCGATGGTGAGGTCGCGCACGATGTCCTGCTGGGATACGAGCGGGTGGAGTCGCCGGAACACGAGCGGTTGGAGTCGGTGGATCGGGTCTGAGCCGAGGCCGGAAACGTTGCGACCGAAGATTGTTTCAATTCGCCGCGCGCCGCGGTCGTGCAGCTGTTAGGTTCCGCACTGAATACAGTCCGACATTCGGTATTGGGCTGGTCCAGGGGAGAACAGACATGAAGACCTCGCGTGTACTGCTGACCGTCGCCGCCCTAGCCGCCATCATTCCGGCCGTCGCCGCCCAGGCAGACCCGGCCACCGCCGATACCCCGGCCGTCAACGAGTATGTGGCCCTGGGTGATTCCTGGGCCGCCGACGCCACCCTGAGCCAGCTCACCACCGCCTTCACCGCGGCCGGCTGCGCGCAGAGCGTCCACGACTACGCCAAGCAGGTCGCCGCGGCCCTGGCCGTGCCGGTGTTCCGCGACGCCACCTGCGGTGGCGCGGTCACCGCCGACATGACCCGGCCGCAGCACACCGTGCTCGGCGACAACGCCCCGCAGTTCGACCGGCTGACCGAGACCACCGACCTGGTCACCCTCGAAATCGGCGGCAACGACGCGGATCTGGCCGGAACCGTCTCCGACTGCATCACCGCCGACCCTGCCGTCAGCCCCTGCCTGAACGAGATGGTGGTGAACGGCGTCGACCGGATGTCGCAGAACATCGCCCGCACCGAACCCCGCGTGGCCGCCGCCATCGCCGGCATTCGCGAGCGCGCCCCGCACGCCCGCATCCTGCTCCTCGACTACTTCGAGGGCATCGGCCTCGACGGCGGCTGCTGGCCCGAGATCCCCATCTCCGACCCCGACGCGATCTGGCTGGGGCAGAAGCTGATCGAGATGCACGACATGCTCGCCCGGGTCGCCGACGAGACCGGCGTCGACTTCGTCGACACCTACGACGGCAGCTCCGGCCACGACGCCTGCAAGCCTGTCGGCACCCGCTGGGTCGAAGGTCTCCTGCCCTTCTCCGGCAGCCCCCTCGGCCTCGCCGTCCCGTTCCACCCCAACCAGCTCGGCGCGGACTACCAGGCCCGGCGAGTGCTGGAGACGCTGAACTCCTGAGCGACCCGGCGCTCAGCGGCGCAGGGTGATCGATACCCGGTTGTCGTGGAAGACGGCGCCGCCACCGAAGTCCGAGTCGCGTTCCGCGACCGTGGCGTTCACCGTCGAGCCGCCGGAGTGCTTGGCCCAGCGCCCCTTCGTGGTCGCGGCGACGCCCCGGCGGACTCGGTCGGAGATCTCGGCGGTGGCTTCGAAGGAACCGCGGTCGTTGTGGACGGTGACCGGATCACCGTCCGCGATGCCGCGTGCCGCCGCGTCCTCCGGATGAACGGTGATCGTCGGTACGCCTGCGCGCCTGCGTAATTCGGGATCGATGCCGAAGGTCGTGTTAAGGAAGTAGTGCGACGCCGCGGAGATGAGCACCAGGCCGTCGCCCGGATCGGCGGGCGGGGTGTATCCGGCCAGGGGATCGTGGCCCGCCTTGGCCGCGCGGTCCGAGACGAACCGTAGCCTGTTCGCGGGCACGGGGCCCGGATCGATCTTCAGGAAGCCCTCGGCGCGCAGGCGGTCGACGTCGTACTGTTTCAGCAGCTGGTTCGCCAGGTCCTCATCCGAGTCGTAGAGCGCTGGTTCGGTCAGCCCCATGCGCCGGGCCAGCCGGCGGAAGGTCTCGGTGGTGGGCAGGCATTCACCGGGCGGGGTCACGGCCGGTTCGTTCCAGACCAGATAGAGATTGCCGTACGCGGCCAGCACATCGAGGTGCTCGGGCTGCATGGTGGCCGGGAGGACGATATCGGCGTAGTCGACCGTGTCGGTCGGAAAATGTTCCAGGACAACGGTGAACAGGTCCTCGCGCGAGAGCCCCTCGATCACCCGTCGCTGATCGGGATTGGAGCCCACCGGATTCGCCGCGATCACGAACAGCGCCTGCACCGGCGGCCCGTCGGTCTCCAGCAGCTCCTCGCCCATCCGGGTCATGGACAGCGTCCGGACCGGATGCGGCAGCAGATCCAGGCGCATCAGCGCGGGCGTATCGAGCCGGAAGTGCCCGCTGGTCGAATAGTGCAGTCCGCCACCGGGAATCGCCCAGTCGCCGGTGACGCCGGGCAGGCAGGCCAGGGTGCGCAGCGCCATACCGCCGCCCGCGTGCCGCTGCATGCCCTGCGAGGCGCGAATGGCGGTGGGCCGGGTGCGGGCGATGCGCTCGCCGAGGGCCACGATGCGCTCCACCGGCAGCCCGGTGATCTCGGCGACCCGCTCCGGCGGGTACTCCGCGATGCGGTCACGGAATTCGGGCCAGCCCGCGGTATGGGCGGCCAGGAACTCGGTGTCCTCGGCCCCCAACCCGACGATCACGTGCATGAGGCCCAGCGCCAGCGCGGCATCGGTGCCGGGCAGCGGGGCCAGATGCTCGTCGCAGCGTTCGGCGGTGCGGGTGCGCACCGGATCGATGGCGATCGTGTACGCGCCGCTGTCCTGGATGAACTTCCAGACATGATGGCCCGAGCTGAGCGGATTGGTGCCCCACAACAGGATCAGCTTCGACTTCGCGAGGTCCTCCGGGTCCATGCCGCCCGAGGTGCCCAGGGTGTATTTCAATCCCGTGCTGCCCGCGATCGAGCAGATGGCCGGGTCGTGCAGGGAGGCGCCGAGCGCGTTGAAGAATCGCCTGCCGGAAAAGCCCTCCAGCCCTTGGAGGTAGCCGAGGCTGCCGGTGCCGTGGAACGGCCAGATCGCCTCGCCGCCGTATTCGGCGATGATGCCGGTGAGCTTGCCGGCGATCTCGTCGAGCGCCTCGTCCCAGGTGATCGGCTCGAAGCGGCCCTCGCCCTTGCGGCCGACACGGCGCAGCGGTCGGGTGAGGCGTTCAGGGGAGTGGACCTGTTCGAGGTAGCGGTTCACCTTGACACACAGCGCGCCCCGGGTGACCGGATGCTCCTTGTTGCCGCGCAGGCCGGTGGCCCGGCCGTCCTGGACGTCCACCACCCAGGAGCAGGCATCCGGGCAGTCGAGCGGGCATGCGCCGAGAACCTTCACCTCACTGATCGTAGGCAGGTGCCTGTGAGTGCGCGAAATGCGAGCGTATGGCCCATTTCGGACGGCGACACGCCTATGCCGTCATGTGACGACACGCGGTCGTGCTGGGGTACTCTCGGCGCGCGGCTAATCAGCCGCAACAGGATTGCGGGGGCGGAAGTGCGCGGTGGAATGGGAGATTCATGATCACCCCCGGCCGAGGTCTCGTCGGTGTCGTCTCGGGATGTGCGGCGCTGCTCACCGGATGCGCCCACGCCGGCCACACCGATTCCGCGCACGCACACCAGTCCAACACCGAGATGGCGTCGACCGATGGCGGCGAGATGCAGCGCAGCGCCTTCGTCACCGCCTGTGCGGGCACCTCGGCGGGCTGGCAGGCGACGGCCGTGGTGAGCAATCGGGATGTGGTGGAGCACAGGTATCTGGTGGTGATCAGTTTCATGTCGCCGGAGTCCACGGATCTGGAACGGACACGCACCGAGGTGCTGGTGGCGCCGGGCTCGACCCAGGACTTCACCACGGAGACGCTGCTGGATCCGGTCTCGCGGCCGCAGACCGTGCGGTGTGTGCTGCGCGGGGTCGAGCAACTCTGATCGATACGCGCATATCGGACGCCGGTGCGGTCGCGCGACCTCGAAAGTTGCGTGGGGACAGGGGCGGACGCTTAGGATCACCAGCGCCGGCCATGCTCTGTGGGCCGCACCTATAGGAATTGCTGACGGTTCACTGGCTCTCGGGCGGTGACCATGTGCGTTCTCCGGATGTGGATTTGTCGGTGCCATGGTGCATGCTCTTGGCACGCAGATGTCCGCCCCGTCCGCCCGGAGTGCCCCATGTCGACCCGTACCAAGCCACAGCCCTTGTCGGATACCGAAATTCGGCAGATCGCCGCGGAAATCGACGCGGGCCGGCCACCGATGGTGTGGTTCACCGCGGTGGCGGTCGGCGTTCCGGAAGGCCGTTCCGGAAAGGTGATGTCCCTCGGGGATCCCTCCGAGGGGGATTTCCTGCAGGTGAAGCCGACGGGCTCGAAGGACGTGCTGTCCTTCGGTCCCACCGAGGTGACCCTGACCAAACCGGCCCGGCAGAACCCGGCCAAACCGGCCGGAGCTCAACCGAAAACGGCAACCAGGAAGGAACCCACCGTGACGATGTCGTCTCCCGCGACGACGCCGGCCACCGCGCCGAGCGCTCCGGAAGCCAAAATCGAGACCGCGCAGCCGGTCGCGGAATCCGCGCCCGAGGTCAAGGCCAAGCCCGCCGCCTCGCGCCCGGCGCGCAATGCCGCCGGCGCCGCCGCCAAGAAGGCGAAGGCCCCCGAGGTGACGGTCACCCTCAGCGGCACCGCCGAGGGCGAGTGGACCCTCGATGTCGTGAACGGCAAGAAGCGCGCCATCAAGGGCCTCGTCGTCACGAGTTCCGCTGTGGCCCAGGCCGCCAAGATCCTCCACCCCGAGTTCGCCGAGGTCGTCGACTCCATCCACGAGTCGGTCCGCTCCGCGCAGCAGGCCAAGGTGGAGCAGCTGCAGGCCGAACTCGAATCGGCCCGTCGGCTACTCGAAGACCTGGCCTGACGCGACGCCGCTCACGTAGAGGACAGTCGGCCCAACCCTTTTCGTGCGGGGTTGGGCTACATCCCTTGTGCGGAGCCCGCTCCGGCTCACACCGCGGATTCGCGGTGCCAGGTGCGCGGACCGGTGTCGGGACGGCTGCGTCGCAGGTCATCGTGGAAGATGTAGCCGAGCGAGTACTCCTTGGCGTGGTACATCGCCGAATCCGCCTCGCGCAGTAACTCGTAGACCGTGGTCTCGGTCTCCCGCGGCTTGGTGCAGGCGATTCCGATGCTGGCCGCGATGCGCACCTCGGCCGCGCTCAGCTCGAACGGTTCCCCCATGGTGGCCAGCAGCCGCTCGGCCAGTTGACGGGCCTGCGGCTGCGCCAGCGGGGCCAGCACCACGAATTCGTCGCCGCCGTAGCGGGCGGCCGCGTCATCGCGGCGGATCACGCGTCGGATGCGGGCCGCGGCATTGGCGATGAGCTCGTCGCCCACCGCGTGCCCGTAGTTGTCGTTGACCCGTTTGAAGCCGTCCAGGTCGATGAACAGCAGGGCCAAAGGCTGTCCGGCCCAACGGTCCCGATTACGATGCAGCGCCCGCAGCAGGGCGGCGCGGTTCAGAAGTCCGGTGAGCATGTCATGGTCTGCCTGATACTGCGCGCGCCGTTCGCTGCGGGCGCTGCGTTCGATGGCGCGTTCACTGCGTAGCAGTACGCCCGCTAGTAGTAGGGCGAATAGCGAGGACACCACCACGCGGTCGAGAGTGTCGAGGCTGGAGCCCACCACCGGCACCAGTGAGGCCACGATCATCACGATGGCGATGATGCTGGCCCGCTGCCGGGACCGGTGTGGATGAATGTCGCGGGGGCCGCCGAGGACCACCATGCTCGGGTGCAGCGCGGCCGCGCCGATCAGGGTGAATCCCAGTTGCAATGGCAGCAGCTGGATCTGACGGCCGAAGACCGCCGAGCCCGCGGTCTCCAGGTTGTAGGCCAGGTCGCCGGCCAGGATCACCAGCATGCCGAGGTGTACCAGCCGCAGCGAGGTCTCCGAGCGCGCCGCGGTGATCACCGAGTGCACGATCACGGTGAGCAGCAGCGCGTCCACGATCGGATCCGCGACGGAGGTGATGGTGGTGAAGTGGGTGTGGTGCGTCATGTGCAGCACCGGTGAGATGAGGAACGTCCACGACAGCAGCAGCGCGCCCAGGCCGATCAGTCCCGAGTCCAGCAGCAGATCGTGATCGGTGCTGTTCTGGCGCGGGCGCAGCCACAGCACCGCGGCCACGCCGACGCAGCAGTATCCGCTGAGGGTGAACAGATCGTCGAAGGGGTGGCGCTGTGATTCGGAGACGTGGCGCAGCCCGGTGCCGATGGCGAATTGCACCGCGGACGCGGACAATAGGTACCAGGGCAGCGGATGGCGGGGGCGGTACTTGCGTACGCCGAGCCCGATCATGGTGAGGCTGATGGCCACCGAGACGAAGAGGGTTCCCAGCGCGACCGCGCGAGTGTTGATCACCATAGGCAGGCCGAGAATGAGGACGCCACCGATGAACAGCGTGGTGCGCCAGCAGATTCTGAACCGCGGACCGGACCGTTCGGCCGGTTGTACGTCCGTTCCCACCAGCCCCCCTTGTCCGAGCAGTACTCGAAAAACACCGCCGATCATCAACCGAGTGTTGCGGTACGAGCATAGGTCCCCACGCAGCGGTGGCAGAGTGCCCGGTCGACGAAGGCGCTGCCACTATCTGGGCAACCGATCCGATCATGACATGAAAACGCCCGCTCCGGAGCGGAGTTCGGCGAACCCGCAGGACTGCTTTCCGAGAGACTCGCTATGCTCCCTGCGAATCGAACCATACGGCCTGCGCGACCCTGTGAACAGGAGCCGGAAGTGGAATCGACGGCGCCACGCTGGTGGGCTCCGGGCCGGGTGAATCTCATCGGCGAGCACACCGATTACAACGACGGCTACGTGCTGCCGATGGCCCTGCCACTGGGTGTGACCTGCACCGCGTTGGCCAGACCGGATGGCGTGGTGCGGCTGAGATCCCGGCAGCGGCCCGGTGCGGTCGACACCACCACCGCCGCCCTCGGCGCCGCCGGCTGGTCCGATCTCCCTGCCTGGTCGCACTATCCGCTCGGCGTCGTCCGCGAATTCGAGCGCCGCGGCCACGAGGTGCCCGGCATCGACCTCGACCTCGACGGCACGGTCCCGATCGGCGCGGGCCTGTCCTCCTCGGCGGCCCTGTCCTGTTCGGTCGCCCTCGCCCTGCGCGATCTCTTCGCCCCCGCGGTCACCGTGTCCGAACTCGTCGACATCGCCCGCACCGCCGAGAACGTCTACGCCGGCGTCCCCACCGGCATCCTCGACCAGTCCGCTTCCCTGCTCTGCACCCCCGGCCATCTCCTCTTCCTGGACACCCGTACCGGCGCCACCGAACAGATCCCCTTCGACCTGAACGCCTTCGGCCTCTCCATGCTGATCATCGACACCGGCACCCCGCACCGTCTGGTGGACGGCGAATACGCCGCCCGCCGCGCCGAATGTGCCGCCGCCGCAGCTCAACTGGGCGTCCGCACCCTCCGCGACGTCCCCTTCGCCGCCGAAGCCGACCACCTCCCCGACCCCGTCCTCCGCCGACGCGCCCGCCACGTCATCACCGAAAACGCCCGTGTCCTGCGAATTGCCGAACAATTGCGCACCGGCGCCGACCCCCGCCGCATAGCCCCCCTCCTCACCGAAGGCCACACCTCCCTCCGAGACAACTTCGAAGTCTCAGCCCCACCCCTGGACACCGCCGTAACCGCCGCCCTCTCCGCCGGCGCCCACGGCGCCCGCCTGACCGGCGCCGGCTTCGGCGGCAGCATCCTCGCCCTCGTCGACCAGGACCGCGTCCCGGAAGTACGAACGTCCGTCCGAGAAGCCTTCTCAGCCAACGGGTTCAACCCACCCCGCGACTACACCGTCACCCCCTCCGCCGGCGCCCACCGCCTCCCCTGAGTCGACCCACGCCGACCGGCAACCGTGTGGTGTCGACCGCGGACCTGAACCCGCCATCCGATCGCGTGGCTCGAGATCGGATGGCGGCGAACGGTTTTCGGTCTACTTGGCCGGCTGGATGCTGGGCTGGTTGATGGTTGTGAAGTACTGGACTGCGGCGGCGATGGCTACCGGGGCGGTGACGAAGAGTTGGCCGGCGATGGTGCCCAGGAAGCCGACGGAGGCGGCGCCGATGAGGCAGCCGGTGCCTGCCGCGCCGAGGAGGGGGATGAACATGGCGGCCAGGACGCCTGCGGAGCCGAGGGTGACCAGGCCTGCGGCGCCTACTGCGCCGAGGAGGCAGCCGAGGGCTGCGCCGCCCAGTCCGCCCGCGAGGGTGCCGATGGTGGCGCCCATGGAGAGGGTGCTCGTCATACGGCTCCAGGCGGCTTGTTCGCGCTCGTAGTCGGACTTCCAGGGGGCGCTGCTCTCGAAGGGGAGGGCGACCGGCTGGTAGACCGCGTGTGCGGCGTCGAACTGGGGGGTGAGGGTGGCGACGCGGTCGTGGATGTCGGCCGCGACGGGGAAGACGAAATCGTCTACCCGGAAAGACAATTCGGTGCCGGCGACGGTGGTGCCGTCGGCGGCCCGGATCTTCAGGACACCGTTGTCGACCACCAGCGACCCGGCATCCGTGCGGATGACCAGGTCCTTCTCGCCGGTGGTGGCCGTGTAGTTGACGACACCCGCGTCGGACGGGGCGGGTGCGGCGTTCACGGTTCCGGCGGTGACCCCGAGCGCGGTCGTCAGGAGGGCGGCGGACATGGCGAACTTGTTGAGCTTCATCAGGTTACGGCTTTCGTCGGTGCGGGTCAGGGTCCGCACGGGTGGCGTGGCTCTTCTCTGTGCGTGAGCCACGAGAGGATGTGACCGGCCGACGGCATGGCCCGGAGGCCTTGTCGCTCAGCGGTTCTCGTTTGAACTAGGCGGTGGCGCGAAGGCGGGCTCCCACACCCGCCAGCACGTCGATCACCAGGAAGGCCAGCAGCGGAATGCCGATCATGGGCGCGAACCAGCCGACCACCGCGGCGGCCGCTGCCAACGGCGCCAGGACGATCAGCGGGGTCTGCGCCAGCGCCCGGCGTGGGGCCTTGCCCACGGCGAGGCTCGACTCCTTGGTCGGGCGGCGCCGCCACCACATGAGGTAGCCGCGCACGATCACCGTGACCAGCCCGGCCATGATGACCAGCAGCAACAGCTGATTGGCCAGGCCGAACAGCAGACCCATGTGGAACTGGATGCCCCAGTTGGTCAGCTTGGCCATGAGCGGCCAATCGGCGTAAGGCAGCTTGTCGGTGACATTGCCGGTCGCGCCGTCCACCGCGATGGCATCGCGGGTGTACTGCCCGGGCCGGCGCAGCTCCTGCGCCACGAAGGCGGTGCCGTCCTTGGCCGGAATGCTGATCTCCAGCGGCCCGTTGAGGCCATTGGCCCGGGCCACGCCGTACACGGTGTCGACCAGCGCCGCCTTGCCCGCGGCGGGCATGGGCGCACCGCCACCGTGATGGTCGTGTTCACCGCCCGCCGGCATGGCGGGTCCGGAACCCGGCAGGGTGGCGCTCACCGCGGGCGTGGTCCAGCTCAGCGCCCGCCGCAACTGGGTCACATTGTCGCCCGCGTACTTCGACCAGGTCATGCCGGTGGCCGACAGCAGCAGAAGCACCGGCAGAATCCAGACACCCACCACCGCATGCCAATTCAGCGTCCGGGCCCGCGGCTTCGACCGATCCGGCCGCACCAGCCAGCCGGGCGAACGCTTCTCGCGCCGCCCCCGCACCCGCCGGTACCAGAGCACCAGCCCGGCCAGCGCCACCAGCCACAGCCAGGAGGCCGCGAACTCGCTGTAGTAGCGGCCGAACGCGCCCAGGTGCAGATCCTTGTGCAGCCGGTCGATCCAGGTGCGCATGGGCAGCGCGCCCGAGCTGCCGTAGACGACGCTGTCGCCCACCGGCTGCGCGGTCGCCGGGTCGACGAACACCGCGCGCCGCTCGGATTCACCCAGCGACGGATCGCTGAAGATGACCCGTGTGGTCTCCCCGGCTTTCTGCCCGGGGGCCACCGCCACCAGCGCCAGGTTCGGTTCCGCCGCCTGCCCGGCGGCGACCTGCTCCTGCAACGGTTTGGCCGGACCGGTCGAATCGGTGTGCAGCAGTCCGCTGGAGGTGATGGTCTCCAGCGTCGGCGAGATCGCGTAGAGCGCACCGGTCACGGCCGCGATCAGGATGAACGGCGCCACGAAGACACCGGCGTAGAAGTGCAGTCGCAGCATGAGCGCCTGGAAGGCGTTGCCCGCGCTGCGTTTCGGAGCCTGCCCGGAGGGCGGCGGCTCCGTCGTCCGGGTAGGGGAGGGCGGCGGTGTCGTCTCGACACCGCTCTCAGTGATTGTCACCAGCGATCTTTCGGGTTCGAGGGAACACCCGGGAACACGCGGTATCGGAGCGGGCACGTCGATGCGGCGCTGTGTCCGGGCATGCCAGGACCCCCTCATGGCGCGCACGAGACTGCCACCGCGTACGCACAGCGGTCATGGAATACCGGGACGCGCATGACACCACCGCGACGGCCGCGGGCGTACAGCGAAGTCACACGGCCGTGAAAGCCCATGTGCCCGGGTGAAATAAAGGAATCAGCCTCGAACGAGCAGAGGTGGACCGCGGGTGCGGAAGACGTCGGCCGCGAAGATGCGCAGCACGACCAGATCCCGGTGCGGGATGGGCAGCAGCGGCGGACCGGTGAGGACCGGCAGTGCGATCGGCCGCGGCAGCGCCCAGGCCAGCACCGTGGTGCCGATCCGATAGGCCGCCTCCGCGCCCAGAATGACCACGGCCGCTGCGCAGGCCGCCACGAGGTGCGCGGCCAGCATGGCCGGACTCCACATCGAGGCGGTGTGGTGCTGATGGTGCATGCTGCCGGGCGAGCCCCACATCATGGCGAAGTGCCCGAGCAGCTGTCCGCCGATCAGGGCGACCACCAGCCCGAGCGCCGTGGTGCGCAGCGTGTGCACACTCGCTACCACCGCGCCGACCGCAGCCGAGGCGGCTACCAACAGCGTCAACGGCCCCGATTCCAGGGGCGCGGCCCCCGAGATCCAGCCGTGCGCCGCGACCGCGAGCGCGCCGGAAACCGAACCGGCCGCCGCGCCACGCAATACCGCAGCATCGCTGCTGGTTTGCGCCGCACGGCGGCCGGACACGGAACTCACGCGCTGATAATAGCGATCGAATTCCAGGCAAACTTTCGTGCCCCACCACTGAAGTGGCGGGGCACGAACGAGTTTGGTCAGCCCTCGGTGGCGTCCATCTCGATCAGCGGCTTGCGCAGCAACTTGCCGGTGGCATTGCGCGGCAGCTCATCGAGGAAGATCACCTCGCGCGGCACCTTGTAGCGCGCCAGGTTCTCCTTCACGTAGTCCTTGATCTCCTGCACGTCCCGCTTGGAGTTGGGCCCCGGAACCACGATGGCGCGCAGCCGCTTTCCGAAGTCGCGGTCGTCGACGCCGACGACCGCCGCCTCCAGGATGTCGTGCCGGTTGGACAGCAGGTTCTCGACCTCCTGCGGGAAGACGTTCTCGCCGCCGGAGACAATCATGTCGTCGTCGCGGCCGTCGATGAACAGCAGCCCGTCGGTGTCGAAGTGACCGACATCGCCGGAGGACATCAGGCCGTCCACGTATTCCTTGGTGCGGCCGTCGGTGTACTGCTTGAACGAGTGCCCGTTCTCGATGAAGATCGTGCCGGTCACATTGGGCGCGGAGATGCGCTTGCGGTTCTCGTCGTAGAGCGCGACGCGGATGCCGACCGGCGCCTTGCCCGCGGTGGTCGGCGCCTTGCGCAGCTCCGCCGGGGTGGCCACGGTCATGACCGCGCACTCGGTGGAGCCGTACACGTTGTAGAGGGTCTCGCCGAAGTAGTCGAGAGTGCGGGTGACGACGTCCGGCGGGATGGCCGAGCCGGCGGCGAAGATGACCTTCAGCGTCTGCTTCGGGTCGTACTTGGCCAGGGTCTCCTCGGGCAGATCCAGGATGCGCTGCAGCATGGTCGGCACCACGGTCAGGCCCTGGGCGCGGTACTTCTGGATGTTGGCCAGTGTGCCCTCGGGATCGAAGCGGCGCTGCTGGAAGACCACCCGGTTGCCCAGTGCGATCGACAGTGTGAACTGCGACAGGCCGGTGGCGTGGAAGATCGGGGCGGCCATCACCACGGTGCTGTTGCGCGGCAACGGGATTCGATCCAGGAACTGGGCCGTGATGAACGGGCTGACCTTGTCGCGCGGCGCGCCCTTCGGGGTGCCGGTGGTGCCCGAGGTCAGGATGACCATGCCGCCCGGCTTCTCCGGCGGGGCCAGTGCCGCGGTGGACTGCCCGGCGGTCACCGAATCGATGGTCGGAATCGACGGGTCGGCATTGTCTTTCTCGTCGACCCAGGTCAGGATGCGCGGGATCTCGGCGGGGATGGCCGACATCAGGTCGAAGAACTCGCTGTCGTGCAGCACGGCCTTGACGTTCTCGCGGGCGGCGACATCGGTGAACTGCGGCTTGGCGAAGCCGGTGTTCATCAGGACCGCACGCACGCCCAGCTTGCCGGCGGCGACCAGGCTCAGCACCATGCCGCGGTGGTCGCGGGCCAGCACGCCGATCACGTCGCCGGGGCCCAGGCCCTGGGCGGCGAGGCCGCGCGCGAAGGCATTGGACTGCTGGTCGAGTTGCTCGAAGGTGAGCTCGCCGCGCTCGTCGACGATGGCCGCGGACTTGGGATTGGTGTTGGCCGCGTGCACGACCGCGCCCGCGAACGGACCGAACTTCAGCACATTGAGCGCCGAGCGCACCGCGTGATCGGGGCGCAGCGGGCTGAAGAGTCCGCCGCGGACCATGGCGTTGACGCTGAGCGCGGTATCGCCGGCCCTGCGAAGAACCGTGGCAGCCGATGGAAGGGCAAGTGGCATGGGTACAACCTTCCGCGATCGCCTGCCGGACGAGTCGGCCGGGACCGCAACATCGAGATCCAGTGCGGTGCTAACCCTAGCAAGCGCAGGCAGCGGAGTTGTGGCCGAGGTCTCCGTTACTAGCGGTAACGAATAGACCGCGCGGCTGGTGGCCGGGATCCCATGATTGCCGCCGTGTCGCGGACGCCATTCGGGCCCGCGCCCGGTAGGGGAGCGGGCCGAATTCCGGTGGTGCGGGCCCCTCTACTGGCTCGCTACGGGAGGCTCGTATTCCACGAGGACGCGGCGCAGCAGCTTTCCGGTGGCATTGCGCGGCAGATCGTCGAGGAAGAAGACGTCCCGCGGCACCTTGTAGCGGGCCAGATTGGCCTTCACATAGGTCCGGATCTCCTCGGGCGCGAGCTCCATTCCCGGCTCGGGAACGATGAACGCGCGCAGCCGCTTACCGAATTCGACATCGTTCACCCCGACCACGGCCGCGTCGAAGACGTCGGGACGCTCCAGCAGCAGGTTCTCGACCTCCTGCGGGAAGACGTTCTCCCCGCCCGAGACGATCATGTCGTCGTCGCGGCCGTCGATGAACAGCAGTCCGCGATCGTCGAAGTGCCCGACATCGCCGCTGGACATATAGCCGTCGATGACCTCCTTCATCCGCCCGTCGGTGTAGCCCTTGAACGGCGAGCCCGAGCGGATGAACACGCGGCCGGTCACGTTCTTGCCGTGAACGCGCGTCCCGTCGTCGTCGAAGAGCGCCACCTCGCAGGTCAGCGGCGCCCGTCCCGCCGTCCCCGGCGCGAGGGTCAGATCCTCGGGCCGAGCGACCGAGGCGATCGCGCATTCGGTGGAGCCGTACAGGTTGTAGAGCACCGGCCCGAACACCTCGGCCGTGCGCACCGACAGTTCCGGCGACAGCGCCGAACCGGCCAGCACGATCCCGGTCAGCGAGGAGGTGTCGTACTTCTGTCGAATCTCCTTGTCCAGCTCCACCATTCGATGCAGCATGGTCGGCACCGCGACCAGCATGTCGGCGCGGTGCTCGGCGATCAGGCGCAGCGTGCGCTCGGCGTCGAAGCGGCGCGCCACCACCACCTTGTTGCCGAAGGCGCACGCGGTCAGCCAGGTCGCGAATCCGGTGGAGTGGAAGATGGGGGAGACGATGATCATCGTCCCCTGCTGCGGAAAGTCGATGCGGTCCACCATCTGCACGGTCGAGAGGGGGCCGGTGCGCTCGCGCGGTGCGCCCTTGGGCAGGCCGGTGGTGCCCGAGGTGAGAATGATGAATCCGCCCGGCTTCTTGGGCGCGGGCAGCGGCGTCGGCGCGTTGGACTCGATCAGCTCGTCCAGAGTCTTTACCCCGGACGGTACTTCCGTGCCCTCGTCGACCCAGGTCAGTACGCGGGGAAGGTCTGCGGGCAGGGCATCGAGCAGACCGAGGAACTCGCTGTCGTGCAACACGACTCGCACGTTCTCGCGCTCACACACCTGGGCGAACTGAGGTTTGGCGAATCCGGTGTTCATCAGTGCCAGCCGGGCGCCGAGTTTGCCCAGCGCCGCCATGGTCAGCACCAGGCCCCGGTGATCGCGGGCCAGCACGCCCACCACGGTCCCGGGTTTGACGCCGGAGCGCTGCAGGCCGCGCGCCAGCGCGTTCGACTGCTCGTCCAGCTCCCGGTAGGTGAGCTCGCCGCGCTCGTCCGCGAGGGCCGGCAGGTCCCCGAACAGGCGCGCCCCGCGCCGTACGGCCGTCGCCGGCGGCCCGAAAACCCTGGCGTCCCTGAGCAATCGCACCGTCTCCACGGGATCGGTGGGATCGCTCAGGCCCAGCTCCCGCAGCCGCTTCAAGCCTCTGAGCGCTTCACCGGTGTGCACCAAGCGCTGCCGAGCCGAATGCAGAACCGAGGCCATGCGGACCACCTCCGTTGACGAACCGTCCGCCGCCCGGACCCGACGGCGGTAGCGTCACCGTAACAGCGGTATGTGACCGCCGTTACACAATTCCGGTCACGACAGACACAGCAACGTCGGTCACGACAGGCACGGCAATTCTGAGCGAATGGCCCTGTCGTATTCACCTGCCGATAGCCTGCTCGTAACCCCGATCGCCAAGGCTGCGGGTTCCCCTTCCCCCGATCGATGAGGAATCTCATGGAACTGCTCGCCGTGCTCGCCAACATCGTCTCCGCCATGACCAGCGGCAGCTCGTCGCTCGCGGCCCTGTAGTAGCGAGCTCACGCGAACAGCCCGCCGATCACTCGGCGGGCTGTTCGCGTATCCGGGCTCTGAGATCCGGGTTCAGAAGCCGGTGGTCAGGCCCAGGTGGGCGGTGGCGTCCAGTTCGGCGGCGACGGTGGCCAGCTTGCCGCGGATCGCGCCGACCGCATCCGGGCCCAGGGCCAGGCGCAGCGGGGCGTCCGCCTGGCCGACCACCGCGAGGACGGCGGCCGCGGCCTTGCCGGGATCGCCCTGCTGCTGCTGATCGGAGGCGGGCAGGCCGTCGCGGATGGCGCCCACGGTGCCGGCGTAGTCCGGGATGGCGGAGCCGATGGTGAGGGCGGCGGGCTTGGCGAAACCGGTTCGGAATTCCCCGGGTTCGACGATCAGCACCTGGATGCCGAGCGGATTCACCTCGGCGGCAAGGGCTTCGCTGGCCAGCTCCAGCGCGCCCTTGGCGGCGCTGTAGGCGCCCACGCCCGCGAAGGACAGGAATCCGCCCATGCTGGTCAGCTGGACGACGGCGCCCGCGCGGCGCTCGCGCATCTGGGGCAGGACCAGCTGGGTCAGGCGCAGCGGGCCGAAGAACATGACCTCCATGGCGTCCCGCAGATCAGCCTCGGTGGTCTCCTCGATCGCGCCGACGATGCCGTAGCCCGCGTTGTTGACCAGGACGTCGATCCGCCCGGCCTCCTTGACCGCTCGTTCCGCGGCGGCCGGATCGCGGACGTCCAGGGTCACCACCTGCACCCGGCCCGGGTGCGCGGCAACCACGTCCGCCATCGTCTCGGGACGACGGACCGCGGCCACCACCTCGTCACCGGCGGCCAGCACGGCCGCGGTGAAGGCCGCGCCGAAACCGCTGTTCGCTCCGGTGATCAGCCAGCGGCGGGAGGTCTGTGCAGTCATGGGTCGCTTCCTTGATCGGTTCTTCCGGCGGGTCCGCCGGAGTGCTGTCCCCAACAATGCCCGCGCGCGGCGTGCTCCGGTATGGCCCAAAGGTGGAATATGGACCGGTGACCGGAGCCCTCACCGACCCCACTCGCCGTCCCCGCCCGCTCCCCGAGGGCGACCCGCTGAGCGCCGAGGATCATCGGCGGCTGATCGGGGTGCTCGAATCGGTGGATCGGGCCGGGGATCTGACCGAGTTCCGGGAGCGGCTGCTGCTCGCCCTGCAGAGCTGGTTCGGATTCACCGGAGTCGCTGTGCTGCACGGTGATTCGCTGGACGATGCGATCCGTGAGGGTTGCGGCATCCAGGGCGGGTACACCTCCGAGTTCCTCGCCGACTACGCCGCGCGGTGGATCGACGCGGATCCTCTGCGCGGCGAGATGGTCGCCGATCTGCTGCGGAACCGGGGCGTCATCCGGCTCAGCGAGGTGCCCGGCGCCACCCCGTTCCTGACAGACTTCCTGCGCCCCAACGGAATCAATGACAAGGCCGCCATGCTGGTGGACGGCGGACCCGCCGGTGTGCTGTATGTCGGTATGGCCGTGGCTGACTCGCTACGGGTGCCGGAACGGGACGTCGCGGTCCTGCACGCCCTGCGACGGCACCTCGCCCCATTGGCCGCCGATCAGCTCGCCCGGGACCGGGAACGGCGTGACACCACCGCGAATTGGCAACTGACGCCCCGGGAATGGGAGGTCGCGGATCTGGCCGCGCGCGGACTCACCAACCGGCAGATCGCCGAGCGCCTGTTCATCGGCGTCGATACCGTGAAGAAGCACCTCAGCCGGGTGTTGGCGGAGACTGCCTGCGCCAGCCGCACTCAGCTGGCCGTCCGCTTCGCCGCCGCCTGACCGCGCTCGCGGTGGCCTGACCGCGCCACCATCCGGTATCGAACCGGTCGATCCGGGTACCGGCGCCGAGACAGCGCCGCAAAATCAGGTGATGAGCGACCTCTTCGATTTCTCCGGCCGGACGGTCTTCGTGGCGGGCGGTACCAGCGGCATCAATCTCGTTGTGGCTCAAGCTTTCGCGCGGGCGGGGGCCTCGGTGGCGGTGCTCTCGCGCACGCCGGACAAGGTACGCGCGGCCGTCGACTCGCTCGGCGAATGCGGGGTCACCGCCCTGGGTTTCGCCGCGGATGTACGCGACTTCGAGGCGGTCGCCGAGGGCCTCGCGGCCACCTGCACCGAGCTCGGCGAGCTGGACGTGCTGGTCTCGGGCGCGGCCGGGAACTTCCCCGCGGCAACGGAATCCATGTCGGCGCGGGCCTTCGGGGCCGTGGTGGACATCGATCTGAAGGGCACCTTCAATGTCCTGCGCGCCGCCCGCGAGCACCTACGCACGCCCGGGGCGTCGGTCATCACCATCTCGGCGCCGCAGTCGACCGTTCCGATGACCCTGCAGGCCCACGCCTGTGCTGCCAAGGCGGGCGTGGACATGCTCACCAAGGTCGCGGCGCTGGAATGGGCGGGGGCGGGCGTCCGCGTCAATGCCGTGGTTCCGGGCCCCATCGAGGACACCGAGGGCATGTCCCGCCTGGCTCCCACTCCCGAATTGTCCGAGCTGGTGACCAGATCCGTGCCGCTGGGCCGCTACGGCACCGCCCAGGAGATCGCCGACTGCTGCCTGTGGCTGGCGTCCCCGTACGCCACCTACGTCAACGGCGCCATCATCCCCGTCGACGGCGGCTGGTCGCTGGGCGGCGCTTCCGAGGTCTTCACCGCCATGCGAAATCTACTGGCGGGCTGATACTTCCCGCGCCGGCTCAGTGCCCGCCCGAGGCGATCTTCTTCGGATCGATGAACGACTGCAGCGGCGACAGATGCGTGTAGGTGTCGAACAGCGCCCGCCCCAGCGTGGCATGCGCCTCCACCACCGGATTCGTGGCTCCGTAGTTGTCCGCGTCCGGCGCCTGATCGGCGAAGAAGGAGAACACCACCAGCGGCGCGCCCGCCGCGTCGAACATGATCCCGGTGTCGTGCCGCTTGTCTTCGGACGCACCGTGTTTGGTGGCGAACCGCGCCCGCTCGTCCGAGGACATGTTCCGCCGGATCCCATCGGCGTATCCCACCGCGGTCCACGTCATGATCCGCAGCACCGCCTGTGTCGACTCCTTCGACAGCAGCGTCCCCGACGCCAGCCGGAACAGCAGGTCGTTGTTCTCCCGCGCCGTCGTGTTCCCCAGATAGAACCGGCTCTCCCCGGCTATCGGCAGCACCCGGGTCGCCTTGAACCCCAGCCGATCCAAGATCTCGTTGATCTGATCCCCCGACACGAACCGCGACAACAACCGCACCGCGGTGTTGTCCGACACCTGCAGCATGGTCGTCAGCAGATTCGCCACCGTCAGCTGATCCCCGAATACCGCCTGGTTCAGATACAGCCCGCTGCCCTCGGCCACCATATCGGCATCCAGAGTCGTGGTGTCCGACAACTTGATCCGCCCGGCATCCACCTCGGTCATCACCGCGGTCATCACCGCCAGCTTCTGTACGCTGGCGCCCTCGATGACGAAGTCGGCGTCCTCCTCGACGACCGGAACCGGCTTCCCCGACCCGAGATCGCTGACCAGACAGTGCCACCGCCCCCCGGCCACCTTCGTGATGGCCCGATACTGGGCATCGAACGCCGGCCCCACCACAGGCACACCCGCCCGGGCCGTTCCCGCCCGCACCATCCCCCCAGCGGCGATAGCACCGGCCCCCAATAGCATCCGCCTACTGAATCCACGCACCGGCGAAACCTATCCGCGTAGATCACATTTGGGCAACCAGAGCCCGAAACTCCCAGCTTATGTCGCTGAGTCGTGCGGCTCAGTAGATGGCGTCACGGATCAGGTCATACAGTGGCCACCACCGCAGCCGCGCCCCAGTTGACCGCCAGTGCCCGCGCATACCCGGCAGCTTGCAGCTAGCGCTGCTCGTCCGTCGACCGGCGACTTCGAGATCGGTACGGGATTCGGCGTGAACCGAGACCGATCCGACTACCGATACGACCCCGTTGTTCCGGCCGAGGGGACTCGTTAGTGTCGCGCGACTCGCGAACTTGCCGAGTCCGCAAGCGGTTCGAAAACGCATTCAGGAGAAGAACGAGCACAACAACACGCGGCCGTTGGATCGGCGGGGGAGTCGCGTCGGCGCTGGCGGTCATCGGCGCGATGGGTGTCGGTGTCGCGTCGGCCGATACCGCGCCTACCTCGATCACCGTGTCCGGCGGCACCAACCTGACTGTCAACCAGACGTACACGATCACCGTGCATTGTCAGGTGCAGTCCACCCTCGCTGTGGCGATCGACCTCGATCCCTATTCGGCAACCGACGCGAGTCAGCTGCTCGGCGGTGGAACCATCGCGCCGGGCCCGAATCTGCTTGCCACTGTGCAGTGGACGCCGACCACTACAGGCGCACACACCATCGAAGCGTATGGCTGCGCCAGCGGCGCTGGATACCCTGGCTCCCGCCCCCCGACCGCGACATTGCCCGTGACCGTGTCCGCTGCGCAAACCAGCACCGGCAGCGCCGACTCCCTCCCGGTTATCGGCAACCTGCTGAAGGCGCTCGGTCTCTAACCCACCACGGACCAGAGCGTCCGGAAACAAGAAGACCGGTGCGAGCCACGAATGCGCCCGCACCGGTCTTCCTTTGTGCCAGAACTTACTTCAGCTTGTCGCTGCCCAGCCCGAGAACCCGGCGGGCGACGATGAGTTGCTGGATCTGCTGGGTGCCTTCGAAGATGTCGAGGATCTTCGAGTCGCGGGCCCACTTTTCCAGCAGGGGGCGCTGGGAGTAGCCGGTGGTGCCGGCGAGTTCGACGGCCTTGAGGGTGACGTCGGTGCCCATGCGACCGGCCTTGGCCTTGGACATGGAAGCCTCGAGGGAGTTGGGCTTCTTGTTGTCGGCCATCCATGCCGCGCGCAGCGCGAGCAGGTAGGCGGCTTCCCAGTCGGCCTCCAGGCGGAGGAATTCCGCGGCGGCGGCGTGCTGGTTGTTGGCCGGCTTGTCGTAGGAGATCTCGACACCCGCGTCGGTGAGGACGGTGCGGAGCTCCTCGAGGGCGGCGCGGCCGACACCGATGGCCATGCCGGCCACCAGCGGACGGGTGTTGTCGAACGTCTGCATGACGCCCGCGAAACCCTTCTCCACATTGACTTCCGGCGAACCCAGGATGTTGTCCTTGGGGATCCGGCAGTCCTCGAGGCGCAGCTCGGCGGTGTCGGAGGCCTTGATGCCCAGCTTGTGCTCGAGGCGGGACACGGTGAGGCCCTTGGCATCCCGCGGCACCACGAACGACTTGATGGCCGCGCGGCCGGCCGCCTTGTCGACGGTCGCCCACACCACGATGTGGGTGGCGCGCGAACCAGCGGTCACGAAGATCTTGGTGCCGTTGAGCACCCACTCGTCGCCGTCGAGCACCGCGGTGGTGGACACCGCCGCCGAGTCGGAGCCGAAGGACGGCTCGGTGATGGCCATGGCGGCCCACACCTTGCCGAACCGCGACAGCTGCTCATCGGTGGCGACCGCCGCGATGGCGGCATTGCCGAGGCCCTGGTAGGGGATCGACAGCATGAGGCCGACATCGCCCCACGAGGTCTCCAGCGCGTTCATCAGCGCGGACATATTGCCGCCGTTGGTGTTTCCGAGCAACTCGGTGGCGTGCGCGTCGCCCGCGGTCTTCTCACCGGCCTTGCGGCCACCGGTGGCGCCGGAGACGTCGGCCGACCCGGAATCGGACAGGCCCTCGACCATGGCGGCCATGGTGTCCAGCTCGACCGGGTACTCGTGCTCGGCCAGGTCGTACTTGCGCGACGCGGGACGGAAGATCTCCTGCGCGACCTGGTGGGCCTGGTTGGCGCTGGCCCGCAGCTTCTTGGGGAGTTCGAGATTGATCATGAGGTGGTCTCTCCGTTGAGAAGTCGGGTCAGATGAGGACGATGCCTTCGGCCACGCCGACGCCGCGCAGATCGCGGTACCAGCGCTCGACCGGGTGCTCCTTGGTGAAGCCGTGACCGCCCAGCAGCTGCACGCCGTCCAGGCCGATCTGCATGCCCTTGTCGGTGGCCAGCTTCTTGGCCAGCGCCGCCTCGCGGGCGAAGGACAGCCCCTGCTCCGCGCGCGACGCACCCCGCAGTGTCACGAGACGGAGACCGTCCAGCTCGATCGCCATATTGGCGACCATGAACGCGACCGCCTGCCGGTGCGCGATCGGCTCACCGAACGCCTCACGCTCCTTCACGTACGGAATCACGTAGTCCAGCACGGCCTGACCGGTGCCGATGGCCATCGAGGCCCAGCCCAGGCGGGCCAGCCGCACCGCGTCGGCGTACTCCTCGGCGCGCACCGCGCCCTCCGAGTCACCCAGCAGAGCCGTGGCCGGAACGGCGACATTGTTCAGGTGCAGGCGACCCAGGCCCGCGGCCCGCATGCCCATGCTCGGGTCGGCCTCGATCACGACACCCTCGGTGTCGGACTCGACGATGAAGAAGGTGGGGCGGCCGTCCAGCTCGGCGGCGACGATGAACAGTTCGGCGTCACCGGCCGCCGGGACCAGGGTCTTCACGCCGTTGAGGCGGAAACCGCTGGGGGAGCGGGTGGCCTTGGTCTGCAGCGCGAACGGATCGAACAGCGCCTGCGGCTCGGAGATGACGACCGAGGCCTGCGGCACGTTCTCACCCGTGAAGGCGCCCAGGTAGGTCTGCTGCTGGGCGTCGGTACCCCACTGCGACAGCGCGACCGCGACACCGCTCGGCGCCAGGATCGGCAGCGCCAGGCCCATGTCGCCGTACGAGAGCGCCTCGGCCACCAGCGAATTGGTGACTGCGCCACGCTCGGAGGCCGCGCCCTGGAGCTCCTCGGGCACGTTGATCAGGGTGATGCCGAGTTCGGCGGCGCGCTCGAGCAGGTCGCGCGGGGCCTTGGTGGAATTGTCGGCCTCGTACGCGGCCGGGCGCAGGATCTCGCCGGCGAAGTCGCGCACGGTTTCGACGATCATCTGCTGCTCGTCGGACGGGGTGAGGTCGAAGTAGTCTTTCTTACGAGACTCGTTGGCGGGCAGACGCTTCGGAGCGCCACCGCCGGCGACCTTCTCGAACACCCGGGTGGCCGCGCCCAGGGTCCGGAATCCGGTCTTGGTGCCTTCGTAGGTGATTCGTTCGATCGGCTTCCGCAGCTTGTACTTCTCCGCCAGGTCCGATCCCGTGATGGTCGTCATGACCCGCATCGCCGCGCCCATCCAGTCACGTTTGACCGGGTTGAGGCCAACGGCGGAGGTATCCCGCTTCGTTGCGGTGTCTCGAGTGCTCATAATCACCAGTTTTCTATCGAGGAGGTGGGTGATCCTGCCCAGCAATCTTACTCCTGAGTAAGACTATCTTACTTCAGAGTAAGAAGTGGCGTCCAGGCTTGTCGAATCGCCAGGTCAGAGGGGTGGTTTCAACTTACTGGCCGGTACCTCCCGGATCTAGTGAAACAAATATGCTTCAGAAGCTCGCCGACTGGGCTAGTGTGTCGGCGCATAACTCGCTCCTGATGGAGGTTCGTACATATGAAGATCGCGCTCGGAACGGTGGGCTTCATTGCCGCCGGTCTCTTCCTCTCCGCCCCGATGGCCAACGCCGACGCTGTGCAGTTGCAGCCGATCGACGTGGGCGTCACCGGCTCCGGCATCGGCACCGGCTCCGCCTCGGGCGGGTGCATCAACGGCGTCGGCACCGAGCTCGGACTCGGCTCGGTCGGCGTCGGCTCGGCTGCCCCCGGTGGCCCGTTCCTCGACTTCGGCTCGGTGTGCGTCCCGCTCGCCTGAGAAACGATGGCGTAGCGACGCTGACATAACAGGCGTAGCAACGCGCCCGGTGGCGGGACCGCAGCCCGCGCCGGGTATTGCCGCAGCACCGGGGGCCCGGCCGCCCCGGATGCGATGCGAGGGACGCTCGAACGGCCGGCGAACGCCCTGGGTGGCGAAATGTACTGGATAGCAGGGATATTCGCGGTCCTGCTCACCGCGCTCTCCGCCCGGCACGGATATCGCTCGCGACGAGCTCTACTTCCTGGCCGCGCGACGGCGATCGGACTGGGGGTACCCGATCAGCCGCCGCTACTGGCCCGCGCGATGTCGGCCATCGATGCGAATTCCGTACTGCTGCTGCGTTTTCCGGCGACCATGACGGCGACCGCCGTGGTGATCTGCGCCGGACTCACCGCCCGCGAACTCGGCGGCGGCCGCCGACCGGGTGACCCGCTTCTGCGCGGACCGGGAACCCCTGGCCGCATCGACAAGGGGCTGAACATCCGCGATATCGAGCAGGGACGCGCGATCATCCCGTGCCGCGCGCCCCGCCGACCCTGGTCCGAGATGTGGCCCGCCGTGCGGCGACTCGGCTGAGGCCGGTTCAGGCCTGCAGGGCGGCCAGCACCTGGTCCTGCAGATGCGAGTTGGTAGCCACCGCGCTGCCGCCATGCGGTCCCGGCTTGCCGTCCAGCGAGGTGAAGGTGCCGCCCGCCTCGCGGATCAGGATGTCCAGCGCCGCCATATCCCACAGCGACAGCTCGGGTTCGGTGACGATGTCGACCGCGCCCTCGGCCAGCAGCGCGTAGCCGTAGAAGTCGCCGTAGCCGCGCACCCGCCACACCTCGTCCGTGAGCGCGATGAGCTTGGCCCGTCGCCCGATGGCCCGCCAGCCCGACAGGCTGGAGATCGCCAGGCTGGCCGCACCCAGTTCGGCCACCGCCGAAACCGAGATGGCCCGCGGCTCACCCTGCTCGAAACTGCTCCACGCGCCGTGCCCGGCCGCCGCCCACCAGCGCCGGGCCAGCGCTGGCGCGCTCACCGCGCCCACCACCGGCACGCCGTCCTCGAGCAGCGAGATGAGCGAGGCCCAGACCGGCACCCCGCGCACGAAGTTCTTGGTGCCGTCGATCGGGTCGATGACCCACTGCCGCCCGCTGAATTCGACATCCCCGCCGAACTCCTCACCGAGCACCAGATCGTCCGGCCGTTCGACGGCCAGGATCTCCCGCAGCGTCCGCTCGACCGCCAGATCGGCATCCGACACCGGCGTCAGATCCGGTTTGGAATCGATCTTCAAATCGAGCGCCCCGAACCGCTCACGGGTGATCCCATCGGCCGCGTCGGCCAGCTTCAGCGCGAGTTCCAGGTCAGCGGAGTATCCGGTCACGCCCCAGCACGTTAGTCCTCCCCCGTTAACAAGTGGTGTCCCACGTCCCCAACGCTGGGTGGCACAACGGTGATGGTGAATTGCCCGTTATCTCCCAGATCGGTGTGCCGCTCGCCGATCACGCGGGAACGGGGGCGGTGCGGGCCGCGGCCAGCGCCGTTGCCCACCACCGCAGTCCGTCGAGCAGCCGGGTCGCGGAATCCTCGAACTCCGCCGGATCCCGCAGCGTGCCGGACTCGTCGAACAGCAGGTAGTAGCGGCTGAAGGAGACGTAATCCTTCACCGTGTGGGCATTGAGTTCGTTGAAGATCGCGCGCAGGCCCTCGATGGCGAGCAGGCCGCCGGACTTGCCGCTGTAGCCGACGAAACCCACCGTCTTGCGATCCCACTCGGTGAGATGCCAATCGATAGCCGTCTTCAGTGACGACGGAAAGCTGCGGTTGATATCCGGGGTGACGACCACGAAGGCGTCGGCGGCGGCCAGCCGCGCGGCCAGCTCGTCGCCCTGCCCGGGCCGGGCCGGATTCGGCTCCATCACCATCGGCACCGCGGGCAGCTCGTGCGGCAGGTTGTAGTCGGCCAGATCGACGACGTCCACCTCGAACGCGCCGTGCGCGCGAGCCTGCGCGGCGAACCAGTCGGCCACCACCGGCCCGAAACGTCCCTCCCGGACGCTGCCGATGATCACCGCGAGGCGCAGAGGCGTGCTGGTCATGGGGGTCTCCTTCACAATGCGCTGCGACCGGTCGGCCGCTCGAGGTCAACTCTGCGAGCCGGCGCGAGTGCTAGGGAGACCACGCTGAGAGTGGTAGTGGCAGGGACACCATAAGAACAGCCTCCGTTGCTAGCGTCGAAATCGTGAGCGAGAACGAGCTGGGACTGTTCCTGCGGCAGCGCCGGGAGGCGGTCACACCCGCCGAGGCCGGCCTGCCCACCGGTGCGCGTCGCCGCACCCCCGGCCTGCGCCGCGCCGAATTGGCCACGCTCGCAGGCGTTTCCGTCGAGTACCTGACGCGCCTGGAGCAGGGCCGGGACCGCCATCCGTCCGCGCCCGTGCTGATCGCGCTGGCCGACGCGCTGCGACTGACCCCCGCCCAGCGGGTGCACCTGCTCAACTTCGCCAAGGCGGGAGATCCGAACTTCAACTGCCGCGGCGGTTCCGGCCCCAACCGCCGCATCCGCCCGGCCGTGCAGGCCATGCTGGACCAGCTCGAACCCGCGCCCGCCGCCGTCATGAACCGGCTCAGCGAAATCCTCGCCGTGACCGACGGCTATCGCGCCCTGTTCGGCCCGATCGGCCTGCTCGACGGCGGCCTGCCCGGCAGCTACGCCCGCTACGTCCTGTCCGACCCGCGCGCCCGCACCGCCTACCCCGATTGGGAACACAAGGCAGACAAGGTCGTTGCGACCCTCAAGCAGGGACCCGGCCGCGCGGACCCCCACGTCAACGCCCTCATCGAGGAACTCACCGCCGCCGTCGGCCCCGAATTCACCCACCGCCTGGACACCATCCCCGGCCTCCCCGACACCAACGGCGTCGGCCGCCTCTCCCACCCCGAGGCCGGCGCCCTGCGCCTGGCCTACGAGACCCTCAACCTCTCCGCGGACGACGACCAGTTCCTCATGGTCTACCTCCCCGCGGACGAGGCCACCGCCACCGCCCTCGACCGGCTCGTGGGCCGCCGCCCCGGCGGGCTGCGCGCCGTCGCCGGTTGAGTTTTCGGTCGGCCCGCAGCCCTGGTCAATGCCTGGTGGCGGTTCTTCGGTGCGATCGGAAGGTGACGACTGATTTGGTAACGGTCGGGGTAACTCACCGGGGAGGTCCAGAATTGGGTTGGCTCCCAACCGCCGGCACGGGTGCCTAAGTGGCTACGGCACTTGGCTGTCCGCTGAAGGCTCGGGGAGGCGGGGTAGTAGATTTGAGCCTTGTGCATCCTGACGTCTCCGCTGACTTGGCCGAACTCGACACGACTCTGAAGACCATCGAGTCTGTGCTCGACATCGACGAGCTGGCTCGCCGCATCGACGAGTTGGAGCAGCAGGCGGCCGACCCCGAACTGTGGAACAACCAGGAGCACGCCCAGAGCGTGACCAGCGAACTCTCGCACGCGCAGAGCGAGCTGCGGCGGGTGCGGGATCTGCGTCAGCGCTTGGAGGATCTGCCCGTGCTCTACGAGCTCGCCGAGGCGGAGGAGGGCGCGGACCGCACCGCAGCCCTCGCCGACGCGGATGCCGAGCGGTCGGCCCTGCACGCCGATGTCGAGGCGATGGAAGTCCGGACCCTGCTGTCGGGCGAGTACGACAAGCGTGAGGCGCTGGTGAACATCCGTTCCGGCGCGGGCGGCGTGGACGCGGCGGACTGGGCGCAGATGCTCATGCGCATGTACGTCCGCTGGGCCGAGAGCCACAAGTACTCGGTGGAGATCTACGACACCTCGTACGCGGAAGAGGCGGGCATCAAGTCGGCGACCTTCGCGGTCAAGACTCCGTACGCCTATGGCACGCTATCGGTCGAAATGGGCACACACCGACTGGTCCGTATCAGCCCGTTCGACAACCAGGGCCGCCGCCAGACCTCCTTCGCCGAGGTCGAGGTGCTGCCCGTCGTCGAGACCACCGACCACATCGAAATCCCGGACGGCGAGGTCCGCGTCGACGTGTACCGCTCCTCGGGTCCCGGCGGCCAGTCCGTCAACACCACCGACTCCGCGGTCCGCCTCACGCACATCCCGACCGGCATCGTCGTCACCTGCCAGAACGAGAAATCGCAGCTGCAGAACAAGATTTCGGCCATGCGCGTGCTGCAGGCCAAGCTGCTGGAACGCAAACGTCAGGAAGAACGCGCCCAGATGGACGCGCTCAAGACCAACGAGGGCGCGTCCTGGGGCAACCAGATGCGCTCCTACGTGCTGCACCCGTACCAGATGGTCAAGGATCTCCGCACCGGTTACGAGGTCAACAACCCCTCCGCCGTGCTCGACGGCGATATCGATGCTTTCATCGAATCCGGCATCCGCTGGCGCATGCGGGAGCAGACGACCCAGGGGTAACGCATGCATTCGATTCTCGCCGCGGGAACCGGCGCCGATCTCGGGAACTGGCTCCGGTCCAGCGGTCTCGAGATCGTGCTGCTGATCACCGGCACCATGTTGTTCAGTCGCGCCGCGAACTACGTGCGCGACAGGATCACTCGCAAGATCGACGCCGGCTTCCACAGCAGCGATTCGCTGGTGCGGTCCGAGGCGGCCAAGCACCGGCACGCGCTGGCCCAGGTCATCACCTGGGTGGTGCTGTCCATCGTGTACTTCCTGGTGTCGCTGGAAGTGCTGCGGCGCTTGGGTTTCGAGCTCGGCGGACTGGTCGCCCCGGCCGCGGTGCTCGGCGCCGCACTGGGTTTCGGGGCGCAGCGGATCGTCCAGGATCTGCTCGCCGGATTCTTCCTGATCACCGAAAGGCAGTACGGCTTCGGCGATGTCGTGCGCATCGCAGTCACTGGCAATTCGACCGAGGCCGAGGGTACGGTCGAGGACGTCACGTTGCGCATCACGACGCTGCGTAGCGCGGACGGCGAAGTGATAACCGTTCCGAACGGTCAAATCGTGAAAGTGACCAACCTGTCGAAGGATTGGGCGCGCGCCGCCATCGACGTGCCGGTGCCCGCCACCGCCGACATCAACAAGGTCAACGAGATCCTGCACGACGTGGGGGCCAAGGCCTTCGCCGATCGCAAGCTCAAAGCACTGTTGCTGGATGAGCCGAGTGTCATGGGTGTCGAAGATCTCACCGTGAACCAGATGAACATCAAGATGGTGGCCCGGACGCTACCGGGCAAACAGTTCGAAGTCGGACGCGAGTTGCGGGTGCGAGTCGCCGCAGCGTTGCGCCGGGAGGGTCTCAGTGTCGGTGCTCATCAAGAAAACGCGTAAGTCCACGGCGATCCTGGTGGCCGTGTGGATTGCGACTTTCGTTCTCTACATCTTCGTCAAGCCCGCCCAACACCAGACCAACAGCACACCTCCGATTGTGAACACCATGCTCAGCAACTATCTGCCAAACTCTTCCGAGCACACGGACCGCTGAGCCCGAGTCCGCGCGGTGTAGTCGGCCGCGGCGTCGTGCTGGTTACACTGGCTCCCCGTGATAACCCTGCGCAACGTCACCAAGTCGTATCAGACCTCGACGCGGCCGGCGCTGGACAATGTCTCCGTCGATATCGGAAAAGGCGAGTTCGTCTTCGTTATCGGGCCCTCGGGCTCCGGAAAGTCCACGTTCATGCGGCTGCTGCTCAAGGACGAGAAGCCGACCACCGGTGAGGTGTGGGTCGCAGACTTCCGGGTCGACCGGCTGCCCGGGCGCAAGGTTCCCAAACTGCGTCAGCGCATCGGCTGCGTCTTCCAGGATTTCCGGCTGCTGCAGCAGAAGACCGTGGAACAGAACGTGGCCTTCGCGCTGGAAGTCATTGGCAAATCACGAGCATTCATCAATCGCTCGGTGCCCGAAGCCCTCGACATGGTCGGCCTCGCCGGCAAGGCCGACCGCCTGCCCGGCGAACTCTCCGGCGGTGAACAGCAGCGCGTCGCGCTCGCCCGCGCCTTCGTGAACCGGCCGCTGGTACTGCTGGCCGACGAACCGACCGGCAACCTCGACCCGGAGACCAGCCAGGACATCATGACGCTGCTCGAACGCATCAACCGCACCGGAACCACGGTGGTCATGGCCACCCACGACAACACCATCGTCGACGCTATGCGCCGGCGCGTGGTCGAACTCGATCGCGGGCGCATCGTCCGGGACGACGAGATGGGCGTGTACGGGGTGGGCCGGTAATGCGCGCGGGATTCCTGTTCAGCGAGGTCTTCACCGGCCTGCGCCGCAACGTCACCATGACCATCGCCATGATCCTCACCACAGCGGTCTCGCTGACCATGCTCGGCGGCGGCCTGCTCGCGGTGCGCATGGCGGACAAGATCCAGGACTACTACGTCCAGCGGGTCGAGATCCGGCTGTACCTGGACGATCAGGTCTCCAAGACCGATCCGGACTGCACCGGGCAGCCGTGCGCCTCGCTCATGTCGGATCTGAAGAAGCACGACTACGTGGCGAACGTGCAGTTCATCAGTAGCCAGGACGCGGTGAAGGAGGTCAAGGAGACCACCTTCAAGGATCAGCCCGGGCTCGCCGACGAGGTCAGCAAGGACGGATTGCCTGCGTCGTTCCGGGTGAAGCTCGACGACGTCACCAAATACCGGTCCATCTACGACGATTTCTCCAAGCGCCCCGGCGTCATGACCGTGCTCAATGACATGGACATCGTGGACCGGCTGGTCAGCTTCTTCGTCGGATTGCGCAATGCCGCCTTCGGTTTGGCGGCGCTGCAGGCACTGGCGGCGCTGCTGCTGATCGCCAATATGGTTCAGGTCGCGGCGCTGGCCCGGAAGACCGAGGTCGGGATCATGCGACTGGTCGGCGCGACACGGTGGTACACGCAGCTGCCGTTCCTCCTGGAAGCGGTACTGGCCGCGCTGGTGGGATCGGTGCTGGCCGTGGCCGGTCTGTTCGTGGCGCAGCCGCTGGTGATCAACCGGGCGCTGGGGTCCCTGTTCAATGACCAGGTGCTGCCGCGGATCACGGGCGACGACATCGCGGCGGTCGCCATGGTGGTCACACCGATCGGTGTCGGATTCGCCGCGCTCACGGCTTATGCCGCGCTGCGGTATTACGTCCGCGAGTGACTTTCGTTCGGTACCAAGACCTCATCTGCCGGGTCGGGGTGCGAAGTTGGGCGCGTACAGGCCAACGGCATTCCACTGTCGGGCGGTGTCCGTAGGATTGCGGGCGTGAGTGCGCCGGAGGTCGAGACCGTAGTCGGAAACCTGGATGACGCCGGAAGTGATCCGGCGCACCAGGTTCTTCGAAAGACGTTCGGATACGACAGTTTTCGCGGACCGCAGCGGGAGATCGTCGAGCAGGTGATCTCCGGCGGCGACGCCCTGGTGCTCATGCCCACCGGTGGCGGCAAATCGCTGTGCTATCAGATTCCGGCGCTGGTTCGTCCCGGCGTGGGTGTGGTGATCTCACCGCTCATCGCGCTCATGCAGGACCAGGTCGACGCTCTCAATGCCGTCGGCGTGCACGCCGGATTCCTGAACTCCACCCAGTTCCCCGACGAACGGCGCACGGTCGAGGCGCAATTCGTGGCCGGCGAGCTGGATGTGCTCTACCTCGCCCCGGAGCGGCTGCGGCTGGAGTCCACCGCGCAGTTGCTGGATCGGGGCAAGATCTCGGTCTTCGCCATCGACGAGGCGCACTGTGTCTCGCAGTGGGGCCACGACTTCCGGCCCGACTACCTGGGCCTGTCCATGCTGCACGAGCGCTGGCCGGATGTGCCCCGCATCGCGCTCACCGCGACCGCGACCGAGGCCACCCGCAAGGAGATCGCCGAGCGGCTCGATCTCACCCGCGCCAAGCACTTCGTCGCCAGCTTCGACCGGCCCAATATCCAATACCGGATCGAGGGCAAGAATCGGGCCGAGCATCAGCTGCTCTCGTTCATTCAGAGCGAGCACGCCGGTGACGCGGGCATCGTCTACTGTCTCTCGCGCAATTCCGTCGAGAAGACCGCGGCCTTCCTGACCGCGAACGGCGTGGAGGCCGTGCCCTATCACGCGGGCCTGGACAACCGCACCCGCGCGACCAATCAGGCGCGGTTCCTGCGTGAGGACGGGCTGGTGGTGGTCGCCACCATCGCTTTCGGCATGGGCATCGACAAGCCGGATGTGCGCTTCGTCGCGCATCTGGATCTGCCCAAGTCGGTCGAGGGCTACTACCAGGAGACCGGCCGCGCCGGGCGCGACGGCCAGCCGTCCACCGCGTGGATGGTGTACGGCCTCAGTGACGTTGTGCAGCAGCGGAAGATGATCGATTCGTCCGACGGCGACGCGATGCACCGCCGTCAGCTGCAGCTGCACCTCGATGCCATGCTCGCGCTCTGCGAGACGGTGCAGTGTCGCCGCGTCCAGCTGCTGGCCTACTTCGGTCAGCAGGGTGAGCGCTGCGGCAATTGCGACACCTGCCTCAACGCGCCCGAGGCGTGGGACGGCACCGTGCCCGCCCAGAAGGTGCTCTCCACCGTGTTGCGACTCAAACGCGAACGCGGCCAGAGCTTCGGCGCGGGCCACATCGTGGACATCCTGATCGGCAAGCGCAATCCCAAGGTGGAGCAGCACGCCCACCATGAACTGAAGGTCTTCGGCATCGGCACCGAGCTGCGCGATGTCGAATGGCGTGGCGTGGTCCGCCAGCTGCTGGCTCAGGGTCTGCTCGCCGTGCACGGCGACTACGGCGTGCTCACGTTGACCGACGCCAGCAATCAGGTGCTGTTCGAGAAGCGTCAGGTCATGTTCCGGCGCGAGCCCGAACGCGCCAAGGCCGCCCGGACCACCAAGCCCGCCAAGACATCTCGCCTCGCCGCCGGCGTCCTCAGCCAGTCCGACACCGACCTGTTCGAGAAGCTCCGCGCCTGGCGCGCGGCCACCGCCAAGGAACAGGGCGTCCCCGCCTACGTCGTCTTCCACGACGCCACCCTCCGCGAGATCGCCACCCGGAAGCCGGCGTCCCTCGCCGACCTCGGCACCATCTCCGGCATCGGTGAGAACAAGCGCGCCAAGTACGGTGAGGGCGTTCTCGAGGTCGTTACCGGGGGTGGCCCGTCCTCCGACACGGCCGCCGAAAATCGCAGCCCCGCAGCCTCTTCCAGCCCGCCTGCCGCCCCGGCATCGCAGCTGCGGACCAGCGCCGGGGAGAGCTCGAGCGGCCCGGCGGAACCGCGTCGTGCTTCACGATTCGATTCGGTACCGCGGCCTGCCGCTCCGGCGGCATCCAGTTTCGCGCCCGCCGATGACATTCCGTGGCCGGACGAGGTGCCGCCGGACTTCGACGAACTACCGCCCGACTATGTGTGAACCCCGGCAGCCCATGGGTTTCGGTGAGATCACCTTCGATGCACTGTTCCATCGCACGCCCGTGCAATGGGGTATGCGCGGTGATCCGCATCTCTGGGACGCGTTGCGCGATCGGTTCCGCGGACAGCCGATGCCGTGCGAGTTCTGGGATGTGCGCAATGCCGTCGAGGCGGGCATGGCGGAGATCCTCGGCATCGAGCTCGGCGTGGTGCGGTTTCGTGAAACTGATCACGTGGCGATTCCGCGGTTCGAAGTGGGCTACGGCATAACCGACGGCACAGTGTCGCTGCGCTGGTGGCGCAACACCGGTATTCCGCTGCTCATCGACCGTGCCGCCGCCGTGCGCGCCGGCGAACTGATCCCGCGTCCGCGCTGGGAACCGCCGCCGTATGTCCCGCACCAGGGTCCGTTCGTCCCGCCGGACAGTCCGGACCTCCCGCCTCCCGGTCCGGACCTGTCACCACCACCGCCTCCGGTCGGCTCCGGCGGGTGGCTACCACCCCTCCGTTAGGGGCCACTGGCAGCGGATTTGGTTGCTGGGCGTGAGCGCGATAAGCTTTCGGAGCTGCCGCGGTCCACGGATCGCAGCGAGCGACCTGGTCCCGTCGTCTAGCGGCCTAGGACGCCGCCCTCTCAAGGCGGTAGCGCGGGTTCAAATCCCGTCGGGACTACTGTGAAAGGCCCTTCAGCGAAAGCTGAAGGGCCTTTTCGCGTTTCAAGATTTTCCCGTTGCGGGCCCGGAAAATCATTGGCGCGCTTGAGGATGCGATGGCTAGCGTGATTTCCGGTCGCTCGAGGGGTGCCCCGGAATCTCCGGACCGTATTCCCCGCTCGAGGGCGGCCACGTCCATTCAGGTTGGCGCAGAACATATCTGCCGGGGTTCGATTCCCTACACCGGTACGCCTCGCCCGGTCGGGTGCGGTGCCGTGGCCCTGCGGGCTCTCCGGCGACGGCCGGGGGAGGCCCCCGCCGCGGTCCCGTGACCGGGCGAGGCGTATCCGGTCGCGCCGAAATCGCTGTGGGGGAAGGAGAGAAGACATGTTCGCGACTGTCATGGAATACAAGACGGTCATGGAGTTCCAGCGGACACTGCTGTTCAAGGACGGCACCCTGCAGGAGGTGCTCGGCCCCGGGCGGCACCGCTACAACAAGGACCGCTGCACCCTGGTCACGGTCGATATGCGCCCGCGCCTGCTGCAGATCGGCGGCCAGGAGCTGCTGACCCGCGACGGGCTCTCGCTGCGCGTCAGCTTCGTCGGCGACTGGGTGGTCACCGATCCGGTGGCCTTCACCACCGGTGCCCAGCAGGCCGAAACCGTGCTGTACGACGCGGTTCAGGAGGTCGCCCGCGATCTGGTGGCCGCCCACACCCTCGACGAGCTGGTCGCCGACCGTGCTCTGCTGGGCGCCGGCACCGAACGCGTCGCGGCCGCGGTCGCACGCCTCGGCATCCGCGTCGACAGCGTGCGCGCCAAGGACCTCATGCTCCCCGGCGAACTGCGCAGGGCCGCTCTCGAAACGGTGCTGGCCCGCGAACGCGGCCGCGCCGAGCTCGAGCGGGCCCGCGCCGAGGCGGCCGCTCTGCGTTCGCTGGCCAATACCGCCAAGCTGCTCGACGAGAATCCGCTGTTGCTGCGCCTGCGCACCCTGCAGGTCGCTTCCGCGCCGGGCACCAAGGTCGTCCTCGACTCGCGCATCGGCGAGTGAGCCCCGGCCGGAACATCCCGTTCCGGCCGGGCCGGCGCGCTCGTATGGTTCTGCTCCCGCACCTGGAGGTGCGGACCGAACTTGGTGAGGAAGGCCTGTGGGGAGTCGATCCGTGCGCGCCGAGCGCCCGGCGTGAATCCCAGAGCTCGAAGCAGAGGAACAGCGACGGTTCGTCATGGTCGCGGTAGAACTCGTAGGTGTGGCAGCCCGGTTCGGGGAGGGTGGGCGCGGTCAGCGTCAGCATCGCCTGCGCGACCCGGCCGGCCGCCGCGGGATCGACCTTGATTCGGATGAAATCCGGCCGGGGTCGTCCCGGCCACCGGAACAACCCGCCGGCCGGGACGGTTGAACTACGAGGCTCGAACACGTGACCGTGCGAGTTCGGGCCGGAGCATCCGTAAGCTGGTTGGGCACTCCGGGCAGCGACGGGACGATAGAGGAGACATGAAGGAAAAGGGGCGCAAGGTCATCGCCAGCAACAAGAAGGCGCGGCACAACTACGCGATCCTCGAGACGTTCGAGGCCGGGGTCGCGCTGGTCGGTACCGAGGTGAAGAGCCTGCGCGAGGGGAAGGCCTCGCTGGTCGACGCCTACGCCTCCATCGATGACGGTGAAGTGTGGCTGCGCGGCCTGCACGTACCCGAGTACGGGCACGGCACCTGGACCAACCACGCGCCGCGTCGCACCCGCAAGTTGCTGCTGCACCGCCGCGAGATCGACAAGCTGCTCGGCAAGACCAAGGAGTCGAGTCTCACACTTGTCCCGCTGTCCATGTACTTCTCCGACGGCAAGGTGAAGGTCGAACTGGCCCTCGCCAAGGGCAAGCAGGACTACGACAAGCGCCAGGACCTGGCCCGACGCGACGCCGAACGCGAGGTCACCCGCGAACTCGGCCGCCGCATCAAGGGCATGCGCGGCTGAGCATCGGACCCGCCGGTCGGCCGCGCGTTAATGGAATGAACCAGGGTTTGTCCGGTGTTAGGATAGGTAGCCCGGTGAGAGCCGGGTAGTTCATCTGAATCGGTGAACACAGACGGGGCTGAACGGTTTCGACTGCGTACGTTGATTCAGGGGAAGCGTGTCGGTGCAGGCAGGAGACCACCGTATAAGCGTCGCTGTAACCCTATAAGCGCCGATTCTCATCAGCGCGACTACGCTCTCGCTGCCTAAGCAACGAAGCGTGTCTGTCAGCCCGGGTTCGCCCTCGACCCGGTCCCTGGCATCAGCTAGAGGGCTCTACCGTCCGGCGCGGTCGCGGCGTCGGACGGGACATCAAACAGCGACTGGGATCGTCATCTCGGCTTGTTCGCGTGACCGAGAGATCCGAGCAGAGGCATAGCGAACTGCACACGGAGAAGCCCTGAAGATGCGGCGGAGGACCCGGGTTCGATTCCCGGCAGCTCCACCCAGGCCCTCTGATCTGGAACACAGGTCAGGGGGCTTTTTCATTTCGCCTTCTCGGACCGGTCGGGGTCTGTGCTCACCTTTCGCGGCAGCGGCCCGTCGGGGCGAGCGGGCTGGCCGGTCAGGACGAGGCAGAGGCGTTCGTCTGGCCGGTGGGCATGGGCAGCAGCTCGGTGATGAGTTGTGCTACCCGGGTGCGGATTTCGTCGCGAATGGGCCGCACGGCCTCGACGCCCTTGCCAGCGGGGTCGTCGAGTTTCCAGTCGCGATAGTCGACGCCGGGGAAGTAGGGGCAGGTGTCGCCACAACCCATCGTGATGACGACGGTCGAGCTTTCGACGGTGTCGGGGGTGAGGATCTTAGGGGTCTGGGCGGTGATGTCGATCCCGAGTTCGGCCATGGCCTCGGCGGCGTCCGGCCCACCAATCCGCAACCGAGACAACGGGATTGAAGTGCGCGCCCGAGACGGGGCCGAGCATCAGGATCAGGATCCCGAGCCCGAACACGGTGGCGGTCGAGTTCTCCAGCAGCTGCAGCCCGACATCGTGGGCGGACAGTTGCTGGGCGGCGATGCCCGAGCCGACGACGACGCAGACCAGCAGTCCGGTGCCGACGAACTCGGCCAGCAGCCGCCGTGCCAGGAGGCTCATCGGGTGACCGCCTCGGGCAGGGCGATGTCCAGCAGCGCCGACAACTGCGCCAGTGCGGCGGGTTCGACGCGGTAGTACACCCAGGACCCGCGACGCTGACTCGACAGCAGCCCAGCCTCACGCAGCACCCTGAGGTGGTGGGAGATGGTGGGCTGGGAGACGTCGAAGCCGTCGGAGACGTCGCACACGCACGCTTCCTGCCCGGTGTGGCTGGCGATCACCGACAGCAGCCGCAACCGCACCGGATCCGACAACGCCTTGAACACCACCGCCAGCTCACCGGCGGCCTGTGGGGTCAAAGGTTGCCGGGCCAGAGGTGTGACCTCACACGCGGGTGAGGTCACCTCGGTCAGCGGTAGCTGCCGTTTCGACACGCATCGATATTGATGTCCATCGAATTAGCGGGCAAGCGAACAACAAGTGAACTCGCCGGGCGCCGTCAGGCGCAGCAGGACTTGCCGGCGGCCACGGCCTCGGCCTTGGCGGCACTGCCGCAGCACGCACCCTCGGCAGCGGCTTCCTCGGCGGTGCCACAGCACGCCGCCGTGGCGTGCTCATCGGTGGCGGTCTCGCCGGAGGCCGATACCGGTGCGGTGCCGAAGGTTTCGCTATCAGCCAGCACGGTGTACACCTCCCAGCGTTCGGCGTCGGGCGCGGTGACCCACACCTTGTCCTGGGTGGCGAAGCAACACGTGGTCGCCATCTGCTCCTCGGTGAACATGCCTGCGCCCGACAGGCGGGCGATCTCGGCGTGTACCTGGCCGGAGGTTTCGACCTCGACGCCGAGATGGTTGAGGCTGCCGCCGTGGCCGGGGTTCTCGATGAGCACCAGCTTGAGCGGCGGCTCGGCGATGGCGAAGTTGGCGTAGCCGGGCTTGCGCTTGGCGGGGTCGGTCTTGAACAGGGTCGAGTAGAACGCGATCGCCTGATCGAGGTCGTCGACGTTGAGGGCGAGCTGAACGCGGGACATGAGAGCATACCTCCACTTGTGAGACATATGTCGAAGTGCTGACGTGACCGAGTCTGCCACCTTTTCGACATATGTCAACAAAGTGGGTAAGGTGGATTTCATGCCCAAGGCGTTGCCCGTGATCGACATGTCCGCCCCGGTCTGCTGCGCGCCGGTGGCGGCCGGACCGGTCGATGATGCCGCGGCGCTGGAGGTGGCGTTGCGGCTCAAGGCGCTGGCCGACCCGGCTCGGGTGCGGCTGATGTCGCTGCTGCTGACCAGCGCCGACGGGCAGGAGAACACCGGGGACCTTGCTGCGATGGTCGGGCTGGCCGAGTCCACGGTCAGCCACCACCTCGGGCAGTTGAAGAAGGCGGGCCTGATCGAGTCCGAACGTCGTGGGATGAACACCTATCACCAGGCACGCCGGGACGCATTGTCGGCACTGTGCCTTGTATTGGACCCCAACTGCTGCAGCTGAAAAGCCGTAGCCCGACGCCGACACCGCCACATTGGGCCCGGCGACCGGTGACGTTCGGCCCTGCTCGGAGGGTGGGCGGGTGCGATCGGATGAAATCGGGGTCGGCGCAGCTACGAATGCGTCGTTCGTGATCGAGAGATACCGGAGGTGACGGCTGTGATGAAGTTCCTGACCGAGGTTCCGCGGTTTCTGTTCTTCACCGGCAAGGGCGGTGTCGGCAAGACCTCGATCGCCTGCGCGGCCGCGGTGACGCTCGCACGCCAAGGCAAGCGGGTCCTGCTGGTGTCCACCGATCCGGCCTCGAACGTGGGCCAGGTGTTCGAGCTGACGATCGGCAACACCGTGACCGCGATCCCGGGCGTGGACGGGTTGTGGGCACTCGAGATCGACCCCGAGCAGGCCGTGGCGGCATACCGGGACCGGATCATCGCGCCGATGCGCGGTATCGCGGCCGAGGCCGATATCGCGGCGATGACCGAGCAGCTGTCGGGGTCGTGCACCACCGAGATCGCCTCGTTCAACGAGTTCACCACGCTGCTGACCGACGACACCGCCGGCTACGACCACATCCTGTTCGACACCGCACCCACCGGGCACACCATCCGCCTGCTGCAGCTACCCGGCAACTGGAGCCAATTCCTCACCGGCGGAGGCGAAGCCACCTGCCTGGGACCGCTGTCGGGGCTGGACAAACACAAGACCATCTACGCCGCAGCGGTGGCCGCGCTGGCCGATCCGCACCGCACTCGCGTCGTTCTGGTCGCCCGGCCCTCCCGGTCGACGTTGACCGAAATCGCTCGCACGCGAACAGAATTGGCCGCTATCGGAATGAACAACTTCTACGTCGTCGTCAACGGTGTCCTGCCCGACACCATCGAGGCCACCGACCCGCTGGCCGCCGCGGTCCATCGCCGTGAACGCGCCGCCGTGGCCGCCATGCCCGACACGGTGCGCGACCTTCCGCGCGACCTCATCGAACTCAAACCGACCAACATCATCGGGGCCACGGCCTTGGCCACCCTGTTCGACCCCACCGAGCTCTCGCCCACCCCCGCCGCCATCGTGCCGGACGATGTCCTCGCCGACGCGCCGCTTCGGCGATTGATCGACGACATCGAACGCGACGGCCCCTGCCTGATCATGTGCATGGGCAAGGGCGGCGTCGGCAAAACGACCGTCGCAGCCGCGGTCGCGGTGGCCTTGGCCCAACGCGGCCACGACGTGCATCTGTCAACCACCGACCCTGCCGCCAACCTCGCCGAAACCCTCGGCGGCACCCTCGAACACCTGCACCTGTCCCGCATCGACCCCGCCCAAGCCGTCAGTGACTACCGGACCCGCGTGATGGCCACCAAGGGCTCCACCCTCGACGACGCCGGCCGTGCCGCCCTGGCCGAAGACCTCCGTTCCCCCTGCACCGACGAAGTCGCTGTCTTCCAAGCCTTTTCCCACGTCATCGCCGAGTCCCGCCGCCGGTTCGTCGTCATCGACACCGCCCCCACCGGACACACGTTGCTTCTGCTCGACACCACCGGCTCCTACCACCGCGACATCGTGCGGCAGCTGGCCCCCGGTACCCGGTTCACCACACCTCTCATGCGGCTGCAAGACCCTGCCGCCACCAAGGTCCTGCTGATCACTCTGCCCGAAACCACCCCCGTTCTCGAGGCCCTCGAACTGCAGACCGACCTGCAACGAGCCCGAATTCACCCCTGGGCCTGGATCATCAACAACAGCCTCGCCGCCGCCGCACCCTCCGACCCACTCCTGCACCGCCGCGCCCAGGCCGAACTGGGTCCCATCAACCAGGTCACCCACCACACCCCGCGCTACGCCATCATCCCCACACTCGCCACCGAACCCGTCGGCATCCCAGCCCTCACCGCGCTGACCAGCGGTAGTCCGAGGCCACAAGGTCCCGTACCCGCCACGCCGTAACGCGAATCCATCGTCGACCCCCCAACCCGGTATCCGGTGTCCGCCTCACGATTCACCGATACCGGTGAGCGCCAACTGGTGGTGGTCATAGTGTCGCCCCGGTCTCCCGACGCAATGACCGCTGCAACGAATCGATGACCCGATCCCTCTCCGCGCCCATCCTGCGCCGGTTGAACACACGCGCAGCCACACGGGAACCGTAGAAGGTACAAAGACGCATACAGCGGCAAATGTGATCACGGAGCGATGATCCGGTGCGGCCGCTTCTGCGCTAGCCGAGAGGCTGCAGGTCGCGGGTGGTGTCGGTTGGCGCGAGATCCTCCAGGGCCATGGGGATTGGGGTGGGTAGAACTGGGGGGTACCGCGTACCCGCCCTCGGGCGCCTGTCGCAGAATGGTGAATGGAACTACCTGTTCGCCGTGAATCGTGTTGAACCGAAACGCAACTCGACCCACGGCGGGCGAGGTGCCAGTTATTCCACTGGCGGCCTTACGGATTCGGGTTGCCGTAGGCGGCGGCGATTTCCTTGGAGCTGGGCCAGCGGTTGTAGGCGGGGGATTGGGGCCAGCCGGTGGGGACGTCCTGCCAGTCTTCCTGGCGGCCGTAGGGGAGCAGGTCGATGAGGGAGAAGGTGTGGGTCAGCTGTTCCACGCCGCGGCCGTTGGTGTGCCAGGTGCGGTAGACGGTGTCGCCGTCCCGGAGGAAGACATTGACGCCGAAGCCGCCGCCGGGCGGGGCGTCGATGTCGGTCCCGAACGGGCTGTTGGCGGTGGAGTACCAGGGCATCTTGTTGCCTACGCGGCGCCGGTAGGCGAGAGCCTCGTCGATCGGGCCCTGGGTGACGATGACGAAACGGGCGTCGTAGTTGTCCAGGAACTCCAGGCGGGTGAACTGCGAGGTGAATCCGGTGCAGCCGGGGCAGTGCCATTCCTCGCCGGGGAACCACATGTGGCTGTAGACGATCAATTGCGATCTGCCGCCGAAGATGTCGGCCAGCCGGATCGGACCGTCCTCGCCCTCCAGGATGTAGTCGGGCAGTTCGACCATCGGCAGGCGACGGCGCTGGGCGGCGATGGCGTCGAGCTCGCGGGTCGCGGCCTTCTCGCGGAGACGCAGTGCTTCGAGTTCGGTCCGCCAGGTGTCCATGTCGACGACAGGCGGCAGCGGGTTCGTGCTCACGGGGATCCTCCCTCACCGGTTTCACAGAATGCGTGCTGTAGGCAGGGACGCCGCGGGCGCGCGGAATTCATCGGTGACCGGAACACGAGGGAATCAGTTGGTGCGATTCGCGTAGTGGAGGGGGAGCTTGGCCGGTGGGCGGTCGATGACGGTGTCGTCGTCGGGTTCCCGGGTTTCGAGGAAGGTGATGCGGCCGGTGGAGGCGACCAGGGTCTGGGGGTAGGTGGGGCCCTGGTCGCGGTCGGCGGTGATCTGAGCGAGGCCGTCCTCGTAGTGGCCCATCGTGCTCTCGGGGAAGTCGAGCATCCACTGCGGGTAGCAGATCGTGGTGTGCACCCGGCGCTCGCGCAGCCAGACGATGAGCACCGTGACCGTCCCGGTCGGCTCCACCCAGGCGAGCTTGTACATATCGCCACTGAGCTGGATCATCTTGGCCGGTTGCGCGGTGGACCAGCGGCCGAACATCGGACCCATCAGGCAGCGGAAGGCGACCGTCTGCGAATTGCGTACGTACAGGTCGTACTTCCAGCCGTTCTCGTACGCGTAGATCAGATGCTGCCCGACGATCCCCGACAGGTCACCCGCCAGGGCCGGTGCGGCGGCATGTTCGGCGCTCATCGCTAACTCCTCTCGGCCGACCTGCGTCAAGACCCGGGCGTCGCAATCAGCCTATCCGCTGCCCACGCGTTCCCGACAATCCCCACGGATGCTCCCCGTCAGGGCAGGGGCGGCGGGCGGTCGGGAACCAGCAGTTCGGCGATCTCGGCGCCGATGGGTATGGCGTTGTCGACGTCGGCGTTGGCCGTCGGACCCAGGGTGGCGTAGACGATGATGGTGGTGTCGGATTCGGTGTCGTAGAGGCCGATGCCGTTGTAGCCGCCGTAGGCGGGGTTCATGAACAGCCAGTCGCCCAGGTGGGGGACGCCGAAGGCGAAGTACTTCCGGTCGGTGAGCGGACCCAGCCCGGCGGTGGAGGGAGCCATCATCTGCTGGAACTGGCCGGCGGAGAGCAGCTCTCCCTTACCGAGGGCGCGCACCCAGCGGCCGACGTCGGTGACGGTGGAGTTCATGTTCCCGGAGTGCAGGAAGGCCGTCGGATTCCAGAAGGTGGCGTCCTCGAAGACCTTTCGCTCGTCGGTATAGCCGTGCAGGATCGGCTCGTCGATCCGGGCGGTGCGGACCACGGCGGAATGCCGCATGCCGAGCGGGCCCAGCACATACTGGGAGATCAGGTCGCCCAGCGACTTTCCGCTGGCCAGCTGCAGCACCTCGCCGAGGACGACCAGATCGCTGTGCGCATAGGCGAAGCTGGTACCGGGATCGAAAAGGGGCGGGCGGGCATTGGCCAGGTCGAACAGTTCCTGGGCGCTCCAGGTGTGAAAAGGATTGTCTGCGAAGCGTTTCAGGAAGTCCCGGTCGGTGACGTAGTCGGCGATTCCGGAGGTGCTGTCGGCGAGCATGCGCGGGGTGATCCGGTCGGCGCGCGGGAAGCTCGGCAGCCATCGGGCGATCGGCTTGTCCATCGGCAGCGTGCCGGCCGCGTCCAGATGCCACAGCACGGTGGACAGCATCGGCTCCATGGGCTGCCCCACCCGCAACTGCATGTCGCTGGTCGCGGGGACGCCGAGCGGTGAGTCGCCCGCAGCGCCGATGATGACCGGATCCTTCCCGCGCCACACCCCGAAAACGGCTGCGGTGAGATCGAGTTGGGTCAGTTTGGCCCGCACGATGTCGGCGATCCGCACGGCGTCGGGGGAACTGCCGCCGGACCCGTTCGTATCACCGCCCCGATCCGACGAGCAGGCACCGGCGGCCACGGTGAGCACGATCGCCAGGATCGCGCCCACTCGGCATCGAGTCGACACACCCATCACCGGATCCCTTCATCGAAGAAGACGGCCCGAGCATCGTGGATCACAATCTACGCCGCTGCTCCGGCCCTCTTTTCCGTGAATCGCCGGGGACGTGGCTCTCATGCAGGCGAAGGCCCTGGGGCATCGCGCGGAACCGCTGACGCTCGAGGAGTTGTCCGCCCGGCTCGGGGCGGATCTGTCGAATACGGCGAACTCGGTCGACCGTCTGGAGTCACAGTTCTGGTGCGGAAGCAGATTCACCCGACCGACCGCCGGGCTCGCCTGGTCACGCCGACCCCGGCGGGGGAGGCGCTCCGCGCCCAGCTCGACGAAGAGGTCTTCGGGGCGGTACCCGCCCTGGCGGTGCTGAACGAGAACCAGCAGCGCGAGTTGTATGCGCTGCTGGAACTCGTTGTCTCTCAATAAGGTTCAGCCAGGCTGACTGCTCATCCGACCTGGGTGCCGTCGGCGGGGCCGGGCTGGGTGGCGCCCGCCGCCGGGGCCGGGGCGGGGGCCTGGGCGGGCTGGGTGGCCGGGGCCGGGTTGAGCAGGCCGTCCGCCACACCGACCGCGGCTCCGACGCCCGCGCCGAGCGCGGCGAACGGCGCCGCGACCATGGCGTATCCGAGGGCCGCGCCGATGACCGGAACGATGACCAAGCCGATCGGGGCGAAGGGCAGTCCGGCGATCAGGCCCGACACCACGCCGATCACCGCACCGGCCCAGGCGATCGGGCTGGCCAGGGTGGCCCCGACCCCCGCGCCGATGGCCGCGTCACCGAGAACGGCCTTCGAGACACTGGTCGCGCGGGCGTGGTCGAGCCCGGCCGCTTCGAGCGACTGCGCCAGCGCGGTTTCCGCGCCGATGGTCCCGGTATTGATCTGCGCGGTCTGCTCGGGAGTCAGAAAGATCGGCCGGTCGAGTTGGAGCGTGCCGATGTGGATGGCCGAATCCGGGATGTCCGCCGGCTGCGTGGTCACCGCCGGTGGCGCGTCCTCGGCCAGCGCGGGTGTCACTCCCAGCAGGACGAGGGAGAGTGGGAGAGCGCCTGCGACGACCGCCCGGGCCGCACGCCGACGTAAAACCGAACCGCTGGGCTGACTTGTGCCCATAGAGAACCTCATTCCGAACTGTCGATGGATTCGCATCAGAATGCCGATGGCTTCGGTTCAGGATTCGAAACTGGAGGACATTCGGATCTGTCCCGATCGCGGGCTTTGTGGGCAGAGTTCGGCTACGAGGTGTGTTGGGGGGAAGGTATGGGGGTGATTAGGGGAAATGGGGGCCCGTGCACTGGTCGTGCCCGGGCCCGGATCCGTCAGCCGCGGTGCATCCGCGGGCCCGGGCCGCCCCAATTGTGGTGGCCGCCATGACCGTGATGCACGAGGACCAGCAGGCCCGCGATGTAGAGGATGGCGAACACGACGAACAGCGCGCCGCCGATCCAGAGGGAGAGGATGCCGAGGTAGCGGGCTCGGTACGAGGCGAGGCGGGCGCCGTCGGCATCGCCTTCGGTCCACAGTGGAAAGACGTTGAGCGCGTGAGTGAACGCGGAGAAGGACAGAGGCCAGAAGAACAGCAGGGAGGCGACCGCCCAGCCGATATTGTTCGGCGGCCGCAGGATTGGCCGTGTGGTTGCGGGAGTCGGGGGCGTGGACTCGATCTCGGTTGTTCCGGCCTCGTCGGGCATTGCGGCCGGTTCGGGGGTGGTCATGGCAGAATCCTTTTCGAATTGCCTGGTTCGCGAGATTTTTCGCGATCTGTATGAGGTCGATTACGGCACCGCTGTCTGGTAACCGACCGAGAACCGCCGGTGAGATTGCTGCGTAGGAGATTCGAGATATGGCGTTCGCTCGCAAGATTGCTGTGGTCGGTGCGGCTTTCGCGCTGTGTGGGTTGCCCACGGTCGGGACGGCCGCGGCAGATCCGGTCACCATTCCTTTTCAGATCGATGCCGCGCCCTTCGGAAATCCGAACGGCAGTTTCGACGCCTTCCCCGCCCGCTGCGCGGCGGTGGTCGGCGATCGGTCCGGGGTCGTCGTGGTCACCGGGTCCAAGCCGGGCGGCTGGGGATGCTTCCTCTCCACGCCGGTCACTTGGCTCAATCTGTCGACCGGGGCGACCGGGGTGGCGACGCTCTCCGACGGCCTGAATGGAATCCCGTCGGCCGCTACGCTGTACACGGGTGTCGGCCAGGTCGTGCTGATGCTCGCGCCGGGCGGAACCTACACGCCCGGCTTCGCGACATTCGTCGTGCCATGACGCGAATCGGACACCCTGGCCGGTGCTATTGGAGGTCGTCGGACAGGGCCGAGGCGACCTCTGCCAGCAGCGGTGCGGCGCGGTCGACGAGTTCCTCGGTCATGCGTCCCACCGGACCGGATACCGAAATCGCCAGCCGGGCAGGCGCTTTGGGAACGGCGACGGCCACGCAGCGGACGCCCATCTCCTGTTCGCCCTCGTCCGTGGCGTATCCGGTGCGCGCGGCCGCGTCCAACTGCCGGGCGAACTCCTCCGGATCGGTGATGGTGTTGTCGGTGTAGCGCGGCATTCCGGTGCGCTGCAACAGTTCCCGCGTCAGCTCGGGCGCCGATCCGGCCAGGATGGCCTTGCCCACGGCCGTGCAGTGCGGCAGCACCCGCCGGCCCACCTCGGTGAACATGCGCATGGAGTGCCGCGACTGCACCTGCGCCACATAGACGATCTGATCGCCGTCCAGCATGGCCATGTTGGCGGATTCGCCGAGTTCGTCGACCAGCCGGGCCAGGTGCGGGCGGGCCAGCACCGCCAGCATCTGCGAGGAGCTTTCACCGAGCTTGATCAGCTTGGGGCCGAGCACATATTTGCGTGACGGTTCCTGGTGCAGGTAGCCCAGATCCACCAGGGTGCGCACCAGCCGGTGGATGGTCGGCAGCGGCAGTCCGGACTGCGCGGCCAGCTGGGACAGGCCCATCATGCCGCCCTCGTCTGCCATGAGCTCCAGCAGTCCGAACGCGCGCTCGATGGATTGCACGCCTCCGGTGCCGCTCTTGGGCTCCTTACCTGCCGCCACCCCGGTCCTCCTCAGTTTTTCCGAATACCGGAATTCTAGGGAGATGGTAGATCACCCGTTCGGCCGCCAACTGGCCTGTGGCCAGTAGCCTGAGGCGCATGCGGCTGCGCGCGGAGTTCACGACCGAACCGTTCCATGGGGAAGGGGAGACGCCCTCGCATGCCAGGGCGGCCCTCGAACTCGCGGAATCGGCCGGTCTGGACTGCGATTTCGGTCCGCTCGGCACCTCGGTGGCCGGGACCGACGAACAGCTGCTGCCGGTGCTGGGCCAGATCATGGTGACCGCTTTCGCGCACGGCGCCACCCGGGTGACCATGCAGGTCGAGCAGGATGACTGAGCCTTCGCCTATGGATGAGTCACACCCCGTGCTGGTGACGCTCGCCCCGCTGCTGGAGCGGACCGGCGGCCGCCTGGTGCCCGCGCGGGAGGCCACCGCCGACGACGTCCCCGTGATCTGGGAGGGCGTGACGCTGGCCTGCGTGCGTTTCGGTGCGCCCGAACCCGACAGCCTCGGCGGCCTGGAGCGGCTGCTGGACGAGGTGGCGGCGGAGCTGGGCGGGCCGCTGGCGGAGCTGCCGCGGGTCGACAAGCAGCGTGCTGTCCGATTGCTGGAAGAGCGGGGCGCCTTCACATTTCGCAAGTCCGCCGAGACGGTGGCGGCTGCGCTGGGCGTCACCCGCTTCACCGTCTACAACTACCTCAACCGCGAACGCGCGTGACGCGACTGTCGGCCGACGGAGATATTCAACGAATTGTTGACGGCGTGCCGCCGCCCTGACAACTGCTCGCCGGCGGCCTGCAGTACATCGCCGCAATGGTGGCCGGAGTCGTCGCGCCGCCGCTGATCGTAGGGGTCTCGCTGTTCATCGGCATGACCCCGGCGGTCGCACCCTCGTTCTACGCGGGTCTGCCGGGATCGGTGTCGATCGTCATGCCGCCCGGAATCAGTGCGGGCTGTCCGAAGGCTCTGGTGTTCCATCAAATGTTCCGATCTCGCACCAGTGCCGCCCTGACGCTTGCGCCGCAGAGTTCATGGCCATCGCCGGTGCGATGATCGGCGACGGATGGCCGATCGTGGTCGGGCATCGGTCGCTGTCGTCGTTCCCGGGCCTCTCGGGGCCGTCGGTGTGCCCGCTTCGCGAGTACGCTGACCTGCGGGCTCTGTATATTTTCAACAAAATGTTGACGTGTTGTTGTGGCCCATGACACTCTTCTCGAGTAGCGGAATCACCCTTCCACCATCCGAGAGAGGTAGCGCCGATGGTGACGTTGAGCGAATTCAATTCGACTGCCGGTGAACAACTCCGGCCGGACCTGCTGACCTGCTGTGACGTGCCCGCATGGGCCGACGGCGTGCTGGCGGACCGGCCCTACGCCGATATCGAGGGCGTGCTCGCCCGGGCCGATGAGCTGGCCGGCGCGCTGAGCGGTACCGACGTGGACCGCGCGCTGGCCGCGCACCCCCGCATCGGTGATCGGGTGTCCGGCACCGACACCGGATCCGCGTGGTCACGTCAGGAGCAGGCGGGGGTCGGCCAGGACGTGGCCATCGCCGCCCAGCTGCTCGACGGCAACCGCGCCTACGAGAAGCGCTTCGGCCGGGTCTTCCTGATCTGCGCCACCGGCCTGTCGGCCGAACAGATCCTGGCGAGCCTGCACCGGCGCCTCACCAACGACGACGCCACCGAGGCGGCCGTGGTCGCCGACGAGCTGCGCAAGATCGCCGTCCTGCGCCTGCGAAAGGTATTCGGGCAGTGAGCACCATTACCACGCACATCCTGGACTCCGCGCTGGGCAAGCCCGCGGCCGGTGTCGAGGTGCGGCTGGAACAGGTCGGCCCGGACGCCCGGGCAGTGGCCGAGGGCAAGACCGATGACGACGGCCGGATCCGGGATCTCGGCCCCGAAGGGCTCGCGGCCGGCATCTACCGGCTCACCTTCGACATCGAAAGCTATGCCGCCGCAACGAATCAGACCTACTTCTATCCGTCGGTCTCCATCACGTTCAAGGTCGCCGGGGAGGCGGGCGAGCACTATCACGTGCCGCTGCTCATGAGCCCCTTCGCCTATTCCACCTACCGAGGAAGCTGAACTCACATGGCAATCGAGCTGGGACAGAACCAGTACGGGAAGGCCGAGAACCGCGTCGTCCGCGTCTACCGCGACACCCCGCGCCATCAGATCCGCGACCTGAACGTCTCCTCGGCGCTGCGCGGTGACTTCTCCGACGCGCACATCACCGGTGACCAGGGTGTCGTGCTGCCCACCGACACCCAGAAGAGCACCGCCTTCTCCTTCGCCAAGGAGAAGGGCATCCACGCTATCGAGGAGTTCGGCCTCACCCTCGCCGACCACTTCATCTCCCGGGCGCCCACCGCCACCGGCGCGCGCGTCGAGATCGAGGAGTACGCCTGGCACCGCATCGAGGTCGACGGCTCGGGCCATGATCATTCGTTCGTGAAGTCGGGCCAGGGCGTGCGCACCACCGTGGTGAACGTCGATGGTGTCGGACCGGATCGCAAGGCACACGTGGTGTCCGGCGTGCGGGACCTGACGCTGCTGAAGACCACGGGCTCGGAGTTCCACGGCTTCTTCGAGGACAAGTACACCACCCTGCAGTCGACCAACGACCGCACGGCGGTGACGGCACCGTCGCCGCCGCCCTCGCGGCCGGCAGCAGTTGGGTGTTCGCATCGCGAACGAACACCTGCCGGGCGGTACGGAAGTGGCCGCGATGGCCGGCGAACAATCGGGAGGCGACGTATGAAACTGCTGCGCGTTGGGGCCAGGGACGCCGAGCGTCCCGTGGCCCTCGATGATCAGGGCGCGCTGCGCGATCTGTCGTCCCTGACCGCCGATGTCGACGGCCGGCTGCTGGGTGATCCGGCGGCGCTGAGCGCGAACTGCTCCGCTACTTGAGCACGCTGATGACGCTCGAGCCAGGCGATCTGGTGCTGACCGGAACCCCGGCCGGCGTCGCGGTGAGCCGGCCGGAGCCGAAACCCTATCTGCGCGATGGCGATGTCGTGGTCGTCGAGGTCGCCGGACTGGGCAGGCAGCAGACTCTGGCCACCGGCGTGCGCGACGCCCTCGCCGGCTGAAACTTCCCGCGGCTGCGTCGACATGCTGCTGGGGCGCCGACCACGTCGCCGCGGGATGATCCGAACGGCCAGGTCACTGTGGGGACCGGGCCGTTCGTCCCATACTCTGCCGGTACTTCCGGTCAGGACTTGTTGCCGCCCAGGCTGAATCGCACACCGGACGGGTCCGCCACCGCCGCGAGCCGGCCGTAGGGAGTGTCCTCGGCGGGCCGCACCACGCTGCCGCCCAGTTCGGCCACCTTGCGCACGGCGGCATCCACGTCCTCGACGCCGAAGTAGACGGTCCAGTATCCGGGCACGCCCGGCGGCAGGAAGCTGCTCGAGTCCATCACGCCGCCCAGCATGGGGGTGACGGAATGGATTGTGGTGTACCGGAATTCGGGGGTGTCGGCGACGGTGAACGGATCCTTCCAGCCGAAGACCTCGCGGTAGAACTTCAGCGCGTCGTCGTAGCTGCGGGTGTGCAGTTCGAACCACGAGGGCGCGCCCACGTGGCCCTCCCACTGTCCGCCCCCGGCCACGCCGCGCTGCTCGAACCCGGGCATGGCACCGGCCTCCCACACGCCGATCCCGACGCCGCCGTTGTCGCCGAAAACTCCGAACCTGCCGAGGTCGCCGACCGCCGTCACCGGCACCACGGTCATCCCGCCCGCCGCCGTCACCGCCGCGGCGGTCGCGTCGGCGTCCGGGCTGGCCAGGTAGACGGTCCACTGGTCGGGCCCGCCGTTCCCGTCGTTGCGCATCCCGCCAGCGACGGCCTTGCCGTCCTTGCGGAAGGTGATGTAGCCGCCGTACTCGGGCGCGACATCGGCGGTCCAGCCGAACAGTTCGCCGTAGAAGGCGATGGCGCCGTCGGTGTCGGTGGTGAAGAGATCGGTCCAGACCGGATCACCCGGCTGCGTGACATAGGACATGGTCAGCTCCTCGTATCGGTTTTCGATTCGGTATCTCGGCCGCTGGGAATGAAGACGACGTTCGCCTCCGGAAATCATCGCCGCTGCTCCGCCCCGCGCCGGGATGGCGGCGGACGGCGTGTCAGCCAGGACTGCGGTCGCGGCGCGCGGGTATGTCCGAGGGGATCGCCGCTCATTTGCTTCGGTCTGATTGCCCGGGTTGCGAGCCGTGGTCGCCGCCGCCGGCTTGCTCATCTGCCTCTCGGGCGCGCCCGAGACCAGGGGCCGCAATCTGGAATCGGCTGCCGCGGTGCCGGTTCCGGTCGGCGCTCTCGGTTCTGGACCGGCATGACAACTGTCATGGCCGAGAGGTGATGGTTGGCAGATTCGGCGTGACGCGCGGCTCCGTAGCGTCATGTCCTGTAGCGATCAACCGATTACAGGAGTTCCGAAATGGCCGACCACACCACCGTTGTGAACGCGCCGCAGGGGGCGGAGACTCGTCCGAATCTGTTGCGCATGCTCGCACCGACCATCCGCGACATCGCGGTGCCCCTCGCCGCCTACTACTTCCTGCACGCCGCCGGGTACTCCGATTTCTCCGCACTGCTGGCCGGCGCGGTGATCTCCGGGGTCATGGTCCTCGTCGAGGTGGTCCGGGCCCGGCGGGTCGACGCCATGTCCGCGCTCATCCTGGCCGGCTTCGTTTTCGGCATTGTCAGCTCGCTGATCAGCGGTGACGCCCGGATGATCATCGTGCGTGACTCGCTCACCACCGCCGTCATCGGACTGGCGTTCGGGATCAGCGCCGTGCTCGGCAAACCGCTGACGTATGTGGCGGCGCGCAAGGCGTTCTCGGGTTCGCCGCAGAAGCTGGCGGACATGGAATACAAGTTCACCACCATCCCGATGGTGCGGCGCCTGCACAACCGGATCTCCGGCATGTGGGGTGTGGGACTGATCGGTGAGTCGGTGCTGCGGGTGGTGCTCGCCTACCGGCTGCCCATTCACACCATGGCGTGGCTGTCCAGCGTGCTCATGATCGGCATCACGGTCGTGCTGATGGCGATCACGGTCCGAACTGTCAAGCGGGTCAAGGCATCCGAACCGGCCATCGAACCCGGCTACGCTGCGGTGCATGAGTGACGGTCCGGTCCCGAAGAGCACACTGACGGGAACCGCTCGAGTAGAAGCGTTCAGCGACGGGGTAATGGCGATTGCCATCACCCTGTTGATTTTGAATATCCAGGTGCCCCAGCATGATCCGGGGCGCCTGTTGCAGGCTTTGGGGAGCATCTGGCCGGCGTACATCGCCTATCTGGCGTCGTTCATGACGATCGGTGTGGTGTGGATGAACCACCACACCTTCTTCGGGCGGCTACGGCGCATCGACCACGTGCTGCGGTGGTGGAATCTGATGCTGCTGCTGGGGGTTTCGCTCGTTCCGTTCCCGACCATCGTGGTGGCCGACAACCTGGTGCACGGGACGCGCCGCGATGCGGTCGTCGCGGTGGCGCTGTACGGGATCGTGGGAGTGCTCATGACGGTGCCGTGGGCGCCCATGTGGTGGCGGCTGGCGAAGCGGCCGGAGATGCTCAAGGCCGGGCTGGGCGCGGAGTACGCGCGACGCGAGAGCTGGCGGGCCTGGCCGGGGATCCTGGTCTACGCGGTCACCATCGGCGTCGGATTCCTGTCGCCGGTCGCCGCGCTGGTGCTGTATCTGCTGGTCTCGACGTTCTACGGGTTGAGCAACAAGGGCTGGACGTCCCCGGCCGAGCCGGATCCGGACGCCGAATAGCCCGGGGCCGTTCCGGCTAGCCCTTGCCCTTTTAAGCGATTGTGATTAACTGCCGGGGTGGACAGCACAAGTGTGGCCCGGGGCCCGGTGACCCAAATCGCGTGGGTGGTCGAGGACATCGAAGCCGGTGAACAGTTCCTGAAGACCACCATGGGTGCGGGCGCCTGGACACGCATGCCGGAGGTCCATTTCGGGCCCGAGAGCTGCGTCTACCGCGGCGAGCCCGCCGACTTCACCGCGCACATCTCGCTGTCCTACAGCGGCGACACCCAGCTCGAACTCATCCAGCCGGTGCGTGGCCGCTCCATCTACACCGAATTCCTCGAACGTGGCGGGCCCGGCCTGCACCACGTCTGCCTGGAACCCGACGACTTCGACGCCGCCCTGAAAGACGCTGCGGCGCGGAGAATTCCGGTGGTCCAGCAGGGCGACATGAGCGGGCAGATGCGTTTCGCCTACCTCGACGGCGCGTCATCGGGCGTGCCGTTCATCGAACTCGCCGAGATCGGGCCGAACATGCGGCTGTTCTTCGAGCAGATCAAAAAGGATGCGCAGTGAGCACACAAATCCCGGAAACCCTCGCCGCGGACTCGATTACCGACTGGTCCGATGAGTTCGACGTGGTCGTCGCCGGATTCGGCATCGCGGGCGGCTGCGCGGCGGTCGAGGCGGCCGCGCACGGCGCCCGCGTGCTGGTCCTCGAGCGGGCCGGCGTCGCGGGCGGCACCACCGCCCTGGCCGGCGGGCACTTCTACCTCGGCGGCGGCACCGCCGTACAGCGCGCCACCGGCCACGACGATTCCGCCGACGAGATGTACAAGTACCTGGTGTCGGTGGCGCGCGACCCCGAACCGGACAAGATCCGCGCCTACTGCGACGGCAGCGTCGAGCACTTCGACTGGCTGGAGAGCCTGGGCTTCGAATTCGAGCGCAGCTACTACCCCGAGAAGGCGGTCATTCAGCCCGGCACCCAGGGGCTGATGTACACCGGCAACGAAAAGGTCTGGCCCTACCGGGATCAGGCGACGCCCGCGCCGCGCGGCCACAAGGTTCCGGTGCCCGGCGACACCCAGGGCGCGGCCATGATCATCGAGCTACTGGTGAAGCGGGCCGCCGCCCTCGGCGTCGAGGTGCGCTACGAGACCGGCGTGACCAATCTGATCACCGAGGCCGACGGCAGTGTGGTCGGCGTGAGCTGGAAGCACCTCGGGAAAACCGGTGTGGTGCGGGCGAAGTCGGTGGTGCTGGCCGCGGGCGGTTTCGTCATGAACACCGACATGGTGGCCGAGCACGTGCCGTGGCTGACCGAGAAGCCCTTCGTGCTCGGGACGCCGTTCGACGACGGGCTGGGCATCCGGCTGGGCGTCTCCGCCGGCGGCGTGACCCGCATGATGGACCAGGCGTTCGTCACCGCGCCCGTGTATCCGCCCGCGAAGCTGCTGACCGGAATCGTGGTGAACCACAGGGGCGAACGCTTCGTCGCCGAGGATTCCTATCACGCGCGGACCTCCGCCTACGTGCTCGATCAGCCCGGCGCGGCGGCCTACCTGATCGTGGACTCCGAGCACATGGAACGGCCCATGTTCCCGCTCGCGCCGTTCATCGACGGCTGGGAGACCGTCGAGGAAATGGCGACCGCGCTCGGAATCCCCTACGAGGCACTGCGATCCACGCTCGACCGCTACAACGAGAACGCGGCGCGCGGCGAGGATCCCGATTTCCACAAGGCGGCCGAATGGCTCGAGCCGCAGGATCACGGGCCGTGGGCGGCCTTCGACCTGACGCTGGGCAAGGCCCTGTACGCGGGCTTCACCCTGGGCGGGCTGCGCACCTCGGCCGACTCGGAAGTGCTGCGGGACAACGGATCACCGATCCCCGGGCTGTACGCGGCGGGCGCGACCGCCTCGACCCTGGCCCAGGATGGCAAGGGGTATTCGAGCGGCACTCAGCTCGGCGCGGGCTCCTTCTTCGGCCGCCGAGCCGGGCGTCACGCCGCCAGCCGCGTCAACTGACGGATCAGCTCCGAGGCGGTGACGGTATCCAGCTGCCCGAACGTGCCGCCCCGGAGCTCCACCGCCAGAATCCGCTGTAGCTCGGGCTCGTACCGGTAACCGCCCTCGAGTCCGGGGTCCAGCGTGACGGTGACCTGCCGCGTCGGGCCGAACCGGCGGGACAGGGCCTCCCGCGATAATTCCCAGCCCAGCTGTTGCAGCCCGAACACCCGGTCGGTGTGGATCTGCCGATCGGTGAAGCGGGAGAGGCGATTCGACTCCGCCTCCTCCGGGGTCGGAGCATACGTCTGCCGCTCCAGCTGCTCGAACGGCTGGCGCAGGCGATTGCCGTCGAACGAATTACGCCAGGCGCCAAGGGATTCCGCGAGGTGGAGCGGGTGGGCCACACCCACCAGCGTCTCACCGGGCAGGTCGATGGGGCCGTCGTCCGCAGCGCGGAGCATGCCCTCGGCATCGATCCGGAAGGTACCCGTCACCGTGCCACGGCCGTCGAAGCTCGCCCACACCAGACACCGGGCCGGCCGGCCGAGCGCGGGATCGTCGAGAACCAGCCGCCGATGGGCCGTCGCTCGCCAGCGGCGGCCGTCCACCATGGCCGCCTCCAGCCGCCGAATCTGGTCCGTGGTCACCGATTTCGGGTCTGTGATGGTGCGTGCGGCGGCCGCATCCGAAGGCGGCGTCCCGTTCCCGAGCCGGGCACGTACCCGCAGGCTCAGTGCCTGTGCGGCGGGCTCGGTCTCCTCGCCGGGCGTCGTCACACGCAGCCACGGTGTCATCCGGCCCGCGCGCGGCTCCGGCTCCTCGACCCGCAGACCCTGTCGGGCCTCGGCGACCGCCGCCGTGAACGCGTATCCGTGGTCGTTCAGCCAGCTGTCGATGAACCGATCGAGGAACTCGTGCTCCCGCTGCACCCCGGTCCGATAGGCGATCGCCGCGTGCTGGGCGATGGCGAACACCACCGCCGCACCCTCCGGCGTGGCCGCCCGCTCCGGCGCGGCGGCGTATTCGGCTGCGGTATCGGCCAGTTCGTGCAGCCCGTCCAGCCGGGCGGCCGTCAGCACGGTCTCTATGGCGCGGCGATGACGGCGCAGGAATTTCCGCAGCGCCTCGGTGGCGTGCGGATCGGCCCAGCGCCGGCCCTCGTCGGTCATACCCGTGATCTTGCCGCCCGGCACCGACAGATTGGCTGCGGGCGGTGCTGGCGGATTGTCGGTGGGCGGCACTGACGGGATGTCGGTGGGTGGCACCGGCGGATCGGCTGCGGGCGGTGCTGGCGGATTGGCTGTGGGTGGTGCTGGCGGATTGGCTGTGGGTGGTGCTGGCGGATTGGCTGTGGGTGGTGCTGGCGGATTGGCTGCAGGCGGCACCGGCGGATTGTCGGTGGGCGGCGGTAGGGTGGCTCGCTGACGCCCCGATCGGGGTCGCCTCGTGATCATGGGATGGGGGATTTCATGGTGGGGAGCAAGATTCGGATCCGGGCCGCGGTCGTGGGGCTGGCGGCCGTGCTGCTGGCCGCGTGCGGGGGATCGAGTGCGGCGAGCGATCCGTATCAGTGGCTCGAAGAGCTGGACAGTCCCCGTGTGCAGACGTGGGTGGCGGCCGAGAACGCCAAGACCCTCGGCGTGCTCGAGCAGGACCCGCGCTACGCCGGCAACTTCGCCCAGGCGAAGGCGCTGGCGAACGCGGCCGATCGCCTGCCGGTCCCCGAGTTCCACGACGGGAGGATCGGCAACTTCTGGCAGGACGCCGACCATCAGCGCGGCATCTGGCGGGAGACGACGGTCGCGGATTACGAATCGCCGCAACCACAGTGGCGCACCGTGCTGGATCTGGACGCCCTGGCCCGCGACGAGGGCAAGAACTGGGTGTGGAAGGGCATGTCCTGCGACCCGGTCACCCACCGGCGCTGCCTGGTGGAACTGTCCGAAGGCGGCGAGGACGCGGTCACGCTGCGCGAATTCGATCTGGGGACAGGGACGTTCGTGGCCGGTGGGTTCGTGCTCGACCGCGGCAAGCAGTACGCCTCCTGGGTGGACACCGACACGCTGCTGGTGTCGCGGGAATGGCAGGCGGGGGAGAAGACCACCTCGGGCTATCCCTACGTGGTGAAGCGCCTGGGGCGCGGGCAGACGCTCGACCAGGCGGTGGAGGTCGCGCGCGGCGACCAGGGCGACGGGCTCGCCACCGCGGCGGTGCTGCTGGACAACGGGGCCGGGCGGCGGATGAACCTGGTGGAACGGCGGCCGTCGTTCTACGAGTCGCAGGTCAGCCTGCTCACCGGCGGGCAGCCCGCGCGGCTGGGCCTGCCGCCGAAGTCCGGCCTCGAGGGGATGGTCGGCAATCGGGTCCTCGTTGCGCTGCAACAGGATTGGACCACCGGCGGAACCACCTTCGAGTCCGGTTCGCTGGTGTCGCTCGACGCCGACGACCTGACTGCGCACCCGGATCAGCCGAAGGTCACCCTCGTCTACGCGCCCGGCCCGCAGGAGACCCTCGAGGGGGTCATGACGACCCGGGACCACATCGTGGTGACCTCGCTCTACGACGTGAAAGGCCGCGCCACCGTCTACACCCCGCAGCCCGACGGCGGCTGGACCTCCGCACCCGTCGCCCTGCCCGACAACGCGACCGTCTCCGGCGTGGACGCCGACTCCCAGGGGGAGACGGCGTATCTGTCGGTCACCTCGATGCTCACCCCGGCCACCATCTGGAGTCTGGATACCGCGACCGGCCGGCTGAATCAGGTGAAAGCCGCACCGGCACGGTTCGATTCATCCGGGTTCGTCGTGGAGCAGCTGAAGGCCACCTCGCCCGACGGCACCACCGTGCCGTACTTCATCGTGCACCCGGCCGCGCTGCCCTACGACGGCAGCACCCCGACGATCCTGTGGGGGTACGGCGGCTTCGCCTCCTCGTCCACGCCCGGCTATAACGGCCTCCTCGGCAAGTCGTGGCTCGAGCACGGCGGGGCGTACGTCATCGCGAATATCCGCGGCGGCGGCGAGTACGGGCCCGCCTGGCACGACGCGGCACTGAAGACGCACCGGCAGAAGGCCTTCGACGATTTCGCGGCCGTCGCCGACGATCTCGTCGCGCGCAAGATCACCTCGCCGCGGCGGCTGGGGATCCAGGGCGGCTCCAATGGCGGGCTGCTCATGGGTGTCGAATTCACGCAGCATCCGGAGCGGTGGAGCGCCGTGGACATCCAGGTGCCACTGCTGGACATGGTCCGCTACGAGCAGATCGCAGCGGGCGCGTCCTGGGTGGGGGAGTACGGATCGGTGTCCGATCCCGACGAACGTGTCTTCCTCGAGTCGATTTCGCCGTACGCGCAGCTGAAGAAGGGCGTCCGCTATCCCGAGCCACTGATCTGGACGACCACCAAGGACGACCGGGTCGGGCCTCAGCACGCACGCAAATTCGCCGCCCGACTAGCCGAGTTCGGCGATCCGTACCTGTTCTACGAGGCCACCCAGGGCGGCCACGGGTCGGGCGCGAACAATGACGAGAAGGCGCACACCAGCGCGCTGGAGTACACCTACTTCATGCGGCAGCTGATGTGACCGGTTCCGTGTGAACGGACACGTGCGGCGTGCGGTGACAGGTTCGGCGTGCGGCGGCCGCCTACTCCGGGTCCTGCACAATGAGCGAAACCGCCATGGGGACGAGCACTTCCACCAGGTCGCTCACCGGCGGACGCGGCTCGGAGAGCAGCCACTCGTGGGCCAGGCCGTTGATCGCCCCGATCAGGGCGCTGCCCGCGAGTTCGCCCGTGCCGCGGATATGCGCGCCCGAACCGGCCAGCGGCTCCACCGCCTGATACAGGGTCGCGACCCAGGCGTGCCGTCGCGCGCGCCGGTGCTGCTCCATGCGCTCGCTCACGCCGACGACCTCGACGAAGGCGACCTTGGCGCGGTGCGGGTCGGCGCCGATCGAGTCGAGGAAGGCCGAGAGCGCCCGCGTTACCGTGTCGGTCGGGTCCGGGTCCGGTCCCATCGCGCTCAGGGCGGTGGCCAGCGCGGCGCCGGCCTGATCCTGGATCTGGTCGTACGCGGCGACCAGCACGTCCTCGCGCGTCTGGAACTCCTCGTAGAACTGGCGTTTGGACAGTCCGGCGGCCGCGCACACATCGGCCAGCGAACAGTTGGCGTAGCCACGCTCACCGAAGATCTGGATGGCCGCGTCGAGGAATCGCTGCCGGCGTTCGGCTTTTCGTTCGGTCACGGCGCGTCCGCCGTACTGCCTGCCTTCGATCGTCACTGTCGTTTCTCGATCGTCACGTCCGAAAGGTTACGGGTGCCTCAGCGACGCGGACGCAAACCGTTCATCATGTGGGCCACCATCTCGTCGAACAGGCCGTCCGCCTCCTCGGCGTCGACCAGGCCCGAACCCAGGATGGCGGCCAGTCCGTGCAGCGCGGCGACCGCCGACAGGCAGATGCGCCGCGCGTCGCCCGGCACCACCTCGCCGTTCGCCTGCGCGTCGGCGACCATTTCGATCGGCACGGTGAAGGCGCGGGCGGCGGCCTCGCCGATGGCCGGGGTGGGACTGTTCTTGCGCGCGAACATGAGTGCCAGCAGCGCCGGGCTGTCGATGGCGAAACGCAGGTAGGTGTGGGCCATGGCGCGCAGGCGTTCCGGGAAGGTGCCGGTGACCGCGGCCTTCTCGAATCCGGCTCCCAGCCGCTCGAATCCGGCTACGGTCAGCGCATCCAGGAGGGCCTGTTTGTCGCGGAAGTGCCTGCTCGGCGCGGCGTGGCTGACGCCGGTGTCGCGAGCGAGCTGCCGTAGCGAGAGGCCGTCGACGCCCGCGCCGCGCAGGGTCTCCTCGGCGCGGCGAAGAAGTTCGGCGCGCAGGTCTCCATGGTGGTAGGACCGCGTGCGCTCCACCACCTCGCGGGCCTTGCGCTTGGCGATGCTCATGGTGAGAGCAGGATATCGGACACACTCCGGGATGTTGGCGTTGACTACTTTGTTGTCGCTGCCTACATTCGGTCGCATGGCGAATGACAAAGCCTCCCCGACCGGCCCGGACGCCACCTCCGCGACGGGCTCGGAGGCCACGGTGACCCCGGCGGCGACCCCGTCCCGGCCGACCGTGCCGCTGCGCGGCTGGATCGGCCCGATGCTGGTGCTCACGCTGCTCGCGGCGCTGATCGGCACCATGTACCTCGGCTACACCTCCGACCCGGAGAAGAATCTGCACGACTTCCCGGTCGCCCTCGTCAATCAGGACGTGGGCGACGTGATGGACGGCAAGACCCTCAATGTCGGCGACCAGATCACCGACGCGCTGACCAAGCAGATCCCGCGGGACAAGATCGACCTGCGGCTGGCCGGCATCAACGACGCCCGCCAGCAGCTGAGCAACGGCCAGATCTACGGCGCCATCATCATTCCCAGCGACTTCAGCAAGCGGCTGTCCATTCTGGCGGCGGCCTCGGTTGTTCCGGGCGACGTGGAGCGCCCGGTGATCACCGTGCAGACGAATCCGCGCGCGGGCACCTACGCGTCCTCGATCATGCAGCGCATCACCGATCGTGCCATGGCACAGGTCAATACGACTGTCGGTGCGCAGCTCACCGATCAGGTGAAGGCGAAACTGGCACCACGCGCGGGCGCGCCCGTCACCGAATTGTCCGGTGTGGCACGGCTGCAGCTGGCCAAGCCCATCGACATCGTGGTCAGCCCGTACCGCCCGCTGCCCGCGGGCACCGGCCAGGGCCTGTCCGCGTTCTTCTACACCCTCGTACTGCTGTTCGCGGGCTTCAGCGGCGCCATGATCATCCACTCCATGATCGACAACGTGCTCGGTTACGCCCCGGCCGAATACGGTCCCTGGTTCCGTGCGGCGGAACCGGCGTCCATCAGCCGCTGGCATACCCTGCTGGTGAAGTGGGCCATCACGATCATCACCGCACCGGTGCTCTCGGGCATGTTCATGGGCATCGCCCGAATCTTCGGCATGCCGATCGATCAGCCGCTGCCGCTGTTCCTCTACGGCACCCTGGCCGTCATCGCGGTGGGGGTGACCGGCCTGTCGGTGCTGGCCGCCTTCGGCACCGCGGGCCTGCTGGTCAACATGATCGTCTTCGTGGTGCTGGGCCTGCCCTCGTCCTCCGGCTCGATTCCGGTGGAGGCGATTCCGCGCTGGATCGCGTCGCTGTCCAGCTTCGAGCCCATGCACCAGATCTACCTGTCGGTGCGCGCCATCCTGTTCTTCGACGGGCACCTGGAAGCGGGTCTGAGCACCGGCATCTGGATGACGCTGTTCGGCCTGGGCCTGGGTCTGCTGCTGGGCGCGGTCGCCACTCACACCTACGATCTGCGGGGCCTGTCCCGGCTCGGTGTGTCACATCAGCTCTGACCGCTCTCGGTCACAGTGACTTTCGACCCTGTTCGTTGTCGAGCTGTGACGGTGATACTGGCGCCGGGCACCGAATTACTCATCGCCGGGCGATGATTGTGGGGCGGTTCGATGGTGATGGCTTCATCGCAGTTCGATCAGCTGACAGGACAGTTCCTGCGTGCCGTGCGAGATGCCGGCGGCGGTCTGGGCGCGGTGTGCACCGCGTGTGTACAGGTGCTACCGGTACGGCGCGCCGCCATCGTGCTCGAGGAGCGCGACGCGGGCATGCAGCCCTGGTGCGCGAGTGACGAATTCGCCGAGCGGGTGGAGCTGGCGCAGGCCACCGCCGGCGAGGGGCCCGCGGTGACGGCGGTGGCCGACGGGGTGCCGGTGATCGTCACCGATCTGAGCGCGGACTGCGAGCACTGGCCCGGTTTCGCCGAGGCCCTCTTGGGGGAGCCCGTGTCGGGTTCACTGTTCGCGGTGCCGCTGCGGCTGGGCGCGATCCGGCTCGGCGCGGTGGATCTGTACCGGGATTCGATCGGGCGGCCGGGGCCGCGACTGCTGTCGGCGGCGCTGCACATCGCCGATCTGGTCACCGCCAGCCTGATGCTGGCCACCGGCGACGACGCCCGGCAGTGGGCACAGCCGTTGTCCAGCCGGTGGATCCACCAGGCGGCCGGGATGACCAGCGCCCGGCTCGGTATCGAGATCGCCGACGCCTATGCCCGCCTGCGCGGATACGCCTTCACCCATGGGCTTTCGCTGGTGGAGGTGGCCCGCCGGGTGGTGGAGTGCGATATTCGGATCGAGGCCGAATGAGCGCAACTGTTCCGTGGTAACCCGGACCTGGCGCACCACCCTGGCGCATCATCAGGCGGTGGACCGGGGTGCGGCGCGAATGCAGCGCGGCCGGGCACGAACACCGTTGGGGTTTCTGCGATTACCGGCCCGCCACCGATGGGGTGGCCGAGGAGATCCTGCGCCGCCACGAGGCGCGCGCCATCCGCCGCGGTCAGGCCACGTTCACCCCCCTACCAGCGCGAGTCGGTGGTGCTCGCCTTCTACGGCGGTCTCGCCTACCCGGAGGTCGCGGCGCGGCCGGGCATCGGGTTGCCGGCGGTCGAGGCCCGCATCCGCTCGAGGCTGACGCAGCTCAAAGTGTCACTCGCATAACCCGATACGACGTCGGCGCTATAGCCCGACTCGACGTCAGTGCGCGGCGGTGGCCTTGAAGCCGCGCGGAACCAGGATCACGGTCAGCACCGCGACGGTGCCCACCATGGCGGTGGAGATCCAGGAGGTGGTGGTGAGCGCGGCATCGTAGGCGTGCTGGGCGATGCGCAGCACCTCGTCGCCGGTGGGCCCGCCGATCTTCTCGGCGACGTAGGCCGCGCCGCCCACCGAGCCCCGCGCATCGGCCAGATCGTCACCCTGCAGCGGCAATCCGGTCATATGGCTGGTGAACAGGCGGCCGTGAATGCTGCCCAGTAGCGCCACTCCCAGGCCGATGCCCAGCTCGTAATTGGTCTCCTCGACCGCACCCGCCTGCCCGGCGCGCTCGGCCGGAACCGCCGACACCAGCACCGCGGCGGCGGTGGTGATGGCGATGCCGTCACCGATGCCCAGGCACACCAGCACCAGCGCCACGATCGGATACGTGGTGTCCGGCGCCGCCGCCAGCACCGCGAAACCCGAGGCCAGCGCGCCCAGCGCGACACCCATCAGCACACGCACGCTCACGTGCTGCATGAGCCACGGCGTGGCCAGCGAACCGAACAGGGTGGCCAGCGCCGCGGGCAGCGTGCGCATCCCCGCCTCGGAGGGCGAGTAGCCGTGAATGTACTGCAGCCACAACGAGATCAGGAACAATGCGGCGCCGATGGCCAGCATGGCCAGCAGCGTCGCCAGCGCCGCGGCGGTGAAGGCGCGATTGCGGAACAGCCGCACATCCAGCAGCGGGTCCGTCGATTTCAGCTGCCGATAGGCGAACAGTCCCAGCAGCAGGACCGAGACCACCATGATCACCAGATCGATCGGGGCCGGATTGCCCTTGGCCACATGCTTGATGCCCCACGCGAGCGCCACCACGCCCACCACCGACAGGGCCGCGCTCGCCCAGTCCATGCTGCCGTGTTGCGGCGCTTTGTATTCCGGCAGCAACCACAGTCCGGCGGCCACGGTGATGATCACCACCGGCACGTTCAGCCAGAAGGCGGCCGACCACCCGAACGCCTCGACCAGGTGACCGCCGACCAGCGGTCCGATGGCCGCGCCCGCACCGGCCACCGACGCCCAGATGCCGATGGCCAGGGTTCGTTCCTTGTCGTCGGTGAAGATATTGCGGATCAGCGAGAGCGTGGACGGCATCACCATCGCGCCACCCACACCGAGCAGCGCCCGGCCCGCGATGAGCTGCGCCGGCACGTGCGCGGTCGCCGCCACCACCGAGGCCAGGCCGAAGAGCACGAAGCCGGACAGGAACAGCCGCTTGCGGCCGTAGCGGTCGCCGATCGCGCCGCAGGTGATCAGCAGGCCGCCCAGCACCAACCCGTACAGGTCGACGATCCAGAGCTGTTCCATGGGACTGGGTGCCATGTGATCGATGAGCGAGGGCAGCGCGACATTGAGGATCGTCGCGTCCATCGCCACCAGCAGCAGGCTCGCGCACAGCACGGCGAGCATGGCCCACCTGCTCGCGGGCGCGGGCACCACCCGGTCCACCAGATCGTTCGACTGTTCCCGGGGTGGGATGCGGCCCACGGTTTCCGCCTCCTCGATTAGGCGTAGGTCAAGCTGCTGGCAACAACCTGGCTAAGCCTACCCGCGCGCTGCGGCACGGCCCGGCCGCTGACCGGGGAGAGATCACTTACTTGTCGGCGTTCGCGTTCTGCTTCGCGAGCAGGTCGCGGATCTCGGTGAGGAGCTCGAGCTCGGTTGGGTCGGCCTTCACCGCGGTGGGCTTGCTGAGCCGGTTCTTGATGGTGTTCATCGGGAGGATGAGCACGAAGTAGAGGACCGCGGCCACGCACAGAAAGTTGATGCCGGCGCTGATGATCGGCCCGAGGGCGACGAAGGTGGACGGCTTGTCGGACAGCAGCTGGAAGCCCAGACCGTATTCCTTGTTGCCGCCGAGAGTCGCGAGCAGTGGTTCGATCACACCCTTGGTCACCGAGGTCACGATGGCGGTGAAGGCCGTACCCATGACGACGGCCACCGCGAGATCGATGACGTTGCCCCTCATCAGGAAGTCTTTGAAGCCCTTGAGCATGATGCGCGCAGATCCAATCCGAGACGATTTCGTTATGTTTCGAATGGGAGTTTAAGGGCTGGTCGGGGTGCCGGGTCTCCATGGCATATCCCCCTTGACGCGCATCACTCCGGACGGTCGGTCGGGGTCTGGCGCACAATGGGCAACCCTGGTTCCAGGCCGTGTCGGCCCGGAACCGGGGTTGGCCGGACTACTTTCCGCCGCCCCTGTTCTTCAGCGCGGTGACAATCTCGTTGACCGCGGCGAGCACATCCTGTGCGGCGTGGTCGAGATTGGCCCGCACCGTTTCCAGGGTGCTCTGCAGATCCTCGGGAGTGATCCTGTCGGCGAAGGATTTCGCCATATCGGCGAGATCGGCGGCCGCGCTCTGCGCCCGTTCGGCCAGTTCGGCCGCGGCTCCGCTGGCCCGTTCGGCCAGTTGGCCCGCCGCCGATTCGGCCCGCTCACGCAGGTCGGAGGCGGTGACCCCGAGGTCGGTGCTCAAATCGTCGGCGGTGGTGCGCAGGTCGTCGGCCAGGCGTTCGGCTTTGTCGTCGGAATCGTCATTCTTAGGCATGGTCTCGGCGTCTCCTACTTCGATCCACCGTCGGACATCGACTCGACTTTGCCTGCCCGGCCGGCGGCTTTCCCGTTGTCGCTGAGTGAAGTCATCGGAACCTCCTACGTGGTAGTCACACCAGGAAGAGCAGCGATCTTTCAGCAATTGATACTAGTCGGTTCGTCAGGGCAGCGGCCTCGGTTTCTCAGTGCACCGGCCCGAGGACGCGCTCGATGTAGGCGTTGGTGAAGCGGCCTTTCGGATCGAAACGACGGCGGACCTCGGCGAACTTCTCCCAGTCCGGATAGCGCTCGGCCAGGGTCTCGGCGGTCTGGAAGTGGCGCTTGCCCCAGTGCGGGCGGCCGTTGTAGCGGTCGAAGACGCGTTCGCAGGCCCGGAAATAGGGCTCGTAGTTCATGCCCTGGTACTGGTGCACGGCGATGTAGCAGGTCTCGCGGCCGCCGGCGGGCGAAAGGAAGGCGTCGTCGGGGGCGACCCAGCGCACCTCTATCGGCATCGGGGTGTCGAAATGCTTGGCCACCTCCTTGATCTCGCGGATCGCGTCGGCCGAATGTTCGCGCGGCAGTGCGTATTCCATCTCGGTGAAGCGGAACAGCCGGGGGCTGGCGAAGACCTTGTAGGAGCGCTCGACCTGGCGGCGGTAACTGCCCGCGTAGGCCGCGCTGCGCTGGATCATCGGGATCAGGCTCGGGCGGCGGCGGGTGAGCCGGCAGAGGGCGTCGAAGGTGTAGTTGGTCATGAGGATGTCGGAGAACCAGTCCACGGCCTTGCCGCGCGGTCGCTCGGGCAGCTCGACCCGGTTGTTGCGCTTGGTCATGGCCAGCGGGCTGTGCGCGAACATGTAGAACTCGAAGTGCTCATTCCCCTCGACGTAGGTGTCGAGATCGGCCAGCACATCCTCGACCGGGACCGGTCGCTCGATGCCCTCGAGCACGAATGACGGCACCATCTGCAGGGTCACGGCAGTGACGACGCCCAGGGCGCCCACGTTCACGCGGGCGGCGCGCCAGCCGTCGGGGTCGGTCTGTTCGTTGAGTTCGACCCGGCTGCCGTCGGCGAGCATGAGTTCGACGGAATGCAGTGCGGCTGAGAGATTCTGGAGCTTGGATCCGGTGCCGTGGGTGCCGGTCGCGGTGGCGCCGGCGATGGACTGCACGTCGATGTCGCCGAGGTTGGGGAAGGCCAGGCCCAGCGGATGCAGCGCGTTGCTGGTGGCATTGAGGGTGATGCCCGCTTCCACCCGGACCAGTCCGGATTCGCGGTCCACGTTCAGGATCCGGTCCAGTTTGTTCAGGCGCATGAGCGTGCCGTCGGTGAGCACGGTCTCGGTGAAGGAATGTCCCGATCCGGCGACCCGGACGGTGTGCCCATTCGCTTCGGCCTGTGCGAGTACTGCCGCGACGTCCTCGGGCGAGCTCGGTTCGGTGATGGCTTCCGGGGTGCAGCTCTGATCCCCGGCCCAGTTCACCCAAGAGTTGGTCATGCGACCAACTTTAAACCGCGAGTGTGATGTGCGCTACCGTTTGCGCGGGGTATATGCCGCGGCCTTGGCTCGCTCCACCTCTTCCTCGGTCAGCGGCGGCTGCGTCAGGGCCAGTCGGGGCACGCCGTCGCCGCGCACGCCATTGAGGATCAGCGCCATATAGCGCTCCCATACGTCGGGATTGACGGGCCGGGCGAATCCGGCCATGCCGTCGACCATATTGACCATGGCGAAGAAGTCGCCCGCCTCGATGTCGGGCTGCAGCGCCCCGGCGTCCTTGGCGCGCTGGATGACTGCCTGCATGCCGGGCCGGATCTGATCCTTCATGCACACGAAGCGATCCATGCTGTCGTGCAGTTCGAGGATCACCTCGCCGAACCCGCGGTTGAGCGCGATGTGCCGGCACGAGTAATCGAACAGATCGACCAGGCCCTGCCACGGGTCTGGATGGTGCAGTGCCACATCCACGGCTCCAGCGAGACCGGTGACCATCTGGTCGAAGACCTCGGAGATGAGTTCCTGTTTGTTGGCGAAGCGGCGGTAGACGGTGCCGACGCCGACGCCGGCGTGTTCGGCCACATCGTCGAGAGTGACCTCCAGCCCGCGATCGGCGAACAACTCGCGGGCGGCCGCGATGATGCGCTGCTGATTGCGGGCGGCGTCCGCGCGCAGACGCCGAGGTGGGGGCGCGGTGGTGACGTGATTCACACCCTGATCCTAACAGCAATCGGGATTATCCGGAGGAACTATCTCCGTTTTGCTGGTAGCTTTTACCGGTAAGCGGAGACGGCTTCTCCACTAATCCTAGGGGACGAGGAAAACCACCATGACAACAGCTCTCGAGAAAGAGGTCGCGGCACCGGCCGCGGAGTCGCGCCGCGGCTCGCACGCCATGCGCTGGTGGGTGCTCGCCGTACTCGGCGTCGCCCAGTTGATGGTCGTGCTGGACGCGACCGTCGTGAACATCGCGCTGCCGCACGCGCAGGCCGATCTGGGCTTCTCCAATGGCGAACGGCAGTGGGTCATCACCGGCTACGCACTCGCCTTCGGCAGCCTGCTGCTGCTCGGCGGCCGGCTCTCCGACCTGTTCGGCCGGCGCGCCACCTTCATCACCGGCCTGGTCGGCTTCGCGGTCGCCTCGGCCGTCGGCGGCGCGGCCGGCAACTTCGAGGTGCTGGTCGGCTCTCGCGTCGCGCAGGGCGTGTTCGCGGCGCTGCTGGCGCCCGCCGCACTGTCGCTGCTGACCGTTACCTTCACCGAACCCGCCGAGCGTGCAAAGGCTTTCGGCATCTTCGGCGCCATCGCCGGCGCCGGCGGCGCGCTGGGCCTGCTACTGGGCGGCGCGCTCACCGAGTGGGCCTCGTGGCGCTGGGTGATGTACGTGAACCTGGTCTTCGCGGCCGTCGCGCTCGTCGGCGCGATCCTGCTGCTGGCCAAGCACACCGCCACCGAGCGGCCCAAGCTGGATCTGCCCGGCACCCTGGCGGTCACCGCGGCGCTGTTCGCCATCGTCTACGGCTTCTCGCACGCCGAGTCCGACGGCTGGACCAACGGCCTGACCCTGTCCTTCCTGATCGGCGGCGTGGTGCTGCTGGGAGTGTTCGCGTGGCTGGAACAGCGGGTCGCGCATCCGCTGCTGCCGCTGCGCGTGGTGCTGGACAAGACCCGCGGCGCGTCCTACGTCACGGTGTTCACCATCGGCATCGGCATGTTCGCCATGTTCCTGTTCCTCACCTACTACATGCAGCAGCAGCTGGGGTTCTCGCCGATCCGTACCGGCGTGGCCTTCCTGCCCATGGTCGCCGGCATGGTGGCGGCCTCCACCACCGTGCCCGCCCTGCTGATCCCCCGGGTCGGCCCGAAGGTGACCGTGGTGAGCGGATTCCTGTTCGCCACAGTGGGAATGGTGCTGCTGACCCGCATCGGCGTGGACACCGGCTACGCGAGCCACATCCTGCCGAGCCTGGTGCTGATGGGCCTGGGCCTGGGTATGGCGATGTCCACCGCCTTCAGCGGTGCGACCTCGGGCGTGCACCACACCGACGCCGGTGTCGCCTCGGCCATGGTGAACACCAGCCAGCAGGTCGGCGGTTCCATCGGCACCGCGCTGCTGAGCACGCTGGCCGCGACGGCATTCGACAACTACGCCTCGAGCCACGTGCCGCCCTCGGCGGCGGTGCTGGCGGAGGCCGCGGTGAAGAGCTACACCACCACCTTCTGGTGGGCCGCCGCGATCTTCGTGGTCGGCGCGGTGGTCACCGGCTTGATCATGCCGAACCAGGTGCCGGTCCCGGCCGAGGGCGAACCCGTTCTGGCGCACTGAGTTTCCCGCTCCTGTCCCGGCGGGTTCCCGCCGGCCGTCCCGGAACCGGACGGTGAGGTCCGGAATGGAAGCGGCCCCGCTCACGAAAGTGATTGGGGCCGCTTCTTTTTCGGCTTACCGCGGTCAGCGGCAGTTGGAGGGCGGGGTCAGGCCCGCGCACCGGTGGACGGGTGGTTCATGGCGGTGAGGGAGCCGGGGAAAATGGCGGTGCCGAGAAGCCGAAGGGGTTGAGCGAGCTGTCGAGTTGGATCTCGGCGTGGTATTCGCCCTACATGCCCTCGGCGACCGCGAAGCCCAATCCGAACAGTGGCTGCGGCGAATTCCCTGCCGGGATGGCAATTTTGCCCGTATTGACCGGTACGCCGCCTTCAATGACGCCGACGATCGGCAGCTCCGGCGTGTAGTCGGGGGCGAGCGCGGCCGCGAACCGATGGCCACCGCGCCAGCCGAACAGCCGCCAGGCCGACCGGCGAATCACCCAGTCCCGCTGGGGCGAAGCGCTCGACCGCGCGAATGCCGTCGAGGGTGATGTGCTCGCCCATGCGGGCCGCGCCGTGCGGGGGCGGCGGCCATGACGGCCAGCAGCGCGACGGCGATTCCGAAGCTTTGGACCAGCATCTTTCTGATCGATTGGCGGACCGCCAACTTGGCTCCTCGAGGCCGATGGGACAACACCGGGCAAGCGGCACTATCCTCGCAGTTCCGGGCTATTGTTCGGCCTCAGCAACACGCCGAGCAGCAACTATTCGGCTACGTGGAGAGGAGGGGGTGGTGGCGAACGTTTCGGGCGTGGACGCCGCCCTGCTCGGTGTCATCGCGGTGGGCGGCGCGATCGGCGCGGAGGCTCGATACACCGTGAGCCTGTGGGTGCCGCACCGGGGCGCGATTCCATGGCAGACCCTGGCGGTCAACGTGTTCGGCTGTTTCCTCATCGGGGTATTGATGGTGTGTATCACCGAGATCTGGGTGGCGCACCGGCTATTGCGGCCGTTCCTCGGTGTCGGCGTCCTCGGCGGTTTCACCACCATGTCCACCTACGCCGTGGAGGTTCGTACACTGCTCGAATCAGGTCGGGTCGGCGCAGGGCTCGCCTACCTCGGGGGAACGGTGATGACAGGGCTGATTTCGGTCGTGCTCGGCGTGAGTGCGACACGGTGGGTATCGGTAACGGCACGACGATTGGGGGCAGGCGATGAGTACAGAGTCGATGAGTGACGCGGTTCGGCAGTGGGTACCGGCGTCGCGGCTGACAGTGCTGCTGGGCGAGGACGACACGTATCGGCACCGGCCCCGCTATCACGAGATCGTGAAGCGTGCCCGTGATGCCGGATTGGTAGGGGCGAGCGTGTGGCGCGGCGTCGAGGGCTACGGGGTGTCCTCCCATATTCACACCGCCAGGCTGCTCGATCTCGCCGAGCGGCTGCCGGTGCTGGTGATGATCATCGACGACACCGCGCGCCTGCGGGCCTTCGTGGAAAACAATGCGGACCTGCTGGATTCGGTCACCGTGGCGCTCTCGCCCGTCGAAGTCTTCACCGGGGTGCGGCATTGACGGCGCTGCTGGTGATCGTCGGCGCGCTCTTCGGAGCGCCCGTCCGGTATCTGGCGGATCGCGCGTTGGCCCATCGATTCGATAGTGTTCTCCCCCTGGGCACACTGGCGGTGAACATGGGCGGTTCGGCCGTGCTGGGCGCGTTGATCGGTGCGGGAGCAAATCATTGGCTCCTCGCTGCCGTGGGAACGGGTTTCTGCGGTGCGCTGACCACGTTCAGTACGTTCGGGTACGAAACGGTTCGATTGGCCGAGGAGGGCGCGTACAGCTATGCGGTGGCGAACGTCGTGATCGGCGTCGGCGCAAGTCTGGCCGCGGCGTACCTCGGTGCCTTCCTCGGGCAGTGGGTGTGGCCGTGATGCTCATGACCAGTCGCGCACAGGCGATACGGAAGGGAGGTGCGGGCATGGCCCACGATCGAGCCGGACGACCGGCGCGGGCCACGGACCTCGAGGACATCGCGCACCTGGTGACGGCCTACTACAGCCGGATTCCGGATCCGTCGGATCCCGCGCAGCTGGTGTCCTTCGGTACTTCCGGGCATCGCGGGTCGAGCCTGGACTGCGCGTTCAACGAGGCGCACATCCTCGCCATCACCCAGGCCATCGTGGAATACCGTGCCTCACGCGGCATTACCGGGCCGGTGTACCTGGCTCGCGACACGCACGCGCTGTCCGAGCCCGCCTGGACCACCGCGCTCGAGGTGCTCGCCGCCAACGGCGTCACCGCCGTCATCGATTCGCGTGACAGGTACACGCCCACACCGGCTTTGAGTCACGCAGTGCTGCGGCACAATCGGGGCGGGACCCGGCATCAGGCCGACGGCATCGTGGTGACGCCCTCGCACAATCCGCCGCGTGACGGCGGATTCAAATACAACCCGCCGCACGGCGGGCCCGCCGACACCATCGCCACCGACGCCATCGCCGCGCGCGCCAACGAGCTGCTGCGCACGGGACTCGCCGACGTCAGGCGCACCTCACTGGCGCAGGCGCTGGCCGCCAATGTCGAGCGCTACGACTATCTGGACCGCTACATCTCGGACCTACCCAATGTGCTGAATCTGGACGCCATTCGGGGCGCCGGGATTCGGCTGGGCGCGGATCCCATGGGCGGGGCCTCGGTGGACTACTGGGAGGAGATCGGGCAGCGGTACGACCTCGAGCTCGAGGTGGTGAATCCGTTCGTCGATCCGACCTGGCGGTTCATGACGCTGGACTCCGATGGGCGGATCCGAATGGATCCGTCGTCGCGGTACGCCATGGCCTCGCTGGTGGCGATTCGCGACGATTACGACATTTCCACCGGCAATGACGCGGACGCGGACCGGCACGGGATCGTGACTCCCGATGCGGGACTGATGAATCCGAACCACTACCTGGCGGTGGCGATCGAATACCTGATCGCCAACCGGATGGGGTGGGACGCGCTGACCAAGATCGGCAAGACGGTGGTGACGTCTTCCATGATCGACCGGGTGGTCGGCGTGCTGGGCCGCGACGTGTACGAGGTGCCGGTCGGATTCAAATGGTTCGTGCCCGGATTGTTCAGTGGCAGCCTGGCTTTCGGCGGCGAGGAATCCGCGGGCGCCTCGTTCCTGCGCATGGACGGCACCGTGTGGACCACCGACAAGGACGGCATCCTGCTCGCCCTGCTGGCCGCGGAGATCACCGCCGTCACCGGGCAGAGCCCGTCCACCCGCTACGCCGAACTCGAAAAGCGGTACGGCTCACCCGCCTACGCCCGCATCGATGCCACCGCCACCCCGGAACAGAAGACCCGCCTGGCGGCGTTGACGCCGGACATGATCACCGCGACCGAAATCGCCGGCGAGCCCATCGCCGGCATTCAGACCCGCGCCCGCGGCAACGGCGCGGCCCTCGGCGGCCTCAAGGTCACCACCGAGAACGCCTGGTTCGCCGCTCGCCCGTCGGGCACCGAGGACAAATACAAGATCTACGCCGAATCCTTCCAAGGGCCCGAGCACCTCGCCCAGGTCCAGGCCGCCGCCGAGGAGATCGTCGGACACGCGCTGTCCGGTGAGTAGCGCGATCTTCGATCGGGTGTGGCGAATGAATGAATTGGTGTGCGCGTCAGCCGGGTCGGCGTTGCCGATGGGATCGGCGGTGGGGTGCGCCAGTGGCATCGAGACTGACGCGGGCCGTCAGACTCGGTGTGGGCGAAACGTGGTGGCCGGCGCGGCCCGGGGGGTAATGAATCCGGGTTGGCTTCGGCGGGTGGTGCGTTGTGGTGAGTGAGTCCGGGGTGCCGGTGGGTGGACGGCATCGGCTGCCGGTGGAGATCTGGGTGCTGGTGGGGTCGGCGTTCACGATCGCCATCGGGTTCGGGTTGGTGGCGCCGGCGTTGCCGCAGTTCGCGCGGAGTTTCCATGTGGGGGTGGCGGCGGCCTCGTTCATCGTGAGCGCGTTCGCGTTGATGCGGTTGATCTTCGCGCCGCTGGCGGGGCGGCTGTTGCAGCGGCTTGGGGAGCGGCCGGTCTATCTGACCGGGTTGCTGATCGTGGCGGTGTCGACCGGTGCTTGTGCGCTGGCGCAAAGCTATTGGCAGCTGCTGGTGCTGCGGTCGCTCGGCGGCATCGGGTCGACGATGTTCACGGTGTCCTCGCTGGGGCTGGTGATTCGCATGTCGCCGCCCGCCGAACGGGGACGGGTGTCGGGGGTGTACTCGACCAGCTTCCTGATCGGGTCCATCAGTGGGCCGCTGGTCGGCGGTGCGCTGTCTTTCCTGGGGCTGCGCGCGCCGTTCCTCATCTACTGCGTGGCGCTGCTGATCGCCAGCCTCATCGTGTATGTGGCACTGCGGGATTCCCCGCTCGCCCTGCCCGAGAAGGTGAACGGCACGCCGATCATGACCTTCCGCGAGGGGCTGGCCCGGCCCGCCTACCGGGCCGCGCTGTGGGCCAACTTCGGTAATGGCGCAGCCGTCTTCGGTGTGCGCATGGCGCTGGTGCCGCTGATCGTGGTGGAAGTGCTGAAGCAGGACGCCGCCCTCGCGGGCGTGGCGCTGACCGCCTTCGCGCTCGGCAATGCCTCGGTGCTGTTCCTCTCCGGCCGCTGGTCGGACACCCTGGGACGCAAGCCCTTCCTCATCGCGGGCACCCTGGTGTGCGCCGTCGGCACGGCGGGCATCGGCCTGGCCCCCACCCTCGTCTGGCTCCTGGCCGCCTCCTGCGTCGCGGGCATCGGCTCCGGCATGTTCACCCCCGCCCTGCAAGCGGCGGTCGCGGACATCATCGGCCCGGGCACCCGCGGCGGCCCGGTCCTCGCCGGCTACCAGATGTCCGCCGACCTCGGCACCTTCCTCGGCCCCTACGCGATCGGCACCCTCGCCGACCGTCTCTCCTACGGCGCAGCACTCGGAGTGACCGGCGTACTCCTGGCCTCCGCATCGCTGGTATGGCTGGTAGTGCCGGAAACCCTGCACCGCAGGGAAGCCACCCCCTCCGTCGCCTAGCGTTCTGACTTCGGCGGAGCGTGTTGATTTTGGTGGGCGGGGTGGGTGTTGCGGGGGCGGGGGCTTCGGGCAGAGTGTTGCGGGTGAGCAAACCGACTTCGAAGCACACACCGTCGCCGGTCTCGAGCAAGACCACCTATGCGCTGGCTGGTCTGGCCGTTGTCGTGGTTGCGGTGATCGTGGCGGCCCTCTACCTGTGGAATCGTGGCGGCGGGGACGAGGTGCGCAACGACGGATACGGTCCGGTGCACGACCCCGGGGTATCGGTGGCGCTGGACTCCGACGGAGCCATTGTGCTGGGCAAGCCGAACGCGAAAACCATTGACATCTACGAGGATCCGCTGTGCCCCGCGTGCGGTCAGCTGGAGAAGATCTACGGGCAGGAGATCGCCCAGCAGGTCGACCTCGGCAAGATCGCGGTGCGGTACCGCCTGGTGAACTTCCTCGACTCGAAGTCGCGCAGCAAGGACTACTCCACCCGCGCCGTCGCCGCCAACGAGTGCGTCGCCCAGGCCGGTGACGGCCCGATCTACTCGAAGTACCACTCCCTGCTCTTCACCAGCAAGCAGCCCTCCGAAGGCGGCTCCGACCACGACAACAAGGAACTGGCCGCCATCGCCAAGGAGGCGGGCGCCGGCGACGACATCGCCAAGTGCATCACCTCCGGCGACCGCGCCGACACCGGCCGCGCCCACGCCGAAGCAGCCCTGAAGGCCCTCAACGAGGCCCTCAACAACCGCGCCGCCACCCCCGCCGTCTTCATCGACGGCAAGAAGATCGACGTCAACAACAAGAACTGGGTCCTCGACGCCGCAAAATAGCTAAGCGTTGGATCGGTTCTAACCGGGGGTCGGTAGGCGCGAGCACCTATCGGCCCCCTATTCGTGCCAACTTGTGAGCTGGAACAGCCCTTCGGTGAAATTCCCCGTGCCCGGCCGTCCTTGGGTCCTATCGTTAGCCGACTGATTGCCCAATTCGTGGCGGTCAAACCTTCGAAACGATGAACTCCAGGGGGAATTCATGATTCGCAAGATGATCGGGATGCTCGCAGTCGTCGCGTCCATCGTTGTCGGGGCCGGCATCGTGGCCGCCTGCGACCCGTCCAAGCCTGCTCCGGCATCGTCGGCGAACTCGGTCGTTCAACTGACGGCCGCGCCCACCGCCTTCACGCCCAGCGTCCTGAACGATGGTGGGGCATACACGAGTGTGCTTGTGACAGTTACGAACAACCGCACGGACAAGGCGATCAGCGTCAACCCGCTGTATTTCGCGATCACCGACACTGGTGGGAGTAAGCACACGGCCGAACTCGGTGTGGAGGAGAACCAGATCGCCACGGTGGAGCTTCAGCCGGGCGAAAAAGTGACCGGCGCTGTCGCCGCGAAGGGCACCTTCACGCCGAAGACAGTGGTGTTCGACAACATGACCGACAAGGTCCGTGCTGACGTTTCCTGAGACGGAACATCCTGGTGGACAACCGATCACACATCGAGGACCGGCCGGCGCAAACGGGATGTATAGGCGGCCGCCCGGCTCAGGGCGTCGTCGGCGGCGGCGAGTTCGATGAGGGCCTCGTCGAAGACCTCGGCGGCGCCGGCGACGCAGTAGGCCGGGGTGGTGAGGGCGCCGGTGCCCGGGGTGTCGAGGAGGAGGCCGGAGTTGGGGAGGGTGCGGTAGGCGGCGGTCAGGTCTGCGAGGTCGGCTCGGAGGGTTTGTAGCCGGTCCTGCAGCAGTTGGCGCCGCTGCTCCAGCAGGAGCGGATCGCGGAGGTCGGCTTCGGCGTTCTGTTCGTGGTCGTTCATTCGACCAGCATGCAGTGGCGCGTGAGAAGGTGCGGTGATCCGCGCGAACATCTTCGTGGTGCCTTGGGAAACATGTGGTGGTGCGGCGGAGCTCGGAAGTTCTTGTGCACCAGCGCATGTTGAGGGAATGGGTGGGGTGCGGCCCAGCGGGGGAACGGAGAATTGAGCCGCACCCCGGGGAGGGGACCGGGCTGGGTGCCCGGGCCCTGGGTTCGGGGGAGAACTCGACGGTCAGCGGGTAACGGCTCGGGTGGGGGATTCGGGGATGTCGTTGTCGGCGGTGGTGCGGGACAACTGGGGGTGGATGAGGATGTGGTTCTCCATCGGGTATGCCAGGTCGGCGTTGAAAATGCGGCCGGGCGTGGCGGGTTCGGCGTCGGGGACCGCGCGGAGCTGGGGCGGGCGTACCGGGGCGTCGATGTCGGTGTGCGGGAACAGGTAGCGGGCGCCCTCGCGGACCGTCTCGTGGGATTCGCCGCTCGGGTCGATCCAGCGCATGCGGTCGGTGTCCGCGAGATAGACGCGCCAGGGGTGTTTTCCCTTGTCCGCCAAGAGCTTCAGACGGTGGTGATGCGTGCACAGCACAGCGCGATACGCGGTATTCGGCTGGGGCGCGGGGTGGTTGGGCTGCGGGGCGAATTGCACCAGGGACGTTTCCGCGGCGGGCATGGTGCAATTCGGGAAACGGCACAACCCGTCGATGGCGCGGACCTCGCGAGCCGGAGCGCCCGAGAACGGCCGCACCGCTACGACTTTCGCGCGCTTGGACGGCGGCCCGGCGGGTGCGGGAGACGGTTCGGCAATGGACCGCGCGGATGCGGAGGCAGGGATGAGCTGCCCGCGATCCACACCCGGCGCGGGCTCGGATGGGTCTTGTCCCGCACGGCTCCGATTGGCGCCCGCGCGTTCCCAGGGTGCTTCGGGTGCGATGGCCGGCACGTGCTTCCGCCGCGGCCGTGGAGCCTTCGGGGCGCTCGCAGCGATGTGTCCCGCGGTCGTTGGCGATTTGTCCGGGGCGGCCTTGGCCGTTATCGGCGCCTCGCGCGGGGCTGGGTCGGCGGCCGTGGCAGTGCGAGCTACCACTGTGTCGTCCGGCTCCTGAGAACCGGAGGTGGCGTCGTCGGGGAAGTACTCGGGGATGACCTGGAAACGGGCGTGTTCGGCGAGGGTGCGGGCGAGGGCGGCGTCGACGGGGCCGTAGCCGGCGAGGAAGGCCGGGTCGTCGCGCAGGCCGAGGAGGGTTTCGGCGGAGACGCCGACCTGGATGAGGGGGCGGCGTGGGGTGGTGGGGGCATCGGCCTGGGGGCAGTCGAGGCCCTGGGCGCAGCCGCAGCGCAGCCGGCCGGAGCCGTCGGCGAGTGCGATCAGGGCGTCGGATCGGCGTTGCGACATGCTGCGCGGGTCGGCTTCGCAGACCTGGAGGCTCATTTCCCGCAGCCGCATGGCGAGGGCCTGGGCGCCGGCGGCGGGCAGCAGGCCGTCGAAGACGGCCATGCCGTCCTGCACCGCGCGAATGCGGACGTCGCGGTCCTGTTCGCGCTCCTCGCGGCGGCGGGTCTCGCCCTCGGGATCCAGGCGGGTGACCCAGCGCTGTGCGGTCTGACGCAGCCGGGCCGGATCCGAGCGCAGAGCCGCCTCGATCAGCTTGGGCTCCAATACTTCTCGCACTTCGTGCGGCTGCCCGCGCAGGCAGTCCGCGATCACCTGCACCCGGGAAAGGTCGATGCGGCCGGCCGCGAAGGCGTGCTTGGTCTGCGGTAGGGAATCCAGCGCCAACCCGATATCGATGAGGGCCGCCGCCACCGCCTCCGACACGTGCACCGCCACGGCGATTTCCGCCGCGGCGAACTCCCCGGCACGCACCCCGCCCGCCCCCGGCGCGGCATTCGCGGCCCGATGCCGCCGATACACCTCCCGCACCGCTGTGATTTCCGCCGCCTGTGCGAACGCCGCTGCTCCATGTGCCCGCCGCAGCGCGTCGATCAGCTCTTCCTCGCCCATCGCCTCCACCTCTCGGCTATCGAACATGCGTTCGAGACTACATCCAGGAGGTCGTCACCGCCAGCCTGTATCCAGGCGATTTGGTTTGTTCGACACCGGTCGTGTAACTTCGTTCAAGCAAGCAGGGCAACGCCCCGCTAGCACAGAAGTGAACACGGGGCTATGGCGCAGCTGGTAGCGCACCACACTGGCAGTGTGGGGGTCAGGGGTTCGAGTCCCCTTAGCTCCACTCCACGACAGAGTCGCAGGTCATTGACCTGTGGCTCTCTTGTTTTTCGGGCAATGCGCGAACCCGGGAGGTGCCCTACGTAGTACCCTACGTTTATGAAGGCCAAAACGAGCGTGTACCTGGATCCCGAGCAGGCTGCCCGTCTCAAGGAGGCGGCCGAAGCGGCAGGACGATCGGAAGCTGATTTGATCCGCGAGGGGATCGAGCTGGTGTTGTTGCGGTCGCACCGGACCCGCCGTACCCGGCCGTGGCCGTCGTTCGATTCCGGCGATCCCGGGTTTGCCGCCAACAGTGAGGACTTGCTCGGGGAGGCATACGGCGAGTGAGCTTCTTCATCGCCGATACCTCGGCCATCATCGCCGCGTACGACCGTGCCGCGGAACTGCATGAGCGGGCGCGCGAATTCCTCTCCACGTCTGTTGCGGTTGTCTCGCCGCTGGTGCTGGATGAGGTCGATCACCTGCTCGTGGCCCGGTTCGGAAAGGACCGCCGCACAGCCGATCTCGTTCTCGATGACCTGCTCACTTCGGCCGAGGAGGGCGCGGTGCTCATTCCGCATGTGGACCGTGACGACCTCCGAGTCGCCCAGAAGATCATCGAGCAGTATCGCGGCCTCCGCCTTGACCTGGCCGACGCAGTCACGGTCGTGCTCGCCGAGCGCTACCTCACCAATGATGTATTGACGTTGGATGAGAAGGACTTTCGTGCCGTCCGACCCCTGACACCCGTTCATCCGTCGTTCCGGCTCTTGCTCCAGGGCGACTGAACCGCCGACGATCGCGGTCGGGTACCCACCACCCGAATCACGATGACCGGCCCGTCGACCAGCACCGCCCGGTTCGTATGCTGGTCCGTCAGGTCCACAGAACAACAGAGCCGCAGGTCAATGACCTGCGGCTCTGTTGCTTTTCCTGCGATGCGCCAATCCGCAAGTCTGGGCTCCTGCGGCGACGTCGTTCACTCGCGTGGGCGGAGCAGGACCAAGGGGATCTGTCGGGTGGTCCGCTTCTGGTAGGTCTGGTACCCCGGGTACGCCGCGACGACCTGTGGCCACCGCTGGTCGCGTTCCTGCGGGCTGAGCACGCGGGCGGTCATCGGTTGCTTCACGCCATGCTGGAACGACACCTCGACCGCGGGATCGGCACGCAGGTTGTGGAACCAGTCCGGGGAGATATCGTCTCCGCCGCGCGAGGCGACGATCAGATAGCTGTCGTCCTCCACGACGGGGACGGTGAGAATCACGGTGCGCGGCAACCTTGTTCGCCGTCCGGTGGTGGTGAGGGCCAGGGTGGGCATCTTCTTGAATCGGGTGCCGACGCGGCCGCCGCTGAGGTCGAGCAGTTTGCGGTGCGTGGTGGTCACGGTCTTCAGGTACAGATCGGTGACCGCGCGAAAGCGGCGGGTATGCGGCACGGGGTACTCCTCGGTCGGTCGGGATCGTCGGAAGTGATGGTCCGGGTCCGGCTTGTGAACGACCAGTGAAGCGTCAGCGCTCGAGGCGTTCGGCCGCAGCCGCGATCCAGGTCGGGTTGCCACAGCGTTGGGCGACGCGGAGCGCGGCCCGGTAGTGCTCGGTGGCGAGCCCGGCATCCCCGTGCCGGGCCGCCAGGTCACCGAGGACGGTGTCGACCGGACCGACCGAGTAGGAACCGGTGTCCGCGCCACCGAGCCGGTCGCGGAAGGGAAGCAGATCGCGGTAGAGCGTGGCGGCCTCGTCGGCCGTGCCCAGCGTCGCGACCACCATGCCGCGCAGTGAGAGGAACAGCGATCGGAACAGGTTGTCGCGGATCGGCCGGGCCCGTCGCCGGACCCGCGCCGCTTCTGTCCGGTCGCCGGCCGCAAGCAGGGCCAGCACCAGAAAATCCACCATGGCGTCGACGGTCGCGGGGACGGCGCTGTCGGCGAATTCTCTGATCATCTCGACCAGTTCACCGACGCGGCCCTGGTGCAGCCGCACCACGAACAGCGCCATGCCAAGGATTCCGCCCGCGTTGAGAATGCCTGCGCGGGTGAGCATTTCGTTGGCTCGTAGATAGTGCTGCTCGGCTGTGTCGGGATCACCGGTCGTGAGGGCCACCAGCCCGCGTGCCATCGTGTTCGCCACCTGCGCCTGCCGCCACTGGTAACGGTCGGCCAGCACGGTGGCCGCCTCGAGATGCTCGCGGACGGTGGCGATGTCGGCCGTGGATGCGGCGGCCTGGATCGCGACCGTATGCCCGAGGAGCAGGTAATCGCCGCGGTCGGTGCGCCGCCCGACCTCGATCAGCTCGGCCCCGAGCGGGCTGCGGTCCGGCGAGTCGTAGAGCGAGGCCATGGCTTGCAGTGCGGGAGCGAGCAGGGCGTCGTCACCGAGTTCGCGGGCGAGGGCCTGTGCCTGAGCGGCGGCCACCGCCGCGGGTTCGCCTGCCTCGCCGCCGATCTCGTCGACCAGGGTCACCAGCAGCCGGCACCGCTCGGCGGGAGTGAGGCCGGGAGAACGCAGCGCGTCCTCTATCCAACCGACGACCCGGTGCTCGACCACGCCCCACAGTCGATTCATCCACGGGGTGGGTGTCTCCCAGGCGGTGAACGCCCGTACCAGCAGATCGGTCCGGCCGACCTCCTCGGCCAGCGCCGCGGCCCGATGCCGAGCGCTTCGAGCGGCGAGCCCAGCTCCACCGGCGAGATGGCTGCGACCCGCCCGGCACAGCATCACGACCCGTTCCTCGACGGTATCGGCGCCCGCGTGGCGCTCGAGGGCCACGGCCGCGCGTTCGTACCCGGCTGCGGCGACGTCGTGGGCGTAGCGCCGCTCGGCCTGTTCGGCCGCCGCCACGGCGTAGTCGGCGGCCCGGCGTGCCGTCTCCGGGCTCACCGACTCGCCGTAGTGGTGGGCCAGGGCCGCGAGATCGCCCGGATCGATCTCCTCGATCGCGGCGGCGACCCGCCGATGCCATCGGTCGCGGCGGATCCGGGACAGATCGCCGAGCAGTGTATGACGCACCAGCACATGTGTGAAACGCGCTCGGCCGCTGGCGGGTTCGTCCAAGAGCCCAGCCAGCACGCCCGCCTCCACCGCGTCCAGCACCTCGTCCTCGGATACCTCGGCCGCGTGCACCAGCACCGCGACATCGAACTCCCGGCCGATCACCGCGGCCAGGCGCAGCAGCGTCACCCCGGTCTCGGGAAGCCGGGAAAACCTGCGGCGCAATACATCCCGCACGCCCGCCGGAACCTCCGACGCGGCTACCAGCTCGCCCTCGCTCTGCAGCAGCCGTGCGACCTCGACGAGATAGAACGGATTTCCGCCGGTGCGCTCGTGCAGGGTCGCGACCACGGCGGACGCCGGTGTGCTGCCGGTCAGGGCGGTGATCAGGCGACCGCTGTCTTCGACGCCGAGGCCGCGCAGGTGAACCCGGGCGCGGACGGAGGTCGCGAGGACGGCGAGCGTGTCGGCCAACGCCGGCGGCACCTCGTCGGGACGGTAGCCGATCACGACGAGCCCCGGCACCTGGGTTGCCACCGCGGTGAGCAGCGCCGCTGTCTCGGTGTCTCCCCGGTGTACGTCATCGAGCAGGATCGCCAGCGGAGCGTCGGCGGCGACGGCGGTGAGGTATCCGCACACCGCTCGATGCAGCAGGAAGCGGCCGTGGGCGTGGCGGGAGTCCGGTGCGCCGTCGCCGTCGGTGAGCAGCGGCGCCAGGGCGGGCGCGAAGCCTCCGGGATCGTGCTCACGGGCCAGGGCGCGCAGGATCTCGACCCATGGCCAAGCCGACGGAGCGGAGTCGTCCTCCGGGCAGCGGCCGATCACCACCCGGTGCCCCGACGCGCGCAAGGCGGCGTCGAAGTGTCGCAGCAGAGTCGATTTCCCGCTGCCCGCTTCGCCCGCCACCGTCGCCGACCGCGGGCCGGCGCCGGCGGCCGCTTCGCGCAACGCGGCGAGTTCCGCTGTGCGGCCGAATAATTCGGAACCCGGTTCGGCCGGTGGGGCGCTTCCGGTCATGATGGCCGCAGAAAGTGTCTCCTGGAGTGGAATTACCGGCTCGCACAGCGGGATTCGTTGCGCGAGAATGTCCGACTCCAGCCGTGTCAAAGCTGGACCCGGATCGATGCCGAGTTCGGTCGCGAGAACGCCGCGGGCCTGCCGCAGGGCGCTCAGCGCGTCGGCCTGGCGGCCCGCCCGATATCGAGCCAGCGCTGTCAGCCGCCACGCCTCCTCACGGAGCGGGTGCTCCCTGCTCAACACCTCGGCCTCGGCCGCGGCGAGCGTCGGCTCGCCCAGCTCGAGCAGGGCGGCCGCGAGCTTCTCGCGTGCGCCCAGCCGCAATTCCTCCAGCCGCGCCGCTTCCGCGGTCGCCCACGGCTCGGCCGCGAAGGCGGCGTAAGCGGGACCCTGCCAGTGGGCGAGCGCGCGTTCCAGCGTTTGTCGTCGCTCGCACGGATTGCCTTGCCGCCCAGCAGCTTCCAGTTCGGCGACGAAGCGCCACGCATCGACGTCCTCGGCGGCGAAACGCACCGCGTAGCCCGGGGTCCGGCTGATCAGAACGGTGGCGGGCATGCGCGGCGCCCGCTGCGGCTCCAGCAACCGCCGCAGGTTGGAGACGTAGGCCTGCAATGCGCCGAGCGCCCGCGGTGGCGGTTCACCTCGCCACAGGTCATCGATCAGGCGGTCGATCGGCACCACCTCACCCCGCGCGACCAGCAGACGCGCCAGCACGCCGCGTTGCCGAGGGCCGCCGAGATCGAGTTCGCCACGCCCGTCCGCCGCGGTCAGCGCACCGAGTACCCGAATCCGAATCATGACGGGCCAAGTCTAGGACGGGCCCCAGCGCAATGGCTTGCAAGTGGGCTGCAAGTCGGGGGCCACACAGTCGCCTCGGTCCCCGACAGCAACAGGAGCACAGCATGAGCGCTACCGGCACCGCACCCGGCCGCCCCGACACCTACGACATGATCGTCGTGCACAATGCCTTCCGCAGGCACTTCGACGCTCTACCCGGCCTCGTCGCGGCAGTGCCGTCCGGAGACGTCGAGCGCGCCCGCCGCCTGATGGCCTTCCTCGGCGAACTCGGTACCGGCCTGCACCACCACCACACCGGCGAGGACGAGCTCATGTGGCCGATCCTGCTCGAGCGCGCCCCCGCAGACTCGACCCTGGTGCTGCGTATGGAGGAACAGCATGAGCGGATCTCCGACCTCACAGAGCGCGCCCACCGCGAAGGGTCCGAGTTCGCCACCGCCGCAGACTCATTGGTTCGGGACCGGCTCACAGCCACGCTGCGGGCGCTCTCCGACGTCCTCGACGAGCACATGACCGAGGAGGAGCGGCACATCCTGCCCGTGGTCGAGAACGTCATGACCGAGCTCGAGTGGCAGGCTCTCGGCGAACGCGGCCGCGAGCACCTGCCCAGGGACCGTCAGTTGATCTTCCTCGGCTTCATTCTGCAAGGCGTCCCCGACACCGATCGCCGGAAAGTCCTCGCCGAGCTGCCGCTCCCCGCCCGGCTCGCCTGGCGTCTGCTCGGCCGCCGCACCTTCGCCAAGGAATATCGTGAGATCTACCGCGCTGATCCCAGTGGTGACCGCTGACGACAATCGAAGCCCGTGCTGCCCGGTAGCCTCCCCACCGGGCACGAGGCGACAGGCATGCCAGACAGCTCGATTTACGGAGAAGCGGCGAATCGATGAAACGACATGGCGCGCATCACATTTACGCGCCCGGGCGTAGTGCTTGTTTCCAATTTCCGGAGCGCGCGAACGATCGGTGCGGGCCGCCTATACTGACCCCTGTTTGACGCGCGTCCAGGAGGCATGTGGTGGGGGGCGATTGGCTGCTGGGGGTTGCGTTCGGAGTGAATGCGACTGCGGCGGCGAGCCTGGAGCTTTCGGACCGGCGGGTCATGCCGGTGGGGTTGCCCAGTGGGGTGGCCGGGGTTCTGGTGGATCCGAAGGGCGCGAAATCGGTGCTGCGGGCGGTGTTGGATGCCGCGCTGTTCACTCGAAATGGGCCGCCGCCTTCGGGATTGGCGCTGGCGTATCCGGATCAGTGGGTGCCGCAGCAGGTCGGGGTGATCGCGCAGGCGGCGGCGGCCGTTGGGTATTCGGCGAATCTGGTTCGTCTGGTACCGATTTCGGTTGCGGCAGAGCTCAATGCGGTGAGCTATCCGGGGGATAATCCGGCCTCGGCGGCTGCACGTGGAGTACTACTCGCCGCGACCGGTCCGTTCTCTGCCGCTCGGATCGCGAGTGGTCCGTTCTCTGCCGCTCGGATCGCGAGTGGTCCGGCCCCCGCCGCTCGGATCGCGAATCGTCCGGCCCCCGCGAATCATATTCCGCGCCGAGCGGATCCGCCGCGGAGTCCGACGCGCGTCGGCACGACATCAGCATCAGGACGACCGGCCTGGATCTGGGCGGCCGTGCTTGCCGTTGTCCTCGTAATCGCCGGTGGAACAACGACTGCCGTCATCCTGATCACGCGCGGCGACAACACTGCCAGCGCCGCGGCGGACACAACACGATCCACGACGCAGCGCCCGGCCACCTCCTTGCCGGCCACCACCCCGGTCCCCGTGACCGTTGCCGCGAACCCGACCTCGCCACCGGCTCCGCCTCCGCCGGATACCACCACACCCAGCCCCGAGCCGGCGCCGACCACGACGGTGCGAACCACCCCGCCCCCAGCGAAACCCAGTGCCCAAGAGCCGGTCGAACCCAGCTCACCCGAGCCGCCCCCGCCGCCGAAGGACACGCGCGACGCTCTCATTCGCGGGTCCTGTCAAGGTCTTCTCAATCAGGTGGACAAATTCCCGGGCGGCCTTCCGGCGATGCGAGCGCAGGTGGCGCCTCCGTTCTACATGTCCCCGGGCGATTGGGCCGAAGCGTTCGATCGCGCCGCCAGCGGGTCGTGTCAGTAACGCGAAAGGCCCGGTCCATCGGGACCGGGCCTTTTCGGCATTCAGAGGGTGCCGTTTTCGATATCCCGCTTCAATGCCGCCTGGTACGCCTGGTGGGAGGAGACGCCGTTGTCGACGGTGAAGTTGATGAGCAGCGGATTCGCGATGAAGGTGAGGTGCTCGTTCACCGTCGTGGTGCCATTGCCGTTGTCGACGAACGTCACCTTCTGATGGGTGATGACCCCGGGTGAGTCGTAACTGTCGGTCAGGTAGTAGTGGTCGGCCGGGTAGAGACGCTGTTCGGCCTGGGTTTTCGCGGGATAGTCGACCGAGCCCATCGGCACGTTTTCCAGCGCGGTGAAATCTATGGTCTCGGTGACGCCGTCGGTGCAGGTGCGGTGCACGATGATGTCCTGCAGGAACGGGTGCCGGCCGATGTCGTTGCGCAGGTTCGAATACACGGTCCAGACGTGGGAGATCGGCGCGTTGATGGTGATCGGCAGATCGGCGGTCCGCGACGCCGTGCCGGACGACGGACTCTTCTGCGCGGCCTGATACGAAGCCCAGCCGGTTTGCCATCCGGCGGTATAGGAGTTCGGGGTGTCGGTACAGGTCGGTGCGGAATCCGCCTGCGCTACCGGCGAACCCGTCGCGAACGACAGGGCCATTGCGCATCCCACAAGATATTTCACGGGCGGACTGTAACGTGTTCTCGCGCCATTCGCGAGGCGCTCTCGAATTCGAGACCGAACCGTTGAATTGTGATGTCCGCCCGCCTACCAGCAATGCACGGTATCTATGGCGGTCCGGCCGGTCGCCCCTTTGGGGACGAACCGGCCGGGCCCGTCTCAGCTGGGTGCGTCCGGCATTCCCAGCCGCGCGGCCAGCGCGGCGGCCGTGGCGGGGAACCGCTCGAGCAAGCCGGTTACCTCGCGGTTTCCGACCGGTCCGGCCGCCTGCCAGCCGCCCTCGATGCCGAGCAGTCCGGCGAGCGCGTCGCAGGCGGCGGGGTGGGCGGCGAGCAGTTCGGTGACCGGCCCGCCCAGTGCCGCCACCACCGGCATTGTGGCCGTGGTGAATTCGGCCGACCAGGGCGGCACGAACGCGTCCACGGCGGGCAGCGCGCCAGGGAAGGTACGGCCGGCTTCCCGGACCAGACCCGGAATCAGGTCACCCGCCTGATCTTTCAGGGTGGTGATCAGTTTCGGCAGCCACGGCAGCAGCACCGCATCCGGCAGCGTGCCGAAGGCCTTCGACAACACCTCCACCACGAAGGGCTTCAATGCCGGGGCCGGGTCGATGGCCTGCACGAATCCGCTCACGTACTGCGGAACCGTCGGCAGCACCAGCGGATTGGCCAGCATCCCGTCGCACCGCTCGCGCAGGTCGGCCATGGACAGCAGACCGAGCTGGAACCGTGCCGCCCACAGCAGGGCCACCTTGGCCGGCGCCTCCGGATGTGATTGCAGCACCGCCAGTTCCAGCTGGGTGTGGTCGCAACCCAGCGACAGCGCCAGGTTCTCCATCCCGAACAGGAAGCCCAGCATGGCCGCCACCTGTGCCGGTCCGGTCTCCTCGGAAGCGAAGGCGGTGGGCAGCAGGGTGCAGTAGTGCGCGTATCCGGCTGTCACGAATCGTTCGCACCAGGCCGGCAGGCCGGCCTCGGTGGAACGGAAGTAGTTGAGCAGCAAGCGGATCCGCCGCAGCACGATCGGCGCGTCGTCCACCGTCCGTTCGGCGGCGAGGAGCTCGACCGCCCGATTGCCGAGTTCGTCGGCGAGCCGGACCGATCCCAGATAGACCAGCGCGTCCTCGACCGCGCCCAGTGCCACGGCCGCCGTCGCGTCCGGTGCGGTGACCGACCGTCGTAGCCGCTGCTCCAGCACCTGCTCCACCGAGACGCCCTCGTAGCCGAGCTCCACCAGGGATCGCTGGTATTTGCCGAGCCCGATGTCCCAGCTCTCCTGGATCGAGGTCTCACCCAGTCCACGCGAACCCATGATGGGCCGCAACGCGTCCTGCGGCAAGAGCCGCCGCAGCAGCCACAGCAGGTCCGAGCACGGCCGCAGGTCCGGGTTCGCCTTCAGGTCCAGCAGCGCGCGTTGCAGGGTCCGCTTGGACAGATCCAGTCCCAGCGGCGCCAGCCGGTCGAGTGCGTCGCGGGCCAGCGGCGGCAGCGCCGCGTAGCCGACCTGGCCGACGCGGTCGCCGCCGAGCAGGATCTCGCACAGCCGCCGCACATCGCGGCGCCCCGGCACCCGGTCCTTCTCCAGGCAGGTGACGGCCGCGTCCTGGAAGTCGTACGGCGTCGGGCGCGCGCGATTGCGCAGGCCCGCCAGCAGGATCGAGTGCTCGAAGATGGCGATGGCGTCGGCGGTGCTGGCCAGGTAGCCGTTGCGCCGGGCCAGCCGGACGATGTCCACCGACCATTCCAGCAGTTCGGCCTCGTCGAGGGCGTCCAGCACCGGCGGCCGGGACAGGAACCCCGAAAGCTGGTCCGTCACTTCGGCTTCCGGCACTGCCGGAAGCAATGGCTTCTTGGCGCGCTTCTTCGCTCCCTGCTGGCCTTCGAGCTGGAACGACTGCAGCTTGCCGCGCCGCAATCCCTTGGCCCAGGTGGCCGCCGCGATCGACACCGCGCCGCCGGCCAGCCCGAACTGCGCCTCGATGGCGGAGTGGCTGGACGGAATCAGTCCGTAATGCCATGTGGTGGCCGAGCGCGGCGAGATCTCGAACGTCGCCTCCGACTCCAGCCCGAACTGTTCGACCGGGCTGGCCGCATGGGCCGCGCCGCACACGTACATCGCCTGCGCCGGGTCGATCTCGTTGGCGGACAGGTGTTCCCGCATGCGGGTCCACATGTACCGTTCGCGATCCTCGTCCTCGATGGTGCTGCCGCGCCGCAGCCGTCGGAACAGGCTGCCGATCATCACCATGACCTGGCGGTAGGTGTCGTAGTCGGCGTCCGCCAGCGGCTGTTCCACGTACTGGTCCCACCATTCCGACCAGTGCCGGACCTTGCCGTGGTGCAGCAGGTGTTCTTCCAGTTCGGCGAAACGCGGTCGCAGATCACCGATTTCGATGCCGACCGCTTCGCCGTGCAGGCCGTCGTCCTCGGGCTGGTCGTCGTCGGCCGGCGTCGCCGACCGGGCTTCCTGCGGGGCCCACTGGAAGACGTGATCGGTGGACCGATCCACCAGCACCAGTTCGACGCCCGGCGTATCGAGCGCGTAGGCGATGGCCTGGTATTCGGCCGAGGACTCGGTGATCGGCGCGACCACCGACAGCGGCGCCCATTCCGCCGGGAACCCTTCGATATCGGTGGCGAAGGCCTGCAGGGCGACCGGCAGCCGGCAGTTGCGCAGTTCGTCCAGCAGCGGCCGCAGATCTTCGCACAGTTCGAGATAGATGACGCTCGGCTGCTTCTCGCGCAGCCGCCGCACCATGGCCAGACCGGAGGCGGGGGAGTGATGGCAGACCGGGAAGATCTCCAGCCGCTGCGACAGCGCCCGGTCGACATCGTCGACCATGCCCGCCAGGATGTCACCCGCCGCCCCGGGAACACCGGCGAACGCGACGGCCGCGTCCGCCAGCTGATCCCGCAGCGCGGCAAAGGTTTTCGACGCCGGAGTCTGCGCCGCGAGCCCGGTGCCGGAGACGTTCACGAGAGCCTCGCGATCGCCGCCCGGCCGCCCTCCAGGAATTCGCCCCAGGCGGCATTCCCCTTCTTGTCCTTGGTGCGCGGCTCGACCACGCCGTGCAGGTACTTGTTGAGAATGGCCAGGTCCTCGGGCGTGCGCCGGGCCAGGGATCCGACCAGCGAACCGGCGAGAGTCTCGGCGCGCAATTCCTTCTCACCGAAGAACTGGCTGTGCAGGATGGCGTCCTCGAGCACGCCGATCTGCTCCGCGGTGGACAGCGCCGATTCCAGCTTGTCGTCGTCGCTGGTGGCGGCCGCCGCGGCGGCGCGCAGATCGGCGAAGCTCTCCAGCAGGATGTCGAGCAGCGTGGGCGGCAGCTCCAGTTCGAGGGAGTGGCGGCGCAGCAGTTCCGCGGTGCGGAAGCGCACGATCTCCGCCTCGCTCTTCTTGTTGGACACCACCGGGATTCGCACGAAGTTGAAGCGCCGCTTGAGCGCCGACGACAGATCGTTCACACCCCGGTCGCGGCTGTTGGCGGTGGCGATGATGGAGAAGCCCGGCTGCGCGAACACCACATTGTCGTCGTCGAGCTCGGGGATGGAGACGTACTTCTCCGACAGGATGGAGATGAGCGCGTCCTGCACGTCGCTGGTGGAGCGGGTGAGCTCCTCGAAGCGGCCGATCACGCCCTGCTCCATGGCGGTCATGATCGGGGACGGGATCATCGATTCCCTCGACTGGCCTTTGGCGATGACCATGGAGATGTTCCACGAGTACTTGATGTGGTCCTCGGTGGTGCCGGCCGTGCCCTGTACCACCAGCGTGGAATTGCGGCTGATGGCCGCGGCCAGCAGCTCGGCCAGCCAGCTCTTGCCGGTACCGGGATCGCCGATGAGCAGCAGACCCCGGTCCGAGGCCAGGGTGACGATGCTGCGCTCGACGAAGCTGCGGTCGCCGAACCACTTCTGCTCCACCTCGCGGTCGAGTCCGTCGGCGCGTTCGGAGCCGAGAATGAACAGCCGCACCATCTTCGGGCTCAGCCGCCACGCGAACGGCTTGGGGCCGTCGTCGATGGACTCCAGCCAATCCAGTTCCGCGGCGTACTTGACCTCGGCGGGGGCGCGCAAAACGTCGTTCATGGTTGTCTCCTAGTCGAGGAAGTTCTTGAGCTCGTGCACGAGCTTCTGGATGCGTCCGGAAATCACCGGGGTGCCGAGGGCTTTGAAGCGCTCGCGGAACCACGGATTGACGCTCTGATGGCCGGAGCTGTTCACCGAGCCGACCGGGATGAGCTTCACCCCGGAGCGGTGTACCGACTCCATGGCCTCGAACAGCGGTTGGGAGCGGTCGAACTCGTAGAAGTCCGAAATCCACACCAGCACGGTGTTCTTCGGGTCGGTGATCTTGGGCTGGGCCATGGCCATGGCGACCGGGCCGTCGTTGCCGCCACCGAGGTTGGTGCGCAACAGCACCTCGAACGGGTCGTGCACCCACGGGGTGAGATCCAGGGCGCGGGTGTCGTAGGCGATGAGATGCACATCCACCTTGGGCAGGCCCGCGAAGATCGACGCCAGAATGGTGCAGTTCACCATGGAGTCGACCATGGAACCGGACTGGTCCACCACCACGATCATGCGGGCGGGGACGGTGCGCTTGGCGGTCTGCCGGTAATAGAGCCGGTCGACGTAGAGGCGCTCGTCCTGAGGGTTCCAGTTGGGCAGGTTCTTCCAGATGGTCCGGTCCACATCCAGATTGCGCAGGATGCGCTTGGGCGGGACCGAGCGGTCGATGGTGCCGACGCTGGTCTGTTGCACCTGGGTGCGCAGGACCTCGGCGACCTCGTCGATGTAACGGCGGATGAGGCGCTTGGCATTGGCCAGGGCCACACCGGACAGATTGTGCTTGTCGCGCAACAACTGTTCGATGAGCGACATGCTCGGGGTGAGCTGGGCGGCCAGGTGCGGATCGGCCAGCACCTCGCGCAGCCGCATGCGGGACACCAGTTCGCCTTCGAGACCGGTGAGCACGCCTTGCACGGCGCCTGCCTGCTCCTCACCGAGACAGCGGCGCAGCCAGTTGGCATCGGATTGCCAGCCCGCCAGCTGGGTCGCGCTGACCTGGCCGGAGCCGGTGGCGAAGACGTTCAGCAGCAGCTTGGAAACCAATGCGGCGGTGCGGACATCGGCCGCGCCGATGGGCCGGGGCGACGCGTCGGCCTCGTTCTCGGTGTCGTCGGGCGTGGAGGCGCCCAGCTCGGTCGCGGAGTCACCGGGCGCGGTAGTGGAATCCTCGGCTTCGGAGAAGTCGAGGGTTTCGAACTCGTCCTTCATCTCCGGATAGCGTTGCACCACATTGTCGATGGAGATGCCCGGATCGAGCACGGCCAGCGGCAGTCCCAGATCACCGACGATGCCCGCGCTCGCCTGTTCCAGGGTCGGCTGCTGATCGCCGGCGAAGACACCGGCCAGGAGACGCCAGTACAGGATCTGGCGTCGGGTCTCGTGATTCGTCATTTGCGCAGCAACCGTCCCGCGCGTTCCCGCAGTACCGCCACCGCGTCGCCCGACTTGGCCTGTGCCTTGGCGACTTTCGGATCGGTGGGACCGAGCGCCCAGTCGCCGTTGTGGAAGGCGGTGAGCACGCTCTTGACCTTGCGCTGCACGGCCAACGGCCGCACCGACCAGCCACCGGCCTCCCAGCGCAGCAGCCCGATCATGCTGCTGGAACCGGTCACTCCGGTCGCGGTGAGCGGACCGGACGACGGCAGCGCGTCCAGCTCGACCCGAATCCGCTGATCGCCCAATTCCAGTGCGCCCTCGCGGAACCGGTACCCCTCGAGCACAACCGGTTCGGCGATGTGCACCGGATCGCGATCCAGCGGCGCGACGGCCGGAGCCTGCGCCTGCGGCAGTTGCACAGTGGCGGTGAAGAATGGATCGGCGGCCTCCCCAGCCTTCGCCCGATCGTCATCCCACAGCAGGTCACCGGTCGCCATCAGCGGCATATCGGTGAGTTCCAGCGCGCGGTGCTCGGCCAGCGCGGTGAGCAACTGGTGATGCGTGCCCAGGAGCTGCCACACCGCCGGTCCGACAATGGTGTCCACCTTGGCCGCCGCCACCGACACTCGCACCAGGCGGACAGGCGCCCCCGCGACCTCCAGCACGCCGTGCACCTGCGCCTGCACGGCGGTCCCGTGCTCGTGCAAGTCCACGCCCAGCGGCAAAAAGCGACCCGAAATCGATTCCATCGCAGGTGATTCCGCGCCACGCCAGGACAGCAGCAGGGCACGTGCCCACAGGTCGGCCCAGCGCCGCGCGGGCACCCGATCCATGGTGGCGATCGGCGCGGAGGCGCTCAGTTCGGCGGTGAAGCCGTCCAGCAGGATCGCCAGCCGTCGCAGCGTGGGTTCGGCCAGCAGCGACTCCACGGTTTGATCCGCGGCCGCCACCAGGTCGTGGTCCACACCGCGCCATCCGGCGATGGCCAATTCGCCCAGCCAAGCCCGGGAACCCGCCGCGAGCGGGCTCGGAGCGGCGGCGTCCGCCGTAGTCGTCCACTCGGATCGATTGCGGCCCAGGGCTGTATCGGCCTGATCGACCAACGCGTCGTGCACCGCGCCCAGCAGCGCGGCCCGTGCGGCGGCCAGGGCCGACAGTTCGTCGGTGCCGATCGCACCGGTGCTCACCTTCGACACCGCCGCCGAGACCGCCTCGGCCAGTGGCGAACCCGCCACGGCTCCGGCCAACGCCGTCAGCGCCACGCTCTGCGGTTCGGATACTCGGGCGAAGCCGTTGACCAGCGCGGTGTCGAAGCCGCTCACCGCATCCAGGGCCGCCTCGACGCCGGCCGGCGCATCCGCCAGCGCGGCCAGTTGTACTGCCTGCATCAGCGACCCACCCCCGCCGGAAACCAGTGCAGCTCGGGGATCGGTGTCGCGCTACCCGGCAGCTCCAGGTAGGTCAGATGCCGCAGGAACCGGCTGAAGACGGCCGCAGCCGGAGCAGGATCGCGAGTTCCCTTGAGAAAGACGGCAAGTCGGCCGCCCTCCGGCACCTCGACCCGCAGAAACCGCGCCACCCGATCCTGCCCGTACTGCAGCACCGCCTCATCGATGAGCGCGTCCAGATGCTTGCAACCCCACCCTTGATTCAACCCGCCACACGGCCGATTGTTATTGGTGCTGCAACTCAATCCGTGCGTCCCCGCGGTCACCGAAGCCACATATACCCGTGAAATATCGGAGCCACTCGACACCACCCCCTGCAACCGGCCGTCGGCCAGCTCCACAAAGGGCACCTTGTTCAATTTCCGCGGTGCGACAGCAGGCAAAACCCGCACCACAGAAGCGCTTTCCCAAGCCGGTTCATCCGGCATGGCACTCGGATTCGAGACCATCGTTCTCCCTCCCGGTCGATCACGATGTAGCCAAGGTATGTGACGCCACCGACAAGTCCCGACCCGACCAAGAAACTGCTGGTGAAAGCTACTTTTGCGGCGACTGTCCAAGCCCGTCCGAGGGTCATGGCGGCCCCATGGACCGAACCCCGCCGAGAACCAGTCGGTCGTATTACTGCTCTCTGCAACGTGATTGACGCCAACGCCCGATCGGAGAAATATCCGATACTGCTCGGTGTGACCGGGGCCGAGGCCGATGCGGTCAATTCGACTCCGGTCGTGAGATGCAATTGAATTCGCCATGTGTCGCCTGATAACCTCGTCAACCGGTCGCCCGGATTCGCCGTCATGAGCCGTTTCGGTGCCGTCGAAGATGGTGTCCAAGAACCCGACCGGTCCGGCGCTGGTGCTCGCCCCTGGTGAGTGGGATGCCTTGGCTGCCCGGATCGGTGAGGGTGCGTTCGATTTGCCTGGCTGATCGGCACCTGGCGAGCTGGGGCAATTCGTCGGCGAAACCTGGGTGTGGCGGAATGCGGGTGGACCGGATCAGCGGAAGGCGATACGCTCGGGCGGGTGACGACTCCTTCCGATCAAAGATTGGGGGTCCCGTTCGTGCCAGGTGAGTGCTGATGCGCACTTCGAGTACGAATAGGGATGATTCCCGCCTTTCCCTCTGGCTGCGCGTGCGTGAGTTCGCTGTGCCGCCGTCCATGATCGAGACCGCTACCGCCCGCCGTGAAGTCGGGGACTGGGCCGGCGCTTGTGCCGCAGCGGGTTTCGATGTCGATATCGATTTGCGGTCGCTGACGCGGCGCTACGGCCGGGGACTTGCCGCCCGGGTGCGAGCTGATCTTCGTCATCTGGCACCGGATCTCCTGCGCTGGCACATGCCTCGGATTGCTCCCGACGGCCTGCTGCGGCCTGGGTTGACCATGGCCTTGGCCGGGTACCGTACTGCTGATTGCGGAAGTCATTGCGGTAGTGCGGATTCCGTGTATCTCGTCGTCCGGACCGCGCCTGCTTGGGCGGATGCCGGGCAACGAATCAGCCTCGCGTTATGGGACGGGTCGATATCCGGGCCTGGTGCCGATCTGCACCCGCATCCCCGCCCCGACCGGCGGTTCCGGCTCGATCTACACCGTCATCTGTGGGACGCGAGTCGCAGTGATGAGCTGTGGATACGTTCGGGCGCAGCGCAATTCGACAATGCGGTGTCCGATCCCACGTGGTCCGAGCTGGTGCCGCACGGGTGTGCCATCGACAGGTGGGCGGCGGAGGCCGGGATATTGCTGCACGCCCACGGGCGTCGGGCCGGTCCTGTCCTCGTTCGGTGCGGAGCGCGTCGGCGAATTGTTGTCGATGTGGCTGCGCCCGAGGATGATTCGCCGTTGCTGCGAATCGGGGTGGCGCCTCCGCGGAGTGGGATGTCCGCGCTGCCCGTGCTGCCCGATGCGGCGACCTGGGTGCTGCCCGATCTGGAATTGATCCGGGCCGGCGCCATTACGGCCGATAGGCTGCATCCACTTGTCGCGTCGGCATGTGGATGGGACCGGGCGCGCCCTGTTTCGGCTCCGACTGCCGACTCCGCAGGTCGGCCACACCTGGTGGAATGCCGGGGCGAGCTGCACCGAATCGGACTGGTGAACGGGGTGCTGGCCGCCCTGGACCACGACCCCGCCGAGGTCAGGCGCGAGGAGCTGCTGGTCGCGTTGACCGGCACTCCGCTGCCCTGCCTACAGGCCATCGACCAGGCCCATCGTCACCCGGATTGTCTTGCCGGCGTGAGCGAACGGCTGGCCCATGGCGACACTGCCGGTGCGCTGGCCATTGTCGAGGGCCTGCTCGGTCCCGATGCGCTGCTGCGTGCGGGAGCGCTGCGCGACGAACTGGAGGCATCCGCGCAACGCCGGATCGACTACGGCCTGTTCCGGGCCGGACTGACCACACCGGCCTTGGTTCCGATTCCCGGCCGCGATCACTCCCGCCGCCGGCGTAGTGGTGTCCGCGCGCATCCACGCAACGCGGCATTTCGCTGATACTTCCCAATTCCTAGACACCCGAAGGTGATTCACGCATGTCTGTCGAAACTCTGTGCGCCCCGACCGCCGAGCACACCGCTTCCCAGCTCGACGTTGCCGCCGAACTGCTCAACCTGCTGGGCACGGTGACCACTGAGCCCCGCCCCAACATCCAACTCGAGGCGCTGACGCTCGCGGTGGCCGCCGACCTGCCGGTGCTGCTGTGGGGTGAGCCCGGGATCGGCAAGACCGCGGCCCTGACCCAGCTCGCCCAGTCCCTGGATCTGCCACTGACCACGGTGATCGCGAGTGTGCATGAGCCATCGGACTTTTCGGGCCTGCCCATCATCGGCGACGACCCCGCCGCACACGGCGTGCCGATGGCGCCGCCGGACTGGGCGGTGCGTCTCGTGCGCGCCGGTCGCGGTCTGCTGTTCCTCGATGAACTGTCGACCGCCCCGCCCGCCGTGCAAGCCGCCCTGCTCCGCCTGGTCCTGGAACGCCGGATCGGCGCCCTGCGCCTGCCGCCCGGGGTCCGCATCGTCGCGGCCGCCAACCCGCGCTCCTCGGCGGCCGACGGCTGGGAGCTGAGCCCGCCCTTGGCCAACCGCTTCGTGCACCTGCAGTGGACCCACGATCACGACGTGGTCGTCCGCGGCCTCGGCGGCACCTGGCCACATGCGACCCTGCCCGTACTCGCGCCCGAAAAGCTGACGGAGGCAGTCTCTTTCGCTCGCCGCGCGGTATGCATCCTGCTGGCGGCCCGACCCAAACTCGTGCACCAACTGCCAAACTCCGAAACGCGCCGGGGTGGCGCGTGGCCGTCACCGCGCAGCTGGGAGATGACGGTTCGGCTGATCGCCTTCGCCACCGCGGCAGGCGCCGGTCGGGATGTGCTGTCCCTGCTGGTCCGGGGCGCGGTCGGAGACGGTCCCGGTTTCGAACTGCTGACCAGCATCGACCGGATGGACCTGCCCGACCCGGAAGCGCTGCTCGCCGATCCGGACACCGCCGAACTGCCCGAGCGTGGCGATCTGCGTCAGGCCGTGCTCGACAGCGTGGTGGCGGCGGTGCGGCAGCGCCCGGAGCGATCCCGCTGGGATGCGGCTTGGGCGCTGCTGGTCAAGGCCGTCGACACCGGTGCACCGGACCTGGTGGTCGTCCCCGCGACGACCCTCGCCACCCTGCGCCGGGACAACTGGGACGTACCCGCGTCCATCGAACGACTGGCCGGCATGGTGTCGGTGTCGCAGGGCGCGGATCGCGCCGCGGCCCGCGTCGCCGCGCAGGTGGCCCGATGACAGCGGACACCGCACACCTCGACCTCGACAAACTCTGCGCCGCCCGACTCCTGGCCGTCCGGGCCCGGCCCTACCTGGCGACCGCGCTCTACGCCCTGCACGTAGTGGAGTCTCAGCGAGTGCCGACCATGGGCGTGGACCGATACTGGCGGTGCTACGTGTCGCCGGCGTTCGTGAACTACACGCCGGTCGAAGAACTGGCGTCTGTTCTCGTGCACGAGGTGTCGCATCTGCTGCGCGAACACCACAGCCGCAGTGACCGATTCGCGCGTGAGCACGACCTGTCCGGCCAGGCGGAGCGACTGCGGATGAACATCGCCGCGGACGCCGAGATCAACGATGACGCGTTCGGCGACGGCCTGGTCCTGCCGGAGGGAGCGGTCACACCGACGACACTGGGCTTGCGCCCGGGCGAACTCATGGAGGACTACCTGCGTCAGTTCCGCCTGAGCCCACGCACCCAGGAGCTGGCCTGGCTGGACTGCGGCAGCGGCGCCGACGGCCTCGACCGCGCCTGGGACCTGGGCCCCGACGGCGCGGACGGCCTCAGCGAGCAGGAACGCGACGCCGTCCGATTCCGCGTGGCGCAGGGCATCATCGGCCATCCGGGCAACGCGCCCGAGGGGTGGCGCCGATGGGCGGAGGACGCCGTGCACCCGCCACAGCCCTGGCGGGAGCTGCTGGGCGCCGCGATTCGCTCCGCGGCCTCCGCTCCCGGTGTCGGCGAGGACTACACCTATGGCCGGCCCGCACGACGCTCGGCCGGGCTGCCCGGCGTCGTGCTGCCGAGTCTGCGGCGCACCCCACCCCGGGTCAGCGTGATCATCGATACCTCGGGTTCGGTCAGCGACGCCGAACTGGGCAGCGCCCTGCTCGAAACCGCCGCCATCTCCCGGACCGTGGGCGGCCGCCGCGACGCCGTCACCGTGCTCTCCTGCGACGCCGCCGCCCGGATCGCGGATCCACTGTGCCGTGCCGAAGGGATCCCGCTGATCGGCGGCGGCGGAACCGATCTGCGCACCGGATTCGCCAAAGCCCTACGCGCGCAACCCCGCCCGGACGTGATCGTCGCCCTGACCGACGGCCAGACCCCCTGGCCCTCCGCCCGACCCGGATGCCGAACGGTGGTGGGATTGTTCCGCCGGGCGCCCCTGGTGCGGGAGGACGATCCGGATTACGTCCCGGACCGCCCGCCCGCCTGGGCGCGGGTCGTCGACATCGGGTGAGGGCGGACCCGGCGCGGGCCCCTACGGCGGTGACGGTTGACGCCGGTACCGGTGTGACGCATGGTGGGCCGATGGGCGATGACGTGCGGGCCGGATTGAAATTCTCCAGTCTCGACAGTCCCTTGTTCGACGGGGCCGAGTCCACCAAGGGTGATCTGATCGCCTACCTCGAGGCGGTCGGGGACCGAATGGTGCCATCGCTGCGCGAGCGGCCGCTATCGGTGGTGCGGGTGCGGCCCGGGCAGGAATCGTTCATGCAGAAGAACCTGCCCAAGTACACACCGGACTGGGTGCCGCGGGTGACGCTGTGGGCGGGCAGCTCGAAACGCGAGGTGTCCTACGCGCTGTGCGAGGACGTGCGGACACTGCTGTGGTTCGGGAACCAGCGGGCCGTCGAGTATCACGTGACACTGCTGACCGCCGACGGACTGGCCGATTATTCAGGCAGTCCAACGCATCTCGTGCTCGACATCGACCCCGCGCCCGATCAGCCGTTCGGTCAGGTGGTCGCCGCGGCCGAACTGATCCACCAGGCACTGACCGCCGACGGTCTGGCGGGCGCGGTGAAGACGAGTGGATCCAAGGGCGTGCACATCTTCGTCCCGCTGCGGCCCGGGGTAAATCTCGAGGACGCCGCCGCGGCCACGCGCGCCATCGCGGCGCGCGCCGAGCGGCTCGATCCGGCCCTGGCCACCACCGCGTTCATTCGAGAGGACCGGGGCGGCAAGGTCTTTCTGGATTCGACGCGGGCCGGTGGCGCGACGGTGGTCTCGGTCTACAGCCCCCGCATCCGGCCGGGCGCGACCGTATCCTTCCCTGTCAGCTGGGCGGACCTCCCGAGCATCGACCCGCACGACTTCACCATCCGCACCGCCCCCGAGCTGCTCGGCGACCGTGACCCGTGGGCCGAGGCCATGCCCGAACCCCAGTCTCTCCCAGCCGATCTGATCGCCGAGGGTCACACCATCCCGGTCGCCCGGGTGCAGGCCATGCACGAGGGCAAGCGCCGCGCCCGGGCTCGCCGCGAGAACTGACCATCGGCCATGACCGTTGGCGCCGCTCGACGCCACGCCGCCGATCGCACGATTCGGGCGGTTCGCCTACGCTGGTCGGCGTGATGAGAGCGGTGGGCGCGGCGGTGGGGATCGCCCTGATCGGGATGGGCGTCGCGGGCTGCGGCTCCTCCGATCGGCAGGCGGCCCCGGCCACGACGACCTCGGCCAAGGCCGTCATGCCCTCGCCCAACACCATCGGGCTGTGTGGCGGGGTGTCCGACGCCGAGGTCATCCAGGCGACCGAGGTCGGCGATGCCCATCGGGTGTCGGCGAATCCGGTCAGCTGCGCCTGGCAGCCGGCCGCGGGCGGTGACTACGCGGTCACCTTCCATTGGTTCCGCGGCAGCGCGCTGGAGGATCGGCGCGGCCAGGTCACCACCGGCAAGTCCGCCACCGTCCAGGTCGCCGGGCAGCCGGGCATCGAGTGGCAGGGCGGGCAATCCTGCGAGGTGGCCGTCGCGTTCGGCGACACCGATTTCATCGACTGGTCCGAGCACGCCGCCGCGCCCTCATGCAAGGGCGTGGAACAGCTGGCCGCGGCCACCCTGACCAAGGCGGGACAAGGCTGATGGCGCTACGCGCGCGAATCGCGGCGGCGGCGATGCTGATCGCCGCACTGTCGGGTTGTTCGCACGGCGATCACCGGACCCAGGTGCGGCCCGCCGAGGATCCGAACCTGCTGGCGGGCTGCGGTCCGATCGACGACCAGAAGCTGGCGGGCGCCATCAACGCCACCGGTCTGCGGCAGCAGAGCGCGCCCACCGTGTGTAACTGGACCGGCACCAACGCCGGCGGCGGCACGGTCGACCTGACCTATGCCTGGCTGCGTGACGACACCCTCGCGCGCGAGGTCCAGATCGCCGATCAATTCGGCTACCAGATCGAGCGTCTGGTGGTGAAGCACTTCGGCGGCATGTACTGGCGCGATCCGAAGGATCCCGGCAGCTGTGCGGTGACAGTCGCCGATACCGGGACCGTCACGTGGTGGGTGCAGAACCGCGGACATGCCGCGCAACCCGATCCGTGTGCGGCCGCCATGAACCTGATGAACGCCACGCTCTCCGTCGACGGCGTCTAGCGCCGAATCCTCAGCGCTGGATCGAACTCAGTGCTCGAGGAAGGTGGCGACGATGTTCCAGAACATGTTCGGGTCCACGCTGTTGAAATCCCAGCTCTCGGTGAGGCTGTGTGTGATGTTGACGATGCTCGGGATATCGAAGTCGTGCCGGGTGGCGGTGCCCTTGGCCTCCACGGCGGTGACGACGTAGGCGGTGGCGGTTTCTGCGGTGTGGGGCACTGGGAAGCTCCAATCGAGGACCGGGACCGGATGGGTATGCGTGGCCGTGGACAGCGTCGGCCACAACCACGCATCGCAAACGCCCTGGCGAGCCTCGCGGCGGGCGCGTCGTGGCGTTTCCGTCCAGTTTTGTTTCCGGCCGCGTCGCGCGGGAGTTCCGAAGACGCCAAACCGGGACAGGACACGCCAACCTTGCTGTGTGGTTGCCGGAATACCGTACGGTAGGTGCGATTTCGGCCTGTGCGCAGGGTCCAGCTTTCAGGAATCATCGCGGTCGCGCCACCGGTGCACGGCCCGCCGCAGGCTCGCGGGATCCGCGTATCCCAGGAATTCCGCCTGCTGGGCGCGTGGAAGGTGTTCGGCCCGTTGCAATCTGCGGCGGCGTGCGCAATCCACCTCACGACGCCAGCTGGTTCCTGACTCGGTCAGGCGGCGTTGAAGTGATCTTGGTGATGTCAGCAGCCGCCGCGCTACCACTTCCAGTGTCGCCGTGCCCTCCTCGAGGGCGGTGTCGAGGACAGTGCCGAGCTGATCCAGCCACGTGACGCCGAACTCGGGAGTGGCCGGCAGGGTGGCCGCGTAGGACAGCAGCACGGCCGTCAACTCCGGATCGGCCGACTTCATGGGCAGTGCCAGATCCGTCGCCCGTATTGTCACCGCGTCGATCGTGCTCCCGAAATCGATTGCGCGGGTGCCGAACAGCTCGTTGAACCCGGCGAGATCGGCCGGCGCGGCCTGCCGGAACCGCACCTGCGCGGGCACGATCGGGCCCCGGGTGGCTGCCCGGCCCCGGCCCACGAGCAACGCGAAAACGGCCTGCACCAACAGTTCCCGGCCGCGGCAGTCCTCGACGCCGGACACCACCTCGTAGCAGACCTCGTGCTCGGTGCGATTCGCGATCCGGAAGGTGTAACTCGTTGTCAGACTGCCGGAGTGGCGCACGCAGGCGTCCAGCGCCGCGCCGAAGGTCTCCGCGGACAGGAACAGATACTCCAGCAGCCCGAATTCTCCGGTCGTGCTCTCCTCGGACACCCGCAGCGCGATATCCGGGTCACCGGTCTCCTGCTCGAGCAGCTCCCAGACCCGCAGGCAGTAGCGGGACGACACCCGCGTTCCCTCACCGCCCTCGCGCCAGGTGGGAACCCCTGCCAGCCGGGCGATCCGCTCCGGGTCGAGGCCTGCCCGGGCCGCCCGTTCCAATGCGAACCGGGCCATCAGAATGCTGTCGTGATAGTCGGATCGAGTAGTCACGGGCGCCCATCACCACGCGGCCCGGCGGCGTGCGCTCGCCAGCTCCCGGCTCCAGCTGGTTCCGGCGGCGGCCAGTCGCCGCTGCAGCGTGCGTGGGCTGGTGTCCAGGCGCCGCGCCATCTCGTCGATCGACACCGTGTCCAGCGTGGACAGCGAATCGAGTTCGGCGGCAAGCAGATCGGCCCAGGCCCGCGCGGGCGGGGTGGACAGGGTCGCCACCGTCGCGGCGCGGCGCAGCACGGCCGCCAGCCCCGGATCGGCGGTGAACTGCCGCCGGTCCAGATCCGTGCGATGCAGCGTGAGCGTGTCGGCGTCGGCGCCGAAATCGACGGCGGCGGTGCCGAAGAACTCGGTGTACGGCGCGTGGTGGCGCGGCGCGCGTTCCCGCAGAGTCACCGCGACCGGCGCGATCCGCTCGCGCGCGCCGAGTCGCGCGCGAGCGGTCAGGAAGGCGAAACTCGCCTGCGCGGCGACCTCCGCGCCCCGGCTCTTCTCGGCCGTTTCCGCCGCGAAGGTGACGTGCCGGTCGTCCTCGCCGACCACGGCCAGCCGCCGTGCGGTCGATAGCGCCGACCCGAATTCCCCTGCGGCCCTCAACCCGTCGCCCACGGTCGAGGCCGTGGCGAGCAGATAATCAATCATCCCCAGTTCCCCCATTCCATACCGTTCGGCCGCCCGCAGTCCCACGTGCGGCAATTCCGCCCTGCGCTCGAACAATTCCCACAACCGCGGATAGCACTGCCCCGGAATGCTTCCCGGTGGCCCGTCCAGCGCGCCGGCCCCGATTCCCGCCGCCCGCGCCAACTCCACCGGATCCAGTCCCGCCGCCCGTACTCGGGTCAGCACGAACCGGGCCAGCAGCACACTGTCCGAGGCGGTCATGTGGGCTCGTCGTCGTGGTCGGCGGCCCAGTGGATTTCGAGCAACTCGAGATGTCGCTTGCGAGCGCGATCGACCTCGAGGCGCCAGGTGGTGCCGGATTCGGCGAGCCGGCGCTGGAGGGTGCGCGGACTGGTGTAGAGCCGGCGGGCGACGTGATCGAGCATCGCGTCGGTGCTGTCGAGCACCTCGGCCAGCACTGCGGCCACCCGGTCCGGCCACTCGGTGGCGCGCGGCGGCGGGGGCGGCATGGTGGCGGCGTGGCGGCGCAGGACCGCCGCCAGCAGCGGGTCCGCGGTGATCTGGGGCAGCTCGAAGTCCGCGCTGCGGTAGGTGATCCGGTCGATCGGGGCGCCGAAATCCAGCCGGGCCGTGCCGAATTGCTCGGTGAAGGCGTCGAGGCGGCGCGGCGCGGGTTCGCGGAACTGGACCCGCACCGGATCCATCGGCCGCCCGGTCGTCTGGCGCATGCGCCAGACCAGCGTGGCCAGCGCCATCTGCACCGACAGGTCGCGGCCCCGGCCCTCGTTGTTGACGGTGTAGACGTCGAAGGTGGATTCGGTCTCGGTCTGCGCACCCGGTTCGATGCGGAAATTGGTGGACACCGACCCGACATACGGTCCCAGCACGCCCAGTCCCGCGCCGACGGTCTCGGCCGTCGAGACCAGATAGTCGATCAGCCCGAATTCCCCGAGCCGATAACTGCCGGTGGACCGCAGGGTGAACTCCGGGTCGTCCAGTTGGTACTCCAGTAGCTCCCACAGCCGTGGGAAATAGTCACTGGGCACCCGGGCGTCGCTGTCGGTCAGCAACCAGCTCGGCATACCGGCGTCACGCGCGAGCCGCGCCGGATCCAGGCCCGCGGCCGCGGCGCGCGTCAGGACGAAACGTGGCAGCAGCACGGAGTCGGAGGTGTGCATCAGCCAATGGTGCGGGGAATTCGCGGCCGGAAACCCGGAATTCACCGAACTGTGAGACAGCCCGCTCGCCCCCGAATTCTTGTGAACGCGGGCGAGCGGGCGTCGCTCCCTGTTCTTTCTGCGGGTCAGGCGCGCAGGAAGGTGGCCGCGATGCCCCAGAACCGGCGGCGGTCGACCGCCCGGAAATCCCATGTCTGCGTGATGTTGTGGGTCGTACTGACGATCCCGGGCACGTCGAAGTCCTCGCGGGACGCCGTCCCCTTCGCCTCCAGGGCGGCGATGACGTAGGCGGTGGCGGATTCGAGGGTGTGGGGCATGGGAGCTCAGGTCTGTCGTAGGGGCAGGGGGAGACGCGGATTCAGCGGGTGGTGTCGCTCAGTACTTCCTCGTAGCGGTACTCGGTGGGGATGGTCTCGCCGGCCGCGTGCGCCTGCTCCTCGCGATTGCGCAGGTCGACGCGGCGGATCTTGCCGGAGATGGTCTTCGGTAGCTCGGTGAACTCCAGTCGGCGGACCCGCAGGTACGGGGCCAGGTGATCGCGGGCGTATTCCAGGATGGCGCGGGCGGTTTCGCGGTTCGGCTCCCATCCTGCCGCCAGCGCCACGTACGCCTTGGGCACCGCGAGCCGCGTGTCATCCGGCTGCGGCACCACCGCCGCCTCGACCACGGCCGGATGCTCGATGAGCACGCTCTCCAGCTCGAACGGGGACACCTTGTAGTCGGAGGACTTGAAGACGTCGTCGGTGCGGCCGATGTAGGTGATGTACCCGTCCGCGTCCCGCACCGCTACATCTCCGGTGTGGTAGTAGCCGCCCTCCATGACCGCGGCGTTGCGCTCCGGATCACCGAGGTAGCCGGTCATCAGATTGACCGGCGCCGCAGCCAGATCCAGGCAGATCTCGCCCTCGTCGGCGAGCTGCCCGGTGATCGGATCCACCAGCACCACCGGCACGCCCGGCGCGGGCCGGCCCATGGAACCGGGCACGAGCCGCTGGCCGGGCGTATTGCCCACCTGGAGCGTGGTTTCCGTCTGGCCGAAGCCGTCGCGGATGGTCAGGCCCCATGCCTTCTCCACCTGGGCGATGACATCGGGGTTCAATGGCTCACCCGCGCCGAGGATTTCACGCAAGCCGATCGGACGCTCGCCCAGATCCGCCTGGATCAGCATGCGCCACACCGTGGGTGGCGCGCAGAACGTGTTCACCTCCGCCCGGCGCAGCTGATCGAGCAGCGCGGCGGCGTCGAAACGCGCGTAGTTGTAGACGAATATGGTCGCCTCGGCCAGCCAAGGCGCGAAGAAGCAGCTCCAGGCGTGCTTGGCCCAGCCGGGCGCGCTGATGGCCAGGTGCACGTCGCCGGGCCGGACGCCGATCCAGTACATGGTGCTCAAATGACCGACCGGGTAGCTGATCTGCGAGTGCTGCACCATCTTCGGCTTGCTGGTGGTGCCGGAGGTGAAATACACCAGCAGTGGATCGGTCACCTCGGTGACGGCCCGGAACGGCCCGGCCGACTCGACCGACGCTGCTGCGGCGTACTCGTGCCAGCCGGAGGTGCCTTCCGACGATTCCGCCTCGCCCACCACGATTCGCGTGTAGTCGCCCGGCACCTCGTCGAACTTGCCGGTGTCCCTGCGATTCGCGATGACGAAACGCGCTCCGCCGCGCTCGATCCGGTCGCTCAGATCGGCGGGGCCCAGCGCTCCGGTGGTGGGCATGATGACCGCGCCCAGCTTGGCCACCGCCAGCATGGCCTCCCACAACTCGGCCTGATTGCCCAGCATGAGCACCACCCGGTCGCCCTTGCCGACGCCCAGCCCGGCCAGCCAGGTGGCCACCCGATCCGAGCGCTCGGCCATCTCGGCGAAGCTGATCCGCTGCTCGGAGCCGTCCTCCTCGACGATCCACAGCGCGGGCCGGTCGTTGCCGCGGGCGATGTGATCGAACCAGTCGGTCGCCCAGTTGAATTCGCCGGTCAGCAGCGGCCACTCGAACTCGCGCACCGCCGCGTCGTAATCCGTCGAGACGGCCAGCAGTCCGTCACGCGCCGCGCGGTAGGCCTCGGTATTGCCAGGCCCACCCGTCGCCCCGCCCCTGACGGAATCGTTTCTCAATGCATTCATTTCTGCTCCTCGGTCAGGCCGAGTAGTCGCGCGCCGATCTCGCGCATCTCGACCTTGCGAATCTTGCCGGTCACGGTCATCGGGAACTCCTCGACGACGTGCACATAGCGGGGAATCTTGTAGTGGGCGAGCTTGCCCGTGCAGTACTCGCGCAGGCTCTCTGTGGTCAAAGGCGTTGTGTCCGGGCGCATCCGGATCCACGCCATCAGCTCCTCGCCGTACTTGACGTCGGGGACGCCGATCACCTGGGCGTCGACGATATCGGGATGGGTGTAGAGGAATTCCTCGATCTCGCGCGGGTAGATGTTCTCGCCGCCGCGGATGACCATGTCCTTGATGCGGCCGGTGATGGCCACGTAACCCTCGTCGTCCATGGTGGCCAGGTCGCCGGTGTGCATCCAGCGCGCGGTGTCGATGGCCTCGGCGGTCTTCTCCGGTTCGCCCCAATAGCCCAGCATCACCGAGTAGCCGCGGGTGCACAGCTCACCGGCCGCGCCGCGCGGCACGGTCACTCCGGTCACCGGGTCCACGATCTTGACCTCGATATGGGGCCCGGCCCGGCCGACGGTGGCGGTGCGCTGCACCAGCGAATCGTCGCCGCGGGTCTGGGTGGACACCGGGCTCGTCTCCGTCATGCCGTAGCAGATGCTCACCTCGCGCATGCCCATGCGCTCGATGACCTGCTTCATCACCTCCACCGGGCACGGTGAACCCGCCATGATCCCGGTGCGCAGCGAGGACAGGTCGTAGGTGTCGAACTCCGGATCGGCCAGTTCGGCGATGAACATGGTCGGCACCCCGTACAGGGAGGTACAGCGTTCGGCCGCAACGGCTTCCAGCGTGACGCGCGGATCGAAGGCCGGAGCCGGAATGATCATGGCCGCGCCGTGCGTGGTGGCGGCCAGATTGCCCATCACCATGCCGAAGCAGTGGTAGAAGGGCACCGGAATGCAGATCCGGTCCTGCTCGGTGTAGCCGCACAGCTCGCCCACGAAATATCCGTTGTTGAGGATATTGTGGTGGCTCAGGGTCGCGCCCTTGGGGAAACCAGTTGTGCCGGAAGTGTATTGAATATTGATCGGATCATCGGTGGACAGCGCCGACTGTGCCGCCGCCAGCAGATCCGGGTTCGCGGCCCGGCCGGTGGAGAACAGGTCCTGCCACTCGAGGCTGTCCAGCAGCACCACCTGCTCGAGCTCCGGGCACTCCGGGCGCACCTCGGTGATCATGGCGGCGTAGTCCGAGGTCTTGAACGACGGGGCCGCGATCAGCATCCGAATCCCGGCCTGGCGCAGCACGTATCGCAGTTCGTGCGCCCGGTACGCGGGATTGATATTGACCAGGATCGCGCCGACCTTGGCGGTCGCGTACTGGGTCAGCGTCCACTGCGGGCAGTTGGGAGCCCAGATGCCCACCCGGTCGCCCTTACCGATCCCGGCCGCCAGCAGGCCCAGCGCCAGCGCGTCGACCTCGGCGTTGAACTCGCGGTAGGTCCAGCGGGTGCCGGTGGTGTAGTCGATCAGCGCCTCGCGATCCGGATGCGCGGCCGCGGTCTTGTCCAGGTTGGCGCCGATGGTATCGCCCAGCAGGGGAGCATCCCAGACTCCGAAGGTGTAGCTCATGCTCTCGCTCACACCAGTAGGATCTACATCACACTCACCACCGACTACCCCCGAAAGGGGCTGACCGATGACTTCGGCCGCCGACGGGCTCCTGCGCCCCAGCGACGGTGACGCACTGCGCGCTGAGCTGCGCACTCTCGCCTCCGCCAGCAAGCTCCCGGTCGTCTTCGGCGGCGAGGTGCACGCGGGCATGCTGGTGCTCAGCGAATTCGTCGGCACCCGCACCAACGGCATGCGCGGCCTGGCCGTGGCCCCGAGTTCCGGGCTGGGCGGCTCGGTGGTGGCGACGGGCAAACCGCGTTCGGTGTCCGACTATCGCTCCGCGTCCACCATCACCCACCACTACGACGCCCCGGTCCTCGGCGAGGGCCTGCGCGCGGTCGTGGCGGTGCCGGTGGTGGTGAAGGGCGAGGCGCGCGCGGTGCTGTACGTGGCCAACCGGGATTCGGGGGTGATCGGCGACCGCATCGCCGACGAGATGGTGCAGGCCGGACGCCGGCTCGCGACGGAACTGGCCATTCGCGACGAAGTGGATCGGCGACTGCGGCTCTCCTTCGCGCGGGAAGCCGTCACTACCGCCAATCCCTTCGTCGTCGAAGCCAATACCGTTGTGACCGAACAACTCCGGGATCTGCACGCGGAACTGCGCGGCATCACCCAGGAGGTGTCGGATGCCTCGGCCCGGCAGCGCCTGCGGGAGGTCACCGAGAAGCTCGCGCGCCTGGTGTCCGGCGTCGCGGCCCCGGACGACGCGGTGAGCCTCGCGCCCCGGGAACTGGACGTCCTTGCCCAGGTCGCGCTGGGTTGCACGAATCTGGAAGCAGCGCAACGACTTTCGGTGCGCCCGGAAACGGTCAAGAGCTACTTGCGCAGTGCCATGACCAAACTCGGTGCGCACAATCGCCACGAGGCGGTCGTGCGCGCACGCCGCCTCGGGCTTCTTCCGTAATAGTCACTCTCGCAGGGGATTCGGGGGTTTCAGGGGTTCGCCCCGAGGGAGTGCGAGAGTCAGGCTAGCGCTCAGCGACCAGGTGACGGATCGATTCGCCGCCCTTGGCGTGGTGCAGCCGCCCGAATCTGCTGTCGAGCAGGTGAGCCATGCTCTCGGCGGCTCCGATGTAGGCCTCCTCGGCGGTGGCCGCGTGGTGGGTGGTCGCCACCGGTGGCTGGCCCTTGGGCCGCGCCTCGAGGGTGCACTTTCTGTCCTCGAAACCACCCTTGTGGCCGTTCACATCTGTGATGTGGGCCTCGACCCGGGTGAGGTGATCAGCGAACCGATCCAGTATCGAAGCGATGGTGTCGGTCGCTTCCTGGGCGATCGCGCCGCCGCCGATGTGCTTATCGGCGAAGACCTGGATTTGCATGGCAACTCCAATCTCTCGGGTAGCAATCCCCGGCGTAACCGAGGGCTTGCTGACACCTCCGACCTTACTCACTTCCGCTGAGCGTGGCATGTGGAATAAATCGCGTGGCGGCGTGCGGTTTTTCGTGGTCCGCGCTCAGCGGGTGGCCAGGCCCAGGACCGTCAGGGCGAGGTCGGTGGCGGCCTCCGGGTGGCCGAGGGAACGGGCGGCGGCCGACACGGCGGCGCGGGTCTGCGCATCGGTCAGCAGTTCGGTCAGGGCCGTGCGGAGATTCGCGACGGTGGCGTCCTCGCCGACCAGGGCGCGAGCGGCATTGTGGTCGGACAGGATTCGGGCATTGCGGATCTGCTCGCCGCCGACCGAGTGCGGGTACGGAATCAACACCGAGGGCTTGCCCAGCGTGGTCAACTCGGCGAGAGTGCCCGCGCCGGAACGTGATACGACCACGTCGGTGAGCGCCAGCACGTCGGGCAGCTCCGGGCCGATGAATTCCCGCACCAAGTACCGGCCGCGCACGTCCTCCGGGAGGGCGGCCGCGGCCTCGCGCACCTGCTCGAAGGAGAGGCGCCCGCACTGGTGAATCACGTTGGCGGAGTGCAGGAGTTCGGGCAGCAGCTGCGCGATGAGGTCATTGATCTGCACCGCGCCCTGCGCGCCGCCGGTGATGTAGACGGTCGGCAGGCCGGGGGTGTAGCCCTCCCAGTCGAGGGCCTTGACCGCCGCGCCCGGATCGCCGGTCGTCAGGCTCGGTCGAATCGGATTGCCGGTGACCACGGCCCGATCCCGGACCCGCGCGGGCAGCATGGCGATGGACGCCTCGGAACTGAGCGCGATGCGGTTGGCCATCCGGGCCAGCAGCAGGTTGGCCTTGCCGACGCCGGTGGTCTGCTCGTGGATCACCAGCGGCCGGCGGCGCAGCGCGGCGGCCATGCCGATCGGGGCGCACACGTAGCCGCCGGTGCACAGCACCGCGTCCGGCCGGAACCGGCGCACCACGCCCTGCGCGGTGAGGACACTGACCGGCACGCGCAGCGCATCGCGCGCATTGTCCTTGTTGAGCATCTTGAGCGGATTGCGGTCGCGGCGTAGCTTTCCGGCCTTGATGCCGGTGAAGTCGATGTCGTTCTCCGCCGCGACCCGCTGCTCCAGGCTGTCGGGCACGCCGACCCACAGCACCTCGGCCGTGGCTCCGGCCTCGGCCGCCAGATCACGCAGCGCCCGCACCGCCGCCACCGCCGGATAGGTGTGGCCGCCGGTACCGCCGCCCGCGACGATCACGCGCACCCGGCCACGGTCGCCCAGCCGCTGCAGGATGAGGGCACGGTCGGCGGCGGGATTCGACATGGACGATCCTCCTGGTGGGGTGGCGGGTGCGGGTGGCGCAGCGCCCAGGCTATCCCGGCGGGCGGCATGGTGGCCGGTCCGGGAGGTACCGGTCGGTCGGCGCTTGCCGCTTCAGCTGTCGGATACCCCGCCCGAGCCGCTCACCGCCCTCGAGCACGGGTTGGCCGCGCTGTGGCGCGATACGGCGGCCGGGCGCGACGGGGCAGGGCGGGCACGCCTGCGGACGGCTCTGATCGAGTTGTTCGACGGCTGGGAACGCGTGCTGGAGAACGAAGTTCGACGGCGTATGCCCGATCCTGTCGACTATCTGGAACTGCGACGCGTCACCTCGGGCGGTCGGCTGTTCTGTGCGCTGGATGCTCTGTATTCGCCCGAAATAGCGACAAACCCACAGATTTCGGAGATTATCGGACTCCAGTATCGTCCGGCAGCTGCAACATTCGGCACACGATTACGCGGCCCTCGTCAACGATCTCTATTCGTATCAGCGGGAGATCGAATACGATGTGGAGCTCCACAATCTGGTGTACCTCACCCAATCGTTCCTGGGCTGCTCCCGCGAAGTCGCGGCCGATATCGTCGTCGATCTCGCCAATGAGCGCTCGAGGCAGTTCGAACTCGTTGCCCGCGAACGGCTTCCCGAATTCTTCGCCGATCACGTCTTGCCCGGCGAGGTGCGGACGGCGCTGCTCGGCCACGTCGACCGGCTCCGGAATCATATGGCCGGAAACCTGCACTGGCACACCGTCACCGGCCGCTATTCCGAGCAGGCCCTGCGGGCCTTCCGTCCCAAGCCGGTGATCACCGGGCCGCTCGGCCCCTTCGTCAGCGTGCTCGCCGACCGGGCGGGCCGGCGCTGACCGCAACGACGCGGAGTCGCTGATCGAATCGCGGTAGTTCCCTGGAGTTGTCATGAGTTCGTTGACAGCGGCCGGTGCCGCCTTCTCACCTCGGGAGGGCCTGCGGGACAGCGTGATCGGACCCGGCGAGCGCGCCCCATACCTGCTGCGCCGGGCCCAGCGCCTGACCCGTCCGCTCATGGGCGCCGCCGTCGACACCCTGCCGAGCGAACTGCGCGTCATGGCCGGGTACCACCTGGGCTGGTGCGATGCCGGCGGCGTCGTCACCGCGGGGGAGCCGGGCCGGGGACTGCGGCCGGCGCTGGTGCTGGCCGCCGCCTCGGCACTGGGCGCGGCGCCCGACATCGCCCTGGACGCGGCCGCGGCGAAGGCCTGGGCGCAAGCGGAATCGCTGCGCCACGTGCGTTCCGCCGCGGCCATGCTGGCCGGACGGCCCGACGAGGATCTGCCGGCGCTGGCCGGTTGCGCGGCCCAGCAATAATTGAATTCGGACAAATTAATTCGACCGGACGGTTCACATTGCGCGGCAATATCTTTCGGTGATTCAAACGTCAAGCGGGCTTGACCGGCGTGTGGCGCGTGTAGCGGACCGCTTGCGCTGGTGATGCTGTTTTCCGTGCGCGCCGGGTTGGGTCGGGCGTCGGATTTGGGTAATCGATTCACCGGAATCCATTGCTCCACAACTGCTGGGCTGTCACGATATGCCCCACGCGGTGAACGGGTTCGGTGCGCTTTGCCGTCGAATTATCAACCAGGCGTGCACCTTTCACATTCGGCTTGTTCCCCGGCTGCGATACGCCTCAATTCGCCATGCCTATTTCCCAGGAGTTCGAGCATGACTACGGGAGCTGTCGCCGGACCCGGGCGACTGCTGGCGCTGGGCCGTGAATCCGCCGGGGAATTGGTCCGGGAACTGGCGCAGGCCGCGGTCACCACGCGTTCAACGAACCCTCACTCCGAGGAAACCAGAGAGGACGCAATGAACACATCGAGCAACGCCGGCGCGCCTCGTGCGCACCGAGAGCCGCGACGACGTGGTCGTGGTGGTGGTGTGCCGCAAGTCGGTCAATGTGGGCATGCTGTTCGCTCAGACCCGGCGGGTGCTCAAGGACATCGGCAAGCTCTGACGGTGCGCGCCGGTCGGGGCGGGTCGTGGATGAAAGGTCAACGGCCCGTTCGGCATCCGGCAGCCGACCGGTCATCGGATCAGGGAATGCGGCCCACCGCGGCCAGCATGGCCACCGCCTCGGGCCGCGGATGCGGCCGGTACTCCTCGGGTCGCCAGAGGGTGACCGCGGTGATGCCCGGCGGGATCACGGTGAATCCGTCGAAGAACTTGGCGAACTCGGCGCTGGAGCGCAATTGGAACGGCACGCCGCTGCGGGCATTGGCCGCCGCGGAGCGGGCCCGATCGTGCTCGTCGAGATAGTCGTTGGTGGCGTGCGACATGACCAGGTAGCTGCCGGGGGCCAGCGCGTCGGTGAGCTGCCGGACGAGTTCGTAGGGGTGTAGCTCGTCGGTCATGAAGTGCGCGACCGCGACCACCATGAGCGCGACCGGCTTGCTCAGGTCGAGGGTGGCCAGCAGATCGGGCTGGGTCAGGATGTGCTGCGGGTCGCGTAGGTCCGCGTCCAGGTACGCCGTCTTGCCCGCGGGGGAGCTGTCGAGCAGATGGCGGGCGTGCACCTGCACGATCGGATCGTTGTCGACGTAGACGATGCGCGACTCCGGCGCGATGCCCTGCGCGATCTCGTGCACATTGCCGGCGGTCGGCAGGCCGGAGCCGATATCCAGGAATTGTCGGATGCCCGCCTCACCGGTCAGGTAGGCGACCGCGCGGCGCAGGAAGTTCCGGTTCTCCACCGCGGACAGCTGCACCGTCGGAAAGGCTTCCGCCACAGCGTCGGCCGACTCGCGATCGGCGGGGAAGTTGTCTTTGCCACCCAGCCAGTAGTCGTACCGGCGCGCGGGATGCGGTTTGGTGGTGTCGACGCGGTCCGCCGCTGAATCCGAGTTCAAAACGCTCACAATCCTTTTCGGCTACTGTCAGAATCCGTCAGCTCCAGTTGCGGATCGGTAGCGGCTCTGTACTGTCGGAAATCAGAGCCGTGCGCCTGCCCCCGCAGCCTTGCCGGAAGGTTCGTCATGCAGTTGCGCTACAGCCCGTTCGATTTCGATGTCCATGCCGATCCGTACCCTTACTATGCCAGGTTGCGCAGCGAGGCCCCGGTCTACCGGAACGACACCGACGACTTCTGGGCCTTCTCGCGCCACGCCGATGTTCTCGCCGCGCTCCGCGATTCGGACCGTTTCTCCAGCATGAACGGCCTGCGGATGGAACCGGCTTTCTGGGGACCGCAGGCGGAACAGTTCTTCTCCTTCGTGGCCATGGACCCGCCCAAACACACCCGGCTGCGCGGCCTGGTGACGCGCGCTTTCACCGCCCACCGGGTGCAGGCGCTACAGCCGCGGCTGCGCGAGATCGCGATCGGCCTGCTGGAACCTCTGCTGGAGCGCGGCAGCTTCGATCTCATGGCCGAATTCGCCGGGCCCTTCCCGACCGAGGTGATCTCCGAGCTGGTCGGCGTGCCCGAGCAGGACCGGGAGATGCTGCGCAAGCTCGGCATGGAGATCATGTACACCGAGGAGGAGTCGACCGATCTGCGGCCCGAGGCCATGAAGGCCATCGGCGCGCTGGTCGGCTACTACACCGAGCTCACCATCGAGCGCGGCAAGTCCCGGCAGGAGGATCTGCTCTCCGGGCTGCTCGACGCCGCCGACGGTGACGACCGGCTCACCCCCGAGGAGATCGTCGGTGTCCTGATCCTGCTGGTCGGTGCGGGCATCGAGACCAGCATGCTCACCTTCGGCAATGCCTGGCACGCCGCCTGGCTGCACCCCGAGCAGCGCAAGCAGGCCCTCGGCGGCCGCATCGACGACTGGATCGGCGAGGCCATGCGCTGGGACCCGGCCTCCCAGACCCAGCTGCGCACCACCACCGAAACGGTCGAACTGCACGGCGTCACCATCCCCGCCGGCGCCCGCATCCTGCTGCTCATGGGCGCGGCCAATCGCGACCCTGAGGTCTTCGCCGATCCGGACAGCTTCGACCTGGACCGCGACACGTCGGCCTCCCTGGTCTTCGGCAGCGGCCGCCACCACTGCCTGGGGTCCAACCTGGCGCTGCTGGAACTGCGCACGGCGCTTCAGGAAATCGCCTCGCGCGTAGCCGATTTCGAGGTCGACCCGGCCGGTCTGCAGCGCATCCACGCCTCGAACAACCGCGGCTTCGCCAGCCTGCCCACCACGGTCACGCTGCGCTGAGCGGTGCCGTCCGTCCGCCCGGCTCAGCGCAACGAGCCGGGCAGACGGTCGGTCACCAGACGGGTGTAGGGGCGCAGGCTCAGGCAGAGCGAGAGCCAGCTCGCGCCGATGAGCCATCCGGCGAGCACATCGGTCGGCCAGTGCACGCCGAGGTAGAGCCGGGACAGGCCGACCGCCACGACGAACAGGGAGGCGACCGCGATCACGAGGACACGGATCACGCGGTGGGCCAGGGCGGGCAGCAGGACGGCCGCCAGAATCCCGACCACGACGGCCGAACCGAGGGCGTGTCCGGACGGGTACGAGTGGTTGCTCTCGCTGACCAGATGGTCGATCACCGGCGGCCGATCGCGGCCGATCAGAAGTTTGCCGAAAAATACGAGCACCCCCGCGCCGGCTGCCGCCACGGCAACGAGGACCGCCCGATCCCAGTACTTCCGCCACGCCAGCACGACGCACGCCAGCATCGAGTAGATCGCCACCGAGGTGGTGTCCCCGGCCGCGCTGACCGCCTCGGCGAGCACGGTCCAGGTGTGGGTGCGCTGCTCGATGAACCACTGCAACCAGGAAGAATCCGGTCCCGCCGGGCCATTGGCCCAGGCCACGAAACAGGTGAGGACGCCGATCACGGCCGCCATCGCCAGCGCGATGAACACGCCGGCCCGGCTGTGGCCGGGGACTTCCGTCGGTGGATTCGTGGTAGGCGCTTCCTGCGGTGCGGGCGGTGCGGACAGCATGCCACCGAGGTTGCCATGGCATCGCTGAGAGAACGTTGAGAGGTGCGACGGATGGCTTGGGATCCGGCGCACAACGGGGGCGGGCGACCGCGGACCGGACCGTCGGGCATGCTGGTGCCCGTGCGGGTGCTGGTGGTCGAGGACGAGGAGCGGCTGGCGCGGACCGTTCAGCGCGGGCTCGAGCTGGAGGGATTCGTGGTGCAGCTCGCCCACACCGGGACCGACGGGCTGTGGGCGGCCGTAGAGGACACCTTCGATGTGATCGTGCTCGACATCATGCTGCCGGGACTGAGCGGTTACGAGGTGCTGCGTCGCCTGCGCGCCCGGGACGTGATGACGCCGGTGCTCATGCTGACCGCCAAGGACGGCGACTACGAGCAGGCCGACGCGCTGGATCTCGGCGCCGACGACTACCTGACCAAGCCCTTCTCCTTCGTGGTGCTCATCGCCCGGCTGCGCGCACTGCTGCGCCGGCGCGCACCACAGCAGCCACTGGTGCTGACGGCGGGCGACCTGGTTCTGGACCCGGCCCGGCGCACCGTGCGGCGCGGCGATACCGCACTCACCCTGACGCCCCGCGAGTTCGGGCTGCTGGAATTCCTGTTGCGGCACAAGGGATTGGCGCTCACCAAGACCGAGATCCTGCGCAATGTGTGGGACGCCCACTACGACGGACCGGAGAACGTGGTCGAGGTGTACGTCGGCTATCTGCGCAAGAAGATCGACGCGCCGTTCGGCAGCAGCAGCATCGAGACGCTACGGGGCGTCGGCTACCGGCTGGTCGACCCCGACTGGTCCGGCGACCGGCAGATCGATGACGAATCGAGCTCCGCCCCACGGTGATTCGCCGATCGTGACCGAACCGCCGTGCGCGGCCACGATTTCCGCGACGATGGCCAGGCCGAGCCCGGAGCCGCCGGTGGCGCGGGCCCGGTCGGCCTCCAGACGCACGAAGCGGCCGAAGACGCGCTCGCGGTCGGCGGCGGGGATGCCGGGGCCGTCGTCGTCCACCGATACCCGGGCGGTCTCGCCGTCGCGCCGGACCGTCACCGCCACCGTGGTGCGGGCGTGCGCGGCGGCGTTGTCGACGATATTGCGCAGTGCCCGGGCCAGTTTCGGCTGATCGCCCCGGATCCGCACCGGCTCGATCGCCGTTCGCACCGTGAGCCCGCCCCGCGCCCGCAGGGCCGCAGTCTGCTCGCCGGCCAGATCGTCGAGATCGACATCGCCGGTACGCATGTCGAGCCCGCTCTCGTCGGCGGCGGCCAGGGTCAGCAGATCCTCGATGAGGTGCCGCATGCGCTCGGTCTCGGGCAGCAGTGTGCCGCCGATCAATTCGGCGTCCAGCGCCTCGGGCCGGTCCCGGGCGAGTTCGAGGGCGGCGGTCACCACGGCGAGCGGGCTGCGCAGTTCGTGGGAGGCGTCGCCGACGAAGCGCCGCTGGGCCGCGTGCCCGGCCTCGATGCGGGCGAGCATGTCGTTCATGGTCTCGGCCAGCCGGGCGATCTCGTCGCGGGCCACCGGCACCGGAACCCGCTCCGACAGCCCGGCCGCACCGATGCCCGCGACCCGGCTGCGAATCTCCTCGACCGAGCGCAGCGACCGCCCGACCAGCAGATAGGTGGCCAGCGCGGCGGCCGCGACCACGATGGGCCCGCCCACCGCGACCAGTGCCGCGACCCGTTTCACCGCGTGTTCGGCCGATTCGCTGTCGCCCGCGACCAGCACGACGTACCGGCCGTCCGGTGCGGAATGGGTGCGGGCCGACACCCGCAGATCCTCGTCGTACACCGGAACGGGCCGTCGCGCGCTCTCTCTCGCACCCACGGTTACCGGGTCCAGCAGCGGCGCCGACAGTTTCGGATTCGACTCCCGTGCGATCCGCCCCTGGGCATCGATGACCTGCACGACCCCGATCTGCCCGGTCGCCTCGAAGAGCGAATCCGGCAGCTCCGCCACCGAATTCCGGGCCAGGTCACTGGCGATGGCCTCGGCCCGGGTACCCGCCGCGGTGTCGATCTCCCGCAGCAGGGACCGGTTCAGCAGCCCGAGCATGGCTCCCGCCGCGAGCAGCAGGACCGCGCCCACCGTCAGCGCGGCCGCGACGGCCGACCGGATTCGCAGTCCCCAGAGCGAGGGCCGCGACCATTCCCGGATCCGATTCACGCCCCCATCATGGGTCACCCCCGGTCCGGGTCGGTCAGCAGACCGCGATTGACGAGGCCGAGGACCTGTTCGACCGCGAAGTCGATGTCGGCGCGCTCGGTGGGGAGAGATCCGTCGAGCAGCAGGCCGGCCAGGCCGTGCACCGCCGACCAGGCGGCGATATCCGCCCCGGGACGCAGCGCCGGGTCGAGGAGTCCGGCGGCCCGGGCCTCGTCGAGGACCTGGGCGAGGATGCGGTGCGGATCGTCGGCCGGTTCGTCCGCGGGACCCGGGGCGGCGGCGGTGTGGGCGCCGTAGGCGGTGCGGAACAGGCCGGTGCGGGTGAGCGCGAAATCGATGTAGGCCGTGCCGACGGCGTGTAGCCGGCCGCGCGGATCCTCGGTGCGGGCGATGCGCCGGCGCATCTCGGCGGCGAGCGCGGCGCGGGCGTGCCGGGATACCTCGGCGAGCAGGGCTTCGCGATCGGCGAAGTGCCGGTAGGCGGCCGAATGCGACACCCCGGCGGTGCGGGCGACCTCGCGCAGGATCACCCGGTCGGGTCCGCCGTCCTCGGCGAGGGCCAGACCCGCGTCGACGAGGGCCGTGCGCAGGGCGCCGTGGTGATAGGTGGTGCGGCGGTCCGGGGCGGCGGGGCTCATGAGGTCAGGATGGCACATTCGGCGGGGATGTTGACGACGGTCACATGGGCTCGCATACTCGTAGATGTGACCAGTGGAAACTTCGCGGTCCGCCGACCGGCCTTCGAATGAAAAGTGCTGCCATGAACGACATTTCCCGCGCCACCCCGTACGCCGCCGGCGACTCCCGGACCGATATCGAGAAAGCCCTGCTCGCAGCCGGGCACGACCTCGATCGGCTGCGGCTCGCCGACCTCGCGCTGGTCGAGGACTTCCACACCATGGGCCGGATCGCCACGGGCGCGCTGGCGGAGCTCACCGGTCTCACCCCGGAGACCCGGGTGCTCGACGCGGGCAGCGGGATCGGGGGCACCACACGGTATGTCGCCGACGCCTATGGCTGCCACGTCACCGCGGTGGATCTGACCGAGGACTACTGCCGGACGTCCCGCTGGCTCAACGGCCTGGTCGGGCTGGCCGACCGGATCACTGTCCGGCAGGGCGACGTCACCGCGCTGCCCTTCGCCGACGGCGATTTCGATGTGGTGTTCAGCCAGCACGTGCAGATGAACATCGCCGATAAGGACGGGCTCTACCGGGAAGCGCGACGGCTGCTGAATCCCGGTGGTCTGCTGGCCATCTGGGACATCGCCGGCGCCCCCGCCGCCGACCCCGACTTTCCCCTCCCGTGGGCCGATCACCCGGACCAGAGCCATCTCACGACCCCGGACGAACTGCGCGCCGCGCTGGAGCGGTCCGGTTTCGCGCTCGAGCACTGGGACGACCTCACCGATCAGGCGGCCGCGATCATGCGGGTCGTGCTGGCCGCCCCGCCGAATCCCGTTGGGCTGCAGTCCTTCGTCCCGAACTTCGCGGAGAAGATCGAGAACCTGACCCGGGCGCTCGCCGACGGCCGGTTGCGAGCCGTCCGAGCGGTCGCGCGCGCCCTCCCATCGCGGGCAGGATCGGGGAGCTCCCGGCGCGGGTTGCGCGGTTGACCGCAGCGGGAGCTCCCCGATCATGAAAGTTACCGGGAGACCGGGATTCCCGCAGACCAGACTTCCCGGATCGCGTCGTGGCGGTGATGTCGGCGAGCGGATCGGCGTCCAGGACACCGGAGTCGGCGCCGATCACGCCGCCGTCGATGACTACCGTTCGGGTCAGCGCCGGAACACCTCGGTCAGTGTCGTCGTGGCAGCAGGCGGCGGGAGACGTGCTCGGTCATGGCCTCCGCGATCGGCGGCACGGTGGGCGTCGGCCGGGTGGGCGGCGGCGGGGCCGAGCGGGCGTCGGCCGAGATGCGGATGAGCAGCGCCAGGATGATGTAGTTGGCCAGCAGCGAGGAACCGCCGTAGGACATGAACGGGGTGGTGAGACCGGTCAGCGGAATCAGTTTCGTGACACCGCCGACGACCACGAACAGCTGCCAGCCGATCGAGAACGCCAGCCCGCCGCCGAGCAGCTTGCCGAACGCGTCGCGGGTGGTGAGGGCGGCGCTGAAACCCCGGATGCACAGCACCAGGAACAGGGCGAGCACGGCGGTCAGGCCGATCAGCCCGAGTTCCTCGCCGATGGTGGAAATGATGAAGTCGGTTCCCGCGAACGGCACGTCCTGCGGGCGCCCGCTGCCCAGCCCGGTCCCGGCCAGCCCGCCGGTGCCCATGCCGAACAGGCCCTGCGAGATCTGGTATCCGGTCGTGTAGTACGTGGCGAACGGATCGCGCCACACCTCGACGCGCACTCGCACGTGGCCGAACAGCTGATAGGCGATGATCGCGCCGACCGAGAACATGGCCAGGCCGATGAGCAGCCACGAGGCCCGCCCGGTGGCGATGTACATCATGGCCAGCACGGTGCCGAAGACCAGCAGCGAGAAACCGAGGTTCTTCTCGTACACCAGCACCAGCACCGCGACGAAGGTGACCAGCAGCAGCGGCGCCAGATCCCGCAGCCGCGGGAAGGTCATGCCCAGGAAGCGTTTTCCGGCGGAGGTGAACAGTTCACGGTTGGCGACCAGGAAGGCGGCCACGAAAATGATCAGCAGCACCTTCGCGAATTCACCGGGCTGAATCGAGAAGCCGCTGATCAGAATCCAGCTCTTGCCGCCGTTGACCTCGCTGAAGCGCGACGGCAGCAGGGCGGGGATGAGCAGGGCGATCACACCGGCCAGGCCATAGGTGTAGCCGTAGCGGGCGGGCTTGGTGTGATCGGGTACGAAGACCAGCACCAGCACGAACAGCAGCATGCCCAGGCCGGTCCAGATCAGCTGGTGTGCCGAATCCGAGGACGGGATCGGCTCGCCGGCGTTCTTGGCCTTCACCACCTCGGCGCGGTCGAGCCGGTCGATGAGGACCAGGCCGATGCCGTTGAGCAGCACCACGCACGGCAGCAGCACCGGGTCGGCGGCGGGCGCCCAGCGGCGCACGGCCAGATGGGTGACCAGCACGAAGACCGTGAAAACGGTGAGCGCGCGGACACTCTGGCCGTCGAAGCCGTTGCCGGTGGCCGAGGTCATGGCCAGGTAGGCGAAGGCGATCAGGGCCAGTGCGGCCACGCAGAGTAGCAACTCGGCATTGCGCGGAACACGCCCTCTCGACTTCGCCGGGGGTGGGCTGTGCCGAAATGCGCTCACACCGAACAGTATCGCGTGCGGTAGCGGATGAGGAGCCAAAGCAGGAGGGCTTCGGCGACGGCGGTGAACACGGTGAGGAATTGGCTGAAGTAACTCGCCAGTACATTCACCACGGTCAGCGACAGAATATTCGACCAGATGCCCAGCCGCACACCGATATCGGCGCGACCGCGTATCCACGCCCCGGCCGCCACCGCGCAGCCGACGCCGACCAGCAGTTCGGCTACCGCGGCGATGCCCAAGCCCACCAAGGCCTTCCAGCCGTGGTTCTGGGTGACGTCGAGGAAGTGGTTGAGCGCGGTCCAGGGCGAGTGCCAGACCGCCAGCACGATGACGGCCAGCACCAGCCGCAGCAGCGTCCAGACGGCATGGCCGATCAGGACGGTGATGAGCACGGTCGCCAGCACCGGCTGCGGCAGGACCGCGTCCTCGGCGCGCCGGTAGGCATGTCGCAGCCGGGCGAAGCGGGAGGGCCGGGCGCTCTCGTGGGTGGTGCGCAGGTAGGTGCCGAGGGCTTCACACAGCGCGACGGTGTCGGGGGTGAACCCGCTGCGATCGATGCGGTCGAGGGCGGTGAGCAGATAGTTGCGCTGTTCCACGCTGATCGTGCCGCCCACGTCCATGCCGACCTGCTCGGTGACGTCGGCCAGGATCAGCGCGGGCGGGCGGACCCGGCTGCGCGCGGCATACCGGGCGACCAGCACGATCAGCAGGAAGGCCAGGTAGATGATGGGCGCGGCCAGCGGGAAGAAGTAATCGTTGTCCGAGGTGATGAACTTCCCCACCTCGTCGATGAACAGGCCCAACCCGACCCCGGAGAGCGCCGCCGCGGTGGTCAGCGCCGCGCGCCCGGCGAACAGGAACATCACCAGGCACGCGATGACCAGCAGTAATCCACCGAAGAGGGCGTGCGCGATGTGGTAGGTGCTGCCGCCGATCTTGGGATAGCCCGCGGCCATCAGGTACAGCCGCGTGATCACCACGGTGAGCCCGAAGCAGACCGCCATGATCGTCACCAGCCGCCCGGATCCGGGCCGCCACCTCGTCCTCGCCACGCGCTCACCGAACACGATGTCCACCGTGACACAGAACCTGCGACCGCGTCATCGAACCGCACCGCAGGTGCCTCGACCCGGAGTGGCGCGTGGATCAGTAGGGGTGGGCGGTGGCGGTGAAGCGGGGCGCGAGCTGGTCGGCGAGGGGCCGGGGGAAGGACTGGTGGGCGGGATCGCCGTCGGCGGTGTAGCGGGCGGTGGGATTGGCGGCGAACCAGTCGAGCCAGTAGGTGGAGTCGAAGGGAACGGCTGTGCGACCGGACCGGATTCGAGGGAGGGCGTTCGGGTCGAGGGCGGCGTCGAAGGGGGAGGGCGCCGGGTTGGCGCCGACGAGGAGAACGGCCTCGAAGGTGTAAGGCGTGCCGTCCCAGGTCCCGGCGGTGGCGAGGGCTCGGTCGGCGGGATAGACGCCGAGGGGGAGGGCCATCGAACGGATGGCGGCGCCGGGGGCGGCGGTGGTGATGGCCCGGACGTTCTGGACCAGTTCGCGCTGAACGTCGGTGGGGGACAGGTGCGCCAGATTCGGGTGGGTGGCGGTGTGGGCGCCGATGTCGTAGCCGTGGCGGACCAGCCAGGGGAGGGCACGGGGGTCGTCGCCGAACGGCTCGTTGTTGACGTAGAAGGTGGCGGTGGCGGCGAAATCAGGGTGGCGGGAATGGAATTGCTCGAGCAGGCCCACCGCGCAGTCGGGGGTGGGGTCGCCGGAATCGGTGAGGGCGAGCTGGGTGCGGGTGGAGTCGTCGAAGGTCAGGACCACCGGGTGCGTTCCCGCGGGGAGGTCGATGGCGCCCGCCAGATACTGGGCGATGGTGATCGGCCGGTAGCCCTCGGCGTAGAGGCGGTCCAGCTCGGCGGTGAATTTCGTTGGCGTCTGGTCGTATTCGCTGCTGGGCTCGGCCTCGATGCGGTGGTACATGAGGATCGGGATCCGGCCCAGCTCATCGGCGGTCACCGAGGCCGGATCCGGGGGCGCGGTCGTCGGCGGTGGCGTGGTGACGGCCGTGGGGCGCGGCACGGTGGCGGTGGTTGCTCCGCATGCGGTGGCGGTCGTGCACAGCAGCGCCGCCGCGACCATCCGCAGCGTCGTCGACGCCTTCATCGCCGCAACGCTACGCGGCGACAACGGTTTTGAGGTGATCTCGGCGAAAAACGGCCCGCTCCTCGGTGCAGGCGCGATAGTGATGCCAACAGCTGTCAGTGGAAGTTGGTGTGTACGTTGCTCATGCGACTCCGGTCGATCCGCCGCCGGCGGTCCGCCCTGCTCGCGATCGGCGCGGTCGTGGTTCTGGTGCTCGCCGCGATGGTGTTCGTCTTCGGCCGCGGCCGCCCCTCGGCCGCCTCCGCCGAGACCCGGCCGCCCCGCCTGGAACTGGCCCCGACGGCCACCGCCACCTCCTACCGTGATCCGGTGACGGTGCGCGGCAAGGCGATCGGCGCCAAGCAGGTGACGGTGGGCGATCGGTCGGTCCAGCCGGCCGAGGACGGATCCTTCGAGCTTCAGCTGCCGCACGCCCCGCTCGACACCACCGTCGTGGCCACCGGCGCCTCGGGTGACCACGTCACCACCCCGCTGAAGGTGGACGTCACGCTGCCGCGCATCCGTGCCGTCCACGTCACTGCCTACGCCTGGGCCTACGACCCCATGCGGGATGCCGTGCTGGACATGGCGCGTGAGGGCGGCATCGACACCGTCGAACTCGATATCAAGGACGAGGACGGGATGGTCGGCTACGACTCGCAGGTGCCGCTGGCTCGCGAATCCGGCGCCGCCACCACGATCTACGACGCCGCCGCCGCACTGAAGCAGCTGCACGACATGGGCGTCAAGGTGGTCGGCCGTATCGTCGCCTTCCGCGATCCCACCCTGGCGTCCTGGGCCTGGCACAACGGCCACCCCGACTGGGTGATCCAGAACCCGGCTGGCCAGCCGTACTCCAGCGGCTACGGCGCGATCGCCTTCACCAACTTCGCCAGCCCCGAAATCCGTTCCTACAACCTGGATCTCGCGGTCGAGGCCGCCCGGCTGGGCTTCGACGGCATCATGTACGACTACATCCGCCGCCCCGACGGCAACCTCGAGAGCATGCAGTTCCCCGGCCTCGCCGAATCGCCGTCGGACTCCATCGCCGACTTTCTGCGCGACTGCCGCGAACCCGTCCACGACGCCGGAGCGTCGCTGAGCGCGGCCGTCTTCGGCATCGCCGCCACCCGCCCCGACGAGATCGCCCAGGACATCCCGGCCATGGCCCGCTACGCCGACTTCCTGGCCCCCATGCTCTACCCGAGCCACTGGCACGCCGGCGAATACGACGTCGCCAACCCGAACGCCCAGCCCTACGACATCATCGTCCGATCACTGCAGGACTTCCGTGCCCGCACCGCCGGCACCAACACCCAGATCATCCCGTGGCTCCAGGATTTCAGCCTCGGCGTGACCTACGGCGACGCCGAGGTGAAGGCCCAGATCGACGCCACCTACGCGGCGGGCTACGACGGGTTCTTCCTCTGGAACCCCGCCGTCAGCTATCACCCCGGGGCCCTCGCCGCCAATTGATCCGCCTCGCAACGCTTCTCGTTGGGTCGGCCCACCGGTCGCGTTCGGGTCAGGCGGTGGTGGGCCGGTCCGTGAGGCCCAGGCGCAGGTGTTCGCTGTGGTAGATGGCCTCGTCCAGTAGTTGCGCGACGTGGTTGTCGTAGAGGCTGTAGACGATGCTGCGACCGGTGCGCGCCCCCACGACGAGCCCGAGATTGCGCAGTAGCCGCAGTTGATGCGAGACCGCCGACTGTTCCATGCCGATCGACGCGGCCAGCTCGGTGACCGCGAGCGGGCCCTGCCGCAGCTCACTCAGGATCAGTAGCCGGCTCGGGGTGGCGAGCGCCTGCAGGGTGGTCGCGACATGGGCGGCGGCCTCGGCGTCCAGCCGTGCCGTCGGCCGATCGCGGCCCTCGACGCCATGTCCCATAACACAGGAGGGTACCTCGAGGAACTTCATACACATGAAGACATCTTCATGTGTTCTGGTATCGTGGCGGCGTTCGAAGGTCGCGATGGAGGTGGATTGTGGTCGTGGCGATGCCGACGCGGGTGTCCGCGCGGCCGGAAGTGGCGATCCGCCGCACCCGTCTGTTCGAGCTGGCCGAGATGCGTTGGGCCGCACTGGCCGTCGCGCTGTTCGCGCTCGGGCTCGCCGCCCAGCTGACCGCCGCCCCGGACTGGCTGTGGTGGGGGCTGTACCTGGCCTGCTACGCCGCGGGCGGCTGGGAGCCGGGACTGGCCGGGCTCCGGGCACTGCGCGAGAAAACCCTCGATGTCGACCTGCTCATGGTGGTGGCGGCCCTCGGCGCGGCCGCCATCGGGCAGATCACCGACGGGGCTCTGCTCATCGTCATCTTCGCGACCTCCGGGGCGCTGGAGGCGCTGGCCACCGCGCGCACCGAGGACTCGGTGCGCGGCCTGCTCGACTTCGCACCCGAGACCGCGACCCGCCTCACCGGCACCGGCGAGGAGACCGTGCGCGCCGCGGACCTGAGCATCGGCGATGTGGTCCTGGTGCGCCCCGGCGAGCGAATCGCCGCCGACGCCACCGTGATCGACGGCGGCAGCGAGGTCGATCAGGCCACCATCACCGGCGAACCGCTGCCCGTGGACAAGACCACCGGCGACGAGGTGTTCGCCGGAACCCTGAACGGCACCGGGGCGCTGCGGATCCGGGTGGATCGCCGAGCCTCGGACTCGGTGGTGGCGCGCATCGCCGCGCTGGTCGAACAGGCCGGGCACACCAAGGCGCGCACGCAGCTGTTCATCGAGAAGGTGGAGCAGCGGTACTCGCTCGGCATGGTCGCGGTGACCCTGGCGGTGTTCGCGATTCCCCTCGCCTTCGGCGACATGCTGCAGCGAGCCCTGTTGCGCGCCATGACCTTCATGATCGTGGCCTCCCCGTGCGCGGTGGTGCTGGCCACCATGCCGCCGCTGCTGGCCGCCATCGCCAATGCCGGGCGGCACGGCGTGCTGGTGAAGTCGGCCGTGGTCATGGAGCGGCTGGGGATGACCACGCGGGTCGCCTTCGACAAGACCGGCACCCTGACCCGGGGAACCCCGCACGTCGACGAGATCCACAGTGTCGATTCGGAATTCGGCGAGACCGAGGTGCTGCGGCTGGCGGCCGCCGCCGAACTCGACAGCGAGCACCCGCTGGCGGCGGCCATCGTGCGCGCGGCCCGCGCGGCCGGGCAGCAGCTGCCCGTCGTCCAAGGCTTCGTCGCCGCCCCCGGCCGCGGCGTCCGCGCCCGGATCGGCGAGCGCCTGATCGCGGTGGGTTCTCCGGCGGCAATGCTGGCCGGCTCCGGCCGGGCCGCGACGGACGCGGACCAGGCGGCCCGGACCGTCGTGAACGGATTGCAGGACAAGGGCTTCACCGCGGTAATCGTCACCTGCGATGGGCGCCCGATCGGAGTGCTGGCGATGACCGATCAACTCCGTCGCGAGGCCGCCACCGCGGTCGACCTCACGGCACAGGTGACAGGGGCCTCCCCGATTCTGCTGACCGGGGACAACAGTCGCGCCGCCCATCGCCTCGCCGCCCAGGTCGGGCTCATCGACGCCCGCGCCGAGCTGCTCCCGCACCAGAAGGTCGACGCCGTCCGGGCTCTGCAGTCCACCGGTGACCGCGTCGCGGTGGTCGGCGACGGCATCAATGACGCGCCCGCCCTCGCTGCCGCCGACACCGGAATCGCCATGGGCGGAGCAGGTTCCGACCTGACCCTGCAAACCGCCGACGCCGTGATCGTTCGCGACGACCTCACCGCCATCCCCGCCGTCATCGCCCTGTCCCGCCGCGCCCGCCGCGTCGTGGTCGCCAACCTGGCGATCGCCGCGACGTTCATTGCGGTCCTGGTGATCTGGGATCTGGCCGGCACCCTGCCCCTCCCGCTGGGCGTCGCCGGCCACGAAGGCTCGACGGTCATCGTCGGCCTCAACGGCCTGCGCCTGCTCCGTCGCGTGGTCTGGCAGCAGTCCGCGCCCTGCCGGTCCGGCACGTGACTGCCGGACCCGACGCGGAACACGGACTGATCGGGCCATAGACGGGATGACCGCGGCACGACTGAAATCGTTGATCAGCTGCTGCGCGCCGGTGTGGAGATCGCCGCCGCCGGTATCGATGATCGCCTTCCGGATGCGCGGCTGCACGTGTGCCACGACGGCCACCTGGGGCCGGCTGCCCGTGCGTGTCGACTGGCGCCGGAGGTGAGCCCATTCCTCCGGGTGTAAATTGATCACACGTCCGGGCTCTCGGGTGACACAGCCGGGAAGCCCGGTCGGCGTGCCCGTGACGCCGATGGTGTAGGAGGCTCGACCGTGGCCGGCATCGCCCTCGAATCCGACCGCCGACGCGAGGCATTGCGGACCAATCTGTGGTTCGTGCCGACGGTGGAGGTCCTGGCCGCGTGCGGATTGTTCGTGCTCACCTATCTGCTCGACAGGGCGGCCGACCGGGGCGCCTTCGCGGTTCCGAGCTGGGTCATCGGCGGCACGCCCGATACCGCGCGGCAGGTGCTGACGGCCATCGCGGCGGCCATCATGACCGTTGTGGGCGTGGTCTTCTCGATCACCATCCTGGCACTGACCCTGGCCTCCACCCAGTTCGGCCCGCGCATGCTGCGCACCTTCATCCGGGATCGGGGGACCCAGGTCACGCTGGGCACCTTCGTGGCGAGCTTCGTCTACGCGATCGCCACGCTGGTCTCGATCGGACCGGACTTCGTGCCGCACATCTCCACCACGGTGTCGATCGCGTCGCTGGTGCTGGATCTGGCGGTGCTGATCTACTTCATCAATCACATCGCCATGGCCATCCAGCTGCCGAATGTCATCGCCGAGATCGCGGGCGAGGTGGCGGCGGGCATCGAGGCCCAGCGCGTCGACATGTCGACGACCCCGCACCGCGGGCCGACCGCGGCGGAGTTGCTCGAGCGCATGGGGGACGAGGGCGGTGAGGTGCGGGTGACCGGGAGCGGCTATCTGCGCTACATCCGCTACGAGCAGCTGGTGCGGATCGCCACCGAGACCGATTCGGTGATCCATCTGCCGTATCGCCCCGGGCATTTCCTCACCGAGGGGCAAATCGTGGCCACCGTATGGCCCGCCTCCGCGGCCGCCCAGGTGGCGAAGAACTTCTCGCGCGGGCATGTGGCCGGACCGACGCGGTCGCTCACCCAGGACATCTCCTTCGGCATCGATCAGCTGGTCGAGATCGGGCTGCGCGCGCTGTCCGCGGCGGTGAACGACACGTTCACCGCGCTGACCTGTATCGATTGGCTGGGTGACTGCCTGTCGCGGATTGCGGAGACATGGGAGCCGAGTCCGGTCTACCGCGGCAAGGACGGGTATGTGCGGGTCATCGCCGCGCAGGCGAGTTACGAACGGCTGGTGCAGCGGTCATTCGAGAAGATCCGCCAGGCCGCACGGGGGGATGTCGCCGTCATGATCCGGCAGCTCGACGCGCTGGCCCAGATCGCGGACCGGACAACCGATCCCGCGCGGCGCGCGATCCTGCTCGAGCAGGCCGCGATGATCGAGCGATCGGCGCACGAAACGGTGCCCGAGGACGCGGACCTCCAGGATGTGCTGCGGCGGTACCGCGCGCTGGTGAAAGCGGCGGAGCTGAATACCTAGCGGTGGTCAACGCCAGAATTGCCAGCCGCGACGGGAATCCGCGTCTTGGGTAAGGGGTTTGGCCGCGGGAGGCAGGCTGTCCGAGAGGTCCAGCACCAGGAGGGGAGCGATGGCCTGGGGGAGATCGAGGCGGGTGCGGAGCCAGGGCCAAGCGCCGGCGAGGGTTTCGGTCAGGTCGGCTGGGGGGAGATCGAGGGCCGCTACCGCGTGCAGGAGGGTCGATGGGGGCATGTCCCACTGGCGGGCGCAGGCCGTGACCAGGGTGGGGAGCTGCTCGTCGGGGGTGAGGGCGAGGATGCGGCGCAGGGCCGGGACGGCGTCGGGGGCGCGGGAGCGGGAGACCAGGGTGGAGACGACGAATTCCAGGTCCGCGGTCAGTGCGGCGGCGAGGGTTTCGGTGGGGGAATCAGCTTCCAGCGGTTCGTCGGCGGGGGTGCGCAGGAGGGCGGAGAGTTCGGCGCGGGACCAGGTGGCGCGGTTCCTCGCCCATCCGAATGGCTTGCGGGGCGGGCGGAGTCCGTCTCGGTCCGCGGTGTCGGCAGGGCTCGGGGTGGCGAGGACGACCAGGGCCTCGATCGGTTCCGGAAGACCGAGGGTCTTGCGCAGCGTGCGCCACGCGGGACGGAGCGCGGTGACCAGTTCGGCCGGTTCGGAGCTGCTGAGGGTGAGGGCCTTCATCAGCGCCGCGGCATTGAGCGCGGGGTAACGGCCGGCCTCGGCGAGCAGCGCAGGGAGTTGGCCGGCGGGCGCGCAGGCCAGGATCTGTTCCAGCGCATAGCGATCGCGCCGGTCGGAGGAGACGTTCACGAGCAGCTGGGCGACGATGCCGAGGTTGGTGTGCATGGCCTGGCGGAGAATGCGGCTGCCGCCGGCGTGCGCGCCCGGGTCGTCGACCTCGGCGCTGAGGGCCTCGTACACCAGCGCCCGATCGCGTGAGTCGATCGCATGCTCGCGCAAGGCCCGGTGACGCAGCAGATGGGCGGCGATGCCGCGGCGATGCTCGACTTCGCCGGTGGCCCAGTCTTTCTGGAGGCGCGGCCACACCGAATCGGCGTCGGCGGAGGTCAGCGGCGCGTTTCCGGATTCCAGGCGGCACCAGGCGGAGGTGGCCAGCGCCTCGCTCAGATCGACGCCGAGTTGCCGGGCCACCTCCACGGTGCGGGTGCGGTCGCGGTCGTCGCTGAGGACGCGGTCGGTGAGCACCTGCTCGAAGGTGCGGCGGACGCTGGGGCGAAGGTCGAGCCGCGCCAATGCCTTCGTGACGCTGGGTCTTCCGATGGCGAGGCGAACGGCGCGCGCGGCCACGGCGTCGTCGCGGAGCCAGTCGGGGTTCAGCTCGGGATCGGTGATCACCTCGGCCAGGTGGTCGTCGTCGAGTTCGGCCGGACCGAGGGCGCGCAGATGACGTCGGTAGCACCAGTGACCGATTTCATCTGCGGTAGAAAGGGATTCGGGGAGTATGACGCCGGCGCGCCGATGGCCGATGATCTGCTGCCCGAGCAGGACGAACGGGTCCGATTCGTCGCCGGGATCGCCCGGCGTGACGATGCGGCGCGCTCCACCGGGCGGGGCGGCGCTGTCGCGGGTCACCGCGGTGATCGCGACGGAATCCGTGGACGGTGTGCTGGAGGTGCAGAAGGTCAAGTCCCGCAGGCTCTTCCGTGGCAGCAGGCCATAGAGTGCCCGCAACATGGCGATGGCGTCGGTCCCGCTCTCGACGTGCAGTTCGACGGCGGGGCCGCGCCCGGCCAGATGCGCGAGGGTGTATCCGAGCAGGGCGGGTACCCAGTCCAGCTCGAGAAAGGCATCGGCCGCGGCGGTGACGGCGGGACTGTGTTCCACGGAGTTCGGCAGTGGCGGCCACTGATCGGTGGGAAAGCCGGGATCGTCGAGCGAGGCACGGAAGTGGCCTGCGTCATAGAGGCTCAAAGCCGTTGCGCCGTCCAGTGTTCCGCGCCCGCCCGCGACGAGGTGCGTCACACAGGTACCGGGCCGATCGTTGGACGGCGTTTTCAGTGCCGCCACCGCCAGCCCCCGCACCACGGTGAACTCCAGCGCGAAGGCCTCCCGCGGCGCGGGCGAACCGTCCCAGGTTACCAGCGACCCGAGTTCCCGCGTGGTGGATCCCAGTGCGGCGGGCCAGTTTCCGGATCTGGCGACCACGCCGACCCCGGTCCCGGAGGACTCCAGCGTCACCATGGCCCAGCCGCACAGCAGCTGCGCGAACTCCGTCATCGGGCGGACCGTAGCCGGTCGATGCGGTCGAGCATGTGAATGACCGGGTCGACGGCCGCGAACGGCTTGAACACCGGATAGCTGTTGTCGGCGCGCTTGCCGCAGCCGACCGCCGAGACCGGGAAGTAGCGGTTCTGCGGGAAATGGATCGACAACGTGGCGTCGACGGCCGGAAACAGTTTGCGCACCAGGCTTCTGGTGGCGTCCGAGCGGTAGTCGATCTGGCCGGGCTGATACAGGTTGCCCGCACCATTGAGGCTGTACGGGGTGTCGGCCCAGTCCGGCGGCGGCGCGACCAGACCCACCTCGGGCAGGTTGATCAGCGACAGCAGATCCGATTTGGCGATGATGGTCGAGGCGTGCAGCCGCGGCGGCTCGATGGGCAGATCCAGCGGGTAACTGTTGGCGGTGCGCCACAGCTTCGCGATCTGGTCGATCATCATCTTGGTGCGGCCCACGGTCTGGGAGTGCTCGACATTGTTGCTGAGGCTCTCCTCGTTCGCCGGTCCCGCGTGCTCGCGCATGATGGCCAGGTACTGCTTGTTCAGGGTGGACGGCACCACGAACCACAGGAAGTCGGCGATGGCCAGGTGCGGGCTCACCTTGGCCGCGATCTCGGCGTCGGCGACATCCTCGCCCGCGACGTCCACGAAGGCGAGATTCACTGTGCGCCTGGTGGACAGCGACGTGAACTTGATGAGGATCGGGGTGCGGACCTGCCAGCCGCTCCAGGCGTGGGTCTGGGTCTGCTGCGGCGTCATCGGGGGTCGCGGCGGGCGCGGTGGCTGGGGTGCGCCCAGCGGCCCGATGCCGTTCTCCTGCCGCTGCTGCGCGCCGGCATAGCCGCGCTTCTGTGTGTAGCCGATGGCCTGCCGGTTGATCAGTGTGTTCTCCAGCGCGGCCAGCATTTTCGTCGAGCGGCGGGACGGCACAATGGACCATTCGCGGGCCAGGATCGGGTCGTTCATGACCGAATAGATCATGGACACGATGAGATGCGTCTTGGACGAGGCGGATTCGCCGACGAAGCCGATCACGGTGGTCGGATGGGCGAGGATCTCCTCGTCGATCTCGCAGCCGTTGGGGCAGCGCCGGTCCAGTTGCCGCGAATAGTCACCGACGCGGGAGGCGAAGCCGCCGTTGGACTGGCGCAGCACCCAGATCCAGGAGCGGCGGGCGGTGTCGAACTTGAACTCCGCCAGGCAGTTCAGGCAGACGATTCTCACGGGCACCCCATCAGAGCACGGTGTAGGTCAGCCACAGCAGCGTGACCAGGAAGAGGGCCGCGCCGACACCCGACGCCACCCGCAGCCAGTGCCAGGCGCGGGATCCCGCGTATACGTACTGCTGCCAGGCCAGACCGGACTGTCGGTTGTTCATCGCAGATCCTCAGAACAGGTGGGCGATGGTCAGGATCACCCAGGCCAGCAGTACGAAGACCAGCCAGCCCAGCACGATTCCGGCGGCGGCCGCACCCAGCAGCACGCCGCCGATGTAGCGGGGATCGTCGCGGGTGAGCCCCTCCAGGACGCGCTGGCGGAACTCCAGGGCCGGGCGGACGAAGATGCCCCACAGGCCGGTCGCCGGCATCTCGACGCCGTGCCGCTCCTCCGGCGGCCGCACCGGCGGGCCCGGAGTGAGCACGCTGGTCTGCGCGCGCACCGGCACGGTGACCGGCTCCGGCCTGGGGCCCTTGACGATTCGGGTCGCATTGCGGGTCTCGGAATGGACGGCGTCACGGAAGAAGTGCTGGAACTCGGCCGCGGACTGGAAACGCTTGGACGGATCCGGCGACAGCGCCTGATCCAGCACCGATTTCAGCCGGCCGGGCAGGGGCGCGGGCGCGAACACCGTCTCCAGTACCTCGTCGCACACCACCGCGAACGAGTACACGTCACTGAGATGGGTGAACCGGCCGTGTTCGAGATACTCGGGCGCGGAATAGTTCTGAGTGCCCACCACCTGGTTCGCGCGAGTGAGCCGCAGCATGTTCTCCCGCATCTCGATGGCGATACCGAAATCGGCCAACTTCGCCGAGCCGTCGCGGCAGATCATGATGTTCTCGGGTTTGATATCGCGGTGCACCACCTGCTTGGAGTGCGCGTACACCAGCCCGCTGAGCGCGTCGGTGAGAATTCGGGCCAGCGCCGCCAGCGACCAGTTCTCCTGGTCCCGCATGAACTGCCGCAGGTTCTCCCCGTGAATGAACTCCATCACCAGAAACGGTGAGCGGGAGCCATTCTCGGCGAACACCCCCGAATCGTGCAGCATCACGATATTGGTGCAGTTCATCTGCGCCGCGATCCGCGCCTCCCGCTCGAACCGCTGCCACGCGACCTGCTCCTCCTGCGCCCGCACCGCGACACTGCCCGCATCGAGCACCTTGACCGCAACCTGCCTGCGCAGCTGGAGATCCCAGCCGTCCCAGACCTCGGCCATACCCCCCTTGCCGACCAGCTCCCGCAGCTCGTACCGGCCATTGATCAGCCTCACCGGCGTCCGACCTTCCCCGCGGCGCGGCCCGCCTTCCCCGCGAACCACCCCGGACGACAACGAATCACCGCCCACTGTACGCGCGCCGACCCATCCCCTGCCCACCCATATTTCCAGCCGATTTGCGTTGCAGGGGGTGTCCTGGTGTACCTTCTCCCAGTCGCCAGGGAAACCTCGCGGCAACCATCCGGGGCTATGGCGCAGCTGGTAGCGCACCACACTGGCAGTGTGGGGGTCAGGGGTTCGAGTCCCCTTAGCTCCACCAATCGTGTCATTGCACGAACCGACTCCATTGGGGCTGGTACCGCGGAAGCGGTACCAGCCCCAATGTCGTTTTTGGGTTGGGGGATGCGGAAGGTGGGGACCAAGCGGTCGGGGCCGGTGATGGCGACCTGGGCGACGAGGGTCTCGATCAGCGCCTTGGCCTGGGTACGGGAGCCATTGGTGATGATGTCGGCAATATGGTCGGCAATGCCGTCGAGCGTTGCGGGTTTCGGCGCGGTGGGTTCGTTCGCCAGCGCGGCGGTGAGTTCGTCGCGCCGGGTGATGAGTTGGCCTGTCTTGGCGCGCAATTCGCTGAGCCTTCCGGCGAGGAGCTCGGGGTCGAGGGTGCCGTTTTCGAAGGCGTTCAGGTACCGGTCGATCGCCTGCTGAGCTTTGGCGAGCTCGGCGGTGACGGCGTCCCGTTCGATGCGGGTGTCACTACTGGAATCGCGGTGGCATCGCTGCTGGGCCGTGATGGCTTGGCTGATCAGATCGTGCCGGGTGCGGTAGAACTTGCCCAAGGCCTCCAGAACGGCCGCGTCGACTGAGTCGGCGTCGAGTCGGGTGAAGTCGCACTTGTCGCTGTCGTAGCGGGCACGGTTGAAGCAGGTGTAATAGCGATAGGAACGGGAACGTCCGGTCGCGCGGGTGCCGATCATGGCCCGCCCGCAGCGTGGGCAGCGCAGGCGTCCGGTGAGCAGGTAGTCCGAGGAGTTAGCGGCGCGGTGAGCGTGGGATTCCCCGCGTGCTTCGAGGACCGCCTGGGCGCGGTCGAAGGTGTCGGCTTCGATGATGGCGGGGTGAGTATCGGTGACGGTGGTGTCGCGGAAGGTCAACTCACCGAGATAAATTCGGCTGTTGAGGATCCGCAGTACATGGTGGCCGGACCATTCACGGCCGGTGCTGGCACGGTGCCCACGGGCATTCAGCTCCGCGGCGACGGCACGGGCACCGAGACGGCGGCAGGCGTAGAGGTCGAAGATCATGCGCACGACCACGGCTTCGGCCTCGTCAACGACGAGGGTTTGGGTAGCTCTGTCGACCCCGTATCCGTAGGGCCGTTTGCCGCCCTTCCATTTACCTTTGGCGGCTTTGCGTTCCATGCCTGCGATGACGCGGTCGATGATGGTGTCGCGTTCGAATTGGGCGAACATGCCCAGCATCTGCACCAGCATGCGCCCCATCGGTGTGGAGGTATCGAATGGTTCTGTGGCGGAGCGGAACACGACTTTGGCTCGGTCGAGTTCGTCGAGCAAGGTGACCAGGTCACGCAGGTTGCGGGAGAAGCGATCGACCCGGTAGACCACCAGCACGTCGATGAGCCCGGCACGTGCGGCCTGCAACGCGCGTTGCAAGCCGGGCCGCTCGGTGCTTGCGCCGGAGGCGTCGTCGGTGAAGGACGTCGTGTGTCGCCAGCCGGGTTGGGAATTGATGTAGGAGTCCAGGCGGGCGTCCTGGGCTTCGATGGAGTAGGGCTGGTTGTCTTCGGTGGTGGAGCGGCGGGTGTAGGTACCTACTCGCACGTCCTGTTCCCATGCGGCAGTGTTGTTGGGGATACGCGATAGGATTTCTTGGTGCCTGCCATGCTGCCGGTCCTTCCCATCGATACACGTTTCTCGAAAAGGTGGATATCTGAAACAACCTGTGACGGCACGGAATTCGGGTACGGGATTCGGTCCGGTATGTCGCCGGTCCTATTGTCCCTCGATCGGTTTTCGAATGTATTGGTGTGGCGGCTATTTCGGTCGTGGCGTTTCATGCGGCATTCCATTCGCCGTTGTCGGGGTGGTGACGGTGGATCCATGCGGTGAGAAGGCCAGCGAGGAGGGTGACGGCATGGTCGTGTTGGGTGGCGGTGACGGGTTCGGTGTCGACTCGGTCGATGTGCCAGCGTTGGTGAGCGCGGTTACGAGCAGATGGCCCGGCGGGTTCTGTACCTGTCGGGGAGCGTTTTCCGGGTTCGGGACGTTCCATCGGGGCTCCTGTGAGATGTTCGGCGTTTGGCGTGGCGTCACCCTGTACTGGCAGGAGAACCCGCGTTTATCCGCGTATGAGACCGGAATTGATGCAATTCCGTGTTCCGCGGTCAAGGTTCGGCATCAATCACGGGGTCCGCTGGGTTCCGGCATATGGGGTGTCGCGCCTGTTAACTGCCAAGGAGGGGCCCGATTTCGACATTTCGTGCGAAAAGGTTCGATAACGATCGGTGTCGCCACAGCCGAGCGCCCCAGGGGCGATTGCCTTACCTGGGGCGCTCTGAACGGGTTCATGGGAGCAGTGACGCCTACCGCCGGTTGATCAGGCCGGTCTGGTCTTGACCGTCGTCATCGGCGTTTACGGGCACATTCCACATGTCGTGGCTGTTGCCGTTCGGGCCGGGTTTCAAGGACTTCATCGGCGGTTCACCTCCCCCCAGCAGCTGCGGGTTTCGGGGGGCTTTGGGGAGCGTCGTCTGTTGGGATGGTGTACCTGGTTTCGGTGTCCGCGCAGATCACGTCGGCGATCTTTACCAGGGCAGGGAGGTCGTCGGGTTCGAAATGGTCGGCGCTTGGGGCGATCACCTCGTTGACGCATTCGGCGAAGGCGAGATTCATCAGGCGATTGATCACCGCGCCGGGGCGCTTCGGGTCGCCGAAGTAGACCAGGACCACCGACCACCCGCGCTTCTCCGCGAGCGTGTGAATGCGTGCCTCGTCCTGCTGCCACTGTTCGCCAGAGACGTCGGGGCGGAGGAATCCGATCACGTAGTTGGTCATGGTCAGGTCCCGGCGTATTCGCGATATACGGGGCGGGTGATCGCGAGGCGACCCCGATTGGTGCAGCGCCAGCGCGCTGGTCCTTGCAGGGTGCCCATCGCGAGCCCGGTGCGGGACAGTCGCAGCAATGCCCGGTGGATCGAGGTTTCGGGCAGCCTGGTCGCGCGGCAGAGTTGTCGCACGGTCAGCGCTTCGGTCGGGTCCAGGTTCGACAGTGCGCCAAGCACTTTCGCCTCGGGTTCCGTGAACGCCATCGTTCACCGCCCTCGACTGATCGGGACGTAACTGCGTGGCGGTTCGGCGGCCAGTCGTGCCTGGATGTCAGCGACGGTCAGCCGCGTCGCGGGACCGTCACTGCCAGCAAGAAGGCGGCCGGTTGCGGCGACGAAGATCACTAGCGAGACGAGCGTGATGGCAAGAAGGATGTCCATGTCCGGCAGCTCCCGGTACTCGATGGTCGTTGCAGCGCACCCGATGCCGGGGGTATCGCGTGTTAACAGGCCACCCGGCATTGGTGGGGCTGACTGCCAGTCCACTGCACAGGGGGCGGTCATCGGTAGGCGCGCGGGCTGGGCGGGTGTGTGCACAGGGGGTGTGCGCAATCGCCGATTGATAGCGGTTCGGTGTCACCGGTGCCACACTGCGATGCATGGGACGCCGTGCGAAACAACCGAATCGGCAGTTCGAGGAGCTGGTCGAAGAGGCCGGCGGGGTACGCAAGGCCCTCGCCCGCCGCGTCGTCGACCGGGGCCGCGGTCTCGGGCTGAAGCTCAGCTACGACCACACTTCGATCGGGCGCTGGCTCTCGGGAGAGCAGCCCAGCCACCGGTGCCGCAGCTGATCGCGGACACGCTGACCGAATTACTCGGGCGCACAATCACACCGGCCATGTGCGGCATGTCCAACCCCGGGATGCGGCCGCGGATCTCGGCCTGGAGTTCTCACTCAGTCTCTCCGGCGCTGTCGACGCCTCGACCGCGTTGTGGCGCAGCGACATCGAGCACCGACGATTTCTGCAGGACACCTCTTACGCGGTTGCCGTGTACCCGGCCGCCTCCATGCGGTGGCTGACACTGCCCGGCCCCGAACACCCCGTATCGATCGGCTCGTCGCGACGTGTCGGGCAGATCGACGTCGACGCGGTCCAATCCATGGCGGCGGCGTTCCGGGATCTCGACAACAAGGTCGGTGGCGGCAAGGTCCGTTCGACGATCGTGCAGTACCTGCACAGCTCGGTCGCGCCGCTGCTGCGCGGCAGCTTCAACGAACACATTGGACGCCAATTGTTCGGCTCCACAGCCGAACTCGTCCGCCTGGCCGGGTGGGCCGCCTACGACCAGGAAGACCATGGCCTGGCCCAGCGGTACCTGATCCAAGCCCTCCGACTCGCCCGGGCCGCCAGCGACGGCGCGCTCAGCGCGGAAATCATGGCCGCCATGAGCCACCAGGCCACCTACGTCGGTCGGCCCGGAGATGCCATCGACTTGGCCCGCGCCGCCCAGATCGCCGCGCGCACCGCTGGTCTGGCCGCCCTCGAATCCGAATGCCACATGGTCGAAGCCCACGGCCACGCCGCCCGCCAAGACGAAACATCCTGCACCACAGCACTCAAGGCCGCCGAACGCGCATACGACCGCGCCCGACCCGGTGAACAACCGGTATGGCTGGCGTACTTCGACCAGTCCTACATGTCCGCGAAAACAGCCCATTGCTTCCGCGAACTTGGCGACCACACGCGCACAGCGCAATTCGCACAAAGATCATTGACAATGTCGGCGGGCTACCAACGCGGACGCGCATTCAACCTGAGCCTGCTCGCCTCAGCCCTGACCGTCACCGACCCACGGGAGGCCGTGCGGGTCGGACTCGGCGCGCTCGATATCGCCGTCGATCTCGCGTCCCGCCGGAGCCTGTCCTACCTGCGAGACCTGCGCTACCGATTGCGGCCGTTCAACGACCTGACCGAGGTCGCCGAATTTCGCCAGCAGATCCTCGAACTCACTCGGCGAGGCTGAGCGCCCGATAGATCGCCACCACCGTCGCCGCACCCACGATCTCACCCCGATCGATCATCGCCGCCGCCTCGGCCAGCGGGATCCACCGCACGTCCTCGGCCTCGTTGATGTCGGGTGCGGTATCAGTCAGATCCGCGCCCCGAGCGAGATAGATCTCCTGAGGCTGATCCAATGTGCCGATCGAGGGCTGATAGGTCACCAGATGCTCCATCGCGCGCGGCCGCCACCCGGTCTCCTCCTCCACCTCCCGCGCCGCCGCCACCGCGACATCCTCGGCATGGTCGACATAGCCACCCGGTAGTTCCCACACCCATTGATCGATGATGAACCGGTGCCGGTACATCAACAGCACCTCGCGATTCTCGTTGAGTACCAACGTCATCGCGCACCGCGGCATCCGCGCTACGTACTGAGTGAACCGAACACCGTCCGGTAGTTCGACGTCCACGGTCGAGAGCCGAATATGCCGATTCTCATCGACCAGCCGCTCCCCGAGGATGTTCCACTGCGTCGCACGCTTCACGCCCCAGACCCTACGCGGTCAACGGTTTGGCTGGGCTCTGCCCTCGACCGCTTTCGCGCGTTGCTGCCCCGCCCGACGACTCACGATCGCACCCTCTACGGCTACCTCTTCGAGGTCGGTGTCCAGCACGATCGTGGTCTTACCGGGGAGAGTATGAATTTCGATCGTTCTGACCGTCGTGGAGCGAGTCTTGTTCCCACGCTGGACAAGTACCGTGTCGCCAACATGCAGCGGCTCACCTTCGACGACTCCCGTGATGAACAGCCACCCGGGACGGCTCGATAGACGATCGACCCTCTCCACGAGCATTCGCGACTCGACGTTCGCCTGCGCGCCGGTCAGCTGCGGCCAGTCGTGCCAGCACTGGCAGTCAACAGCGCAACAGTGCATCCAGCCGCCGCATACCGCATCCGGTTTCCACAGCATGTGCTCGGAAATCGGATGCGGGCACTGATCACAGGACTCTGGCGGAGTCCACTCAGGGCTGGGCTCGCTCATGAACAGAATCATGAACGATCGATAGCATCCCCCATGTCGCGACACTTCGCGCTGCACTCGTCAAACCGGTACGTCCGGACAGGATCACTTTGGCCGGTTCGAACAGCGGTCAGTGCGGCATCACCGGATGTTCAGACGTCGGTGTCTATGGCTCCAGCGTCGTGGACGAGAAGATCACCGGGAGCAATCTCGTCTTCTCGGAGTTCGGGAATGATAAGGCCAAGTGGTGCAGGCTGCTCCGGGTCTCGTCCGGTTTGACGGACCCCCGCGATTGCCCGGCAGATCGCTGTCGGGCCTTGTCTGCCGTCGGCCTTGATCAGGGTGAGTGGATCCCCGGTCGAGATCGTTCCTGATTCGATCGTTCCGATGACCGTTGTGCCGCGGCCGGTGATGGTGAAGACGCTCTCGACATGGAACCGAAACTGCTTCCTATCCGTATTTCCGCTGGCCATGGACCGATCATCAACCCACTTCGCCGCCACTGGCCGTCGGCACTCCGAAGCGCTGGAGGCGGCATGCGCATGCATCGCCGGCCCTGGCCGACGACAACCGGCGCATCGGCACCCGCACAGTCACCATCAAGGGACCATTTCACGGCGGAAATACCTCTGAGCACGATGGGTCGTAGACCCGTGCCGCTAACGAATACCGTTGCAGCGGTACTGCTTCGGTCAATCCGCTAGAGCATAGTTCGACCACTCGACAGTGCCGTCGGGGAATTTCAACTCCCAGGCTTCGAAACCGGTGAAGTTGAACACCTCCAGCCTTAATTCACCTTCGAAGATGAACCTCAAGTCCGCCGTGGTCTGGTCCATCTCAGCGGCCAGCAGCCCTTGGCCGACAAGCTCGTCACGCAGAACGGCCAACGCGTCGATCGGCGCGGGCAAACCGTACCGGAGACCATGATCGAAGATGCTCCGCACCGGTCTGGCCTTTTTCGTCAACCGCCAGTACCCGGTCAACAGACGCGTCCCGTCACTAAACTCGATCACGGTGTCGAACACGGGGGCCACGCCGGTTGAGTCCGGCTCGTACTCGATGAGGGCCTCCACCCTCTCGCACTTCACCCCACGCCACTCGGCAACACGATCCGAGAAACGCGTCATCGACGACCCCACCGAGCGTGCGCCCGAGCGCCTGCTGCACTGTCGGCTGCCATACCAGTCAGTATGCGGCAGCCCACTTCAGCCGACCGCCAACCGACACCGCATCACCACGCGGAAATTCAGCAGGGCACCGCGCTGGGATTCGTCAAGGAGGCCAGCGCGGCCTGGCCCGTCCGAACGACCTTGTAAGCGGCAAAATGAGTGCGTTTGGCACCGGTCAGCGCGCAGACGACCAGCCAGCGGTTAGCAGGGACCCATATCCGCGTTCGGTTCCCTGCTGGGCCAGCACATCGAGCGCGGCGAGTACACGAGGGTTGGCAAACCGGAGCCAAGCGAAGGCGGCGATGGCGAGTATTCCGGCCACAAGCATGCCGAAACCGCTGCCCTCGTAGCCCTTGCCCCCGTCAGCCAAGCCAAAGAGCACGGGCAGGCCCAAGACGAAGGACGCAACTCCCACGATGACCCAGGAGAGCGCGAGCCCGGAGCGGCGATTGGTACGTTCATCGATGATCAAGCGGTTCCAGCGAATAGCTTCATCCGCTGAGGTCAGCACCGGTAATTGCCGAGCCCGTATTACGTCATAGAACTCGCGCATCTGCTCACGGCCGCCGTAACGTCTCCGCTCCGTCGCAATGGCAATCGGGAAGGTCGGAGTACTTATCGCTGCGAGGAGAACCGCGAAGTAGCCGAACCCAACCGCCGCTGCGAAACCCCACAGCGCCGCGTACGCGACAAGCACGATCACCCACAACGGAGCAAAACGCAGTCCTCGCAGTTGCTCCACCAACAGACCCAGCGGTCTGACGCCCATCCGTCGATGATAGCCAACTCTTAACTACATAGGCGTCTGTAAGATGTCGCGCTCTTGCGTTCACAAGGTCCTGCATTCGGTAGTAGTGAACGTCCGGGACGGCTCAATTCGCCACGGCCATTTGATCTTCCGCCGCGCCATGTTGGCCGCTTCGGTCGGCGCGGCATGCGGCAGATTACAGTAGTGCGTTTCGCAGATCGTAATCTGAGCTCTCAACTCGCACAGCGGCATCCAGATCCGGCCGACATGTCGTCGAACTCGCGTCGAGCTGTCACGCGACTAGATTCGACCACGTGGAGATTGTCACCGAATCAGCCCCGTACCCGATGCCTTGTATCAGCTGCGGCTCACTGACCGAGTCCACACTCACTGAGGCGCTGGTAGGCGAAGGCCACCGGTGGGATATCGACGGACGCTGCCGATATGTGGCGCGGTCTGGGAGGACTGCGGCTATCCGAAACCGCTCGCGGGCTTTCGTGATGCCATTTTGGCCGCGAACAGAACTACCGTCCTCGAACTTGGCTCGGTCAATGTGCCTACAGCCACGCTGATGCAAGCATTACGCCTGACTGGGGCCCCTGCCGCTGGTGCAGGCCAAGGCGTTGGCTGAGAGGCTACGCGCGACCGGCCTCGTAGGCACACGTGTTGAGATGGAGATCATCGAGCGCCAGCTCCGCGTAATGGGCGTGCACGCGAAACTTCAACCTGGTCGGCCATAGCCACCGGAGCCCGCGCATGCGATCGCGTTGGAATCGCCAAATCTGTGCGTTAGGTTGGGCGCCGCGACCGTCTCGAATCGAGCGATCAGCGGTATCATGGTGCGGCGTCCGTGCTGGAGGTCGGGCTTGCTGGCAAAAGTTCAGTATTCGGATCGTCACTCTTCATTCGAGCCGACCTGCGGGCTGACGGCCTTTCCGATCTCGGGGCCGCTACGCTCCGCGGACTCGGAGCTCTCGGGCCCGACTTGAGTATCGAATGAGCAGCCGCAGAACCAGTGTTCGATCTCGTCGACTTCGGACCAGCCCGTGGGCTCGGCCATGCGTATCCGGTCGCGCGTCACCAGCACCTTGGTAATCCCACCGCACTCGTGGAACAGGATCAGCTCGACATGGTGCCGCCATGACGGAGTTTCGTTCAACACCCGCTGCAGGTCCAGGAAGAGCGGATCGTCCTTGGAACCGTAGAACTTGCGCTCAAAGCGACTTGCGATCGGCAGGCGAGGCGACCCGTCCCCGCCGTTGCCGAAGTGCAGCTCAGGATGGGCCTCGACAAACCATAACGGCAACGCAAACGCCAGATCCTCAGAGATCACCACAGTTCTGAAGCTCACACCGACCCTCGTATCGTCTCGTTCGTGCGCAGTGTCCCCGCAGAGGTTGGGTCTATCTTGCAACTAACGGCATTCAATGAGGTTCAATGACACCGCTGTCGCAAGGCTGACGGCAAAGGCTCGTTGAACGCGATATTCGGTGCGCGTTCAGCGCTGGCCGGGTAAGTCAGCTGGTTTAGCACGTGCGAATGCGTTGGAGTCAGTCAGGGCTTCTCCTCATCTTGATCCGCTGACAACACGGCCAGTCTCTCTCTGATGAGGTCGGCAAGCGACAGACCGTCAGCGCTTGCAACCGGGAACGTGAAGGCAGTCTGGATGGTCATCATCCCGTCTTTTATTGCCGAACTGCGAGACCTCGACAAGTCGTTTCCGACCGCGACTAAGGACCTCACGATCGGTATCCACTCCGCTTCATCTTTCGGTCGAAGCGCGATGCTCTGCACAACATCTCCGATGGACTCCGCGTTTGGAGTCGGACCCTCATCACGCCAGATTCTCGCGACGTATTCGATATCTCTATCAAAGGCTTCAGTCTCCATTACCGTTGGCGTGAGCAGAGGTCGAAAGTTCACCGTGCCTGCCATTGGCTCAAGCTCTAGGAGCATATGCTCACCGGTGCTACGCAATCCAACGATCGACCTATAAGGAAGGTCTTGTCCGAGTCGTTCGGTCGCCAGCAGCAGCAGGTGACATACGTCGACGAAGTCTTGTACCCGATCGAGATCCGGCACCATGTACTCATGTTCCATGACATTGCGCTCCACGTTGAGCTTTCGGAACACATTGAGCGCAATGAGTCCAACGTCATCCATCAATCGCAATTTATCGGGAAATGAACGCCGCTTGCCCTGCGCGAGCAAGCCGTAGCTTTGCAAGACAGTATCGATCATCAGATGCAGTGATCTCTTCGCGTTTCCCATTGCGTTGATGAGTCCATGTGTTGTACCCATCTCAAGATCAGACTTCGCGAAGCGCAGATATTCCTCAGCAGTGACGGCGGAAGTTACCGGCACGCCACTGCACTGGTTCATGATGCTGATGTACGTGAAGGGTCCGCTCTCCAGGAAAATCGTTACCGCCACGGTCCTATCGAACCACCGCGCCAGCTCCAACGGAACCGAATAATCTCAAAGCATACTCAGACCGATCGGTTTCCGATCGGTGCCGACTCTTTCGAGGTTCTGCACATGCAGACACTTGAACCGGCACCGGACTGGTACACCGGCAGACGACGAGACGATCGATAGCAGGGCGAAGGTGAAAGACGCCGGGGCCGCGATCAGTGCCACCCCTTAGCCACACCTGTTCGGCATGCCCAACTCGACTGCTGAGCGGACACAGCGACGGCCCCGAGATGCCCCGGAGCCGGTTGATCTTCGGGTAGGTCGCGCTGGCAGCCGCGTACCGCGCTGGATGCGACATTATTGCGCGTTCGGAACCGGTGCCGACGTCTGGTGGATTCTCAAGTGAGCGCGGAGTGAGCTCATCGGGAATCATCTGGACCATGACAGATCCGGCACCTGCGCAGACCCTTCCCCCGTGCGAGGTGACTTGATCAAGTCCGGTCGCCGATGCTCACTGAACTGGCCAGCACCCGGTCTCGTGGCCGCACCAGGATTCCTTCGAGGGCAGGGCCGCGGCCGCGGTGTCCGATTCAGTAACCGGTGTACTGACCGGTGACCTGTAGCTGGCGCAGCGCGCCGATAGCGTATTCGCGCCGGTTGCTCATCGACAGATCGTTGTCGTCGATCGCGATGTTTGATGGTTGGGGCAGATTCAGAGTGCGCCACTGGTCGGAGTCGATCAGCCGCCCGAAGAGCGTGGATTCGAACCGGCTGAGGTAGCGCTGCCGGTGGCCTCCGTTGCCTGAGGGATCCAGGCGGGTGCTGATGCTGACGAAACGTGCTGCCACGTCGAGGATGTCGCAGACGCCGGAGTTCTGCAGCTCGCCGACCCGGGTGCGCAGGTCGCCCCACAGTTGGTCGTCGAGGTAGTGCGCGACGCCGAGCACACTGGCGTGCGGTGCCTGCTCATCGTTCGGTATGTCGGTCGTGAGATCTCGCACGCATAGCTCGAACACTTCGCGGCGAACCGCGGTGGTGGCCACAAGGACCGAGGCCACTGGCACCCCCGACACTGCGGTAGGGACCGCGAGCACATCGAGGGTCGTGGCCAGCCCGAATCGAGCGCGGTAGTCGTCGATCAACGCCGCAGCATCGGCGGGGCCGAGTTCGGTGATCGCGTGGGCGAGCAGCGCATGGATCACCGTGCCCCACCTAGTGAAATACAGGTCGGCGTGGTCGACCGGCACCGCTTCGGTCAACGCCGTCGCGGCCTGAGCAGCTTGGGCCGGTGGCGCGCCAGCGATGGCGTCGAGGTTAGACAGCAGTTTGTCTCGCAGCAGGCGGCGACGGTTCTCGTCTGGCAGCCACTCGGTCAGCACTGTCGGCAGTCGGCCGGTGCGGGCGAGCTCGGCCAAGGCCGAGTGGGCCCGGTGGTCTTCGATGTCGTCGACGGGGACCCGGAACGCGAAATACCGGTCGAAGTAGCCACCGTTGTGGGCGCGCAACGAGGTGGCCCGCGCGCGGGGCGGCATCACCGTGTCCGGTCCTATCGGCAGTGCGGGGAAGACGGTGGCCAACAGCCGGTAGATGGTGCGTGCTTCCCGGTCCCCCACAGCGAAGCCCGTCACGTCCTCGATGCGCTGATACCAGTCCGAGCTCACGCCGCCGAGCCGCGCGGCAGTCTGCGGGGACCGGGTCAGCTCGCTGCGCCAGTGCGGCAGCATCGCATACAACGCGCGGTGTTCCAGCCGCAGGTACGTCAGCACGAACGCGTCGAGCAGGTCGATCTCGCGCGATCCGACCAGTGTCAGCAGCACATCGACCTGGCTGCACAGTCGCTTGAGACTACGCAAAGTGACCGTGTCGGTCGGCAACGTGTCCAGCAGGATCTCGCACACCGTCGCAGCCTCCTGCGCGGTGTCGATGCCGGGCCGCGCAGCGCTGAGGTCGTGAATGTCCACCAGCTCGCGGATCTCGCGTTGCAGTTCGGCGCTCAGATGCTGGTGCTGGATCGGGGGCAGCACAAACGGATACTGGACGATCTTTTCCAGATACCGGCCGGCGCGCCGCGGATTGTGGCGGGCCAGATCGGTATCGACTAGGACGTCGAGCACCGTCTGCTCGTCGTAGGACAGCAGGTAGTGCACGCGGTCGAAGCGTCCCAGCAGCCGCACCGCTTTCATCACCGCCAGCAGCTCGTCGGCGTGCAGCCGGTCCACGTCATCGACGACGACCAGCACGTTCCGGCCCGCCGCCAAGATCGCCTGTGACGCCGCCTCGAAGCGCTGCGAAAACGGGTCGGTGACCGGCGCGGGCAGGTGGCCGACCTGCTCGGCGAGCTTGTCGCTACCCGCCGTGAGGATCTTTGCGGTCGCGCCGTCACCGAAGTGCCTGTCGAATAGTGCCGCCACGCCTGCCTTGCCCACCGCGACCGCCACCGGGACCGCGGCCCTCAGTGCCTTGCGGGCGTGATGGCCGGCTTCGGTGTCGGGCATGGCCGAGGCGACCGCGGCGTAGAACTCCTCGGTCAACTCCGCCACGCTCGACGCCGACCATGGGGTGAACGACACCACCGACCACTGGTCGCCGTGCTCGGTGGACAGCACCTCGCTGATCATGTTGAGTACCGACGACTTGCCGCTGCCCCAAGGCCCCGCCAACCCGAACACGACACTGCGGTCCGCGCCGGCCCTGCTGATGCGCTCAGCGATCCGGCGCACGAACGGGGCCCGCTGCAGCCGATCCTCGGCGATCGACACGATTTCGGCATCGGTGTTGAGATGTTCCCCGCTCACCCCATAGATCATGCCAGTCCCGTCACCAATAGCGTTGATCCGCAACCGCGTTGGCGTCGGCAAGCCGAATGCGGCGCCCGGGCGCTGCGGTCTATTTGTGGAAGACTGCGGCGACCAGCACGGAGATCGACCCGTGCCTTCGACCGTAAGGCCGCGTCGCTGTGACTATTCCCCTTCACTTCCGCATCAGACGCAGCCTCGCCCCGCCCCGCCACTACTCGGGCTCGCCATATGTGATCTCCAGCGAATGCTCCTCCAGGCTGCGGAGCGTCAGTTGGTCGCCTCGGACCTGGTTGAGCAGGAAGAGCTCCCTTGTGTGGCATTTGTCGCACATACTGACGACTGCAAACGGCCACAGGTCGACCGGAGCACCGTATGGAGCACTGTCCACGTAGATGCGGTCGGGACGCATCGGCCGAGTGCTCGACCGATCGAACGGCTCCCAGTTCGGATGGCTGCCTCTCAGTCGAAACCCGACGATCCGATACTGGCCGTCGTCGAGGTACTCGCACCGTTCCACCCAATCCCAGTGGGTTCCGGAGAGCCATCTAACCGCACTGATTGCCCCCACGATGTGTGGTTCCAGCCGTTCAACGTCCTCCGCCAGTTGGTGGCTAGCGCGGACGCCATGCGCGTGATGCGAGGTGTTCCTGAAGTCCTTGATGTGGCCCAGCAAGGCTCGTGCGTTGCCCCGGTCGCGCAGGGTGGCGAGCTGTTGGATGCGAGGCGTGATTCCCTCAGCCTCCAGCCGGTCGAGGAACCAGAGCCAAGTACCGAAGGAGGCCTGGGGCCGGAACTGCTTGCGCAGGTTCGGGGAGAATCCACTCGACTCGGCGAGTTCGGTGAGCGCCAGCACGCCCAGCACACGGGCCAGACCTTCTCCTAGCTTGAGCAGTCCGTCTTTCTGCTCCGCTGGGTGCGTGCTGATTCGGTACCGACGGGACAGTGCGGCCGCGTGGTACGGAAAGCTCCACTCGGCGCGCGAGATGAGGTCGTCCAGGGGCCGCACGAGTTCACCGATCAGGCCTGCCTCATGGGCGGCGAACCGGATCTCGTTCCGAACCCTCTGGACGTCCCGCTCGCCGCTGCTGAAGACGTTGGGCAAGATTCCCGACATCGTATTCCGCAGTGCGCGCCGCCCTTCTTCTACGGTTTCCAGGAGGCTCTCCACCTCGCTGTCGGTCACTAGGTCGAGAGGGATGTGTGTATCCAGCAGGTCGCGAGTGCTGGGGTACTGACCGTTGTCCTTGCGGGAGTTCAACCACTCGCATAGCGCCTGGCCACCGCCGTGCAGCGGCTGCAGTACAAACAGCGAGGTGGCCGCTTCGCCGAAGCCATTCGGGAGCAGACGCCAGTTCCCCGGCCGTCCGACGAGCATGCCGCCCGAGCAGAGGGTAAGTGGCCTTCCGTCCTCTGGGGCATCGGGCAAGTCAGCGGCAGAGTCGGCCTCGTGAAGGTCTTGGGCGCGTAGATGCCTGGGCCGGTCAGTGCCCTCCTCCTGCTCCTCGCCTCTCTGGGGCGGGTGGACCCGAGTGGTTTCCAATCGGGCGAGGTTGCGCAGCAGTTCAAATTCGCCGTCGAGTTCGGGTCGATAGAAGAGCGAGGGTGGGATCTCGCAACCCACCCGCGTCCTGCTGTCGTCGATCCAGGCTGCCGGAGCACTCGGGTGCACTTCGCTTCGGAGGTGGTCGCTCGGATCCACGTGAAGCGGCAGATTGACCAGCACACGCAGCTCGGGATCCGGCTCGTAAGCATCCCCCGTCCGCTGCGGCTCCCCGTCGCTGTCGCGCACACCGATGGCCTTGCGGACCGCCGCCTCGAAGACCTTCCCCCGCGGCCAGCTCACGCCAGCCGAGGTGGCCTCCCGGCGCAGTGCGGTGATGGCCTGTTGGCACCTCGTCCACGTCGAGCCGATCAACGGACGCAGGGCGGCCACCAGAGCGGCAGGATCACCGGTCTTCTTTATCGCAGGCGATTCGGCGAGGCGAGTCAGGGCCTCGTCGGACAGTTCGTACCGAAGCCGAAGTGGTTGATCGATCGTGACGCGCTGGTACATCAGTTCGTGGGTGGAGACGATGCGGACCCGGTCGTTCGGCCGCTGGGCACGGTCGGCGGACAGAGTGTCCAGGTAGAGCCCTGTGACCTCGGCAATCTGGTCCGAGGTGATGTAGTTGCGCTTCGAGCCGATGGTGCGGCGCATCCGCTGGTACTGGTCCTGCGCGTTCAGTAGCAGCACCTCATGCCTGCGCTGTGCAGGCTTGCGGTTGCTCAGGACCCACAGGTAAGTGCCGATGCCCGTGTTGTGGAAGAGTCGGTCAGGCAACGCGACCAAGGCCTCAAGCCAGTCGTTCTCCAAGATCCACCGCCGGATCTCTGATTCGCCGGATCCGGCGGCGCCGACGTACATCGGAGAGGCGTTGAAGATGACTGCGATCCGGCTGCCGCCCTCACCCGAGGCGCTCACTGGCTTCATCTTCGCCAACATGTGCTGTAGGAAGAGCAGCGAGCTGTCGTTGATCCGAGGAAGACCGGCCCCGAAACGGCCCGCGAAACTGAGCTGCTGGTGCTCCCGCAGGACTGTGGACTCGATCTTCTTCCAGTTAATGCCGAACGGCGGATTGGCGAGGAGGTAGTCGAAGGCGATTCCTTGGTGCCCATCTTCAGCGAGGACATTCCCAAAGGCGATTGTCGAGGCCAGGCGGCCGCTGATCATCATGTTGGCACGGGAAATCGCCCATGCCTGCCGGTTGATCTCCTGGCCGTACAGCATGATGTCCGCCCCCGGGTTCATCAAAGTGATGAACGAGGCCGCCTCGGTCAGCAGGCCGGCCGTTCCACAGGCCGGGTCCAGGATGGTGCGAACGGCGTGTGGCGAGGTCAGCAGGTCCGAGTCGGCGGAGATGAGGAACCCCGCCATCAGATGGGCGACATCCCGGGGGGTGTAATGCTCCCCGCTCGTTTCGTTGCTGCCCGCCGCGAATCGTCGGACCAGCTCCTCGAAAAGGTTCTCCATATCGAAGTCGGTGATCATCTGCCCCAGGTCGATCGAGGCGAACTGCCTGACTACTGGGTAGAGAAGTTCTGCCTGATGCAGGCGGACAACGGTCCGCTCAAACTCGAAGCCGTCCAGCACTTCTCTAACGTTGCAGGAGTACCCGCGAACATGCTCCAAGAGCACCTGGTCGGCGTTCCACGAATCATTGAGCACACTCTGGAACGAGTACCGGCTCAGATTGTAAAAGGGCCAACCCGAGGCCGCCATAAGGCGCTGCTCCTGCTCCTGTTCGTTGTCGGTGCGCTCAGCCTCGTCGAGCACCGCTTGCCGACTCGGTGCCAGCAGAGAGTCGAGCCGACGCAATACCGTGAACGGCAGGATCACCCGTCCGTATTCGGAAGACTTGAAGTCGCCGCGCAGTAGGTCAGCCACGGACCACACGAAACTGGACAGGTGTCCTATATTGTCACTCACATTCCCCCCACAGCCGGTCCTCAGCGATCCGAGATCTTACTGCCGTCCACATCGAACGGTAGATGCACAGCCCGGACCTCGCTGCATTCGGCAGAATAGTGCGTTCAGTAGACGCGCCGAAGCATCTGGACACCACCCGGCGACGTAAGTTTCGCCGATACCAACGGATCTCGACTGCGCTGGAGGGCGTCACGGTTGGCCGATGATCGACGTCGGAATTCACCAGCACAGCCATCGAGCGGAGCGAATGGTCACGGCCCGTCCGGGGATTGGTCGTCCAATTCGATGAAGCCCTCTTCGTCGGCCTTCTCGACCAGGTGTGCGGTCGCGAGCGAATTCGGCGTGGCAGGCCGTGACTGAGCGGCGATGAATAGGTTGTGGACCTGTGGGTCGTAGTGGTCGAAGGCGGCCTCGTTATAGGGCTGGCCGCCGCTGGAGTGGTGCGGAATTCGAGGTCCACGTTCGGGTAGCTCGGTCAACCGGAGGCGCTCAGTCACCGTGTCGCCGTCCCCAGCCGTCCACAGGACCCAGACGGGTCCGACCGGGCCGTCGGGGTGGGTGAGGTCACGGGCGGTGGTGGCGATCACCATGCCCGGGTTGCCGCTGCCGAGTGTGCGGCGCAGCGCGGTCCGGAGCCCGGTTTCACGGCGGGTCGAGTGCAGGGAGAACAGCAGGATTCCGAACCTGTCGGTGGGGAAGCCTTGGTAGTCGGTGAGTTTGGCGGCGAGGGTGGACAGGGTTTCAGTGCCGGTGTCGTACTCGAGGAAGAACCGCACCGCGTGTTCCTCCTGTTCCCAGCAGCCGTAGCCGTCGGGACGAATCTGAGGATCGCGCTCGAACGCCGTCCAAAACTGTTCGGCGCATTGGCGTTCGGACCACCACTGCGTCAGCCCCTCCAGCACCGTCGCGTCAGGGTTGCGGGCCGGGTTGCGGTGCGCGGCCAGCGCTGCGAAGAACCCGTTGACACGCAGACGATGCCCGAGGGTCGGGGAGCAGGCCAGCCGTTCGAGGGACAGCGCGTAGACGGCCGGGGTCGGTGGCGTCTCGGCGCGCCGGGCCGCGATCAGGCGCGCGCCGGAATAGCCGAGCGCGTGGCGCGTTTGGCTGGTGCCGCCGCCGTAGAGCGATTCGCGGAAGGCGAAGAGCATGCCCATCTCGCGCAGCTTGGCCAGCCGGTCCTGGGCGCGGCGGATCGAGGTGAATTCCAGGCCGGCGATCTGGGCGGTGGTCAGCACCTTGTGTTCAGCAAGTAGTGCGAGAAGACGACGGTCACGATCGAGCAGGCGAAACCACGGCCCCGCATCCGGATGCCCGCCGCAGTGCACGGCACGGCCGCCGCGCCGCCCCCTACGCGATGAACCCTCAGTATTGATACTGAGTCGGGATTTCGAGCCCACCCCCGGATTGTGGGCGTGAGCGGCGCGGATACTGACATCGTGTTCGGCGTTTGGGGTGGCGGTTATAGGACACCGAGCAGCCGCCGCCCCATCCGCGCCGCTATCCGCCGACCCAAACGCAGCCGGGCGGTCGTCGTGGCCGGTCATCGGGCACCACCGCCCGCGACCGGTCGGGCACCCACCGCCCGGATGACCACATCCGGCCCGTCGACCAGCACCGCCCGGTTCGTATGCTGGTCCGTCAGGTCCACAGGAAGATGATCGGGCTCGGCGAATTGCCGGGCCTGATTTTGTTTGAGGCGATCACGGTCGCGCGTTCCATTGGGTGCTGACTGGCAAAGCGCAGAATGTCGGCACGTCACCCTCGCGATGCTCGCCAACGCCTACCTCGCCGCTATGCCGCCGTCGTCCCGAAAGCGTTGGCAGCGAACTCATCCCACTCGCTATCGGCGCAATCCGACGTCTGCTGGCTCACCTGGTCACCACCGCCCCGATCTCGGGCTGTCCGGCCTGCGCCGCGGCTGCCGGGACCGCGACGCATGCGCTGTTGCCGTGCCCTATCGGCCAGCGGAGCCGCTCATGAGGGCTTTGAACGGCAGTGGCGGAATCCGAAGGTTGGCGTCGGGGACGCCGGTGCCGTCTGGGTCGAGCAGACCTCCCTTATCGGCGTATGCGCTCTCGCCGGGTGTGGCCTGCAGGGTGGTGACGTATTTCCACACGCCGTCGACCAGGGCCGCGCCACCGAGGGCGAGGGGCCCGATCAGGCCGCCGGCGCCGGCGAAGGCCATGATGGCCGCCGGGGTGGTGGCCAGGCAGCCGGGGCCGACCAGCAGGCACGAGCCGAGACCGATGACGGCGCCCACCAGTGCGCCGACCACGAATCCACCGACGGTGCCGGCCAAGGTCGCCTTGGTCATGTTTCCGGCGAATTCCGTCAGTGCCAGCTGATTTTCCAGCGGCGAGGCGATCTCGCGCAGGCCGGTGTCGGGGATGAGGACGAGGGTGCGTCCCGCATCGGTGATCTGTTGCAGGATCGGGTGTGGCACGCCGTCGAGCTCGAAGGCCAGCGGCAGGCTGAACACCAACTGTCCCGCCGCGTCGTGGACGAGAACCGACCGCTGGTCCGCCGCCAGGGTGAAGGTGGCGTCCTCGAGGGTGGTGACGACGGAGCCGCCCACCACGCCGGTGCGGTAGTGCGCCGATGCCGTCGGCTCCGCGGTGGCGGGCGTGGCTGCCACGGTCATCGCGCCGGCCGCCACGATCGCGGCGAAAGCCGTTGTGCGAAGTCTCATTCAGGTATCCCTTGGGTTCGTGGTGGGTCAGTTCCCGGACGCCGCCGGGGCGGGGATGCCGGGCTTGCCCTGCAACTGCGGGGCATACTTGCTCTGGCCGGGCTCGGCGCGCAGCGTGGTCCAGTAGTCGAAGGCCGCCGCCACCGCGGTGGGACCGCCCGCGAGGACCAGGCCGGCGAGCCCGCCCGCCGCGCCGACGAGGCTGATGATCGGCAGCACGGTCACCACGCATCCGAGGGTGAGCACCAGGCAGGACGCGCCGGCCAGCGCGACGCCGACGCCGATACCGGCGACCGCGCCGATGGCGGTGCCGACCAGGCTGCCGATCGAGGTGCCCAGGCTGACGGCGTTGATGAGGTCGTTCATGGCCAGCTGGTCTTCCAGAGGTGCGGCGACGGGTTTCAACACCGCCCGGTCCAGACCGGCGAGGTCGGGGACGAGCCGCAGGGTGTGCCCGTCGTCGGTGATCTGCTGCCGGATCGGCAGCCGCTGCCCGTCGAGGGTGAACGCCAGCGGTAGCGCGTCCAGGGTCTGCCCGGCGGCATCGCGAACGGCGACGGACTGCTGGTCGCCGGTGAGTGCGAAGACCCCGTCCGCGAGTGTGGTGACCACGGCGTCGCCGACCAGGTTCGCGCGGAAGGCGACCGGCGGCGGTGTGGTGGTGTCGGGTGCGGCCGTGGCGGTCGCGGTGCTGGTGACCACGCTCGCGGCCAGCACGGCGGCGGTCAGGGTCGCTCGGCGAATGCTCATACTTCTTCCTCATCTACTTGTGAATCCGTTGTGCGACAGGTCCTCTGGAGCGGCAGGGCCCTCGGCTCAGATGGCGCGGCCGATCAATGCGATTCCGCCCAACAACGAAATGCCGAGCACCACCAGCCGCATTCGCGCGGTCGGAATGCGCGTCGCCAGCGCCATCCCGATGACCGTGCCGATCACCAGCGCGAGCAGTTCGAGCGAATCGGGAACAGCTATGCCGAGAATCAGTGCCGTCGTGATGTTCTGCACGATGAAGACACTGTGCAGATTGGCGCGCACAGTCGCCGGTTCCCAGTCGGAGTTGGCGGCATAGAGCCCGATCGGCGGTCCGCCGACACCGCCTATGACATTGAGAAACGCACTGGCGCCGCTGGTGGCGACCGCTCCCCAGGGGCGTCGCAGCCAGCTCCAGCGGATGCCGCTGGCGAGCACGCCGACGGCGACGATCACGCCGGCGCCGGCGGTCATCGCCAGCAGGTCGGTGTCGATCCCGTGCAACGCCGCGGCGATGAGCGGTGTGCACAGCAGCATCGGCGCCAGCAGTCGCGTGACTTCGAGGGGCCGGACGTGGCGCCCATCGCGCAGCAGTGGTGCGACGGAGGAGAGCGCCGCCAGCATCACCGTGGCCGCGACGCCTTCGCGGGGGCCCAGATGCAGGACTAGCAGGGGCGCCGCCACCAGGGAGAACCCCATGCCGGTCGCGGATTGCGCCACCGCGCCGAACAATACGCCGCCGAGCATGAGGACATGCGTGGCGGACACCGCGTGGCCGATCACCGCGCGGCCCGGTCGAGGGCGCATCGACGTTGGAACGCGATGGCCACCGTCATCAATGCCGCCGGCACCACGGTGAAACCGAGAAGCAACGCCGTGTGCGCGGTGCCCGACTGTGTCACGGTGTGGCCGTCGGTGGAAGCCACGAAGCCGCCGAGAGCCAGGACGGTGGAAAAGATATAGGGGCCCAGGGCGGTGCTGGACGCATCCGTCGCGGTCCATACCCCGGTGTAAGCCCCCGCCCGTGCGCCTCCGTGCGCCTGCGCGGCGGCCACCGCGTCCGGAACCATCGAGAACGCGAGCAGTTGCAGCCCCGCGAAAGCGATTCCGAGTGCCACGACCACGGCTACGGTCGCCGCCGCCCCGAGCGACTTGCCGGCCAGCAGGGTGAGCGATCCGATGACGAAGATGCCTTGGGACAGCAGCAATCCCCGCTGTTTGCCGATTCGTCGAGAGACCCGCATCCAGGCGGGTCCGGCGAGCAGCGCCGCCCCGAGGAATCCGCCCATCAGTTTCGGGGTGAGCGTGCTGTCGTCGAATACGTACTCGGAATAGAACGGCACCGCCGCCAGAAACAGATGAGTGGTCGCCCCGGTACAGAGATAGGACAGCACCAGCGTCCGGAAGTCGCGGTCCCGCAACGCATCCCGAACGTCGCCGGCCGTGGACCGGCGGCTCTCCGCTGGGACGCGGAAGCCGCAGTCGGCGGTGAGTCTGCGGACGCCGGTCAACGCGGCCAGGCCCGAGACGAGCATCGCGCCCGACAGCAGCACCGCCATGCGGGAGTAGTCCGCACGGCCACCCGCTGACACCAGTGCCGGGGCGGCCACACCGGCGGCCAGCAGGCCCGCCGTCAGCAGCAGCATCCGGAACATGAAGACGCGGGTGCGTTCGTGATAACCGACCAGCAGATCCGACGGTGTGGTCAGGTACGGCACCTGGAAGGACGCGAACAGCAAGTTCCCTGTCACCAGCCAGCCGCCCACCCACAGTGCGGCCGCCGGACCGGTGCACACGGTGGGCACCGAGAACATGGCCGCCATGGCGATCACCAGCAATAGTCCCCAGCGCATCATGCCGCGCCGGTGCCCGGCCTTGCGCGCCTGCCGGTCCGACAGCGACCCGAAAAGCGGATGGGCCAGCACGTCGACGATCTTCGGCAGCAACAGGGTGAACCCGGCCAGGAGGGGCGAGACGCCGAGAGTGTCGGTGAGGAAGTAGAGCAGGAGCAGACCCGGGACCGTGATCCACACCCCCATACCGGCCGATCCGGTCGAATAGGCCAGCAGGTCAGCGGTTTTCGCGCGGACCGAGTCGTCCGGCCGAACCGTATTCTCGCCCGTTCCGGGCTCGCGGACGGTGCTCATCCGGCGCTGTGACGCCGGACGACACCGGCGGCGAGTCCGGCGTCGCCGAACGCGCCGGACCGGGCGCGGCGGGCCAGTGTCCGGGCAACAATGCGATCGGTCACCCACGGCAGGTGGCGAGCCAGGAAGAACTCGACGGCCCCCTTGCGGCTGGTCGGCATGTCGCGGCGCAATCGGCCCAGAGATGCGCGCAGGACCGTATCGACGACGCCTTCCAGCGGCTCGTAGCTGCTCATCCCCTCGAGCGACAGCCCGGCGGCGGCGGTCGAGTCATGGATCGGACTGCGCACCGCGGACGGGTACACACAGGTCACGCCGACGTGCGTGCCGATCTCCAGGCGCAGCGCGTCCGCGTACGCCACGAGGGCGCGCTTCGACGCGCCGTAGGCAGCGGCCAAGGGCAACTGCAGGACCGCCATGCGCGAGCAGACCATGACGATCCGCCCGCGAGCACCCACCAGCGCGTCGACACATGCCGCGGACACCCGCCAGGCACCGAGCAGGTTGATCTCGAGCTGGCGGCGAACCTCGGCCCCGGGAACGTATTCCGCGGGCGCGGGTCCGCCCACTCCGGCATTGTTGATCAGCAGGTCGAGGCCGCCGAGCTTGGCGATGGCGGCGGCCACCGCCGTCTCGACGCTCGTGTCATCGGTGATGTCACAGGGCAGGACCTCGACCGGATCGTCCGGGCCGGGAGCCACGTCGAGGCCGATGACGTGAGCGCCGAGATCAGTCAGCCGTGCGCTCATCGCCCGGCCGAAGGTTCCCGACGCGCCGGTGATGAGCACACGCAGGCCGTGCGCATCACGAAGACCGGCCGCCGTGGCGGCGCGAGAAGGACGTCGAATGCTCATGCGGTGGCTTCCTCACGACGGGCGGGGGTGAAGGTGACGGCCGTTCCGCGGGCGGCTCGGCCGCGCCCGGCCTGGATCTCCCGCGGCACGCCGGTGACATAGCGGTCGAAGTCGATCCGCATGTGCGGCCGCCTGTTCCAGCCCCACCGCTCGGCTGCGGCTCGCAGCTCGGTGTCCACGGTGCGACGCTGTTCGGCCGGGGTGGGCAGGGCGTAGGTTCCGGACAGGTACGCGGCGGCGAGTTTCGCCTGGGCCTCCACCACCGGGAGTGCCGCACCGGTCGACTGCATCAGGCCGACGAACACCAGACTCGGGTCCTGGAGGTGGAATACCCGCTTGTACAGCGGTAGTCGTTCGGCATCATCGGTGGTCCATCGGGCGGACAGAAACGGGATGTCCACGCGATAGCCGGTGGCCCAGACGATCACGTCGACCAGCTCCGAGCGGCCGTCGGTGAAGACGATCCGGTCCCCGTCGAGATGTTCGATGCCCGGCCGTGCCACCACCTCACCGTGGGTGAGCCGATGGAGAATCGTGTCACTGATCGTCGGATGGTTCTGCATCAGCCCGCCCTGGGGCGTCGGCAGTCCATAACTCTCCGGGGTGCCCACGGCGAGCCGCAGCATGGTCTCCGCGATCCGCTGGCGTAGGCGCCACGGCAGCGCTGCGAGAATGCCGGCGGTCTGGTCCGACGGTCTGCCGAACAGATACTTGGGAACGATGTGAACGCCGTGCCGGGCCGAGAGCAGAACTGGCCCGCGGGCCACGTACGACGCATCGACAGCGATGTCCATCGCGGAATTGCCCATGCCGACGACCAGCACTCGCCGATCCCGGAACACCTCGGCATCGCGGTATTCGTGCGCGTGCAGCTGTGCGCCCGTGAACGTTCCGGGGTATTGGGGCTCGGGTCCGCGAGGTGACCAGTTGTGGCCGTTGGCCACCGCGACGGCATCGAACTCGTCGGTCTCGCCGGCTTCGGTGGTCACGACCCATGGGCGTCGTGCCCCGGCCTTGTCGACGGAGGCGACCGCGGTGCCGAAGCGGATGTGCTCGGTCAGGCCGAAGGTGCGCGAGTAGTCGGCGAGGTATCCGGCGATCAGGTCGGCCGAAGGATAGTCCGGCCATGCGGCGGGCATCGGAAAGTCGGCGAACTGCGTCCGTCCCTTGCTCGTATTCAGATGCAGTGACGCGTAGGCCGGGGAGAGTCCGCTGCTGTTGTCTCTGGCCCACAGACCTCCGGGCCGATCCCCTTTCTCGTAGGTCACGACCTCCAGACCCGCGTCCCGTAGGGCCTTGGTGGTAGCGAGACCGGCTGCGCCGGCGCCGATTACCGCGACCCGGCTGGTCGAACTCATCGATGTATCTCCTCGAAAGCGGTGGATCGTGTGATCAGTGGGAGCGGAGCGCCGGCGCGGGCGTGCTGTCCCGCCGCAGTTTCCGGGTCATCAGCCGGGCGTACACGCTGGGCGAGATCCGATCCGCCCACCAGGCGAGCTTCGCGGTCAGTCCCGGCAGCACGAGGTCCTTCCGGTCCAGCACGGCCCGCACGACCAGGCGCGCCACGTCCTCGGAAGTGATCTCGGGCCCGGTGGTGGCGCGTTGCACGCCTGCGGCGCGCCCCACCTCGCTCATCCCGCCGAGAACGAATGTCGGATGCACCATCGTGACCGAAATCCCCTGTGGCGCAAGCTCTTGCCGCAAGGCTGTGAACAGTCCGGTAACCGCGTGCTTGGCGCCCACATAGGCCGGGCGGCCGAGGACCGGTGCGAAACCGGCGACCGAACTCATCACGACGATTCGGCCCGAGGTGGCGGTCAGCGCGGCGAGGGCGGCCCGGGTGCACAGCAGCGCGCCGATGTAGTTGACCTCCATCACGCGCCGATAGGTCGCCGCGTCGTGGTCCATCAGGCTGCCGATCGCGGAGATTCCCGCGTTGTTGACGAGCACATCGATGCGGCCGTGCTCGGACATCACATGGTCGAAGGCGGCCCGAACCTGGCCCTCATCGGTGATATCGCAACCGACGGACCGCGGGTCGTCGGCCGGGCAGGCGCCGGGAAGATCCAGTCCGGTGACGGCATAGCCCGCCGCGGCGAATTGCTGCATCATTGCCCGGCCGATGCCGCCGGCGGCGCCGGTGATCACGGCAACCTGTCCCATCGAAACGTCCTGTCGTCACGGTTCACGGGTGCGCACCGCGCGGCTGATTCCGCGGGTTCGCCCTCGCTGTTGTAATGCCACCCAACCGTAGGTGCGAGTATCGGCCGTGAATATGGCCTACGCCACCTTGTTTCCCCTGATAGTTGTGGCGCACCACAATCTTGGGCATCATCGACCGAATGCAACCCCGAGCTGACTGGACCGCCATGACCGACCTCATCGAGCAGGTGGTCGGCGAGGACGATCTGCTCTCGTCCGTGGTTGCCGGTGTGCGTGCGACGGTGCGGGAGGTCGCGCCGCTCACTCGCACCGATATCGCCGGGCACACCCGCGCCCTGCTCCTCGCGGCGACCCGGGCGCTGACGGACCGGCGTGGACCCGTGGAAGCGGAGCTGTCGTTCGTCGAGGAGCTCGCGGTCACCCGAGCCGGGCAGGGTGTTCCCATCGAAGCGGTGCTGCGCGCCATCCACGTGGCCGAGCGGGCGATCTGGTCGCGTGCGCGGGAGCTGGCCGCGGCCAACGGAATCGAGTTCGGTCTCCTGCTGGACGCGAGGGAGCTGTACGACGACTGGGCCGAGGTCGTGCGCGGCAGGCTGATCACCGCGCACCGCACCGCGCAGGTCGGACAACGCAGCGCGGCGGCCGACCGGAACGCGGTGATCGTGCGGCGTCTGCTCGCGGGTGGGTCGGTGGCCGCGCTGGCAGCGGCCGAGGCCGGATTGCGGGTCGGCGCCGGGCTCTGGGTACTCGTGACTCGCGTCGGCGACGCCGCGGTCATGGAGGGTCTCGAGCGCGCGGCGCGGCGCGAGCATGGCCATGCCTTGTTCGCGATCGTGGATGACCAGCTGATCGGAGTACTCGACCACGCTCCTTCCAGCCTGGTGATGTCGCCCATGGCGGTGGGAGCCGCCGGTCCCGCCGAACCCGAGGAGCTGGCCGCCATCAGACTGCTGGCGGCCGCCGCGTTGACAGCAGCGGAGACGATAGGCCGGGTCGGCGTGATCCATATCGCCGAGGTCGCGGTGCCGGCGGCGCTGGCCGATCGGGCAGACCTGGCTACGGCGCTTCTCGACCATCACGCGACGGCGATGGCCGCGCTCGGTCCGAACGCCGAACCGGTCGTGGTCGGGTTGTGCGCCTGGTTGGAAGCGGACCGGGACACCGCTTCGGCCGCCGAAGCGCTGTTCGTCCACCCCAATACCGTTCGCAACCGGGTCCAGCGCTTCACCGACGCCACCGGAATCGACCCGTCCACGACATTCGGCGCCATGACGGCGTGGTGGCTGTGCCATGCCTGGCTGGCCCTGGCCGGGGCGGCGGTTCCAGGGCAGAGATGAGGGTCGGCACGGATGCGGCAGGACGTCGGAGCAGGCCCGCCCGACCCCGGCAGCCAGCACTCGACGTGGTCCGTGGTATCCGCTACCCGATCGAGATCGTGTTGGTCGACCCGCGCAGTTACGTCGAGGTGTTCCTGCTCGCCGAAGCTTGGATCCGCATGCCCACGAACGCACTGATCTGCCGCTTACGGCATCGGACCCGGTTCGGCTGAACGTGCTGATCGGGTGCTCCAGACACGCCGCCTGCAAAGTACTCGGCGACGGGATGAAAATCCATCGGCATGCAGCCGCCTCAGTGCCGGCGGCTGCCTGCCCGAGCTACGCTGCAGCCACGGTGTACCGGCTGGTGGCCGCTACACTGGCCAGTGGCTTCGGTGATTGCCGAGGGCGTCCAAGGCCTCTCTGCGGATCTCACATCGCGGTGCCGCCCTGATCCCGCGAAAGGGCGAGTGTGGCAACCTCCGCCGACGAATTGACCGACCAGCCTCCATCGGATGTCGATATGGCCTCGGTAAGCGTCGAAACCGATGCGCTGGAAGAGGATTCAACCTTCGAGGTCGTGGTCGACGCAGCGGAGCGAGATCGTGCCGGGGATGATTCCGACTGGGATGAGAGCGAGTCCCCGGCACTGCGACGGGCGCGCAAGGAAGCCGCGCTCATGGCCGGTGGGGATTCGACGCGCGCGTACCTGAAGCAGATCGGCCGTGTTCCCCTGCTGTCTGCGGAACAAGAGGTGGATCTGGCGATCCGGATCGAGGTTGGACTGTATGCGGCGGAGAAGCTGCACGAGGAGCTCGAATCCGGGTCCGGTATCACCGCCGCGCGTCGCCGCGACCTGACCTGGGTCGTGCAGGATGGCGCCAAGGCCAGGAACCACTTGCTGGAGGCGAATTTGCGCCTGGTGGTATCGATCGCCAAGCGGTACACCGGGCGTGGTATGGCCTTTCTCGACCTGATCCAGGAAGGCAATCTGGGCCTCGTTCGTGCGGTCGAAAAGTTCGATTACCGCAAGGGATTCAAATTCTCGACCTATGCCACCTGGTGGATCAGGCAGGCGATCAGTCGCGCGATGGCCGACCAGGCCCGCACCATTCGCATCCCGGTGCACGTGGTGGAGATCATCAATAAGCTCGGACGCGTCGAGCGTGCGCTGCTGCAGCAATTGGGCCGCGAGGCCACGCCCGAAGAGCTCGCGGAGGAACTGGATATCACACCCGCGAAGGTCCTGGAGATCCGGCAGTACGCGCGTGAACCGATCTCACTGGATCAGACTATCGGCGACGAGGGTAACAGCCAGTTCGGCGACTTCATCGAGGACACCGAGGCTGTCGTCGCGATCGACGTCGTGTCGTTCACCCTGCTGCAGCGCCAATTGCAGTCGGTGCTCGACACGCTCAACCCGCGGGAAGCAGGCGTGATGCGCCTGCGCTACGGCTTGGATGATGGGCAGCCCCGGACCCTCGACGACATCGGGAAGGTCTACGGCGTCACGCGTGAACGAATCCGCCAGATCGAATCGAAGACCATGTCGAAGCTGCGCCATCCGTCACGCTCGCAGGTCCTGCAGGGCTACCTCGACTGACCGGTCCGCCTGTCTGGTTCCCAGCCCTTCGGCCCTGGCCGCCGGAGAACGCGGCGGCACCCCCAAACACCGCGATCGGCGAGTAAGCACGATAGATCGACTGCGGCACAACAGGTTCCGAGTCCGATTCCGCATCGGCGGACGCATCATCGCTTGCCGGATCGCCGTGTTCACCGGCCGCAGGGAAGATCTTGCTCGACTGTTCACAGGCAGTGACCGCGGCACCCGCATCGTCGGGGGTTCCGCGGGCGGTCACGGAAGGTGGAACGTGGCCGCACTTCAGTTGACCACAGGCGCCGCGCCCGTCATAGCCGTCGCCTGGGACGAATGCCGCGTCTTGTCAGCGTGTGGACCGAATGGTGAGGGGGCCGCCGCGTTCGGGGGAGGACATGAGCCAGTTGCTGGCGATGGCGAGCATGGCGGTGTTCGCGCTACGTAGATCAGTTTCCAGCCTGACGACCAGATCGCGCAGGTCGATACGCGCGGAACCTACCTGCAACAGCGTGGACTTGGTGTCTTCGATAACGCCGCGTAGCCGGTCGAGTCGCTGCAGCACATCCAACAGGTTCCGTACGACATCATCACCGAGGGTCAGAAATGCTGCCACCCCCGCATCGTCATCAGTGAGATCGTCGGCTCTCTCGTTCAGCGCCGCGTTCAGACATGCCCGGCGCGAGCCGGTAGCGTCATCTTGCGCGCTCATCTCCCACACCCCGGCCTCAGGCAGGTGGATACGGAACGAAAACCGTTGTAGAGCAGCGTCATTGCGACGCTCCCGTCTGACCATCGACTGGTCGGCTGAACGATGATGGCACCGCCTGGACGGCGGTACGCGAGCAATCACCGCTGTATCCACGCTATACCCCTCCGCGCCCATCCAGCCCCCGCCTGCGAACCCGGCCCGAACAACGCTTGTGGCGCCGCGGAGCCGAGAGGCGTAGGCATATCGGCGGTCGCAGCGAATCGAACGGCTCATACCGAGGATTTGCGTCTATCGTTGACGTGGAGGGATTTCACCGCTGCCGAACCTGTCCAGGCCCTTTCGGACCATCTTCCTCAGTGGTCGTCACGAAAGGCACGATGGGCGATGGGCGGCAACTGGCATAGCACCGACGCCGTGATGGTGACCGTCGCAGAAGCGGCCATAGCCATCACAGGACTGGACTGGGTTCATGCTGTAGCGAGTCTGCCCAGCATCGACTCACCCGACATGCAAGCCTGGATCAACCGCCAGCACAACACGACCGACCAACCCGACCACACCGTCGTCACCCCCAACGACATATATCCCGACAGGCTACGTCCACTGCCACACCGGCAGATCTGCGTCCCCTCAAGCGAATACGCCACATTCGCCGCTCTACTCACCGAGCGTGAACGCCGCGCAACCACCAGTCTTACTGCGCGAGAGATGCTCGGTTGATCACCCGCCACGTCGTTCAGGCCGTAACTGCCACTACCCGGAGCCTGAACAGTGCACCCCAAGGTTTGCCGACGCGGGCCTGCCGGCAGAAGATCTCGATATCCCCGCTCGGAGTGGGAGGCGTTGGCCCGGCGCGAGCTGAACCACTCTCTGACCGAACCTTTCGGTTCGACGGTGCCCCAGCACCCACGGCGGCACATCTCGATTGGTGCAGTGATGCCGAGGAATTCCGGCGACAGCTACAGGGGTTGAGCTCGCATCCGGAATCGTTGAGCTGGGAACGGTTTCCGGATTTCGTGGCACTCTGCGCGAAGTCGGCTGGAGCGCAGGCGAAGTCGCCGAGAAGCTTGTCGACGAGATCGGCGATCGATGCCTGCGAACCGGTGCTGCCCTGGTGCAGGTGACGGAATTCAAGTCCGCAGATGCCGCGTACACGTATCAGCTGTGCTTCATCGACGCGAGTGCCGTCGACCGGCTCGACGCCATCTCAACTGCCATTGGCCGCGACTTGTTGGCGTGCCGCACACGCTAGAGCACGGTTGACCGTCGCTCCTGGGCCGGTTCGGTCCGGGCGGGTCGCCCAGCCGCCGCGAGCACGGACTGTGCCAGGGCCGGGTCGGTGCCCGTGGGGATGGCTTGTAGCACGATCACGGTGCCGTCGGTCCCGCACATGTACATGGTGCCGAACAGGTCGAACGGATACCGGTCCAGTCGGATGGTGCGGTCGGCCACCAGGTGGTGCCGGCCGGTCGGGGACCAGACGCGCGGGTCGTAGACGATGCGCGCTATCGGCCCTGCTCGCGGACGGAGTGCGGTGATCAGATCCGGGAGCTCGACAGCGAGGTTGCCCGATCGTGGCCACCAGGTCGCATCGATGTAGCCGCTAGCCTCGGAGTCCGGGCGCAGACGTAATCGTGGGATGCGAGTGGGTGTACGACCGAGCGGTGCCGAAGGCACGTTCGTCGATTGTGGCGTCATCAGACGCTCCTACCGTGGCCGCTGGGAAGGCCGGATGTCGAAATCGGGGATGGCGCGACCTCTGCTGGTCAGCGCACGTGATGCCGCCGAATGCTTCGAGCCTACACGCCGGTGCTCACCACACGAGCGGCACAGACTGCGGCGGACGAGCCCGTCCGCCTGGACCGGTCCACACTCGGCGGGGCAGCGAGCGGTATTCGGCCGTCGGGTCAGCGTGATGGGTTGCTGCGAGCGTGCCAGTGGGCGAGCCGGTCGGTGGTCCACACCGGTTGCAGCATGTGCCAGTCGCCCGTATGCGGTCTGTTCGGCGCGGGCGCGTTCGGACGGGCCGATCGCGCCGCGGGCGATGGCTGCGGTGTCGATGATGCGCGTGTGGTCTCCAGAATGACGTCGACCAGCGCCCACAGCGTTGCGGCAATCTCGTATGCGACTCGCAGACCGCTGCCGGGCGGGGCGATCACGACCACGTCGGAACCGCGGAACGCCGGCAGCAGTCTGGCCAGCTGCCGGCCCGCGTCCTTGCGATCGATGAACGTGACACCGGGTCACCCCTCGGTCAGGCGCGCGCATCCCTTGCGTGCCGGGGGTGGTACTGCACGGTCTGTCTACTCGCCGGAGTCCATCGTTGACGACCATCCCGACGCGTGCCGCATGCGCTGGTCGGCGACGAGCGGTTCGGTGTCGGCGGGGATGATCAGCAGTGTCAGGTTGGCGCCCTCGGTTCCGAACAGTTGCATGGTGTCGGGCGGCAGGTCCGGTGCCGGACCGTGCATGTTCACTCTGTCGTCCTCATCGATCCGGCGTTGCGCGAGAGTTCTTGCGTTCCAAGCGAATCCGACCCGGGTTAGGCGGCCGAGCCAAGGGGTGAGAACGTGGATCAGGTCGTGCAGCTCATTGGTGAGATTCGCGGTCCGGGGCCACCAGGCTCCATCGACCGGTCCGGGTGCGGTATAGGGACGGCGTAGCAGGACCCGTGGTGTGCGCGTCGGGGACGGGTACGGCTGCCGATTACGGCGGGCGGACGCTGGTTCGCCCATGGCGGCGTGGTTGGTGATGGGACGTTTTGCGCTGGCGTCGATCATGATCGACCTGCTTGCCGTGTACCCGATGCTGCTGCCAGCGCCGTGTTCGCCACCGTGCCGCCGGTGGTGGAGGGGATGACCTCCAGCACGATGACGATGCCGTGCACACCACAGACATACATCGTGTTGAACAGCTCGAAAGGATAGGGGTCCAAGCGGATTCGATGACTGCCGAGCTGGAGGTGTCGAGCGGAGGGCGACCATCCGGTGGGGTCGTAGACGACCCGCCATACCGGTCCCAGGCGCGGCCGGAGGGCGGTGAACAGTCCGGGGAGTTCGGCGGCGAGGTCCTGCGTGCGAGGCCACCAGGCACCGTCGACATAGCCGCTGACGTCGGCGCGCGGACGCAATCGCAATCGTGGTGTATCGAGCGGTAGGCGACGAGGCACTGCAGGATGCAAGCTCGTCGATCGTGGCGTCATGGGACGCTCCTGTCACAGCCCCTGCGGGGCCGGAATTAGAATCGGAGACGACGCGACCTCGACTGGTCGGCGTGCGAGGTGCCTCCGGATATTGTCCAGCCTACTCGCTGACTCCGGCCTGACGACCTGCGCAAACGGAATCGGAGGTGGGGCTGTCCGCGTCAGATTCGGCGCTTCCCATGATCACGATCGGCGAAGTGCCGACATGCCGTCGTGCACACAGGGTTCGAAGCGATACCTCATCGTCGGCGGTGCCGTGGGAGGCACCCGCCTTCGCAGCAGCGCCGAAATGGCGAGTCGACGATTGTGCCGTTGATCACCGCGCTCGCCCGAGAGGACCCACCGCAACGGCGTTGGCCCGCTACACCGAGCGCTACGTCCACGATTCGGCCGGCGATATCTCGAGCATGCGGCACCACGGAGCAGATCCATTCCACCACGGCTGGACCTGAGACCATCACTACGCCGAACGCAGTTCGATCGAAACCGATGGCACCGCAAATCCTTTTACCTTCAGCAACCGACTCAGTGTGACGATGTCGGCCGGATCGGAAGCTGTTCCGGAGTCGTATCGCTATGACGCACAAGGCAATACGACCACCTGTGCCGGGGTGACCGCGCGCCGATCGAGCCGGATCTGCACTGGGACTACGGGAACAGCCTCTATCGCGCCGAACTCGGCGGCGGAAGTACCGCACACTATGTGTACGACTCCAATGGCGCCACGACGCAACATGCGGTGCGCGTCACTGTCGAGACGCCAAGCGTTTTCGCTTCACGGGGCGAGAGCGCGACAACTGCAGCGAGATCCCCCGAGATCGCTGTTACCACCGGGCTTGACTTCGCCCGACCAAATGAGCAGGGCTTCCGCGCCCCGGAGGTAGGGGTTCGAGTCCCGTTAGCTCCACAATGTGTGGGGCCGCAGGTTGATGACCTGCGGCCTCACGTAGCTTTTCGATGATTGTGTGAGTGAATCCCGCTCCGTAACTGAGCAATCCGGACCTTGCGCGAGACGGAGGTGAAGAGCCGAGTCAGTGCTCAGGGCGGTAGACCCACTGCTTTTGCGCTCTCACGCACACGAGGAGTGGGCGGAGCTCACTGTTCAGCCCAGAATTGGTTGAGTCGGGCTACCGCCTGATCTTTGGTCATCTCCTCGATTTCTTCTGGGGTCAGGTGAACCAGGCGTATGAGCTTCTCGACGACACCGAGAGGGATTGGCTCCTTGTCGGGGATCGTGACAGACCCCGAGGTGCGTGCTGGACGAACTCGATCGTTGACGCATGCCCAGAACTGGGCTTCGCTGACCTCGAGTTGGTCCTTCAGGATCTGGCACCACAGCTTGGATCCGTAGTCGGTGTTGTCCATGGGCCGTGAGATCCGGGTACGCAAGACGCGGCCGTCCGAAAGCGGTAATTCCCATGTGCTGTGGTGCCTGACCACACCACCTGTGGCGTTGCGGACTCGTACCCATTCATCGTGGTGGCAGAACGTTTCGTGGGCCTTCTTGTTACCCGGAGGGTATTGGGTCATTGTTCGGCCGCCGTCAACCACTCTCTCAGCTGTTCGTCCGTGGATAGCTCCACGAACTGCACGAAGTCGACGTTCTTCTGATGGTTGAGCGCGGCATGGAGATGGTCTTGCCAGTCGGCGGTGTACTCGCGCATGGCCTCGATCAAGGCGGTGATCGCCGTGTCGAGGTCGGGTTCCTCCACTGCCAGTGGAAGACCCGGCAGGTAGGCGACCCAATTGTTGTTTTCCCGCACTACTTGCGGTTCGTGGACACGGATGATGTGGGAAAGCAACCACCGGAGCCGCCCAACCTCCACCAGCGCGGAATCCTTCCCCTTGCGGGATACCACGGCGACATTGCCCTCTTCGGCGGCCGTCAGCATTTGGGCGAAGTGTTGTCGAGCGCTGTTCATGGAGTTGTATCGCTCGACAGACGTGATTCGCTCTGTGGTCGTCATCGGTCCCTCGACCTCTTCCGTTGCGGCCGGATGTACATCATGTACATCATGTACATCCGGCCGCCGACGCGCTAGGTGCGACGTGCCACTTGGCAAGATTGTGATCTACCGGCGGGCATGTACCGCGCGGATCACGATTCAGGAGCGTCGACCACCACCGCCCGGTTCGTATACTGGCCCGTCAGGTCCACCAAGCAACAGAGCCGCAGGTGAATGATCTGTGGCTCTGTTGCTTTCTCGGCAATGCGCGAACCCGGCAAGTGCCCTACGCGGTACCCAACGTTCATGAAGGCCAAAACGAGCGTGTACCTGGATCCTGATCAGGCTGCCCGTCTCAAGGAGGCTGCCGAAGCTTCGGGGCGGTCGGAAGCTGATTTGATCCGTGAGGGGATCGACCTGGTGTTGCTGCGGTCGCACAGGGTCCGCCGTACTCGTCCGTGGCCGTCGTTCGATTCCGGTGATCCTGGGTTCGCCGCCAACAGTGAGGGCTTGCTCGGCGAGGCATACGGCGAGTGAGTTTCTTCATCGCTGACACCTCGGCGATCATCGCCGCCTACGATCGCGCCGCGGAACTGCACGAGCAAGCCCGTGAATATCTCGCCACCTCCGTCGCGGTTGTCTCGCCACTCGTGCTGTACGAGGTCGATCATCTGCTCGTCGCGCGATTCGGAAAAGACTGCCGCACAGCCGATCTCGTCCTGGACGACCTGCTCACCTCGGCCGAGGAGGGCGCGGTGCTCATGCCACCGGTAGGTCGCGATGATCTGCGGGTCGCCCAGAAGATCATCGAGCAGTACCGAGGTCTCAGGCTCGACCTGGCCGATGCGGTCACTGTCGTGCTCGCCGAGCGGTACCTCACCAATGACATACTGACGTTGGACGAGAAGGACTTTCATGCCGTCCGGCCGTTGACGCCCGCTCACTCGTCGTTCCGGCTGCTGTTTCAGGGCGACTGAACTGCTGGCCGTCACCGATGGGACAGGACGGCGTGAACCAGTGGTCCACCCACCGGTCATCGGTCACCAACGGGTGCCGACTGCGACCGGGTGCCAACCGCGCGGATCATGATGTCCGCCGTCTACCGGGTCCGCGCGGCTCGTATGCTGGTCCGTCAGGTCCACAGATCAGGCTCCCGTCGATTGTTCGATGGGAGCCTTTTTGCATTGTGGTTGCCGCTGAACCTTGGGTTCGGCTCCGGGGTGAGTTCGTTCGGTCAGTTCGAGTTGCGGCGGGACAGTCGGTCCCAGCGCGGCACCGCGTCGGCGATCGCCTCGAGGGCTCGGCGGGCCTGTGGGTCGGTCGATACGGTGTCGAGTTCGGTCATTGCGGCGCAACGGAATCCGTCGGCTTCGGTGCGGGCCCAGTCCAGGGCGCCCGAGCGCTCGACGAGGGCGACGAGGTCTGCGGCTTCACTGCTCGACGGGGGACGCGAACGGGTGTACGCCGTGGCCAGGATGGTCGCGAGTCGAGGGTCGTCGTGCAGGGCTCGGACGATCGGGGCGGACTTCTTCCGTCGGAGGATGTCGCCGCCGACGGCTTTTCCGAGACGATCGGGATCGCCGACCAGTCCGAGTACGTCGTCGACCAGTTGGAAGGCCAGGCCGAGGTGGCGACCGGCATTGCGGAGCGCCTCGATGCGGCGCTCGTCCGTCGTCACCGCTCTGGCGCCGAGCGCGCAGGCGAGCCCGAACAGGGCCCCCGTCTTGCCGCTCGCCATGGACTGCCACTGGTCGGGACCGATGTCCATGCGGTTCTCGAACAGCATGTCCGCGGATTGGCCGTTGACCACCTCCAGCAGGGCCACCGACAGATCTGCCGCGACCGCGTGCCCGACGCGCGATCGGTCGGCCGCCGCTTCGAAGGCGAGGGACAACAGGGCGTCGCCGGTGAGAATCGCCTGCGCCCTGCCGAATACCACCCACGCGCTGGGACGGCCGCGCCGCCGTCGGTCGTCGTCCATGATGTCGTCGTGCAGGAGCGAGAAGTTGTGGACCAGTTCGACGATGACCGCGCCGGGCACCCCGTCGCTGTCCTCGCCGCCGGCCGCGACGGCGCTCGCGATCGCCAAGGCGCCCCGCACGCCTTTGCCCGAACCGGTGTCGGTGGGCCTGCCGAACTTGTCGGCCCAGCCGAAATGATAAGCCGCGACGGTTCGTAAGGGATCGTCCAGCCGGTTCACGGACTTCCGCAACTCGGGGTCGGTCAATTGCCAGGCTCGATGCAGGACTTCTCTTGCCGCAGCGAGGCGGGGTCGGGGCGTGCTCACAGTACCTGCTCCCGGCCGTCGCCTGAAGGAGCGAGCATCGATGTCGAAGGCGCCGGCGCGTGCCCGTATCGCGCAGTCCTGCTCGACCAATCGAAGTTTCCGCGGATCCACGTACGCATGCCGTCGAGACAGCGCTCGACCGGATCGTGATCCGACGCCGATCGTGTGCGAACCAGCTCCTCGAATCCGAGGTATTGCTCTGTGCGCGTGTCTATTTCCGCGCAAACGCGTGACACCGCTTCGGCTTCGCTCAGATTCTCGTGATGTCCGACGATGAAGACCAGATTGTGGACTTCGCCGAAGGATCGTTCCTTCTCCAGCGAATAGACGTCATTGGTCCAGCACACCACGTCGCAGGCGGCATCGAGGGCGCCGGAGAAGTCGGCGTCGCGATACCGTGCCGGCGGCACCTCGAAACCGCCGAACGCCTCGATCAGATCCATGCAGACGTAGATCGCCCCGGTGTGCCGTCGTCGGTCGACGTAGGTGTCCCTGTCCGGGACGATGCCGGCTATCCGGTTTCCGGCCTCCCAGAACGCGGCGGTGTGCAGGCACTCCTCCAGATGGCCGACGAATCGGGTACGCCAGGCCGCGGAGCCGTGCGCGGCGGTTCGATCCCACAGATCCGAAAGCGCCGCCAGCAGCGGCGAATTCGCCTCTCCGTGCCCGCCGTCGCGCAGGACGCCGCGAACCCCGTGTGCCAGCGCCGCGGCCGCCGCCGGCGTTCTGCCGATCGCCCCGTCGTCGAGTTCGTCGTCCACCAGGAACAGCCAGGCGAACCAATCGGCGGCCAATTCGAGACTGTGCCGCTCGGCATGCGGATGAACCAGTGCCACAAAGTATCCGAAGTCGGCCGCGCTGAATTTAGTTCTGGCCCGGTGTGAACGGAGCAGGTCGAAGCCGTCCACCCATGTCAGGACGTGTTCGCGTGCCCGGTCGAGATTCGGGTTGAGCTGGCTGGGGAAACAACCGAAGGTGGTCCCGAGTGCGCCGGTTCTCATCGCGCGCGTGCCTTCCGTCGTTGTGGCCGCAAATGGACTCCGCCCCTGGGGTGCAGCGTGATGAGCGCTTCAGGGGCTATCGGCGCCGCGCCCTCCGGCAGTCGCAGCCGGTACCTGCTCGCCACAGTGGCCAGCACCAGCACCAGTTCGGTCAGCGCGAAGTGCTTGCCGACGCACACCCGGTGCCCGCTGCCGAAGGGAATGTAGGCATGCTTGGGCCGGGCGGCGATGTTATCGGGGGTGAAGCGCTCGGGATCGAACCGTTCGGGGTCGTCCCAGAACTCCGGATGTCGGTGCAGGAGATAACTGTTGATCAGAACGTTGGACCCTTTCCGGAGGCGATATCCGCCCAGCTCGTCGTCCCGGCGTGCACGTCGCATGAATTGATATGCCGGAGAATAGATCCGGAGTGTTTCGTCCACGACCATTCGCGTGTAGGGGAGTCTCGGAATGTCGTCGACATCGGGAATCCGGTCGCCTATGACCCGGTCTATCTCCTCGTGCAGCCGCTGTTCCGTATCGGGATGCCGGGCCAGGAGATAGAGGGCCCAGGACAACGTGTTCGTGGTGGTCTCGTATGCGCCGATGCAGATATTGAGAACCTCGTGATGAAGTTGCTCGATATCCATTCCCAGGCCATCGGTTTCGTCGACCGAGTTCATGAGGAGTGTCAACAGGTCGGTGGTGTCGTGTGAGCTCGTCGGCTGCTCGATCCGCGCCGTGATGAATTGTGAGACGAATTCGTCCATCTCGGTGATCGCGCGGCGCAGCCGCCGATGGCTCCGCGTGGGCACGGTGAGCGGAGGGAACGGGAAACGGAAGAACGATCCCAATATGGCATTGGCTTCGCCGAAGGCGCGTTCGAACGCCAGGGCGGTGGCGTCGACGTCGGCGCTGAACAACGACCGGTTCACGATCCGCAGCGCGAGCTGGCCGATCTGATCTGTGATATCGAGAATCGGCGCATCGGCGGCATCCCAGCGCTCCAGCATGCGCAGCGTTTCCGCGGTCATGTTCCCGGCCAGGTCGCGGATGGCGCGAGGCGTGAGATGCGGTGCGATCATACGCCGTTGTCGCTGCCACAGTTCGTGATCGGCGTTCGCGATCAGGCCCTTGCGCAGTACCGGGCGCACGATCTTGAACAAGACCGCGTTCTTGTCGTAGCCGACGCTGTTGTCCACCAGGATGTGCCTGATGTGGTCCGGATGGTTGACCAGCACCATCGGCAGGCCCAGGAGCCGGAATTCGAAGAGGTCGCCTTGGCGCTCGAGGCCGCGGGACAGGAAGCCCAATTGGTCACGGCGCAGGGCGAGCCCATTGTCGAGCCCGTCGAGGCGGCCCAACCGGGGTAGTGGGCGCGGTGAGCCGGGGGTGCGCTGACTGGACATGGCGCGACGCTAGCCGGGGGCGGTTAGGACCGGGTTAGGCAGATTCGGGCGCGATCGGCCCTCAGCCGCACTGGCTTTCGAGATAGAGCTGCAGTACCAGCCGACCTTGGCTGACAACCCATTCGTTGCGAGGGATGTCCCGGTAGGCGTGCTCGATGGTGCCTTCGGCGATCGCGATTGCCACACCGAACACCCGGGGATCGGTGTCCGCGGGCATCACCCCTGACGACAGCAGCAGCTGGCCGAACGATTGGGCGCAGCGGCGCTGATGTGTGCAGACCAGCTCGCTGTCGCCGAACGTGAAGTAGAGCGCCACGAATTCGAGATGCCGCAGGAAGTGCGTGCGGTGCACGGTCGCGAACAGCGTGATCGCGTGGGGGATGTCGTCCGCCCGTAGCGTCTCGATCTCCGCCGCGACCCGCCGGTCGATCTGTTCCATGTCGCGGTCCAGCAGTTGCCGGAACACCGCCTCCCGGTTGGCGAAGAACTGGTAGAGCGTCGCGATCGGTACGGCGGCACGCTCGGCGATCCCGCGGGTCGTCACGGCATCCCATCCGTGTTCGTCGACGAGTTCGCGTGTGGCGTCGAGAATTCGCTCGACTCGTTCCCTGCTGCGCGACTGCACGGGTGTGCGTCGGAGGCGCCCCGGCTCAGACACCGGGCAATGATCGCAGATGGCGCGGCGGCGGCGTCCGCGCACCCGGCCCGGCGGCACGCCGGCTCCTCCGGGCCTGCCCGCGGCGGGCGAACATGAACGGAACATGATTTCTCGTCCGATCCGCCAGGTAGCGGCGCGACAAGAACATTACTGTCCGTTTCGGACCGTTAGTCGGCGAGCGAGTTGTGAAACATCCACTTGCGCAGGTGAGTTGAGCATGCAAACATAGCCGCCAGCGGAATCCGGATTCGAGATCGCTTGCGACACAAGGAGCTAAGGATTTCCGTCATCGCTGGTATCGAGACGCAATTACCGTCGACGTTGATTAGCAATTGCGAATTGCCATGTGGCGAAATGTATTTGGGACTGTGATCGATTCTCGCATGGTGCAAGGAGTTTCAATGAGCGCATCCGGTGAACGGTCGGTGCATGTCAAACTGTTGGGCGAGTTCGTCATTTCGGCCCCCGGCGAGGGTTGTGTTCGGTGGCGCGCGAGCAAGGCGCGCTCGCTGTTCGGGGTTCTGCTCGTCAACCGGAACATCGTCGTGGGCAAGGAGCGGTTGCGAGAGCTGTTGTGGCCGGATATCGAGGGCCCCAGTACGTCGTTGAAAGTGGCGGTGCACACCCTGCGCAGAACGTTGGACGACCACCTGGGAACCGATCGCGGGCATCTGCGTGTCGAGTTCCGGGATTTCGGCTACATCATGGACGCGAGCGATGATGTGTTCGTCGACTTCCACGAGTTCGAGCGGTTCACCAAAGCCGCTCGCGAGGCCGCGGTGCGGGGCCTGCGAGAGGAGGCGCTGGATCTGTATCGGCGTGCTGCGGCGCTGTACTCGGGTGAGTTCCTCAGCGGAGAATCAGACAGCTGGGTGATCGAGCATCGGCATTGGCTGCGCTCGATGATCTTGAGCGTCTTGGACGTACTGGCCGAGTACGCGTTCGAGGCGGGCGAATTCGCCGACGCGGCCGACGCGTGCCGTCGCACGCTGGCCATCGATTCCGTGAACGAGGCGGCGTTTCGCCGACTGATGATGATCCACGCCCGGCGCGGCGAGCTGCAGCAGGCGGAACAGTGGTATGCGCTGTGCGCGCAACGCCTGCGTGAGCAGTTCGAAGTCGATCCCGGCCATGACACGCGATCGCTGCGGCGTCGCGTGCTCAGCCGGGAATTCGTGGAGGGGGTCAGGCCGGGCCGCACCGGCCACCGGGTTCACGACGGTACCTCGAACCGCATGGGCTCGATTGTCTGACCGCGGATGACACCGTCGGGCGCGTACCGGAAAGCCAACTCGCGCAGGCGAACCGCGACCGGGTTCGCGAGCTGCTCGACCCTGCTGAGCCGGCGCGACGCCGCCACCAGGGTCCGGGTCCTGGCCCGGCGCGCATCCTCGTAGCCGCGCAGCGCGGCGATGACGGCGCCGTTGCGGTGCAGATGATGGGCGAGAACACAGGCGTCCTCGATCGCGGAGCTGCCGCCCTGGCTCAGACTCGTCAGCATCGGGTGGGCGGCGTCACCGATCAGTGTGACCGGCCCGCGGCCCCAGGACGGCAGGAAGGGGCGGTCCTGGGCGGGCACGGTGATGATGGCGTCGGCCGGTGTGCGCGAGATGACCGCACCGATCTCGGGCGCCCAGCCGCGATAGCTGTCGAGGACGTCGGCCTTGCCTCCGGACCAATCGGCAGCCCGGCCCGCCACATTGCGGGTTCCCCACCAATAGATCTGTCCCGCTCCGAGATCGGCGAAGCCGAAACGCCGGCCCGCGCCCCAGTAGTGGGTGGCGGCGGCCGCGGGGATGTTCTCGTGCTCGAATGCGGCGGTGGCCAGCCAGCAGACGTAGCCGTGGTCGGTGACCGGTGCGGGCCCGGCGAGCTGGGCCCGCACCGCCGATCGGATGCCGTCCGCGCCCACCAGTGCGTCTGCCTCGGTGGCGTATCCGTCGGCGCAGGTCACACGCACGCCGTACGCGGTGATGTCGAAGCCCTTCACCTCCGCGCCGAATCGGATGGGTACCTGGGTCGCCGCCGCGCGCAGACCCGAAAGCAGTTCGCCGCGATGCATGTTCACCAGCGGAAATCCGAGTTCCGCGGCGATGCCGCGGTAGTCCACCGTGCGGATCGGCTTGCCTTGTGCGGTGCGGAGCACGAAACGGTCCATCGGCCGGCCCAGGCCCGCCGTCATCGGGTCGACGCCGAGCGTCGCGAGCGCCGCGACCGCGTTGCAGGCCACTCCGATTCCGGAGCCGGATGCCCGCAATGCAGTGGCGGATTCGAGGATTTCGACCTCGATTCCGCGGCGATGCAGAGCTGCCGCGGTGGACAGGCCCGCGATACCGGCGCCGGCGACGATGACACGAAGTGCTCGGGACATGGCGCGACGCTATCGTCCGGCGGTTAGCGCGGGGTTAGTGCCCAGCAGGCTCGCCGCGGCGGTTCGGCGCAGCTTGCCCGATGAGGTCTTGGGCAGCGTGCCGGGCGGCACCACCTCGACCCAACGCGGTGTGACGCCCAAGCGGTGCTGGATCGCGGTGGCGATGTCGGCGCGCAGCTCTGCGATGAGCGCCGCGTCGACCGGTTCGGACCCGGCCCGGGCGGATTCGGCGATCACGACGAAACCCTCACCGCCCGTCGCGGTCCCGGTACGCACCGCCACGACGTTGCCCGCGCGCACGCCGGGTACCGCGCCGCAGATCCGCTCGATGTCGGTGGGGTAGATATTGCGTCCAGCGATGATGATGATCTCCTTGGCGCGGCCGCAGACGACGAGGTCGCCGTCCTCGGTGCGGTAGCCGAGATCCCCGGTGGCCAGCCAGCCGTCGTCGTCACGGGCCGGGACCCTGCCCTCCGAGGTGAGGTAGTACTCGGCGACGGCCGCTCCGCGGATCCGGATCTCGCCGACCGAGCGGGCGGGCAAGGTGGTACCGGCGGCATCGACGATGCGTACTTCCATGGCGGCGTACGGATTTCCGAGACGTACCAGGCGCCGGCCCGCAGCGGGCGCGGGTTCGGCGAGCGCGTGATGTTCGACCGCCATCGGATCGATGGTGTCGGTGAGCATTCCGCGGCCGCGGGACAGCGACACCAGCAGGGTGGCCTCCGCCATTCCGTAGGCGGGCGTGATGGCCGAGGCCCCCATCCCGAATCGCGCGGCCTGCGTGGTGAACTCGTCGACGACCTCCGGATCGATGGGTTCGGCACCGTTGACGACGACCCGCAGGCTCGACAGATCGTAGGCCCCGTCGGGCGCGATCCGCAGGCGCCGGGACAGAATGGCGTAGGAGAAGTCCGGGCCGGTGGTGCACGTGCCCCGGTAGGTACTGATCAGCTCCAGCAGCAGCAGCGGTCGGCGCAGGAAGTCCAGGGGCGTGACGAATACCGCGGGTACGCCGTATCGCATGGTCGTCATCAAGCTGATCATGCCCATGTCGTGGTACAGCGGTAGCCACATCACGACGACATCCCTGTCGGGCCGCAGCTCGAAGGCATCGGTGAGGGCCGCCGTGCCCGCGTGGAGATTGCGGTGGGTGATGGCCACCGCCTTCGGCGCGCCGGTGGAGCCCGCTGTCAACTGCAGCAGCGCGACCGAGTCCTCATCCGGGTGTACCGGTTCGATCGCCGCCGCGTCGGCGAGTTCGGAAACGGTCGTGATCGCGACTCCCGCAATGGCATTCGCCAGTTCCGAGGGGTAGGGATCGCCGATGACGAGCAGACGCGCTTCGATCGTCTCCAGCACTCGGGCGGTGGCCCGCGCCCACTCCTCGGGGTTGGTGCGGGGTGTGGGCGGATGCAGCATGGTGACCGAGGCTCCGCGCAGCCAGCATGCCTGCGCGACCTGTGCGACCTCGCCCGGATCACCGGCCAGGACGGCCACGGCCGAGTTCGGGACCACTCCGCATCGCGCCATGCCGCCCGCGGTGCGCCGGGCCGCGTGGTGAATCTCGTTCCAGGGCAACCGCTGCAGCCGATCGGGGTCGCCGCATACCAGGCCCGCCGTGGTGGACGGCCGCAGCAGGTCGTCGGTGAATCTGCTCATGTCTCGTCACTCACTCGTGGATCAGTCGGTCGTAGCGGTCGTGGTCGGGCACCAGGCCCGCCGCGACCAATTCCCACAGCACCTCGTCGGTGCCGCCGCCGACTCGGGCCAGCTTCATGTCGCACCACCACTGCCCCAGCGGCGACTGCTCGCTGAGATAGCCGGTGCCGCCGAAGATGTGCATGCATTCCGAGAGCACTTCGGACCCGAGCCGAGCCGCGGTGACCTTCATGGCGGCCGCGGTGCGGGCGTCCAGGCGCGCACCGCTGAGCGCCAGACCGCGTAATGCCCACCGCAGCACGCCGACTCGTGCGTCCAGGTCGGCGACGCGCAGGCGCAGGGCCTGATGCTCGAGCAGCGGCACGCCGAATTGCACCCGGCGTTTCATCCTCGCCACGGTCAGCCCCAGCGCGTTGTCGCACGCGCCGAGCACCTGGCCCGCGATGGATAGCCGCTCATGGCTGATTCCCCAGGTGAGCGCGGCCATTCCGGTGCCGGGACGGGCGATCAGATGATCCGCGGGCAGCCAGGTGTCGATGGTGATGGGCGCGGTGACGAAGCCATGCGCACCGACCTTCGCGTAGATCGGTCCCACGTGGAGCCGCTCGATCGGCACGGCGAACAGCGCCAGATCGCCGAGCCTGGAACCGGTGGCGTTCCCGGGAACTCGGACCACCAGGATCGCGGCGTCGGCGACCGGCGACAGGGACAGGAACTTCTTGTGCCCGATCAGTCGATAGCCGCCGTTTTCGGCGGTGGCGGTGGACGTCACGCCCTGCAGATCCGATCCGCCGTCGTTCTCGGTCGCTCCGATGCACAGCAGCGCGCGTCCCTCGATCGCGTCGTCGGCGAGTCGCGTGAGGTAGTCCGAGCGGCCGAAGCGGCGCAGGATGGCGATCGAGGAATCGTGCAGGCTCACCCCGGCCGCGACACCGGCCGAGCCCAGCCGGCCGAGCCGTTCGGCGAGTGCCAGCAGGTGGTAAAGCTCGCCGTGCGCCGGTGAATGCCGCTGTGCACCATTCCATTTCATGTCGAACACGCCGAACTCCGCCAGGATCTCCACGATCCGGCGGGGGAATGTCCGCGCCGTTTCGGCCTCGTCGGCCAGCAGCTGCGTCTTCTCGGCGAAGGCCGCGTCGAGTGCCTCGGCGAAGGCGTGCTGCTCCGGTGTCGAGGCCAGCGCCGACAGCGGCTCGGCCGTACCGGGCCCGCTCATGCCGGGATTCCCGCGGCTTCGACGATCGCGACGAGGTCGCCGAAGGTCCGGCAGCCGAGCAGTCCCTCGGTGCTGACAACGATCCCGAGCCGTTCCTCGATGGCCACGACACCCATGGTGAAGGCGATCGAATCGAACCCGAGGTCCGCGATCAGGCCGGCGTCGTCGTGTACCCGTTCCGGCGCGATCGACATCTCCTCACTCAGCATCCGTGTCAGTTCCGAGCGAATGTCGCGGTTCATCGGTGTTGTCCTTTCATCGGCACCCGGTCGAGTGCGTGGTCGAGCAGTGCGGCCACCTCGGCGACGTGCGGCGGCCGCATCATCGACAGGTGGTCGCCGGGGATTTCGATCACCTCGAAGGCGTCGCGGGCCAGCGGCCGCCAGCCGTTGGCCGGATCGTGGAAACTGCTGCCGGTCTGCCGGTGCACGGCGGCCAGCATCGTGGGCATCTCCCCGTGCGCGCGCATCAGCACCAGATCGCGGTCCAGCGGAGCGGGCCGGTAGCCGACCATCGCGTCGAAGTTCGCGCAGAACACCGCGTACAGCCGGCGGATCAGTTGCGCCGCACCGTGTTCGGAGATGATTCCGGCCGCGATGGTCTGTGCCAGCAGGACGTCGAACAGCTCCTCGTCGGTGGCGGCGGGCCATTCGAGCTCGGTCAGGTTCCCGTCCGCGTGCCAGAGCAGTTCACCGAAGAACCATGCGATCCGGTCGCGCTCGCTGATCGCGGTGGCGTTGTCCGCCAGCGTCATGGTGTCGAGCAGGACGACGCGCACCTCGCAGCCCGCGGGCAGTTGCCGAGCCATCTCGAAGGCGACGTGGCCGCCGAAGGACCAGCCCGCCAGCAGATACGGGCCCTCCGGCCGGATGCGGCGGATCGCCGCCAGATACGCGGCGGCCAGCCCCTCGACCGTGGCCACCGGCTCGGTGCCCGGATCGGAGCCCGCGGCGCGCAATCCGTAGACCGGCCGGTCCCCGGGCAGCAGGCGGGCGAGATCCAGGTAGCACAGCACCGACCCCCCGATCGGGTGGACCAGGAACAGCGGTGCGTCGGATCCGCCCGTACGCAGCGGGACCAGCGGGTCGTACACCGCGGCGGTATCGCCCGAACGCACGAGCACGGCCAGTGCGGCGGCCGTAGGCGCGGCGGCGAAGGTTTCGAGCGGAACGTGGACGCCCCATCGCTTGGCCACGGTGAGCATGACCCGCATCGCGCCGATCGATGTTCCGCCGGCATCGAAAAAGTCGGTATCGGCGGCGAATTCGCCGGTACCGGCACATTCGGCAAGGATCGCGGCCATGGCGCGCTCCTCGGCGTCCGCCGGGGCGCGACCCTGCCCGGTCGGCGCGGTGGTGCTCTCGGCGGCGGCCATCGCGCGCAGTGCCGCGTCGTCGCGCTTCCCGCTCGGCGTCACCGGCAGGGAGTTCAGCCGATAGACCCGGGTGGGCACCATGTACGCGGGCAGTACGCCGCGCAAGCGACTCAGCACCTCCTCGGGCCGCACATGATCGGGATGCCCGGACAGGAAGGCCGCGAGCAGGGAATCGGCTCCCCGCCGCGGCAGCGCGACGACAGCGACCTCACGCACCGCCGAACCCGATGGCAGCGCACGGATCGCGTTCTCCACCTCGGCGCATTCGACACGGAAACCGCGCACCTTGACCTGGGTGTCGTCGCGGCCCAGCCAGCGCAACCGGCCATCGGGCAGTTCGACGCCGAGATCGCCGGTGCGGTACCGGATTCCGCCGCCCTCGTCGGCGACGAAGCGCTGTGCGGTCAGCCGCGGCCTGCGCTCATAACCCTGTGCCAGACAATCGCCGGTCACGTAGATCTCGCCAACTGTGCCCGGCCGGACCGGGCGCAGCAGCGGGTCCAGCAACTGCACGCCGGTCTTCGCGATCGGCGTGCCGATGACAGGCAACAGCGGAAGTTCTTGTGCCGCAGAGGTTATCGGCTCGGCCACGGCGACATGCGTTTCGGTGGGGCCGTATTGGTTCTCCAGCGCCAAGCCGGGCACGGCGGCACACAGTGACCGGATCTCCTCGGTGATCCGCAACTGTTCACCGGAGGAGATCAGCGCGGTCAGGCCATCGGGGTAGGCGCTGGTGGCGGTGGCGGCCTCGGCCAGCGCCTGCAGGGCCACGAAGGGCAGGAACAACCTCCGCACACCGGATTCCCGGACGGCCGCCAGCAGCGCGACGGGGTCGCGGCGGTGCCGCTCCGAGAGCAGTCGCAGCGTGCCCCCTCCGACCAGCGTGGCGAAGATCTCCTGGAAAGCCACATCGAAGCCGATCGGCGCGAACTGCGCGGTGACCTCCCCGACTGCTCCGCTGGGCCGGCGATTCTGCCACTCGATCAGGTTCGTCAGAGCGCGATGCGGCATCGCTACGCCCTTCGGCTCGCCGGTCGAGCCCGAGGTGAACAGCACGTAGGCGATATCGCCGGGCCGGATCCGGGGCGGCGGTGACGGCCGTTCGGGCGGTGTCGCCGACAATATGCTTGCCGGATCCAGTATTTCGAATCCTTCGACCGCCTCGGTCGCATTGTCGGTGATCACCAGGCGGGGGCGCGCGACGGCCAGCACAGCCTGGCGTCGGGCCCGCGGATAGGCGGGGTCCACCGGCACGACCGCCGCTCCCGCACGCAGCACCCCGAGCGTCACGGCGATCAGTCCGGCGCCGCGGTCCATCTGCACCGCCACCCGGGATCCGCGCCGCACCCCGGATCCGATGAGGTTGCGGGCCACCCGATCCGCCGTCGCGGTGAGGGTTCGGTAGCTCCACGACGACTGCCCATCGGTCTCGATCAGGGCGGGGTGATCCGGTCGCACACAACCGATCGATTCCACGGCCGCGGTCACATCGCCGACGGCGACGGCCGGATCGGCGGGCGCGTCCGGCGTTCGGACCAGCGCGGTCAGGATCGCCACGAATCGGCGCGCATAGCGTTCCCGCTGCGCTCGGGTCAGAGACCCGCGGGCACTGGCGAGGTGCAGCGCCAGGCTGCCGTCGCGCGGGTCCACCAGCGCCGAGACCAGCAGGGCGAAATTCGTCTCCTCGTGAGCGGCGAAGTCACGCAGCTCGACGCTTCCCGTATCGAATGGCGCTGCGACCCTTCGATAGTCGACGTAGTTGAAGACGGCGTCGAAGATCGGCCCACCGTGGTCAGCGATCATCGACCGCATCGGATAGCGCCGGTGCCGGTGCTGACGTCGTTCCCGGCGGACCACCTCGTCGACGGTGTCGAACCACGAGCCGCCCGTGGGCGGCAGGCGCAACGGGACCGTGTTCAGGAACAGTCCCGCGCAGGTGTCCGCGCCGGACAGGCCCGGCCTGGTATGGGTGACGACACCGGTGGTCACCTCATCGATTCCCGCCAGATCTCGCAGCGTGAGGCAGTGCGCCGCCAGTAGCAGTGCCCGCACCGGTACGCGCCGATAGTGGGCCAGATCGGTGGCGCACTCGTGCAGCCACGCGGGGACGAGGGCGACCGTCGTGGCGGCGTCGATCGATTCCGGGGGCTCGTACGCCCGGCTCGACTCGAGGTGCGTCGGCGGGACCTCGGCCAGTTCATCCAGCCAGAACTGCCGCGCCGCGGGGGTGTCGCACGCTGTCTGCTCGGCTCGAATATGCTCGGCGAGAACGGAACTCGAGTAGCGATCAGGAACGGTGCGGGTACCCAGATAGTCGGCGAGCAGCTCCGCGATCAGACCGGCTACGCTCCAGCCGTCGAGAATCGCGTGGTGGAAGGCGAACACCAGCTCCACCTCGCCGGGCCGCACGCAGACTCGCATCCGGTGCAAGGGCGCGACGGCGAAATCGTAACGGGTGCCGCGCATCCGGGCGACGACGGAGTCCACGGCAGCAGTGGTCTCGACCTGCAGATCCAAGGGCACGTCCCGGTGCACCGCTTGCAGCGGGATCGAGCGGCCGGTGAGATCGAAGGTCGATCGCAGGGCCGGGTGCCGCGCCACCAACCGCGCATAGGCGTCTCGAAAGTCGCTCTCCCGCCACGGCATCGCCAACCGGTAGCGGAAGACATCGTGGTACTGCGCCGAATCAATGCGTTCCACGCTGTGGAACAGCATGCCCAGCGCGAGCGCTCCGGCTGGGAACGCGTCCTCCAGGCCGACCAGCGACGCCCTGTCGAGCAGCGGAACCAGTGTGAACGGTTCCGGGGCACGAGACCCGTCCGCCACGCTGATCGTGGTCGCCAGGTCGGCGATCGTCGGCCTGGCGAACAGCACGTCGATGTCGAGCCGTACGCCCCGGCGTTCGGCGGCGGTGCGCAGCGCGAGCGCCAGGATGGAATCGCCGCCGACGGTGAAGAAGTCGTCGTGCCTGCCCGGCAATTCGCCGCCCAGCACCTCCTGCCATGCTTCGGCGAGGGCGAGTTCGGTCTCGCCACACGGCGGTGCGGAGTCCGCACCGGGCTTCAGGGAGCGCTCCCGGCGCAATCGACGTAGCGCGCGTCGATCCGCTTTGCCATTGCGGGTCAGGGGAATATCGCGCAGCGCGACGAACTCCGACGGCACCATGTACGCCGGTAGGCGCCCGGCCAGGAACTCGGCCGCCTGTGCCGGTGTCGCCGGACCGGTGTAATACGCCACGAGTGCGCCGGTCCCGTCGCGGTGTTCGTCGACCACCACGCAGTGCGCCACGCCCGGGCAGTCGGCCAGATGATTGGTCACCTCACCGAGCGTCACGCGGTTGCCGCGCACTTTGACCTGATCGTCGAGGCGCCCCAGGTACTCCAGGGTGCCGTCGGGCAGCCACCGCGCGAGATCGCCGGTGCGATAGCGTCTTCCACCCGGAGCCGCGGGGTCGGGGACGAACGCGGCATCGGTCAGTTCGGGCCGCCGGTGGTACCCGCGTCCGACTCCGACGCCCGCGATGTTCAGCTCGCCGGGCACGCCGACCGGGCATCGGTGTCCGTCCGCCGACAACACGGTGAGGGCGATATTGTCGATCGGCCGGCCGATGGGGATTTGCCGCAGCGTGCGGGCGGCGGCCACGGGGATGTCGAACCAGGAGACGTCCACGGTGGCCTCGGTCGGCCCGTACAGGTTCACCAGCAGGATGTCCGCCCGCCCGGCGGCCGCGCACAGGTTGCCGAAGCGGCGAACCAGCGCGGGGGTCAAAGCCTCACCGCTGCAGAACACCAGGCGCAGGGACGCGGGCACCGAGGCCGTGGATTCGAGCTCGGTCAGAAACGGCCCGAGCATCGACGGCACGAAGTGCGCGACCGTGACGTGGTGTCGTTCGATGGTCCGCAGGATCGCGCGCGGATCGCGTTCGGCGCCGTCGGGCAGCACGGCGACGCTCGCGCCGACCTGCGCCCACCACAGCAGCTCCCACACCGAGACGTCGAAACTCGCCGGAGTCTTGTGCAGGATGACATCGTCGGGGGTCAGCGGATACCGCCGCTGCATCCACGCCAGCCGGTTGACCACCGAACGATGCTCGATCATCGCTCCCTTGGGGGTTCCGGTGGAGCCGGAGGTGTAGATCATGTACGCCAAATCCGTTGGGCGCACTGTTGTTTCGACAGCGGGGGCGGAATCCCCGGAGCCGCAGTCGATCAGTTCGACACCGGGCGTCGCCGGGACGAGGCCGGGGTGTCCGACAGCGAAACGCGCACCGCAGTCGGAAAGGATCGTGGTGAGCCGCGCGGGCGGTAAGCGCGGATCGACCGGAACATAGGCCGCGCCCGCTGCGAGCACGCCGTGCACGGCGATGAGCAACTCGGGGGAGCGGGGCAGCAGCACGGGCACGAACTCCTGAGCCCGAACCCCGCGCGCCCGTAGCCGGGCGGCGAGGGCGTGGACCCGTGCGAAGAAGTCCGCGTAGGTCGATTCGGCGTGCGAGCCATCGGATTTCGTCCAGCGCAGGGCCGGGGCGGCGGGTGTCGCCGCTGCCTGTCGGGCCGGCAGCCGGTCGAGCGTGGCACCCTCGTCGAAGGCGACCACGTTCGGCCCCTCGAACGAGGCCAACCGAGTTCGTTCGGACTCGGACATGATCTGCACCGCGCCCAGCGGCTGCTCCGGCGCGGTGAGCGACGCGTCGATCAGGCGCAGCACGTGCACCGCCGCGGCCGCGATCGGGAAGTCGTCGTCGAAGACGTCCTCGGCGTAGAACAGGTCGACTTCCAGCTGCCCGGAGCCCGCGTAGTCGCGTACCACGATATTGACCGCGTCGAGCGAGTAGCCGGTGGACAGCACGTCTGCCTCGTGCGGGATCGAGTCGAGCTCGCCGGACCGTATCCTGTTGTAGGACAGCGTGACATCGAACAGCGTCGGGGTCGCCCCCGTTTCGGCGCGCAGTGCGCTGGTCAATGCTCCGAATGGATACCGTTGTCGGCGTTGCAGTTCCAGCACGTCCGCGGATACTCCATCACAGACCCGCAGCAGTGGCGACGAGTCGTCGACCGCGATGTGCAGCGGCAGGATATTGCCCAGATCGCCGATCATGCGCAACTCCTCGCGGGTCTGCCGGTTGAGCAGCGCGATGCCGAGCACGATGTCGCCGTCGCGGTGCAACCTGCGCAGATAGCCCGCGACCGCCGCGGCGATGACTGTGAAGACGGTGTGACCGGTGGCGCGGACCCGGTCCGCGGCGGCGCGCTCGATGCGCAGACTGTGCCGATGACGACGGCGCTCGCGCAGTGTGCCTGATCGGGTGAACAGTGCCGGTTCGAGGCCGGACACCCGGTCCCGCAGCGCCGCGTGATCAGCGTTCCACCGCGCCGAATCGCGGTACTCGGACCAGCGGTCGGCGAAGTCCAGGTAGCTCGGTGCGGGCACGGTGTCGGCGGGTGCGCCGAAGAATTCCGAACACATTTGCGCCAGTAGTAGATTCGCTGCCCAGCCGTCGGAGACCGCGTGGTGATACTGGTAATACAGGACCCACTCGTTCTCGGCGGTCAGCACGGCGAACCGCACCAGCGGACCGCCCGGGCGCAGCGGCGTGGCGGTGGCTTCTCGCGGCCACCGCGTCGCCTCGCCGGGCCGGACACAGTCCACGACCTCGAGCGGGGTCACGGTGTCGGCCACCCACTGGACGAATTGGTCGTCGCGCTGCGCGAATCGCAGGCGTAATGCGTCATGGCGCCACTGGGCGCGTTCGACGCACTCACGCAGGCGCTCGATGTCGGCGGTGCCGGGGAAACGCAGGGACAGCGCGCCCTGCACGACCGCGAGGTCCGGATACCGTGCGCCGATCGCCACCACATCCTGCTGGTAGCCGGTCAATCCGGTGTACCGGACGCCGCGTTCCATTCCGTCCCGGGCATCGAGTCGCCGGTCGACTTCAGTCATATGCGTGTTCCTCATCGTGGGTGCGGACCCGCGTCAGCAGCATGGCGAGGGCGTCGTCGACTATCCGGCCGGCGCGCGGGGGCGACATCAGACCTTCGACATAGGTCGAATTCCACCGCAGCACACCGTGACTGGTATTGACCGCGCTGACGAGGTGTCCGATGCAGGAGATCCCGGCGGCGAACTGCGCTCCCGACAAACGCCATTCGCCCACCCGGTCGGGAAACTCGTGGCGGCCCACGTTGGTGACGCACACGTTCCACGGGCCCCGGGTGTTGATCAGGTCCACGACCCGGCCGCTGTGGGCCACCGAATCCGGGCACAGCAGCCGCAGGCCGGCTATCGCCGTCAGGTGCTGGCGGAATCGTCTGCGGCGGTTCAGGTTACGAATGACGGTGCGTGCGGTGTCCCAGAAGTGCACATCGGGCCCCACTCTCGGATGGGTGGGGACCGTGGCGACGAAGCTTCCGAGTTCCGCGTCGTCGACGGCCATCTCGGCTCGGAAGTCGATCGGCGATCCGACGGGTAGCCGCACGGTGCGTCCGGGCGTGATCTCCCGGGCCACCGCGGTAGCCAGCGCCGCGGTGATCGCGCCGTGCACGGTGACTCCGTGCTCCCGGCAAGCCGACATCAGCGCCGACAGGTCCTCCCCGCCGATCTCGCGGGTGAGCAAGCGGGTACGCCGATTCCCGGCCGGGACATGGACTTCGGCGGGCATGCGCACCGGCCTGGCGCCGACCGCGATCAGCTGATCGGCCAGCATGGACGCGGCGATTCGCACCGGGCCCCGGGCGCTTGCCGGGAGCCTGTCGTCGACAGCAGGTCCCGGCGGGCGAGATCTCGGCGGTGCGGCCGTGGCGGCCGCACGCTCGACAAGTCGCCGCAGCAACCTCAGGATGGACGTTCCGTCGCAGATCACGTGCGACATCGTCAGGATCAGCTCATGCGATTCATGCGGTGTCCCAGCGGCTTTGACGATATCTACCAGCCTGGCGAGCGTTCCCGAGGCGAGAATCGGGGTGCGCAGTTCGACGATATCCACTTCGCGAGCCGCGGCGGTGGTGTCGCGGGGGTCGGCCGTCACGGTCCGGATCGGCAGCGCGGGTTCGGCGAGCGGGACGAAGCGCGGGTTGGCGCCCTCGGCGTCGGCCGCGATGGCGACCCGTAGCAGCGGATGTTCGGCGACGACCGCGGTGGCGGCTGCGCTCAACTGTTCCGGTGTCACGCGGCCCGCGATGGTGACCCAGGCGACCACGTTCAGCGGTGAGATCGCGTCCAGGATCCAGTACCAGCGTTCGGAGTTGCTCAGCGGACGGTCGATGTCGCAGGGCGGGCGGTTCATCGGGCCCGCCGCCGTCGCAAGATAACCGGCAGGCCGTCGCGAGGGCCGAGTTCGGTGTACGACCAGGACATCTCGTAATCGGCGGGCAGTTCCCACTCGAAGGTGCGCAGCATCGTGTCCAGGGCCGCGGCCACCTTCAACAGTCCGAAATCCATGCCGATGCATTTGTGGTGCCCGCCGCCGAACGGGATCCAGGCCGCACGGTGACCGCGGTCCTCCCGCCGTTCCGGGGAGAACCGGTCGGGATCGAAGTGGTCCGGGTCCGTCCAGTACTCGGGCATCATGTGATTGACCAGCGGCGACACCGCGACCAGCGTGCCTGCCGGAATGAAATGCCCCACCAGGGCGGTGTCGGTGACCGTGCGGCGCAGTTGCGTCGGTGACGGCACGACCAGGCGGATGCTCTCGCGGATGACCCGATCCAGCAGGTGCAGGCGTTTCAGCATGGGCGCGTCCAGCTCGGACGTGCCCCGCGCGAGCGCCTCCGCGCGACAGCGGTCCTGCCACTCGGGGTGCTTGCCGAGGAAGTAGACCGCCGCCGTCAACGCGGACCCGGTCGTGTCGTGCGAGGCGAACAGCGTGTGCAGCAGGTGCATCGCGAGCTCGTCGTCGGTGAACCCGACGCCGTCGTCGTCGGTCGCGCGGCTGAGCACCGACAGGAAGTCGTCGCCGTCGCGGCGGCGGGCCGCCGGTACCGCCCGTCGGAACACGTCGAGCAGATGGCGGCGAGCCCGTAGACCCGACCACCATGTCAGGCCCGGAATTGGCAGGCGCAGTACGGCCGTCTGGGCGTCGACGAATCGCTGAATCGCCGCCATCGTCGCCAATCCGCCAGCCGAATTCGGTTGTGCCAGAAAAGGTACCGATGATACGGCGGCGGACAAGGCCCGGCTCGTGTCGCGCATGGACAGCGGATGATCGGTCGGCCAGCCGGTGATCTCGGCGGCGATCGCGCGCGTCATCGGCCGGAGGTACCCGGTGATCGCGGACTCGGTGAACGCCGCCTGGTTCATGCGGCGGTGGCGGCGGTGCTCGTCACCGTCCATCCGGGTCAGCCCGCCCAGGAACAGTGGGTCCAGCAGGTTCCAGCCGGTCTCGAAAGCCTTGTCCCGGTTGGTCAGCACGGCGTGCGCGGCGTCGCCACCCGCCGCCGTCACCAGTTCGACGCCCAGGCCGCCGAACCACGACACCGGCCCGAAGCGCCGATACATGGCCAGCTGCAGCGCCGGGCCGTAGCGCACGAACGCCGGAAGCATGCCGAGGATCGGCACTCCCCGTGCGCCTGGGACCGGTGCGAGGCCGCTACCGGACGGCGGCTCGGCCAATACCGCGGGGCGCCAGGGAATGCGGGCGAGCAGGCGATCGAACGCATCTCGACGGGGGATCTCGGAGAGATTGTGGTGGGAGGTGCCGGGAGCGGATCGGGTCGACACGGTCACTCGCGTTCGGCCGCCAGCGCGCTGGTCTTCAGACCGAGATTTCTCATGACCGCCCGGTCGAGCAACCATTCGGGCACGAGCCGTACCGCCGGTCCCATCATCGCGGAGTCGGGCCCGACGCGGTAGCGCAGCCGGGGCCGGCGCGCGGTCAGCGCGTGTTCCACGGCGCGGGCGACGTCCTCGGGACTGGTCCGGCTCGACATGGCCCGGGAATTGTTCTCCGACAAAAACTTCCGAAAGGCCGTGCGATACAGCTCGGGTTCGGTGGCCACCTCGGCGTGTTCGGCGATCTTGTCCCAGATCGGTGTACGCACCGCCCCCGGCTCCACTTGTGAGACCGTCACACCGGCCGGCGCCAGCTCCCGTCGCAACGCATCGGCCATGCCCCGCTTACCGAACTGCGAGGCCGCGTACATCCCCAGGAACGGCGGCGCGACCCACCCGACGCCCGAACCGATCATGACGATCCGGCCCCGGATCGGGGTCTTCCCACCGGGGGCGGCGGCCCGCAGCAAGGGCAGGAAGGCCTGGGTCACCGCCGCCACGCCGACCACATTGACCTCGAGCTCGGCACGGAAGTCATCGATGTCCGCGCATTCCAGCGGCGCGGCCAGGCAGGTGCCCGCGTTGTTCACCAGCCCCGTCAGCCCGCCGGGGCCGACGCATTCATGAATCTCCTTCCGCGCGAGCGTGATCGAATCCGCTGATGTCACATCCAGCTGTACCGGTCGCAGCGCGGTTCCGGCCGCGTCGCGCCGCAGCCGCGTCGCGCTTTCCGCGGTGCGCACGCCCGCGAAGACGACCCATCCGTTCGAGGCCAGGCGCAATGCCGCCGCCCGGCCTAATCCGGAGGACGAACCGGTAACCAGCACCGCCCCCTTCTCGCCTGCCATCCGCTGCCTTCCTCCCTGGCAGTCGTGGAAACGACCGCCGTGTAGCCGAGGACGCTAGGCAGCAGCGGTTAAGGATCGAGCACAGCGACCCCAATGCTCGACGGCCCCGGGTCGCGATCCAGGGCCGTCGACCAGCACCGCCTCGTCACCGCATCCCATCGCGCGAACAGCGACGTCCGGCCTGTCCACCAGCACGGCTCGGTTCGTATGCTGGTACGTCAGGTCCACTGAATTCTTTGGCCATAGCGCTGTGCTATGGCCATTTTTCGTGTCCGTGGACGCGGATCTATCCCTTTGCTGCTGACACCGTCAATGCCTTGATCGTCGTGCGGTCGATCGGATCCGGGCTCGGCCTTCTGGCCTGGACTTTCTTCCTGCCGATCCGTGGCCGGTGACGACATCTGTCCCCCTACTCCCTTGTGGGGCATGGAGATTGAAGCCCCTTCTCTCCGGGCGTCGGACGGGGAGAGGCAATCTCAGGCTAGGCGCGGGAGTCGGAGTCCCTTCTCGCCCAGCCTGCTTCGTGGGCTTCGACTCTGCCCGCGGCGATCGCTTCGGTGAGTTGGGCGTGGTCTCGGGCGTTCTGGTCGGCATAGGCGGTGGCGAAGGCGACGAGCGCGGCGTCGGTGCGGGCGGTACGACCGAGGTAGTCGGCGATCATCGTCGCGTCCCCGGATCGGGCGTGCGCCCGGGCCAGGACCCGCGCGCAGGCGGTCGCGAATTGTTCCAGCTGAGGCGCGACCAACGCGCCGTCGGCGGTGATCTTCATGTCGCGGAACTGGCGTACGTAGAAGTCCAGGCCGTCGACACGGGTCCATCCCAGGAACTTGTCGGTCGTCGACTGCAGCATCCGCTGGCCGTGTGCCACCCGGGAACCGTGGTTGCGGTACCGGCTCGGTGTCAGGAAGTCCTCGTACACCGATCGACCCGCCTGCTTGACCTGGAGGAAGAACGGATCACCGGTGCGTCGTTCCTCGAGCAACGCCAGATAGACCCGCATGCCGACACTGCCGACGCCCACCACCTGCCGCGCCACATCCACCACCCGGTATCGAGTCAGCAATGACCAGATGTGATCGGGCACCGACTCGGCATAATCGTGGACGACCTCGCCGACCAGGCGGCGCTGGTCGGCGCCGACGGCCACCCGGAACGGCGGCAGTTCGGTGATACACCGGCGGCCGTCGCGGATCTCGGTGAACTTGGCGAACGCGCCCCGGCTGGTCCGTTTGCGGGTACCGCGTTCGATCACCTTGCGTGCCGACCGTTGGGCGCGGGGGCCGAAGTAGCCGAGGAAGTCCTCGGCGTCGACCCGCTCGTACCAGATGTCGATCTCAGGGGTACGCGAATAGCCGGCCATCGCGGCCCGATAGCTCGCCGACGCCGCGGCCACCGCGGCGGCCGCCCGGTCCTCGGACACTGCATTGTCCCGCGCGAGCACCACCACCGAGGCGACCAGTCGCAGCAGATCCCACTCGAACGGGCCTGGCAGAGTTTCGTCGAAATCGCGCAGATCGAACACGAGGTTCCGTTCGGGTGAGGCCCACATGCCGAAGTTGAGGATGTGCGCATCCCCGCACAGTTGCACCTCGATGCCGGTGTGTGGGCGTGAGGCCAGGTCAGCGGCCATCACCGCCGCGGCCCCGCGGTAGTAGGTCCACGGCGAGGCGGCCATTCGCGCGATCCGGATCGGCACCAGATCGGGAGCGCGCAGGTCGTTCTGTGCCAGGATCGTGGCCAGCGCGTCATGGCCGCGCGCTTCCGGGTCCCACTCTCCCAACGCCGGCCGCGGCACGATCTTGCGGGAATCCCGCCCTCGCCCACTGCGTTCCGGCCGGGCAACGCTCGCGCGCGGCGTCAGGGGAGAGCTGAGCTCATCGGTCATCGGCGGGACTCTCTCTGCTCGGGTGCCATGGGAACGACACGCGCGTGAGAGGAACCCAGCCCGATGTCGTGCTCGTCGGTGCGCGAGGCCGACCAGTCACCGAGGTTCGTTCCCGGCCCAGTCGGCATCGATAGGTGAGCAGTGGGCCGGTGGCCTGCGCGCCGGTCCGGTGACACCGGAATCAGCTCAGCGCCTTGGCTTTCAGCCGATCGAACTCGGCCTGGGTGAGGGTGCCTTCGTCGAGTAGCTTCTTGGCGTCGGCGATCTGGGCGGACGGGTTGGTGCCGGCCGTCTCCCGGATGTAGGTCTCCTGCGCCTCCCGGACCCGATCCTGTGCGGCGGCCGAGCGCTGTGCCATCCCGCCGCCGCGCACGATCAGATACACGAGTGAGGTGATCAGCGGGAGCACGAACAGGAACAGCACCCACAGCGCCTTCACCCAGCCCGAGGTGTCCCGATCGCGGAAAAGATCGGAAATGATGGTGAACAGCAGGATCAGGTAGGCCGCGAACGCGAAGCTCATGATGATCAGCCAGAAAACATCCCATACCGGCATCGGTTTCTCCTCATCTTCCTGCGCTGTCGAATCGGACTCCGGAAAGCGTTCTCCACTGGTCTCGATGGGCCGGGCTTGGTGGGGTGGTCGGCCGCGGCTACGGCGGCGGGGATCCGGATCGTCGGTGGCGCCGAGGCGGTTCCGGCTGTCGTCGAACGTTCTCCGGATCTTGACACGGGGAGACGAAGGTATCCAACAATTTGCTGCACCCTGATCGGTGGTGGTACCCGCCAGTATCGGGCTCGTGGCGAACCTAGCCGATTCTCGCTGAACTCCACGTTCAAGGCGACCAACGAGGAGACCGTCGCGCCAGCGAAGCAGGTCCCTGACCGAAATAGCGGGTCAGCGGCCTTCTTGCGGTGCACCGTCAGGGACTCGAACCCTGAACTCGCTGATGGAGATTTCCGGTCGATGGATGTTGTGCCGACATGTAACTCGGCTCTTCGGTCTGAGCTGGGTTCGATGGCCGCGATGCGGCGAGGCCCCAGCGTGGCCGGGTTGACGAGAGGCCCGGTGCCACGCAGGATCGATCGTGAGATGGGCGATTCATGCTGGTAGGGCTATTGGGTCCGGTGATGGTGGAGGCCGCGGACGGGACGAGGGAGTCGGTCGGGGGGCCGCGGGTGCGGGCATTGCTGGGGTTGCTGGCGCTCGAAGCCGGGCGAGTGGTGCCGGTGGCCCGACTGGTGGACGGGGTGTGGGGGGAGGACCCGCCGGCTGGGACCGGGAATGCGTTGCAGACCTTGGCGAGTCGGTTGCGTGCGGCGGTGCCGGGGGCGGTGCGGAATGACGGGGGCGGGTATGTGCTCGAACTCGCGGCGGAGGACGTCGATGTGCATCGGTTCACACGTGAGATCGAGGCGGGGCGGGCATTGCTCGCGGCCGGTGAATCCGAAAGAGCCATCGCGTGTTTCGATGCCGCACTCGCGTTGTGGCGCGGGGAGCCGTTGATCGATGTGGGGGAATCGGAGGTATTGCGCGCCGCGGCACTGCGATTGACCGAACAGCGGCTCGAAGCAGTCGAACTGCGAGCGGACGCCTTGCGAGCCTTGGGCCGAGGCGGCGAGGTATTGCGTGAACTCCGTACGGAAGTTGCGGTACATCCCTTCCGCGAGACGCTGGCCGCACGACTGGTGCGGGCGCTGGCGGCAGTGGGACGAACATCCGAGGCGATACAGCAGTTTCAACGCACCGAGGCCCTGCTACGGGAGGAGCTCGGCGCGCCGCCCGCCGAGGTACTGCGCTCAGCTCTGGCCGAAATTCACACCAACGCAATTGATCCCGCAGTCGACCGACCTGCCTTCGAAACGACGCGCGGATCGGTTGGTACGGGAGTTGCGGCAGCATCCCGAACCACCGGGACATCGAAGGTGCCCGTGCCGCTGCTGCCCCGGCGGCACTCCAGCTTCGTCGGACGCGGACACGACGTGGCAGGAGTGCGGCGGGCGTTGCGCGAGGCGCGACTGTACTGGCTGCTGCGCGGGTTGCACGGCGACATCTCCGAACGCCGCCGCGAGGTCCTCGCTCTGCTCGGCGACACACCGCCACCGGAGTGCACCGGGGCCTATCTGGCCTGCCGGTACGCCGAGGAGCTGCCGGCGACTTCACCAACATCTGGTGGGGCCAAATCCGCGAGAACACGGGGCAATTCGAGCGGCTGACCCGCTTGCCTCGCCGAGGATCGGCCCCCGCACCCGATGTTCGTGCTCATCCTGGCGCTGCGTGACCTGCTCGGCGACGACGACAGCCTGTTGACCGCGTGCACCATTTCCCACGATCCATGGCTGCGCGGAAATGCGCTGATAGCACGAGGTTTCGATGAACTGGGCGGCGACCATCCGGCCCGCGCCCTGCCCACCCTGGAGGCGGCGCTGACCTGCCTCAGCGCACACGGTGACGCCCGGTCACACAGCCGCGCCCTGATCTCCCTGGCCAGCTACCGGACCCGGATGCTCGGCCTGGACAGCGCACGCCCGCTGATCGCGAGCGCGCTGGAACTGCTCAGCGCCGACCTGGGCGCCGGTGAGCGCATGGGCGTGCTGCTCTTCGCGGCGGAGATGTACCTGGTCGGCGGCGATACCGACAGCGCGGCAATCTATCTCGATCGGGCCGAGACGCTGATCACCCCGCATATCATCCCCGCACCCGCGCGCTTCCTGGCGGCGACGAAGGCGCACCTGGCGCACCTGCGCGGCGACAACGACCGCGCGATGGAACTGTTCCGGCGGATGTCCGAGCATCCGCTCCCCGCCGCCCCGCCACCCGCCGGACGCCACGACACCGTCCGTTTCGTGAACCTGGTGTTCGTGAGTACCGCGCACGCGGCGACCCTGGTCACGGCCGGTCGGCCGGACGACGCGCTGCGCGAGCTGGCCATGCCCCGCGATCTGGCGGCCCAGACCTCGGCGGCGCTGCTGGCCGAGGTCGGAATCGGTTACGCCCTGGTCGCTCTGGCGAAGGGCGCCGCGGGGCGCGCGGCCCGCATTCTCGGCGCCACCGACCGGATCAACCGGAGGGCCGGGGTGATCCGCATCGGCCCGTTCCGCCGGCGGGCGCTCGACCAGGCGGAAGTAGCGCTCGGGCCGGTGCGGCTGGGCGCGGAATTCCTCGCTGGCGCCCGGCTTCCGGACGAGGCGGTGCTCGAATTGCTGCGTACCGTTCGCTGACAACGGCTGTCAGCGAACGGTACGAGCCGCACCGGATGCTCGGGACGCGTATCCCACCGATCCAGGAGTGTTCATGTCCGTTCCCCCGAACACGGAATCAATTGTTTCCGTCCGTGGTTCTCGCCGGCTCGGCGAACGTCTCGGCACGGCCGGCGCCGTACTCGGAGCCGGGTTCATCATGTCCGTCGGCGGCGGCTATCTGCTCGCCCCGCAGCGCATGGCCCCGGAGTTCGGCTTCACCGAGTGGCCGCGCGGTGAAGCCGACGGCTTCCTGAACATCAAAGGCGTCCGCGATGTGGTCACCGGCCTGATCGTGCTCGCCCTGCTCGCGGCCGGGCAGCGCCGCGCCGTCGGCGTCAGCCTGCTGACCATCGCCCTCATCCCGACCGGCGACATGCTCACCATCCTGGTGCGCCGCGGCTCCACCGCCACCGCCCTGAATGTGCACGGTCTCACCGCCGCCCTGGTGGCCGCCACCGGCGCGCTGCTGCTGCGTCGTGAAAACCGGTGAGCGCCCGATGAAGACGCTGGTCAATACCGCTCACATCTACATGATCATCGGCCTGATCTCCGGGTTCTACTACCGCGAGATCAGCAAGGCCGAACATTTCACCGGGCAGTCGGAGCTCGGTGTCGTGCACACCCACGTGCTGGCGCTGGGGATGCTGTTCTTCCTCATCGTGCTGGCCTTGGAGAAGCAGTTCACGCTCAGTGCCCGGAGAAGTCTGTACGCCTGGTTCTTCTGGCTGTACAACATCGGCCTGGCCATCACCATCGCGGTCATGACGCTGCACGGCACCCTCACCGTGCTGGGCAGCAGCAGTGGTGAGGCGATCGCGCTCGGCGCGGGTGTGGGTCACATCCTGCTGACCGCCGGCCTGATCGTCTTCTTCATCACCCTCGGCAAATCCGTCGGCGACAGCCGAACACCGCGCACCGCAGCGGTATTCGCCGAACCGGAGGCATCGTGATCACCGGCCGGGACAGCGCGCTGTGGACGCGGGACGCGGTCTCGCTCGCGGCGCTGATCTTCGGTTTCGAGCCCCTCTTGCACCTTCGCGAAGCACTGCCCCGCCGATCGTGATCGGCGGGGCAGTGCTGTGCCCGCGATCAGCTATCCCGGCCCCCGCTGACCGATATCGAGGACCGGCTACCGCTGGATACCTCGCGCGTCGAGATCGAGGGACTCGACGGCGACAAGATTTCCGGTCAGCGCGTGCTGAGGCTGTCGCCAGATGGTAACCAGATAGTGGCTGCTGTGCACCGCGGTAGTTTGTCGGTGGGTCGCCGTAGAGTTGCGTTCATGAGCATTTCGATGTGTCGGCGCGCAGGTCCACACGAATTCAGTTGCGCTGCCGGTGGTTCGGATAGCACTGTGTCTGTCGTAAACGATTCACGAGAAGGGTCATGGGGAGTGGCCCTCCGGGGGAAGGACTGAATGTCATGAGCTGCAATATGATTCGCGGAGGCCATCGCGGCCCGAAGTTCGCCAAGAGCAGTTTCAGTTACGGTGGCGGCGATTGCGTCGAGGTCGCTTACCACGAAAGCCGGATCGCAGTGCGTGATTCCAAGGATCGGCACGGTCCGACACTGTGGTTCACGAAATCTGAGTGGCGAGCGTTCACGTCAGGCGTGCGGGCCGGCGAATTCGATTTCGGCGACTGACGTGAAGGTGGTGTCGCAGCGAGTTCACTGCGACACCACCACCCCCACGTGCGGCCGACCCCTCGACGGCCGCTGGAAAATGGTCAATTGGTTGCGATGCGGTGGATTTCGTCCCGTAGTTCGGCGAGGAATACGCGGGCATCGGTATCGAACAAGGCCATTCGAGTCAAAGCCACCCAGCGGCGGCGATGGGCGTCGACAAGTTCGGGGCCGCGCGTGACCATGCTTCCCGGGATCGGTTCCGCGGAGGCGAGCGCGTGGTCCTCGCTCTCGTAGATGACGAAACCGTGCGGGATCGTGGTGCTCGCCTCGATATCCTGCGGAATCACCCCGATGACGACCGTATCGAGGGTCTCGATCGAGATGATCCGGTCCAGTTGGGCGAGGAGCATACGATGCGGGCCGGGCCGAAAGCGCAGGGCCGCTTCGGTAATCAGGAATTCGAAGCGTTTCGCAGGGTCGTACAATACACGCTGGCGCTCCAGGCGTGCGGCGAGCGCGGCGGCCAGCGCGTCGGGCGCATAGGGCGGATCGAAGGTGGCGAACACCCGGCGGGCGTAGTCGGCGGTCTGGAGCAGACCCGGCACCAGTGCGGGCTGGAAGTTCCGCACCACTTGCGCGTCCTCCTCGAATGCCCGTACATCGTCCTGCAAATGCGCGCGGTCCGCGAGTGAGGCCGCCCAATCGCGCACCTCGGGTGAGTGCGCCGCTTCAGTGAGGGCGCGTAAGGAATGCTGAGAATCCGGTTCTGCCCCAACCTCTTTGGCCCAGTCGAGCACCTGCGGTAGCGGGGGAACCACCTGGCCTGCTTCGATCCGAGACAACGTCGACTGGCTGATCCCGACTCGTTTGGCCAACTCCCGCCCGGAGATTCCGGCCATGTCCCGCAACCGGCGCAGCTCCGCACCCAACTGCTGGCGCGGGTGCGACTGGCGCGCAACAGCATTCGCGGCGACTGCCGCCGCCGCTGTGGCGCCCTCTGCCGGTTGATTCACTGGAAACATGATGATTCAGATCGAATCATCTTGATTCATCCGAGTCAAGTCTCGGCCGGTCGAAACGTGAATCAGGCCCGCACCGCCCAGCGCCCGGACAGCTGACGGCCCGTGCGCTACCGCCAGATCTGGCCTGGCAAGACGTCCATCCAGCCACCCTGGACCTGTACGGCCACCTGTTCTCGGATGATCCGAACACGATGGCGGCGACGGTGAACGTCGGTGCTCACCCTTTTCGTAGGTGCCCCCGAGGTGGCGCGTACGGCATGGACACATCCAAATGCCACCCCTGAACCGGTGGTTTCCGCTGACACCACCGTGAATTGGCGGCGCAGGAATCCTCGGAATAGGGGACACGCGCAGCCGTTGAGCAATCAGCAACGGGCCCCGCTTCACCCATGTTCGCGGCTGAGGTACACCTTGCTCATGGTGTGCCCAATCCGCAGCGCGCTGCCGACCCTCAGCGCGCGCAGGGCGCTGGCTATGGCGGCCTGAAGTGCGCGCTCATCAGCGTAAGTCGTTTTGTGTCAAGCGGTTCGGTCGGTGCCCTGGTCTGTCGTCGTCCCGGCATAGCGGTATTGGGGTTGGTCACCCTGCAGCGTGTAATCGGGTTGTCGTGACGACGGGCCGGGGCTGCCCGTGATGAGCGACGAGATCACCCGGGGGTGTCTCGATGCCGCGGAGGGCTCGCCCCGACCGACCGCTCGACGCGCCTGCGGTCAGGCGGCGGTCGAGATCAGGGTGGGTTTCGTTGTGCCGTGGGTGGCGATGTCGGGATCCCAGGGTTGACGTGTGGTGATGACGGCGTGCAAGTGCCGCAGGATAGCGGCGGCGATCACGGTTTGTGCTTGGGTCGGGGTGAGCCGGTTGGTGTCACGGCTGGTCAGATGCTTGTAGCGGGCGGCATAGACCGGATTGGCGCGTTGGATACCCCACACCGCCCGCCAGGCGGCGACCCGCAGGCCGGGCCGGCCTTGGCCGGTGAGTTTGGTGCGGCCGGTGAAGGTCCCAGATTGCCGTTCCCGCGGCGCGAGTCCGGCGTGTTTGACCACCGAGCGGGCGCTGGAAAACCGTGTCGGGTCACCGGTTTCGGCCAGAATGGCGGCCGCGCCGACAGCCGAGATTCCGGGGATCGAGGTGACCAGCTCGGTGAGCCGCAGCTCGTCCAGGACGTTGTGCATGCGGGTTTCGGTGTCGGCCAGCCGCCGCCGATCCTCGGCCCAGTCTTCCACGACCAGGTGCACCCGTTCCAGAGCGCCGCGTCGATGCGCGATCACCCCGGCCGGATCGGTGAGGGCGGCAAACAGATTCCGGATGATCCGCAGCGAGGGCTTCTGCCCGCCGGCACGGATGATCTCGCGACGAACCACCGATTCCAGCCGCGCCAGGCCCAACCGCCGTGTTCGCGTCAGATCACCACCGTCACGGCCGCAGACCACCCGCAACGCCGCGACCCACGTCCGCGACCGGAACGGCTGACGGGCCGCCTCGAGCGCGGCCGGTCACACACATTCCAGCAGAGCCCGGATCTGCTGCATATGAGAGCCGATACCCGCGAGCAATCGCTCCCGCCGCGCGCCCAGATGCCGGAGCCTGCCCCAGGTTTCGTCGACCGGTTCGGGTGCATAGCAACGCAGTTGGGCGGTCAGCCGGGCGATCAGCACCGCGTCCTTCTCGTCGGTCTTGTCGTGAGTCAGGTCCTCGGCGCGCCGCGACCAGGAGGTCATCGCCGGTTGCACGCACACGAACGCCATGCCCCGATCCGCGGCCAACTGACCCAGCACCCGCCACCGATGCCCGGTCGGCTCACACGCCACCGTCACCGCAGCGAACCCGGCCGCCGCGGCACGCTGCCCGGCCCAGTCCAGCGCCGCCCCCAGATCCCACGCCCGGCATCGGAATGTTCTGCGGGCCAGTACTTTCGAGTCGTGATCGGTGACCACGACCATCTGTTTGCGGTCGGCAAGGTCGATCCCCACGATCGCGTCAGTGGTCGCCACCAGCGCCCGCAGCCTGCTCAAACGCGCGTTGCGGTTGCGATCACCCCTGGACAAGCGACTACCGTTACTCATCGAACGTCCTCCTCCTGCGATGGGACACCAAGCCCGACAAGCGCATCAGGAGGACGTTCCCACGTCCACACAACCGAGGCGCAGAACGTCTTTATATGCCGATTCCAGGGCATCGCCGTCCTTCGTCGTAGGTCGACATACTCGTGGAGAATCGATGCCGATGATTACAAAGAAGAACATGATCTGCCCGATCTGCTGGCGCCCGGTCCGTGCTCGCCACGACCCCAGCATTCCCGCGATCGACGGTGACCGACGCACAGACCCATGGGTTTTCGTCGATCACACGGAAGCGACCGACGTGGGCGAGTTCGAACCTTCCAACCTATGCCCGGCCTCAGGCAAGAACCAGTACATGGCCCGCACCATCGCCGATTCTCAATCAGAGGCACAACTGGACTGACCGCCCAGAGCATCCGCTATTGCCGCATACCGCGCTGACCGAACCGGCCGACGAGGTTGCCGGCGACCCGCCACGTGCGGTCCAGTGGCGTAACGCGAATTGACGCCCGGCCCAGTTCGGCGACCTCATTTACGATCTTCGTGGCGACCACCGGGTCGCGCAGTTGTCCCACGATTGGAATCGTCTTGCTCTTCTCGAAGATCGCTACAGGGCTCGCCGCCGCGGCCGCTGCTGTTCTGTTCGCCGCCCCCGCCTCGGCATTGCCGTCGGCAGAGCTTCGGCCGGTCGCGGGCCCCCACAACTACGGCCCGTTACAGGACGCGTATTTCGGGTTCCTGCTCATCCAGCGGGATGGCATTCAGGTACTTCCCGACATCATCTCGGATTTCCCAGGCATTTCCGAAGGTGGCCATGCCGTCTGCGATCTGCTCGCGGACGGCCTATCGAAGCACAGTCTGGCCGAGTTCCTGAGCGAAGAGCCAGGCGAGTTCGGCTCGGCGATGGCCTTCGTGAACGCCGCCGAGACTGCCTATTGCCCCGGCTGATGCCGGTGCATGGCTGGCCCGCCCTGAACGTTCGCCTCGTCCTCGCTGGCTCTCGCGACGCACTCTATTGCCGCATACCGTGCGCACCGAACCGGCCAGCGCGGAGCGGGCGGCCAGTTCGAACCGGCTGCGGCGCAGAGACATCCGCTACTGCCGATTCCAGGACATCGTGGGCGGCCGGCAGGACCAACGGAACCAGGCTTCTCGGATCATTGCGATCTTGCAAGCGGTCGATTTCACCATCGCCGCGTTCGTCATCATTGTCAGTCCAGGGCCGCCTGTTCCGTTGAGTCAGAATCACGTTCGGACGGCGACTCGTGGTGCTGTGGCGCACAGTCTGTTCGCTAGTTTCCTTCCAGTACGGCCGCGGCCTCCCTTTCGAGGTCAGCGAAGGACTTCTTGCCTATGTCGATGGTGACGTCCCGGATGGTTCCTCCGACAAAGGCAGCCGGGCTTTGGTATTGCGGAGATATCGTGTCGCCACTGTCGTATCCGACGCTGAGGCCCTCGCCGGCCAGGCCGAATCTGGCGGGTTGGGCGCGCATCGGACCCCTGCTGACGGGTTGGCCGTCGATGTACAACGTCGTGGTGCCCTCGGATTCGCCGTGTTTCCCGGTCTTTTCGCGGTTGAACTCCATTCCGAGAACGTGTTTGCCCGGGGTGATCGGTGTGGCGGCGACGAAGTCCTGTTCGGGTTGGATGCCGAGGAAGTTGTAGACGTAGTGCAGCCTGCCGTCCTTGATGAAGAGGGCATGTCCACCGAAGCGAGAGCCGTGGGCGAAGATGACGCCTCGGGCATCGGGGGCGAGGTCCACGTTGGCGACGATCTTGTACGACCTGCCGCAGACATTGACGGCGGCACCGTCGGGGACCGGCGAGGTGCCCGGGTAGTAGACATAGCGGTCGCGTGGTGGTTCGGCATGGGGCCGATCGAGGCCGAGTTGCTCGACGGCGGAACGGTCGTCGAGTGGGAGGACGTAGTTGTCCTTGGCTTCCTCGTTCCAGGCCCTGATCAATTCCTCGAGCTTGTCAGGGTATCGATCTGCGAGGTTCCTGGACTCGGAGCGGTCCTCGTCGACATGGTAGAGCTCCCATTTGTCCTGGTCGAAGTGGCCCTTGTTGCTGAGCGCGGCGTGCAGGGAGGCTGCCTTCCAGCCATCCTCCCAGATGCCGCGGGTACCCAGCATGGCGTAGTACTGACGCTTCTTTGTGGTGGGCGCGTTGGCGTCGTCGAAGCTGTAGCGCATCGACACCCCATTGACCGGATACTGCTCCACCCCGCGGAACTCCTCGGGCATCTGGATGCCGGTGATCTCGAGAATGGTCGGGACGATGTCGGTGCAGTGATGGTACTGGTGCCGGATCTGCCCCTTGTCCTTGATTCCCTTGGGCCAGTGGATTACCAACGGGTCGCAGGTGCCGCCGGAGAACTGTGAGTAGCGTTTGAACATTTGGAACGGAGTGGAGAAGGCCGCAGCCCAGCCGGTCGGATAGTGATTGTAGGTGTCGGGGCCGCCGAGCCGATCCAGATATCGCAGGTTCTCGGCGAGATCGTCGGGATAGCCGTTGAAGAATTTGTTCTCGTTGACCGAGCCGTTCGGTGAACCTTCACCGGAAGCACCGTTGTCGGCGCAGTAGAAGATGACCGTGTTCTCGAGCTGGCCGGTCTGCTCCAAATAGTCGACGATTCGCCCGACCTGGGCGTCGGTGTACTCCGAGAACCCGGCGAATACCTCGGCCATCCTCGAGAACAATCGCTTCTCGTCGGAACTCAGCGATTCCCACGGTCGCACCGAATCTGCCGCGTAGGCAACATCTTCGGGTAACGGGTTGAGCGGCGTCAGTGCGGTACCCTTCGGCATGATGCCCTTGTCGATCATGCGCGCGAGTGCCCATTCTCGGTACGCCTCGTAACCGTCGTCGAATTGTCCTTTGTATTTGTCGGCGTACTCGGCCGGGCTGTGGTGCGGGGCATGACTGGCACCGGGGCAGAACCACATGTACCAGGGCTTCGAAGGATTGCTGGACCGCTGGTCACGCAGCATCTTCAAGGCGTTGTCGGCCAGGTCCTTCGACAGGTGGTAGCCATGCTCCGGACCATAGGGCGCCTCGATGAACCGGTTGTCCTCCACGAGGTTCGGGTACCAGTTGTTGGTTTCACCGCCGAGGAACCCGTAGAAGCGGTCGAACCCCTTCTGCAGCGGCCATTCCGACTTGGCACCGCCACTGGATATGTCGCTTTCGGGAACATTGTGGTTCTTGCCGAGCCAGAACGTGCTGTAGCCGTTTTCCTGGAGCACCTGCGCGACCGTCGCGCATTGAGCGGGCAGGCGGCCCGCCGCACCGGGAAAACCGTTGGAGCCCTCCACGATCGACGCGAATCGGTTCACATGGTGATTGCGGCCGGTCAGGAAGCAGGATCGGGTAGGCGAGCACAGTGCCGTCGTGTGCCATTGGGTGTAGGTCAGCCCATCGTCGGCAAGGCGCTGCAGCACCGGCATGTTGACCCGGCCGCCATACGGAGACCATGTCGCCAAACCGACGTCGTCGAACAGCACCACCAGCACGTTCGGGGCACCGGCGGGCGCCTTCTTGATCTCGTATGGGGTCCAGTCGGGCTTGGAGTCGCGCGCGTCGAGTTCGGCCTTGCCGTGGAATCCGTCATCGATTCCGGTCCCGTAGTCGCGAGCAGCGTCAGTCTTGGAATTCCCGGATGTGACCATCAGCGGGATGGCGGCGGCCGTCGCGCCCGCTGCGGCGAAACCACCGAGAATCGAACGCCTGGATAGTCTCTTGCGGGAGGGCAGAGGCGCGGAATCGGATTCGGGGGAGGACTTTTCGCGGGGCTGTTCCATCACTGCGGGGAGGACCTTTCGGTATCGATCCGGTGTGAAGCCAGTGCGTCACCCGGATCGAGGAATTGAACTGGTTGTCGGAAAGTGAAGTGCACCGGCCGATATCGGCCGCGTGATCACACGGGCAAGGCGCAACGGAACCCGAGATGACAAGTCGCCGTGTCCTCGGTCTGGCCCTGGCGTGCCGCGGGGCGGTACCGCAAGCAGTAATTCGGTGCGCACAGATACGACCCGCCCTTGACCACCCGGCGTCGGAAACGCTCACCGGCCTCGGGCTCCGGTGGCGTGTCAGCCGATCCCGTGTTGCCGGGGGCGCAGCACGAGCCTGCCGGAGCACGGTGGTCAGGACGGAAGTAGTCGCTGGTCCACTCCCAGACGTTGCCTGCCATATCGAACAGGCCGAACCCGTTCGGCGGATAGGTCCCGACCTTGGTCGTTCCCGGCTGCGCCGCTTGGCCTTTGCCCGGCAGGAACTCCCACGGAAAGCGACCCATCCACGTGTTGGCCATCCGCCGCCCTTTCGGGGCGAACTCCGGCCCCCACGGGAAGGTCGCCGCGACCAGGCCGCCGCGGGCCGCGAACTCCCACTGGGCCTCGCTGGGAAGTGTCTTGCCGGCCCACTCGGCATAGGCGACGGCGTCGGCATAGGCGACGTGCGTCACGGGGTGGTGGGTACGTCCGTCCAGGGTCGTGCCCGGCCCGCCCGGATTCCGCCAGCTCGCGCCCGGTACCCACGACCACCACTGCCGCCAATCATCCAGTGGCACAGGCCCGCCCGGCGAACGGAACACCAAGGCTCCCGGCGCCAACTCCAGCGGATCGGCACCGGGGAAGTCCTCGGGGTCGAGTTCCCGCTCGGCCACCGTGAGATATCCCGTCTCCCGGACGAACCGGTGAAATGCGGCATTCGTGACCGGGTGGACGTCGATCCAGAACGGTTCCACGACAACCTCACGCACCGGTTGCTCCTCGGGAAAGAAGTCCAGTGAACCCATGGCGAACCGGCCGCCCGGAATTGGGGCCATGCCTTTGCGCAGGTCGGTGGTTCGGGACGAGGAAGCACGTAGTGGCATAGCCACGAAGCTAGGAGTGCCACGAAGCGCTGCGCTCGTCATCGGGAGCCAAGCTTGCCATCGCCTGTTGTCGCGCCGCGACAAACAGCGGCTCGGGGTGATAGGTCCCCGCTCGACATCGGCCGACAAGGAATCTCTGTCATCCTGGTCAGCCGGGTGAGTAGCGGTCACGAAGCGCGGTCTTCTTGAATTTGCCGGTCGCCGTGCGGGGGATGGCGTCGACGAACTCGAAGTGTTCGGGTAGCTGCCAGCGAGCGAATTCGGTGGATAGATGATCTCGGAGCTGCCCGGGACCCACATGCATCCCCTCGCGCAGGGCGACGACCGCCAGCGGACGCTCGCCCCATCGATGATCGGGAATCGCGATGATCGCAGCCTCGGCCACGGCCGGATGCGCCATCAGATGGTTCTCCAGATCCACCGAGGAGATCCACTCCCCGCCGGACTTGACGAGGTCTTTGGCCCGATCACAGATCCGCAGGCACCCACGATGATCGATACGGACGATATCGCCGGTGCGGAACCAGCCGTCCGGAGTGAAGCTGTCCGCGCCTTGCCCATTGTGGTACGCCGACGCCACCCAGGGGCCGCGCACCTCGAGCTCACCCATCGCCGTGTCGTCCCAATCGATCAGTTCGCCGTTCTCGTCGCGTGCGCGAATTTCCATGAACGGCACCGCGATACCCTGTCGCACTCGGAACGCGACCTGCGCTTCGACGGGATGGGCATCCAGGTCCTCGGGTAGCCGGGCGACACTGCCGAGTGGCGCGGTCTCGGTCATGCCCCACGCCTGGATCACGGTCAGACCGTGCCGGTCGTACCCTTCCAGTAAGGCCCTGGGCACCGCCGCGCCGCCGACCACGAGCCGATCGAGGCGGCCGAGGTCCCAGCGCCGCGGTTCCGCGTCGAGAGCGGCGAGCATGCCCATCCAGACCGTCGGCACCCCGGCGGTCATCGTGACGCGTTCGCCGGCAAGCAGATCGAGCACGCTGACCGGGTCCAGGAGCGGCCCCGGCAGCACCAGCCGAGCCCCCAGCAGCGCTGCCGCGTACGGCAGTCCCCACGCGTTGGCGTGGAACATCGGAACCACCGGCAGCAAGGTGTCACGAGCCGATACACCCAGCTGATCGGGCAGGGCAGCCGCCAACGAATGCAGCACTAGGGCACGATGCGAGTACACGACTCCCTTCGGGCGACCGGTAGTCCCCGAGGTGTAGCAGAGGGCGGCGGCGAGCCGTTCGTCGAGCACCGGCCATACCATCGGCACACTGCCAGCGATCAGGTCCGCGTAGTCCTGCATCCCCGCGGGCACCGCCCCGCTGTGGCTGACGACGATGACATGCTCGAACGGGTGCGCGGGGCCGAAACGCTCGAACACGTCGAGCAGGGACTCGTCCACCACGATCACCCGGTCACGCGCATCGGCCGCGATGAATGCGAGTTCGTCCGGATGCAGCCTCGGGTTCAAGGTGTGTACCACCGCTCCCATTGCCGGGACCGCGAGGTAGAGCTCGAGGTGCTCGGCCTGATTCCACAGCAGCGTGGCCACCCGATCCCCGATGCCGACACCGAATTCCGCGAGCGCGGAAGCCAATCGCCGCGCACGTGCGGCACAAGCACCGAGTGTCGTGCGGTCGATCCTGCCGTCCGGCCGCCGTGAGATCACCTCTCTCCCGGCATGGAAACGTTCGGCACGCTCGACCACATGGGTCAACGTGAGCGGATAGTCATCCATGGTCAGAGCATCGATCACTGGAAATTCCTGAGGTAGTAGTGCGATTCCAGCGGCGCGACCGACAGCCGCTGTCGGGTTCGGTGGCCAGGACGAGACGGCGGCGGGAGCTCCGAAGCCATTCGTCTCGTCCTGGCTCGGTTCAGTCGGTCAGTCGCCCTCGACGAGTCACGACTCGCCGGAGTCCTGGCGGGTGAGCTGTGCGCGCAGGAACGGCGCGACGAGTCCGACGACCCGGTCCGGCTGTTCCATCCAGGCCCAATGACCCACTCCCGCAAGTGTTTCGACACGGGCGCGGGGAAAGACCTCGAGCTGCAGCCGCGCCTGCTCAACCGGAATGTAGACGTCGGACTCGCCCCAAACGACGAGCGCCGGCAGGTCGAGTTCACGAAGCGGGATCCCGAGCGCTTCGATCGCCGCTGTATCGGTGGAGCGGTACAGGCGCAGCACGGCCCGTTTGGTTCCCCACGGCAGCGCGTGGCCGACGATGCGCTCGAGCCACGAGGTCGGCAACCCCGGGTTGTCGTGTCGCAGAACAGCGCGCAGCACTCGCGGTGTCGCCAGCACCTGCACCAGTTCCCCGATAACAGGCAATCGCCACAGACGCGCCATCCGATGCCAGCGGTAATCGGTCAGCACCCCGGTGTTGATCAGGGTGACGCTGCCGACCTGTCCCGGGTGCGCAGCGGCCCACGCCAGTGCCCACGGACCACCGAAGTCGTGGGCAACCAAATGCGCTGTGCCGACACCGAGTTCATCGAGGACTCCGGCCAGATGGGCGGCGTAGGCCGCCACCGTGTAATCCTGGTCGGCGCGTCGCTCGGCACCGCCGAAGCCCGGCATATCCGGTGCGATGACGCGAGCGAATGTCGCCACCTCGGTCAGCAACGGCATCCAGTCACCGCCGGCGTCCGGGTTGCCGTGGACGAAGACCACTGCCTGATCGGTATCGCCGAGCCCGCCCACCAGGACCGGTGAGCGGACTCCGGCGACGACGATCTGTCGTTGTTCGAACACGCTGGTGTCGCTCATCGGCTGATGGGCCACGGATCCGTCGCGATCAAATGGGTACTCTCCAGCGCCGCCGCCCGGTGGACGTGAGCTTGTTCCTGATACTCCTGGCTGGTCGCCATCGTGAGGAACGCCGCTCGGGAGGGATAGCGAACGACAACGATTGCGTCCCACCAGGATTGGTCGATGTTCCCGGCGACGACCTGGTCGGCGTCACCCGCGTACAACACCGAGGCGCCGACCGCGTCCAGGTGCGGCTGCACGGCCTGGGCGTACCGCTGATAATTGGTGCCGCCGTCCTCGGGGCGGAACTGCAGGAGGTTGATCATCACGACCGGGTCGCTGTTGTCCGCCGCGGCGGCCATCAGGGCGGCTGCCTGGTCCTGGTTCGGCTCGATACCGGGCATGGCTCAGGCCTCCCAACTGGTCAGGTCGCGCGGGGTGATTCCGTTCTCGACACAGTAGGCGTTGTACCGCTCGATGGAGGTCTTGTGGTTCTCCTGCCAGAGGATCTTGTTGTCCTGGTCGAGGAACAGCAGTTCGCCCACCAGGAAGAAGAAGACCTCGGTCTCCTCGAGACTCTCCGGGGTGTGCGAGGAGCCGGCTACCTCGTAGACGGTGTCACCTCCGCGGGAGATCCAGTTGTTCTCCTTGTACCGCCACGCGCCCTTCACGGTATGACCGACCACGATGCCGGTGTGGTAGTGCGGCGGAAGCTCGAGCCCGGCAGGGAACTTCATCGACACGATGATCTCCGCGCGCACCGGGTCCACCTTCCAGTATTTGAGGTGCACCTGATCGGTGAGCGGGGTGAACGGGATCCACGGATTGTCGGCGCCACTCATGTAGTTGACGTCGAGTTGCTGCTGGGCCTGCATTCAAGGCTCCTCGTTGCGTTGGTGACTGCGGACCGATCGGCCGCGTTCCCGACGTTAGGAGACCCAGATCACATACTCTCGGCGCTGCGCGACAACGTTCGAGAGGGCTTTTGTCGTCGAGTCACAATGCCGTCGGCCGCGGATGTGTCAAGCCGGGGAGGGCGGGAAGCAGGGCCAGTGCGACGCGCAACTCCAAGGTGCCGGTGTCGATGCCGCGGCCCAGCAGCTCTTCGGCCTGACGCACCCGATAGGCGACCGTGTTGGGATGCACGTTGAGACGCTCGGCGGCGCGAATGCGGCTGCCGTTCTCGTCGAGGAACACCGCCAAGGTCATCGCCAACCGGTAGGTGGCGTCGTCGTCGGCCGCCAGCGGCCCGAGCGCCGCGGTGATGAATGCCAGCGCGTGATCACCGTCGGCGGTGCCGAGCGCGGCGACCGCGATATCGCGATACCGCGTCACCGCGTCGCCGTGAGGCCCGACCATCGAGGCGATCCGCCGGGCGTGGGCCGCCTGGATGTGACTGCGGCGGAACCCGTCCAGCGCCCGATTCGGCTCGCCGAGAGCGATTTTGACGCCCGCGGGCAGGTCACGCATCTCCCGATGGCGTCGCACATTGTCGAGGTCGGCGGCGGAGAAGGCGCCGCGGCGGCTGACCCACGCCATGACGGCCAGCGAGCCCATCGGTTGCACGAGAGTGCTCTCGGCCCCGACAGCGCGGGCGAACCCGGCGACGGAATCGTTGAGCGCGGGAAGAACATCGCCGTCCTGGGGTATCTGCTCGACCCATGCGATCACGCCGATGTGATGCCGGATCACTTCATACCGCAGCTGTGCCGACGCCCGGTGCCCATCACGTTCCCCGCCCTCGAGGATCTCCTCGATCGCCACGGCCCGCGCCGCCGCGGCGGTGCGCCACCACGTCTCTCGCTCGACTTCGTAGGCTCGCTCGGCGCGGATCATCGCCCCGTCGGCATAGGCGAAGATCCACTCCGTGGCCAGCCTGATCGCGGTGGCCTGCTCACTCGCGTCCCGGGCCCTCACGGTGATCCGGTCGAGTATCCACTTCCACACCTGCTCTTGAGCGAGACGGTAGAACCGCATGAGATCGGCCAGCGCGACCTGGCGCCGCACCCCGGAACGGGCGATCGCCAGTGTCGACGGCGGCAAATCCAGCTGCTGTGGATCGGCTCCGATCTCCATGACCTGTGCCAACTGGCGCAGGCTGGCCTCGGTGCTGACGAGGTTCTCGGTCACGGTCTGCGTATCAGGGAACAGCTCCGGTAGCTCGTCCTGCATCCGGGCGACCGCGCGGGCGGCCAGCTCGCCCGCCGATAACCGCATCTCGACCGCGATCGGGCGCAATACCTCTCGCCACACCCGTTCAGCGGTCGGCTGCCGCGCCGGTGGCCACTCGATGTCCATGGCGCCGAACCTACTCAGCATTGTCGCGGTGCGACAACGAGGTCGACGGATGTTGGCGCCGAGACACGAGCGCTTCGGAACGGGTTACTCCTAGCTTGTGACCATGATCACTCCCCCTTCCCGAATCAAGACCGCGAATCTCTCCGGCCGCGTCGTAGCCATCACCGGTGCGGGTAACGGCATCGGACGCGAGCTGGCCTTGTTGTGTGCCGCCCGCGGCGCCGACCTCGCCCTGTGCGATATCAACGAGGCCGGCCTCGCCGACACGGCCGACAGGGCCCGCGCCCGCGGCAATGACGTCGTCACCAGCCGGGTGGACGTGGCCGATCCGGATCAGATGATCGCGTTCGCCGCCGCTACCCACGACCGCTTCGATGGCGTGGACATGGTGGTCAACAACGCAGGCGTCGGGCTCATCGGCGGCTTCCTCGACACCAGCCTCGCGGATTGGGAGTGGCTGGTGTCGATCAATCTGATGGGTGTCGTGCACGGCTGCAACGCCTTCATTCCCGCGATGGTCGACCGCGGCCGTGGCGGGCATGTCGTGAACCTCTCCTCGGCCGCCGGGCTGCTGGCCAATCCCCAGCTCGTCGGTTACAGCGCAACCAAATTCGCGGTTCTGGGCCTGTCCGAGGCACTGCGCATGGAACTCGATCCGCACGGCATCGGCGTCACCGCGATCTGCCCGGGAGTCATCAACACGGCCATCACCCAGACCAGCCCCATCCGTGGGCACAACGCCGATCAACGGCGCGAAAACCTCGCCAGCACCTACAAGAAGCGTGGCTACACCGCGGAACGCGTCGCCCGCAATATCCTGCGGGCCGTCGACCGCGACCGCGCCGTGGCTCCCGTGGCAGCCGAAGCCCACGTCATGTACGCGCTGTCTCGAGCCACTCCGCCGCTGGCGAGGTGGGTGGCGGCCAAGCTGGCTTCGGTCGCGAAGTGATGCCACTGCCGAATTGACCTCACCCACAACGCATTCCACCATCGCAACACCCTGATGAACCAAGGAACCATTCGATGAGGAAAACCCTCACAGCGGTGCTCGCCACCAGTGCGGTCGCACTCACCACCGCGACCGCGACCGCCCAGCCCGGCGACGACAGCACCGCGGTGCACTACGAAGTCACCCGTCGAGGCGATACCGCCGTCCTGACCGTCAGCGGCGGCGAATTCAGACTGGTCGCAGACCAACTCGTCCTCACCACCCGCGATAAGCAACCGATCGCCGCGATCCCACTCACGTACCGCATCGACAACACCGCCTACCCGGTCACCGCCCGAATCGACGGCACCACAGCAACACTCACCCCCGACCGGAGCGACGGCCGGCCCGTATCAGAGCCCGTCACCGCGGACCGGATCATCACCGCCGATCAAGCCGCCACCCAGATCGCCGAATCCTTCACCCCGCGCGACGCCCAGGCCCTCGGCGCCTTCGCCCAGCGCGCCTCCATCGGCGCCGCCGTCAGCGCCGTCCTCGGAGCCGTCCTCGGAGCCGGAGTCGGATGCCTGGTCGGCGCCGCCGCCGGCGCCGTCGTCAGCAGCCCTGTTCTAGCCCTCCTCGTCCCCTTCGTCGGCGCGACCATCGCAGGCTGTGTCCTCGGCGCCGCCACCATCGGCGCGGTCGGCTCCATGATCGGACTCGTCGTCGCGGGCGGACCCGTCACCCTGTTCTCCGCCCTCCAATACTTCTCCACCATCCTCGCCCCCTGCCCACCCGACCTCGCCTACTGCAAAGACCCTGCACAAGCCACCACCCCAAATCGATGACAACCCAGTAGCGGAACCCACCGGCGATGGCTCGGACTCAGCCAAATGCGCTCTTCCGCCGGTGGGGCACCGACGTCGAGACGGTTCTCGTCGGTTCTGTTGCGATCGTCGGAGGAACGTGCTCGTGACCCGTATCCAGTACTGGCTTTTCACGGCGACGTCCCGTATCGCCGCTGATCGCTCGGGTCGGGACGGCCGCGGCGCGCCTGCTGGCGAAAACGCACTGATCTGCCGAATGCCGTGCGACCGGTCAAATCCCGCACAATCCGCTGTAGAAAGGCAATTTCGCGCCAATTCCTCAGCTGTAGTGAACGTTTAGAACAGGTGGGTTGGCCGTGCATGTCCGCGTGGCAGCGCACTCTCCTGCCGCTACCCGGGTGGTTCGAAGGTGCTGGCGCGAGAAGTCTTGTGCACCAGTGCGGGTGAGGTTTGCGGTTCGGTGGCCTGCGTGCCCATGAGAATAGGGGCGCAACGGGTTTCGCCTCGGACGCGAAAGATACGGTAGTGCCGAATGGAAGAACATCCGGCCGAACGAGCGGACGCCGACGTGGCGTAGCGCCGTCCGATACATCGAATTGGGGGAACCTCATGACTGCCTTTGCCACCGCCGCCCGTAAAGCGGCCGTCGCCATGATTGCGATCGCGGCGGCGCTCTTCATCCCCTTGGCAGGCGCGGGTGCCGCCAATGCCAGCGGGGTCAATGCCGAGATCAAGTTCGCGCTCGGCACCGACCACGGCGCCGTGGACGGCTACATCAACCGCGGATACTCCGACACCTGGTACTTCGACGCCCGCGCCGGTCAGCAGCTGAGCACCGACATCACCTCGCACTACACCTCCGCCTCAGGAACCGCTGTCTACACGCTCACCTCGCCCGACGGCCAGCAGTTGGCCATCGACACCACCGGAACCCAGCTCTACCTCCCGGCCACGGGCACCTACTACCTGACCATTACCTCGCCCGAGCACGACGCCTCGTACACGCTGAACCTGCAGATCGACTGAACGTCCCTGGGTACGAGCGCAGGTCGAGAATCGATCGATTCTCAACCTCCGCTCGTGCGTTCCCGCGCTGTTCGGGTCGAGCTGCCCAGACAGCCGAAGAACAGTTGCCTGTCCTGATTCGAGGCTGGCCGAACGCATCATCATGCCGCTGACCGGGCTGGCCAGCCCGAGGCACGGAAGATCAACTGGCCGTAGCCATCCGAGGCTGGCCGAACGCACCGCAACTGCCGATGAGCGTGAATTGCCCCGGCGATCTGCCGGACGCGATCTCGGCCGACATGCTTCCATGTAATTGATCGACGGCCGATGGTTCCTCGTGCCTCAGCGATCATTGTCCAGCTGCGCGGCGACCGCGCGGCGCAGCTCTGCAAAGCAGGGTGTCAGTGTGTGTCGCCGGCTTCGCTCGAGGTAGCCGTCCACACTGCCGAACGGCATCGGCAGGTTCGACTCGTGCAGCAAGGCCCCATCTATCGCCTTCCAGTAGATGCCTTCCCGCGCCACTTCTTGCATGAAAACCAGTGCATGCCAAGGATCGTCGAAGTCACTGTTGTAGTCGGCGGGTGGCGCGCAATCTTCGGATCCTCGCCAGTCACGCAGTTCTCTTCGGTGATCGCCCAGTTTGAGCGCCGGTGCGCTGGCAGAGTTCTGGGCGTGCTGACTTGGTTCGCAGATGCCGTACAACCGGCGCAAGCTCAACCCCGAGGCTCCACGTTCGTCGACTACATCGGCCTGATTGCTGCTGCCGCTGTTGTGATCTCAGGGATGCTGAACACGGGCGGCACCTGGTTGAACAACCGCCGAGACTCGCTCGACCGGATGACTAAACTCGTTGCTATTCACAAGGATTGGCCGGAAGCGCTCGAGTCCCATCTTCCGACCATTGAAGCCGCTTGGGCAAGCGCACCCACCGATGCGGGTAGTCCAGCCGCCCGCCCTCCGCAACCTCGGGCAGCAAACCTCGGGGGCTGGCTGCGTACTGCGGGCATGGCCCCACTCGGAACGGTCAGATCTCACCAAGTAGCCGCATACCGCGCTGACCGAACCGGCCAGCGCGAGGCGTCAGAGGTTGATGCTCGGCGCGGTACCGATCAATAGGTCGCGAATCTGACCCCGGCAGTCAGTCGGTTCGGCCCGGTGAGGGGTGGACCTTCGGCCCTGCCTCGAGGCGGTCTCGAAGACGACGATGTGAAGAACGGAGGGGGTCCGGCCATGAGCCGGACATCGAGGTTGAGCCGCGGGAACGGAGAGGACGCGGTCTGCCGGACAGCGCAGCGGAGGCGGTGAACGGAATGGCACGGCAAGCGACGACATCGACAGAGAAGGTCGACGTGAAGGGCGGCCACCTCGCGGAGAGGGTCAAGGAATTGGTCCACGAAGGCAACGTTCGTCGGATCATCATCAAGGACTCAGACGGCAAGACCGTGATGGAGGTACCCGTCACGGTTGGTGTGGCCGGCTTCCTCCTCGCGCCCACGGTGGCCGCGATCGGAGCGCTCGCCGCGCTCGCCGCGGACTACTCGATCGAAGTCGAACGAGAGACTCCCGATTCGACAGAGACCGGCGGCACTACGCCGGCGTAGGTAATGCGGGCGGTGACAGGAGGTGGATTATGCCGACGATGAAGGAAGCAGCTTCTGCGTTCCTTGCGAACAAGCGAATCGCGGTGACGGGTGTATCGCGGAAACCCAAGGAGCACGGATCCAACGTCGTGTACAAGCGTCTGCGCGATCGTGGGTATGAGGTGTTCGCGGTCAATCCCAATGCCGACGAGGTCGAGGGTGCGCGCAGCTATCACGATTTGAAGAGCATCCCAGGAGGGGTCGACGCCGTCGTCATCGCCACCGCGCCCGACAAGGCCGACAGCGCGATGCGTGAGTGCGCCGAGCTGGGGATCAAACACGTATGGATGCACCGGTCCTACGGCGCGGGCAGCGTCAGCGACACGGCCACGGCCTACGGGCGTGGGCACGGCATCACTGTGATCGACGGAGGATGCCCGCTGATGTTCGAACCGACCGCCGACCTCGGCCACAAGGTCATGCGGGTGATCTACCGGAGTCACGTCCCGAAGACCGTGTGACCACTGCGTCCGACCACCAGGCGCCCCTCGACGGCGGGGTGTTGGAGGATTTCCTCGAACTCGTCGAAGAGCGAATAGGGGCGATGTCGGCCGTTTCTTCGTTCCTGCAGGGACTCGAACGGACGGCAACGGTCTAGTCGCCTCGGTCAGAACGATCGCACCCGATGTCGATGACGGGAGGAGTTATGGGACATCTGGAACTGCACGCACATCTGAAGATCCGTCCAGGTCAACTGGAAGGGTTCAAAGCTCAAGCGGCCGAGATCATGCGGCTGACCCGAGAGAAGGACACGCAGACCCTTCGCTACGACTGGTTCATCAGCGAGGACGGAACCGAGTGCGAGGTCCACGAGGCGTACCCGAGCGGACAAGGGCTGATCGAGCACAACACTCACGTCATGCACGCGCGGGCGATCCTCTTCGAGAAGTACGCGTACGACCACCGCATGACCGCCTTCGGCGAGGTCTCCCAGGAGCTCAGGGAACTCGCGTACAAGCACGCCGGAGGAATCGCTGTTTACTCGTTCCTCCAAGGCCTCGGAACCGCGGCGGCTGTCTAGGAAGGGACGTGGGGTCATGGCCGAGACCCGTCTGCTGGAACGGGTGACCGCTTCGGACCTGTTCCTGCTGCTCTGGGACGACTACGGCTGGTCCACTGACATCGGCGGGCTCGCCATCCTCGACGGCACAAACCTGCTCGACGAGGACGGCAACGTCCGACTCGACGCGGTTCGGCGCCACCTCGAGCCGAGAATGCACTTGGTGCCTCGCTTCAGGCAGCTGCTGTGCCGGCCTCGGCTCGGGCTGGGCTGGCCGCTGTGGATCGACGCGCCCTACTTCGACCTCGCTGAGCACATCCACGTCCATGCGCTTGCCCCGCCCGGCGACC